>JADJUP010000014.1 GCA_016716965.1 Sulfuritalea sp. | reverse complement strand
CCAATTGCCACAGCAAGTCCGGCTCGCGCAGGTCGGACGGTACGTGGTGCCAGATGCTGGCGAGTTCGTTTTGCGTCATCGGACCTCCGCGTTCATCTTCTCGGCGTCGTCGCGATGGCAGCGCCAGTTGTCAGTACAGCGTTGCGCCAGCGCGGGTTGCCGCGCAGGATCAGCAGGTTCTCCGCATTGCGCGCCTGCGCCGACCAGGTGAAATTAGCTGCCGGTAATGACGACGCCTGTTCGCCGCCGGCATCTATCAGCAGCACCTTGTTGTGCGCGTTGCCATAGCGGGTTTCCAGCCGAACCGGGATGCCCTCGGCAAAGCCCAGTTTGAGAATCAGCGAATTCTCGCCCTTGCGCACCATCTCGCGGTCGGCCAGGATAACCGCCACGCCGCCGCGCGCCTCACCAAAGCGCCCGGGCAATAGAACGGCTGGTCAAAGCGGGTAAGGCCTGGACATGGATGTTGCGCCGCGCCTCGCCCAGTGTGCGCACGATGGCGCCTTCGGCATCGTCCCAGGGCGTGAACAACGCTTCAGCCGTACCTGTTGCCGGCAACGCCAGCAGCGCCAACGCCGACTGTTATCGCGCTGAAAAACAACGCAACAAGAACAATCGGGCCATCCCCTGCCCCTTCGCAAGGAAGGGGTGACTTTACGGTTTGACCTGCGGCCGTTCCGTGTTTTCACGGTCATTTCGCCCGTTCCAGCACGGCGGCAGAAGCCGTCGGTGCCGTGTGTCTGCGGCGGCGGGCGCATGTCCTCGCCGCAGTCGATGGCGATGCCCTGCGCCGCCAGTACCTCGCGCGCCGACGGGCGATGGTAGTCGGCATGGGCGGCGAGGAAGGCATTGACGATGTCTTCGTTCTCCTCGGCGGGGATGCTGCAGGTGGCATACACCAGGCGCCCAGCCCGGCCGCAACGGCTGGCCGCGGCGACGAGGATCGCGGCCTGCTGGACGCGCAATGCGTCGACGCTCTGCGGCGACTGGCGCCACTTCAGGTCGGGATTGCGGCGCAGGGTGCCGGGGCCCGGAACAGGGCGCGTCGTCCAGCACGCGGTCGACCTTGCCCTACAGGCGCTTGACGCGCGCGTCGTTTTCGCCGGAAAGGCAGGCCGGATGCGTGGACAGGCCGGCACGCGCAGCTGCGCGGCTTGGGCTTGGCGAGGGCGCTTGTCGGATACGTCGAAGGCATAGAGGCGCCCGGTGCAGCGCATCGTAGCGCCGAGGATCGGCGTCTTGCCGCCGGCTCCGGCGCAAAAATCCACCATCATCTCGCTGCGCCTGGGCTGCAGCAGGAATCCCAGCGGTTGCGAGCCTTCGTCCTGCACCTCGATGCTGCTGTCGAGGTAAGGCCGGGTCCTTGGCCGGGTAGGACGGTCTTCAGCCGCAGGCCGAGGGCCGAATACGGCGTCAGCGCGTGGCGACGATGCCATCGGCGGCAAGCCGCGCGATCACCGCGGCAGGCTCCGCCTTCAGCGTGTTCACGCGCAGATCCAGCGGCGCCGGGGTGTTCAGCGCCCGCGCCAGGGCCAGCAGGTCTTCCGCCGACATGCGCGGTGCCAGGCGCTCGACCAGCCAGTCAGGAAAATCCAGCTGTTCCGCCAACGACAGCTCCGGCTCCGGCTGGCGCCGGATCTCCGCCAGCCATTCGGCCTCGCCCGGCATCAGCGCGCCTTCGAGCTGGCGCTGCGACATGCCACGCACGCGCGACAACGAAAGCAGCACCAGTTCGCGCGGCGAAATGCGGCGCGGACCGGTGGGTTTGCTCGCCCGTTTCGGTGTCGCGCCCGGCGCGAGGAAGGACGGTTCCAGGTTCGGGCCGCAGGCCGCCAGCCGCTCCAGCAGGCGCTTGCGCCGCAGCACGGCATAGGCCGTCTCGGCGATGAAGGCGCGGTCCCTGCCTCCGCTGCGGCGGGCGCGGAAGAAGGCCGACAGCGCGGCATCGGCCGGCTGGGTGAAGGTCAGCAATTGCGCCGTGGCGGCGACCGCGGCATTCAGCAGGTCGGCAGAAAGGCCGTCCGTCGCCGGAGCTTCGCGGCCGTCCGCCGGAGCCTGCCGCGTTGCCGCTGCGCCGCGTCGCGCGCCGCTGCCGCTGCCACCCGCGCCGCCGCCGCGCGCTGCCACCTGTGCCACGCGGGGGTCCGCTGCGGGCGACCCGCTCCTGTCGTCATTCATGCCGGCTTTACCAAGGGTAGTGATTGCGGGTTCATTGCGATTGTGCCGTTTCGGGCTCGTCCGCGACCTGGTCGAAGATTTCGCCGCTTGCGGTCGATGAAGCGGATTTTCAGCGGCAGGCCGCGCGCGGCGGCGCCCGGACCGATGCGCAGCCAGAGTTCTATCGTGTCGTCGCCGCTGCGCGTCCTGACATGCAGCGTGCGGCGCTCGCCCGACTTGAGCGCCAGAACTTCCTCGCCGAGCACCTCGAAGCGATAGTTCTCCAGCTTGCGTCCGGTGGCGATCGGCATTTCCAGCGTGCCGGAAACCGGTGACAGCAGCACCAGCTGGTAATACATGGACAGCATGTCCTGGGTGCCACGACGACGGACTGGCGGCGGCCCGGCATAACTAACGGTCCGACCCAGCCAGTCGAAGCTCGCCGTGTCGATGCCGCCGGCGCGTTCGTGGCGGAATTCACCCGGGCGCAGGCCGTCGTCGGTCACCTCGCCGTGGCTGCTCTGGAACACCTGCGCCGGCGAACACGGCGGCGCGGCCGGTGGTCTCGGTCAGGCTTTTCAGCCGGTAACGGAAGCCGTCGTGCTCCCAGCTGTGCGGATCGCCTGGCCGATGACGAGCCGCCCTCGCCGCGCGTGATGACGTAACGCGAGGCTGCCCTTGCCGGGCAGCGCGGTTTTCTCCGGCACCGGTGCGGCGGGTTCGGGCGGTTCAAGAGTCGGCGCGGGCGCCACGGCGACCAGGGCCGGCTCGACCGCAGCGGCGGCTCGACAGCGGGCGCCGGGCAGGCTTGTCGGCGGCCAGGATGGGTTGCGCCGCCGTGGCCGGGCGCGGCCGGGCGGCAGGTGGCGGGCGCGGTGCGGGCTTGGGTTCGGGCGCCGGATCGCTGCGCTGCGGGGGCTTCGCCAGCACCGCCTCGATGGTCTGCGGCGGTTCCGGCTCGTGGGTGCCGGGCAGCGTCCAGCCGGAACCGACCAGCGCGGCAGCATGCAACAGGGCCGAGGCCACCAGGGCAAGCGCGAACGGCATGCGGGCGGCGGCCGCGCTCAGCCGGCGCGCGGCGCGTGCAGCGCACCGGCCACCGGCAACTCGCCGGCGAGGCAAGCGCGCCCGTCGACCAGTTGCAGCCGGCCTTCGAGGAACCAGCGCGCGACGCGCGGGTAGAGCAGGTGTTCCTCGGCCAGCACACGCCCGGCCAGGCTGGCCTCGTCATCGTCGGCCTGGACCGGCACCGCCGCCTGGGCGACGATGGGGTCCCTACGTCCAGCGCCGGGGTCACGAAACGCACGCTGCAGCCATGCAGCCGCACCCCGGCAGCGAGCGCCTGAGCATGCGTCTTCACCCGGGAAAGGCTGGCAGCAGCGAGGATGGATATTCAGCATACGGCCCTCGAAGCGGCGCACGAAGCCGTCGGTGAGGATGCGCATGAATCCGGCCAGCAGCACCAGGTCGGGCGCATGGCGCTCGATTTCGGCACCCAGCGCGGCGTCGAACCTCCTCGCGCGAAGCAAAACCGCGATGGTCGATCGCCGCCGTGATCCCGCGCGCTGCCGCGCCGGCGAGGCCGGCCGCATCGGGGCGGTTGCTGATCACCGCCGCGCAGCTGCCGGGCAGGCCCGCATCGAGCAAGGAGCCCATGTTGCTGCCGCGACCGGAAATCAGGATGACATAGCGCTTCATCGCCGCATCGCGCCGGATCAGGATGCCTTCGGCGCCAGGCGATGCCGCAGCCAGGCGAGGAACAGCGGCACCAGCGAGAGGCCGATGGTGCCGAAAATGATCAGCGAGAGGTTGGACTTGACCCAGGGAATGTTGCCGAACCAATAGCCGGCCAGGCACAGCGAAAACACCCAGAGGAAAGCGCCGGCCAGGTCGAAGGCGAAATAGCGCGGGTAGCTCATGTTGCCGACGCCGGCGACGAAGGGCGCGAAGGTGCGCACGAAGGGCATGAAGCGCGCCACCAGCATGGTCTTGCCGCCGTGCGACTCATAGTAGGCGTGGGTCAGGTCGAAGGCCTTGCGGTTGAAGTAGCGCGAGGTCTCGCCCCAGGCCAAGATGCGCTTGCCGGCCCAGCGCCCGATCCAGTAGTTGGTGTTGTCGCCAAGGATCGCCGCCGAAAGCAGCACGGCGATCACGATCTCGATCTGGAAGCTGCCGCCACTGGTCGCCGCCAGCGCGCCGGCGACGAACAGCAGCGAATCGCCGGGCAGGAAGGGCGTGACGACGAGGCCGGTTTCGCAGAAGACGATGAGGAACAGGATCGCATAGATCCAGGTGCCGTACTGCGCCAGCAGCGCGGCCAGGTACTTGTCCACGTGCAGGATGATGTCGATGAACTGGGCGAGAATTTCCACGGGGCAGCGGTCGTGACGGAAAGGCGCGATTTTACCGGAAGCTATAATCCGACCCCCATGGGAATCATCAAGCCGCTGCCGGACTTACTGATCAGCCAGATCGCAGCCGGCGAGGTGGTGGAACGCCCGGCCTCGGTGCTCAAGGAGCTGCTGGAAAACAGCCTCGACGCCGGCGCCGCGCGCATCGACGTGCAACTGGAAGAGGGCGGCGTGCGCCTGATCCGCGTCGCCGACGATGGCGGCGGCATCGCCCCCGACGACCTGCCGCTGGCCCTGGCGCGCCATGCCACGAGCAAGATCGCCAGCCTCGACGACCTCGAACGCGTCGGCAGTTACGGCTTTCGCGGCGAGGCGCTGGCGTCCATTGCTTCCGTCGCGCGCGTCACTGTTTCGAGCCGTCATCCGTCGCAGGCGCACGCCTTCCGTCTGCGCAGCGATGCGGACAGCGTCGAACCGGCGGCGCTGGCCGGCGGCACTGTGATCGAGGTCGCCGACCTCTACTTCAACACCCCGGCGCGGCGCAAGTTCCTCAAGACCGAAGCCACCGAATTCGCGCACTGTGACGAGGTGCTGCGGCGCATGGCGCTGGCGCGGCCCGATGTGGCCTTCACGCTGAGCCACAACGGCAGCGCGAAGCGCCGTCTGGCCAGCGCCGACTTTTCGCATCGCGCCCGCGAGATCATCGGCGAGGAATTCTTCCCGCAAGCGCGCCCGCTCGATGCCGTCGCCGGCCCGCTGCGCCTGTCCGGCCTCGCCGCGCTGCCCGCCTATTCGCGCGCCGGGCGCGACGAGCAGTACTTCTTCGTCAATGGACGCTTCGTCCGCGACAAGCTGCTGACCCATGCCGCGCGCCAGGCCTGGACCGACATCCTGCACGGCGCGCGCCACCCGGCCTACGTGCTGTTCCTCGAACTCGACCCGGCCGGCGTCGATGTGAACGTGCATCCGGCCAAGACCGAGGTGCGCTTTCGCGATGCGCGCGGCATCCACCAGTTCATCTTCCACGCCCTGCAGCGCACCCTGGCCAAGCCGCTGGCCGCCGCTGGCGGAGAGGAAGCGGCGGCGCCCCGCTTCGTCCCCGCCGCCTATCCGCAGGCGCGCCAGGGCAGCCTCGGCGTCGGCGAACCGGCGACGCGCGCCTACCTGGAATTTGCCCGTGCCGCCTTCGCCGACGACGCGAACGCCGTGTCGCCAGCGCCAACTTCTGAGCCGACCGGAGACACCGCCGCACCCCTGCTCGGCTACGCCATCGCCCAGTTGCATGGCATCTACATCCTGGCGCAGGAACGCCGCCGGCATGGTGCTGGTGGACATGCACGCGGCGCACGAACGCATCCTCTACGAAAAGCTAAAGACCGGCCTCGACGCCGGGCCGCCGGCGACGCAGGCGCTGCTGGTGCCGCTGCTGCTTGCCGCCAGCCCGGCCGAACTTGCCACCGTCGAGGAACAGGGCGAGACGCTCGTCGCGCTGGGCTTCGACATGGCCGCCGCCGGCCCGCGCGAAATCGCCGTGCGCCGCCTGCCGGCGCTGCTCGCCGGCGGCAACGTCAACGAACTGGTGCGCTCGCTGCTGCGCGACCTCGCCGAACATCCGGCCAGCCGCGTCATCGAGGCGCGGCGCAACGAACTGCTGGCGACCATGGCCTGCCACGGCGCCGTGCGCGCCCACCGCACGCTGGGCCAGATGGAAATGAACGCGCTGCTGCGCCAGATGGAAGCCACCGAGCGCGCCGACCAGTGCAACCACGGCCGCCCGACCTGGGTTCAGCTGTCGATGGCGGAGCTCGACAGGCTGTTCATGCGCGGCCGCTGATGGCGCTGCCGCCGGCCATCCTTCTCATTGGACCGACGGCGAGCGGCAAGACGGCGCTGGCCTTCGAACTGGCGACGCACCTTCCCTGCGACATCGTCAGCGTCGATTCGGCGCAGGTGTTCCGCGACATGAACGTCGGCACCGCGAAGCCCGACGCGGCGACGCTGGCGCGCTTCCCGCACCGCCTGATCGACCTGATCACGCCCGAGCAGCGCTACTCGGCGGCCGCTTTTCGCGCCGACGCCCTGCGCGAGATGGAAAGCATCACCGCCGCCGGGCGCATCCCGCTGCTGGTCGGCGGCACCATGCTGTACGTGAAGGCCTTGCGCGAGGGGCTCGCCGACCTGCCGCAAGCCGACGCCGCGCTGCGCGCCGCGATCGATGCCGAAGCCGCCGCGCGCGGCTGGCCCGCGCTGCACGCGGAACTGGCGGCGCTCGACCCGGAAACCGCGGCGCGGCTCAAGCCGACCGATGCCCAGCGCATCCAGCGCGCACTGGAAGTGGTACGCCTTTCCGGCCGCAGCCTGGGCAGCTTCTTCGCCGAACAGGCGGCCAGCGTGCCGCCCTTCCGCCTGCTGAACCTGGCGCTGGTGCCCGAGGACCGCAGCCTGCTGCACCGGCGCATCGAACAGCGCTTCGACGCCATGCTCAATGCCGGCCTGGTCGAGGAAGTCCTGCTGCTGCGCGAGAAATACCGGCTCGATGGCGACCTGCCCTCGATGCGCTGCGTCGGCTATCGCCAGGTCTGGGACATGCTGGAAGGATCATTGCCGCGCGCCGAATTGCGCGATCGCGGCATCTTCGCCACTCGCCAGTTCGCCAAGCGGCAACTGACCTGGCTGCGCTCGATGGAAGGTTTGACGCTCATCGACCCCCTCGCCGCCGACGCCTCGGCGCGCGTCTTCGCCGCCGTCGAGAAACATCTGGGCTGAGAGTCGGCGCCGGCAACGCGGCGGGTGGTCGGACTCGATCCGGAACTGCAGCCCGTATCCAACACCCGCCGAGTCGTGGTGCCCAGCTTCCGCAATAGCGCTTGCAATGACAGCAACTATCTATATAGTGACTGTTATTCTATTTATTGTTCACTATACGAATATGTCGAGATCGTCAGCTGGCTTGAGCGCGATTCCGCGGGAGGTCGTCGAGAGCCTCGAAAAATTGGGCGCCCGACTGCGCGCCTGCCGCATCGAGCGAGGGTTTTCGCTGAGCGACATGGCGGGTCGGATGTTCTGTTCGATCAACACTTATCGCGCGCTCGAGGCAGGAAAGCCGACCTGCAGCGTGGGCAATCTGTGCAATGCGCTGTGGCTGCTCGGCCAGCTCGACGGCATCGACCGCCTGGCCGCTGTCCCCGCCGCACTGGCCGGCGCGCGCAGCGGCCGGCGCAAATCCGGCCGCACCAAGGCGGAACATGAGCTCGACTTCTGACCAGACCCGCGCCGCTGGGGCCGAGCGCGCGCTGTATGTCGGGATGTACCTGCCCGCCGCGAAGGCTCCCGTTCCGGTCGGCCTGCTCACCCTGGGCCGGCGCGGCGTCACGGAATACGGCGGCTTCGCCTACGGGCGGCTGTACCGGACGCGGGATGACGCCATCGCACTGAACCCGGGCTTCATGCCCACCGCCACGCCATCCTTCGACTTCCCGCCGCGCCGACTGCGCGACGGCGGCGCGCTCAACCTCAGCTTCCGCGATTGCCTGCCCGATGCCTGGGGCGAACTAGTGTTGCGCTACGAAAACAACTGGAAGCCGCTGTCGGCCGACGAGATGCTGCTGAAGACCAACGACTACCGGGTGGGCGCCCTGGTGTTCTCGCCCGGCATCGAGATGCCGCCGCCCGCGCCGGCAGCAGACGGTGTGCGACTCGAAGACCTGGCCGAAGCGGCCCGCTGCCTCGCCTTCGACATGGACGTGCCCAAGCCGCTGCGCCGCCTGCTGACCCAGGGCGGCACCCTCGGCGGCACGCGACCCAAGGCCTCGCTGCTGCGCGACGCGGCGCTGTGGATGGCCAAGTTCCCGGCCAAGGGCGACGAGGTGGACGTGCAAGTCCTGGAGGCCTGCACCCTGCGCCTCGCCGCGCTGTGCGATATCCGCGTGCCGGCATTCGAACTGGCGCCCCTGCCAAAGCTCAATGCCCTGCTGCTGCGGCGCTTCGACCGGCCGGACCCGGACGCGGACTGCCGGCGTATCCATTACCTGTCCGCCGCCGCCTTCACCGACAGCCCCTACGACTCGAACGCAGGCAGCTATGTCGGCCTGGCGAATCAACTGCGCCTGCATGGCGCGATGGTGGCGCGCGACCTGCCGGAACTGTTCCGCCGGTTGGTGTTCAACGTGCTGATCGACAACACCGACGACCACGTCAAGAACCACGGCGTACTGCATGCCGGCGGCAATCTCTACGAGCTTTCACCCGCCTTCGACATGGTGCCGCAACTGACCAACCTGGGCTACATGGGGATGGCCATCAGCGAGGGCAGCGAGATACCGCATCTCGACGCGGTGCTCGCCGCCGCCAGCCACTTCGGCCTGTCCAGGGCGGCCGCCAGCGCAACGATCCAGCAGATACGCAAGCTCGTGACCGGATGGAAGGCCGTTTTCGTCGCCGGCGGCGCGGACGAACTACTGCTGCGCCGCGTCGAGCATTGCTTCAAGGTGCAGGCGAAGCTGGCGACCGCCTGAGCGGCGCAGCAACAGGGTTCGTCTCCGAATCTCCATCACGGTAAAGTGATTCACCGTGTCACCAGCGCCGACTTTCAGGCGACGATGGTTTGCGCGCGCCCCTGGCGTTCCTCGATCAGGCCAATGTGATGCACCTGCTCGCCGGCGGCCGCCAGCAGTTGCATGGCGACGCCGGCGTCGGCCTTGGCGACGATCACCACCATGCCGATGCCGCAGTTGAAGACGCGATGCATCTCGGCGTCGGCGACCTGGCCTTCCTTCGCAGCCAGCGGAACAGCGGCGGCAGCGCCCAGTTGGCGCGGTCGATGACGGCGGTCAGGTGCTCGGGCAGCACCCGCGGGATGTTCTCGGTGAGGCCGCCGCCCGTGATGTGCGCCATGCCCTTCACCGGGAGCGCCTGGATCAGCGCCAGCAGCGACTTGACGTAGATGCGCGTCGGCGCCATCACGGCGTCGGCCAGTGCCACGCCGCCGATGTCCAGTTCCAGGCTGGGCGCGGCGCGCTCGATGATCTTGCGGATCAGCGAATAGCCGTTGGAATGCGCGCCGGACGAGGCCAGGCCCAGTACCACGTCGCCGGCCTGGATCGAGCGGCCGTCGATGATCTGCGACTTTTCCACGGCGCCCACGGCGAAACCGGCGAGGTCGTATTCGCCATCGGGGTACATGCTGGGCATTTCCGCGGTTTCGCCGCCGATCAGCGCGCAGCCGGCCAGTTCGCAGCCGCGCGCGATGCCTTCGACCACCGTGGCCGCGGTATTCACGTCGAGCCGGCCGCAGGCGAAGTAGTCGAGGAAGAACAGCGGCTCGGCACCCTGAACCAGGATGTCATTGACGCTCATCGCCACCAGGTCCTGGCCGACGGTGTCGTGGCGGTGCCACTGGAAGGCCAGCTTGAGCTTGGTGCCGACGCCGTCGGTGCCGGAGACCAGCACCGGCTCGCGATACTTCCTGGAAATCTCGAACAGCGCGCCGAAGCCACCGATGCCTGCCAGCACTTCGGGGCGCATGGTGCGCTTGGCCGCGGGCTTGATGCGTTCGACCAGCGCATCGCCGGCATCGATATCGACACCGGCATCGCGGTAGGTCAGCGGTGATGGAGCAGAACTGGAAGCAGTCAAGATGAAGTCCTTGGAATCGCTGGCCGAAACACGGCAGGGGCGCGGATGCCGGCC
>JADJUP010000013.1 GCA_016716965.1 Sulfuritalea sp. | reverse complement strand
GGGAAGGTGGCACACGCAGCTACACCTGGGTCAAAAAGCGTCTGCAAGGAGCAAAGCTGGTCCCGAAGTGGGAGAAGCGCGGCGCGCATCGGAAACGACGGGAGCGGTCGGCCCTGTCAGGAATGATGATCCACCAGGACGGCAGCAACCACGAATGGGTCGTTGGGCAGAAGTGGGACCTGATCGTCACGATGGACGACGCCACCAGTTGGCACTACTCGATGTTCTTCGTCGACGAGGAAGGCACGGCGAGCAGCTTCCGGGGCGTGCAGGAGGTCATTGAGGCCCAGGGCTTGTTCAGCTCGTTCTACAGCGACCGGGGCAGCCATTACTGGACCACGCCGGAGGCGGACGGCAAGGTGGATAAAGAGAACCTCACCCAGTTTGGCCGCGCCATGAAGCAATTGGGCATCGAGATGATCGCCGCCTACTCACCCGAGGCGCGAGGACGTTCGGAACGGGCCTTTGGCACGCATCAAGGGCGCTTGCCGCAGGAATTGGCGCTGGCCGGGATCACCGACATGGCGACCGCCAATCGCTACCTGCAGGAGCGCTACCTACCCGCCTTCAACGCCGAGTTCGCCGTGCCGGCGATGGAGGCGGGTTCGGCCTTCATCCCTTGGATCGGGGGCAGTCTGGAGGACATCCTGTGCGAGCAGTACGAGCGCACCGTGGGCAACGACAACTGTGTGCGCTTCGAGGGGCTGAGCCTGCAGATTCCGGCAGACCAGCATCGCTGCCACTACGTCAAGGCGCGGGTGCGCGTGAATCGTTATGCCAATGGGGCGCTCGCGCTGTTTCATGGGCCACGTGGATTGGCTTATTTCACTCCCGACGGCAGGCCCATCACTGATGACTTGCCACAGGCCGCCTGAACCGTCCACCAAGCGCGCCGTTGGGGGCGGAAACCGGCTTCGGGCTACGCCCTCCGCCGCTTCCCGCCCCCAACAGAAAAAGCGGACAATTCATGTGCTACAGAACCGGACAAGTCTAAAAACCCGCGACAGCCAAACCGCCGTGTCACCAGCGCCGACTTTTGCCGGCGCGCCGTCGCGCTTCAGGCCGTGAGGCTGTCCACCGCCGCCCTGCCCGCCGCGTAGCGCGTCGCGTCCTGGCGCCACGCCGAACCCGGCACGATGCGCGCGATCCTTGCCGCCCGAACCGGATCGGGCACCGGCTTCCAGTTGGCCAGCACGTCGGCCACGGCATCCGGCGCGTTGCAGATCAGCAGCATGTCGCAGCCGGCGGCCCAGGCGGCTTCGGCGCGTTGCACCATGTTGCCGGCGAAGGCGGCGCCTTCCATCGAGAGGTCGTCGCTGAAGATGACGCCGTCAAACTTGAATTCCTTGCGCAGCTTTTCCAGCCAGACCGGCGAGAAGCCGGCGGGACGCGGATCGACCTTGGGGTAGATGACGTGGGCCGGCATCACGCCGTCGAGCGTGAGGCGACGGTAGGGCGTGAGGTCGGGCTCCATCTCGGCCAGGCTGCGCTCGTCGACCGGGATGGCGAGGTGGGAATCGGCGGCGACCCAGCCGTGGCCGGGGAAGTGCTTGCCGCAACAGCCCATGCCGGCGGCGCGCAGGCCCGCGATCAGTTCGCCGGCAAGCTCGGCGACGGCCTCCGGGTTCTTGTGGAAGGCGCGGTCGCCGATGACGCCGCTGGGGCCCCAGTCGAGGTCGAGCACCGGGGTGAAGGAGTAATCGACGCCGCAGGCGCGCAGCTCGGCGGCCAGCAGGTAGCCGAGGTCGGCGGCGGCGCGGCGCGCGGCGACGGGATCGGTGTCCCACAGTTCGCCCAGGCGGCGCATCGGCGGCACGTGGGTGAAGCCTTCGCGGCAGCGCTGCACGCGGCCGCCTTCGTGGTCGATGGCGATCGGCAGCGCCGGGCTGCGCAGGTCGTGGATGGCGGCGCACAGCGCGGTGAGCTGCTGCGTGTCGCGGTAGTTGTGCTTGAACAGGATGACGCCGCCGACCAGCGGCTGCGCCAGGCGCTCGCGCTCGGCGTCGGTCAGTTCGAGGCCGGCGACGTCGATCATCAGCGGGCCGAGTGGCAGTGATTTCATGGCTTCTCCAGGATGACGAAGGCGACGGCGTAGTCCTGCTCGTCGCTGATGGAAAGGTGGGCAGCGAGTCCGCGTTCGGCAAAATGCGCGGCTAGCCTGGGCGAGTAGCTGAAGAAAGGCTTGCCGAGCGCGTCGTGTTCGACGGCGATGTCGGGCAGCAGCACGGGATCGCGCACGCCGGTGCCGAACGCCTTGCCCAGCGCTTCCTTGGCGGCAAAGCGCTTGGCGAGGAAGAGCGCGGGATCGGGGCTGGTGCGGCAGGCCTCGCGTTCGGCCGGCGCCAGCATCTTTTCCAGGCCGCGCTCGCCGTGGCGCTGGAAGTAGTCGGCCATGCGCTTCACCGCGACGATGTCGGTCCCTACGCCGAAGATCATGGGCGGGGCGCCTTCATCCGCACTGCGCTTCCCGCATCAGGCGCTTCATTTCGGCGACGGCTTCGCGCATGCCGACGAAGATGGCGCGGCTGACGATGGCGTGCCCGATGTGCAGTTCGCGGATGCCCGGCAGCGCGGCGACGGGCTGCACGTTGAAGTAGTTGAGCGCATGGCCGGCGTTGAAGCGCATGCCGGCGGCACGGATCGCGGCGCCCGCCTTGCGGATCTTGTCCAGTTCGGTGAGCACCGCCGGGCTTTCGTTGTCGCGGCCCTGGTTGAAGAAGGCGTGGGCGTAGGGCCCGGTGTGGATCTCGCAGACGCGCACGCCGATGCGGGCGGCGGCTTCGACCTGCGGCAGTTCGGCATCGATGAAGGTGCTGGTGACGATGCCGGCGTCGCGCAAGCGCGCCACCACGTCGCGCAGGCGCGCCTCCTGGCCGGCGACGTCGAGCCCGCCTTCGGTGGTGATTTCGTGTCGGCCTTCGGGCACCAGCATGGCCATCTCGGGCCTGAGCGCGCAGGCGATGCCGACCATCTCGTCGGTGGCCGCCATTTCGAGGTTGAGCTTGATGTGGGTGAGTTCGCGCAGGCGGCGCACGTCGTGGTCCTGGATGTGGCGGCGATCCTCGCGCAGATGCACGGTGATGCCGTCGGCGCCGCCGAGGTGGGCTTCGACGGCCGCCCAGACCGGGTCCGGTTCGTGGCCCTTGCGCGCTTCGCGCACCGTGGCGACGTGGTCGATGTTTACGCCGAGTTCGATCATTTTGGTGTTGCCTCCCTGCCCAAGTTTATAGCTCCTGCAATTCGATGAACACGCGGCGCGACTGCAGGCTCTTGCCGCCGAGGTGGTGCGAGATCAGCTGGCGCATCAGGCGCCGGCTTTCGAGCCGCGTGCGCGGGTCGGAATAGTCGTCGGCGGCCATGTCGAGCAGGGTCTTGCCCGACAGCGCCGGGATTTCAGCGCCGGACGCCGTGTCGCCGGCGCCGACTCTTGTGGCCACCGGCCCGCGCTCGATGAGAAACTCGTATTGCCGGTCCGCCACCACCGGCTGGCCGGTCTCGACGTCGGTCTCCAGCGTCAGGCCGTAGCCGAGTTCGCGCAGCAGGGTCTTCTCGAAACGGCGCAGCTCCGGCGCGTCGTCGCTGCCGGCGGCCAGCGCCTGCAGCGCGGCGGCATAGGCGTCGAACAGGGCGGCATGGGCGTCTTCGCGCGGCAGCATCTTGAGCAGCAGTTCGTTGAGGTAGTAGCCCAGCAGCAGGCAGCGCCCGCCCAGGAGCGGCATGCCGCCCAGCCACTCGGCCTTGGCCAGGGTCTTTACCTCGCCGCCGCCGAACCAGCCGAGCTCCAGCGGCTGGAAGGACATCAACACGCCGCGCATGGCCGAGCGCGGACGCCGCGCGCCGCGCGCCAAAAGCGGCACACGGCCGTGGTCGCGACTGAAGATGTCAACGACCAGGCTGGTCTCGCTATAGGGATGCAGGTGCAGGACGTAGGCGGCCTGCCCGTCGACGCGCTTGCTGCTCACGAACTCAGTCGTAGCCGAGAGACTTGAGCGCCCGCTCGTCGTCGGCCCAGCCGCCCTTGACCTTGACCCAGGTTTCGAGCCAGACCTTGCCGCCGAACAGGGTTTCCATTTCCTTGCGCGCGTCGGTGGAGATGCGCTTGAGGCGTTCGCCGCCCTTGCCGATGACGATGGCACGATGGCCGGAACGATCGACGATGACGGCGGCGTGGATGCGGCGCAGGTCGCCTTCCTGCTCGAACTTCTCTATTTCCACGGCGATGCCGTAGGGCAGTTCCTCGCCGAGGTTGCGGAACAGCTTTTCGCGCAGGATCTCGGACGCCATGAAGCGCTCGGAGCGGTCGGTGATGTCGTCGGCGTCGAATACCGGCGGGCCTTCCGGCAGGTAGCGGGCCACGGTGGTCAGCAACTCGTCGGTGCCGATGCCCTTTTCCGCCGACAGCGGCACCAGTTCGGCAAAGTCGTGCAGGGCGGACACCTTGGCGATGAAGGGCAGCAGTTCCTTCTTGTCGGCGAGCCGGTCGATCTTGTTGATGACCAGCAGCACCGGCGTGCCGGCCGGCAGCATGCGCAGGATTTCGGCCTCGCCATTGCCCCAGTTGCCGGCCTCGACGACCAGCAGGATCACGTCGACATCGGCGAAGGTCGAGGTCACGCTGCGGTTCATCAGGCGATTGAGGGCGTTCTTGTGCGCCATCTGGAAGCCCGGCGTATCGACGAAGATGAACTGCGCCTCGTCGGTGGTGAGGATGCCGTGGATGCGATGGCGCGTGGTCTGCGCCTTCTTCGAGGTGATGCTGATCTTGGCGCCGACCAGGCGGTTGGTCAGCGTGGACTTGCCGACGTTGGGCCGGCCGATCACGGCCAGGTAGCCGGTGCGAAAGGTGGATGTCATGGTTTTATCTCGGCGATGGCGCGCTGCGCGGCCTGCTGTTCGGCGATGCGCCGGCTGCCGCCGACCCCGGTGCTGCGGATGCCAAGTTCCGGCACCAGGCATTCGATTTCAAACTCCTGCGCGTGCGCTTCGCCGCGCGTGGCCAGCAATGCATAGCGCGGCAGCGGCAAGTGGCGCCCCTGGAGGATTTCCTGCAGCGCTGTTTTCGGATCCTTGCCGGGCGCCGCCGGATCGATCCCGGCGATAGCCGGCTCGCAAAGGCGCTCGACGACGACGCGCGCCGAGTCGAATCCGGCATCGAGGTAGATCGCGCCGATCAGTGCCTCCAGTGCATCGGCCAGAATCGACGGCCGTTGCGCGCCACCACTTCTCAGCTCGCCTTCGCCGAGTCGCAGGAAGCTTCCCAGTGCCAGTTCCCGGGCGATGCCAGCCAGGGTTTCCTGGCGCACCAGGCTGGCGCGCATGCGTGAAAGTTCGCCTTCGCGCAGCGCTGAAAAACGGTCGTGGAGCGCAGCGGCGACGACGCAGTTGAGGACCGAGTCGCCGAGGAATTCGAGGCGTTCATTGTTCGGAACGCCGAAGCTGCGATGGGTAAGCGCCTGACGCAGCAAATCCTGACGGCCAAATACGTGGCCGAGGGCCGCCTCCAGGCGCTCCTGCTTCATTAATTGGCGCTGCTGCCCTCGAAATCGAAAACGAGGCTGGTGTTCTTGAAAAGCGGCACCTTGGCGGTGTAGGCGAAGGAAATCACCAGTTCGCCACCTTCCTTGGTGATGTCGAGGTCGTTCGGCCGCACGCTCTTGACGTCGTCCATGTCGGCACGCTTGCTGAACGCGAGACGGACCTGCGCCACCGACGCCTCCTTGAGGCTGGAGTCGGCGGCAGTGCCCTTGATCGCCTTGAGCGCATTGGCGTACTCGATCCAGGGAGGCACCGCCTTCATCGCCAAGAGCGCGAGCACCGCAAGGACCGCGCTGCCGATCATCATGCCATTCAGACTGAGACCACGCTGATGTTTCATGTCATCCCCTAGCGAAACGATCCGATCCGTTTCAGATCGGAAAAATTGAACCAGATGAAAAACGCCTTGCCGACCAGGTTTTCGTCGGGAACGAAGCCCCAGAAACGGCTGTCCTGCGAATTGTCGCGGTTGTCGCCCATCATGAAATAGTGCCCCGGCGGAACCTCGCAACTCACGCCTTCGCTATTGTAGTTACATTTTTCCGCATTCGGAAAGCGCCCCGGATGCTGGATGAACGAGGGCGCCTCGGCCTCTACCAGTATCTCGTGCTCGACACTGCCGAGCGACTCGACGAAGCGAGGGGTATAAAACAGGCGGTCACGGTCGAGGTAGTCCTCGGTCTTCTTCTGCACGATTTCCTTGCCGTTGATGCTGAGCTTCTTGTTGCGGTATTCCACCTTGTCGCCGGGCACGCCGACCACGCGCTTGATGTAGTCCAGCGAGGGGTCCGGCGGATAACGGAAGACGACCACGTCGCCACGCTGCGGCGAATTGAGTTCGACGACTTTCTTGTTGATTACCGGCAGCCGTACGCCATAGGTGTACTTGTTGACCAGGATGAAGTCGCCGACCAGCAGGGTCGGAATCATGGAGCCGGACGGAATCTTGAAGGGCTCGACGAGGAAGGAGCGCAGCAGGAACACGGCCAGGATGACCGGAAAGAAGCTGCCGCCGTATTCGACCCACCACGGATCGGGAGCATCGGCCGGACGCTTCTTGCGGGCGTGGAAATGGTCGAAGGCCCAGATGACGCCGGTGAAGAGAACGAGCACGAAAAGGATGAGGGCAAAATTCATGGCTGGCCTTATTTGTCACCGACACGCAGTACCGCAAGGAAGGCTTCCTGGGGAATCTCGACGCTGCCGACCTGCTTCATGCGCTTCTTGCCGGCCTTCTGCTTTTCCAGCAGCTTCTTCTTGCGCGTGATGTCGCCGCCGTAGCACTTGGCCAGCACGTCCTTGCGCATGGCCTTGACGTTTTCGCGGGCGACGATGGTAGAGCCGATCGCGGCCTGGATCGCCACGTCGTACATCTGGCGCGGAATCAGCTCGCGCATCTTGGCCGCCAGCTCGCGGCCGCGATACGGCGCGTTGGCGCGATGCACGATCAGCGACAGGGCATCGACCTTGTCGCCGTTGATCAGCACGTCGAGCTTGACGACGTCGGCGGAGCGGTACTCCTTGAATTCGTAATCGAGCGAGGCGTAACCGCGCGATACGGATTTCAGCTTGTCGAAGAAATCCATGACCACTTCGGCCATCGGCATGTCGTAGGTGAGCTGCACCTGGCGGCCGTGGTAAGCCATGTTCACCTGCGAGCCGCGCTTGCTTTCGCACAGCGTGATGACGGCGCCGAGGTATTCCTGCGGCACGAAAATCTTGGTGGTGATGATGGGCTCGCGGATTTCCTCCATTTTCTGGATTTCCGGCAGTTTGGCAGGGTTCTCCACCTGGATGGTGCTGCCGTCGCGCATCAGCACTTCGTAGACCACCGTCGGTGCCGTGGTAATCAGGTCCTGGTCGAACTCGCGCTCCAGGCGTTCCTGGACGATCTCCATGTGCAAGAGGCCAAGGAAGCCGCAACGGAAGCCGAAGCCCAGCGCCTGCGACACTTCCGGCTCGTAGTGCAGCGAGGCGTCGTTGAGCTTGAGCTTTTCGAGCGAGTCGCGCAGGCTGTCGTACTGGTTGGATTCGACCGGATACAGGCCGGCGAAAACCTGCGACTTTATTTCCTTGAAGCCGGGCAGCGCCTCGGCAGCACGCCGGTCGGCGATGGTGACGGTGTCGCCCACCTTGGCGGCATCGAGCTCCTTGATGCCGGAGATGATGAAGCCGACTTCGCCGGCGCGCAATTCGGGGCGCGTCACCGACTTGGGCGTAAACACGCCGACCTGTTCGCA
The DNA here is from genome assembly GCA_016716965.1 of Sulfuritalea sp. Lineage (GTDB taxonomy): Bacteria > Pseudomonadota > Gammaproteobacteria > Burkholderiales > Rhodocyclaceae > Sulfuritalea. The sequence continues at coordinate 83,020 of JADJUP010000013.1, read as the reverse complement.
GAGGTGCTGCGAGCCTTCGGCCATCAGCAGGATCTTGTCCTTGGCGCGCAGGGTGCCATCAACCACGCGCACCAGCATGACGACGCCGACGTAGTTGTCGAACCAGGAATCGATGATCAGCGCCTTCAGCGGCGCCGCCGGATCGCCCTTTGGCGGCGGGATGCGGGCGATGACGGCTTCCAGCACGTCATCCACGCCGAGGCCAGTCTTGGCCGAACAGAGGATGGCATCGGTGGCGTCGATGCCGATCACGTCTTCGATTTCCTGGCGGGCGTTGTCGGGGTCGGCCGCAGGCAGGTCGATCTTGTTCAGCACCGGCACCACGTCGACGCCGAGTTCGATCGCTGTGTAGCAGTTGGCCACGGTCTGCGCCTCGACGCCCTGCGAGGCATCGACCACCAGCAGCGCGCCTTCGCAGGCCGACAGGGAGCGGCTGACTTCATAGGAGAAGTCGACGTGGCCCGGGGTGTCGATCAGGTTCAGGTTGTAGGTCTTGCCGTCACGGGCGACGTAGGAGAGCGCGGCGGTCTGCGCCTTGATGGTGATGCCACGCTCGCGCTCGATGTCCATCGAGTCCAGCACCTGCGCTTCCATCTCGCGGTCGGAGAGGCCGCCGCAGCGATGGATGATGCGATCGGCCAGGGTCGATTTGCCGTGGTCGATGTGGGCGATGATGGAGAAGTTGCGGATGTGATCCATGGGGGCAATAAAAAAGGCGCTCGATCAAGTCCTTGAGCACCTTGGAGACCGAAAAGCAAGGGGCGGATTTTAGCGGAAAGTACTCAAATACTCACGCACTTTCGCGGCATCGAGGAAGTAATGGCACAGTTCTCGCCCTTCGCCGTCGACCAGCACCGGAACCAGTTCGTTGTATTTCGCCTCGAGTTCCGGATCGGCATCGACATCGATGACCTCGATCTCGAAATGCGGTATACCAGCCTCTCCGCGCAGGGATTCGAGCGCGGAGAGCATGTCGTGGCAGAGGTGGCAGTAGTCGCGACTGAACAGGTGCAGGTGCGGCGACTGCAGTTGCTGCAGGCGGCTACTTATCGGAAATCCCCTTGATGGTAATGAAGGTCTGCGCGTCGCCGCGCCGTACCAGCAGGGTCATGGAACCGTTCTTTTCGAGGCCCTGCAGCAGGTCATTGAACTGTGCCAGCGACTTCACGTCGGCCTGGCTGCCCTTGACAATCGCCGACAGGATGATGTCGCCGGCGCGCAGCTCGGAGCGTGCGCCGCTGTTCTTGACTTCGTCGACGATGAGACCGTGCTGGATGCCCAGGGCGCGCTTTTGTTCCGCCGTCGGCACCGACAGGACCAGGCCGAGCCGGTTCGGCGGCGGTTCGACGGACTTGCCGCCACGGCTGGCAGTCCGCGTGCTGCCGTCTTCATCGGGAATTTCGCCGACCGTGACGCTCAGGTCGCGCGAACTGCCCTTGCGCCAGACCTGGACCGTGGTCTTGCTGCCGGGACGCGTCGAACCGACCATGCGCGGCAGGTCGCCTGACTCTGCGACAGCCTTGCCGTCAAACTTGAGGATGATGTCGCCGACTTCGATGCCGGCCTTGTCCGCGGCCGAACCTTTTTCCACCGATGCGACGAGCGCGCCCTGCGGCTTGCCGAGGTTGAACGATTCGGCAAGTTCCTTGCTGACTTCCTGGATGCCGATGCCCAGGCGACCGCGACTGACCTTGCCCTTGGCCTTGAGCTGGGTCTGCACGTCCATCGCCAGGTCGATCGGAATCGCGAAGGACAGGCCCATGGATCCACCTGATCGCGAGTAGATCTGCGAGTTGATGCCGATCACTTCACCCTTCATGTTGAACAGCGGCCCACCCGAATTTCCCGGATTGATCGCCACGTCGGTCTGGATGAACGGGACGAAATTCTCGTGGGCCAGGGAGCGTCCCTTGGCGCTGACGATACCCGCGGTTACCGTGTTTTCGAATCCGAAGGGCGAACCGATCGCCACCACCCACTCGCCGACCTTCAGCTTGCTCGAATCGCCGAGCCGGGCGACCGGCAGGTTATTGGCGTCGATCTTGATCAGGGCTACGTCGGTGCGCTTGTCGCTGCCCAGCACCTTGGCCTTGAATTCGCGCTTGTCGGTGAGCTTGACCAGCACTTCGTCGGCGCCATCGACGACGTGGGCATTGGTCAGGATGTGGCCGTCGGCGCTGACGATGAAGCCGGAACCCAGCGAGCGGTTCTTGAACTCCTGCGGCATGCCGGGGAGGTTCGGAATCTGGCCGGGGAAGAAGCGCCGCAGCAGTTCCTGAGCCGCATCATCGCCGTCGAACGGGAAAGGTTGGGCGCCGCGTCGTCCCTTGATCACCTGGGTAGTGCTGATATTGACCACAGTGGCACCCTGCTTTTCGACCAGTTCGGTAAAGTCCGGCAGGTCGCGGGCTTGGGCCTGAACACCCAGCATGGCGAAGAATGCCAGCGCAAGTGTGATGAGGTATTTCTTCATGACTGCTCCTTGAATCGCATTTTTCCGGTCTGAACCTGCAACGAAAACAGACTCCCTTCACTCCGCGCCCTGACTTCGCTCCGGCGCAGCACAACCAAGCCGCAAACCAGACCGGCCAGGGTGCCCGCGAGGGCAGCGGCATCACCGGACATGGTTTGCCCGAGGATCGCCCCTGCGATCGCCAGCATGAGCGGCACCCCGTACGACCAAAGCGAAGCTCGCCACACAGTGCCTTCGGCCACGGACAACTGCACCTGGTCACCAACCTGCGCACCGATGCTGTTTTCCAGCCGATAGCGACGCGGCCCGGTGTTCAACCCGAGCAGGCCGGTCTGGCACGCATCCGCGGTCTTGCAGTTGCCACAAGTCGGGGCTCTGCCCGGAACTTCAACCCAGACGTCGCTGCCTGCCACCGCCACGACTCGCGCTTCGCACTGGCTCATTTGAGTTTCCGCTCCATGCCTTCAGCAAGGCGCCTGACAGCGACTGCCGGAACCTCGCCCATCACCACCACGCGGTAATCGCCGACCTGGCGCCGAAATACACTGACCGGTCCCACTGTTGCCTGGGCCTGCGCATCGCCTGCCGAACCACCGGGTTCGATAAACACGGAGATCGAGGCCAGGCCGTCGGAAAAGACCACATGTACGCTTTCAGGCTTGTCGGGTACCGCCTGGCGCCTCATCGCCGCCACCTTGCGAAAGCCGGGGAGGCTGCGAAAACTCCAGCCGATGTCGTCGGGTTTGAGCTCGACGGTCCGCACCTGCTGCACGCGCACCCGTTCGCTGTCGAAGCCGGGTTTCAAGGCGCCGTGTTCCAGGGGGCCACCAATCTTGACGTGGGTGAAGGCAAACGACTCGAGCGCCTCGCCATTCGGGCCGACAAGATTGGCCTTCAGCAAGAGGCCACTGGCGACATCCATCCAGAATTCGTGACCATAGCGAAGCTCGTCACGCGGTTCGAGCAGCACGGCACGGCTCGTTATCCCGGCAACCCGACCGAGGCCGCCGGTGCGAATGGCATAGTGTTCGGGCAGGCTGCCCAAACCGGTCGGCAGCAGCGCCGGAAATTCTCGCTGCTTGGAGCGGCTTTCGATAATCAGCAGCTTCTCCTCGGGGAAAAAGCATTTGACATCGCTACCGACGCGGTAGACTTCGCGCGGACTGCCGTCGAGCGCCTCGATTTTCTCTATCTCGACCCCGTTGGTCATCGAGCGCACGATGCGCGAGGTGTCCACCTTGCTACCACTACGATAGACGAAGGTACCGCTATAGGTCAGGGCCCGGGAGCCCTGCGCGATGCGATTCAGGAGCGCCAGGCCATCGTCCGCCCATGCCGGCACGGCGGTCGGAAGAACGCCGAAAAAAACCAGCAACGCGCTGCGGAAACCTGCCATCAGCGACCTTCCCCGGAAACGGTCCGGATATTGCGCGCGCCGCCGATCATGGCGCCGCCGGGAGCGTAAGCCTGATGAGCAACCAGATACTCCTGCAGGCGCGGAGTCGACTGCGCCCGTACCGCCACCGCCCCCTGCTTTGCACTGGCCAGAGCAGGTTCGCGGGCCGGCGCCAGTTCGCTGCCGGGTGCCAGCGCCAACCACGCCACGACGGCGACGCCCGCCGCCGACGCCGCCAGTGCCATCAAGGGTCGCCGCCAGGTGTCGGTGCGGCGGTGCGCCGGCGCGATCACCGTTGGTTCCAGTTCCAGCGCAGCCATCACCCGCGCCGCGACGTCAATACTCAGATCAGGTTCATCGCGCAAGGCCGCGCCGATCAACTGGCAATCGCACCACTGGTTGCGCATTTCCTCGCTGCGACGCAGCTCCGTGAAGGTATCGGCGATCTCGTGGGCTTCGAGTTCGCCATCCATCAGTGCCGATATTCGTGTCTTCATGGTTTCACCACCTCTTGTCCGGGGCCGCGTCGAGCAACGGTTTCAACTTCGCGGAAATTGCGTCGCGTGCGCGGAAAATCCGCGACCTTACGGTTCCAATCGGACAGTCCATTACCTGGGCGATTTCCTCGTAGGACAAGCCATCGATTTCGCGCAGGACGATTGCCGTGCGCAAATCCTCAGGCAAGGCATCCATCGCCGCATTCACCGTCTGTCCAATCTGCTTCGTCATCAACAGCCGTTCCGGAGTGTCCGTGTCGCGCAGCAAATCGGCATCGTCATACCCCTCGGCCTCCTCACTATCCACTCCCGTCGTTGCCGAAGCGCGCCGGCCATGCGTGATGAGCCAGTTCTTCGCGGTATTGACGCCAATTCGGTACAACCATGTATAGAAGGCACTGTCATTGCGAAAACCCGGCAACGCCCGATAGGCCCTGATAAAACTGTCCTGAACAATGTCCTCCACCTCGGCCGAATCACGCACCATGCGCGATATCAGGCGCGCCAGCTTGCGCTGGTACTTGGATACCAGCAAGCCGAAAGCCTGCTTGTCACCCGCCTGCACACGCTCGACCAGTATCCGGTCTGCTTCGCGATCACCCATGGGCCTTGCCGTCTATTCCCGCCAAATAAAATTGCGCGGCTTCAGTACGGCCGCAAGCGAGTATAACAAGCCACTTCGCCCATAATTTTCGACTGCTCCGATCGCTGCAAAGCCGACCGTTGCCGACAGTGACCCCCCCTCTCGCGATTAGTTCCACGCGGAAACCCGATCCCGGCCCCAGTGATATAGTCCCGCCCCATGAATCCCGCCGCCATCCAGCATTTCGACGTCCTCATCATCGGCAGCGGCCTGGCCGGCCAGTCGCTGGCCCTGCGCCTGGCCGACAGCCTGCGAGTGGCACTGGTCACCAAGAAAATGCTGACCGATTCGGCGTCGGCCTGGGCACAGGGCGGCATCGCCGCGGTCCTCGACCCGGCCGACACTATAGATGCCCATGTCAGCGATACCTCTACGGCCGGCGCGGGCCTGTGCGATCCAATGGCGACCCGTTTCGTCGTCGAGCACGGGCGCGAGGCGATAGAGTGGCTGATCGGGCGCGGCGTGCCATTCACACCGGATGATTCCGCGCTGGGTTTCCACCTGACGCGCGAAGGCGGCCACGGGCAGCGCCGCATCATCCATGCGGCAGACGCGACGGGGACAGCGGTACAGCAGACCCTGACCGAGCAGGTACGCCAGCATTCCAACATCACCGTGCTCGAACGCCACATCGCGGTCGACCTGATCACCGCCGCAAAACTCGGGCTGCCGCGCAATCGATGCCTTGGCGCCTACGTGCTGGACGTCGTCCGCGATCGCGTGCTGACGCTCGGCGCCAGCCAGACGGTGCTGGCGACGGGCGGTGCCGGAAAGGTTTACCTTTACACCACCAACCCCGACACCGCTACCGGCGACGGCGTGGCGATGGCCTGGCGCGCCGGCTGCCGGGTGGCGAACATGGAATTCATCCAGTTCCACCCGACCTGCCTGTATCACCCGCACGCCAAATCCTTCCTGATTTCCGAAGCCCTGCGCGGCGAGGGCGGCTTGCTGCGCCTGCCCGACGGCAAGCGCTTCATGCCCGATCATGACAGCCGAGCCGAATTGGCGCCGCGCGACATCGTCGCCCGCGCCATCGACTACGAAATGAAGCGCCACGGGGTCGACTGCGTGTTCCTCGACATGACGCACAAGTCGGCCGATTTCCTGCACGACCATTTCCCGACCATCCTTGCCCGCTGCATGCAACTCGGCATCGACATCACGCGCGAACCGATACCGGTGGTGCCCGCCGCCCATTACACCTGCGGCGGCGTGGTCACCGACCTGAACGCACGTACCGACCTCGGCGGCCTCTATGCGGTGGGCGAAACCAGTTTCACCGGACTGCACGGCGCCAATCGACTGGCATCAAATTCGTTGCTCGAATGCGTGGTTTTTTCCGCCGCCGCGGCACAGGACATACTGTCCGCACCCGTGACTCCGCTGCCGCACCTGCCGCAATGGGACGAGAGCCGCGTACGCGACGCCGATGAGGAGATCGTGATATCCCACAACTGGGCCGAGTTGCGCCGTTTCATGTGGGACTATGTCGGAATCGTGCGCACCAGCAAACGCCTGGAACGGGCGCTGAACCGGATCCGCCTGCTGGAAAAGGAAATCGACGACTACTACGCGAACTACCGCGTCGGCAACGACTTGATCGAGTTGCGCAACCTGGTGCTGACCGCCCACCTGATCGTGAAAAGCGCGCTGCGCCGCCACGAAAGTCGCGGCCTCCACTTCAGCCTCGACTATCCCGAAACCCTGCCGCGCGCGCTCGAAACCGTCTTGCACCCTCGCCAGCCCTGACCGCCGTAGCGTCAGGCAAGCCGCGCCGCGGTTGATTGCCAGCGCAGCCAGAGTCGAAGTTGGCGGAAGTCCTCGGTGGCAAGGCCGTCGCCCGGCAGCGTCAAGGAGCGCAGGCGACCCTGCTGGCGGTACAACAGCACGACAAGAAAGGGCAGCACGAGGGTGTGCCGATGGATCACGCCCTCACTTGCCGTAGCGTCAGCGCCGACTATTTCGATGTTCCCATCGCCCCTAAGGATGATCGCCGCCACGGGCAGCAAACGCCGCTGGCGCGCGAAGGACAGTCCGACCAGCAGCAGGAGCAGAGCCGCCAGCCATGACGGGATAGTGCTCGCCAGCACGGCGCCCGCGGCGACGAGATGCGCCATGGACTGGACCAGCAGCAAGCGGCGCGATGGCCAGAGTGGAATTGTGAGCGAGGCGACCGGCTTCATCGCCCGTGCCGGAGGTCAGACTCGGCGGAAGACCAGCGTGCCGTTGGTGCCGCCGAAGCCGAAATTATTCTTCACCGCCACGTCGATCTTCATCGAACGCGCCGTGTTGGCGCAGTAATCGAGGTCACACTCCGGATCCTGGTTGAAGATGTTGATGGTCGGCGGCGAAACCTGGTGATGTACGGCGAGTACCGTGAACACAGATTCCAGGCCGCCAGCGCCGCCCAACAGGTGGCCGGTCATCGACTTGGTCGAATTGACCACCGTCTTTTTCGCCGCGTCGACACCCATGGCCAGCTTGATGGCCTCGGTCTCGTTCTTGTCGCCCAGTGGGGTAGAGGTGCCGTGCGCATTGACGTAGTTGACCTGGTCGGCATTGACGCCGGCATTCTTCAGCGCATTGACCATGCTGCGGCGCGGACCGTCGGTGTCCGGCGCCGTCATGTGGAAGGCGTCGCCACTCATGCCGAAACCGGAAAGCTCGGCGTAAATCTTCGCGCCACGAGCCTTGGCGTGTTCGTACTCCTCGATCACTAGGACGCCGGCACCCTCCCCCATGACGAAACCGTCGCGATCTTTGTCCCAGGGACGGGAAGCGGTCGCGGGATCATCGTTGCGCGTGGACAGCGCCTGTGCCGAGGCGAATCCGCCGATGGCCAGCGGAGAAACCGTCGCTTCGGCACCCCCGCAAACCATCACGTCGGCATCGCCGTATTCGATCATGCGGGCCGAAAGACCGATCGCGTGCAAGCCTGTGGTGCATGCAGTGACGACGGCAATATTCGGACCCTTGAGGCCGAACATGATCGACAGGTTGCCCGAGATCATGTTGCTGATCGTGCCTGGAATGAAGAACGGCGAGATTTTGCGCGGGCCGCCGGCAAGGAAGTCGTTGTGCGTTTCCTCGATCAGTGGCAGGCCACCGATACCGGAACCAATATTGACGCCGATGCGCTCTGCGTCCGCCTGGGGAGCATCAAGCCCTGCATCCCGCAGGGCCTGGATGCCCGCCGCCATGCCGAAGTGGATGAAGGTGTCCATCCGCCGCGCCTCCTTGGCCGAAAGGTACGCAGTGACGTCGAAGTTCTTCACTTCACCGGCGATCTGCGCCTTGAAGGCGGACGGATCGAACTTCGTGATGCGCCCGATTCCGCTTCTTCCGGCAATGAGGTTGTCCCAGGCTTCCGGAACGCTATTGCCGACCGGCGAGATCACGCCAAGACCGGTAACAACCACGCGGCGTCGCGACACGATGGACTCCGAAAATAACGGTGGGCTGGATTACTTCTTGATATTGGCGTTGACGTAGTCAACGGCCTGCTGCACGGTGGTGATCTTCTCCGCGTCCTCGTCGGGAATTTCGCACTCGAACTCCTCCTCCAGCGCCATCACCAATTCGACCGTGTCGAGCGAGTCGGCACCAAGATCGTCGACGAAATTCGACTCGTTCTTGATATCGGCCTCATTGACGCCCAGTTGCTCGGCGACGATCTTCTTGACGCGTTGTTCGATGTTCTCCATCTTGAAACTCCTTCCCTTGATTGTTCGGGTGGTAAAAAACCGGCTTATTTTAGCAGGCGGACGCCCTTGCGGGTTTGACATCCGGTCAGGCCATGTACATGCCGCCGTTAACGTTCAGGGTGCTGCCGGTAATATAGCCAGCGCGCGGCGACGCCAGAAACGCCACCGTCGCAGCGACCTCCTCCGGCTGTCCGAGTCGGCCCAGAGGAATCTTGCCAAGCAATGCATCGCGTTGCGCATCCGGCAGTCCGCGGGTCATGTCGGTATCGATGAATCCCGGCGCGACGCAGTTCACGGTGACGTTGCGGCTGCCCAATTCCTGTGCCAGCGCCCGGCTCATGCCCGCGACTCCTGCCTTGGCTGCGGCGTAGTTTGCCTGGCCGGGATTGCCGGCTTCGCCAACTACCGATGTGATGTTGATGATGCGACCAAAGCGCGCCTTCATCATGCCGCGCATGACCAGCTTGGAAAGGCGGAACACGGCCTTGAGATTGGTCTCGATCACCAGATCCCATTCATCGTCCTTCATGCGCATTGCGAGGTTGTCGCGCGTGATGCCGGCATTGTTTACGAGCACCGAAACGGCACCGAACTTCTTTTCGATCGCGCCGACCAGCGTCTCGCAGGCAGCCGCCTCGGTGACGTTGGCGGCGGTACCCCAACCGACGATTCCGGCCTCATCCAATGCCTTCTGGATATCCGCCGCGCCGGCCTCGGTTGTCGCGGTACCGATTACCGTCGCGCCCTGCGCACCCAGTTCCAGCGCGATGGCGCGGCCCAGACCACGCGATGCGCCCGTCACCAGCGCTATCTGTCCTTTCAAATCCGTCATGTCACGCTCCCCGAACCGCGGCCAACGCCGCATCCATGCTGGCCAGATCATTCATTGCCGCGCCGGCAAGCTGATCGACGCAGCGCTTGACCAGTCCGGACAAGACCTTTCCCGGACCGCACTCGAATACATGGGTTACCCCTGCAGCATGCATCGCCTGCATGGTTTCGACCCACCGAACCGGCGACGCGGCCTGCCGCACCAGGGCATCACGGATTGCGGCGGGATCTGCAAGTTGCGCAACATCGACATTATTTACAACGGCAATTTGCGGCACGGCAAACGCGACGGATCCGAGGTGGACATGCAACGCATCTGCAGCCGGCTGCATCAACGCGCAGTGAAAGGGCGCCGACACCGGCAGCATCAATGCGCGCTTGGCCCCCCTCGCCTTGACCAGTTCCGCCGCGCGCTCGACAGCAGCCTTGTGACCCGCAATCACCGTCTGCTTCGGCTCATTGAAATTCACGGCTTGCACGACCTGGCCCTGTGCAGCTTCGGCGCAGGCGGCGACGACGCCGTCCGCATCGAGGCCCATGACCGCCGCCATGGCACCTTCGCCCGCCGGCACGGCGGCCTGCATGGCCTTCGCGCGCAGTTCGACCAGTGGCACGGCATCGCGCAGAGCAAGTACTCCGGCGGCTACCAGCGCGGAGTATTCACCGAGGCTGTGTCCCGCGACCATGGCGGGTTTGCCGCCGCCCTTTTCAAGCCACAGCCGGTAAACGGCGATGTCGGCGGTGAGCATCAGCGGCTGGGTATTGACTGTCTGGCTCAACTGCTCCGCAGGGCCTTCGCAAACCAGTTGCCACAGGTCGCGGCCAAGCGCGGCGGACGCCTCGTCAAATGTGGCGCGAATCACCGGAGAATCGCCATACGCAGCCATCATGCCGAGGGATTGGGAACCCTGACCGGGATACACGAGTGCAAATTTCATTTCATTCGTCTCGGTTTCAATATTCAAGAAGGGTCGCGCCCCAGGTGAAGCCGCCGCCCACCCCTTCAAGCAGCAGATTCTGGCCGCGTCGAATGCGACCATCGCGCACGGCGGTGTCCAGAGCCAGCGGAATCGATGCAGCAGAAGTATTGCCGTGCTCCGCCACGGTGACGACACACTTTTCGGGAGGCAGGTGGAGCCGCTTCGCCGTGGCCTGAAGTATGCGCACGTTGGCCTGGTGCGGAATCAGCCAGTCGACCTGGTCGGCGGTCATGCCGGCGAGGTCCAGTACTTCGTGCGCGACGTCGGCGAGCACCTTGACGGCGAACTTGAACACGGCCTGCCCGTCCATGCGCAGGAATGGATCGCCGGTCACCACGCCACCGCACACCTGACCAGGTACGGAAAGGATTCCATGATGGCTGCCGTCGGCATGGAAGGCGCTGGCCAGAAGTCCCGGTTTGTCGGCGGCCTCCAGCACCACGGCACCGGCACCGTCACCGAACAGCACGCAGGTGCCGCGATCGTTCCAGTCGAGGATGCGCGAAAAGACCTCGGCGCCCACTACCAGCGCACACTTGTGCGAGCCGGAGCGAATGAACTTCTCGGCGATGTTGAGGGCATAGACGAAGCCGCTGCACACAGCCTGCACATCGAAAGCCGCCGCACCGTTGATGATGCCGAGCTTGCTTTGCAGGAGCGCGGCCGCGCTCGGGAACACATAGTCGGGCGTGGACGTCGCGACGATGATCAGATCGACGTCGGCCGGCAACCGCCCGGCAGCGTCGAGTGCGCGCCGACTTGCCTCCAGCGCGAGATCGCTGCTGGTGACACCGGTCGCGGCAAGATGGCGCTGGCGTATGCCGGTGCGCTCCACGATCCAGTCGTCGGAGGAGTCGATCCGGTGTTTGGCGATCAGGGATGCATTGTCGACGGGATCACCCGGCAGGTAGCTGCCGGTACCGCTGATTCGGGTATGTATCACCTTGGCCTCCATCATTGGCTGTGGCTTGGCGCTGCCCCGCCGGCCGTATCCGGAAATCCGTTGCGCGGACCGGCAATGGCGGCCATGCGCTCCGCGATCGCCTCCGGCAGGCGTTGGCGGGCTTCCTCGGCCGCCTTTTCCAGTGCGTAACGAAACGCCATCCGATCGGCGGATCCATGGCTCTTTACCACGATGCCGCGCAGGCCCAGAAGACTGGCGCCGTTGTAGCGTCGCGGATCGAAACGCTGGCGAAAGGATTTGAGGACGGGCATGGCCAGCAGGCCGGCAAGTTTCGTGAAAATGTTGCGCGAAAACTCTTGCTTCAGTCCGGCGCCGATCATGTGCGCCAATCCCTCGGACGCCTTCAATGTAACGTTGCCGACGAATCCGTCGCAGACCACCACGTCAGCGGTGCCCTTGAAAATATCGTTGCCTTCGACATTGCCGACGAAGTTCAGGTCGGTCGCGCGCAGTAGTTCGGACGCCCGCTTGACGGCCTCGTTGCCCTTGATCGCCTCCTCGCCGATATTGAGCAAGCCGACCGTGGGACGCTCTTTGTGTTCCAGCGCCGAAACCAGGGACGCCCCCATGATGCCGAACTGCAGCAGGTGCTCAGGACTGCAGTCCACATTGGCGCCAAGGTCCAGCACATAGGTGGTTCCGTTCTGCGAGGGCAGGATGGAACATATCGCCGGTCGGTCGATGCCTGGCAGGGTCTTCAGCACGAAACGGGAAACGGCCATCAAGGCACCGGTATTGCCGGCCGATACCGCGGCATCGGCAAAGCCATCCTTGACCATATCGATGGCGACACGCATGGAAGAATCCTTCTTCCCTCGCAGCGCACTTGCAACCGCTTCATCCATCCCGACTATTTCCGAGGCATGGTGAATCGAAAGGCGTTTGCCGAACTCAACGGCAAAACTCTCGGCCTGCGAACGCAGCAATTCCTCTCGTCCAACCAGTATGGCGGCACAATCGGAATCGTGACGTAGAAACTCTATGACAGCAGGCAGGGTTACCGACGGACCGTGGTCGCCACCCATGCAATCCACCGCGAGGGTGATCGCCATCGTTCAGTGATCTTCCGGAGATTTCAGAAAAACGGCCGGATGCGCGCGGCGCATCCGGCCGTTTTCGCCAAAATGGCTTATTCGCCCTTGGCCTTGACCACTTTTTTGCCGCGATAAACGCCGGAGGGCGAAATATGATGGCGCAGATGGACTTCACCGGTAGTCGGTTCAACCGCCAGCGGAGGATTGGTCAGAAAATCGTGGGCGCGGTGCATGCCGCGCTTGGAGGGGGATTTCTTGTTCTGTTGTACGGCCATTTCGCTACTCCTTGTCTGGTTACGGCATAACGTCCGCTGACGCGGGCATTAGCATGTTCTGAAACTCTGCTTCACTTCTTCTTGAGCGAAGCCAGCGCGGCAAACGGCGATGGCCCTTGTTCCCTTGCGTCACCCAAAGGCGACTCGCACTTCTCATGTCGCGGCGCAATGGGCAGCGCCAGCAATACTTCATCCTCTATCAGCGACAACACCGAAAGCGCCTCGTCCGCTTCCATGGCGTCAGCGCTGTCGTCTTCCAGATCGTCATCCGGCCAGGATTCTCCGGGGGCAATCAGGCGCAAGCGACTGCTTATGTCGAGCGGAAACTCCACTCCACCAAGGCAGCGCTGGCAACATAACACCGGCGCACCAGAAACATCCAGCTGCAACCACGACTTGCCTTCGGCGTCACGCCACCCTTCCAACCGGACAGCCAGCGATCCGCTGCTTGTTGCCAGAACATCCGCCAGACGCGGCATTTCACCGAGCTCGACACGACGCTCCAGCACGCCGCCATTGCGCGCGAATTCAAGGCAGTCCAGAACGGTTCCAGCGATCGAATCCGACACAGCCCGACGCTCGCGCGACAAAACAGTGGATGTTATCATGCCCAGCCCCGTCTTTTCAAGTCCGCAACATGGCGCGCCTGCTTGTTCTAGCATCCACTTCCCCCTTTCGCAGAGAGCTTTTGGCACGCCTGCAAATACCCTTCGAAACCGCCGCACCGGATGCCGACGAGTCGCCCCTGCCGGGCGAGCACCCGGCTGCCACCGCCACGCGCCTCTCCGAAGCCAAGGCTCGAGCGGTCATGCAACGCTACCCGGAGGCACTGATCATCGGCTCCGATCAGGTAGCCGCCCACGGCGACGACCGTTTCGGTAAACCGGAGCGGCGCGAGAATGCCATTGCCCAGTTGAGCCGGATGCGAGGAAAAGAGGTGGTGTTCCATACTGGACTTTGCCTGCTCGACGCGGCGAGCGGTCGTGCCCAAGTGCGCTGCATCGACACCCATGTCGGCTTTCGTGATCTCAGCGATGCCGAAATCGAGTCCTACCTGGACCGTGAGGATGCGCTCAACTGCGCGGGAAGCGCCAAATCCGAGGGATTGGGCATTTCGCTCCTGTCCTACATGCGCGGTGATGATCCTAATGCCTTGGTCGGCCTGCCGCTGATTGCCTTGTGCGACATGCTGCGTGCCGAAGGCCTGGCACTTCCCTGACCAGGGCTGACGAACCGATGACCGGATCGCTCATGCTGCTGCCTGTCGCCCTGGGTGACACTTCATGGCAAGCCTGCCTGCCGGCAAGTACGCAGGCGATCGCCTGCAAACTAGGCCACTTTGTCGCCGAAAACGCAAAATCAGCTCGTGCCGAACTAAAACGAATGGGGCACCCTGGCCCATTGCGCGAGCTCGCCATCGAGCAATTGCCGGAGAGGCCTACCGCAGCGGACATCGAGCGCCTGCTGGCGCCGCTTGCCGCCGGCCATGACCTCGGCCTGATGTCTGAAGCTGGCTGCCCGGCGATTGCCGACCCAGGCGCGCTGCTGGTTCGGCGCGCCCATGAGAAGGGAATCGCCGTCAAGCCACTGGTCGGGCCTTCTTCCCTGCTGCTCGCACTGATGGGGTCCGGCCTGGAAGGACAACGCTTCGCGTTCCACGGCTACCTGCCGGCGCGCGAACCCGAGCGCGGCCGACGCATCGCGGAATTGGAAAGCGAGTCGGCGAGGCAAAAGCAAACGCAGCTGTTCATTGAAACGCCATACCGCAACAACATACTGTTCAAGGCGGCACTATCCACCTGCCGCCCGAGAACCCGCCTGTGCGTGGCGACCGACCTCACGCTCGACAGCGAGTTCATCCAAACCTGCCGCATAGTCGAATGGAAGGCGCTACCGCCGCCCGATCTGGACCGGCGACCCACCGTTTTCCTGCTGCTGGCGGACTGAAATGCCAAACGACGTCAAGCTGCTGCAAATCCTCGACTGGGATTCGCCGCGCCAGAATGCCAGGCTGCGCGACGAGCTTGCGACGGGCCTGCTGCGGCCGCAGGCGTACATTGCCCCAAAATTCTTTTACGATGCGCTCGGCTCGCGCCTGTTCGAGGCCATTACCGAACTGCCCGAGTATTACCCCACGCGTACCGAAGCGGTAATTTTCCGTGACTTCCTGCCGGCCATTCGGGATGGGCTGGGCGAAAACTTCACGCTGATCGACCTGGGCTGCGGCAGTTGCGCCAAGGCCGGCAAACTGTTCCACGCAGGAGTGCTGCCGAGACGTTACGTGGCGGTAGACATTTCGGTGGAGTTTTTGCGCGATTCGCTGCAGAACCTGAAGCGCGAATTTCCCGCGATCGACATGCTCGGCCTCGGACTCGACTTCACCGAAGAGTTGCGCTTGCCGGACGACCTGCCGCTGGAACGACGCGTGTATTTTTATCCCGGCTCGAGCATCGGCAACTTCAGCCCCCCCGACGCCGGCCGCTTCCTGACAGGACTTGCGGCACGGATGGACCGCAGCGGTGGCTTGCTGATAGGCGTCGACCTGGTCAAGGACAAGGCCCTGCTCGATGCCGCCTACGATGATCCGCTGGGCGTCACCGCCGCTTTCAATCGCAACCTGCTGCGTCATGTGAATGCGCGACTCGATGCCGACTTCGCTATCGGAGACTGGCAGCACGTCGCCTTCTACAACATCGAGTCGGCCCGCATCGAAATGCATCTTGAAGCTCGCCGTGCGCTCACCGTAAGCTGGCCCGAGGAGAATGGTTCACGTTCAAGAAGCTTTGCCAAAGGCGAGAGAGTCCACACCGAAAACTCGTGGAAATATTCCCCGGACGGCTTCGCGACGCTGCTGGGTAACGCCGGATTCACCGAAATTCAGGTCTGGACCGACCCCCGCAGGTGGTTCGCGCTGTTCTTCGCACGCAAGGCTGCCTGAGTTCCTTCAGGCAGCCACTCGCACTCGCGGTAGCCCGGATTCAAAACGGCCGACGACCGCCGCGGAACCGAAACCTTCGTCACGAAACACCGCGAGCACGTCATCGACGGCCGCCGGCTCGCAGGCCACCAGCAAGCCGCCGCTGGTCTGGGGATCGGTCAACAAGGCGCGCTGCATCTGGCTGATGGCCGGTGCGAGAGAAACTTCGTCTCCATAGGCTGTCCAGTTGCGCGCCGAAGCACCGGTGATGTAGCCCGCCGTGGCCAGCCGTTCGACATCCGCCAGCAGCGGAATGGATGCCATGTCGAGCGCTGCGGCCAAGCCTGCCCCGCGACAGACTTCAAGCAAATGCCCGAGCAAACCGAAGCCGGTGATGTCGGTCAAGGCGTGTACCGCGTCGAGATTGGCCAGCCGCCGCCCCGGCGTGTTGAGCCGGGTGGTGCTGGCAATCATTGCAGCATAGCCGTCGGCATCGAGCGCGCCTTTTTTCAGCGCCGCCGACATCACGCCGACGCCCAGCGGCTTGCCCAGAATCAGCACATCGCCGGCTCTGGCGCCAGCATTGGTTTTCACCTTATCCGGATGTACCAGGCCCATGACTACCAGCCCATAGATCGGCTCCACTGAATCGATGGTATGACCGCCGGCGATCGGGATGCCGGCTGCGGCGCAAACGCTTTCGCCGCCTTCGAGAATCTTGCCGATAACCTCGAGGGGCAACTTGTCGATCGGCATGCCGACCAGCGCCAGCGCCATGATCGGCGTACCACCCATGGCATACACGTCGCTGATCGCGTTGGTAGCGGCGATCCGGCCGAAGTCGAAAGGGTCATCGACGATGGGCATGAAGAAGTCCGTAGTAGCGATCAGAGCCTGTTCGTCGTTGAGACGATAGACCGCCGCATCGTCGGCCGTTTCGATGCCGACCATGAGTTCCTTTGGCACGGGAAAGCCGCGAACGCCGCGAAGGATTTCGGACAGCAGACCGGGAGCGACCTTGCAGCCGCAGCCTCCACCGTGGCTGAACGAAGTCAGACGCAATGGCGAGGCGGAAGGAAGTGGGGAGTTCATCGTGTCGATACCCTTGTCATGTCGAGGAGCCTGCAAACCGCGGCGCACTCGCCGGCGGGAGAAAATAGTCTTGCCCGCTCGGCACAGCGCGCGGACAAGGCTGAATAGTAGCGCGTGTCGCGGGCTGCCCTGACGATCAGCTCCGACAGGCGTGCCGCGTCGCCCACCGGAAACCATCCAGGGTAGTCTGCGCCGAGCATGCCCCGGTTGCCGGAAATGTCGCTGCCCAGCACCGGCACGCCGCTGGTCACGGCCTCGATCAGCACGTTGGCGCCGCCTTCCATCAGCGATGGCAGCAAAAGCAGGTGGCTGCGTTTTATGCGCTGGCGGGTTTCCGGCTGGGACAAGGCACCCAGCCAGTGGTAGCGGCCGTCCCCGGCGCCGAGCTTTGCCACCTCGGCAGCCAGTTCGGAATCGAGTGCGGCACCGATGTGAAACAGGCGTACCGGTATGTCGGCTGGAACCAGGCGCAACGCACGCAAAGCCGTAAGCGGGTCCTTTTCCGGCCGCTGGTGCCCGACCAGCACCAGGTCCAAATGACGCTTGCTGCGCCGACCAGGCATCAGGGACCGCGCCGACTGGTAGATTACCGTTGCCTTGGCGGCAAGGCTTTCCTCCAACTCGCCGATACCTTCGGACTGGAGAACGACAATGCGGGTTGCAAGCGTCAGCGAATGTTGCGCCTGCGGATCGATCCTGATGTCGCGATACAAGTCCGTTCCTGTCAGCACCAGAACAAGGGGGCGTTGCGGATAAACTTCGGCAAAACGGGCAATCGATTGAGCCGACCGTCGGGCATGCAGGGCGATCATCATGGAGTCGTCAGCACCGCTCCAGTCCAACTCGATGCGCACCCGTGCCCTGGCAGAAAGGCAATGCGCCCAGCGTTTCGCGGTGTGCCAGTTGCCGTTGTTGGCTTTGGCCAGGGCCGGGCTGACAATACTTATCGAAGGGAGGACGGATTTAGTCATGCATGACCTTAGAACTGCCGACAAGGCGATCCTCGCTGCCGCGCTGCGGGATGCTCGCGATTATACGATCCGTCTGCTTGACGACTGGGCGTCCTGGTCCGGACCGGTGGGCGCCGCAGGCGAAGCGGGGCCGCACCCTCTGCAGGTTCCCTTGCTCGAAACGATTAATCCCCCGCTCTGGGAACTCGGCCACGTCGCATGGTTCACCGAATACTGGTGCCAGCGCTATCGCGGCGAAACCTCGACTCCGGCCAACTCCCTCCTGGCCGATGCCGATCGCTGGTACGACTCTCGCCGCGTCGCCCATGGCAGTCGCTGGCAACTTGACCTGCCGGACTGGCAAACCACAAGAAGCTATCTGCGCGACACGCTCGACGCTGCCCTCGATGCGCTGCAAATCCTGCCCGACACCGACGCAGCACTCTACTTTCACCGCCTCGCATTGTTCCACGAGGACATGCACGACGAGGCCTTTCGATACACACGCCAGACGCTGGGCTGGGCCTCGACCGACGGACTGGCCGACCTGCCACCCAAGACCGACATCGAACTTGAGGGTGGCGAGTTCCGGATGGGAAGCTGCAAAAGCGGCAGGGGGTTTGTCTTCGACAACGAAAAGTGGGCACACCCGGCGCGGGTCGAATCCTTCGCCATCGCCAACGGCCCGACGCGCAATTCCGATTTCCTTGCGTTCGTTGAAGCCGGCGGCTACCGCGACCCGCAGTGGTGGTCCGCTGCAGGGCACGCCTGGCTGGAGACCAGCCGGCAGGTCATGCCACGCTACTGGCGTCGAAAGGAAGGCGTCTGGCAGCAGCGCCGATTCGGCAACTGGGTCGATCTCGCCCTTGCCCAACCTGTCATCCACGTCACCGCGCACGAGGCGGAAGCATGGTGCCGCTGGGCCGGGCGACGCCTGCCGAGCGAGGCTGAATGGGAATTCGCGGCGCTGCACGCCACCGCATTCGATTGGGGCACCCAGGTCTGGGAATGGACCGCCAGCCCGTTCGAGCCTTATCCCGGCTTCAGCCCCGACCCCTATGCGGAATACGCCGCGCCCTACTTCCACACCCACCGCAGCGTTCGCGGCGGGTCCTTCGCCACCCGTGCGCGCATGCGCAATCCGCGCTACCGAAACTACTACGAACCCCACCGCGATGACGTTTTCATCGGTTTTCGCAGTTGTCCGACCCGATAGCCTTCAAAGTCGCTGCAACAGGAACAGCGCCAGGAAGCCGCTGCCTATTGTCAGCAGCGTGCTGCGCCAGATCGCGGCAACGGCAATCGCGATGAGGCCGGCCCATAGCCGCACGTTGCCTGCGCCAACGTCGAGAGCACCGCCCACCAGCAGCAGTTCCGGCGCCGTCAGCGCGGTCAGCGCGGCAACCGGCACGAAGGGCAGCAGCAGGGCAAACCATGGCGGCGGTTGGTAATGCCCCTCGGCAGCAATGAAGGAATAGCGGATGGCGAAGGTGAGCACCCCGGACACCAGCATCAGGCCCCAGAGCGTCATGCCGGCTTCCTGCCCAGCGCCGCACCCACCGAGAGGCCGGCCAGCGCGCCAAGGAACAGTCCCAGCTTGTAGGGCAGCGCCGCCAGCGCAACGGCGGCAACACCGGCGGCGATCGCCGCAGCAAACAGCGCGCGGGTGGAAATCATCGGCACGACGATGGCGATGAAGGTTAGCGGCAATGCGAAATCCAGCCCCATGTCGGCCGGCAATCGAGCGCCGATCAGCACGCCAGCCAGGGTGGAAACCTGCCAGCCGGACCACAGCCCCACCCCGGAGCCGAACAGGATCCAGTGCGCCTGAGAGGATTGCGGACCGCGTGCATCGGCCAGCAGGTGCGGAATCGCCGCGGCATAGGCTTCGTCGGTCAATAAATAGGCCAGCAGGACCTTCCAGCGCCGCGGCAGGCGCGCCAGCAGCGGTGCCACGGATGCGCTGTAGAGCGCGTGCCGCAGGTTGACCAGTCCGACGGCGCCCGCCGCAAGCAGAAACGGCGCACCTGCCCCAACCAACTGGGCGAGAAGGAATTGTGCCGAGCCTGCAAAAACGATGGTCGACATGGCCATCGCGGCCAAGGCGGGAATTCCGCTTTGCAGGGCCACCACACCGTAGATCACGCCAAAAGGTGCCACCCCGAGCAGCAAGGGCATGACTGCACGCAGACCGGTGAAAAACGCCGCGCGCGGATTCATCTCCTTGTCGGCAGGTTCACCAGCACTATGCCGCCAACCACCAGCGCTGCGGCGGCAAAGAAATGCAGGCTGGGCTGATCGTGCATCAGGATCATGCCGAACCAGACGCCGAACAGCGGTGTCAGGAAGGAGAACACCAGCAGCCGGCCGGCAAGGTAGCGCGTCAGCAGCCAGAACCACGCCAGGTAACTGGCAAAGGCGACGATCACGATCTGATAGGCCATGGCCCAAAGAGTCGGCGCTGACAATACGGCGATGCCGCGCTCACCGACCAGCCAGGACAGCGGAAACATCACGGCGGCGGAGACTACCAACTGGTAGAGCAGGACCTTGGTCGCGGTCACTTTGGCCAGTGCCGTGGCGCGGATCAATACCGTCGTTGCCGCCCAGAAAAGCGCGGCAAGGACGCCGAAGGCATCACCCAGCAGGCTGCCCCCAGCCGCCTTGTCGATGAAGGCTAGTACCAGACCGGCAAAGGCCAGCAGCACTCCGCCTCCCTGTCGCCAGCCCATGCGTTCGCCTGCCACGAAGAAATGCAGGCCGAGCACGGTGAAGCACGGCGCGGTGTAGAGGAAGACCACCATGCGCGACACAGTGGTGCGCTCGACTCCGACGAAAATGAAAACGAACTCGAGGCCGAACAGCAACCCCGCAAGCAATCCCGGGCGCAGGGACTGATCGCGGGCGAACAGCGCGACGCCACGCCAGCGAGACCAGGCGAAAACCAGCACGGCGCCGAGGCCGGAGCGCAAACCTGCCTGCAGGATCGGGCTGATTTCAGCACTGGCGAACTTCATTGCCACCTGCTGGAAACCCCAGATGGCACACAGCAATACCATCAACCCGAAAGCTGCGGGGCCTGGAGCGATCCGCTGGTTCATGCCGCGACCGGAACTAAAGGCGCCAGTCCATGCCGTCTGCGCGCATCGTTGCAGGCCTCGTCGCCGCGACCGACAGCCGCCAGCGGAGCAAAATCACGGCAGGCGCTGGGGCGGAACTCGTAAATCGCGCAGGAAACCGACTGCCCTATGGAACCACGCAAGGCGACGCAGCGCGCCGGCGCCGCCCCGGTACCACGCATGCAGACCAGTTGCGCCCCCGCGGATTCGACCAGTGCCTCAGGCACTGCACCACCCGGCATGTCGTCAAGCTCGAAGCGGGGAAAGGAAACGCGATACGTCGCGCAGCAGGCGCCGCAGGACTGGCAAGGACTCACAATACCCAGCGGCCGAGCCACCAGGCAATTGCCGCGATCAAGGCGCTGGCCGGAATGGTGAGCACCCAAGCCCAGACGATGCTGCCGGCGACGCCCCAACGCACGTTGCCTGGGCCTTTCGACGTCCCGACGCCGACAATGGCGCCGGTGATGGTGTGCGTTGTGGATACGGGGATGCCAAGTCCGGTCGCCATGAAAAGGGTGATTGCGCCACCGGTTTCGGCGCAGAAGCCGCCAACCGGGCGCAGTTTGGTGATTCGCTGCCCCATCGTCTTGACGATGCGCCACCCACCAAACATCGTGCCCAGCCCCATCGCCGTGTAGCAACTGAAGATAACCCAGGTCGGCACCGATTCGCCTGTCTTGGAAATGCCTGCCGCGATCAGCAGCATCCAGATGATGCCAATGGTTTTCTGCGCGTCGTTCCCGCCGTGACCGAGGCTATAGGCGGCGGCCGAGATCAGTTGCAATCGGCGAAAACTCTTGTCCACCTTGCGTGGCGTGTTGCGGTTGTTGATCCAGGCCACGATCACCATCAGCGCGCCCCCCAGCAAAAAACCGAGCAAGGGCGCGACGAGAATGAAGGCAACCACCTTGCCAATGCCGGCCCACACCAGTGAACCGGTACCGGCCTTGGCCATCGCCGCGCCGGCCAGGCCACCGATCAGCGCATGCGATGAACTTGAAGGGATCCCGTAATACCAGGTAATGATATTCCAGGCGATGGCCCCGATCAGTGCGCCAAACACGACGTAATGATCCACTATCGCCGGATCGATGGTCCCCTTGCCGATGGTGCTGGCGACTTTCAGCTGGAACACCATCACCGCCGCGACGTTGAAGAACGCCGCCCAGGCGACGGCATGCTGCGGCTTCAATACACCCGTCGATACGATGGTAGCGATCGAGTTGGCTGCGTCATGGAAACCATTCATGAAATCGAAGGCCAGTGCCAGCAGCACCAGAACCACGATAACCGTCAGACTCATCTCGACCGCTTGCATGGCGGTCGCTCAGGAATTCTCGAGGATGATGCCCTCGATGATGTTGGCCACGTCCTCCGCGCGATCGGTAACCGATTCGAGGAGTTCGTAGATGCCCTTCATCTTGATCAGCAGTCGCACGTCCGCCTCTTCGCGGAACAGCTTGGTGATGCCGGTGCGCATCGCACGGTCGGCGTCGGACTCGAGCTGGTCGATCTCGCGACAAAGCTTGAGCATGGCCGGCGCGTTGTCCATCTTGTGCAGCAGCACCACGGCCGACCTGACCCGCTCGCAACTGGACGCAACGATGTCCGACAGTTGGCGCGCTTCGGGCGTGAGCTGGCGGATGTCGTAGAGGTACATCGCCTCGGCAAAATCCTGGATCAGGTCGAGGATGTCGTCCATGCGCATGATCAACTGGTGAATTTCATCGCGATCGAGCGGAGTATTGAACGACGTATGCAGCAAGGCGATGGTTTCGTGGGTGATCTTGTCTGCAGTGGTTTCGATCTCGTCGATCGCCTGCACGTGCTGCGCCAGAACTTCCGGGCCCTTGCCCAGGTCATCCACCAGGGCCACCAGTTGCCGGCCGCCCTTGACTATCAGATCCGCATGCGCATTGAACAAATCGAAGAACTTGGCTTCTTTGGGCATCAATCTGGAAAACATTGGAGACCACCGCTGGCGAAAAAACACGCGGATTTTATCAGTTTATCGATACCCTCCGGCCACCGCGCCAACTGGTAAAATCGCTGCCCGCGGCTTACGCCGGCACCCCTTTCGGCCTGTCATTTCCATGAAACGCAACCGCCATCCGCGCCGCGCCCGCCAGACGCCTGACACCGAACTGCTCCTCCGGCTGGCAACCCGCCTTGGCCAGTCATCGAACCGGATCGAGGATGCCTGGTGGGAAGCTCGCCTCGCCTCACAGATCGAGCGACTGCTTGCCGATGGCGCCGAGGAAACACTGGTCGCCGTGCTCGACCAGTTGTACAACAACGGATCGCGCGCCTACGACGAATTGGCCGACATGGTCGAGTCCTGCGCCGAAACGCGTCGCGGCGACGGAGCGAATGGGCTGGACGTGGTTCTGATCGCGGCACCCTTGTTGGCCTGGTCGCGCTTTCAGATTCCCTCGGGCAACATTCCCCACGCCCAACTCGATGCACTGCGCGTCCATATGCAGGCGCATGTCCTCGCCGCAGACGCCAGGCTGGCGCTCGCGGACGTGCTCTACAGCCCGGACCAGTTGCCCCAGAACTATGTCGAAACCGCCCAACTTGCGGAAAAGCTCGCCAAGGCAGCGGTCCATGGCCGCAACCTGAAGATCGACAGCACGCAATTGCAGGAAACCATGAGTTTCCTCTCGGACACCCGCTATATCCTCGGCGCCGTCGCGGCACCCCAAGGAGCCGCGCTGTTCCGCTGGCAGGAGGACGATGGCGATCCCGCGGAATCCTTCCGCCAATGGGCGCAGCAGGGTGGCGAGGCGCTGCGTCCGCTACTGCCGGCGTGTGCCGTCGAGTATCTACCGGTACTGGCCTACCATGCCGCCGTGCGCGATGCGGACCGAGCCTCACGGCCCTGGTCGTTACGCGCCGCGGTGGCCTTCCTGCAGACCGTACTCAACCTGCCGGGCACTGAGTTACGGGCGGTGGTCGCCCCCTTCCATGATCGACAGCTCGAGGAATACCGCATCGGCTTTACGCGACGCGGCGACAGCAATGTGCTGCATGGAGTGGTCTGGCCCCTGCTGGAAAGCGAGGACGAAAACAACGACGCGCCGACGCAGATCGAGGCGACGCTGCGCGAAGCCGGAATCGGAAGTGTCCTGGTCCTGGACCAGCGCTTCCCGCTCGAATTCTGCGATGACTGTGGCGCCCCGCTTTATCCCAATCCCGAAGGCGAACCGGTGCACGCGGAAATGCCCGAAGAGCAGGCAGAATCCGCGCCGCGGCACCTGCATTGAACGGCTGAAAAGTCGGCGCTGGCGGCACGGAGATTCGAGCCGCGCTCAATAGTCGTAGGGCGCCGGGTCCAATCCCGGATCGCGGCCGGCAATCCTGTCAGCCAGCAGCTTTGCCGAACCGCATGCCAATGTCCAGCCCAGGGTACCGTGCCCGGTGTTGAGCCACAAGCCGTCCAGTCCCGCGCCGGATAACGGGCCGACCAACGGTACGTTTCCCGGCGTCGAGGGACGCAGCCCGGCCCAGTATTCCGCGTCTCGGGAGTCGGCCAGTCCGGGAAAAATCTCGCCGATCCGGCGCAACAGGGCTGCACAACGCGCGGAATTCAGGGATGTATCGTACCCATTGAATTCGGCAGTTCCCGCCACGCGCAAGCGCTGGCCGAAACGCGACATGACGATCTTGTGCCCGTCGTCGGTAAGGCTTACGGTTGGCGCCGTGGCCGCTTCGGGTACCTTTAGCGTCACCGAATATCCTTTGGCCGGATAAACGGGCAGCCTCACTCCAAAAGGTCGCAGCAAGAGCGGCGAATAGCTTCCCAACGCCAGCACGGTGATGTCGCTGCCCAGATTCTCGCCGGACGCCAGACGCACCGAAGCTACCCGACCTCGATCGAGATTCAGGCCGACAACCGTTTCACCATGGCGAAATCGTACCCCGCGAACGGCGGCCTGGCGCGCGAGGGTCTCGGTAAAGCGCCACGCATCGCCCGACTCGTCACCGGCCGTGTAGGTGCCACCGACCACGGGAATCGTCGAAGCGGCCAGGGCCGGTTCGATCACCAAGCACTCGGCCGCCGTCTTCGCCACCCGCTCGCAACCGAATTCGCGCATCAGCGCCGCCTGGGGCAGGGCATGCTCGAATTCCCGCTGATCGGTATAAAAATGCAGGATTCCGCGCTGTTGGTGGTCGTATTCCAATGCCAGTTCCTGACGCAAGGCCTGCAAGGCGGCGCGACTGCTCAAGCCCAGCCGAACGATGGCGGCAACATTGGCCCGTGCCCGGCTGGCCGTGCATTCGCGCAGAAAGCGCAGGCCCCAGCCCCATTGCGCCATGTCCACGCGCAGACGCCAGAGCAACGGCGAATCCTCGCGCCCCATCCACTTCAGCGCCTTCAGCGGAGCCCGCGGATTGGCCCAAGGTTCGGCGTGGCTGACCGATATCTGTCCGCCGTTGGCGAAGCTGGTTTCCAGCGCCGGTCCCGGCTGGCGCTCGACGACCGTGACCTCATGTCCGTCAGCGGCGAGATACCAGGCGCTCGCAACCCCGACGACACCGGCGCCGAGCACTGTCACTCGCATCGAGCATCCTCGGCAGTGCCATGGCACGACATCACGGCGGCAAGCTCCGGGAATGGATTTTTTGTATATGCTGCTGTGTCGCGATTGCCATGGTCGCGATTATAGTCAGCCCCCTGGAGGCCACCATGACCAGCAGAATCAAGAAGACCAATGCCGAATGGCGCGCGCAACTGACACCCATCCAGTACTATGTTGCCCGCGAAAAGGGTACCGAACAAGCCTTCAGCGGCGAATACTGGAACTGCAAGGAACCTGGAACCTATCTCTGCATTGGTTGCGGCACGCCGCTGTTTTCCTCGGCGACAAAATTCGATTCCGGCTGTGGCTGGCCCAGCTTCACCGCCCCGCTCGATGCCAGCCACATCGATGAAGTCGCGGACAATTCCCTTTTCATGCGCCGCACCGAGGTCACCTGCAACGCATGCGGATCCCACCTCGGCCACGTGTTTCCCGATGGTCCGGCGCCGACCGGGCTGCGCTACTGCATAAACTCGGCTTCCATCAACCTTGACAAGCAGAAGTAGCCGCTAGAATCGATCCCATGAAATTCCTTTTCGACCTTTTCCCGGTCATCCTCTTCTTCGCTGCGTTCAAGGCGTTCGACATCTACGTCGCAACGGTCGTGGTGATCGTTGCCACCATGGCCCAGATCGGCTGGGTCTGGCATCGTCACGGCAAGGTGGACACGATGCTCTGGGTCAGCCTTGGCCTGGTCGTGGTTTTCGGCGGCGCAACGCTGGCGCTGCACGACGAAACCTTCATCAAGTGGAAGCCAACCATACTGTACTGGCTGTTTTCCCTGAGCCTGTTCGGCTCTGCCCGCTTCTTCGGCAAGAACCTGATTCGCGCCATGCTGGAAAAGCAGATGGAACTACCGGAACCGATCTGGGCAAGGCTCAATTACGCCTGGATGGGGTTTTTCGCGGTAATGGGAGTACTCAACCTGTGGGTAGCCTTCAATTTCAGCACCGATACCTGGGTCAGTTTCAAGCTGTTCGGCGGCATGGGCCTGATGATCGTCTTCATCGTCCTGCAGGGACTCTTTCTGGCGCGCTACATCCCGGAAGAGAACGAACAACCGGCGCCGCAACCTGCTGCCACAAAAAAGGAATGAACATGTTGCTGCTCGCCCGCCGGATCGCGGCATTGCCACTCAGGAGCAAATGATGCTCTATGCCATCGTCGGCGAAGACGTTCCCGACAGCCTTGAGCGGCGTCTCGCATCCCGCCCGGCGCACCTGGCGCGACTGACCGAACTGGACGCCGCTGGCCGCCTGGTGTTGGGCGGTCCATTCCCTGCGATCGACAGTCCCGATCCCGGCCCGGCCGGCTTTTCCGGCAGCCTGATCGTCGCCGAGTTCGAATCCCTGTCGGCCGCACAAGCCTGGGCCGATGCCGACCCCTATCGCGCCGCGGGGGTCTATGCCCGCGTCACGGTGCGTCCGTTCCGCCAGGTTTTCCCGAAATCATGAGCGTCATCGATGCCATGCGTGCCAGCCTGGCCGCGCTCAACCCCGTGCGCATCGACGTGATCGATGACTCGGCCAAACATGCCGGACACGCCGGAGCCCGCAGCGGCGGCGGGCATTTCATGCTGACGATCGTCTCGCCGCGCTTCGCGGGACTGCGCACAATGGAACGTCATCGCTTGGTGTATGATGCGCTCGGCCCGCTGATGAAGCGGGAAATCCACGCACTTGGCATTACCGCGAAGACCCCCGACGAACAATAATCCTCCTCCCGCCACCTCAGGAACCACGATGAACCGTAACCTCCGCCATGCACTCCTGCTGACCTTTGCCGTCTCCCTCGGCGCAGCGCCCGCATTTGCCCAGAAGAAGAGCGATTCCGCGACGTTCGCCACCGTGAATGGCAAGGCCATTCCGAAAGTCCGCGCCGATGCGCTGATCGCCGGGCAAGCCGCACAGGGCCAGCCGGATTCGCCTGAGTTGCGCAAGGCGGTTACCGAAGAGCTGGTTCGCCGCGAAATCCTCACCCAGGAATCCATCAAGAAGGGTTTCGACAAGAAGCCTGAAATCCAGGGCCAGGTCGACCTGGCGCGCCAGGGCGTGCTGATCGGTGCCTACCTCAACGACTGGGTCCGCACCCACCCGGTCACCGAGGACCAGATCAAGGCCGAGTACGAGGCGATAAAGTCCAAGCTGGGCAGCAAGGAATACAAGGCCCGCCACATCCTGGTCGAGAAGGAAGATGAAGCCAAGGCCATCATCGCCAAGCTGAAGAAGGGCGAAAAGTTCGAGGACCTGGCCAAGGATTCGAAGGACCCGGGTTCAAAGGAACGCGGTGGTGATCTGGGCTGGGCCAACCCGGCATCCTTCGTACCGCCCTTCTCCGCCGCCATGACCAAGCTCGAAAAAGGCAAGTTCACCGAGACCCCGGTCAAGAGCGATTTCGGCTGGCACGTCATCCAGCTTGAAGATACCCGAGAACTCAAACTGCCGGGAATCGAGGAAGCGCGTGCCCAGATCAGCCAGCAATTGCAACAGCGCAATGTGCAAAAGCACATCGACGAGTTGCGCGCCAAGGCCAAGGTCGAGTAATCCGGCCGCTACCTGACAACGACAACGGGAGCCGAGGCTCCCGTTGTCGTTTTTTGCCGTAGCGCCGGCGCCGACTTCTTGGCTCAGCCCACCCAGCGGCGCGCGTTGCGGAACATCTCCAGCCAAGGTCCGTCCTCCCCGAGGCCAGGGGGTCGCCATGACATCTGCAGGCTGCGGAACGTGCGCTCGGGATGCGGCATCATCAGGGTAAATCGCCCGTCGGCCGTGGTGATACCAGCGATGCCGTCGGGCGATCCGTTCGGATTGAAGGGATAGCCTGTCGCCACAGCACCGCGGTTATCGATGTAGCGCAAGGCCAGCATGGGCTTGCCACTCTGGTCGGCGCGGAACTCGGCACGACCTTCGCCGTGGCTGACGACGACCGGCAGCTTCGAACCAGCCATTCCGGCAAGGAAGATGGAAGCGGAAGGCGGCACCTCGACCATCACCACGCGCGCCTCGAACTGCTCGCTGCGGTTGCGCTGGAAGGTCGGCCAGTCCTGCGCTCCGGGAATGATGGGCGCAAGATGGGCCATCATCTGGCAACCGTTGCAAACGCCAAGGGCAAAGCTGTCGCCGCGCGCGAAGAATGCGCTGAACTCGTCGCGCAGGCGTTCGTTGAACAGCACCGACCTGGCCCAGCCCTGCCCGGCGCCGAGCACGTCGCCGTACGAGAAGCCGCCGCAGGCGGCAAGTCCCTTGAAGTCAGCCAGATGCACGCGACCGGACTGCAGGTCCGACATGTGCACGTCGTAAGGGGCGAAACCGGCGCGCTCGAACGCGGCGGCCATTTCGACGTGGCCATTGACGCCCTGTTCGCGCAATATTGCAATTTTTGGCCGGGAGCCCGATACGAGAATGGAAGCTGCCGGCGCGGATTTGATTGAAACCGATAGCCCCGGATTGGCGGCATCGAGCAGGGCGTCGAACTCTTCCTGCGCGCAGGCCGGATCGTCGCGCAGGCGGGCGATCTGGAAGCTGGTTTCGCTCCAGATGCGCTGCAACTCGACCCGGCTTGCGGCAAGCACGGACTTGGCGTTGCGCCAAAGGCGCACTTCGTCTGCCGTGTTGGTAGTGCCGATGGAATGGCTGCAGGCGCCGAGTCCGGCCTCGCGCAAGACCTGCATAACGGCGCTGCGATCCTCGCGCCGGACCTGAAGCACGGCTCCCAGTTCTTCGTTGAACAACGCGGTGAGCATGCGATCGCGCAGGCGACCGGCGATCTGCGGAAAGCGTTCGCTGCCATCGACATCGTTCATCAGCGGGTCATAACAGAGTCCGTCGAGATTGAGCGAGACACCGACATGCGAGGCAAAGCTCATCTCGCACACCGTGGCCCACAGGCCGCCATCGGAACGATCGTGGTAGGCGAGAATCCGACCGGCGTGGTTCAACGCCTGGATCGCGGCAAAGAAGGACTTCAGCGGGCCCGCGTCGACATCCGGCGTCTGGTCGCCACTGACCCCGTACACCTGCGCCAGCGCCGAACCGCCGAGGCGGTTGCGCCCCTGGCCGAGGTCGATCAGCAGCAATTCCGTTTCGCCCACTTCGGCATCGGGGCGCAGTTGCGGCGTCAACGTGCGCCGCACGTCATCGACTGCGGCGAATGCCGTGACGATCAGCGACAGGGGCGCTATGACCTGCTTGGCTTCACCGGCGTCATCCCACTTGGTGCGCATTGACAGCGAATCCTTGCCGACCGGAATCGAGATGCCCAGCGCCGGACAGAATTCGATGCCGACCGCCTTCACCGTGTCGAACAGGGCGGCATCCTCGCTGCCGTGCCCGGCGGCCGCCATCCAATTGGCCGAGAGCTTGATCCTGCCAATGTCGCCGACATCCGCGGCCGCGAGGTTGGTCAGGGCCTCCCCGACCGCCATGCGGCCGGAAGCCGCGGCGTCGAGCAATGCCAGCGGCGTGCGTTCGCCCATGGCGAAGCACTCGCCCTGTAGCGTGTCGTAACCCATGGCGGTGACCGCCACGTCGGCCACCGGCACCTGCCATGGACCGACCATCTGGTCACGCGCCGTGAAGCCGCCGACGCTGCGATCACCGATGGTCACCAGAAAATTTTTCGACGCCACCGCCGGCAAGCGCAGTACGCGCTGTGCGGCATCCTTCAGGTCGATGCCGGCGACATCGAGCGGCGGCATCGCTACCTTCCTCCGCCGGGCGTCACGGTGCAGCCTGGGCGCCTTGCCCAGCAGCACCTCCATCGGCATGTCGACCGGCTTGTTGCCGAAATGCTCGTCCTTTACCGTAAGCTGGCCATCGTCGGTGGCTTGGCCCAGCACCGCGAAGGGACAGCGCTCACGCTCGCACAGGGCGCGGAACTCGTCGAGGCGTTCGGGCGCAATGGCCAGCACGTAACGTTCCTGCGCCTCATTGCTCCATATTTCGCGCGGGCTCATGCCCGACTCTTCGCTGGGTATCGCGCGCAGATCGAAGGCAGCGCCGCGACCGGCGTCGTGCGCCAGTTCCGGCATCGCATTGGAAATGCCGCCGGCGCCGACGTCGTGGATGGCGAGTATCGGATTGCCGGCACCCTGCTGCCAGCAGCGGTCGATGACCTCCTGGGCGCGCCTCTGGATCTCCGGATTACCGCGCTGCACCGAGGCGAAATCGAGGTCGGCAGTGTTTGCGCCGGTCGCCATCGACGACGCCGCGCCACCGCCCAGACCGATCAGCATGCCCGGCCCGCCCAACTGGATCAGCAGTGTCCCGGCAGGGAACTTGTGCTTGAAACAGTGATCGCCAGCAATGTTGCCCAAGCCGCCGGCGATCATGATCGGCTTGTGGTAACCGCGTACCTCGCCGTCGAACTTCTGCTCGAAGCTGCGGAAATAGCCGGCCAGGTTGGGCCGGCCGAATTCATTGTTGAACGCCGCCGCCCCGATCGGCCCCTCGATCATGATGTCCAGCGCCGAAGCAATGCGCTCCGGCTTGCCGTAGGCGGATTCCCAGGGCTGCGCATGGCCGGGAATCCGCAGGTCGGAAACCGAGAAACCGCAGAGGCCGGCCTTGGGCTTGGAGCCGCGCCCGGTGGCACCCTCGTCGCGGATCTCGCCGCCCGAACCGGTCGCCGCACCGGGAAAGGGCGAGATAGCGGTCGGATGGTTGTGTGTTTCGACCTTGGCCAGGATGTGCGTGGTTTCTTCGCCGTAGGCGTAGCCCGCGTCGGCACGCGGATAGAAACGCCGGATGGTCGCACCCTCGATCACCGCGGCATTGTCCGAATAAGCCACCACCGTACCCGCGGGATGCGCCTTGTGGGTCTCGCGGATCATGCCGAACAGGGACAGCGGTTGCGGCTCGCCGTCGACCGTCCAGCTTGCATTGAAGATCTTGTGCCGGCAATGCTCGGAATTCGCCTGGGCGAACATCATCAGTTCGACATCCGTGGGGTTGCGCCCCAGGCGGCCGAAGTTCTCCACGAGGTAGTCGATCTCGTCGTCCGACAGCGCCAGCCCGAGTTCGCCGTTCGCCGCCTCCAGCGCCGCCCTGCCGCCGCGCTGAAGATCAACGGTAGTCAAGGGCTGCGGCGCAACATGATGGAACAACTCTTGTGCGGCATCGATCGAATCGAGCACGGATTCAGTCATGCGATCATGGAGCCGTGCCGCCAGCGCCCCGAAGGAAGCCCCCTTGGAAGACGCCAGCTCCGGCAACACGTTGCCGGCCTTGCCGGACGCATGGTATGCAACTGCGCGCTCGATCCGCTTCACTGCAGCAAATCCGCAGTTCCGGGCAATGTCCGTCGCCTTGGAACACCACGGCGAAATGGTACCCAGCCGCGGCGTGACCAACAGCAGGCACCCAGCCGGAGCGGGTGCGGGCGAAGCCGAAATACCCAGCAGATCCCTCAGACGGCCGGCCTGGTCCGCGTCCAGCGGACTATCCAGTTCGACGAAATACCAATGCTCGGCCACCAGCCGGACGCCCGAAAACGTATCGCCGAGGGACTGCTGGAGGCGTGCCAGGCGCGCTGCGGTGAACGCCGCGGAGCCCCGCAGGGCAAGGAATTCAGCCATGATGAAATACCGGGGCGGGTGAAAGGCGGAGGCGCAATGCAGAAGCCGGAATTATAACCGGGGAGCCGCTGACCGATCCAGCCGCCGACGTGCCACACCTGCCGGTGAAGCAAACGAATTGCATTCGGCGACAAGCCCTGAGACACTTTGCACCCTGAGCCGAACCACAATGGACATTGCCCATGAATCAACTGTCTACGCCAAGAATTGTCAGCATGATCGCGGCGCTCACCAGGCATCGCGACGTGAGCTTGCTCGAAACCAGCCTGCTCAAGACCGTCGCCGACCTGTTCGCTCCGGATTGGGCAGCGATCTTTCATATCGGCGACGACGATGTACCCGTGTTTTCGACCTCGCTGCGCGAAGGCATCGTCTCGCAGACCGACTTCCCCGAATCATTCTCGGAACTCATCGGCACGGAAGGAGTGACGTCCTTTCCGATCATGAGCCATGCGCTCAAGGTGCTTGGCTATCTGCTGGTGCACCGCCAACCGCAGCTCTCTGAGGAAGAGCGGACGCTGATGACGGAGTTGTTCCGCGTCTATGACAACTACCTCAGCGTCCTGCGCGATTCGCAGGTAGACCGACTCACCGGACTGTTGAACCGAACCACTTTTGATGACCAGCTGGACCGCGCACTCGGCCTGATTCGCGCCTCGTACCAGGACCACGCAGGCGAGCGATCGAAACGCAAGGTCGGCGAAGGCACCGGCTCCTTCTTCATGGGGGAGATCGACATCGACCACTTCAAGAGCGTCAATGACCGCTTCGGCCACCTGCACGGAGATGAGGTATTGATCATCCTCGCCCGGATCCTGCAAAGCACCTTCCGCAAGTCCGACCTGATCTACCGTTTCGGCGGAGAAGAATTCGTCGTGATCGTCTATGTCGACGATCGCCGCGACGCGGAACTGACCTTCGAGCGGCTACGGATATCGATCGAAAACCACGTGTTCCCGCAGGTCGGCAAGGTGACGGTAAGCATCGGTATTACCGAGATTCGGGACACGTCATTTCCAGTCGAACTGCTCGGCCACGCAGACCAGGCCCTGTACTACGCCAAAACCCACGGCCGAAACCGGGTCGCGTTCTATGAAGCGCTATTGGCCAATGGGGAAATAGGAGCCTACCAGCGCTCTGCCAAGGCTTGATTGCTGGATCCGGCGCAGAAACGCAGCTACCACGGGCTTGTTTCTTTCCCCTCGCCGTCAGGCGGGAGAAGCTGCGCTGGACCTCCACGGCGACTTCTGGCTGCATGGCTGCCGTCGCGTCGGCGGCGACCTTCAAGCGTGACGATCAAGTAGCTCAGCGTCGCACCGCCATACGCTGCGCAACCAAGCCCTCGAGCAATTCGAAATCGACCGGTTTGCCCAGCAGCGGCACATCGGAAGGCAGCAGGCCGTCCCGAGCGACTTCCTCGGGATCCTTGGCCGAGATTGCGATGATGTCAATCAGCCGCGCCTCAGGCATTGCTCGCAGGTAACGGATCATTCGGTAGCCGTCCATCCCCGGCATCACCAGATCGGCCAGTAGCAGGTCGGTGCGTGTCCCGCCGATATGGAGCAGCGCGGCGAATCCGTCCTCGGCAGAACTTACCGTCAATGGCAGATTCCAGCTGCGTATCGTGCTAACGAGAATTTCCCTCATGAAAGCGTCATCATCGACCACCAATACATGATAGGCGCGGTTGGCAACCGCAACCTCGGGCGCACCGGATTTTGCCGCCGTCTGTCGTGCCAGCAATGCGTTCACGGACTCGCGGGTGATGCGGCGATGACCTCCAGCGGTTTTCCAGGCCCGCAAGGTTCCCGCCTCGACCCATAACTGCGCGGTGCGCAAGGCAACTCCCAACAATTCGGCGGCTTCCCGCGTCGTCAGGTAATCACCGTCGTTCGCAGGTTCGCCACGATTCTTCATATATTCACTTTTTCCATATCCAGTTCAAGCAGTTGAAATGATTATAGCGCTGCATTTATGTTTATTCGTCAATTAAAAGGCAACAAAATCATTGAGCTCTAATCGAAAAATTTAATTGCATAAATGATAAAGCGCTTGACATATTCGATTTAACTGATAATAATGAAACCGTACTGAAAGTAGTGCTTCTTGCACCGTATCAAAAGGGCAAACCAGCCGAAAGGCTGGGACGCAAAGCTTCCGGGCTAATGCCGAACAGGCAACGCCAGCGGGGTCGCCGGAGCGAGGGAAATCCCTGGCAGGCGAGTATTTTTAACTCGATAGAAGGGAAAGTTTCGTGAAATGGAATTTGCTGATCGGTCTTTTTGTTCTTGCCTCATTCAGTATCGCATCCGCTGACGCCAGCGCCGCCCGAGTGAAACGGGTTCAAGCAACAACCCCCGACTCCGAGTATCGCAACAAGCCGATCGCCATCGATGCCACGGTCTGGTACTGCGCGTATGACGGCAAGCAAGCCATTTCATGCCGCCTCGGCGACCCCGGAGAACCGACCAAGCGGATCCAGGAACAGATCGATCCACGTCTCCCTGCCCTGGCCCACGGCATTCGCAACCATCCCGGGCAGCTTGCCGGCAAGAACATTTCAATCCCTCTACACACCGTTCCCTTCGACTTTGAAATGGTCGGACAACTGGCCGAAGCCGTGATGTGCGGCAAACACAACAGTTGCGCGGTGATCTTCGCCAGAAACATGGTCGCACTGACACCGCTGGTGCGGACTTTCGAGCACCAGCGCCTCGCCCGGCGCGAAAGCTCGACTGTCGGTCCGCTCGCCGCCGCGAACTGACCCTGCCGAAGCAGCGCCTTCGCTCCCGCCCGCCGCTAGCGTGTCGGGAAAAGGCAATGCCGCGTTGCATTCATCGCTGCAGGCTGCGAAACTCGGATCCACGAACATTCCCTGGAACGCGCCATGAATGCATTTTCGACCGAAGTCGGCAGCGCCGACTTTCAGGAAAACGTCATCGCCGCCTCGCGCCGCGTTCCGGTGCTGGTCGACTTCTGGGCGGAATGGTGCGCGCCCTGTCGCACCCTGAAGCCCGTCCTGGAGAAGCTGGCGGTCGAATATGGCGGGCGCTTTCGCCTGGCGAAGGTCAATTCCGACCAGAATCATGAGCTTGCTTCGCGGTATGCGGTGCGTGGGATTCCCAGCGTCAAGGCGTTCATCGACGGTGAAGTGGTAAGGGAGTTCACCGGTGCCCTGGCTGAAGCCCAAGTGCGGGCCTTCATCGATGACCTGCTGCCCTCGCCGGCGGAACCCCTGCGGATCGCGGCGCTTGAAGCCCGCACTCGCGGAGACTCGGAAGTCGCCTGCT
Organism: Sulfuritalea sp.; assembly: GCA_016716965.1. GTDB lineage: Bacteria > Pseudomonadota > Gammaproteobacteria > Burkholderiales > Rhodocyclaceae > Sulfuritalea. Next base: position 47,692 of record JADJUP010000013.1, on the reverse strand, counting down.
CCCTGCTGTCCGATGCGCTGGAACTCGACCCGACCCACGACACTGCGCGACTCGACCTGGCCGACATCCGCATCGACCTCGGCGACACCGATACCGCGCAGAACATCCTCGATACGCTTGGGCACTCGACGCGCTTTGCAGCACGCGTCGCGGCGCTGCAGGCGCGTTTGAAGCTTGCAGCATCCGGAGGCGGTGCCGACACCGCGGCACTGGCATCGCGCATCGCCGCGAATGCCGACGACCTCGATGCCCGTCTGCGCCTGGCGCATGCTCTGGCGCTCGCCCGCGACTACCGGCCGGCACTGGAAGAGTTGCTGTCGCTCGTGAAGCGCGACCGACATTGGCAGGATCAGGCTGCGCGCAAGGCCATGCTGGATCTGTTCACCCTGCTCGGCAGCGATGGGCAATACGATGATCTGGTGCGGGAATTCCGCATTGCATTGGCACGAACGCTGAACTAGGCCGCTGTCAAGACTTGTGTTCGGCTGCCCTTGCCGCTAAGGTGCGCGCCCTGCCCCTTGCTGCCGACTGGATTCCATGCCGCCCGCCCCGAACATCGCCCAACGCATCGCCGACGAACTCGGCGTGCGCCCGCAACAGGTTGCCGCCGCCGTGCAGCTGCTCGACGGGGGCGCGACCGTTCCCTTCATTGCACGCTATCGCAAGGAAGCCACCGACAACCTCGACGACACGCAACTGCGAAATCTCGAAGAGCGACTGAGCTACCTGCGCGAACTGGAAGACCGCCGTGCCGCCATCCTGTCCTCGATCGAGGAACAGGGCAAACTGACGCCCGAACTGGCGTCCGCCATCGCGACGGCGGAAACCAAGCAGGGCCTGGAGGATCTTTACCTGCCCTACCGGCAGAAACGCCGCACCAAGGCGCAGATCGCGCGCGAGGCCGGCCTTGAACCACTGGCCAATGCCTTGTTTGAAGATCCGACGCTGACGCCGGACACCGAGGCGGCGAAATATCTGCGTCCGGAGCCGGAACCCGCGGAACGGCACGTACCCGACATCAAGGCGGCGCTCGACGGCGCGCGCCAGATCCTGATGGAGCGCTTCAGCGAAGATGCCGTGCTGCTGGAAAAACTGCGCCGCCACCTCAACGACCACGGCATGCTGGCTTCGACCGTGGTCAGCGGCAAGGAGGCGGATGGCGCCAAGTTCCGCGACTGGTTCGATTTCCGCGAAGCGATCAGCACCATTCCTTCGCATCGCGCGCTGGCCCTGCTGCGCGGGCGTAATGAGGATGTCCTGCGCCTGGCGCTGAAGACGGAGCAGGAACTGCGCGATCCACCGGAAGCCTCGCCTTGCGTGACCATGGTCGCCGGCCATTTCGGCATCCGCGACCAGGGCCGCGCGGCGGACAAGTGGCTGCTGGAGACCGCGCGCTGGGCCTGGATGGTCAAGCTTTCGCTGCACATCGAGTCCGAGTTGATGAACCAGTTGCGCGAGCGCGCCGAGGAAGAAGCCATCCGCGTCTTCGCGCGCAACCTGCACGACCTATTGCTGGCCGCGCCGGCCGGCCAGCACACGGTGATCGGGCTCGATCCGGGCATCCGCACCGGCGTCAAGGTGGCGGTGGTCGATGTCACCGGCAAGGTGGTCGACACCGCCACGATGTATCCGCACGAGCCACGCCGCGACTGGGAAGGTTCGCTCGCCGCACTGCGCCACCTGGCGCAAAAGCACGGCGCCGGCCTGATCAGCATCGGCAACGGCACCGCCAGCCGCGAGACCGACAAGCTGGCCGCCGAACTGATGCGCCGCCATCCGGAACTCAAGCTGAACAAGGTTGTCGTGTCGGAGGCCGGCGCCTCGGTGTACTCGGCATCGGAGCTGGCGGCCCAGGAATTTCCGGACCTCGACGTGTCCTTGCGCGGCGCCGTTTCGATCGCCCGCCGGCTGCAGGATCCGCTGGCGGAACTGGTGAAGATCGATCCCAAGGCCATCGGCGTCGGCCAGTACCAGCACGACGTTAACCAGTCGCGTCTTGCACGTTCGCTGGATGCCGTTGTAGAGGATTGCGTGAACTCCGTCGGCGTGGACGTGAATACCGCGAGCGCCCCGCTGCTCAAGCGCATCTCAGGACTCAACGCCACGCTGGCCGGCAACATCGTCAGCTATCGCGACAAGCACGGGGCCTTCAAGTCGCGCACCCAGCTGAAGGAAGTACCACGGCTCGGCGACAAGGCCTTCGAACAGGCCGCCGGCTTCCTGCGCGTGGGCGCCAGCGAGAATCCGCTGGACGCGTCAGCCGTGCATCCGGAGGCCTATCCGGTGGTCGAGCGCATCCTGGCCGATATCAAGGCCGGCGTACGCGAACTGGTCGGCGACACGCGCCGCCTGCGTGCGCTTGACGCGCGCAAGTACACCGACGAACGCTTCGGCCTGCCCACCGTGCAGGACATCCTCCGCGAACTGGAAAAGCCCGGCCGCGATCCGCGCCCGGAGTTCAAGACGGCCTCTTTTCGCGACGGCGTCGAAGAACTGCGTGACCTGCAGCCCGGCATGCTTCTCGAGGGCGTCGTAACCAACGTCACCAACTTCGGTGCCTTCGTCGACATCGGCGTGCACCAGGATGGGCTGGTGCACGTATCGGCCATCGCCAACCGCTTCGTAAAGGATCCACACGACGTGGTCAAGGCCGGCGACGTGGTCAAGGTCAAGGTGCTGGAAGTGGATGCGGCGCGCAAGCGCATCGCCCTGACCATGCGCCTGGCTGACGAATTACCGTCGGCGAATTCAGCGGCGCGGCCGACATCGAGAGTCGGCGCTGGCGGAACGGTAAATCACGTGCCTGGTAGCGGCAAACCCACCGCTGGAGCGCGCCAGGCCGACGCCTCGGGCGCCATGGCTGCCGCATTTTCCAGGCTCAAGCGCTAGCGTCGGCCCCACCCTCGGCGCAGATGCGAAAAGCATTGCGGGTCGACTCCTTGACGGCATAGAGCTCTGCATCCGCACTGTGCTGCAGGGCTTCGGCGTCGGCTCCGTTTTCCGGGAACAGGGCGATGCCCATGCTGCATGAAATCGACACGCGGCCAGCTTCCAGGTCGAACGGTCGCGCAATGTCGGCGACGATACGCGCCGCCACTTCCTCGACCTCGTGGCGCGAGCCGACATCGATCAGGATCGCGGCGAATTCGTCGCCACCCAGCCGTGCGACAGTGTCCGCAGCGCGCATGCAGCCGCGCAGGCGGCGCGCGGTTTCCACCAGCAGTTCGTCGCCCGCTGCATGCCCGTGCATGTCATTGACCGGCTTGAAACTGTCGAGATCGATGTAGCACAGGGCAAAGCGGCGACCGTGGCGCTGCGCCTGGGATATGGCCACCCGCAGGCGATCGCCGAACAGGGCTCGGTTGGGCAGGTCGGTCAGGGGGTCATGGTAGGCCCGATGGCGCAACTCCTCCTCAAGTTGCTTGCTGCGCGTGATGTCGGTCAGCGTGGCGACGAAACGTCGCGGTTGCCCCGACGAGGCGACGCGGCTGATCGAGAGCCAGACGATGAACACTTCACCGTTCTTGCGCTGGTTCCAGACCTCGCCCTGCCAACGGCTGTCGCGCACAAGGAGGCGCCACATCTGCCCGTAGAAATCCGCCGGATGCCGATCCGATTTGAGGATGCCCACCGGACGGCCCAATACCTCCTCCGGCGCGTAGCCGCTCATCAGGGAAAACGCCGGATTGACCTGGACGAAATTGCCTTTCTCGTCCGTGACCACAATCGCTTCGGCGGCGTTTTCGAACACGGTGGCAGCCGTTTCGCTGTCCTCGAGCTGCCGCTCGAGAATGGAATTGGCTTGCGACAGGTCCCGGGTACGCTCGGCGATCACCTGCTCCTGCTCCAGAGCCAGATGCTCGAGCGCCAGCAGGTGGCCGCGCGTGCGCCGCACCAGCAGGTGCAGCAGGGCGGCGGCCACGCAGAACATCAGCAGGTGGAACGCGATCGACCGCAGGCGGTCGGCGTCGCGAATCGCCAGCAGTTGCTCCGCCGGCATGGTGACCGACACGCCGCCGCGAATCTGGCCGATCTCATAGCCCTGCTGCGAATGGCACTTCAGGCAGGCCTCGGTTACCTTGAGCGGCGCCATGTAGCGATGGACCGGGAGCGCGCTCGGAATGAACTCGGTGACTTCGCCAAGACCGGCTTCGAAACGACGCAGGGCGTCGGCTTCCCAGGCGTCCGCCGCGTTCGCCGGTCGAATCGGCTTGAGGCTGGTGATATGCAACTGGACGCCCTCCGCCAACTGCGCAATCTCGGCGATCTGCCGCGTCATGTAGGCCGGATTGATCATGGTCAGCGCCTGTCCGTCCAGGGTCACGACGTCGCGGCGCTTGTGTTCCAGATACGGATTGGGCTGCGTCGCCGGCGTCACAGGCACATAGACGCCGCCATGGCGGGCGTTCCAGTCACGCGTCAGTTCGAGAAGCCGGAACAGCGCAGCGCCGCGCTCGCGTGCCACCGCGTGCATGTTGGCATCGATCTGCCGCCAGTTCAGCGCGAAGGAAGCGAATGCACCGAAAGCGACGATCGCGAACAGGATTGCCGGCTGCAGCCACAGGCTTGAAATCCCGCCAACCACGGATGAAGGCTTCGAGGGCGCGCGCATGGCCCATTATGCATCAGACCACGGCGCGCGCAGGCACGGCAAACGCCTTCGTCATTCAGCCCCGAACGCGTGCCACCAGAGCCTTTGCATACTCGTCGGTAGTGGCCTTTCCACCCAGGTCGCCGGTGCGGATATTGTCCTTGTTCAGCACGTCGTCTATCGCCTGGCGCAGGCGGTCGCCGAGGTCCTTGCGCTTGACGTAGTCGAGCATCATGGCGGCCGCCATCAGCAGCGCCGTCGGGTTGGCGATGCCTTTGCCGGCGATATCCGGTGCCGAACCGTGGACGGCCTCGAAGATGGCCGCCTGCTCCCCGATGTTGGCGCCCGGCGTCATGCCCAGCCCGCCGACGAGGCCCGAGGTCAGGTCGGAGAGGATGTCGCCGAACAAATTGGTGGTGACCAGCACGTCGAACTGCCAGGGATTCATCACCAGCTTCATGGCGCAGGCGTCGATGATCACGTGTTCGAATTCGATCTTGCCTTCGTAGTGTTCCTTGTACATCTGCTGCGCGGTCTCGAGGAAGATGCCGGTCAGCGCCTTCATGATGTTGGCCTTGTGCACCACTGTGACTTTCTTGCGCCCATTGGCGATGGCGTAGTCGAAGGCGTACTTTAGGATGTTGCGGCAACCCTGGCGAGTGTTGATGCCGGTCGACATGCCGACAGCGTGCGGATCGCCATCGATCGGGATGTAATGTTCGTAGCCCATGTACAAGCCTTCGATGTTCTCGCGGCAAATGATCAGGTCGATGTTATCGAAGCGGCCGCCGGGCACGATGGTCTTGGCCGGGCGCAGGTTGGCGAACAGCTTGAATTCCTCGCGCAGGCGCACGTTGGACGAGCGATAGCCGCCACCGGAAGGGGTTTCGAGCGGCCCCTTCAGTGCCAGCCGGGTAGTGCGGATACTGTCGACACAGGCCGCCGGCAGGGGGTCGCCGCAAGCCTTGACACCCGCCAGTCCGGCGATCTGGGTATCCCACTTGAATGGCGCGCCGAGCGCGTCAAGCACCGTCACCGTGGCGGCGGTAATTTCCGGGCCGATACCGTCGCCGGGAATCAGGGTGGCTGGAATCAGGGTCTGGGTCGTGCTCATATCTACAATCTCCGCAAGTCGGCATGGAAGGTTCAAACGCACCGCATCGTGGCTGCAAGCCGCCCGGCAACAGGGCGGGAGCAACGGATCGGGACAATGCCACAGCAGGCTGAACAGCCGCTTACTGATCGGCGATCGCCCTCGTGGCGAGGCGCGCATTATACGCAGTCCTTATTCGCTCATACGGCCCATGTATCACGACACTGCCAACACCGTGTAGCGCGGAGCGCGGCGCCATCGCCTAACACGGCTGCTATGATCGACCTCGCGGCAACCGTCCGGAGCGAGACGGGCGCACGCCGGAGGGTCCGATCAGATGAGCCAGTCAGTCGCCGTTCCCCTGTGGGCATTCGTGATCCTCGCCGCGCTGGCGGGATGGGCGGCGCTGGTAATGCTGCTGGTACCCGGCATGCGCTGGTTTTTCCGGCGCCGGATCAAGATGGTGATTCGCCAGATCGGCGGGCGGCTCGCGGTAGAACTGCCGTCGTTCAAGCTTACCCGGCGCCAGGTGCTGATCGACCGACTGTTCCATGACCACAAGGTCCAGGCCGCCGCTGCGGCGCATGCCACTGCCAGCAATGAAACGCTGGGCGAAGTCTGGCGGCGGGTCGACCGCTACGCGCGCGAGATCGTCCCAGCCTTCAATGCCTACGTTTACTACCGCATCGGCTTCGCCGTCGCGCGGGCAGCGGCCCGCGCGCTCTACCGCGTCCGCATCGGTTTCGTCGACGAACCGGGCCTGGCCCGGATCGACCCGAAATCGACCATCGTCTTCGTCATGAACCACCGCAGCAACATGGATTACATCCTGGTCGCCTTCCTCGCCGCCGAGCGTGCCACGCTTTCCTTCGCGGTCGGCGAGTGGGCGCGCATCTGGCCCCTGCAGCAACTGATCCGCGCCATGGGCGCCTACTTCGTGCGCCGCAACTCGGGCGATCCGCTCTACCGCACCGTGCTCTCCCGCTATGTGCAGATGGCCTCCGAGGCGGGCGTGACCCAGGCCGTGTTTCCCGAAGGCGGACTGACGATCGACGGCAGATTGCGGCCGCCAAAGTTCGGCCTGCTCGACTACATGCTGAAGACCTTCGACGAGCGCCCTGACGACGGACGACGCGACCTGGTCTTCATCCCCGTCGGGCTCAATTACGATCGCGTACTGGAAGACCGCAGCCAGTTGCTCAAGCTGCATCCCGACACCCCGCGACCCGGCGGCCTGCGCACCCTGGGGATCACCGCCGGCTTCCTGCTGCGCAACGGACTGCAGGCCATCGGCGGCGGCTGGCACCGCTTCGGCTATGCCTGCGTGAATTTCGGCGCGCCACTTTCGATGCGGGCTTGGGCGCTCGAGCAGGGCCTGCATTTCCCGACCATGGACGACGCCACGCGGCGTGGCGAAGTCGGCAAAGTCGCCGCGCATCTGATGGATGCCATTGGCGGCGTAATTCCGGTACTTCCGGTGCCGCTGGTGGCCAGCATCCTGATGCGCGATCCTGCCCGCGCGCTGAGCGAACTCGAATTGAAGGCGGCGGCGCATGCCCGCATGGGCGAACTCGAAGCCCGCGGCGCGCATCTCTACATCCCGCGCCACGACCACGACTATGCCTTCGGCGTCGGTTTGCGCATGCTGACCCTGCGCCACCTGGTCCTGGAGGAGGACGGCCTGTTCCGGCCCGCGCCGGACCAACTGCCGATGCTCGCCTACTATGCAGGGTCGATCGAACACCTGGGGTCCAGCCTCGACGCCGGTGCGAGGTGACGGCGGCACTGATGCAACCCGGTCGCGCCCGGGCGCAAGGCTCTACGAACCGGAAGCTTGGTCGAGCCCCCGCAGCAGCACGCGGTATAGCATGTCCGGATTGAACGGTTTGCCGAGGAAATCGCTCATCCCCGCATCCAGGCAACGCTCACGATCCTCGACGAAAACATTTGCGGTCATCGCCACGATCGGAATGCGCGGGTAGGCCGAGAGTTCCCGTATCCGCCGCGTTGCCTCCAGCCCGTCGAGCTTGGGCATCTGCATGTCCATCAGGATCGCGTCATACTTCGCGGCGCCGGCCATGGCGACGGCCTCGGCGCCGTCGCATGCCTGGTCGACCACGAGGCCGGCCTCTTCGAGCTGGAACCTGGCGACTTCGCGATTGACCGGTTCGTCATCGGCGATCAGGATGCGCCGACCGGCATGCCGGCGACGGATCTCCGCTTCCGCATCCGGCGACTCCGGCGCAAGGATTGGCGCCGACACCTCCTTGCGCCGGGCGAGGCGCGAGGTAAACCAGAACGTACTTCCCATCCCGACCGTGCTTTCGACGCCCGCCTCGCCTCCCATCAGTTCCGCCAGGCGCCGGGTGATCGCCAGGCCGAGTCCGGTTCCGCCATATTTGCGGGTGGTCGTGTTGTCCGCTTGTTCGAACGCCGTGAAAAGCCGTTCCCTGGCTTCGGGAGAGATGCCGATTCCCGTATCCGAGACCTCGAAGCGCATCAGTATCCAGTCCGACCCCTCATCCTGAACCGTAGCCCGCAGGGTCACCGAACCCGCTTCGGTGAACTTGACGGCATTGGTCGCATAGTTGAGCAAGGCCTGCTGCAACCGCGTCGGATCGCCGTGCAGTCCATCGGGCGCGGCAAGGCAGTCAACGGACAGGCGAAGGTTCTTGGCCCGCGCGCGCTCCCTGAGTATCGAACTGACATTCTCCATGACTTCCCTGATGCCGACCGGTGCGTCATCCAGGACGAACTTTCCGGCCTCGATCTTGGAAATATCCAGAATGTCGTTGATGATCCCCAGCAGGTGCCGGGCGGCGCCGTCAAGCCTGTCCAGGCGCTCGGCCTGCTGCGGCGTCACGCCGCCGCGGCGCAGCAGATCCGCCATGCCCAGTATGCCGTTCATCGGCGTGCGGATCTCGTGGCTCATGTTGGCCAGGAAGGCGCTCTTGGCCTGGCTCGCCGCATCGGCGGCGTCGCGCGCCATGGCCAACTCCAGTGTCCGCACCCGCACCTCTTCCTCCAGCAGTTCGCCATGGCGCAGCAACTGGGTCTCGCGCAGCGCGAGGTCGGCAGCCATCCTCCGTCCCTCGGCGGCCTGGGCCAGGTAGCCGCGCCGCGACAACAATGTCGCCGCACCGGTGACCCCGACGATGGCAGAGAGGAAGACCAGATAGGCCGCAAGATTCTCGAAATTCGCTGGCGGAATCAGGCCCCGCGCGTCACCGACAACGAGTCCAACGAAGATCGCCACCGTGAGGAGAGCCAAAAGTACCGTCTGCCGGGTCCCAAGCAGCCAGCCCGATATCACCAGGACCAGAGGGTAATTGACCAGGTTCGGCCCGCGCAGGCCGCCATTGATGACGCATACCACCGAGGCGCCGGCCCAGTAGCCCCATACCAGCACCAGGGCCGCGGCATGATGTCGCTGGTGCCGCATCAGGAAGTACGCGACGCCGCCCACCGCGCCGATCAGCATATGCAGCAGGACGCGCGGCGAAAGCAGCGGATTGTCGAGGCTCAACAGCGCCGCCAGGGCGAACCCGACCACGAAAAGCACGAGCGCCGCCACGCGCAGGATACGCACGGCGACCGGATCGAATTCGGGATGTGTCGAGATATTCGTCATGAACCGACAGGCGGGCAGCCGACCGCCCATGTGCTTGGCATGTTATCCCGAATCCTGCGGCTTGTCGAAGCCAATCGCCTTGACAAAGGACAGCTTTGTTCCCGGATCTTCCCTGGCGCACGGAGTTCGCGGAGCCCCTGCGATCACTTTTTGTCTGGTAATTTGCTAAGGTAATCGCCGCACCGCAGCGGAAACCGGCCGGGCTGATCCCCGGCCCGGTTGCCAGAAAATTGTCGCGCCGCAAGGATCCGGTATCGCGCCGCGTACACAATTCCACAACCAAAGTCCTCCGAAATGGACCACGCATGCAAGCAACGCTGCAAGCCCGCCTGAAGGGCATCATCGACATCCTTGAATCCGGACTGGTGGAACGCCGCCAGAGCGTGCGCCTCTGCCTGCTTGCCGCGCTGGCCGGCGAGCACACCCTGCTGATCGGGGCGCCGGGTACCGCCAAGAGCGAACTGGCGCGACGCCTTCACACGGTGTTTCGCGATGCCAGCTATTTCGAGCGTCTGCTGACGCGCTTCTCGGTGCCTGAAGAATTGTTCGGTCCGCTTTCCATCAAGGCGCTGGAAGAAGACCGCTACGAGCGCCATACCGCCGGCTTCCTGCCCGACGCCTCGATCGCCTTCATCGACGAGGTGTTCAAGGCCAACAGCGCGATCCTCAACGCGCTGCTCACGCTGCTCAACGAGCGCGAGTTCGACAATGGCGCCGGACGCCAGCGCTGCCCCCTGATCAGCGCCATCGGCGCCACCAACGAGGTGCCCGAGGACGAAGTCGGCGACGCCTTCTTCGACCGCTTCCTGGTGCGCCTGCCGGTCGCCGCCGTCAGCGACGATGGCTTCGGCGCCCTGCTCGACGCCGGCCGCAGCCGCGACTGGGCGCCGCCGGGAGCGGCCCTGACGCTGGATCGCGGCGATCTGGCCGCACTTGCCGCGCAAGCCGCCGCGGTTGAACTCCCGGCCGAATTCGTCGCCGTGCTGGCAGAGTTGCGCCGGCATTTCGCCTCCGCGCCGATCCACGTTTCGGATCGGCGCTGGGTCAAGATCGCGTGGTTGCTGCGAATTGCTGCCGCGAGCGAGGACCGCAGCGCGGTGAGCCTCTGGGATCTGTTGCTGCTGCCCTGGCTGACTGCGCCGGACGCAGCGCGTCAAGCAATGGTGGCCGACTGGCTGGCTGCGCGCCTGGGCGTGCGCGAAGCCTTTTCGCCGGCGCGGCTGACGCGCGTGGTGGAAGCCTTCGAGGGCCAGTTGCAGGCCGAGATTCGCGCCAACGACCTCGACTACGACGAAGCGGGCCGGCTCAGGTTTTCCTCGGTCGAACTCGCCGAGGAAGTCGGCGACGCCAAGGGCGGCGCTTCGGCGGCACGCATGAAGTACAGTCGGCGCCGGCGCTACGGCGATGCCCACATCGGCGCCCGCCTGCGGCAGATCGATTCGCTGGCGGAACGGATCGCCGCTTATGCCAGGGAAATTGCCGCGCGGCAGGCCGACCTCGAAGACTTCGCGCAAAGCAGCCTCTGGCTCAACGAGGGCCTGACGGCCCGGGCGGCGGCAAACCTGGCCTCGACCGCCGCCGCCATCGACGAACTCGCGGCCCGCACCCAGGCCGCGCGCAAGGGCTTCGTCGAGCTGCCCCGACTCGAACACGACGATGGCAAGCTGCCGGAGCCCGTGGACCACGAACCCCTGGACGCCGCATGAGCATTGCCGGTCAGGTGGCGCCAGCGGACAAGCGGCCACCTCCGCTGCTGTTCGACTCCGGCGAACGTCGCCTGGCCGTGCTCGATGCCCTGGCACGCTCGCTCTGGCTCGGCGGCATGACAAATTCGCAGGGCAGCCTGGAACCGCGCCTCGACGCGCTGGCTGCCTTGCGCGACGAACTCATTTCAGGAACCGGCCCGGCAGCCGAATCCTGGTCCTGGCCGCCACCGCCGGTCGCCGCCGCGCTGGCCGCCGCCATCGCCGCGCTCGACCTGCCCCGCTACTGCGCCGGCAAGCAGGAACTGACCGATACGGTGCTGATGAGCGTGCTTTTCCACCTCGATTTCATCGTCGACTACCGCGACCGCGGCGCCGGCGAGGCGCGCGCGCTGGAAATGGCGATCAAGGCCTTCAGCGACGACTGGCGCCAGCACTGCGGCGAGATCGACGAACTGGTGGAGGTCTTCGGCATGGTGCCCGACGACTGCGAGCACAGCCGCTGGGACCAGTTGCGCGGCCTGCTGCAGTCTTCCGGATGGAAGGAAGTGCTGCGCATCCGCCGCCTGCTCGCGGGCCTGCCGGAACTCACGAAGATCATCCGCGAACTCGGCCGCTCGCGCCAGTCGGAGATCGATGATGAAACCAGCCAGACCCTGATCGAGCATCTGGAGCAAGCCGTTGCCACGCGCCTCGAGACGCGCACGGTGCGCGTGCCGGACATGCCCGGAGAAACACATGGCATCCACCGCTCGGACCGCATCGCGCGCATGCTGCCGGCCGAAGCCATGCTGCTCGGCCACCCGCGGCTGCGCCTGGTCTGGCACGCGCGGCGCGCCGAGCGCACGCTGCTGTGCTACGAGGATGACGACCGCATGAGCGAGACTCGCCTGCACCAGGCACCGGTCATGCAACCGCGCCCGGGGCCGCAGCCCGGCAAGCGGCCCGAACTCGGTCCGATCCTGGTCTGCGTCGACACCTCGGGCTCGATGCAGGGCGGCGCAGAGGCGGTGGCCAAGGCCGTGGTGCTGGAGGCCATGCGCTGCGCCCACGCCCAGCGAAGGCCCTGCCTGCTGTTCGCCTTCGGCGGCCCGGAGGAGTTGCTGGAAATGGAACTTTCGGTGGATCGCGGCGGCATCGAACGTGCCACGCATTTTCTCGGCCAGGCCTTTCGCGGCGGTACCGACATCTGCGGCCCGCTGGAAAAGGTGATCGCCAGCATGGAAGAACAGCGCTGGCGCCTGGCCGACCTGCTGATCGCCACCGACGGCGAATTCGGCGCGACGCCGCAACTCGCCGCACGGCTGGCCGCCGTCAAGCGCGAGCTGGGCCTGCGCGTGCAGGGCGTGCTGATCGCCGATCGCGAAACCGTCGGCCTGCTGGAGATCGCCGACACCATTTATCCGGTGCGCGACTGGCGCCGCTTCGGCGGTGCCAACGTCGACTCGCCGATCCATTCGCACCGGCTGACGGCGTTGTATTTCCCCGGCGCACTGCGCAACGCGGCGAACCAGGAGGCGACGGTTTCCGGCGCGGACGTTTCCGCCGCGGTGCGCGCCAGCCTGCATCTCGGTCCGTCAAATACAGGGAAGGACGACTCGTGAGCGCCCCCCCCCCCCCCCCCCCCCCCCCCCCCCCCCCCCCCCCCCCCCCCCCCCGCCCCCCCCCCCGTTTCGCCGACGACTACCTGGCCCAGCTAGGGGCCTTCGCCGCACGCAGTTCCGTGCCGCGCGTGCGTGCGCTGCACCTGCCGCCGCTGCAGCCGAACGCCGACAGTAAAGGCGAGTTCTGTGCGCTGGAACTGGAAGACGGCTCCGTCGGACTGTCCTACGTGCTGCTCGACGACACGCTGGCGCGCCTTCACGCCGAGGGCGACAGCCTCGGCATCGCCGGCACCGATGCCCTGCAACTTGCACGCCGTTACGCCGGCGCCGACTTTTTCGGCAGAGCCCTCGGTTTCGCCGCAGCCAACGCGCTGACCCGCTGCCTGTACGACCGCGCCGGTTTTCGCCCGGGTGACAGTGCCGACTCGATCGGGCAGATGCAGCCGCAGGCCGGCGAACATATCGGCATGATCGGCCTGTTTCGCCCCCTGCTGGGGCGCATCCTCTCCAGCGGAGCGCGGCTTACGGTGGTGGAACTGAAAGCGGAACTCGCCGGCAGCGCCGAGGGCTACCGCGTGACGCTGGACGCCGACGAATTGGCGACCTGCGACAAGGTGGTATCGACCAGCACCCTGCTGCTCAACGACACGCTGGACCGCATGCTGGGCTGCTGTCGCAATGCCAAATGGTTCGCCATGGTCGGCCCCAGCGCCGGCTGCCTGCCCGACGCCCTGTTCGCGCGCGGCGTGACGCTGCTCGGCGGCAGCTGGATCATCGATCGACGGGGCTTCCTGGACGCCCTCAGGCGCGGCGAATCGCGCTCGGAATATGCCGACAAGTTTGCGCTGACGCGCGACGACTACCCCGGCTTCAACGCTTTGTTGAGCCGTGCCTGCGGCACATCGGTCAAGCGCAACTAACGCAGCCGCCTTACTGCGCGGCGCGCAAGGCCGGCAGCGCCGACTGGCGCAGCATCGACGAGGCGCCCAGCCAACCGGCAATGACGACCAGCACGACGCCGGCCAGTGTGCCGACCAGCCACAGTTCCATCTGCGGCAGGTAGTCGAGGCGGAAGGCGAAGCGCGCCAGGCCCCAGCCGATCAGGCTGGCCGCGATGCCCGCGAGCAATCCGGCCAGCGCGCCCAGCGCGGCGAACTCCGTCACCAGCGCGCCGGACAGTTGCCGGCTGCGGGCGCCCAGTGCGCGCAGCACGGCGAGTTCGTGGCGGCGCTCGTCGCCGCTGGCCTGCAAGGCCGCATAGAGCACGGCGAGGCCAGCCAGCACGGCGAAGCCGAACACGAGTTGCACCGCGCGCGCCACCTGGTCGATGGTCGCGTGCAACTGCTTGACCAGCGCGGCGACGTCTATCACCGTGATGTTGGGAAAGCGGCGCACCAGTTCCGGGATCGCGCCCGCCTTGTCCGCCGGCAGGTGAAAACTGGTAATGAAGCTGGCCGGATAGTCGGCCAGCACGGCCGGCGGCGACATGACGAAGAAATTGACCCGCATCGAATCCCAGTCGAGCTTGCGCAGGCTGGTGATCATCGCCTCGACCCGGTTGCCGGCGATTTCATAGGTGAGGCGATCGCCCAGCCTGAGGCTCAGGGTCTCCGCCAGCCCCTGCTCCACCGAGAATTCGGCACCCGTCGTGGCGCCATGCCAGCGCCCGCCGCTGACCGTGTTGCCGGCAGGCAGCTGCGCCGACCAGGAAAGGTTGAATTCCCGATCCACCAGGCGCTGGGCACGATCGTCGGCAAAACTTTCCGGCCCCACCGGCTTGCCATTGACCTGAACCAGCCGGCCGCGCACCATCGGCTCCAGTTCCGGCGGCGGCAGGCCGCGCGCCTTGAAGAAGTCGGCGATGGCGGCACGCTGGTCGGGCTGGATGTTGATCACGAAGCGATTCGGCGCATCGGCCGGAACGCGCTTGATCCAGCTGTCGAGCAGGTCGCCGCGCGCCACGGTGAGCAGCAGCAAGGCGGTAAGTCCCAGCGCCAGCGCCACCGCCTGCACCAGCGTCGCCGCCAGTCGCCGGCGCAGGTTGGCCAGCCCGTGACGCCAGCCGTAGCCGCGACCGGCCGGGCGCAGGCGGCCGAGCGCAGCCAGCAAGAGGCGGGCGGTCAGGGCGAAGAAGGCCAGCGCCAGGAGGAATCCGGCGAGCACGATCAGGCCCAGGCGCGGCTCGCCCGCCATCCACAGCATCAACCCGGCCAGCACCAGGCCACCAAGCAGGTAGGCGCCAACCGAGGCCGAGAACATGGAAGATTCGGATCCGCTCCATTCGCGGCGCAGCACGCGCAGCGTCGGCACCCGCCGCAGACGCAGCAGTGGCGGCAGGGCAAAACCGACGACCAGGGTCAGCCCGACAAGCAGTCCATGCAGCCAGGGCAGCAGCGATGGCGCCGGCAGCGTGGTCGCCAGCAGGCCATCCAGCATCTGCTGCAATGCCAGTTGCACGGCATAGCCGACGCAACACCCGGCCAGCGTGGCGACCAGGCCGAATGCAAGGAATTCGCCGCCATGGATCAGCAACAGTTGGCGCGCCGAGGCTCCCATGCAGCGCATCACGGCGCAGCCGTCGAGGTGGCGCCGCATGTAGCGTTCGGCAGCCAGCGCGGCGGCGACGGCGGCGAGGATCACCGCCAGCAGTGCCGCGAGGCGCAGGAAGCGCTGCGCCCGTTCGGTGACGTTGCGGATCTCCGGCCGGGCGTTGTCCAGGCTCTCGATCTTCTCGCCGCGTCCAAGGCGATCCTTCGCCCATGCCTCGTAGCCCGCGACCACCGCCGCGTCGCCGGCCAGGTGCAGCCGATAGTAGGCGCGGCTGCCGGGCTGGATCAGTCCGGTGGCGGCCAGGTCGCCGAGGTTGATCATCAGCCGTGGCGCGAGCGCGAACACGTTCATGCCACGATCCGGTTCCATGGTCAGGACCGGGCCGCTTTGGACGGTGATCCGCCCCACCGCCAGCGCGGTGCCCGCGGCAAGCCCGAGCGTGGTTGCCAGGCGTTCGTCGGGCCAGGCTTCGCCGGCTTGCGGCACGCGCGAGGTCGGTTCGTCGGCGCCATTCAGCACGGCAGCGGTGCGCAGCGACCCGCGCAGCGGATAGCCGGGCGATACCGCCTTGACCTCGGCCAGGACGGAGGCATCGCCGAGGCTGACCATGCTCGGGAAGGTCGCGCTCTCGGCCAGGCGCAGTCCGCGCGCCGCGGCCTCCCGGCGGAACGGATCGGACCAGGGATGGTCGGCGGTCAACAGCAGGTCGCCGCCGAGCAATTGATGGGATTGCAGGCGCAATGCCTGCTCGACCCGGTCGGTGAGGAAACCGACGCTGGTCAGCGCGGCGACGCCCAGCATCAGCGCGATCCCGAGCACCGTCAATTCACCGGCGCGCCAGTCGCGGGCCAGCATGCGCAGGGCAAGACGCAGTGACGATAGAAACATCACCATGACCGCATCTGCTCGATGGCCTGCTCTACGCGATCCAGCGCGATGACCTCGATGCCCTTGATCGCCGCGCGCGGCGCGTTGGCCTTGGGCACGATGGCATGGGTGAATCCGAGCTTGGCTGCTTCCTTGAGGCGCTCCTGGCCGCGCGGTGCCGGGCGAATCTCCCCGGCCAGGCCGACTTCGCCGAACACCACCAGTTTGCCCCGCAGCGGCTTGTTGCGCAGCGAGGAAACGATGGCCAGCAACACCGCGAGGTCGGCCGCCGGCTCGGCGATCTTGACGCCGCCGACGGCATTGACGAATACGTCCTGGTCGCCGCAGACGATGCCGGCATGGCGGTGCAATATCGCCAGCAGCATCGCCAGCCGGTTCTGTTCGAGGCCGACCGCCAGCCGGCGCGGACTCGGCGCCTGCGAGGCGTCGACCAGCGCCTGGATCTCGACCAGCAGCGGCCGCGTGCCCTCCTGGGTGCACAGCACGCAGGAACCGGCCACGTCGAGCGAATGCTGCGAGAGGAACAGCGCCGACGGATTGGCGACGCCGCGCAGGCCCTTCTCGGTCATGGCGAAGACGCCGAGTTCGTTCACGGCGCCGAAGCGGTTCTTCACCGCGCGCACCAAGCGGAAGCTGGAATGGGTGTCGCCCTCGAAATACAGCACGGTATCGACCATGTGCTCCAGCACGCGCGGGCCCTGCCAGGCTGCCTTCCTTGGTGACATGGCCGACCAGGATCACGCAGGTGCCGGACTGCTTGGCGAAGCGCGTCAGCTGGGCCGCACATTCGCGCACCTGCGCCACCGAGCCGGGCGCGGACTGGAGGGCGTCCGACCAGACGGTCTGGATCGAGTCGATCACCGCGACCGCCGGGCGCAGCTTCACCAGCGTGGCGAGTATCTTTTCCAGGTTGATCTCGGCCAACAACTGCATGCCGCCGACGTCGAGCTGCAGGCGCCGCGCGCGCAACGCGACCTGCTCGCCGGATTCTTCGCCGGAGACGTACAGCACGTTCTTACCGGCTTGCGCCAGGCGCGCCAACGACTGCAGCAGCAGCGTCGATTTGCCGATTCCCGGATCGCCGCCGATCAGCACCACACCACCGGCGACCAGCCCGCCACCCAGCACGCGATCGAATTCCTCGACTCCGGTGGCCTGTCGCGGTTCCTCGCGCGGCCGGATCTCGGCCAGCATCTGCAGGCCGCTGGCCCCGCCCAGCGCGGCGAAGTCGCGCCCTGCCGGAGCGGCGGTTTCGACCACCGCCTCGACCAGGGTGTTCCACTGCCCGCAGCCGGGGCACTGGCCCTGCCACTTGGGCGAACTGGCACCGCACTCGGTACAGGAATATTGCGTTTTTGCCTTGGCCATCAGTTGGTTTCGATCAGCGGCACGCGTGCCGCCAGGGCACAGAACATCTCGTATGACACCGTGCCGGCGGCCGCAGCCACCTCGTCCGCCGCCAGGTACATGGCGCCGCTTCCGCCCCACAAGGTCACCGTGTCGCCAACGCCGACTTTCTGCGGCAGCGCACTCAAGTCGACGCAGATCTTGTCCATCGACACACGGCCGAGCGTCCAGGTGCGCTGCCCGGCGACCTGCACCGGCGTGCCTGTGGGCGCGTGGCGCGGATAGCCGTCGCCATAGCCGCAGGCGACGATGCCGACGCGCATCGGTTCATCCACGACAAAGCTGCTGCCGTAGCCAATGGTGTCCCCGGGTACCAGGTCGCGCACAGCGATCAGCTCACTCTCCAGCGTCATCACCGGTCGCAGGTCCAGCTCGACCGCGCTTTTCATCGCTGGAAACGGCGAAGAGCCGTAGAGCATGATGCCGGGGCGAACCCAGTCGCCGACGGCTTCCGGAAAACGCAGCAGCGCCGCGGAATTTGCCATCGACACCGGGAGCGCGCGACGCCCGGCCATGGCCCGGAAGCGCTCCAGTTGCCCCTGTATGCCTCGCTCCTCGTCGGCATCGGCGAAATGGGTCATCAGCGTGACCGACTCCAGACAATCGGCCGCCACCAGCCGATCCAGGGCCGAGCCGAACTCTCCCTCGTTGAAACCGAGGCGGTTCATGCCGGTGTTCAGCTTGAGGTACACCGGCTGGCGCCGCGGCAGGCAGGCATTTATCAGCGCGTCGACCTGCCACATGGTATGCAGAACCGGTATCAGTTCCAGTTCGGCGAACAAGGCGACGTCATCGCCCTGGTAAGGACCTTCCAGCATCAGGATGGGCTGGGTGAAGCCGGCATCGCGCAGCGCCATGGCGCCCTCGACTTCCACCAGCGCGAAGCCGTCCGTAACCTCGGCCAGGGCACGTGCGGCAGACATCAGGCCATGCCCGTAGGCATCCGCCTTGACCACGCTCCAGATACTGGCATCGCCCACCTGCCGCCGCACGATGCCGAGGTTGTGGCGCAGCGCCGACCAATCCAGTCGTGCGCGAATCGGACGCGACATGTCAGGCTCCGTCGCCCATGATTCCCGGCGCGGGGGGTCAGCCCGGCTTCTTTGAAATCAGAGAGCGCAGCCGCGTGGAAGCAAATTCGACGAAGGTGGCCACCAGCCGCGAACGGAACTTTTCCTTCGGATAGACCATCGACAGCGTTCGAATCAGGCGCGGCTTGAGCGGAATCGCAACGATATCGCCCAGCCTCTGCTCTTTGCTCACCGACGCGCGCGAAGCGATGGCGAAACCGAGTCCGGTCTGCACTACGCCATTGAGCGCAATCGGGCTGCCCAGTTCCATCACGACGTTCATCTGGTCGATCGCGATACCTGCGCTGCGCAGGTAGCTCTCGGTGAACTCGCGGGTGCCGGAACCGGGTTCACGCGAGACGAAGGGATGTTCAAGCAGCTTCTGCGGTGTCAGTTCCTTGTGCCGCGCCAGCGGAAAGCGCGGATGGCAGATCACCACCAGTTCGTCGTCGCAACAGACCTCGCATTCGAGGTTAGGCTCGTGCGACAGCGACTCGATGAATCCGATGTCGATGGTGTGCTCCATGACCCTGGTCTCGATCGATTCCGAATTGCCTACCACGAGGCGCGAGCGCACGTTGGGATAGGTCGATTTGAACTCGCCGAGGATTCCGGGCAGCATGAACTCGGCGATGGTGGTGGAAGCGCCGATCATCAGCGACCCGCCGATTTCACCGGTCAACTCGGACAGGCGCACGTCCATTTCCGAGGACAGCCCGAGAATTCTTTCAGCATAACCAAGCACCACTTCGCCCGCCGGCGTAAGCGCGATGCGACCGTGGCCGCGATCGAACAGCCGCGTGTTGAAGTGCTCCTCCAGCTGCTTGATCTGGAATGTCACTGCAGGTTGCGTCATGAACAGCACTTCGGCTGCCTTGGTAAATGACAATTGCTTGGCAACCGCATGAAACACCTGAAGCCGGCGATCGGCCATACCTGCTACCTCCGGATTGAAGATTTGTTCTCTGGGTGGTATTCAATCACAAATCATCCCCCATGAGCGCAATTAATGGCCATGGAACCGGCGTGGCACGAATATCCATCTGCTATTGGCCCGATGCGGCAGCGCAGCATCGATGTTGCACAATCCTTTCGTGATATAAACCGGCACACTTCAGCAAGGCCGCGCCCCGGCCCGATCAATGAGCACTGGTTTCTACATCATCATGGCCGCGCAGTTTTTTTCCGCGCTGGCCGACAACGCACTGCTGATCGCCGCCATCGCAATCCTGCGCGACATGCACGCTCCGGCGTCCTACGAACCGCTGCTCAAGACCTTCTTCACCGTATCCTATGTCGCGCTGGCAGCCTTCGTCGGCGCCTTTGCCGATTCGATGCCCAAATGGCGGGTCATGTTCATCAGCAACGGCATCAAAATCTTCGGCTGCAGCCTGATGTTCTTCGATGTTCACCCGCTGATGGCCTATGCCGTGGTGGGGCTCGGCGCCGCCGCCTACTCGCCGGCCAAGTACGGCATCCTCACCGAATACCTGCCGCACCGGCTGCTGGTCGTGGCCAATGGCTGGATCGAGGGCCTGACGGTCGGCGCCATCATCCTCGGTGTGGTTCTTGGCGGCGCACTGATCCGGCCCGAGATCGCCCATGGCCTGCTTTCGCTCGACCTCCCGGTGATCGATACCGGCGTCGATACGGTCGCCGAAATGACCCTGCTCATCATTGGCGCGCTCTACCTGATTGCCGCGCTGTTCAACCTCTATGTTCCCGACACCGGGGTCGACCACAAGCCGCTGAAGAAAAATCCGGTATATCTTTTCCATGAATTCAACCACTGCCTCAAGCTGCTGTGGCGCGACAAGCTGGGGCAGATATCGCTGGCCGTTACCACGCTGTTCTGGGGCGCCGGCGCGACCCTGCAGTTCATCGTCCTCGAATGGGCGCGGGCAGCACTGAATCTGGACCTGTCGAAAGCCAGCATGCTGCAGGGCGTGGTCGCCGTCGGGGTCGCCATCGGAGCCATCCTCGCGGCCCGCATGATCACCCTGCGCAAGTCGGTGCGGGTGATCCCGCTCGGCATGGCGATGGGGGTCGGCGTCATCGTCATGATCGCCGTGCGCGACATGTGGCTGGCGGTACCGCTGCTGGTGCTTATCGGCGTCTTCTCCGGGTTCTTCGTGGTGCCGATGAACGCGCTGCTGCAGCACCGCGGCCACATCCTGATGGGTGCCGGTCACTCCATCGCGGTGCAGAATTTCAACGAGAACCTTTCGATCCTGATCATGACGACAACGTATTCGCTGCTGCTCAAGGCGCAGTTGTCGATCTACTGGATCATCGTCCTCTTCGGCTTGTTCGTTGCCGGCACGATGTGGCTGGTCAAGCGGCAGCACGAGTTAAACCAGCGCGAGCGCGACGACGTCGCCCACCTCGACGATGCCGCGCATCATTGATGCAGGGAAGACGGCCGTGCAAGCTCGACACATCCTCCGCCTTTTCCCATTGCTGCCCGCCTTGCTGGCGCCAGCCGTCCAAGCCGGCGGTCCGCCCAAGGAAGAAAACTGCCGCATGGCGATCACCGCGGGCCTCGACACGCTGAAAGCTCCCCTGCCGGATCCCCGGCCACGCGACGAAGCCGATCGAAAGCGCCTGCTCGCCGAGATGGAAGCCCTGGTGGAAGCGAGCCGGCGCCAGGGCCTGAGCGAGTGCGAGACCTGGTCCCGGATGATGGGCAAGGCGTTCAACCAGTAGCCGTCGATGGCCGGCCCCGCCATCTTCACGATGGCGGCGGGCGAGGCGTCAGGGCGCCTTCAACGCCTTCATGGTGTGCCGCATGAAACAGAGGTCCTCCCAGGCCCGCGCCTTATCCAGTGGCGTGCGCAGCAGGTAGGCCGGATGGTAGCTGACGACGACGGGGATGCCTCGGTAGTCGAAGCACTTTCCGCGCGCCGCGCCGATCTTGATCTCGGTCCGCAACAGGGTCTGCGCCGCAGGGCGTCCCAGGGCGACGATCAGTTTTGGCCGGATCAATTCGATTTGCCGCTCCAGGTAGGGCCAGCAGGTCGCCGTCTCCTCCGGCGTCGGCGTTCGATTTCCGGGCGGTCGGCACTTGACCGCATTGGCGATGTAAACATCCTCCCCGCGTTTGAGGCCGATCGCCGCGAGCATGCTGTCGAGGAGCTTTCCGGCCTGGCCGACGAAGGGTTCGCCGCGCTGGTCCTCCTCGGCGCCGGGGCCCTCGCCGACGAACAGCCAATCCGCATTGCGGTCGCCGACGCCAAGCACCGCCAGCTTGCGCGCCTCGCACAATCCGCACTGGCGGCAGGCCGCCACGTTCGCGGCAAGCGCACTCCAGTCCATTGCGGCGGTTGCCGGGGACGGCGCTGCGGGTGGCATTTCCGCCACCTGCGCTACCGGGGCCACACTATCGCCAGGTTCGTCGGCCGCGGCTGACGAAGTCGGCGCGCGCAGCTTCCACACCGGCCCGAGCCCCATTTCGCGCAGCATCTTCGCGCGCTGATTGCTCACAGTTCGCAGGCCATCACGATGGCATCCTCGCGCCCGCCGGGCGCAGGGTAGTAGTCGCGCCGGCGTCCGATTTCGACAAAGCCATGTCCACGGTAAAGGGCTTGTCCGGAAACATTTCCCGGCCGAACTTCGAGCAGCATGCGTCGCACCGTGGCATTCCTCGCCAACTGGAGCAGATGGGCCAGCAACGCGGTACCTCGACCGCAACGCTGAAGCTCGGGTGGAACCGTAAGGTTCAAGAGGTGGACCTCGTCGAGCACTCGCATGGTCACGGCATAGGCCGTCATGCGTCCATGTTCCTGCACCAGCCAGGCGTCATGCCCGGCCGCGAGGGAATCGGCAAAATTGCCACGGCTCCACGGGAACGGATAAACGCGCTGTTCGATCTCCGCCACTG
Source organism: Sulfuritalea sp. (assembly GCA_016716965.1). GTDB lineage: Bacteria > Pseudomonadota > Gammaproteobacteria > Burkholderiales > Rhodocyclaceae > Sulfuritalea. Next base: position 25,275 of record JADJUP010000013.1, on the reverse strand, counting down.
CGTCAAGATCGGCCGCCGTCATCGGTTCATAGCAAATCATCAGCGCAACCCGCCGCGCGCGAGGCGTTCCGCCGTGGTCAGCGCCACCTTGTCCCGTACGTAGATGGGTTGCGCCTGCGCGGCGGAGACCGCCCTGCCGGCGTCAAACGCAATCCGCGCCAGGCGCAATACGGCAGCAGCAGTGGGAAAGGCGCCGGCGAGCGTCCCCGTGAGATCGGGCTTCCTGCTACGCAACAGTTCGCCGTGGGTTGCGAAACCGTCGCCCACGCCCCACCCATCGAGAAAAGTCGGCGCTGCCGCCACGGCGGGCGGCAGGCAGGCAGGCGCCATCACTTCCTGGGGAATGCCGCCTTCGACGCGATACGCCGCGCTGTACACCTCGTTCATGCGCGCATCGAGGCAGGCCCAGACTTCACACTTGGCGCTGGCCAGCGCCAGCGCCTCCAGCGTCGATACCGGCAGCACCGGCAGGTCGAGCCCCCAGGCCAGGCCTTGGGCCACGCCGCAGGCCAGCCTAAGGCCAGTAAAGCTTCCGGGGCCGGCACCGAAGGCAATGCCGTCGATCTGGGCAAGATCCAGTTGCCCCTCGGCAAGAAGTTCATGGACCCAGGGCAACAGGCGTTCGGAACCGCCATTGGCGAGGTCCTCACTGCGTTCGATGACCTCGCCGTCCTGCCAGAGCGCGACCGACAGGTGTCGCGTCGCGGTTTCGATGCCAATCAGCCGCACGGCTTGGAGGCTGTCAGGCCTGCTTGCGGCTGCCGAGGATGCCGCGCAGGGTATCCTGGATGTCGGCCGGAATCAGCACAGTCTTGGCATTGTCCGACTTGGCCAGGTTGCCGATCGCGTGGATGTATTTCTCGCCCAGCATGTAGCGCATCGGGGCATCCTCCGTGCCGATGGCCGCCGCCACGCGTCTGATCGCTTCGGCCGAGGCATCAGCCAGCGTGACTTGCGCTTCGGCTTGCAGGCGCGCGGCCTGTAGCTGCGCCTCGGCATTGAGGATGGTGGCCTGCTTGTTGCCTTCGGCCTTGGTGACCATCGCCTTGCGCTCACGCTCGGCGGACGCCTGCGCCTCCATCGCCTTCTGCATCGATTCCGACGGATTAATGTCCTGGATCTCGACCGATTTCACCGTCAGGCCCCAGTCGATTGCCTCGTCGGCGACTCCCTCGCGCAGGCGCGCCTTGATCTTGTCGCGATTGGACAAGGCCTCGTCGAGCGTCATGTCGCCGATGATCGAGCGCAGCGTGGTCATGATCATGTTGCGGATCGCCTCGGAGAAATCCGTTACGCCGTAGACCGCCTTGATCGGATCGGTGACCTTGATGAAGGCGATGGCGTTGGTCAGGATCACCGCGTTGTCCTTGGTGATGACCTCCTGCTCCTGGACGTCGAGGATGATGTCCTTGGTGGTCAGCTTGTAGCGCACCTGGTCGAGGTAGGGAATGATGATGTTGAGGCCGGGGCGCAGCGTGGCGTGGAATTTGCCAAGGCGCTCGACGATCCATTCCTCGCCCTGCGGCACGATGCGCACGCCCTTGGCGATGGTGACCGCGACAAAGACAAAAACGGCAACGACAAAGATTGCAAACTCGCCCATGACCAACCCCTTCAGTATTTGCCGACTTTAAGAATCTGGCCGTCTACGGCCAGCACCCTGACCCGTTCGCCGGCGGCGATCGCCTCGTCGGCCAGGCAGGGCCAGACATCGGATCCCATGACCGGCTTCTGGAAGCGCACTTCGCCGCGTGCCGAAGCCACCCCGAGCGGTTCGACCGCACGCACCAGAACTCCGATTTCTCCCAATGCTTCATCGGCCTGGCCCGACCGGGTCTTGCCGCCTTCACCGCGAAAGACCTTGAACCAGAGCACGGTCATCGCGACCGAGGCGGCGGTCCACAGCATGATCTGCCCGCTGAACGCAATGCCTGGTGCCACCAGCATCGCAACGCCCACCAGCAACGCACCGAGGCCGAACCAGATGATGAAAAAACTGGGCACGGCAAGTTCCAGCAATCCAAGCGCGAGTCCGAGAACCATCCAGTGCCACCAGGCCAGATCCATTCGAGTCGTATCCTTCCAGGGTAAACATCAGGCATTTGCATGACGGCATCGCAGGCACGTCTGGAATCCTGCGGCCGGACGCCAACGCGCAGAAAAACATTTTATCGCTATTGAACGGCACCACATTGTTCCACCGGCACGTAATTGGCGGCATAATTTCCATTCTTGAATCCAGCGAAGGCCTCCTGCACGGCGCGGGGCAAGCCTGTCCAGATATTGCTACAATCTTGAAAAAGCTTGATCCAGGTAAAGAATAGTTAGTCACATTGCGTTAGCATTCGCCTAGAATTCAACCCGCTGCTCGCTAGCGAGCATTCAACCCGCCACTACCACCATCCACTTCTACGAGGTCCTACATGAACAAATCCGAACTGATTGAAATCACCGCCAAAGAAGCCGATATCAGCAAGGCTGCGGCAGAGAAGGCTCTCTCTGCGGCAATGGGCGCGATCGTCAAGGCTGTCTCCAAGGGTGACACCGTTACCCTGGTTGGATTCGGCAGCTTCAAGTCGTCCAAGCGCGCCGCTCGCGTAGGCCGCAATCCGCAGACCGGCAAGGAACTCAAGATCGCCGCGACCACCGTGCCGCGCTTCACCGCCGGTGCCGGTTTCAAGGCCGCAGTGGCTGGCAAGAAAGCCGCCAAGAAGAAGTAAGCATCGGATCTTCCGTTTCCCTGTCAGGCCCGCCGCGAGCGGGCCTGATTGCTTTCATGCGGGCAGAACATAGGCCGCCCCGCCTGCATGAGCTTGACTACGTCGTCGCGATTCCCGCCCGCTGGCGACGGGCTTCGAACAGGCATATGGCTGCCGCCGCGGCGACATTGAGCGACTCCGCTCCATCGGCCAACGGAATCGTGACTCGCAGGTTCGCCGCCTGTACCAGCGACGCCGAGAGACCGCAGCCCTCGTTCCCCACCAGCCAATAGATCGGGCCGGCAAGGTCCGCGTCGTACAGGTTCGTACCGCCATGCGCCACAGTGGCGACCGCTGTTGCCCGCCCGACCGCCAGCGTGCCCGCCAGATCAGCCTGCTCCCGTATTGCCAGCGAGAAATGCGCGCCCTGCGCGGCGCGCAGCACGCGCGGAGTCCAGGCACCGGCACAACCGGGCCCCAGGAAAACATTGCGCACACCGGCGGCGGCGGCAGTGCGGAAGATGGCACCGACATTGCCGGCATCCTGCACCGCATCGAGCAGTAGCGCGTCGCCAGAGATTTCGCCGTCGGGATCCGGAGGAATGTCGATCACGGCGGCGATTCCCGTCGGCGTGAGAACACCGGAGATGTCGCGGAACAAACCGTCGCGCAGTATCAGGCACTCGATGCCGGGTGCATTCTGTAGCAGGCTGGCGATCTCGGGATGTCGCAACCCGCTTTCACTGGCCAGCAACTGCGCGATGTGCACGCCGCGCGCAAGGCAGGTCGTCACCAGATGGACTCCATCGACCAGCGTGCGTCCGTGGCGACGCGGATCCGCGGCCACGGCGCGCAGTGCCTTGAACGTCGCGTTGTCGCGCGACGCGATCCGCTTCGGCTCGCTCATTCCGCCTCCCGCAACAGAGCCCTGACCGGCGCGAAGCTGCGGCGATGGAACGGCGCCGGACCGTGGAGGTTCAGCGCCGCGCGATGGATCGCCGTGTCATAACCCTTGTGGCGATCGAGCCCGTATTCAGGAAATGCCGCGTGGATGCGAAGCATCTCTGCATCGCGCGCCGTCTTGGCCAGGATCGACGCCGCCGAAATTGCCGGCTCGCTGGCATCGCCGCCGATGACGGCCCGCGACGGCAACGCCAGTTGGGGACAGCGATTGCCGTCGATAAGGACTTCCGTCGGCAATACGCCGAGGGCCTCCACCGCACGCCGCATCGCGAGCAGGGTGGCCTGCAGGATGTTGATGCTGTCGATCTCCTCCACCGAAGCCCAGGCAATGCCATAGGCCAGCGCCCGGTCACGGATCTCGACGGCCAGGCTTTCCCGCTTGCGTTCGGACAGCTTCTTCGAGTCGGCCAGGCCGTGAATGGGCCGCCGCGGATCGAGTATCACGGCGGCGGCATATACCGGCCCGGCGAGCGGACCGCGCCCCGCCTCGTCGACGCCGCAGATCAAATGGCTCATGCCTGCTGCAGGTAGGGCAGCACCGCCGCAGCGGCCTTCTGCGCAGTGTCCTGGCGCAGAAGGCGATGGATGCCGTCGAAAACGCGGGATATCGCAGCGCCGACCTGACGGTCAACCAGCAGGTTGCCCAGCGCCTGCGACAGGTTTTCCGGCGTCGCATCGTCCTGCAAGAATTCCGGCACGACATACCGGCCGGCAAGTATGTTGGGCAGGCCTACCCACGGCAGGTAACGCATGCCGCGCATCAGACGCCACGACCATGGCGACATCTTGTAGGCGATCACCATCGGCCGCCCCACCAGTGCCGTCTCCAGCGTCGCGGTGCCGCTGGCGACCAGCGCCGCATCGCTGGCGGCGATGGCTTCGGCGGCATGGCCGAACATCAGGGTAAAGGGTAGTTCGTCGGCCTTCAACTTCCACAAGGCTGTTTCGAACTGAAGCCGGGTCTCGCGCGAAACCAGCGGCACCAGGAACTGCAGTTGCGGCTGGCGTTCGAGCAGGAGCTTTGCGGTTTCGATGAAAGTTTCCGCCATGTAGTGCAATTCGGACTGGCGGCTGCCAGGCAGCAGAGCGACCACCGGACGTCCCGCCGCAATGCCCAGCCGTTCGCGCACCGCGCGCTGATCGATATCCAGGGGAATCACGTCAGCCAGCGGGTGGCCGACATAACTGCACTTCACCGGCGTGTCACGGTAAAGCTCGGGCTCGAATGGATAGAGCGCAAGAATGTGACTCACCGACTGGACGATCTTCGCCATTCGATTGCGCCGCCAGGCCCAGATCGACGGGCTGACGAAATGGATCGTGGGAATCCCGTGCCGCTTCAGACGCCGCTCCAGCCAGAGATTGAAATCCGAGCCATCGACACCGATGAAGGCATCCGGCTTGTCCTGCAGCAACCGGCGCAGCAACTGGCGCCGCATGCGGGTAATCGCGCGATAGTGCCGCAGCACTTCGGCATATCCCCGCACCGCCAGCATCTCGGCCGGCCACAGGGATTCGAACCCCTCGCGCTGCATTTTCGGCCCGCCGATGCCGTAGAACTCGGCGTCGGGCAGGTGTTGCTTGAGGGCCGTGATCAGGTGCGCAGCTAGCTGGTCGCTGGAAGCCTCGCCAGCCACCATGGCGATCCTTGGAGCCTGTCTCATGGAATCAGCGAACGATCCCGCGCCCGGACGCAACCAGGAAGCCCGCGAGCACCGATAGCTCAGGCACCGTCAACGACTCGGCTTCGAGCGCGGCACGCGCATCATCGAGCTTCATGCCGGCCTTGTAGAGGGTCTTGTAGGCGCGCTTGATCGCCGCGATCGCGGCCACCGAAAAGCCGCGCCGCTTCAAGCCCTCGGCATTGATGCTGCGCGGTTCGGCGGGATTGCCGGCGGCCATGACGAAGGGCGGCAGGTCCTGCAGCAGGATGGTGCCCATCGCGGTAATGCTGTGCGCGCCGATGCGGACGAACTGGTGCACCACGGTAAACCCTCCGAGGATCGCCCAGTCACCAACCTGGACGTGCCCGGCAAGCTGCGCGTTGTTGGCGAAAATCGTGTTGTCGCCGACCTGGCAATCGTGCGCCAGGTGGACGTAGGCCATGATCCAGTTGTCATTGCCCAGTCGCGTCACCCCGGCGTCCTGCGCCGTGCCGCAGTTGAAAGTGCAGAACTCGCGGATGGTGTTGCGATCGCCGATCTCCAGCCGGGTCGGCTCACCGGCATATTTCTTGTCCTGCGGCTGTTCGCCGATCGAACAGAACTGGAAGATGCGGTTGTCACTGCCGATCGTAGTGTGCCCGGTGACGACCACGTGGGGGCCGATCACGCTATGGTCGCCGATCTCGACGTTCTCGCCCACCGTCGAATACGGCCCGACCACCACTCCCCGGCCTAGCTTTGCCGAGGGATGGACGATGGCGGTGGGATGGATGCTCATCAGGGTGTCGGGCGCACGGCGCAGATCAGGTCGGCTTCGGACGCCACCTGGCCATCGACGCTCGCCTTCGCCGAAAATTTCCAGATGCCGCGCTTGCTGGCCGACAGGGTGACATCAATCACCAGTTGGTCACCCGGTCCCACCGGCTTCTTGAAACGGGCATTGTCGATGCCGACGAAGTAGTAGACCGACTTGTCGTCGGGCTTGCTGCCCATGGTCTTGAACGCAAGGATGGCCGCCGTCTGCGCCATTGCCTCGACGATCAGCACGCCCGGCATCACCGGGTGGTGCGGATAGTGGCCGGGAAAATAGGGTTCATTGACGCTGACGTTCTTCAGTGCGCGAATTCGCTCGCCGGGAACCACGTCGAGCACGCGGTCGACCAGGAGGATCGGATAGCGATGCGGCAGATAGTCGAGGATCTGGTGGATATCCATTCGGGTGTCACCCGCATCTGCCGTGGCTTCGCTCATGATTTCTTCTCCAGTGCGGCAAGCCGCTGTTCAAGGGCCCGGATTTTATCGGCCATCGCATCGAGGTGGCGCAGGCGCGAAAAATTTCGCAGCCAGTCGCCGTGTTCCAGGAAGGGCACCGTGCCACTGTAGGTTCCGGCATGTGGAATCGACTTCGCCACCAGGGTTCCCGCCGATACATTGACGTCGTCGGCGATGCTCAGATGGCCGAGGATCACCGCTGCACCGCCGACCGTGCAGCGCGCGCCGATTTCGGCGCTTCCGGCGATGCCGACACAGCCGGCCATCGCCGTATGGGCGCCGATCCGCACGTTGTGTCCGACTTGAATCTGGTTGTCGAGCTTGACGCCATCACCGATCACCGTGTCGCCCAGCGCGCCGCGATCGATGGTGGTTCCGGCACCGATCTCGACATCGTTGCCGATGATGACGCGGCCCACCTGCGGCACCTTGATCCAGGTGCCATCGCCGTCGCGCGCGAAACCGAAGCCGTCTGCGCCGATCACCGCGCCGGAATGGACCAGGCAACGGGCGCCGATGCGGCATCTGGCGTAGATGGAAACGTTCGCGGAAAGGCGGCTGCCATCGCCGATTTCGACGTCCTCGCCGATGCTGCAGTTGGCCCCTATCACCACGTGGTCACCGACCCGGGCGCCGCGCCCGACCCATGCGTTCGCACCCACCGAAGCAGTAACGGCAACATCGCCCTCCACCACTGCACTGGGATGAACCCCAGGTGCCGGCAACGCCACCGGATTGAGCCACTGCGCGACGCGGGCATAGTAAAGGTAGGGCTGCGCCGTGAGGATCGCGGCGGCGGGACCGGGCGTGGCCGGCGGCGCCATGATTACGGCAGCCGCACGGGTGGTCGCCAGCTGGTGGCGGTATTTCGGATTGGCGAGGAACGCGAGATCGCCGGGACCCGCGTGCTGCAAGGTGTTGATGCGGGAAACCGCCGTGTCGCCAGCGCCGACTATTTCACCGCCAAACCGCGCGACGATCTCGTCGAGCCGCAGCGCCACGGTCGGGGCTTACTTGCCGCCGTCGCCCAGGGCCTTGATCACCCTGTCGGTGATATCGATGCGCGGATTGGCGTAGACCGCCTCCTGGAAGATGATGTCGTATTTCTCGGTCTCGGCGATCTGCTTGATGATCTTGTTGACGCGCTCGAAGATGGCCGCCATTTCCTCGTTCTGGCGCTGGCTCAGGTCCTCGCGAAACTCCCTCTGCTTGCGCTGGAAATCGCGGTTCAGGTCACCGAACTCCCGTTCCTTGGTACGACGCTCGCTTTCGGCCATGGTCACGGCGTTTTTGTCCAGGTTCTCCTGCATCCCCTGCAACTGTTTGGCGATGCGCTGCAAGTCCTGGTCGCGTTTCTCAAAATCCTTCTCGATCTTCTTTTTCGCGCGAGCGGCCTGTGGCGCATCGTTGAGTATCTTCTGGCTATTGACGAAGCCGATCTTTCCTTCTGCCAGCGCACCCGCAGAAAGTGAAAGGATGGCGACGCCGGCAACGATGTATTTCTTCAGCATGACTTTCTCACTATAAGGAGGGGATCAGAAGACCGAGCCCATCTGGAACTGCAAACGCTGCACTTTGTCTTCGGGCTTCTTGTTGAACGGATTGGCGTAAGAGAATTTGAGCGGGCCCATCGGCGAATTCCAGGCCAATGCAACGCCCCCGCTGTAACGCAAGCTGCCGAGGCTGAACTTGCTGTCATAGCCCCAGACGTTGCCCGCGTCCATGAACACCGACAGGCGCATCGAATTGTCGCGACCCATGCCGGGAACCGGAAACAGAAGTTCGGCGTTGCCGATCAGGCGCTTGTCGCCGCCGATCGCTTCGTTGATCGCGGTATCCACCGGGCCCAGGGACCCGGAATCAAATCCGCGCACCGAACCGATGCCTCCCGCATAGAAGTTCTTGAAGAACGGCAGGTCCTTGTTGCCGTAGGATTTGGCGACACCGACTTCACCGTTGAGCGCCAGAGTCAGCCTGCGGTCGAGGGGAAAGAAGTGCTGGTGCTGGTAGGTCGCGCGAACGTAGGTTGCCGTGCTGCCCGGCAAAGACACTTCGAGCACGGCGCGGCGCAGGGAGCCCTTGGTCGTCACCAGCAGGCTGTCGCGGCCATCCTTCTGCCAGCCCAGCGTGGTGAGCAGCGTGTTGCTCTTGGCGCCGAAGGTGGTCACGTAGTTCTGATAGCGCAACGGGCTGTTGATATCGGTCTTGAGTGTGGTTCGATCGATCGACAGGCCGACGTTGAGGTAGTCGTCCTCGCCGATCGGAAGCCCCCAGCGCACGCCGCCACCGGCCGAGTCGGACCCGAAGCTGCCGACGGCAAGGGTGCTCGTGTCGGTCTTGCGGGTGTAGATGTCGAAACCCTGGCTGACGCCATCGACCGTGAAGTAGGGATCGGTGTGTGAAAGGGAATAGACCTTGTTCGACTTGCTGGTGCTGATCTGGACGCCGATATGCTTGCCGCTGCCAAACAGGTTCTGCTGCTGCACCGAGCCGGACAGGGTGAACTTTTCCGCGCTGGAAAAGCCTGCACCAAGCATGATGTTCCCGGTCGGCTTCTCCTTGACCTTGACCTCCATGTCGACCTGGTCGGTGGCGCCGGCGACAGCCGGCGTCTCGACCGTGACTTCGTCGAAGTAACCCAGGCGATCGACGCGGGTGCGCGACTTGTTGATCTTCTCGCCGTCGTACCAGGCGCCTTCGACCTGGCGCATCTCGCGGCGGATCACCTCGTCGCGTGAACGCGTGTTGCCCGACACGTTGATGCGACGAACATAGACCCGGCGACCCGGATCGATGAACACGGTGAACGCCACCTGGCGTTTTTCCTTGTTCAGCTCCGGTGCGGCATTGACGTTGGCGAAGGCATAGCCTTCGTTGCCGAGGCGCTCGCTGATTGCCTTGGTGGTGTCGGCCATCTTCTCGCGCGAAAACACCTCGCCCGGCGTGACCTGCACCAGCTTGGTCAGTTCCTCCTCCGGCAACAGCAACTGGCCCGCGAGCTTGACCGAAGAGACCGTATAACGTTCGCCCTCGGTCAGGTTGATGGTGATGTAGATGTCCTGCTTGTCCGGCGAAATCGAGACTTGCGTCGAATCGATGTTGAATTCGAGGAAGCCACGATCGAGGTAATAAGAGCGCAGCGTTTCCAGGTCGCCGGACAGCTTCTGCTTCGAATACTGGTCGTTCTTGGTGTACCAGGTCAGCCAACCCGACGTACGCAGCACCATCAAGTCGAGCAGGTCGGCTTCCGATACGGCGCCGGCACCGATGATGTTGATCTGCTTGATCTTGGCGATGTCGCCTTCATTGACGGAAAAGTTGACACCGACCCGGTTGCGCTCCAGCGGCGTGATGGTCGTCGTCACCTGTACGGCATAGTGGCCCTGGGCCAGATATTGCCGCTTGAGTTCCTGTTCCGCACGCTCGACCACGGCGCGATCGAAAATTCGCGACTCGGCAAGGCCGACGTCACGCAGGGATTTCTTCAGATCTTCCGGCTTGAACGCCTTGAGGCCGGTGAACTCGAGCGAGGCAATCGCCGGGCGCTCCTCGAGGACCACCACCAGCACCTGTCCGTCAATTTCGAGCCGCACGTCCTTGAAGAAGCCGGTGGCGAACAGGGCCTTGATCGCCGCCGCCGCCTTCTCGTCGTTCATGGTGTCACCGACCTTGACCGGCAGGTAGGAGAACACGGTGCCTGCTTCGGTGCGCTGAATCCCTTCGACCCGGATATCCTTGATCTGGAACGGATCGAAGGCATGGGCGGCGTGCGCCAGCAATGCGGAGATCAGACCGGCGAGCAGTTTTTTGTTCATTGGTTTGGAAGAAGGTTAGCCGGAGACGAGACGGGTTATATCGTTGTAGAAGGCAAAAGCCATCAGCAGCGCCAGCAAGGCAAAACCGATCTGTTGGCCAATTTCCAGAGCCCGTTCCGAGACGGGGCCACCCTTAAGAAATTCGACGAGATAATACATCAAATGCCCCCCGTCCAGAACAGGCACCGGCAACAGGTTGAGCACGCCAAGACTGATGCTGATCAGGGCCAGAAAGCGCAGATAGTAGCCGGGGCCAAGCCGTGCCGACTGGCCCGCATAATCGGCGATGGTGACCGGCCCGGAAAGATTCTTCCATGACAATTCGCCGGTCAGCATCCGCCCCATCATGCGCAGGCTGAGGATCGAGGTATCCCAGGTCTGGTTCAGCGAGCGTGTCATGGAGTCGAGCGGTCCATAGCTGACCACGGTAGTCATTTCGAAGGCTTCACCGCTGCCCTCCTTTGCCGACAGCCCCAGCCGTCCCAATTTGCGGCCAGCTTCCTCCGACAGGCGCGGCGTCGCCGGAAACTCGATTCGCGCGCCATCCCGTTCGATCAGGAAATGCAATTGGCGCCCCGCCGCAGCCCCGGCCGTCGCAGCCAGTTCGCCCCAGTGTTCGATGGCCTTGCCATCGATCGACAGCACCCGGTCTTCGGCACGAAAGCCCGCTTCGGCGGCCGCCGATCCGGGCAGCACGCGGCCCACCACCGCCGGCAGGCGGGGCCGGTACAGCACCAGACCGAGCAAGTGCAGCGGATCACGTTCCAGTTCGTCGAGATCGAAGCGATCCATTGCGATGCGAAACACGCCGATTTCGCGCTGCGCATTAATCGTTTCGATTTGCAGCGCCTGCTTGTCCAGCGCCTGCCGCATCGATTCCCAGCGCAGTTCCTGCCAGGTGGCGATCGCCTGTCCATTCACCGCGCGCACCGTCATGCCTTCGGCAATGCCGGCCATCGCCGCCGGTGTGCCGGCCGGCGGTTGGCCCAGGCGCGGCTTGAGTTCGGTCACGCCGTGCATGAAGAGAAACCAGTAGAGCACGATCGCCAGCAGGAAGTTCGCTGCCGGACCGGCCGCGACGATCAGGCTGCGCCGACCCACCGATTGCCGGTTGAAGGCGCGGTGCAACTCATCCGCAGCGACCGGCGCCTCGCGTTCGTCCAGCATCTTGACGTAGCCGCCCAGCGGAAACACCGAAACCGCCCATTCGGTGCCATCGCGGCCGGCGCGGCGCATCCAGATCACCTTGCCGAAGCCGAAGGCAAAGCGCAGTACCTTGACGTTGCAGGCGCGCGCCACGAGGTAATGCCCCATCTCGTGCACCACCACCAACACCGCCAGCGCCAGCAGGAAAGCGCCGACGTACCACGCCAGGTCTTGCGGGCTCATGTCGATGCGGACTGCATGCGGGCGAGGATCCCCTGCGCCGCGACTCGCGCCTGCCGATCCGCCTCGAGCACCGCATCGAGATCGGGCAGCGCCCCCTGCGGCACGGCGTCAAGCGTCGCCGCGATGAGCCCGGCGATGCCGAGGAAGGACAGGCGGCGCTCAAGGAAGGCCGCCACGGCAACTTCATTGGCGGCATTGAGCACGGCCGCCGAGTTGCCTTCCGCCTTCAGGGCGCGATAGGCCAGTTCTAGGCAGGGGAAACGCCGCATGTCGGGCCGTTCGAAATTTAGCTGGCCGACTGCGAACAGGTCGAGCGGCGCCACCCCCGAGTCGATCCGTTCGGGCCACGCCAGCGCGTTTGCGATTGGCGTGCGCATGTCGGGATTACCCAGTTGGGCGAGGACGGAACCGTCCTCGTAATCGACCAGGGAATGAATCACGCTCTGCGGGTGGATGACGACCTCTATCTTCTCCGCCGGCGCATTGAACAGCCAGTGCGCCTCGATCACTTCGAGACCCTTGTTCATCATGGTCGCCGAGTCGACCGATATCTTGCGGCCCATGACCCAGTTGGGATGGGCAACCGCCTGTTCCGGGGTGACCTGCGCGAGGATCTCCTGCGACGCGGTGCGGAAGGGACCGCCAGATGCCGTGAGCAGGATGCGTCGCACCCCGGATCGCGCCATCTTGCCTGCGTAATCATGGGGCATGGACTGGAACACCGCGTTGTGTTCGCTGTCGATCGGCAGCAGCAGCGCACCGGCGCGCTGTGCGTCGGCCATGAATACCGCGCCAGCCATCACCAGCGCCTCCTTGTTGGCCAGCAGCACGCGCTTGCCGGCGCGAGCCGCGGCGAGCGTCGGCGGCAGGCCGGCGGCGCCGACGATGGCAGCCATCACCGCATCGACCTCGGGCAGGGCGGCGACCCGGACCAGCGCCTCGGCGCCGTGCAGAACCTCGGTGCGCAGCCCCTCTGCGCGCAGCAGTCCTGCGAGGCGCTGGGCGTCGGTTGCGCTGCCGACCACCGCATAGGAGGGGCGAAACTGCTTGCACTGCGCGGCGAGCAGGTCTACCTGGCTGTGTCCGGTCAGGGCAAGCACCTGGAAACGGTCCGGATGGCGTGCGACGACATCGAGGGTGCTTACGCCGATCGAACCGGTTGCGCCGAGTATCGTCAGTCTCATGAGCGCACGAAATGCAGGATCAATGCCGCCAGCGGCAGTGTGGAGGTCAGCGCATCGATGCGGTCGAGCACGCCGCCGTGACCGGGCAGCAGGTTGCTGCTGTCCTTGATGCCGGCCTGGCGCTTGAGCAGGGATTCGAACAGGTCGCCCATCACGCTGACCGCGGTGAGCAGGACGAGCATCGCCACGATAACGGGGACGGACAGCGGCAACTTTCCCGCCAGCGGCGTGAACGAGAACACGATGCCACCGTAGGCCAGGACGCCAACCACGGCGCCGGCAACGCCCTCCCAGGTCTTGCCCGGGCTGATGGTCGGCGCCAGCTTGTGGCGGCCGAAGGCGCGGCCGGAAAAGTAGGCGGTGATGTCGGCGACCCAGACCAGCGCCATGGCCGCCAGCATCAGCCAGGTATCCACCGCGTGCAGGGCCACCATCGCCGCCCAGGTCGGCAGGATCACCAGCGCGCCGAGCAGGTAGCCGAAGAAGTCGTTGCCGGCCAGGGTCCACTTGTAGCGGAACCACAGCGGCACGACGAAAATCCAGAAGGCTGCCGAAATGCCGAGCAGCACCGGGACCAGTTCGGGTGCCGCTACCGTGAGCTGCCAGCAGAACAGCAGCAGCACGAAGGCATACATGTAGCGCGCCGGCTGGGCCTGCCCCATCAGTCCGCCCCACTCCCATGCTGCCAGCGCGGCGATCGCGGCGAAGGCGAGCACCGCCGCCAGCGGCGGCAGCGCGAAAAGGACCAGCCCAAGGCCCGCGACCAGCAGCAGCGCGGTGATGACCCGCGTCCTAAGCATCGCGGCGGCTGGTGGACGACTCGATAGTCGGCGCTGGCGATACGGCGGGCATCTGCCCGGTGAGCTGTTCGCTGGTGCGTCCGAAACGGCGTTCACGCTGGCAATAGGACGAGATCGCGAGATCGAGCGCGGCATCATCGAAATCCGGCCAGAGCGTATCGGTGAAGTGCAGTTCGCTGTACGCCAGCTGCCAGAGCAGGAAGTTGCTGATGCGCTTCTCGCCGCCGGTGCGGATGAACAGGTCCGGTTCCGGAGCGTAGGCCATCACCAGGTGTGGTGCCAGGTCGGCTTCGCCGAAGGCGCCGGCCTTTTCCGGGTGCGCCAGCGCGAGCTGGTTCATGGCCTGCAGGATGTCCCAGCGCCCGCCATAGTTGGCGGCGATGGTCAGCGTCAGCCGGGTATTGTTGGCGGTCTTCGCCTCACCCTCGCGGATCAGCGCGATCAGCCGCGGCTCGAAGGCCGACAGGTCCCCCACCACCTTGAGCCGGACGCCATTGGCGTGCAGCTTGCTGATTTCGTTCTGCAGGGCGCTGACAAACAGGTTCATGAGGAAGGACACTTCCTCCACCGGCCGCCGCCAGTTTTCGGAGGAGAAGGCAAACAGGGTCAGGTAGTCGACGCCGCGCGCGATGCAGGCCTTGACCATCGCCCGCACGGTTTCGACGCCGCGCTTGTGACCGGCGACGCGCGGCATGAAGCGCTTCTTCGCCCAGCGGCCGTTGCCGTCCATGATGATCGCGATATGGCGCGGAACCGTGCCTGTTTCCGGAATCGCCTGCGTCGAGCTGGTGAATTTTCCTGCCATGGCGCGCCTTTCAGAAGACAGAAGACTGCGAACTGGAAGCAGGCAACCTGAACCCGAAATCCCGACGGCACCCGTCGCAATGGTTCACGTTTCCGGTCGCCCGTCCTCAGATTGCCATCAAGTCCTTCTCTTTGTCCGCCAGCGAGCGGTCGACTTCCGCAACGTAGCGATCGGTCAGCCTTTGCATGTCATCGAGGGCGCGACGCTCGTCGTCCTCGGAGATTTCCTTCTTCTTCAGCGCATCCTTCAGGTGGGCGATCGCATCGCGGCGCAGGTTGCGGATCGCCACCTTGGCGTTCTCGCCCTCGTGCTTGATCACCTTGATCAGGTCGCGCCGCCGCTCTTCGGTCAGTGCCGGCATCGGCACGCGGATGATCTCCCCCTGGCTGGATGGGTTGAGGCCCAGGTCGGAATCGCGAATCGCCTTTTCCACCTTGGCAACCATGGGCTTTTCCCACGGCTGGACACCGATCGTGCGGGCATCGATCAGGGTCACGTTGGCAACCTGCGTGATCGCCACCGGCGAACCGTAGTAGTCGACCATCACATGGTCGAGGATGCCGGTATGTGCTCGCCCGGTGCGTACCTTTGCCAGGTCGGCCTTGAGGGCCTCCAGGCTCTTTTGCATCTTGTGTTCGGAAGTCTTTTTCAGTTCGGGAATCATGAGCCCTCCAAAACGTGAACCAGGGTGCCCTCGTCCTCGCCCATCACCACGCGCTTCAGCGCGCCGGTCTTGAAGATCGAAAACACGTTGATCGGCAGCTTCTGGTCGCGGCACAGCGCGAATGCGGTGGCATCCATCACAGCCAGGTTGCGGCTGATCGCCTCGTCGAAGCTGATGCGGGCGAAGCGCGTGGCCGCAGGGTCCTTCTTCGGATCGGCGGTGTAGATTCCGTCGACCTTGGTCGCCTTCAGCACGATTTCGGCACCGATCTCGGAGCCGCGCAAAGCGGCGGCGGTATCGGTGGTGAAGAAGGGATTGCCGGTGCCGGCGCCAAAAATCACCACCTTGCCTTCTTCCAGGTAGCGGATGGCCTTGCCGCGGATGTAGGGCTCGACCACCTGCTCGATGTTCAGTGCCGACTGAACGCGGGCATTGATCCCGGCCTGGCGCATCGCATCCGACAGCGCCATGGCGTTCATCACCGTCGCCAGCATGCCCATGTAGTCGGCCGTGGCGCGATCCATTCCGGTCGCCGTGCCAGCAATGCCGCGAAAGATGTTGCCGCCGCCGATCACGACGCCGACTTCGACGCCGAGATCGGTGACCGCCTTGATTTCCGCCACGATGCCGGCCAGCATCGCGGTGTTGATGCCGTAGGCATCATCACCCATCAGCGCCTCGCCCGACAGCTTGAGCAGGATGCGGCGGAACTTCGGCACAACCATGGCTTGCAGGACCTTACTTGTTGCCTGCTGCCGCAGCGGCTTGCGCAGCCACCTCGGCGGCGAAGTCATTGACCTTCTTCTCGATGCCTTCGCCGACGATGAACAGCGTGAAGCTGGCGACCGATGCGCCCTTCGCCTTCAGCAGCTGCTCGATGGTCTGCTTGCCGTCCTCGGCCTTGACGAAGACCTGGCCGAGCAGGGTCACGTCCTTGAGGTACTTCTGCACCGTGCCCTCGGCGATTTTCTCCAGCATCGCTTCCGGCTTGCCGGCTTCGCGCGCCTTCTCGATCGCGATGCGGCGTTCCATGTCCAGCAGTTCCGCCGGCACGCCGCTGGAATCCAGCGACTTCGGCTTCGACGCCGCGATGTGCATCGCCAGGTCCTTGGCCAGCTGATCATCTCCGCCGACCACGTCGACCAGCACGCCGATCTTGGAACCGCCGTGGATGTAGGACGCCAGCTTGCCCTTGGCCGCGACGCGCACGAAGCGGCGGATGCTCATGTTCTCGCCGATCTTGCCCACCAGCGCAGCCCGGGTTGACTCGACCGTGCCGCCGCCCAGCGGCAACGCGGAAAGCGCTGCGACGTCGGCCGGATTCTTTTCCGCCACCAGTTGCGCGCAATCTGCCGCCAGCTTGAGGAACTCGTCGTTCTTGGCGACGAAGTCTGTCTCGCTGTTGATTTCGAAGATGCTGCCCAGCTTGCCGTCGGCGCTCATGTGGATCGCGACAACGCCTTCCGCCGCGACGCGGGTCGCTGCCTTGCTGGCCTTGTTGCCGAGCTTGACGCGCAGGATTTCCTCGGCTTTCGCCATGTCGCCGGCGGCTTCCGTCAGCGCCTTCTTGCATTCCATCATCGGCGCGTCGGTCTTCTCGCGCAGTTCCTTCACCATGCTTGCGGTAATTTCCGCCATTCTCGTCACTCCAGAATCAATTGCCATTCACTGCAAGGGCACGGGCGGAACGCGGCAGGGCCAGGCCCGCCACGCTGCACCCGCGCTTCCCGACCTTACTCCGCGGCGTCGTTGACCTCGACGAACTCGTCGTCGCCGGCCAGCTGCTGCACCACTTCATTGATCCCCTGGTTCTTGCCTTCGAGGATGGCATCGGCCACGCCGCGGGCGTACAGGCGGATCGCGCCGGAGGAGTCGTCATTGCCCGGGATCACGTAGCTGACGCCTTCCGGGGAGTGGTTGGTGTCGACCACGCCGATCACCGGGATGCCCAGCTTGCCGGCTTCGGTGATGGCGATCTTGTGGTAGCCGACGTCGATGATGAAGATCGCGTCGGGCAGGCCGCCCATGTCCTTGATGCCGCCGATGGACTTCCGCAGCTTGTCCATTTCGCGCTGCAGCGTCAGGGCTTCCTTCTTCGACAACTTCTCGAAGTTGCCTTCGGCCGTGGCGGCTTCGAGGTCCTTCAGCCGCTTGACGGAAAGCTTGAGCGTCTTGAAGTTGGTCATCATGCCGCCCAGCCAGCGGTCATCGACGTAAGGCATGCCGCAACGCTGGGCTTCCTCGGCGATGATCTCGCGCGCCTGGCGCTTGGTGCTGACGAACAGGATGGTGCCCTTCTTGGCCGCCATCTTGCGCACGAAGGCCATCGCCTCCTGGTACTTGGTCAGCGTCTTTTCGAGGTTGATGATGTGGATCTTGTTGCGATGACCAAAGATGAACGGTGCCATCTTGGGGTTCCAGAAACGGGTCTGGTGGCCGAAGTGAACGCCGGCCTCCAGCATCTGGCGCATGGTAGTGCTCATGGACTATCTCCGATTGGGTTGAACCTCCGTCCGGCCGTGCTGCTTGCCGCCGCGTTGCTGCGACAAGCCACCCTATCGGCGCCGAACGTGTGGATTTTGGCCGGGAACGCCCCGGACAAGCGCGGGATTATAGCGGCTCGGGCAGGCAGGCACAAGACACGGGGGCCGGCATTGGGGGAAAACGCCCCGATTCGCCGAAAATCGCCTTTATCCATGACTACAGTGTTATTTTTCGCCTTCGCCGCATGCTCCTGACCCGCTGCACTCTCTTTTGGAGATACAGACCGTGAGCCTTTTCGCCCTCAACCGCTTCACTGCGGACTCGAACATCGAGCACCAGTTCCACAGCCACGCCCCGCTCGACCGCCTCGATCCGACCCGGACCAACGTCTCCTCGACGATACGCAAGGCCATCCGGGAACTGACCGCTATCGAGGCAATCGTGCTGACCGTCGACATCCGGCGCTCCTCCGCGGTACTCAAGGAATCCATCGAAATTCCGCAGTACGCGAAAATCCTCGACGACTTCGTCGCCGAATTCCGTACCGTGCTGCACTACCACGACGGCTGGTTCGACAAATTCACCGGCGACGGCTTCATCTGCTACTGGCTGGTGGAAAAGTCCTTCGCCGACTGCATGGACCTGGTGCTGGACTTCTGCTGTTCGGTGATGGACAACTTCCGCAGCTACTACTACCCGGCCTTCGTCGCCAACATGCGCAACGAACCCAGCGGCATCGGCCTTTCGATCGGTGTGGATGCCGGCCCCTGCTACCTGACGCCGATCGTCGGCGACCTCACCATCATCGGCTCGCCCATCGTCGGTTCGGTTCGCATGTGCGACGCCTGCCCGCCCTACCACCTGGTGCTCAACGCCTACCCGGGCAGCCGCCTGCTCGAAAGCATGAACTCGGTCTGCGGCCGCCTCTCCGACGAACTGGCCTACGAGATCGAAACCAAGTCGGTGGCCACCAAGGAATACCCCGAAGGGCAGGTGGCCTATTCCGTGAAGTTCTACCGCAAGGGCGAACGCGTATTCGATTGAGGTCACGGCCACCGGCCAGTGCCGGCTTGCCTCGGTTCGCCCGCCCGGGGCGAGCTTTCCATGATTGCGCGCCGACCGGTGGCTGCCGCCGCCATGAGCGTTAGAATGCCAATCCCCGATACAGCCGAGCTTCCATGGCCATCTCCATAAAAACCGCCGAGGACATCGCCGCCATGCGGATCGCCTGCCGCCTGGCCGGCGAAGTCCTCGACTACATCGAACCCTTCGTCAAGCCGGGGGTCACCACCGCGGAACTCGACAGGCTCTGCCACGAATACATGGTCGATGTGCAGGGCTGCATCCCCGCCCCGCTCAATTACGCGCCGCCCGGCTACGCGCCCTACCCCAAGTCGATCTGTGCATCGGTGAACCATCAGGTCTGCCACGGCGTGCCCAACGATCGCGCGCTGAAGAAGGGCGACATCGTCAACCTCGACATCACCACCATCAAGGATGGGTGGCACGGCGACACCAGCCGCACCTTCTGCGTCGGCGATGTATCGATCCTGGCCCGGCGCCTGGTCTCCATGACGCACGAATGCATGTGGATCGGCATCGCCCAGGTCCGGCCCGGCGTGCCGCTGGGCGTGATCGGTGCCGCGATCCAGAAGCACGCCGAAGGCGCCGGATTCTCCGTGGTGCGCGAATTCTGCGGCCACGGCATCGGCCGCAATTTCCACGAGGAACCGCAGGTGCTGCATTACGGCCGCGGCACCGAGGGCCCGCTGCTGGTGCCCGGCATGGTGTTCACCATCGAGCCGATGATCAACGCCGGCAAGGCGTCGATCTCCGAACTGCCCGACGGCTGGACCATCGTCACCAAGGATCGCAGCCTCTCCGCACAATTCGAGCATACCGTGCGCGTCACCGACACCGGCGTTGAAGTCATGACCATGTCGGCCGGCGCGCCGCCCTGCCCTCCCCACATCCACGTCAATCCCTGAACATGGCCACGCCGGCCCGAGGCAGCATGAGCGCCACTCGTCGCGCTGCCCGCAGGACGAAGGCAGTCCAGTGAGCGACCTGCGCGAACTGGCCGCAGCCTCGCGCCGTCGCCTGGTCGAAGGCCAGCAGGATCTGGTCGCCGACTGGCGCCGCACCGGGCGCGGCGCCACGCTGCTGGCCGCCCGCTCCGAACTGGTCGATGGCGTCCTGCGCGATGTCTGGAGCGCCCTGGAAATGCCCGCCGACTATGCGCTGGTGGCCGTCGGCGGCTATGGTCGCGGCCAGCTCTATCCCGGCTCCGACGTCGACCTGCTGATCCTGGTCCCCGACCAGCGCCACACCGACACAGGATCCGATGCCGCATCGCGGCTCGAACAGCTGATCGGCCTGCTCTGGGACATCGGCCTCGACATCGGCCACAGCGTGCGCAGCATCGACCAGTGCCTCGACGAGGCCGAACGCGACATCACGGTGCAGACCTCGCTGCTCGAAGCCCGCTACCTGGCCGGCGCGCGGACGCTCTACGCGGATTTCGAGCAGAGCTACGACGCGACGCTGCAGCCCGCCATGTTCTTCCAGGCCAAGCAGCTCGAACAGGCCGAACGCTATGCCAAGTTCAACGAAACCCCCTACAGCCTGGAACCCAACTGCAAGGAAAGCCCCGGCGGCATCCGCGACCTGCAGGTGATCCTCTGGGTGGCGCGCGCGGCGGGCATCGGCGACGACTGGAAATCGCTGGCCGGCGCCGACCTCATCACCATGCCCGAGGTGCGCCAGCTGGAGCGCGCCGACCGACAACTGTCCGACCTGCGCATCCAGTTGCACCTGCTCGCCGGCCGGCGCGAGGACCGCCTGCTGTTCGACCACCAGGAAAAGCTCGCCGCCGCGATGGGCATGGCCGCGACCGCGGCCAAGCGCGCCTCCGAAGTGCTGATGCAGCATTATTTCCGCAACGCCAAGCTGGTGACGCAACTCAACACGCTGCTCATGCAAGTGCTGACCGACCGGCTGATGCCCCCCCGGCAGGGCCCCCCCATCATCATCGACGAGCATTTCCAGCTGGTGCGCGACCTGCTCGACGTGCGCGAGGAGGACGTCTTCCAGCGCCATCCGCGCGCCATCCTCGAATGCTTCCTGCTGCAGATGCAGCGCTCCGAGCTCAAGGGCATGACCCCGCGCACCATGCGCGCCCTGTGGCGCGCCCAGGGCTCGATCGACGCCGCCTTCCGCCGCGACCCGAAAAACCGCGAACTGTTCCTCAAGCTGTTCCAGCAGAAGCACCTGATCCACCCGATGCGGCGCATGAACCAGTTCGACATCCTCGGCCGCTACCTGCCGGCCTTCGGCAACATCGTCGGCCAGATGCAGCACGACCTGTTCCACGTCTACACCGTCGACCAGCACATCCTGCAGGTGATGCGCAACCTGCGCCGCTTCGCCATGCCCGAGCTGGCCCACGAATACCCGTTCTGTTCGCGCCTGATGGTCGGCTTCGACAAGCGCTGGCTGCTCTACATCGCCGCGCTGTTCCATGACATCGCCAAGGGCCGCGGCGGCGACCATTCCCAACTCGGCAAGAAGGACGCGGCGCGCTTCTGCAAGGACCACGGCATCCTCGGCGCCGACGCCGACCTGGTGGTGTTCCTCGTCGAGCAGCACCTCTTCATGTCGCAGGTGGCGCAAAAGCAGGACCTGGCCGATCCCGAAGTCGTGCTCGCCTTCGCCGCCCGCGTCGGCGACTTGCGCCGCCTCACCGCGCTCTACCTGCTCACCGTCGCCGACATCCGCGGCACCAGCCCCAAGGTGTGGAACACCTGGAAGGGAAAGCTGCTCGAAGACCTCTTCCGCATGACCGCCAGCGTGCTCAAGGGCAGCTCCGTGCTGCAGCTTTCCGGCGTCGCCGAGCGGCAGGAGGAAGCGCGCCGCATCCTGCGCTACCACGGCCTGCGGCCCGACGTCGAAAGCGAACTCTGGCAGCAGCTCGACACCGGCTACTTCATGCGCCACGCCGCCGACGAAATCGCCTGGCACGCGCGCACCCTCTACCACTGCCCATCCGCCGAAAAGCCGGTGGTGCGGGCGCGGCTCAATCCCATGGGCGACGGCCTGCAGGTGATGGTCTACGTGCGCGACCAGGCGCTGCTCTTCGCCCGCCTCTGCGGCTTCTTCGCCCGGCTCGGCTACAGCATCGTCGACGCCAAGATCCACACCACGCGCCACGGCTACGCGCTCGACAGCTTCGTCGTCTTCGCCTTCGACGCCAGCCAGGCCTACCGCGACATGATCGGCCTCATCGAGCACGACATCGCCGAACTGCTGGTCGCCCAGCCGCAACTCCCGGCCGCGCTCGGCGGGCGCCTGTCGCGCCTGGTGCGGCATTTCCCGGTGGCGCCCGAAGTCGAGATCCGCGCCGACGAGCGCGGCAGCCAGTACCTGATGTCGATCACCGCCGCCGACCGGCCCGGCCTGCTCTACGCCATCGCCCGCGTCCTCGGCCAGCACGGCATCACCCTGCACACGGCCAAGATCGCCACGCTGGGCGAACGCGTCGAAGACGTCTTCCTCATCAGCGGCAAGGAACTGGCGCAGACCGCCACACTGGTCCGCCTCGAACAGGACCTGCTCGCCGTGCTGCAGGTCTGAGCGCCGGGGCCCGGCTCGCTACTTCCCGGCCACCTCGGCGGCCACCTGCCCGGTCCGCACCCACTCCAGCATCGCCGCCACCGTCTCGCGCTCGACGCCGACGAATCCATGCGCACTGCGCGCCTCGCAGGGCGCACCGCGTGCCGGCCCGCCGCCGCGCACCGTGAGCAAGGGGCTGCGCGTCAGTTCCGCGAGGCGCCGCGCCTCGTGGTAGGGCGTGTAGGCGCAGGGATCGTCAGCATGGTGCACCCACAGCAGGCGTGATGAAAGTTCATTCCAGGCCACGCCGGACAGGCCCGGCCCATTGCGTCCCGCCACCATCAGCGATGCCGTCAGGATCAGGCGCGGCGCCAGCGCCGGGTTCATCCGCGCTGCGTGGAAGGCGCTCACCGAGCCCTCGCTGGTGCCGACCAGCGTCCATTGCGCGATGCCGTAGCGGCGCCCGGCCTCCGCCAGCAGCGCCGCCACGTCGGCGCCGTAGCGCGGCTCGGCGCGGAACAGCTGGCTGAAGCTGCGCCACTCGTCGGAAGGCGCATCCACCGAAATCACCAGCGTGTCGGCATCCACCCAGTGGCGCCGCGCGCGGATCAGGAAATTGCCGCCCAGCTCGAAGCGCGGCTGCCCCGCCTCCTCGCGCAGCTTCATGATCGACGGATACCCCGGAAACAGCGCGATGCCGTACCTGAAAGCCTTCGCCTCCGGCCGCCGCGTCACCAGCCCGGAAATGCTGTAGTCGCCGCGTGTCACGGTGACAACCTCGTTGGCCAGCAGGCTGTTGGGATCGGCCGCGGCCTCGATTACGCCCTGCGCCGCCACCGTGCCGCACAGGCAGGCCAGCCAGAACAGGACTCGCCAGCAATGGCCGGCGGCAAGCCGCAAAGTGCCCGTTCGCATCGCCGTATCGCCGCCGCCGACTCTTCGCCGGACTCAGTGGTCCATCTGCTTGGGCAGTTGGTACTTCAGGCATTCGCCGAGGCTGGCGACGTCCAGCGCCATGTCGGCGCGCGGCTTGAGGCGCACGGCAAGCTCAACGCCCTGACCCTGCGTGCTCATGTCGCCGATCTTGGTGCACTCGCCTGTCGCACAGTCCCGCGCGCCCTGCCGGCAGCGGCTGATCGCGGCGATCACCTCCTGTGCCTCGCCGCCCACCTGCTCGAAGCTGATGACGACCTCGTCTCCTTGCTTCTCGATGCGGTACTTCATGCTTCTCCCCCTATTTCTTTTTTCATATTTTACCGCTGCCGGAGCCAACAGGAACGCGCCGCAGGTCGCTTTGAAAGTCGGCGCCGGCGATACGGCAGGAAATTCTGGCCTGCGGAAAGCGGATAGGGAAATGCCGCGCGGGAATAGCAGCGGAGCAACTGTCAGTCGACCATGCTCAGGTAGTGTGCGTAGCCGGCGATCGGCTTGCGGCTAGAAAAGGGGTGTCTCTAAAGCTCCAACGTGCCAGCTCAGGGGCGCGACGCAGCTTCATCGCGGCGCGTCCCCTGGAACGACGGGTTCGGCCTCTGGCGCACGCTATCTACCTGCGACAGCCAATACTGCCTTGGGATTTGTGCTCGCGATAGCCAGCAAAGTCCGGGCAGCACCGCTCGGTTGTTTGCGACCTTGCTCCCATCCTTGCAATGTGCGAACAGACACCCCAATGAGCGCTGCAAATTGGGACTGAGACAGGCCAGTTTTCTTTCGCGCCTCAATGACAGGCGATGAAACAACATGAACTTGACCAGCCTTCATTTCGCGTACTGACTGCAACAGGTCCGCAGCAAGGTCGCGTTTTGCTTCATGGGCTGCCAATTCGGACTTCGTAAGGGGCTTACTCTTCGAGGACACGGCGAATCTCCTTCAACTTGGGGCCGGTGAGGTTGTCGGTTTTCGACTTCGCATACAGCGTGAGCAAAACCACTTCACCTTCTGCGTTGCGAGTGAAGTAGATCACCCGCACACCGCCCGACTTGCCCGAACCTGCTCTTCCCCAACGTACCTTACGGATACCACCGGACTCGGGCACGACATTTCCGGCGGCGGGGTGTTCTGCGATTCACGCAGCGAACGCGCCACGTTCCTCTTCGGTCCAGTAGAGCGGCCACTGCCGCTGGAACAGCAACGTTTCGACTACGGTATGCATCGTGCGACTATACGCCTAAGGCGCATAGGCGTCCAGCCCCAAGAGGCCGAACGTTCTAGGTAACCGGCGCTGCGCGGCTTCATCGCGCAGCGTCCTCTGGAACGACGGGTTCGGCCACATACCTATGCGCTACGGGAATGGCGCGATACGTACTGACGCAGCACACCATCCATGCGCGATTGCCAGCCTTCGCCCGTGGACTTGAAGTAGGCAACGACCTCGGGGCTGTAGCGCACCGATACCAGCAGCTTCTTGTTTTCGGACTTCGGTCGCCCACGCAACGACCGCAAGGGAACCATTGCCTTTAGCTGAGCAGGTGTGAGCGGCTTTGCATCGGGGTCGTTTCTGGCTGCCGCAGTAATGGCCTTGTCTTCGGCTACGGTCGGCATGCGAACGGCTGGTCGCTTAGAGACTTTCGACATAGTGCTTTACCTCACGACGATTGGCGCGGCGGAGGCTGATGATCCTTCGCACATTGCCACGATCTACAAAGGCCACGTAGTACAGGATTTCGGTGTTCGGAGCGAGCGCGATCATTCGCATCTCGTTGTACTCGAATCGTTCATCAACCCACACCAGCGCGGCTTCCCAATCGAGCTCGACCGCCATGAGCAAGGACACGCCGTGTTTCGCTTGGTTTGCCTCATCCTTGGCTGGATCGAATTCGATACGCATGCATTACTGTAGCTACACTAATTGCGATTGTCAAACGGGTGGTGGTGCGCACTTCTATGGGGCCGAACGTGGAAGTGACCGGCGCTGCGCGGCTTCATCGC
>JADJUP010000012.1 GCA_016716965.1 Sulfuritalea sp. | reverse complement strand
CACAAGGTCCGCGCGAGAACGCGCGAACTGGAAGTGGCGAACCACGATCTGCGCCACGCCTCCCGCGAGAACCTGCGCATCATCACCGCCCTGCGGCGCAGCGAAGAGCGCACGCGGATGATCACCGACAACGTCGGCGCGCTGATCGGCTATTTCGACCAGAACCAGATCTATACATTCGCCAATCGCCGTCATGCCGACTGGGTTCGAACGTGACCGCGACTCCATGCTCGGCAGCCACGTTTCCGACATTGTCGGCACCACGACCTACGCCCAGATCGAACCCTACATCCGGCAAGCTCTGTCCGGGGAGACGGTCAGCTTCGAGTATTCGACCCGGCAATCCGCCGGCGAGATTCTGCACGCACGCAGCACGCTGGTACCGGAACGCGACTCCACCGGAAAAATACTCGGCTGCTACCTGCTGGCCATCGACCTGACCGAGCAGAAACGTGCCGAGGCCGCCGCGCGTGAGGCGCAGAAGATGCGGGCGATCGGGCAACTGTCCGGCGGTCTCGCCCATGACTTCAACAACATCCTCACCGTGATCATCGGCAACCTCGATGCTCTCGACCGCGCGCTGCCCGACAGCGACGTGGTCAAGCGCCACGCCGTTCCCGCGCTGAGGGCCGCGCAGCTCGGCGCCAACCTGGTGCGGCGGCTGCTCGCCATCGCCCGGCAGCAGCCGCTTGAGGCCCATCCGATCGACGTCGGCGCGCTCCTTCTCGGGATGGCGCCCCTGCTGCGCGGCTCGCTGCCGGAAAGCATCAGCATCCGGACGCGCCTCGGTTCCTCGCCTAACACGGCCGAGGTCTCGCTCTGGGCACTTACCGACCCGGGACAGTTGGAAGATGCGCTGATCAACCTCGCCCTCAATGCGCGCGATGCCATGCCTGAAGGCGGCAATCTCGAATTCGCCTGCGACCGGGTTTGCCTAGCGCCACGGGATGCCCGCTCCCACAATCTGCCCGCGGGGAATTACATCGAGATCCTGGTCACCGACGGCGGCCAGGGGATGGACGCCACCACCCTTGCGCGGGCTTTCGATCCCTTCTTCACGACCAAGCCCTCGGCCAGGAAGCGGCCTCGGGCTCGCTATGGTGCAGGGATTCGTCCATCAATCCGGAGGACAGGTCCAGATCGAAAGCATGCCCGGCAAGGGCACGTCGATTCGCCTGCTGCTGCCCGCCACCCTGCCGGCGAAGGCCGATTCTGCCGCTGACCCGGCCGAAACGGAAGTCGCGGCAGGCGGATTGGTGCTGCTGGTCGAAGACGACCCGGACGTGCGCGCCATCGTCCGCGACCAGATCAATGCTCTCGGGTATGCCGTGCTGGAAGCCGAGAACGGGCAGGAAGCCGTGCAGCTTGTGGAGCACATCAGTGCGGTCGAAGTCGTGGTCAGCGACATCGTCATGCCCGGGGACATCGACGGCTATTGTCTAGCCCGGATCGTAAACGAACGCTGGCCGGATATCGGCATCGTGCTTATGAGCGGCTATAAGGGCGAATCCCGCCATGAACCGCAGCCCGAGGGGAACACGCAGTTCCTCGGCAAGCCCTTCCTGCCCGCCGATCTGAAGGCCGCGATCCGGCGGTGCCGCATATGAATCCGTCCGGCGACTTCCTGTCGGTGCCCGCATCGTCCTCGAGGACGATGGCGACATCGCGCGCCTGATCGTGCAGACGCTCAGCGAGTTCGGCTTCCAGACGACATGGTGCAAGCGCGCCGCCGAGTTTCGCACCCGGCTAAAGATCGAACTCCCGGATCTCGCCTGATCGACCTCGGGCTGCCGGATGTCGACGGCATGGCGCTGGTGCGGGAACTGCGCGAAAGCGACGACTGCGGCATCATCGTCATCACCGGACGTAGCCACAGTGGCGACCGCATCATGGGCCTGGAGGATGGTGCCGACGACTACGTGACCAAGCCCTTCGATAGCCGAGAACTGGTGGCCCGAGTTCGCAGCGTGCTGCGCCGATATGCCCGCCGCACCGGCCTGGAGGCAGCCTCCCGGAACGCTGGGCGGAATTCATCGGCTGGCGCTTCTTTCCCGCCACCAACCGCCTGGTCGCACCGGACGGAGACGAACACCAGTTATCCAACGCCGAAGCCAACCTGCTACAGGTCTTCCTGGAAAAGGCCAACCGCATCCTCACCCGCGAGCAATTGCTCGGCGAGCGCAACATCTCGCCATTCGACCGCAGTATCGACGTCCGCATCTCCCGCCTGCGTCGCAAGCTTGAATCCGACCCGCAGCACCCAAAGCTGATCAAGACTGTTCACGGTGCGGGCTACCTGTTCGCCGCTAGCGTAGTCTGGTCCGCTGATGCGTAATCTCAAACGCCCTTCAACCACAATCACACGCCGTGCGGGACGAGATCTGGGCTCGTTGTCGCCAACACTATATGCAACACTCCACAATTGGCTCGCGCGCCGGGGCGGACAATAGTTGCCAATTCGAAAACCTCATCGTTATCACCCGGATCGATTTCTGCACCAGTCTTCTTGATTCACTGCATCACGCGGGCAGACCAAGGCTTAAAGTGCGATATGTGTCGGAATTGAAGGGAGTTGCTGCCGCTGATTTACCTCTGCCACTGAACGGCAGGTAATCGTCGCGTTGCCGACCGACATAGACCGCTGGGCCAACGGCAGCAGTGGCCGACGAGCCGACGCTCACAAAGTCGGCGCTGGTACCACGGTGACAGAGAAGACCAGTCGCCCCGGCGCTTGCTCCGAAATGCAGTCAGCGCGATTCAATGATCGCGAGCAATTGGTTTTGCAGAGCGGGCAGCGATGCCTGAACGGTTTCCCAGACCACGTCGAGGTCGATATCGAAATAGCCGTGGGCCATGCGATTGCGCATGCCGCGCATTTGCTGCCAGGGCAAGGCCGGGTGTGCCATCGTGAATTCTGGAAACTCCAGCGCGATCTTGCTGGCGGCCTCGCCGAGAACGATGAGGTTGAGGATTACGGCCTGCTGGGTTTTCCTGTCGGCGAGGAAGTCCGGCTTCGCCATGCCTTCGGTAAAGCTCCTTGCCAGGGCAATGGCTTCGGCCATGTGGTCAAGGTAGTCAAACTTTCGCGAGTTGTCCGCCTCGCTCATACGGGCAGGGCCTCGCGGATCACCTGATCGCGGAATCGCTTGGGCAGGTCACGCGGCGTCAGTACTTCGACGGGAATGCCCAGCACGGTCTCCAGTTCGACCTGCATGGCGCCCAGATCGAACAGTGTCGTTCCCGGCAAGGGGTCCACGAGCAAATCGAGATCGCTGTCTTCGCCGTCGCTGTGATGAATCACCGAGCCGAAGACCCTCGGGTTGCACACGGGATAGCGTGCCACGGTTTGCCGGATGGTTTCCCGATTCTTCTGCAAGACTATGGACGGCTTCATGATGGTCGATTGTATAGCAGACGATTGTTTCAGGCGCTTGAAGCCAGGGTGTGGCGGGGGCGATCCGCTCAGCGGGCCAGTTCGAATGGCGAGTCGATTTCGAAAAACTCGCCCTGCATCATGGCGGACGGAGGGATGCCGAACATCTGCTGGAAGGTCCGCGTGACGTGCGCGGCGTCGGCGAAGTCGGCCGCCTGGGCTGCCGCCGTGATGGTGCGTTCGCGTGCGATGGCCAGCGTGGCGCGCGTCAGCTTGCGCCAGAGCATGTAACGCCGAAACGGCAGCCCCACCTGCTGCTTGAACAGGTGCGCGAAGCGGCTGGGCGACAGGTGGACGATCGCGGCGGCGGCTTCCACCGACATGCGGAGTTCGGCCGATTCGCGAATGGCATTCAGCACGGTGGTCACCCGGGGATCGCGCCGGCGGGTTGGCGGCGCGCCCGCGCAGAGCGCCAGGACGCAATGGCGGATCAGGCCGCGGACCGCCATGCTTTCGAACGGCTGCTCGCAGAATTTTCGCAGCTCCGCCACGCATGAAGCGAAGGCCGCGTCCGGCAGCAGGGTAATGTCCTGCAGCAGCGCGGTACGCAGCCATGTCCCCTCGATCGATTCGGGCTCCAGCATCAGCATGGCGCCCAGCGAGCCGCGGGCGTCGAAGGAATGCACGGCGTCCGGGCGCACGATGATGCCTCGTGCGGGCTGCCAGTCGCCGCGCGCACCGCGGATGCTTGCCATGCCATCGATGCTGATGACGATCTGGATGGCGTGATGGGCATGGGGCCGGATCACGCCTTCGCTGCGGCCGAGGGCGAGGAAGCCCCCGTCCCACAAGTACCAGCGTGGCGCGTCGTGCCCTTGCGAGGATTTGATCGCGAATTTGCCCAATTGTCCTTCCAGCCCCGGATAGCCAGTTTGTTCAAGAACATCAGCGGATCCGTTCAATCCTTGCCTCACCCGGTTCTCTATCGTGTGAGCCATCGTGACGACAGCCATCACGACACACAACACAGCGGGTCAACCAGGGAGTCTCGATTGAAGCCATTTCAGTATTGCACGCTTGCCGGCCGGTTGCCGACGACTTGCGTGAACCTGATTCCCGCAGCGCCCGCAATGTTTTTCACCGCCCAAACCGCCGAGGTTTCCCCATGATGCTAGAACTCGCTGCACTCATCGGCCAGTACGGCCTGTTGATCATATTTGCGCTGGTGCTGCTGGAACAACTGGGACTGCCCCTGCCGGGCCTGCCCGCCCTCGTGGTTGCCGGTGCGCTCGCCGCCGGTGGCGGCCTCTCGCTGCCGGCGCTGTTCGGCGCCGCCGTGCTGGCTTGCCTGATCGGCGACGCTGCCTGGTATGCGGCCGGCAGCCGTTACGGCAATCGCGTGCTGGCGACGCTGTGCCGCGTCTCGCTGTCGCCGGACATCTGCGTGAACCAGGCGCAGGCGAACTTCGACCGCTGGGGCATGGGCCTGCTGGTCGTCGCCAAGTTCATTCCGGGGCTATCGACGGTGGTGCCGCCGCTGGCGGGCGCAACGCGCGTCGGCTGGTCCGCCTTCCTGCTGTTCGACGGCATCGGCACCGTGCTCTGGGCGGCTACCGGCCTGGGCGCCGGCTACCTGATGCATGCCCAGATCGAGGAACTGCTGGCGCAGGCCGAGCGCCTGGGCAGCGGAGTGCTGATCCTGGTCGCAACCCTGGTGCTTGGCTACATCGCGACGAAGTGGCTGGAGCGGCGGCGCCTGCAGGCCATGCTCCGCTTGGCGCGCATCGAGGTCGACGAGCTGCATGCGCTGGTGAGTTCGGGGTCCCGGCCGATGATCGTCGACCTGCGCCCGCCCATGGCCCGCGCGCTGGAGCCGAGGACCATCCCGGGAGCGGTGCCGTCCGAGCTGCGCGCCATCAGCCAGGATTTCGGCAGCCCGCAAACGCCGGATCAGGACATCATCATCTTCTGCACCTGCCCCAATGAAGCGGGCGCCGCCCAGGCCGCCCGGCTGCTGATGGAGCGCGGCTATGCGCGGGTGCGTACATTGCGCGGCGGCCTCGATGCCTGGATCGCCGCCGGCCACGACATGCAGATGCTTGCCGCGAGCGCCGCCTGAGCGGCCGCAGCGCGGGATGGCCTTCGAATCACGGCGCCGGCAGGCTGCGGCGGTGGCGCCAGAACATGCCCATCAGCGGCTTGACGCTGGTGCCGTGGGCGAGGATCGACAGCGAAACAACAACCAGCGTGAACTGGATCAACTCCAGCGCCAGGCTTTCGGCGATGCCATGCTGGATGGCATACATCAGGTAATACAGCGAACCGATGCCGCGCACGCCGAACCAGCCGACCATGCCGCGTATCGGCCATGAGCTGCGGGTGCCCAGCATGCCGATCAGGACGCTGAGCGGTCGCGCCACGACGAACAGGAACAGCGCCAGGCCCACCGCCCGCCAGCTCCAGGAGTCAAAGAACATGGTGCCGCCGAGCAGCAGGATCAGCGTCATTTCGGAGAGCCGTTCCAGGTGTTCCTTGAACACCAGCGACCCGGCGCTCACCGTCTGCGGCGGCGCGCATTCGGCGGGCGCGGCGGCCAATCCCGGTTCGGCGGCGACTGCGGGCGGCGCTGGCGGTGATTCCGAGCTGGCGCCGGCGAGCTTGAGTTCGGTCTGCCGCAGCGCGACCGCCGCGAAAAATACCGCGAGGAAGCCCCACGCGCCGACCAGCACGCTCAGGCCATACACCATGCCGATCAGGCCGAGCCCGAGGAAGTCGTCCATCAGCCGGTGGTCCGGCGATTCGTCGCGCAGCTTCCAGGCCACGTGGGCCAGGGCGGCGCCGGCAACGACGCCGATGGCGACGCCCGCGACCGTGGCCCAGATCACGTCGAACAGCACCCATTGCAGGCCGAATTCGCCCAGGTCGCGCAGTCCGAGCAGGCCCAGGCCGAGCATCACGAAGGGAAAGGCGCTGCCGTCGTTCATGCCCGCCTCGCAGGTCAGGGTGTAGCGCAACTGGTCGCGGTCGCCGGGGTGGCGGATCTGGACGTCGGTCGCCAGCACCGGATCGGTGGGGGCCAGGATCGCGCCGAGCAGGATGCCGGCGCCCAGCGGCAGGTCGAGCACGTAGAAAGCAAAGGCCGCCACCATCGCCACGGTGACCGTCATCGATACCGTCGCCAGCAGGATCGGCGTGCGCCAGCGCGCCAGGCTGACCGGCACCGGCATCTTGACGCCGGCGGAGAACAGCGAAATCAGCACCACCACTTCCGTCAGCACTTCCAGCAGCGCCGATTCCTTGAGCGGATTGAAGTGGAACACGTTGAGCAGGGTCGGGCCGACCACCAGCCCCACCGCCAGGTAGATGATGGCGGGGGTGACCGGCAGGCGCGTCAGCGCCGAAGCCGTCACGCCGCGGGCCAGCAGAAGGGCGCCCAGCAGCAGAAACCATTGCGCGTTGCTCATTTTGTGGGGTTTTCCTCGATGGACCGGCACCCGGGTCGCCCAGCCTAGGCGGCGGCATCGGGCAATGTACGCCAGCGAACACGCTGCCTGCAATCGATGCCTTGTCCCTGCCCTTGAAACGGCTATGACTGCCCCCATATCGGCCACTCGATCGCCGTTTCATGAGGATTTTCAGATGACTACCGATACCCAGACAGCGCCCGCGTCGCGCGAAACCCTCGGCTTCCAGACCGAGGTCAAGCAACTGCTGCAACTGATGATCCACTCGCTGTACTCCAACCGCGAGATCTTCCTGCGCGAACTGATATCCAACGCATCGGACGCCTGCGACAAGCTGCGCTTCGAAGCTCTCCACAATGCGGCGCTGTTCGAGGGCGATTCGGACTTCAAGATCCGCATCGCATTCGACCCGGTGGCCAAGACCTTGACCATCGCCGACAACGGCGTCGGCATGTCGCGCGAGGAAGTGATCGCTAACCTCGGGACCATCGCCAAGAGCGGCACGCGCGAGTTCTTCTCCAAGCTGTCGGGCGACCAGCAGAAGGACGCCAGCCTGATCGGCCAGTTCGGCGTCGGCTTCTACTCCTCCTTCATCGTCGCCGACAAGGTCACCGTGCTGACCCGCCGCGCCGGCGCCGAAGCCCAACCAGGGCGTGCGCTGGGAATCGGAAGGCACCGGCGAGTTCAGCATCGAAATGGTCGACCGCCCCAGCCGCGGCACCGAGATCACCCTGCACCTCAAGGACGGCCAGGACGACCTGCTGTCGGCCTGGAAGATCAAGTCCATCATCCGCAAGTACTCCGACCACATCGTGCAGCCCATCGTGATGAAGGGTGAAAAGTGGGATGACGAGAAGAAGGAACAGGTCGCCACCGACGAGGACGAGACCGTCAACCAGGCCTCGGCGCTTTGGGCCCGTTCCAAGAACGAGATCACCGAAGAGCAGTACAAGGAGTTCTACAAGCACGTCGGCCACGATTTCGAGGACCCGCTGACGTGGACCCACACCCGCGTCGAGGGCAAGTCGGAATACACCCAGTTGCTCTACGTGCCGGCGCGCGCGCCCTTCGACCTGTGGGACCGCAACGCCCGTCACGGCGTCAAGCTCTACGTGCGCCGCGTCTTCATCATGGACGACGCCGAGCAACTGATGCCGCTTTACCTGCGCTTCGTGCGCGGCGTGGTCGATTCGGCCGACCTGCCGCTCAACGTCTCGCGCGAGATCCTGCAGGAATCGAAGGACATCGACGCCATCCGCAAGGGCTGCACCAACAAGGTCCTCGGCATGCTGGAAAGCCTGGCCAGCAGCGAGGACGCGGCCGAGAAGGAAAAGTACGCCAAGTTCTGGGGCGAGTTCGGCAAGGTGCTCAAGGAAGGCATGGGCGAGGACCACGCCAACAAGGACAAGATCGCCTCGCTGCTGCGCTTCGCCAGCACGCAGGCCGACACGCCGGACGAAACCGTTTCGCTGGCCGACTACATCGGCCGCATGAAGCCCGAGCAGGAAAAGATCTACTACGTCACCGCCGAAACCTTCAACGCGGCGAAGAACAGCCCGCACCTGGAAGTCTTCCGCAAGAAGGGCATCGAGGTCATCCTGTTGTCGGATCGCGTCGATGAATGGGTGGTGTCGCACCTGACCGAGTTCGAGGGCAAGCAACTGGTGTCGGTGGCCAAGGGCGGCCTCGACCTGGGCAAGCTGGAAGACGAAGCCGAGAAGAAGGAACAGGAATCCGCCGCCGGCGAATTCAAGGACCTGACCGAGAAGATCGCCAAGAGCCTCGGCGAGCGCGCCAAGGAAGTGCGCGTCACGCATCGCCTGACCGACAGCCCGGCTTGCCTGGTGGCCGACGAGCACGACGTCTCCGGCAACCTCGCGCGCATCCTCAAGGCCGCCGGGCAGAAGGCGCCCGCGTCGAAGCCCATCCTCGAGATCAACCCGCAGCATCCGGTCGTGATGCGCCTCAAGTACGAGGAAAAGAAGTTCGACGACTGGTGCGCGGTGCTGTTCGACCAGGCGCTGCTCGCCGAAGGCGGCCAGCTCGACGATCCGGCGACTTTCGTCAAGCGGATGAATCAACTCATGCTGGAGATGAGCGGTTCCTGAGTAAAGAGCAAAACACTTGGCCACAGAGATCACAGAGGACGCAGAGGAAAACCCTCATGCCTTTCTCTGTGATCTCTGTGTCCTCTGTGGCTAACAGGTTTTGATTCTCCACGGACTCGCGCCCGTCATCGACCCACGAGCCCGGGTGCTGATCCTGGGCTCGTTTCCGTCCACCGCCTCGCTCGCCGCTCAGCAGTATTACGCCCATCCGCAGAACCTGTTCTGGCGCATCGTCGGCGAAACCATCAAACAGCCGCTGCAGGAGATGGATTACCCGGCGCGGATCGTCGCGGTGCAGGCCGCCGGCATCGCCATCTGGGACGTGTTCGCCTCCTGCGCACGCGCCGGCAGCCTCGATTCCGCGATTCGCGACGCGCTGCCCAATCCGCTGGCTGAACTCAAAGAGTCGGCGCCGGCGCTACGGCGCATCTGCTTCAACGGCCGCATGGCGGCGCAGCGCATCCGCGAAATCGAAGCCATGGGCTATGAGGCCGTGGTGCTGCCCTCCACCAGCCCGGCCAATGCCGGCACACCCTACGCGGAAAAGCTCGCGCGCTGGCGCGCGGCGCTGTCGGCCTGAACGCGGTGCCTCAGGCGCCCGGCGACTGTTCCAGCAGCGCCTGGTAGACGAATGCCAGCAGCGGGATCGAGTTCTCCGGCGAAACATCGACGAACTGGATGCCGATCTGGTAGGGCATTGCGGCATCTCCGCCCTGCTCGTAGCTGACGGCGCGGATCACGGTATCGAGTTCCAGCAGCGCCTCGATGCCGTTGAGCATCACCTTGAACGTGATCCCCAGATGCTGGCCCTTCTTCCCCGGCGCGTTCTTTGCAATCATCAGCGCGCCGCCGACGCTCATGTTGACCAGGGCGCCGGCCGCCTGCATCGGCGTGCCGTCGCAATGGGTGATGGCGCAGATCACATTCACGTTGGCGCGGGCGCCCTTGCGCACCACCAGCGAGCGCACCTCGCGCGGGTAGGCCAGGTGCAGGTAGGGGTAGGGCGTATTGACGGTCTTCAGGATCTGGGTCGGGAAGGCGTAGGCGCTCTTGCCCGAAAAGGCGCGCAGTATCAGCGACTGCCCCTCGCGCATCAGCAGGTAATGGCCGTCGACCATCGGTGTCGTCACCAGCACGCTGCGGCCCTTTGCCATGCCGAGCAGGCGTACCGAGTAGCGTTCCACCCGGTCGCTCAGTTGCGCCTGCAGGTTGATCAGGTCGCCGATCTGCAGCCGCGCCTCCTCCAGCGCGATCGGCTTGGCGCTGGAATCTTCCTGAGTGTTGGCTTCGCTCTCGACCATTCCCTGTCCCTTTTTGGAGCACGCATTATCAGCGGGAATCGAAAAATGCGGAACATGCACCCGGCGCCCGCGGTTTCGAAGCGCGGCACCGCCATGGCCGCCGCGAGTATCATGCCCTTGTTATTTTTGTGGGAATGCCCCGATGAAAAAGCCCGCCGCCCTGCCCGACCTCGACCACCCCAAGCTCGATGCCGATTCGATCCGCCGCTCGCTGCACAACCGGCTGATCTACACCATCGGCAAGGACCCGATCACCGCCACCGACCGCGACTGGTTCCACGCCGCCGCCGCCGTGGTGCGCGAGCGCCTGATCGAGCGCTGGATGGAAACCATGCGCAGCTATTACGTCGAAGACCGCAAGCGCGTCTATTACCTTTCCATGGAATTCCTCATGGGCCGCACCATGACCAACAGCATGCTCAACATCTGCGCCGAGCAGGAATTCCGCGATGCGCTGGCGGCGCTGGGCGAAATCGGCATCAAGCCGGAAGCCATCGCCGAAGTCGAGCCCGACGCCGCGCTGGGCAACGGCGGCCTCGGCCGGCTCGCCGCCTGTTTCCTCGATTCGATGGCGACCATGGGCATCGCCGGCTATGGCTACGGCATCCGTTACGAATACGGCATGTTCCACCAGGGCATCGAGGACGGCCAGCAGGTCGAGCATCCCGACAACTGGCTGCGCTACGGCAACCCCTGGGAATTCCCGCGCCCCGAGGTGCTCTACCAGGTCAAGTTCCACGGCCGCGTCGTCGATTTCATCGACGAGCAGGGCATCAAGCGCCACCAGTGGGTGGATTCCGACGACGTCATGGCCATGGCCTACGACTACCCGATCCCCGGCTATGACACCGGCACCGTGAACAACATGCGGCTGTGGGCGGCCAAGGCCAGCCGCGATTTCGACCTGCGCTACTTCAACGAAGGCAACTACATCGCCGCCGTCGAAGACAAGAACGAATCCGAGAACCTGTCCAAGGTGCTCTACCCCGACGACACCACCGAGATGGGCCGCGAACTGCGCCTCAAGCAGCAGTACTTCTTCGTCAGCGCCTCGCTGCAGGACATGCTCTACCGCTTCGCCAAGTCCGAAACCCCGCTCGACAACCTGCCCGAGAAGGTGGCGATCCAGCTCAACGACACCCACCCCTCGATCGCCGTGCCCGAGCTCATGCGCATCCTGATCGACCAGCATCGCTTCGAGTGGCCGCGCGCCTGGGACATCGTCACCCGCACCTTCGCCTACACCAACCACACGCTGATGCCCGAAGCGCTGGAAACCTGGCCGGTCGGCCTCTTCGAGCGCGTGCTGCCGCGCCACCTGCAGATCATCTACGAGATCAACTACCGCTTCCTCAAGGACGTGATGCACCACTACCCCGGCGACCCGGCGCTGTGGCAGCGCATGTCGCTGATCGACGAGAACAAGGGCAAGCGCATCCGCATGGCGCACCTGGCCATCGTCGGCAGCCACAAGGTCAATGGCGTCGCCGCGATCCACACCCGCCTGATGAAGGAAACCATCTTCGCCGACTTCCATCGCCTGTCGCCGGACAAGATCGTCAACATGACCAATGGCGTGACGCCCAGGCGCTGGCTCAACCAGGCCAACCCCGGCCTCGCGCGGCTGATCGGCAGCCGCATCGGCAAGGGCTGGCTCAAGGACCTCGACCAGTTGCGGCAACTGACGCCGCTGGCCGACGATGCCGCCTTCCGCGACGCCTTCGTCCGCGTCAAGCGCGACAACAAGGCGCGCCTGGCGCAGGTGATCCGCCAGCGGCTGGGCATCGCGGTCGATCCCGATTCCCTGTTCGACGTGCAGATCAAGCGCATCCACGAATACAAGCGGCAACTGCTCAACCTGCTGCATGTCATCACGCTCTACAACCGCCTGCGCGCCGGCGGCGACGCCACGCCGCGCACGGTGATCTTCGGCGGCAAGGCCGCGCCCGGCTACCGCATGGCCAAGCTGGTCATCCGCCTGATCAACGACGTCGCCGACGTGGTGAACAACGACCCGATCATGCG
Source organism: Sulfuritalea sp. (assembly GCA_016716965.1). Lineage (GTDB taxonomy): Bacteria > Pseudomonadota > Gammaproteobacteria > Burkholderiales > Rhodocyclaceae > Sulfuritalea. The sequence continues at coordinate 2,458 of JADJUP010000012.1, read as the reverse complement.
CGGCCGGCTCAAGGTCGTCTTCATCCCCAACTACGACGTCTCCAACGCCGAGCTCATCATCCCCGCCGCCGACCTCTCCGAGCAGATCTCCACCGCCGGCACCGAGGCCTCCGGCACCGGCAACATGAAGCTGGCATTGAACGGCGCGCTCACCATCGGCACGCTGGACGGCGCCAACGTCGAGATTCGCAACGAAGTCGGCGCAGAGAACATCTTCATCTTCGGCCTCACCGCCGACGAAGTCGCGCAGCAATACGCCGCCGGCTACAACCCCTGGAGCCACTACGACGCCAACGCCGAACTCAAGCAGACGCTCGACACCCTGCGCGACGGCTTCTTCTCGCCCGAGGACCGCGACCGCTACAAGCCGGTGTTCGACAACCTCACCTACCACGGCGACCACTACCTGCTGCTGGCCGACTATGCCGCCTACATCGCCTGCCAGGAAAAGGTCGGCGCCCTCTACCGCGACCCGCAAGCCTGGGTGCGCAAAGCCATCCTCAACGTCGCCGGCATGGGCCAGTTCTCCTCCGACCGGACCATAGGGCAGTACGCGAAGACGATCTGGAACGTGGAGGCGCGGGGCAGGGCGGTGGGGTGAAAGTCGGCGCCCCGCAGGGACTTCCTTTGCTCGCTGGCGGTACGGCGGCATAGCGGCGCCGGGGTGCCGTCATTCGTATCCGCGCTCGCCCGGTCCCCTTTGGAGCCACCCCGTTTGCCTCGCCGGGCCATATGCTGGACGGGAACTTGCCGTTGGCGTATTCTGCCCTTGGCCTGGATTCAGGCAATTCCGGCTTGATCCTTTTTCTGTCATTGTGGGCCCCACTAAATTTCCCTAACACGCTGTTTCAATGCCTTATTGCACCCATGTCCGGATTTTTATACAGCCTATTTGATGGAATGTTTTCCGTCGTGATGGAAAGCTTTCCATCGTTAGTGATCCACACTTAACTACAAGGGCTTCCCCAAACTTAGCAAGCGGTTTTCGATTTTCAGTTCATCTCTATTTCCTGATCAGATTTCATTGTCACTGCGCGGTTCGATGAAGAAGATGGCGGACTGCGAAACTACAACCGGTCATGTTGGGCATCCTGCCCGGACCCTGATGAAAGACGCGCGCCGGGGCCTCAATCGTTAGTCGGGTATCTGCTACTCCCCTGGAGGTGATCAGGCACTCCCGGCGCGGGTCCAACCCGCTTCACATCAACGCATGCAGTGCATCGGTGAATCCTGGCCACCGCTCCTTCGGTGGCACCTGTGTTCCTTTCGTATCCTTCCCTTGCTGACGCTTTTGTCGTGGGTTCAGGCGGCGACCGGCTGCAACCGGAAATCCTCCCCGAACCTCAGCACCGCCCAGGCCAGCCGCGCATTCTTCGCGGCGATCGCCACCACCGCCTTCCAGTAGCCGCGACGCTCGACCAGGCTTCTGGCCCATCGACTGAAACGGTCCTGTTTGTCACCCAGACCACTCAGAATCGCCCTGGCCCCCATGACCAGCAGGCTGCGCAGGTAGCTGTCGCCGGCCTTGGTGATCCGCCCCAGCCGCGCCGTCCCGCCGCTGCTGTATTGCCCGGGCGCAAGCCCCATCCAGGCCGCCACCTGGCGACCGTTCTGAAGTCGTGGCCGCCGCCAATGCTGGCCAGCATGGCGCTGGCCGTGATCGGGCCGATGCCCGGCAGGCTGCATCAGGCGTTTGCTGCGCGCGTCCTCCTTCGCCGCCTTGGCGATGACCCGGTCGTACTCGGCAATCCGGGCGTCGAGACTGTCGGCGTGGGCCAGGAGGTCGCCCACGCACGGATTGACGTAGCCGGGCAGATCCTCAAGATGCTCCATGAGCGCGTCGCAGGTTGGCGATCTTCTGCGGACAGGACGATGCCGAATTCCGGAGATCAGGCCGCGCAGCCGGTTGTAGGTGGCCGTGCGCTCCTCGACGAAGCCGTTGCGGGTGCGATGCAGGCACAGGATGATTTGCTGGTGTTCTTCCTTGATCGGGACGAAGCGCATGTGGGGCCGCGTTACGGCTTCGCAGATCGCGGCGGCGTCCGCCGCGTCGTTCTTGCCGCGCTTGCCCGACATCCGGTAGGGCGTGACGAACTTGGGCGCCATCAGCCGGACGGTGTGGCCGTGCTGGCGGAACTGTCGAGCCCAATAGTGCGCGCCGGAGCAGGCTTCCATGCCGATCACGCACGGCGGCAGTTGCGCGATCAGCGGCAGAAGATGCTCGCGTGATACCTTGGGCTTGACCAATGCGGGCTTGCCGTTATCATCAACGCCATGCACGGCAAAGACGTTCTTGGCCAGATCGATTCCAACTGTGATAATGCTCATGGACTTCCCCTTTCGTGGTTTTGATGTGATCGCGAAATCTCATCTTGGCACTCGTTGCCGTTTGCGGCTTCCGCCGCAGCCTCGGGACGGGGAAGTCCCTTTCATTCGTTAGGTTCTCAGCACGAGCCAT
>JADJUP010000011.1 GCA_016716965.1 Sulfuritalea sp. | reverse complement strand
GAAATCCTATCCTCGTGCAGCACCTTCGCCGATGAACTTGAGACGACACAATTGCCGAATAAGAGTTGACCACGATCGGAAGGTTCTATACGTGCGCCCAGACTCAGGGCACACAGTGGTTCTTACAACTGCTGCGCTTTATGCGTGGTCCGTACATCACCTCGGAACAGAAGAGGGCATTCGGATCGGTCGCATTGTGGACATTGCTGGCTACATGGGGAGCGATTTGGCACTTAGGATAGCGTCCGGCTATCGGATCCATTTCTATGGCGCCGAGTCTGCGTTCCTTTATGGCGTGGTATTGGCAAGCGACAAGGGTGGCCTGAAGATAACACGTGAATCGAATGTGAAATTTCTCTTTGGTTCTCGTTTGCCTCAGAACACGCAACACTGTTCATTAGCCACCTCAAGTGTCGACAAAGCCGCTTGTGAGAACGATAGTCGATGATCTTGATCTGCACTACGGAATATTTATCGATGAGAAAGACATTCGTATCGGTGATTCAATCGCAACTGAGCTAAACCGGGGACTAGAACGGGCGGACGGAGTCGTACTTTTTGCTTCGAAAAGCAGCATCGAGTCTAAATGGGTCCAACGCGAATATGCTTATGCACTACATGAAGGCAAGCCAATATTTCCAATACTCGTCGGCGATATCGAGCCTCCGCCGCTTCTCCGTGATATCAAATGGATTCGCTATCGCGCGGAAGACCACCAAGCGCTACTTCGGGAGCTATTTGAAAGTCTCGAGAAGACGTTTGGTCGGCAAGAACAATTGTGATTTTGTGGAGGTGGGCGTCGGGTCGAATTCGAATAGCCGCACGTATCAACCCGAAAGTCGGCGCCGGCGGGACGGTGGCCGGCCCCCCGCCGGCACCCCAATCCACCTCCTTTGACCACGATCAACTGATTTTTCAGGCCTTTCGTCTACACTCGCGCCCTCTTTTTGGTGGGGGCAGCAATGGCCAAACCTCAACTCGTATGTCCGGCGGGCAGCCTGGCGGCGCTCAAGGCGGCGGTGGATAACGGCGCCGACGACGTCTATCTCGGCTTTCGCAACGACACCAACGCGCGCAACTTCGCCGGGCTGAACTTCGACGACAAGGCGCTCGCGGAGGGCATCCGCTACGCCCACCAGCGCGGGCGCAAGGTGCTGGCCGCGATCAATACCTATGCCCAGGCCGGGCGCTTCGCCGACTGGACCGCCTCGGTGGACAAGGCGGCCGCGCTCGGTATCGACGCGGTCATCATTGCCGATCCCGGCGTACTCGACTACGCCGCGCAGACCTATCCGGACATGCGCCGCCATCTCTCTGTGCAGGCCTCCGCCACGAGTTACGAAGCGGTCAATTTCTGCCGCGAAAAGTTCGGCATCCAGCGCGCCGTGCTGCCGCGCGTGCTGACGCTGGCGCAGGTCGAGAACGTGATTCGCCACACCGAAGTCGAGATCGAGGTGTTCGGTTTCGGCAGCCTGTGCGTGATGAACGAGGGCCGCTGCTGGTTGTCGTCCTGGGCCACCGGCGAATCGCCCAATACCGTGGGCGCCTGTTCGCCGGCCAAGTACGTGCAATGGGAAAAGAAACCGACCGAGATGGACGTGCGCCTCAACGGCATCCTCATCGACCGTTACGGCAACGACGAGAACGCCGGCTACCCGACCATCTGCAAGGGCCGCTTCGAAGTCGCCGGCGAGACCTACTACGCGATGGAGGAACCGGCCAGCCTCAACGTGCTGGAAATGCTGCCGGAGATCATTCGCATCGGCGTTTCGGCGATCAAGGTCGAGGGCCGCCAGCGCAGCCCGACCTACGTTGCCCAGGTCACGCGCAACCTGCGCCAGGCGATCGACGCCGCTTTCTCCGCGCCAGACCGCTACTCGGTCAAGCCTGCCTGGGCCGCGGAACTGGGCAAGGTCGCCGAGGGTTCGCAGATAACACTCGGCGCCTACAACAGGCCCTGGCGTTGAAGCTTTCCTGAACATGCAGATCACCCTAGGTCCCCTGCTCTTTTTCTGGCCCAAGGCCGAGGTCATGGAGTTCTACGCCCAGGCGGCGCAGCATCCGGCGATCGATCGCATTTATCTCGGCGAGGCCGTCTGCTCGCGCCGCCAGCAGTTGCGCACCGCCGACTGGATCGGGCTGGCGAAGGACTTGCGCGAAGCCGGCAAGGAAGTCGTGCTGACGGCGCAGGCCCTGCTCGAATCGGAAAGCGACCTCAAGGCCCTGCGCCGGCTGATGGCCGATGCGGGTGGCATCATCGAGGCCAACGACCTGGGCGCGGTGAAAATGGCCTGCGACGAAGGCCTCGGCTTCGTCGCCGGGCCGCACCTCAACATCTACAACGAACAGACCCTGGCCTTCTTCGCCGCCCAGGGCGCGCAACGCTGGCTGCCGCCGCTGGAACTCGCCGGCAACATCATCGAGACCCTGCACGCGTCGCGTCCGGCCAACATGGAAACCGAGGTGTTCGCCTTCGGCAAGCTGCCGCTGGCCTTTTCGGCGCGCTGCTTCACGGCGCGCCACTACGGCCTGAACAAGGACGATTGCCAGTTCAAGTGCCTCGACCATCCCGACGGCATGCTGGTGAACACCCGCGAGGCGCGCGCCTTCCTGACGCTGAACGGGATCCAGACCATGTCGGCGCAGACCCACAGCCTGCTGATGCAGATGCCGCAGCTGCTGGCGCGGGGCATCGACGCCGTGCGCGTCAGCCCGCAGGCGACACACAGCTTCGACATCGTCGCCGCCTTCGACCGGGCGCGCAAGGGCGAGCCGGTGGAGGATAATGCGGCCTGGGCCCCGGCGGGACTGGTGAACGGCTTCTGGTTCGGCCGTGCCGGCACCGCCAGCGTCGGCGGTTAAAAGGACACCCATGATCGACAGTTCGCGCATTCCAAAAATTCCGGCCTTCACCCTGCCCGCACTGATCGGACGCCTGGGCATGCGCCTGCCGCAGTGGCCGCATTCGCTCAACCTGGCGCTGGCGCTCAACGCGGCGAAGCGGCTCGGCGTGCTGCCCGAGGAAACCCTGTCCCAGATCGAGGAGCGGCGCTTTCGCGTGACGGTGACAGATACCGGCATGGTGGCCGATTTCACCTACGCCCGAGGCGCCTTCCGTCCACTGTTCGGCGATGCCGGCAAGCCCGACCTGCACTTCACCGCGCCGCTCTCGGCCTACCTGCAGATGGTCAGCCGGCAGGAAGATCCCGATACGCTCTTCTTCAATCGGACCCTGTCCATCGAAGGCGATACCGAGCTCGGCTTGCGCGTCAAGAACATGCTCGACGCCCTGGAGTGGCCGCAGCTTTCGTGGCAGGGACTGCGTCCTACCTTTCTCGCCAAGGGCTGACCGCGTCGCCGCTTGCGGTAGCATTCGCCTTTTTCGCGGGAGTCGGCAATGAAGAAATGGCAATGCATCGTTTGTGGCTGGGTCTACGACGAGGCCCTTGGCGACGAAGCCCACGGCCTTGCGCCGGGCACGCTCTGGGCGGACGTGCCCGACAGCTTCATCTGCCCCGAATGCGGCGTGCCGAAGGCCGATTTCGTGATGATGGAAGTCTGACGTCGCATTGATTCGGAAAGTCGGCGCCGGTGGTACGGCGAAGAAAGTAATTCCAGCGGCACGGGCGGCCTGTGTTACAGTCCGGCCCGCTTCACCTCCATAGCGACCGCGCCCCAGTCTGCCGGTCGTGCCTTAACGGCGACATTCAGTCCCTCGAAGGTTTTACACCCCATAGAAGTTTCCGCCCAGATTGGCCTGCAGGTTTGCGGGGGTCGGCTTCAGAGGTAATCAACATGCAGTTTTCCGATCTCGGCCTGTCGGCCGAGCTCCTGCGCGCCATCGGCGAGCAGGGCTACACTACGCCTACCCCTGTCCAGCAACAGGCCATTCCCCACATTCTCGCCGGTCGCGACCTCGAAGCCCTGGCCCAGACCGGCACCGGCAAGACCGCCGCTTTCGTGCTGCCCATTTTGCAGCGCCTGACCAACCCGCTGGTGACGCCCTTGCAGAAGGTCACCCACACCGCGCCGCGCGTGCTGGTGCTGGTGCCGACGCGCGAACTCGCCGCCCAGGTGCTGGAAAGCGTGCGCGTCTATGGCGCCCACACCGGGCTGCGCAGCCTCGCCGTGTTCGGCGGGGTCGGCATCAACCCGCAGATCCAGACCATGCGCCGCGGCATCGACATCCTTGTCGCCACGCCCGGACGCCTGCTCGACCACCTCGGTCAGCGCACCGTCGACCTGTCCAAGGTGCAGACCCTGGTGCTGGACGAAGCCGACCGCATGTTCGACATGGGCTTCATCCGCGACATCCGCCGCATCATCGAGCGTCTGCCGAAGGTCCGCCAGAACCTGATGTTCTCCGCCACCTTCGCCGCCGAAGTGCGTGAACTTGCCCACACGGTGCTGAAGGACCCGGCCATGGTAGAGGTCGCTCGCCGCAATGCGCCGGCCGAACTCGTCACCCACACCGTGATCAAGGTCGACCAGGACCAGAAGCGCGACCTGCTGCTGCACCTCTTTGCCGCCCACGGCTGGCACCAGGTGCTGGTGTTCTGCCGCACCAAGCACGGATCGGATGCGCTGGCGCGCAAGCTCGAACAGGCCGGCGTGCGCACCGCGGCGCTGCACGGCAACAAGTCGCAGAATGCCCGCACTCGCGCGCTGGCTGATTTCAAGGCGGGCAAACTCGCCGCGCTGGTGGCCACCGACATCGCTGCGCGCGGGCTGGACATCGATTCGCTGCCGCGCGTGGTGAACTTCGAACTGCCGAATGTGCCCGAGGATTACATCCACCGCATCGGCCGCACCGGCCGTGCCGGCGCCAGCGGCGAAGCGTTGAGCCTGGTCAGCAGCGACGAGCGCATACAGTTGCGCGACATCGAGCGCCTGCTGAAGCGCGAGATTCCGACCTCGGTCATGCCCGGCTTCGAGCCGCAGCACAACCACTCGGTACCGCGTCCCGCGGCTGGCCGCCCGCCGGCGCAAAAGCCCGCCCAGGCGCGCACGCGCAGCGGAAACGGTGGCGGCAACCGCAGTGGTGCTCCACGCCCCGCTCGTTCGGGAAGCGGTGCCGCCAAACCGGCCAGCCACCACAGCGGACAACGGCACCGCTGAAGCATCTGGCGGACACCTTTGTTGCACCCGGACCTACCCCATGGCGCAATGGCCATGGGGTATCCTCGGTGTCGTCCCTTGATCTCCTGAATTTCAAGACTCGCCAGTGCCATGCACCCTGATCGAGAGCATCAGATTCGCGCGTTGTTTGACGAGTACATCCAGATGTACGCCGCGCGCGATGACCGCCTGACAACCCGCTTCAGTGACAACTTCAGCGGCTATACGGGCGGCGGGAATTTTCTGGTCAAGGACCGCGAGGAATGGGTGCGGATCACCCGTCAGGATTTTGCCCAGGTACAAGGCCAGATCCGGATCGAAACGCTGGACCTTTCGCTGCAGGACATCAGCGACACCGTGGTGGTGGTCACCGCGTTCTTCCACATCCATCTTCCCGTGCCGGACCATATCCTGTCGCGCGAAGTGGCGCGCCTGGTCCTGATATTTCGTCTCGAAGGAGACGACTGGAAGATTGCGCACAGTGGCATCTCGATTCCCTATCACCTGGTGCAGGAGGGCGAGGTCTATCCGCTCAGGAGTTTGCAGGAACGCAACACGGCGCTCGAGTCGCTGGTTGCGGCCCGTACCAAGGCCCTGCATGAAAGCGAGGCGCTGTTTCGCCTGCTGACGGAAGACACCCTTGACGTAATCTGGAAGACCGACCGCAAGCTTTGCATTACCTATATCAGCCCGTCCGACGAACGTCTGCGAGGCTACAAGGCGGAAGAAGTTGTAGGCCACCCGGTCTTCGACCTGTTTACCGACGAGGGGGTGGTGACGGTCAAGAAAATACTGCGCGAAAGTCAGGCGTCCGGCGAGCCAGCCAGTCACGTCGGCTTCAGGATTTTTCAGGTGCAGCACCGTTGCAAAAACGGCGGAGTGCTATGGGGTGAGGTCTTGTCGAAGCCCGAGCGCAATGCGCAGGGCGAGATTGTCGGATATCACGGCATCACTCGTGAAATCACGGAGCGCAAACGCCTGGAAGACCAGGTGCATCAACTGGCATTCCACGATCCCCTCACCGATCTGCCAAACCGAAGATTGCTGCTTGACCGCCTGAGCCTGGCCATGGCCGCCAGCAAGCGCAGTGGCTGTCATGGCGCATTGATGTTCCTTGACCTGGACCGGTTCAAGACCTTGAATGACACGCATGGGCACGAGGCAGGCGATCTGCTGCTGCTCGAAGTCACCGGCCGCCTCAAGGACTGTGTGCGCCAGGTCGATACCGTCGCGCGATTCGGCGGTGACGAGTTTGTCGTCCTGTTGGCCGAGTTGAATACTGACCAGGACGAGTCACGTTCGCATGCGCAATTGATTGCGGAGAAGATTCGCGCCGCGTTGGCCGAGCCCTATGTTCTGGCGCCGCACAAAGACGGAAAGACAGCATCCACGATCGAGCATCGCTGCTCTGCCAGCATCGGAGTCGTAATGTTTCTCGACCATGAGGCAAGCCGGGAAGACATCCTGAAGTGGGCTGATGCGGCGATGTACCGGGCGAAGGATGCCGGGCGCAACACGATCCGGTTTTACAAGGGCGCAGGCCAACTCTGAACCGCCTGCGTCGGGATCGCCGCTTCCTGCCAGGTCAGAACGACGAGCCCGGCTGCTTCAGGAATTCGACTTCTTCCGCCGTCGAGTCGCGGTCGAGGATGGCATTGCGATGCGGGAAGCGGCCGAAGCGGGTGATCACCTCGCGGTGGCGCAGCGCATAGTCGTGGGCACTGTCGAAGGCCTCGTTCTGCATCTCGCGGCGCAGCGCCGAGAAGAGCGCGACCGAGCGTTCCTGGTCGAGCAGGGATTCGCTGTGTTCGAAGGGCAGGTAGGCGAACCAGCGTTGCCAGGGCGTGAGGTTCTTGTCGCGGCCGGCGGCGACCAGCGCTTCGGCAATTTGCAGGGCACGGGCGTCGCCGGCGAAGGCGCGCGGCGTGCCGCGGAAAATGTTGCGGGTGAACTGGTCGAGCAGCAGGATGGTTGCCAGCAGGTCGGCATCCGGCGCGGCGAGCGGCGGCGGGGCGTTCAGTGCGGCTTCGACCGCAGCGCCGAAGCGTTCGCGGATCGCGTCATCGAAGGCATCGTCCTTGCGGAACCACTGCGGGCGATAGGCGCCGTGTCCAGCCTGGTCCGGCGAAAGGAACCAGAAGTCGAGAACGGCGCGGGTGAGCGGCGCCGGCCCGGTCATTCGGCTTTCTTCGCCGCCGGTTTCTTGGCGGCGGGCTTCTTTGCCGCTGCCTTCTTGGGCGCAGCCTTGGCCGCCGTGCCGCCAGCGCCAGCGCTCTGCGTCCCTGCGGGAACTTTTTTAGTCGCCGAAGCAGTTTTCTTCGCCACCGGTTTCTTCGCCGCAGCCTTCTTGGCGACCGGTTCGTTGGCGGCATCGGCTTTCGCTGCGCCTGCGCCGGACTTGGCCGGCGCCGGTTCCGCCGCCTTGGCAGCGGCCGGCTTTGCGCCCGCCTTCGGCGCCGCTTTTGGGTTCCTGGGTTCGAACTCGAAACCAACCTTGCCGGTCGCCGGGTCGCGCACCAGGTAGGCGGAGAACTTGCGCCGCGTCTTGTTCGAGATGAAGCCCTTGAGCAGGTCGGTCTTGCCCGTCGCCAGCAGCTTTTGCATGTCGCCACGCGCGACTTCCTGCTGCAGGATGATCTTGCCGGAGCGGAAATCGCAGTTTTTTACGGCACCGACAGCCTTTTCGCAAACATAGGCCATGCCGTGCTCGAAGACGCGGGCGCCGCATTTCGGGCAGGTACCGAGTGCTTCCTGGGTCGAAAAATCCACTTCCTCGCCATCGGCGTCGGCGTCCGACTGACCGAAGTCGAACTCCGGCATGTGGTCGTCCTTGAGCTTGATCATGGCGGCGAAGGGGCGCCCCATCTTGCTGCGGAAGCCCTGCAGCGGCCCGATCTGCCGCTTGCTGAGGAGTTCGTCGATTTCCGATGTTTCCCACTGGCGGCTGGCCACCACCTTCCACAACTTGTAGTCGCAGTTTTCGCAGGTGAAGTGCTTGTAGCCTTCGTGGATCTTGGCGCCGCAGCGCGGGCAGGGCGTTTGCAGCGTGCCGAAATCGGGATCGGCAAATTCGCCGGTCTTGATCCGCTCGACCATTTCGCGCGTCCTGTCCATGATGTGGTTCATGAATTCGTCGCGGCCGAGGCGGCCCTGTTCCATTTCCTTGAGCTTGAATTCCCATTCGCCGGTCAGTTCGGGCGAGCGGATTTCGTCCACCTTGAGCTGTTCCAGCGCGAACAGCAGCGAGAAGGCCTTGGCTGTCGGCTGCAGTTCGCGGCCGTTGCGATGCAGATATTCCTCGGCCAGCAGGCCTTCGATGGTCGCCGCGCGCGTGGCCGGGGTACCGAGGCCGCGCTCGGACATGGCCTCGCGCAGTTCCTCGTCCTCGATCAGCTTGCCGGCACCTTCCATCGCGGTCAGCAGCGTGGCTTCCGTGAAGCGCGGCGGCGGTTGCGTGGCCTTGGCCTTTACTTCGACATCCTTGGCCCAGACGCGCTCGTTCTTTTCCAGCGGTGGCAGGGTGACGGCCTCACCTGCTTCTTCACGAGTCTCCTGCGACTCCTTGCCATACACGGCCAGCCAGCCCGGTGTCACCAGCACCTTGCCTTCGGTCTTGAAGGCTTCCTGCTCGATGCGGGTAATCCGCGTCGTGATGTTGTATTCGGCCGAAGGATAGAAGATGGCGAGGAAGCGCTTGGTGACCAGGTCGTAAATCTTCTGTTCCGGCTCGGAAAGGTTCTTCGGCGCCGCTCCGGTGGGGATGATGGCAAAGTGGTCGCTCACTTTGGCATTGTTGAAAATCCGCTTGTTGGGATGCACCCAGCCGTTCTTGATGATCGCCCCGGCAAATGTGGCGTAAGGCGTACCGGCCATTGACGCCAGCGTTTCCTTGACCGTGCCGATGTAGTCCTCGGGCAGGTGGCGGCTGTCGGTCCGCGGGTAGGTCAGCGCCTTGTGCTTTTCGTAGAGCGCCTGGGCCAGCCCCAGTGTGTTCTTGGCACTGAAGCCGAAGCGGCCGTTGGCCTCGCGCTGCAGCGAGGTGAGGTCGTAGAGCATCGGGCAGGCTTCGGTCTTGGGCTTGCTTTCCTCTTCGACCGTGCCGTGCTGGCCGAGGCATTTCTTGCGCAGGGCGTCGGCCTTGGCCTTGTCCCAGACGCGCTCAGCGCGGGCGTGTTCGCCGAGTTGGTCATCTTGGGCCTTCTTGAACTTCTCGTCGAACCAGCGGCCGCGGTAAGTACCGGCGACACACTGGAATTCGCCTTCGACTTCCCAGTAATCGCGCGAGACGAAGGCGCGGATGCGGCTCTCCCTCTCGACCATGATCGCCAGCGTCGGCGTCTGCACGCGGCCGACGGGCGTCTTGTAGAAGCCGCCTTCCTTGGAATTGAAGGCGGTCATGGCGCGCGTGCCGTTGATGCCGATCAGCCAGTCGGCTTCCGAGCGGCAGCGCGCGGCATCGGCCAGCGGCAGCATTTCCTGGTCGGTGCGCAGATGGGCGAAGCCGTCGCGGATCGCGGTGGCGGTCATCGATTGCAGCCAGAGGCGGCGCACTGGCTTTTGCTTGGCGCCCAGCGCGTGCTGCACCACATAACGGAAGATCAGTTCGCCTTCGCGCCCGGCGTCGCAGGCATTGACGAGACCCGTGACGTCCTTGCGCTTGATCAGGCGGGTCAGCAAACGCAGCCTTTCCTGTGTCCGCTCGATGGGATTCAGCGCGAAATGAGGCGGAATCATCGGCAGATGGGTAAAACTCCACTTGCCGCGCTTGACGTCATATTCTTCGGGCACCGCCAGTTCCAGCAGGTGACCGATGGCCGACGACAGGACGTAGTCGTCGCTCTCGAAGTAGTCGCCGGTTTTGGTGAAGCCGCCCAGCGCCTTGGCAATATCCTGGGCGACGGAGGGTTTCTCGGCGATGATCAATTGCTTCATGGTGTGGGCTTTCCCCCCGGCCCCCTTTCCGGGAAAGGGGGTGATGGTGGCTCGCTACGCTCGGAAATGGAACGGATTCTGGCATCGCGGACTCGCGACAGCGGCGCATCATAAGCGTGCCCCGCCCAATTAAGCAAGCCGGGAATCAGTTGAGCAGGATGCGGGCGACGTCCTCGCCGGACTCGTGATCCGTGTCATCGTCGTCCTCGGCGAGCAGTTCTTCGAGGATCAGCGCATCGACTTCGTGGCGGTAGCGCCAGATCACGGCGAGGACGATGACCTTGAGCCGGTCGAGGGCGATTTCGTCATCCGGCAGGGCCAGCGCGCGCTCGATGATGGCTTCGCGCAGGGAGGCGTCGATCGCGCCATTCTGTTCCAGGAAGGCGATGAAACCGCGACAGGCAGTCGACAACCTTTCCTGTTCTTCCTCGCCGTAGATCCTGACCGATCCCGCCAGCGCGGGCGGGCTGCAGCGTCCGCCCTCCGGTCCGGCCAGGCCGTCCAGCCACGCCAGTGCGGCAGAAATGTCGTCGGAACCGAAACCGGCGGCCGACAGCTTCCTGGCCAGCACCTCCGGTTCCGGACAGGCGTCGGGCAGGTAGTTCTCGAACAGGTAAACCAGGATGTCGATCATTGGTCTATTTGGTGAATGGAACTTGAAACGCGAAACGTCAGGCTTTGGGCGTGTTGCGGAAGGCAGTGCCTGTCACGATTTTAATGGAGTTTCTGGTAGAGGCCGCCGGGCAGCTGCGCGACGCGCCCGGCAAGTTCCATGGGCAGCAGCATGGCAAGAAGGACGGCAGGCGTCAAGCCGCTGCGGGCCGCCAGTGCGTCCAGTGCACAGGGTGCTTCGCCCATCGCGGCGAGTACTTGCCCTTCCGCGACGTCAACTGTCGTTGCCGTCGGCTTGCTGCGGGTAGTCGCGCCGGGAACCTGCTTCCAACGCAATTCCTCGAGTACGTCCTGTGCCGATTCGACCAGCTTGGCGCCCTGGCGGATCAACTGGTGGCAGCCGCGCGACAGCGGCGAGTGGATCGAGCCGGGAATCGCGAACACTTCGCGCCCGCTTTCCGCCGCCAGCCGGGCCGTAATCAGCGAGCCGCTCCGCGGCGCCGCTTCGACCACCAGGCAGCCGAGGCCGAGGCCGGCAATGATCCGGTTGCGGCGCGGGAAGTTGGCGGCCAGCGCCGGGGTGCCGAGCGGGAATTCGCTGAGGACCACGCCCTGCTCGGCGATGCGCCGTGCCAGCGCCTCGTTTCTTGCCGGGTAAAGCCGGTCGGCGCCGGTGCCGATCACGGCCACCGTGCCCGCCGGGGTGTCCAGCGCGCCACGATGGGCGGCGGCATCGATGCCCAGCGCGAGCCCGCTGACGATGGTCAGGCCGGCTTCGCCCAGCGTCCGGGCAAAGGCCTCGGCGTCGCGCAGGCCCTGTGCCGTGGCATTGCGGCTGCCGACCATGGCCAGCATCGGCTGTCGCAGTCGCGACGGGTCGCCCTTGGCGTAGAGCAGCAGCGGCGGGTCATCCGCGCTCAGCAGGCTTTGCGGATAGTCCTCGTCTGCGAGCGTCAGCAGGCGGTTGCCGGCTTGTTCCGCCCAGGCCAGCGCCGCCTCGACGGCGGCGCTACAGTCATGGGCCAGCAGGTGTTCGACCAGGCTCGCATCGATGATGGCCGACAGCGCGCGCGGACCGGCGTCGTAGATGGCCTGCGGCAGGCCGAAGGATTTCAGCAGGGCGCGCCTGGCTTCGCCGCCGATGCCGGGCGTCAGGGTCAGGCGCAACCAGGCGGCGAGTTCTCGACGATCCTCCGCCATGCGGCACTCAGGGGCGGGATGCGGGCGCGGCGGGCGTGCCCACGCGGTCTCAGGGGGTGCGTACCGTATCGCCGACCGCCATCGGCTGCGTCGCATGCATGATCAGCGCATAGGACACCCGGTCGAACACGCGGAACACGAACAGCAGGCCGTTGCGCGCGTCGGGCAACTGGTAGTCGGTCTTTTCGCCCTCGAAGCGATTGATCACCGCCTTCCCGGCGACATCGGCGGCGAGCACATGGCCGGGTTCGAGGCCGTCAACCTTGCCGCGACTCAGCGTTACCACCGATTGCGGTCCGCCGAAGCTGACGCCGGAATACATGCCGAGGATTTTGGCGTGGATCAACTTGGTCGGTGCGCGAGGAACGTAGTCGACCACGTCCTGGCGGGGCGCAGCCAGCAGGCGGTCATCGCGGACGATTTCCTGGACCGAGGAAGTCACCAGGAAGCTCGACGGCACGCCGCCCTTGATCATGCGCGCGGTGCCGAGGTACACCGCTTCGTGGCCCAGCACCTCCTTGGTGTCAGGGTCGAGCAGCGGCTTGCCCTGGCGGAACAGTTGCCAGATCTTGTTCTGGGCGGTCACCTCGGTGGTGTAGATGGTGTCGCCGGCGCCGGCGATTACGCGGTCACCCTGCAACGCGACGACGCGCGGCGCGGTGGCGAGCCCGCCGGGTTCGAGCACGCGCGGTTCGCTGAGGAAGGGTTCGATGTCCTGTGGCGGGATGGACGGAATGCCCTTCTGCAGCGGTTCGACGTACTCGCGCCGTTGCTCTTTTACCGTTACCAGCTTGAGGCGCGGCTGGGTGCCGCTGCGGTCGAGCGCCAGGACCTGGCCCGGATAGATGCGTTGCGGGTTCTTGATCTCGCTGGCGTTGAGTTTCCACAGTTCGCCCCAGCGGTAGGGATCCTTGAGGAACTTGGCGGCAATGCCCCACAGGGTGTCGCCGGCAACTACCACGTGCCGGTCGGGCGCGCCATCGGCCAGTTGCAGGGGCTGGGCGCCCTGGGCGAGCGCCAGGGTGCTTGAAATGCTGATGAGCAGCGCAGATATAATGCGACGCATGGCTTGATCTCCTGGCCGAGTGTCTGTTTGGATGGCGAACCATCCGAGAATTCGTCCGATTCTGCCCGACAATTACCCCTGCATCAATTCTTTCAAGAGCGGTTTCATGGCCCTATTGCCGATTTTGCGCTACCCGGATTCCCGCCTGCACACGAAAGCCGTTCCGGTTGCGCAAGTCGATGAATCCATCCGCCGGCTTGCTGCCGACATGGCCGAGACCATGTACGCCGCGCCTGGCATCGGCCTGGCCGCGACACAGGTGGACCGCCACCTGCGCCTGATCGTGATCGACGTGTCGGAAGACAAGTCGCAGCTGCTGACCCTGATCAATCCCTCGCTGCTGGAAAAATCCGGCGAATGCGAAGGCGAGGAAGGTTGCCTCTCCGTGCCCGGCATCTACGAGACCGTGACTCGCGCGAGCCATGTCCGCGTGCGTGCGCTCGGGCTGGACGGCCAGCCCTTCGAACTCGAGGCCGACGACCTGCTCGCCGTTTGCATCCAGCACGAAATGGACCATCTGGAAGGCAAGGTATTCGTCGAATACCTCTCCCGCCTCAAGCGCGAGCGCATCAAGAGCAAGCTGATAAAGCAGGCGCGCGAGACCTTTTAACGCTTACGGCACCGAGCGCCACCTGCAGAAATTGAAACACGCGAAAGGCGAATTGGTCTCCCGCCCCCCTTCTCCCCTCGCGGGGAGTTATCAATCGGCGCGCTGCGCGCGTTCATCACAAGGAGCTCCGAACAAGGAGTTTCACGGTAAATGAAAATCATCTTCGCCGGCACACCGGAATTCGCCGCGACGGCGCTGGAAGCCCTGCTCGCTGGCGGGCACGAGGTGGCGCTGGTGCTGACCCAGCCCGATCGGCCTGCCGGGCGCGGCATGGCGCTGCAGGCGTCCGCCGTGAAGAAGGTGGCGCTGGCGCACGGCATCCCCGTGTTCCAGCCCGAGCGTCTGAAAGATCCGGCGACTCACGAACCGATACGCGCCGCCTGCGCCGAGCGCGGTGCCGAACTGATGGTGGTCGCCGCCTACGGGCTGATCCTGCCGCAGGCCGTGCTCGACCTGCCGCGCCTCGGCTGCATCAACATCCATGCCTCGCTGCTGCCGCGCTGGCGCGGCGCGGCGCCCATCCATCGCGCCATCGAGGCAGGCGACGCGCAGACCGGCATCACCATCATGCGCATGGAGGCCGGGCTAGACACCGGGCCGATGCTGCTGGCGCGCACCATGGACATCGATCCCCAGGACACTACCGGCAGCCTGCATGATCGCCTCGCCGCACTGGGCGGGCAACTCGTGGTGGAGGCGCTGGCGCGCTTCGACCAGTTGAATCCCGTGACGCAGCCTGCGGATGGCGTCACCTACGCGGCCAAGATAGCCAAGGCCGAGGCACAGCTCGACTGGAGTCAGCCGGCAACCGTCCTGGCGCGCAAGGTACGCGCATTCAATCCCTTTCCCGGCGCGGTGGTGAGCCTCGCCGGCGAGCCGGTCAAGGCCTGGCGCGGCGATGCGGTCGCCGCCGGCGGACGCCCCGGCCAGATACTCGCCGCCGAGTCTGATGGCATCGTCGTGGCCTGTGGCGAAGGCGCCTTGCGCCTCACCGAGCTGCAAAAGCCCGGCGGTCGCCGTGTCGCCAGCGCCGACTTCCTGAGCGGCAGCCGCCTGCGGCCGGACTGAGCCGTCGTCGGCTTTTCGCCTGCGCCGGATCTGGGCGGGCCATGAATCCGGCTGGGATACACTCCGTCGATGCTACTGCTCCCCCCGCTTGCCGAGACCCTGCACGCTGCCGCCGCCCTGATCGCCGCCGTGATCGCCGGTCGCAACTTCGATGCGGTGCTGGCGCGCGCCGGCCTGGTCGGGCCGATCCGCGCCGCCACCATGGACCTGGCCTATACCACCTTGCGCGCCTTCGGCCGCGGCGATTTCCTGCTTGGCCAACTGCTCGGACGCCCGCTCAAGGACGCGTCGGCGCGCGGCCTGCTGCTGGTGGCGCTGGCGCGCCTCGAAGCGCGGCCGGACGATGGCCACACCACGGTGGACCAGGCCGTGACGGCCGCGACGCGCATCGCGCGCGGACAGTACAAGGGCCTGGTAAATGGCGTGCTGCGCAATTTTCTGCGCAGACGCGCGGAACTGCTGGCGCAGGCGGATGCCGAGCCTTTGGCGCGCTGGCAACATCCGGCATGGTGGATCGCACGCGTGAAACAGGACCATCCGGATCACTGGGAGAGCATCCTCGCCGCCGGCAATAGCCATCCGCCGCTGTGCCTGCGCGTCAATCGGCGCCGTACCACCGGCGCCGACTTTCTGAACCAACTCGCCGCCGGCGGCATCGCGGCACGCCTGCTGGACGACAGCGCGATCCTGGTCGAAAAACCGCTGCCGGTGGAGCGCCTCCCGGGCTTTGCCAGCGGTCTGTGCTCGGTGCAGGACCATGGTGCGCAGGCCGCGGCGGCCCTGCTCGACGCGCGCGACGGCATGCGCGTGCTCGACGCCTGCGCCGCACCCGGAGGCAAGGCGGCGCACCTGCTGGAGCGCGCCGACGCGGAACTTACCGCGCTCGACGCCGATGTCGCGCGCGCGGCGCGCATCACATCGACGCTGGAGCGGCTCGGCCTGTCGGCCACGGTCCGGGTGGGCGACGCCCGTACCCCCGATGCCTGGTGGGACGGCCGGCCCTTCGATCGCATCCTGGCCGACGTGCCGTGTTCCGCCTCCGGCGTGGTGCGCCGCCATCCCGATGCAAAATGGCTGCGGCGCGAGACCGACATCGCCTCGTTCGCGGCGACGCAGCGCGAGATCGTCGATGCCCTGTGGCGAACTCTCGCCCCCGGTGGCAAAATGGTCTATGCAACCTGCTCCGTGTTCCACGAGGAGAATGCCCGGCAAGTCGAATCCTTCCTCGGCCGCCACGCCGATGCCAGGCAGCCCCCGGCAACCCGCGACGCACAACTGCAACTACTGCCCGACGCCGAACATGACGGCTTTTATTACGCGCTGCTGCAAAAGGCTTGAAGCCGGTTTGCTCGCACTGCTGCTGCTGGCGGCTTTTGCCGCTCATGCCGGCAGCATCGAGCCGAAACGCGCGGCGCTGACCCCCGGCGAAGACGCCTACACACTGTCGGCCGAGTTCGCGATCGAGCTCGGCAACCGCCTGGAGGATGCCGTGGCGCGCGGCGTGCCGCTGTATTTCAACCTCGAATTCGTGCTTGAGCGCAGCCGCAAGTACTGGCTCAACGAACACATTACGACGCGCAGCCTGACCTATCGCCTGGCCTACAGCAGCCTGACGCGCCAGTACCGCCTGACCACCGGCAACCTGCACCAGAATTTCGGCAGCCTGGCCGAGGCGATGCGCGTGGTCGGACGCATTGCCGCGCTGCCGGTGGTCGACCGGGACCAGATCAAGCCCGGCGAATCCTACGAAGCGGCGGTGCGCCTGGCGCTGGACCGCAGCCAGTTGCCCAAGCCCTTCCAGGTCGATGCCATCACCGACCGCGAACTGCAGGTCGAAACCCGGGTCCTGCGCTGGCAGTTCGTCGCTCCGGTGGTGGCGCCGTGAAAGTCGCCCTCGCGGTCATCGCCGCCCTGGGCGCGATCCTGTTGTTCCTGCTGGCGTCGGCGTCTGCCAATACCGCGCTGTTTGCCGAGAACTACCCCTGGCTGCTGGCGATCAACGGCGTTGCCGCCGTGGCTCTGGTGGTCCTGGTTGGGCTCCAGTTGCGACGGCTGCGGCGCGATTTCCGCGCTGGTGTGTTCGGCTCGCGCCTCAAGTCGCGCCTGCTGCTGATGCTCTCGCTGATGGCGGTGCTGCCCGGCGCGCTGGTGTATGGCGTCTCGATGCAGTTTGCGGTGAAGAGCATCGATTCCTGGTTCGACGTGCGGGTCGACGCCGCGCTCGAAGGCGGCCTCAACCTCGGGCGCAGCGTGCTCGACACCCTGCAGGACGAACTGCTGGCGAAAGCGCGCGACGTGGCGCTCGACCTCGGTGACGCCGTGCTGGTCAGTCCGAGCCGGTTGAACCGGTTGCGCGAACAGGTGGGGGCGCAGAGTGCCACCCTGCTGACGCTTTCCGGCCAGGTGCTGGCCAGCAGTTCGGCCGAAATGGGCAGCTTGCTGCCTTCGTTGCCGGCGCCCGGCCAGTTGCGCCAGGCGCGCAGCGGGCGTGGCATGGCGCTGACCGGCGATGCCGACGGGGGTGGCCTGGTGGTGCGCGCGCTGGTCCCGGTCGCCGAAAGCGGCTTCACCGCCGATCCGAGGATCCTGCAGCTGACACTGATGGTGCCGCCTTCGATCGTCAGCAGCGCGGAGAGCGTCGAAGCGGCCCATCGCGATTACCAGGAATTGCAGTTGGGCCGTGCCGGGCTCAAGCGGATCTACACCCTGACGCTGACCCTGTCGCTGCTGCTCGCCCTGTTTGCCGCGATCGCGCTGGCTTTCTTCCTCGCCGAACGACTGGCGCGGCCGTTGCTGATCCTGGCCGAAGGCACGCAGGCGGTGGCGGCCGGTGATTTCACGCCGCGCGCCACGGTGGAGGCGTCCGACGAACTCGGCGTGCTGACGCATTCCTTCAACAGCATGACCCACCAGTTGAGCGAGGCGCGCGCCCAGGCCGACCACCATCGGGCGGAAACCGAGGCGGCACAGGCCTACCTGGAGTCGGTGCTGGCCAACCTGTCGGCCGGCGTGCTGGCCTTCGACCTGCGCTTTCGCCTGCGTGCCGCCAACCGCGGCGCGCAGGCCATCCTTGGCGACGACCTTGCAGGTTTCGAGCAGATCCGCTTGCAGGACTGGCAGCGCCACGAGACGCTGGCCGGCGCGATCCTGGAAGGTTTCGCGCGGCGCGGCGACGAGTGGCAGGAACAGCTCGAACTGGCGCGCCCGGACAGCATGCCGCAGGCGCTGCTGGTGCGCGGCACGGCGTTGCCGGCGACAGGTGGCGGCGGTTACGTGGTGGTGTTCGACGACATTACCCGGCTGATCGCGGCGCAACGCTCGGCCGCCTGGGGCGAGGTCGCGCAGCGCCTGGCGCACGAGATCAAGAACCCGCTGACGCCGATACAACTGTCCGCCGAACGCCTGCAGATCAAGCTGGCCGACCAGCTCACGGGCGCCTCGCGCGAACTGCTCGATCGCGCCACGCAGACCATCGTCAGCCAGGTCGAGGCGATGAAGAACATGGTCAATGACTTCCGCGACTATGCGCGGACGCCGCTGCCTCAACTGGCGCCGGTCGAATTGCGGGCACTGCTGAACGAGGTGCTGGGCCTCTACGAGAACTCGCGCGCGGCGATCGCCGTCGAGCCGGCGCCGACTTCCGGGCCATTGCCGCCTGTCATGGCCGATGCCAACCAGTTGCGGCAGGTACTGCATAATGTACTGACCAACGCGCAGGATGCGCTGGTTGACGTGGATGCGGGGCGGATCACCATTGCGACGGTGCGGGATGCCGGACGAATTCGGCTCACCGTCAGGGACAACGGGCCGGGGTTTCCGCCGCAGATCCTGTCGCGTGCCTTCGAGCCCTATGTCACGACCAAGTCAAAGGGGACAGGACTGGGGCTGGCGATCGTCAAGAAGATCGTGGATGACCACGGGGGCGAGATTCGCCTGGCGAACGAGCAGGGCGGGGAAGTGAGCATCTGGTTGCCGCTGGCGGGATAGGGAATCCGGGTTCGCGAGGCAGATGCATGGCGGCGAACGGCGCCGCACTGGTTGATGTCCCTGAGGGGGCAGGGGAGTCGGGAAACATGTCGAAGATACTGGTGGTAGATGACGAGGTCGGGATCCGCGAGCTGCTGTCGGAGATCCTGCGCGACGAGGGCCACGAGGTCCAGCTGGCGGAGAACGCCGCCGAGGCGCGCGCCGCGCGCGAATGCGGGCGCCCGGACATGGTCCTGCTCGACATCTGGATGCCCGATACCGATGGCATCACGCTGCTGAAGGAGTGGGGTGGCAATGGCCAGCTCAACATGCCGGTGGTGATGATGTCGGGCCACGCCACCATCGAAACCGCGGTGGAAGCGACCCGGATCGGCGCGCTGGATTTCCTGGAGAAGCCGATCGGCATGCAAAAGCTGCTGGCTGCCGTGAAGAAGGCGCTCGAACGCGGCGCGCGCCATGCCGGTGGCGGTCTCTCGCTGGGCGCTTTCGCCCGTCCCGGCCCGCTGCGTGACCTCAAGCGCCGGCTGGACCAGGTGCTGGCCAGGAGCCCGCTGCTGATGCTGCGCGCCGCGCCCGGCGGCATCGTCGAACTGGTGGCGCGCACCGCGCAGGTCGCCGGCAAGCCCTGGATCGATCTGGCGCATGACTCCAATCCGCTCAGCGTCGAAATGCTGCAACGTGCCAGCGGCGGCGTGCTGTGGTGCGAGGAACTGGCGCGCCTGACGCGCCTGCAACAGAAGAACCTGCTGTTCGCCGCGGAGCGCCTCGACCGCTACAACTTGCGCCTGGTCGCCGCCACCACCCACAGCAGCGCCGAACTGCTGGCACTGGGCTGGGACGAGGGCGGCTTGCAGCGGCTGTTCGAGACCGGGCTGGGCGTGCCCAGCCTGGGCGAACTGAAGGACGAAGTGCCCGACATCGCCGCCCATCTGCTGACCCAGTTGATGGAAAGCGACGAGATTCCGCTGCGGCGGTTTTCCAGCGCGGCGCTCAACGCACTGCGACAGCACGCATGGGAAGGCGGCTACGGCGAGCTCAAGGCGGCGGTCAAGTCGCTGGCACTGGCCAGTCTGGGCGAGGAGATCGGCGAAGAGGAAACGCTGCAGCTGCTGGCGCCAGCCGGCGAGCCCGACGCGGGCCCTGTCGGACTGGCGCCGGAAGTCATCGATCTGCCCTTGCGCGAAGCGCGCGAGGCCTTCGAGCGCATGTACTTCGAGCACCACCTCGCCAAGGATGGCGGCAACATGACGCGCCTGGCGGAAAAGACCGGCCTGGAGCGTACGCACCTGTATCGCAAGCTGAAAGACCTGGGGCTCAGATAACGTGAAGCCACCTGATCGGAGGCGCCTTTGACATCCGAGCGTAGCGAGCAAACCAGTAGCCTCCCCGCGAGGGGGCGAGGCGGGGTTTCGCAGCGCATGCGCTGCGCCGCCGCAGCCGGCGGGCTGTGCAAAGCCCGCCGTGGTTCGTGTAGCGAATGGGAGGGGCGGGCGTTCAATTCGCCTTTATTTCGTTTCATCATCAGGGGTGCAGCGTCGCTGCCTAGGATTACAACTTAGTCATGAGAATCATCATCCTCGGCGCCGGCCAGGTCGGCGCCTCGGTCGCAGAAGCGCTGGCATCGGAAGCCAACGACATCACCATCGTGGACCAGAGTCGCGAGAGCCTCGGCGACATCGCCGACCGCCTCGACGTGCGTACCCTGGTCGGCAACGGCGCCCTGCCCTCGGTGCTGAGGAATGCGGGCATGGAAGACGCCGACATGCTGGTGGCGGTGACCCAGTCGGATTCGACCAATCTGGTCGCCTGCAAGATCGCGCGCAGCGTGTTCAACGTCACCACCCGCGTCGCGCGCCTGCGCTCGGCCGACTACCTCGACGACCAGAGCCTGCTCGACGACGAACATTTCGCCGTGACCCACGCCATCTGCCCGGAACAGGAGATCACCGATTACATCGCACGTCTGATCGAGTTCCCGGAGGCGCTGCAGGTGCTCGAGTTCGCCGGCGGCCGCGTGACCCTGGTCTGCGTGCGCGCCTACGAGGGGGGCCTGCTGGTTGGCAAACCGATCAGGGCCATGCGCGAGCATCTGCCGTCATCGATCGACGCCCGCATCGCCGCGATCTTCCGCGAGCACCAGTCGGTCGATCCCGAGGGGAACACCATCATCGAGGCCGGCGACGAGGTCTTCGTCCTGGCTGCCAAGGAGCACATTCGCGCCGTGATGGGCGAACTGCGGCGCATGCTGAAGCCGGTCAGGCGCATCATGATCGCCGGCGGCGGCAACATCGGTTCGCGCGTGGCCGCAACGCTCGAGGCGGGCCATGAAGTCAAGGTGATCGAGCGCGACCCGGCGCGCGCAGAAGTGGTTGCCACTCGCCTGCAACGCAGCCTGGTACTCCATGGCGAAGCCACCGACGAGAACGTGCTGGCGCAGGAGAACATCGACGAGATGGACATGTTCCTCGCCCTGACCAATGATGACGAGGACAACATCATGGCCGCATCGCTGGCCAAGCGCCTCGGCTGCAAGCGCGTCCTGGCGCTGATCAACCGTCGCGCCTATGCCGACATGGTGCAGGGCGGGCCGATTGACATCGGCTTGTCGCCGGCCCAGGTATCGATCGGCTCGCTGCTGACCTACTGCCGCCGCGGTGACGTGGCGCGGGTGCACAGCCTGCGCCGCGGCGCGGCCGAGGCTCTGGAACTGGTGGTGCATGGCGACCGAAAGAGCAGCAAGGTGGTCGGCCGCCGCATCGAGGAGTTGCCTGTGATCAAGGGTGCGCACATTGCGGCCATCGTGCGTGAGACGGACCAGGTCACCGTGGTGAGGATGGAAGGCTTCCTGGTCGACGAGAAACGGGCCCGGGTGATCATCCCGCACCATGACACGGTAATCGAGGAGAACGACCACGTGGTGGTTTTCTGTAGCCGCAAGCGGGAGGTTCCGCAGGTCGAGAAGCTGTTCCAAGTCGGCTTCCAGTTCCTCTGAGCCTTGCCTGGCCGGCAATGAACCGTTTTTACCCCCTGGTCCGCGTCTTCGGGGCCCTGCTGATGGGCTTTGCGCTGTGCCTGGCGGTGCCCATGGGCCTGTCGTGGTACCTCGGCGACGGGGCGCATTCCGCCTTCGACGAAGCCTTCCTGCTGACATCGGCGACCGGTGCAGGCCTGTTCTTCGCCGCGCGCCGCGAGAAGCGCGAACTCAAGGTGCGCGACGGCTTCCTGCTGGTGGTGATGATCTGGACCCTGTTGCCGGTGTTTGCGGCGCTGCCGCTGATCCTGCAACTGAATATCTCCTTCACCGATGCCTACTTCGAGTCCATGTCGGGGCTGACCGCGACCGGAGCGACCGTGCTCGCCGGGCTCGACCACCTGCCGCTGTCGATCAATTTCTGGCGCACCTTCATGCACTGGATCGGCGGCATGGGTGTGGTCGTTCTGGCGGTCGCCATCCTGCCGATGCTGGGGATCGGCGGCCGGCAGATGTTCAAGGCCGAGACGCCGGGACCGATGAAGGAATCCGGCCTGACGCCGCGCATCGCGGAAACCGCCAAGGGCCTGTGGAAGGTGTATTTCCTGTTTACGATGCTTTGCGCGCTGGCCTACTGGCACGCCGGCATGGAAGGCTGGGATGCGCTGATGCACGCCTTCAGCACCATGGGCCTGGGCGGCTTCTCTTCAAAGGACGCGAGCCTGGGGCACTACGCCAGCCTGGAGATCGAACTGATCGCCATCACCTTCGCCCTGATCTCCGGCATCAACTACGCCACGCATTACATGGCTTTCGCCGGACACAGCTTCGCGCCCTACCGGCGCGATCCGGAGGCGCCCTATTTCCTCGGCGTGCTGGCGCTGAGCACCCTGGCGCTGAGCGCCTACCTGATCCACCTCGACATATTTACCGATGTCATGACCGCGCTGCGCTATGTCGGCTTTCATGTCGTCTCGCTGTCCACCTCGCTCGGTCTGGCGACGACCGACTATGGCCAGTGGCCGATGTTCGCCCAGCTGTGGATGCTGTTCCTCGGTAGTTTCGCGGCCTGCTCCGGTTCCACCGGCGGCGGCATCAAGATGATCCGCGCGATGATCCTCTACAAGCAGGTCTATCGCGAACTGGTGCTGGCCATGCATCCGCGCGCCGTGTATCCGGCGCGCATCGCCGGCGAACCGGTGACGCCGCAGATCATCGCCGCGGTGATGGCATTCGGTTTCATCTACATGGTCAGCATCGTCACCCTGACGCTCTTGATGTCGGCCAGCGGGATGGACATCCTGACCGGTTTCTCCGCGGTGGTGGCCACCATCAACAACACCGGCCCGGGCCTCAACCTGGTCGGGCCGGCATCCAACTTCGGCGTGTTGAGCGATTTCCAGACCTGGCTGTGCAGCCTCGCCATGCTGCTCGGGAGGCTGGAGATTTTTACCCTGCTGGTGGTGTTGACACCGGCATTCTGGCGACGCTGAGCCCCCCTTGTCGGCCTACTATCCCGTCATCCGCGTGTTCGGCGTGCTGCTGGCCTGCTTTTCGCTGACCATGCTGGTGCCCTTGCTGTTCTCGCATTTCGTGCAAGACGGCGCCGAAAGCGCCTACGACGAGACGGCGCTGCTCAGCCTCGCCGTCGGCCTCGGCCTGTGGTGGGCGGCGCGCCGGCACAAGGAGGACCTCAAGGTGCGCGACGGCTTCCTGCTGGTGGTGATGGTCTGGGCGCTGCTGCCGGTGTTCGCCTGCCTGCCCTTCATCCTGCAACTGCACCTCTCCTTTACCGACGCCTACTTCGAGGCCATGTCGGGGCTGACCACGACCGGGGCGACGGTGATTTCCGGCCTGGATGCACTGCCGCCGTCGATCAACCTCTGGCGCGGCATGCTGGTCTGGCTCGGCGGCATGGGCCTGATCGTCCTGGCGGTGGCGGTGCTGCCCCTGCTCGGCATCGGCGGCCGGCAGATGTTCAAGGCCGAGACGCCGGGGCCGATGAAGGATTCCAACCTGACGCCGCGCATGGCGGAGACCGCCAAGGGTCTGTGGCTGGTGTATGGCATCGTCACGCTGTCCTGCATCGTCGCCTTTCGCTGGGCCGGCATGAGCTGGTTCGACGCCGTGATGCACTCCTTTACGACCATGGGCCTGGGTGGCTTCTCCAGCCACGATGCCAGCTTCGGCCACTGGAACTCGCCGCTGATCGAGGGCATCACGGTGGTCTTCATGCTGATCGCCGGGATGAACTTCACCACGCTTTTCCTCGCCGTTCGCGGCCGCAGCCTGATGCCTTATGCCCACGACCCGGAGGTGCGCTATTTCCTGGGCGTGACGCTGGCCAGTGTGCTGGGCATCGCCGTGTATCTGCATGGGCAGGAGGTGTATCCGGAGTTCGCCACGGCGCTGCGGCATGCCTTGTTCAACGTGGTGTCGATCGCCACCACCACCGGTTTCGCCAGCGTCGACTACAACGCCTGGCCGATCTTCGCACCGCTGTGGATGCTGTTCCTCTGCAGCTTTGCCACCAGCGCCGGCTCGACCGGTGGCGGCATCAAGATGATGCGCGCCATCATCCTCTACAAGCAGGTGTATCGCGAACTGCTGAGGGCGATGCATCCCAAGGCGGTGTGGCCGGTGCGCGTCGGCGGTGGAGCGGTGCCGCAGGACATCCTCACCGCGGTGCTCGCATTCGGCTTCGCCTACATGTGCATCCTCGTTTCGCTGACCCTGCTGATGACCCTTTCCGGACTCGACGTCCTGACCGCGTTCACCGCCGTGGTCGCCACGGTGAACAACACCGGCCCGGGCCTGAATCAGGTCGGACCCTCGACCACCTTCGAGGTGTTGACGGACTTCCAGACCTGGATCTGCAGCTTCGCCATGCTGCTCGGCCGGCTGGAGATCTTCACCCTGCTGGTGGTGCTGACGCCGGCCTTCTGGCGGCGCTAGTGCGATAATTCGCCTCTCGCCCTGCCGGATAGCTTCCATGTCGCCCAACGCCCGCCCCAAGAACGACACCTTCCTGCGCGCACTGATGCGCGAACCGGTCGAGTACACGCCAGTCTGGCTGATGCGCCAGGCCGGACGCTACCTGCCGGAGTACAACGAGACGCGCCGTCGCGCCGGAAGCTTCCTGCAACTATGCAAGAACCCGCGACTGGCCTGCGAAGTCACGTTGCAACCGCTGGCGCGCTTCGAACTCGACGCGGCAATCCTGTTTTCCGACATTCTCACCGTACCCGACGCGATGGGCCTGGGCCTGTACTTCGCCGAAGGCGAGGGGCCGAAGTTCGAACGCCCGTTGCGCGAGGAATGGGCGATCCGCGACCTGACTGCGCCCGATCCCAACGTGCATCTGCGCTATGTGATGGATGCCGTCGCGGAAATACGCCGCGCATTGCATGGTTCGGTGCCGCTGATCGGCTTCTCAGGCAGTCCCTGGACCCTGGCCTGTTACATGGTCGAAGGCGGATCCGGCGCGGCAACCGACTACCGCACGGTAAAGACCATGGTCTATGACCGGCCGGACCTGATGCATCACATCCTCGCCGTCACCGCACGGGCAGTGACGGACTATCTCAATGCGCAGATCGAATCGGGCGCGCAAGCGGTGATGATTTTTGATTCCTGGGGCGGTGCACTGTCGCACGCCGCCTACCGGGAGTTTTCCCTGGACTACATGCAGCGCATCGTCGCCGGCCTCAAGCGCAGCCATGATGGCGAGCGTGTGCCCTGCATCGTGTTTACCAAAGGTGGTGGCCAGTGGATCGACGCCATTGCCGGCATCGGCTGCGATGCCGTCGGTCTGGACTGGACCAGCGATCTGGGCGAGGCGCGCCGCCGCGTCGGCGACCGTGTTGCACTGCAAGGCAACCTGGACCCGATGGCACTGTTCGCCTCGCCGGACAAGGTGGCCGCCGAGGCGCGCCGCGTACTCGACAGCTATGCCGCCGATCCTGCCGACGCCCGGAAATCGGGTGGGCATGTCTTCAATCTCGGCCACGGAATTTCACAATTCACGCCGCCTGACAACGTGAAAATTCTGGTTGACACCGTGCACAGTCACAGCCGGCGCGGTTCCGCGCGGGACTGATTTGCGAAGCCAAGGGCGGCGCGGTTTTGGCCGCCTGACCCCGCGAAAAAGGCCACCGCGCAAGGCTTGCCGAAGTGGGCAGAAAAGCGCACCAGGTGTTGACTTATTCACAGAAATCCGCAAAGCCCCGTATTGGCCGCAAAATTCCGGGGACATTTCCGTGCCTATGTTTAACTCGTTGTTTATGAACAAAATAATTTTGTTCAAATATTGCACAGAGACGGGAATGGCCTTGCCGCACGGCTACTTAGGGTTTCCGCGCGACCCTTATTCACAAAGTTATCCACAGATTTTGTGGGTAAGCATTTTTACCTTTTGCAGCAAGGTGTTGAAGGCGGGTTTCGATACTTTGTCGAGCATTGACGGGCAAGCAACTGAACCGGCATGAACATCGTTCGCGTAGCCCTCGATCTGCCCTTGCCGAAGCTGTTCGACTACCTTGCGCCGGATTCAGACGAAAGTGATATCGGACGGCGTGTCACCGTCCCATTCGGCACGGCTTCGCGTACCGGAGTGATCATTTCGCTGGCGCAGGCCAGCGAGCAGCCCGACTCGAAACTGAAGACGGTGACCGCGATCCTGCGCGATATGCCGGCGCTGCCCGCCGACTGGCGAGAACTTTGCGAATTCTGCGCGCGTTACTACCAGACTCCGCTCGGCGAAGTCACCTCGTTTGCGCTTCCGCCCATGTTGCGGCGCGGAAAACTGCCGCGCATGACGAAGGTGGCTGCCGTGTCGCCGGCGCCGACTTCAAGGGCTACCGTCCCAGGCGCAGGTGCCAGGGACATAAACTCCGCAGTCGTGCTGCCGCCGCTCCTGGCTGCCCAAGCGGCGGCCGTCGCGGCCATCGACGCGCCTCGCGGGTTCGCCTGTTTCCTGTTGCATGGCGTCACCGGCAGCGGCAAGACCGAGGTGTATCTGCGTGCCATCGACGCGGTGCTCGCGCGTGGCGGCCAGGCCCTGATGCTGGTGCCCGAGATTGCGCTGACGCCACAACTCGAAGGCCGTGTCGCCGCGCGTTTTCCAGGGGCGGATGTGGTCTGCGCCAACAGCGGCATGGCCGATGCAGCGCGCGCGCGCGGCTTTCTCGATGCGCTCGGCGGGCGGGCCGACATCGTGCTCGGCACCCGGCTTTCGATCTTCATGCCGATGCCTCGCCTGCGCCTGATCGTGGTCGACGAGGAGCACGACGCCTCGTTCAAGCAGCAGGAAGGCCTGCGCTATTCGGCGCGCGACGTGGCGATCTGGCGCGCGCATCAATTGAACATACCCATCGTGCTCGGTTCGGCGACGCCGTCGCTGGAAACCTTCCATCACGCCAGCACTGGCCGCTACGTCATGCTCGAATTGCCCGAGCGTGCCGTGGCCGAATCGATGCCGGCGGTGCGCATCATCGACACGCGGCGCGAGAAGTTGCAGGAAGGCCTCTCCGCCGCGCTGCTCGCCGGCCTGCAAAACCGCCTGGAGCGCGGCGAGCAAAGCCTGGTCTTCCTCAACCGGCGCGGCTATGCGCCAGTCATGGCCTGCCCGCCCTGCGGCTGGGTTTCGCGCTGCCAGCGCTGCGCGGCCAACCTCGTGCTGCACCTGGCCGACCAGCGCCTGCGCTGCCACCACTGCGGCTTCGAGACGCGCGTGCCGCGCGCCTGCCCCGATTGCGGCAACGTCGACCTGATGGCCTTCGGGCGCGGCACGCAGCGCCTCGAAGCCATGCTCGCCGAGCGCTTTCCCGAGGCCCGCGTGCTGCGCATCGACCGCGACTCGGCGAGTACGCCGAAGAAATGGCAGGCGCTGCTGGCGACCATCCACGCCGGTGGCGCCGACATCCTGGTCGGCACCCAGATGCTGGCCAAGGGCCATGATTTTCCGCTGCTCACCCTGGTTGGCGCGGTCGGTGCCGATGCCGCCCTGTTTGCCGCCGACTTTCGCGCGCCGGAACGGCTGTTCGCCCAGATGATGCAGGTCGGCGGCCGCAGCGGGCGCGCCGCGCTGCCCGGCGAAGTGCTGATCCAGACCGAGTATCCCGACCATCCGCTGTACCAGGCGCTGATCGACCACGACTACCTGCGTTTCGCCCGCACCCAGCTCGACGAGCGCCGCATCGCCGGCTTTCCGCCCTTCAGCTTCCAGGCCATGCTGCGCGCCGAGGCGCGCGCCATGGAACAGGCGCTGGCCTTCCTCGCCGCGGCCCGCAGCGCCGCCGCCGACATCGCCAGCGGCATCACGCTCTACGATCCGGTGCCGATGCGCATGCAGCGCCTTATGACGTTGGAACGCGGGCAACTGCTGGTCGAATCGACGAGTCGCCCCGCACTGCAGGCGTTCCTTGCGGCATGGATGGAAAGACTCTACGCCCTGAAGATGCCTGCCGGCCTGCGCTGGCACCTGGACGTGGACCCGCTGGAGTTCTAGGTTTTCCTGAGGAACCAGAGCCAACTCGCGAATTGCAGCGCGAGCAGTCCGCCGAACGTGAACTGGTAGGCGCTTCGCTGCGCATGGCCTGCGGCTTGCAAGGCATCGACCACGGCGCCGAAGCCCCACTGGATGCCGAAGGCGCCGACGAAGACCATCAGGTTCAGCGCGGTATTCACGCGGCCGGCCAGGCTTGGGCTGAAACTGGCCTGGAGCAGCGCATAGGCCAGGTTGCCGACCGAGAAGACCAGGCCGAAGATCAGCCAGGCAGGTTCGCTCGGGCCGATGCCGAGCACGATCAGCAGCGTGGCGAACAGGCCCAGCCCCATGCCCACCGCCAGCAGCCGGCCCGGACCGATGCCGCGTCGCGTCAAGGGCGCGACACCGAAGGCGATGCCGAGAAAGCCGGCCAACATGCCGCTGCCCATCAGCAGCAGGTGGTGGGCCGCCGCTTCACGCGGCAAGCCGGAAAAGTTCATCAACCAGGGTACCGCCCACAGGCCTTGCAGGGCGAGGAAGCCGCCGATGATCAGGGTCGACTGCGGCGCATAGCGCCAGAAGGCGCGGCTGGTGAGTACCTGGACCAGGCCGGCGACCTGGCTGCGCAATGGTTCGGATTTGCCGCTCCCGGGCTTTTCGGGTGTGCAATAAATCGCAATTGCGACCGCCAGGCCGGCCGCCGCCAGGGCCGTGAACACCGCGCGCCAGCCATACTGCGGAATTGCCCAGGCCAGCGGCGTCGAGGCGGTCAGCGCGCCGAGGCCGCCTGCGGCCATGATCGCGGCATTGAGCGAAGCCTGGCGCTCGGTCCCGAACCATTGGCTGAATGACTTGAAGGAGGCCATCAGGCACGCCGAAACCCCCAGCCCGATCAGTGCCCGCGCCACTGCCAGTTGCGCCAGTGATTCGCCGGCCGCGAACAGGCCGCAACCTGCGGCGGCGATCAGCAGCAGCGCCGCTTCGACGCGGCGCGCGCCGTAGCGGTCGAGCGCCAGTCCCAGCGGCAGTTGCACCGCGCCGAAGGCCAGCAGGTAGGCGCTGGTCAGCAGGCCCAGGTCGGCGGCGGAGACGCCGAGTTCGCGCGTCAGTTCCGGCGCGATCACGGCATTGACGTTGCGCAGGAAATAGGAGAAGTAATAGCCGGTGGCGAAGGGCAGGAAAATGCGCAGCCAGAGGTTCAAGGGCTGTCTCCGTGGTTTTGCAGCCATGCCATGCGGTCGCGGATCTTGCGCACCCATTCCGGTGCCAGCCCCGGCGCGCTGGCCAGCAGGTCGAGCGCCTGCAGCGCGGGGCGCTGCGCCCGCAGGCTGCGATTGAAGCGCGCCAGGCTGATGGCGCCTTGCGGTCGTTCGAGGTGGATCAGCGCATCGCCGGCAGTGCACTCGCCGGCCGCCAGCACGCGGAAGTACCAGCCGGCGATGCCATGCTCGGCGACGTGCGCGGCGACGCCCTCGACGCCGCAACGGGCATCGATCTTCCAGCAGGGGGTGCGCGGCTGGCCGATTTGCAGCCGGGCCGTACCCAGTGCGAAGACGTCGCCGATGCAGGCGATGTCTTCGGTGATGCCGCGTGTCGACAGGTTCTCGCCTAGTCCTCCGGGCTCCAGGTGGCGCGCCTCGGGAAAGGCGCGCGCCAGGGCCTCGTGATGCTCGACGGGGAAGAGGTGTACCGCCTTCTCGTCGCCGCCATGGGCGCGTGGGTCGGCGTGCTCGTCACCTTCGATTCCGTCGAGTCCGACCAGGCAGGGCCCGGACCGGGAGTCCTTGGCGATCGCGCTGCCCCGGCTTTCACCGGGCAGCATGCCGACGCGGCCGGTGAAGATGCCGCCGACGATGACGGGCGCGATCAGTTCCATAGCCAAGCCGCGCCGCGCACGCCGGAAGAGTCGCCGTGGCGGTGCTTGAGCAACTTCGTCGCCACCCGGTCCGAAAAAACGTGTTCGCCCCACAGTCGCGGCACGTTTTCGTACAGCCGGTCGATGTTGGAGAGGCCGCCGCCGAGCACGATCACGTCCGGGTCGAGGATGTTGATGACTTGGGCCAGCGCCCGGGCGAGGCGCGCTTCGTAGCGTTGCAGGGTCGCTTCGCAGAGCGCGTCGCCGTTTGCGGCGCGATCTGCAATCCGGACCGCCGAAAAGTCGGCGCCGGTGACACGGCGATGGTCGGCGCTCATGCCAGGTCCGGAAAGGTAGAGCTCGATGCAACCCTTGCGCCCGCAATAGCAGACATCCTTGTGGTGTTCGCCCGGCATCGGGTTGTGGCCCCATTCGCCAGCGATGGCGTTGGCGCCGGTCAGCACCTTGCCGTCGATCACGATGCCGCCGCCAACGCCGGTGCCGAGGATCACGCCGAACACAACGGGCGCATTTATTCCGGCGCCGTCCACCGCCTCGGAAAGGGCAAAGCAGTTGGCGTCGTTGGCGATGCGTACTTCACGCTTTAGCGCCTGTTCCAGGTCGCGCTTGAGGGGTTTGCCGATCAGGCAGGTCGAGTTGGCATTCTTGATCAGGCCGCTGGTGCGCGATTCGGCGCCCGGGATGCCGATGCCCACCGTGCCGCCAGCGCCCAGGGACATAACTTTCTGTTCCGCCGCCGCGACCAGTCCGGCGACCGCCATCACGGTAGCCAGGTAATCGCCCTGAGGCGTTGCGGCGCGCTCGCGCAGCAAGACGTCGCCACGGTTGCCCAGGGCGACTATTTCGATTTTGGTGCCGCCGAGGTCGATGCCTATCCTCAAGATTTTCCTACCGGTGACGTAGACCGAATAGTATCTCTCCTGCCCGCAAGGCGCCGAGGCGAAGGCGCAATCCGGGCTTGTTTCACTTGGCGAGGGATAGAGCGAAGGTGATATTCTCGGGTTTCGGCATGCGAAGCGAACAACCACGGAAGGCAGCCCGGATGCGGCTCGACTGGTCTGCCGCGTGCGTCGGGATCGTAGCGTTGCTGGTGTCCGTTAACGGACGTGCCGCAGTAGACGAGGAAGCGGCGCTCGAACTGGCGAAGAAGAGCAATTGCCTCAAGTGTCATTCGGTGGATGTCAAGAAGGAAGGACCACCGTACCGCGAAGTCGCGAAGAAGTACCGGGGCAAGCCGGATGCCGAAAAAACGTTGTACACGCACGTCACGACTGCTCCCAAGGTCAAGATCGACGGCGAAGAGGAGGATCACCAAATCGTGAAGTCGAAAAAGAGCGCCGAGATCTACAACCTGTTGCGCTGGATACTGTCGCAGTGAACGCGCCCTTGTTTCCGATGGGCCTGCGGCAGGCCTGGTTCGCCCTGCCCCGGTTCCTCGCCTGCGCGCTCGCGGTGGCCGCACTCGTCCAGGCGCCGGCCGTCACCGCAGCGGCATCCAGCAAGTCGGGCAAGAGCGAGGCCAAGGATATCCTGCGTACCGGCGACGCACGTTGTACGCGTTGCCACAACGATGTCAGCGATGACGAGATCGAGGCCTATCCGGTGCTGCCCATCGGTCGCACCAAGCATGGCACGGTGGCAGATTCCCGCACGCCGACCTGTGTCGCCTGTCATGGCGAAAGCGAGACGCACCTGAAGCAGGTCGGTACCGAGCGCCCCCTGCCGGAGCGCCCCTACGGCAAAAAGGCTGTTGCTGATCCCAAGGCCCACAACAAGACCTGCCTGGGCTGCCACGAAGGCGACAAGCTGATGCACTGGGCCAGCGGCACGCATTCCCGGCGCGACATGGTCTGCAGCAACTGCCACCAGATCCACGCCGCAAGCGACCGGGCCACCACGCGCGCAACGGTGGTCGCCATGTGCATTTCCTGCCATGCGGAAAAGCGCGCCCAGATCAACCGTCCCTATCGCCATCCGATTGTCGAGGGCACCATGGTCTGCATCGACTGCCACAACCCGCACGGATCGGCGGGGCCGAAAATGATGGTCAAGGACAGCGTGAACGACACCTGCTACACCTGCCACATGGATTATCGCGGTCCCTTCCTGTGGAGCCATCCGGCGGTGCGCCAGGATTGCTCCCTGTGCCACAACCCCCATGGTTCGACGGTCGCCGGCCTGCTCAAGCTGCGCCCGCCGTTTCTTTGCCAGCAATGCCACGAACCGGCAAACCATCGCGGCAATTTTCCCGGCCTCAACAACGCCAAGACCAATGCGCCTGGCAGCAGTGCCCTGACCCAGGCGCGGGGCTGCCTGAACTGCCACACCAATATCCATGGCGGCAGCCACCCCGCCAATGCCCCCAACTCGACCCGCTTCCGGCGCTGAATACGGGGAAAACGCGATGAGCCGAGCCTACACCCGCCCCCTCCTGCAATTCACCGCCGTGCTGGTTTCCGGCCTGGCGAGCGGCAGCCTGTTGGCGCAGGATTACGAAAAAATAGCCAACGAATTGCGGATGGACCTGGCAACGCCGGATACCCGCATCGACGTAGGTGTCGGCATGGTGTCCGGCGATGCGCGCCGCTTCGGCGCCTACAGTGGCTTGAACAGCGAATCGGCCTACGGGTTGCTAAATCTGAACCTTGTTCGGCGCGACGATGCAACGGGCACATGGTTTCGGCTGAAAGGCAACAACCTGGGCCTCGATAACCGGCAGTTGCGACTGGAACACCAACAACAGGGCGACTGGGCGTATTACCTCGATACGGGGCACTACAGGTTCCGCGACCCACGTGTCTTCAATACGGGCCTGGCAGGGGTCGGCACGGCTTCCCTCACCGTCAGTGCGGCAGCTCCGAAGCGCACTATCGACCTCGGTGTCGCGCATGACAGTTTCGCCGCCGGCTTCCGCAAGTTCGTCATCGGCGGGCTCGAGCTGCGCGCAAGTTTCAAGCAGGATGAACGCAGCGGCGATCGCGCCTACGGACAGGGCACGCCGGGCACGATCAATTTCCTCACCGAGGCGATCGATCGCGTGACGCGGCAGTGGGAGCTGACCGCCAGCTACGCCGACAAGACGCTGCAACTGACGGGCGGCTACAGCGGTTCATCATTCCAGAACAAGCTGCCGCGCATCGACATCGCGGGCGGGATAGCAACGTTTTCCCCCACCGCGGCCCCACCCTCGAACCAGGCGCACAAGTTCCACCTTTCCGGCGGCTACAACTTCGGCGAGACGGGCCGCAGTACCTTCAAGTTGTCGCGCTCGATCGCCAAACAGGACAGCGTGTTCGTCACGCCGCCCACCCTGGCCGGAAACCGCGAGACTTCTCCCGGCGGGCGCGAGGTGACCACGCTGGCCTACGCCGACCTGACGCTGCGACCGGCCGACCGGCTCGACCTCAGCGCCCAGTTGCGCTTCGAGGATCGCGACGACCAGAGCCGCGTCGCCCAGTACCTGACTCCGGCGGTGCCGACGGCGACTACCAGCCTGGCGACCGCCGGCATCACCGGGTTCAACATTCCGCGTTCGCTGAAGCAGCTCAAGGGCATGCTGGAGGCCGGCTACCAGCTGGACGACGGCTACCGTTTGGTTGCCGGCCTGGAGCACGAGCAGATCCGGCGCAATGTGCCGTTCCAGTACCGGCGCATCGCCTATCGCGAACGCACGGACGAGACCCAGGCACGCGTGGAAATCAAGCGCATGCTGTCGGAGACCCTGAATGGCGGACTCGCCTTCATCCATGGCTATCGCGGCGGTTCGGAGTATGTGCCGGATACCTATTCGCAGGCGACCAACCAGCTCAACTCTCTCATCTGGGCCGATCGCCAGCGCGACAAGCTGCGCCTCTCCGCCGACTGGATCCCCGACGAGGACTGGTCGCTGCAGTTTCGCGGCGACCTCGGCAGCGACCGTTACTCGGGCCGCAACCTCGGTCCGCGCAAGGGCGACACCCTGCTGTTTTCGGCCGACGCCGCCTACCAGATCAGTTCGAAATGGCAGACGCATGCATGGTTGTCGCAGGAACGGATACTGGTCGAGCAGGCAACGCGCAGCGACATCAATCCGGCTACAGTGGGCGACAACGTGCTCTGGCAGGCCAGCGTGCGCAATACGACGACGGCGCTGGGGTTTGGCCTCAAGGGCAGGCCCAAGGCCAACCTGGAACTCGGCGCCGACCTCAGCATTGCGGCGGACGCTGCCCGCCACGGCTTGCAGCGCACGGGCGGCAGCGGCACCGATGCCCTGACCCCGACATCCCTGCCCGACTACGTTTATCGCCACTTGACGCTCAAGCTGCACGCCGACCATGCGCTCGACCGCCATTCCGGGATTCGCGGCGAAATCATCATCGATCGCATGCGCACCAACGACTGGACCTGGCAGGGCTGGACCTACTCCGATGGCACCACGGTGACCCTGCCGGAACGGCAGAACGCGGCCTTCCTCGGCATCACCTACTACCACCGCATGCGCTGATGGTCAGGCGCCCGGGAGCGGTCGGCGCACCTGGTTGCGGCCGTTCTCCTTGGCGTCATACAGAGCCTCGTCGGCCAGTTTGACCAGCGCTTCGCCATCGACGGCCTCGTGGCCGGGTTGGCCGGCGACGCCAATGCTGACCGTGACCTGTAGCCCGTCGATGACCAGTTCGGAAATCCGCAGGCGTACGGTCTCGGCGAACGCCATGGCCTGCGCTTCGAGGATGCCGGGCATGATCACCAGCATTTCCTCGCCGCCATAGCGGCACGGGATCAGCGCGGGCGCGGCGAGACTCCTGAGCACGGCGCCGATCGCGGCCAAAACGCGGTCGCCACAGTCGTGGCCGTGCGTGTCGTTGAATTTCTTGAAATGGTCGACGTCGACCATCATTACCGATAGCGGCTGGGCGTAACGCTGCCAGCGCTTGTATTCCGTAATCAGTACTTCGTCCAGATGTCGCCGGTTGTGCAGGCCGGTCAGGGCGTCGGTGATCGATTGCTGCTTCAGCTCCGTTTCGAGGCGGTGCTCTTCGGTGATGTCGCGGATCAGCGCCGCCGAGCCGATGATGGCGCCGTCGCCATGGCGAATCGTCGATGCCTGGATCGATAGCACCTTGCCCTTCCATTCCAGCAGCGTGGCCGACTGCCCTTTCGCGGCGTCGGCGATGCGCGCTTCCATCCAGGCCGGATCGTCGAACAGGTGGAGGAATCCCCGCGCGATGATATCCGCTTCATTCCTGCCGAGGATTTCCTCTGCTGCCCGATTGACGAGTACCACTTTCTGCAGTGCATCGGTAACCACGATGCCGGATGTGGCGCCATGAATGATCGTATTCAGCTTGTTGCGCTCCTCGCGGAGGCTGCCGTATATCGCGAACAGCTCCTCGTTCATGTGGTTGAACGAGCGCGCCATGCGACCCAACTCGTCGCGGCCGCCGGCCCTGAGGCGCACCGACATGTCGCCCACCGCGGCGGTTTCCATCGCACCGAGAAACTCGACGATGCGCGACACCACGGTGCGATGGGCGAACCAGTAGATCAGCGCGACGATTGCGGCCAGCGCGGCGACGATCACCAGTACCGACAGGCGCCAGGTTCGTTCGACGTCGCTGTCGATCTCCTTCATGGATGCCGTCAGCGTGATTGCGCCGCGCAGGGTCTCGTCCTCGCCGTGGCATTTCTGGCAGGCCGCGGCGGCATGGATCGGGCTGAACACCGTGACCAGGCGCTCGCCGCCGGGCAGGGTGCGATAGGAGAAGACTCGCTTGCCGGTCTGCCGCATGCGTTCCAAGCCTGGATCGTCGCCGGAAATCGCGCGTTGTGGCGGCGGGTCGTTCTTGCGGCCGGTGAATTCGAACTCGCCCAGGCGTTCGTTGACCTTCAGCACGGTCGTATTGTCGATGAAGGCCTGCATTCCGTCGATGCGGACGATGCGGTAATCGATCACGTTCGGCACATTGTTGAGCCGGCTGGCAAAATCGGGCGCCGCCTTGGCATGCCCGCCCATCATCAGGGCCTTCAAGCCCTCGCCGACGGAGTCCGTGACTTTGCCCAGGGCGCTCTCGGCCTGCTGGATCGACGAGGCTTCCTGGCGCATCGCATAGGTGACGGCGATGGCGGCGATGCCGAGGATGACGATGCCGCCCACCGCCGCGAGCAACCGATGACCGATATGCTTGAAGTGGATCACGCCGCATCCCCTGTTGTCGCCGCAACGACGCGGTTGCGGCCGCCGCGCTTGGCTTCGTAGAGCGCGGAATCGGCGCGCTCTATCAGTTCGCCGCCGGTCGCGGCCCCGGTCTCGCGGATGCCGGCGACGCCGATGCTGGTCGTTACGCGCAAACCATCGACGACCATGGCTTCGACGCCTTCGCGGATGCGCTCGGCGAGGATGATTCCGCCTTCCTGCGAAGTTTCGCGCGCGATCACCATGAACTCCTCGCCGCCGTAGCGGCAAACGGTATCGAGCACGTCGCGGACATAAGAGCGAACAGTGGCGGCAAACGCCTTGAGCACCCGGTCGCCCTGGTCATGGCCGTAGGTATCGTTGAATTTCTTGAAGTGGTCGATGTCGAACATCAGCAAGGCCAGGTCGCGACCCTGTTCGCGGGCCAGACCAAACTCGCGCGCCAATGTGTCGTCGAGGGCGCGCCGGTTGGCCAGGCCCGTCAGTGCATCGGTGTTCGAGAGTTCACGCAGCATCTGCTCCAGGCGCTTTTCCTTCGTCATGTCGCGGATGATGGCGGCATGGCCGAGCATGCGACCATCGGCGGCGCGCAGGGTCGAGGCATTGATCGTGAGGAAGCGCTGGCGGTAGAGGAACACGTCGGTCGCGCCCCCGTTTCCGGAATTCTCCAGGGAACGCTCCATGCGCTGCGGATCATCCAGCAGGCGCAGGAAACCCTCCTGGATGATGGTTTCGGCGGGTTTGTCGAGCAGTTTCGTCGCTGCCGGATTGACCAGCGCCACCGCGCCGGAGCCGTCGGTGACGACGATCCCTTCGTCGGTCCCCATCAGGATGGTCTCGAGCTTGTTGTGCTCGGAATTGAAGCCGGCATAGCGCTCGCGCAGTTCCGCTGTCATCTTGTTGAATGATGTCGCCATCAACGACAGCTCGTCGCGCCCCATGACCGGGATGTTCTGGTCGAGGTCGCCCGACGCCACCTTGGCCATGGCCGTCGACACGATCTCGATCGGGCGGATGATGTAGCGCCGCAGCACCGCGGTCGCCACCAGCAGCACCGCAACCAGAGCGATCGCCAGCACCATCAGCGACTGCGACCAGGTCTGTCGTACTTCCTGCCGCACGCTGGCCAACGAGGAGCGCAATTCGAGCACGCCGAGCACTTCGCGATCCTTGCCGTGGCAACGATGGCACTTTTTGGTGCTCTTGATCGGCAGCAGGAAGGTCAGGTGGTCGTCATCGTGCTGGGTGTCGTAGTAATAGACGAACTGTTGCGTGCGGATCGCCTGTTGCAGGTTCGCGTTGTCGGCGGCAAAGACGCGGACCTGGGTCTCTGCGGGGCGCAGTTCGAAATCTGCTTCCTGCCGGTATTCATTCACCTTGCGGATGGTTTCATTGTCGCGGAAGGCTTCGAGGCCGTTGGTGCGCAGGATGCGAAAGTCGTCGATGTCCTTGACTCCCTTCAGCCGATCCGCATAGAGCTCCGCCACGTCCGCCGACCCGGTGATCATGACGGTCTGCAGCCCCTCGTTGACGCTGTTCAGTACCTGCTGGATCGAGCGCTCGTTCTGCAGCAGGATGTTCTTCTCCTGCTGTTTGGCGTAGAAGAACACCACGCCGCCAAAGCCCAGGGCGATGGCGAGGCAGATCGCCAGGGTCAGCTTTGCGCCGATCGAGCGCAAGCCGAGCGCCGACTCGCTGGATGGATTGCCCTCCGACGCAGTTGCGCGCCGATTGTCTTGTCTTGCCGACATCTACCCCCCGGCTGTATTGCAGCGCATGGCAAGCCGGACCCGACACCGACCCGGCTCGGACGAAGCGCGGGCTTCGCGCGGCCGGACGCCGGGAATGGTCAATCGCATCATCGTCAGCACCCGCTCCATTTTGTCGTCCGCCGGACGAACCCCTACTGTGCGCGACATCGGCGTGTCGCTGTTGTGACTCCCCCCGGGCCGGAATGTCAAAGCACTCCTGCCCAGCCTGATAGTCTCAAAAACGGCGCCATCGGTTGATCCGTGAATTACGCTGCCAGCTGCGGTATCTACGTAGTCGAGCGCCGCAAATACCCCGGCCGTTACCTGCCGAACAGTCCCTTGAGCTTGTCCCTGGCCTTTTCTTCGACCCTGGCCTTGACCTCTTCCTTTTTTTCCTCGACTTTGGCTTTCGCCGCATCCGCGATCAGGTTGCCCAGTTCAAGCCGGTACGACAGGCTTTCGAAAGGACCGCTGATGCGTACCGGCACGGTAAGTCCCTTGAGGTGCTCCAGATCCTTGCCGCCCTGGCCGGCACTGTTGGCGACGACGCTGGTCTTTGCCACATAGTTCATCTGCCCGGCGCCGATGTCGATGTCGCCGGCGCCCGACAGCCGCAGGAAGGGTGACTTCATCGAAAGATCGTCGTTGTGCGCGACCCCGTTGGCGATCCTGAACGTGGCGGTGAGTTCGGAAAAGTCGGTCTTGTCGCTGGCTCGGGCCTGTTGCGTCGCATCCTGTTTGGCGCCGAGCCTGCCCTTGATGTCACGCAGGCTCTGAGCCAGGTTGATGCCCTTGATCGCACCGTCCTTCAGGCTCAGTGATGCGCTGCCCCCCAGTGCCTTCTTGATTGCCGCGACGCTTTCGCCGCGGCTGCTGACGTCGAGCGCGACATTGCCGCGGCCTTCGAGCAGGTCCTTGTCGGCGAGGTCCTTCATCAGCGGATTGATGCTGATGCCGGCGAGGTTTTGCTTGAGCGCGAGCTGGTTGCCGTTGGCGTTTAGCGAAAGGCTGCCGTTTGCCGTGCCTTCGTAAAGATTCATGCCGAGCGGCGCAACCTCGAGCCGGCCGCCGGCGAGCCGGACCGTCGCATTGAGTTTCGCCAGCTTGAGTTTCGAGGCCTGCAGCGCGCCGATGCGGAGCTTGCCGTGCACGTCATGACCCTTCAGCCCGGAGAAATCCAGCTTGTCCTCCCTGGGTGCATTCTCCGGCGTGGCGCTGGAAGGCGGCAGATACTTGTCGATATTGAGCTGGTCGATGTCGAGGTCGAACCCCAGCGCCAGCGGCGCGAACTTCGCCACGTCGAGCTTGAGCCCTATCTTGGATTCGTCGAATTTCGTACCGAGTTCCAGTACGGCGTTCTGCTTTGCCAGATCGGTGCGCAGCTTGCCGGCGATCGGCAGTGAAAGCTGCTTCATCGGCATCTGCGGGCTGGCAATCTCGATCTTGCCGGCAAGGTTCTCCAGCGCCAGAGTCTGCGCCGCAAGGTCGGCCGCCACAGGCGATTCGAGCCGGCCCCTGACTGTCGTTTCACCCGCTGTGGCGTCGAGGTCAAGCGCGAGCTTGCCGATCTTCAGTGTCTTTGCATTGCCTTCGACACCCGAGAGCAGGAGCTTCGCGACGACGTTGCGGCCGCTGCCGGCCAGCGTGGCGGAAAGGCGCAGCGTTTCGCCGCCGGACTTGTCCGGCGAGACCAGCAGTTTCGGTACTTCAAGTTTCAGCTCGAAGGCATCGGCGCCAGTCTTGCCTTTTGCCGCGATCGACAGAGCGTCAACCGCCAGGGTCTGCTTCGCTCCGTCGGCGACTATGCGGCCGCTTCCGATGTCGAGGTTGGACAGTGATGTCGTGCTGCCTGCTTTTTCATCACGCCAGGTCAGTTGCGCGTTGGCGATCCTGATGCCCGCGATGTCGAGTTGAACTGGCGAACTCGCCGTGGCGCCGGCGCCGACTTTCGGGGCAGGCTGGTCGACAGCCGGTTTGTCGCTGCCAACCAGGTCGCCGATGTTGAGCGTACCGTCCTTCTTTTTCACCAGCGTAGCCTTGAGGCCGGTGACCTCGATGCGCCGTACCTGGACATGTTTCGACAAAAGCGGCAGCACCGCCACCGCCACGCGCGCCGAATCAAGCGCGGCGAACCCCTCCTTGCCGCCTGGTTCGGTCAGGCTGACGCGGCCAAGCCGGATGCTCACTTCAGGCCAGACCGCGAGTTCCACCTGCCCGGCGATGTCGAGCTTGCGTTGCGTCTGTTCCATTGTGACGCGCGTCAATTCGGCCTTGATCTTCTCGCCGTCGAACAATGCATGGAGCAGGCCGATACCGGCCGCGACCAGCGCGACAAGGATGCCGACGCCGATGCCTATGATGCGCAGTACCTTCATGCCGATTTCCCGTTCTGAAAAAATGGGTTAGATTGCGCAGATTATCAGACCAAGGAGCCAGCCCATGAAAACCCCATTGAGTATTTTCCTGACAGTGGCCTCTACCTTCGCTTTCGCCCAGCAAAGCGGCATCGGCGCGGTCAAGGCCGATCCGAACCCGGCACGCGCGGGACAGGAAGTGAAGATCACCATTTCGGCCGAAGGCGAGGCGCCGGCCTTTTGCGGCATGGTGGTGCATTTCGACGACGGCAGCGAATCGCGCCAGGTCAAGATCGACGGCAAGGAAGGCAAGTTCCCCGTCACCATTGCGAAGACCTTTGCCAAGGCCGGCACCTACAGCATCAAGGCCGAAGGCAGGAAGATCACGAGCCACTTCCCCTGTGTCGGCACCGCAACCGCC
This sequence comes from Sulfuritalea sp., assembly GCA_016716965.1. GTDB lineage: Bacteria > Pseudomonadota > Gammaproteobacteria > Burkholderiales > Rhodocyclaceae > Sulfuritalea. The sequence goes on along the minus strand of JADJUP010000011.1, from coordinate 84,645 downwards.
AAGCTGGTCGTCGATGCCGATCCGGCGGCCGCCAAACCCGCAGCCGCCAAACCCGTTGCCGCAGCCTGTCCCGACGGCTTCAAGATGCAGGGCAAGGCCGGCAAAGCCGGGGACTTCACCTGCAAGGGTGGCAAGGGCGCCGCAGCTCCGGCCAAACCCATGGCATGCGCCGCCGGACTCGAATACTTCGCCAACGACAAGGCCAGGCAGGTCGGCTGCCGCAAGGCGAAGGCGCAGAAGAAATAGGTGCCGCGATGCGCGGAATGGCGGCTACCTCGCACTTTCCGGCGCTTCCCCAGGTGCATTGGACACGACGCCCCGGAAAGGACCCTAATGATTGACAGTCGTACGCCCACGCCGGTGCGTTCGCCCTGCGTCAAGGTTTGCGAAATCGATCCTGCCAACGGATTGTGTCGGGGTTGCCAGCGCACGCAGGACGAGCGCGACTGGTGGATCGCCTATAGCGATGTGCAGCAGCGTGAGGTGTTACGGCGCTGCGAACAGCGACGCGACGTGCTGGCTTCCGGCGCGGGGGTGTTGGCGCCCAACATGGGTAGCGTCGAATCGCGCCGCAGGAAATAGCCGGGGCGCAGCGAATGTCGTCGGGCGGGGCTTGAAAAGGGAAACTGGCGCGGAGACCCTAATCGTATATGCCCTACCCGAACATTAGGCCGCCATTCGGGATTGCTGCTTGCTATAGCCGCGCCGGCACAGGCACCGACCGCTGGTCACCATCTGCCGTTCGTCCCTTCCCTTGCAGGCAAATTCGGGTGGAATTGCGACGATGAAATTGACCAGCTTTTCACCGATCACGTCGCCGCCCATCGCCTTGGCGAGAATCGAAGCCGCGGGTTTTCCGGTTTCGATGAAGCAACTGATGTATTTCCCATAATCGCGGCTGCAAAAGCACTTTACATTCACCGTATCAAGCTCTGCGGAATCGGCCGCAAGGGTGGCAATGTCTTCCGGGGCTGTGACTGAAGTGTGCGCGGTCATGGTGTGTAACCCGTGGGCGAGGCTTTGGTTTATCGGTCTTGTGGGCCGGCTGGTTCGTTCCGGAAGTGCCTGCCTCAGGTGTGACGATCAATCCCTGCAGCGACGCATTTTTCGCTTCGGTTGAGCCCCTGTCAAGTGTCCAATGCATTGTTTCAAATATGAAATATGCCCAAAGTTATATCCTGACAAAACCGGTCAGGAACTGCCGTTGCGGGAACGTGTTACTACTTGGAGAGTCCGGTGCGATGGTGGTCGAACTGGCCCAATGTCGCCAGCGTGCCAAATGAAAAGCCCCCGGAGGCGTAAAAACCTGCGGGGGCTTGGTATGACTGGTGGTGATGGGGGGACTTGAACCCTCGACCTACGGATTATGAATCCGTCGCTCTAACCAGCTGAGCTACATCACCGTGCAAAGGGGCGGAATTATCCTCGCCGCACGCTTGCCTTGTCAAGGCAAGGTCCGGTAGGCGACAATCGCGCCATGGAATTCGATATCGTTATTGTGGGCGGCGGCTTGGCCGGCCTTTCGCTCGCCGCGGCACTGCGCCGCGCGGCGCTTTCCGTGGCCCTGGTCGAGGGGAGGGCGCCGGTTTTCGGGGAGGGATGGGATTCCCGCGTTTACGCCATCAGCCCGGCCAATGCACGCTTTCTCGACGACGTCGGGGCCTGGCGCCATCTGGACCCCGCACGCATGTCGCCGGTGCGGGCGATGGAAATTCACGGTGATGCCGGCGGGCGACTGGATTTCAGCGCCTATGGCAGCGGCGTGCCGGAACTGGCCTGGATCATTGAATCCTCCCTGATGCAGCGCGAACTTTGGGAAACCGCCAAGCGCCAGGGCAATCTGGGCCTGTTTTGCCCGGCGCGGCCGCAGGCCCTCGCGTTTACCCCGGATGCGGCACACCTGACCCTCGACGATGGCCGCAAACTCGCCGCGCGCCTGGTCGTCGCCGCCGACGGGGCCGATTCCTGGACCCGCGCGGCAGCCGGCATGGATGCGCGCTTCGACCCCTACGACCAGATCGGCGTGGTGGCGAATTTCGCCACAGAACTGCCGCATCGCGATACGGCGTTTCAGTGGTTTCGCTGCAGCGAGGGCGTTCTGGCCTGGTTGCCGCTTCCCGGCAATCGCATGTCCATGGTCTGGTCGGCGCCGGAATACCTCGGGCGCGAGTTGCTTGCGATGGAACCGGACGCCTTGTGCCAGCGTGTTGCCGAGGCCGGCGGCAGGCGACTGGGCACGCTGGAACTGATAACCGCACAAGCGGGCTTCCCGTTGCGCCTGATGCGTGCACCGCAGGCCGTTTCCTCTCGCCTGGCACTGATCGGCGATGCGGCGCATACCATCCATCCGCTGTCCGGGCACGGCATCAACCTGGGGTTTCAGGATGCACAGGCGCTGGCGTCACTGCTTTGCGACAAACCTGCCCACATCGATTGCGGCGACCTGTCCCTGCTGCGCAGCTACGAGCGTGCGCGCAAGTCGGACGTGGTGACCCTGCAAACGGTGACGGACACCCTGCACGACCTTTTCGGCCCTGCCGCCGGATCCTTGGCCCGCCTGCGCAATTTTGGATTGAACCTCACCAACGGATTGCCGGTCGTAAAAGACTTGCTGGTTCGTTACGCGCTGGCATCCTGATAATTTCCCCTGGAGAATCCATGAAACTGTCCCTGCTTGCGGCCACCCTGGCCTGCGTGTCCTTTGCCGCTGTTGCCGATGAGTCCGATGTGAGAAAGGCCGCCGAAGCCAAGCTGGGCAAGGTCGAAAAGCTGGTCAAGGCCCCCATGCCCGGCCTTTGGGAGGTGACCGTGGACAGCCAGATTTTCTACGTGGATGACAAGGCCTCCTACCTGATCTTCGGCAACCTGCTCGACATGAAGACCGGCCGGAACATTACGGCCGAGCGGCAGTTCAACTCGCTGCCGCTGGAATTGGCGCTCAAGCAGGTTCGCGGCAACGGCAAGAACGTGATGGTCACTTTCGAAGACCCCAATTGCGGCTATTGCAAGAAACTGGCGAAGGATGTGCTGACGCTGAAGGACGTGACCGTGTACACCTTCCTGCTGCCGGTGCTGGGCGACGATTCCTACGAGAAATCGAAGGCGATCTGGTGTGCGCCGGACAAGGCCAAGGCCTGGGTCGACTGGATGACCGCAGGCAAGGCGCCGCCCGCCGCATCGGCCAAGTGCGATGTCGCCGGGCTCAACAAGTCTGCGCAACTGGGTGGCAAGCTGCGCATCAACGGTACGCCGGCGATTTTCTTCGCCGGGGGCGAGCGCGTCGGCGGCTACATTCCGGCGGAGGAAATCACCAAGCGCTTCGCTGCCGGCGGCTGAACATTCGGCTCAGGCTGTACCTGAGCCGGCCACCGGGTTGGCTTCCGTCTCGTTCGGCAGCCATACCGTGAATACGGAGCCGCCGCCGGGTGGGCAATCCACCCCGATGCGGCCGCCATAGCGCTGCACCAGTCCCAGGCTGACCCACAGCCCGAGGCCGGTGCCGTCGCTGGTCTTGGTCGTAAAGAATGGATCAAAAAGGCGCTCGCGATCCGCGGGCAGGATGCCGGGGCCGCTGTCGCCCACTGCGACGAAGCCGCCGCGTATGCCGTTCTCTTCGCGGTCGCCGCTCGCCAGGCGCAGCGTGCCGCCCTCCGGCATGGCCTGCAGCGCATTCACGATCAGGTTGATCAACACCTGCTGCAATTCGTTGCGGTTAACGCTGACCGGGCGCGTGGCGCGCAGGTCCTGCTCCACGGCGACGCTGGTCTTCTTCATCTGGTGCGCCACCAGAACCAGGCTGTCCTGCACCACCTGGTCGAGCGGCACCGGCTCCAGATAGCCGGCGTATTCCGCTGGCCGAGCGAATTGCAGCAACTTGGTCACGATCAGGCGGATGCGGAACACCTGGTCCTGGATCAGGCGGATTTCGTCCATCACTGGCTCGGCCGCGTTGCCCAGCGTTTCGCGCAGCACGTCGAGGTTGCCCTGGATCACCGCCACCGGGTTGTTGACCTCGTGCGCCACGCCGGCGGCAAGCTGGCCGATGGCGGCGAGCTTTTCCGACATCACCAGGCGTTGCTGAGCCGAGCGCAGCGTCTGGTTGGCCAGCGCCAGTTCCTGCGTGCGTTCGGCCACCTTGCTGTCGAGTTCGCGGCCCCAGCGCTGCAGCGCTTCGGTCTGCTCGGCGAGGCGGTCGAGCAGGCGGTCGAAATGGGCGGCCAGTTCGGCCAGTTCGTCCTCGTCGGCAAGCTCGGGCAACCGTGCGCCGACTCGCGCCTCGCTGCGTCCCGCCTCGATCTCGTTCATGGTGAAGTGCATGCGTTCCACCGGTTGCGACACGTGACGCGCCAGGCGCAGCGATACCAGTGCCGCCACCGCCACCGTCAGCGCGAAAAGCAGGGCCACGGCGGCCAGCGCGACCCAGCGTGCGCGCTGGAAGGGTTCTTCGAGGTAGCCGACATAGAGCATGCCGATGCGCTTGCCGCTGGCGTCGGTTATCGGTTCGTAGGCCGAGACGTACCAGTCATTGACCACGAAAGCGCGATCCAGCCAGGTGCGGCCGAGGTCCAGTGCCGTGTGCCGCACCGCGGCAGAAACGCGGGTGCCGATGGCGCGCACGTTTTCGAACAGCCGCACGTTGGTGGCGATCCGCACGTCATCGAGGAACAGCGTCGCGGTGCCGACGCTGCCCAGGGGCAGCGAGCCTTCGGGATAGACGATCTCGTTGATGCGGTCGACGATGTCGAGGTTCTTGTTCAGCAGCAGGCCGCCGACCAGCACGCCCGCGATGCCGCCGGCTTCGCGCGCGGATGAGGCGATCGGCGCCGCGGCGTGCATCACCATGCCGCGCGTTTCCTCGTTGCGCTGCGTCGGCTGGGCGTTGCGTGTGGCGATCAGCGGCGTGCGGGCCTTTTCGGCGAGAGTCGGGTCGATTGCTGTCAGCCAGCCGGGTTCGAAGATGGCCACCTCCGTTTCGGCGTGCCCGGCCAGCGCGCGCCTTGTCACCGGCCATTCGCTGTAGTCGCGCCCGAGCGCCGGGCCGCTGCTGGCGGCGCGCACGCGGCCGTTGCTGTCGAGCAGGATCAGGAAATCCACCTGCAACTGCGGTTGCAGTTCGCGCAGCAGTTCGCCCAGCGCCGCCGGCCCGGGTTGTTCGCGCAAGGCGCGCGCCAGCCGCTCGGAGCCCGCCAGGGTTTCGATGCGGCGGCCGACACCTTGCTTGACCTGGTCGAAATAGCCGTGGGCGACCGCGAGGTCGCTTTGTACCTTGGTGATCAGCAGGCGGTCGTAGTACACCGCGCCCCAGCCGGCGAGGATGCCGACCAGGATCGGTACCGCCAGCAGCAGCGGGCCCAGCGCCAGTGCGAGCAGCTTGAAGCGCAGCGAGCCGCGAAAGCGTGCGGCGAGGCTGCGCGGCGCTAGACCCCCCAGGCCGCGCACTTGCGTTCCAGCGTCTTGCGCGAAACGCCGAGGCGTCGCGCCGCCTCGGACTTGTTGCCCTTGCAGGATTCCAGTACGCCGAGGATGTGGCGCCGCTCGACGGCAGCCAGCGATTCGTCGTCGCCGGATTCAGGAGTCGGCGCTGGCGACACGGCGATTTCGTCGTCCGGTGCGAAATCGTCGGCGCAGTAGCCAAGTATCAGCGAACGTTCGATCAGGTTCTTCAGTTCGCGCACATTGCCGGGCCATTTGTAGCGCGACAGTCGCGCCAGCGCCGCCTCGTCGCAGGCGAACTGGGAAACTCCGAGCCGTGCCGACAACTGGTCGATGAAGTAGTGCACCAGGTCGGGCAGGTCCTCGATCCGGTCGCGCAAGGGCGGCATGACGACTTCAACCACCTGCAGGCGGTAATAGAGGTCGGGGCGAAATCGCCCGGCGGCGACCTCGGCGACCAGGTCGCGGTTGGTGGCGGCCACCACGCGCACGTCGACCTGCACTTCCTGTTCCGATCCCACAGGACGCAGCTTGCGTTCTTCCAGCACACGCAGCAGCTTGGCCTGCATCGGCAGCGGCAACTCGGATATTTCGTCGAGGAACAGCGTGCCGCCGTGGGCGTAGTAGAACAGTCCCTCGCGCCCGCTTCCGGCGCCGGTAAAGGCGCCCCTGACGTGGCCGAACAGTTCGGATTCGATCAGGTCCTCGGCGATCGCGGCGCAGTTGATCGGCACGAAGGGGCCCGCATTTTTCCCGCTGCCGCGCGGGCTCATGCGATGCAGGGCGCGCGCCGCGAGTTCCTTGCCGGTGCCGGATTCGCCGTGGATCAGCACCGTCGATGGCGTCGGCGCGATGCGCTTGATGCGCGCGCAGACGTCATGGATCTGCGCCGAGTTGCCGATCATGCCTTCCACGCTGTCGTCGCGCTGGTCGAGTTCGCGGCGCAGCACGAAGTTCTCGCGCCGCAGCGAGGATCGTTCGAAGCAGCGCTTCACCGCGTTGAGCATCTGCGCCACGGAGAAAGGCTTGAGCAGGAAATCCGAGGCGCCGGCACGCAGCGCGTCGATCGCGGTTTCCAGGTCGGCATAGGCCGTCATCAGCACTACGTCGCCGGCGAAACCCTGCTCGCGCAACTGGTGCAGCCATTCCACGCCGGAGCGCCCGGGCAGGGCGATGTCGAGCACGATCAGGTCGAAGTGGCGCCGGGAGAGCAGGTCGGCGGCATCTTCGACGCTGCCGGCGGTCGCCACCCAGCCGCAACGCAGGGCCAGCGAGCGATGCAGAAAACTGACCATGCCCGGCTCGTCATCGACCACCAGCACCGACTGGTGCTGCCATTGCGAAAGCTCGGCGGGTGCTACCGCTGGAACGGATCCCAATTTTCCCCCTGCAGTATTTCTTGTTGGATTGCCATGATGGTCATTTCCGCGGAGCTTGGCAATTGGCACGGCGGTGCAGGACAAATTGTCCCAGTTGGGTCGAAGCGACATGGACATTTTGTCCAGCCCGGATTGCTGCGTTGCGGTAAGTAATTGACCAGTCGATATCTTGCTTATTGGCGCAGAAATTGCGTTAATGAGCTACTGGTCCGCTGCTCGGAACGGGCCGGAAAACAAACAAGGAGGAGGCAAACCATGCAAGTGTCACGGCGGCAGTTCTTCAAGATCTGCGGCGCCGGTATGAGCGGGTCATCCATCGCACTGATGGGATTCTCGCCAACATCGGCCCTGGCGGAGGTGCGCAGCTACAAGCTGGCCCACGCCACGGAAACCCGCAACATGTGTCCCTACTGCTCGGTGAGCTGCGGGGTCCTGATCTACACCACGGGCGACAAGTCCAAGAACGCGAAAGCGGACATCATCCACATCGAGGGCGATCCGGATAATCCCGTGAATCGCGGCACGCTGTGCCCCAAAGGCGCCGGCCTGCTCGACATGGTCAAGAGCCCCAACCGGCTCAAGTGGCCGGAAGTGCGCGAAGCCGGCAGCAACGAGTGGAAGCGCATCTCCTGGGACGACGCGCTGACGCGCATCGCCAAGCACATGAAGGCCGACCGCGACGCCAACTTCGTCGAAAAGAACAAGGATGGCCTGACGGTAAATCGCTGGACCACTTTCGGCTTCCTCGCCTCGTCGGCCGCAGCGAACGAACCTGGTTATCTCACTCACAAGGTATTGCGCGGGCTGGGAACGCTCGCCTTCGACACGCAAGCACGCATTTGACACGCCCCCACGGTATCCAGTCTGGGTCCGACATTTGGGCGTGGCGCAATGACCAATCACTGGGTCGACATCAAGAATGCCGACCTCGTGATGGTGATGGGCGGCAATGCCGCCGAAGCGCATCCATGCGGTTTCAAGTGGGCAATCGAAGCGAAGAAGGAACGCAAGGCCAAGCTGATCGTCGTGGACCCGCGCTTTACGCGCTCGGCCGCGGTCGCCGACTATTACGCGCCAGTGCGGGCCGGCAGCGACATCGCCTTCCTCGGCGGCGTCATCAGTTACCTGCTGACCAATGACAAGATTCACCACGAGTACGTCAAGAACTACACCAATGCGGCTTACCTGATCAATCCCGACTTCAAGTTCGATGGCGGCCTTTTCTCCGGCTACAACGCGGAGAAGCGCAACTACGACAAGGCCACCTGGAGCTACCAGTTGGGCAAGGACGGGTATGCAATGCTCGACGAGACCATGCAGGATCCGAACTGCGTGTTCCAGTTGATGAAGAAGCATTACAGCCGCTACACGCCGGACATGGTGAGCAAGGTCACCGGCACGCCGAAGGAGTCCTTCCTCAAGGTCTGCGAGTACATCGCCGACACCGCGGCGGCCAACAAGACCATGACCATCCTGTATGCGCTGGGCTGGACGCAGCATTCGCATGGCTCGCAGAACATCCGCACCATGGCGATGATCCAGCTGCTGCTGGGCAATATGGGCATGGCGGGCGGCGGCATCAATGCCTTGCGCGGCCACGCCAATGTGCAGGGCATCACCGACATGTGCCTGTTCGGTGCCAGCCTGCCCGGCTACATGGGCTGTCCCAACGAGAAGGAACCGGACTTCAAGACCTACATCGAAAAGCGGACGCCCAAGATGTTGCGTCCGAACCAGATGAACTACTGGCAGAACTACTCCAAGTTCTTCGTCAGCCTGATGAAGTCCTTCTACGGCAATGCGGCGACCAAGGAGAACGACTACGCCTACGACTGGATGCCGAAGATAGACGGTGCCTACGACACGCTGGCGCTGTTCGACAAGATGCACCAGGGCAAGATCAATGGCTTTGTTTGCCAGGGATGGAACCCGCTGGCCTCGGTGTCGAACAAGAAGAAAGTGGGCGATGCGCTGGCCAAGCTCAAGTATCTGGTCGTCATCGATCCGCTGGCCACCGACACCTCGGAGTTCTGGAAGCCGCACGGCGAGTTCAACGAGGTCGATCCGTCCAAGGTCCCGACCGAAGTGTTCCGTTTGCCCGCCAACCTGTTTGCCGAGCAGACCGGCAGCTACACCAATTCCGGCCGCGTCATACAGTGGCACTGGAAGGCGGCCGATGGTCCGGGCGAGTCGAAGGACGATTCGGAGATCCTGGCAACCTTGTTCGTCAAGTTGCGGGATATGTACGCCAAGGACGGTGGCAAGCTGCCGGATCCGATTCTCAAGATGTCATGGCCCTACCGCAATCCGAACAAGCCCTTGCCCGAAGAGCTGGCCATGGAAATCAACGGCAAGGCGCTGGGCGACGTCTTTGATCCCAAGGACAAGACCAAGGTCATCGTCAAAGCCGGGGACCAGTTGGCCAGCTTTGCCCAGATGCGCGACGACGGCTCGACCAGCGGCGGCAACTGGCTGTATTGCGGCATGTGGTCGCAGGCGGGCAACCTCACGGCAAGGCGCGACAACTCCGATCCGTCCGGCCTCGGCCAGACGCTGAACTGGGGTTTCGCCTGGCCTGCCAACCGGCGCATCCTATACAACCGCGCCTCCTGCGACATGGCCGGCAAGCCCTGGGATGCCAAGCGCACGGTGATCAAGTGGACCGGCGACAAGTGGGCCGGCAACGACGTTCCCGACATGCGGCCGAACGCGGCGCCGGACGAGAACGTCATGCCCTTCATCATGACCGGAGAAGGCGTCGCACGCCTGTTCGCACCGGGCATGGCCGACGGGCCCTTCCCCGAGCACTACGAGCCCTTCGAGACGCCGATCGACAAAAACCCCTTCCACCCCGACAACCCCAAAGTCACCAGCAATCCGGCGGCACGGGTGTACAAGAACGACATGGAGGTATTCGGCAAGGCCAAGGACTTCCCCTACGTTTGTACTACTTACCGCCTCGTCGAGCATTTCCACTTCTGGACCAAGCATTCGAAGCTGAACGCCATCCTGCAGCCGGAACAGTTCGTCGAGATCGGCGAGGAGCTGGCCAAGGAAAAGGGCATTGCCAACGGCGACAAGGTCAAGGTGCGCAGCAACCGCGGCTTCATCAAGGCCGTGGCGGTGGTCACCAAGCGCATACCCACCCTGATGGTCGACGGCAAGAAGGTGCACACCGTGGGCATTCCCATCCATTGGGGGTTCAAGGGGGTTACCAAGCCGGGCTTCATCACCAATACGCTGACGCCGTACGTGGGTGACGCCAATTCGCAGACGCCGGAGTTCAAGGCGTTCCTGGTCAACATCGAGAAGATCTAAGGGAGATATGACATGGCATTGCAATCGCTAGATATCGCCCGCCGCTCGGCGACGACCACACCGGCGCCCGGTGTGAGGCAGACCACGGAAGTGGCCAAGCTGATCGACGTTTCCACCTGCATAGGCTGCAAGGCCTGCCAGGTGGCGTGCATGGAGTGGAACGACATCCGCGACGAGGTCGGCAGCAATGTCGGGGTTTACGACAACCCGGCGGACCTGACGCCCAAGTCCTGGACCGTGATGCGCTACGCCGAAGTCGAGGAGAAAGGCAAACTGGAGTGGCTGATCCGCAAGGATGGCTGCATGCATTGCGCCGACCCGGGCTGCCTCAAGGCCTGCCCGGCCCCCGGTGCCATCATCCAGTACGCCAACGGCATCGTCGATTTCCACCAGGAAAACTGCATCGGCTGCGGCTACTGCGTCACCGGCTGCCCCTTCAACATTCCGCGCATCTCGCAGGAAGACAGCAAGGCCTACAAGTGCACGCTGTGTTCCGACCGGGTGGCCGTCGGACAGGCTCCCGCCTGCGCCAAGGTCTGCCCGACCGGGGCGATCCAGTTCGGCTCCAAGGAGCAGATGAAGGATTACGCGGCGAAGCGCGTGGTCGACCTCAAGTCGCGCGGCTACGACAAGGCAGGGCTCTATGACCCGGCAGGGGTGGGCGGCACGCACGTCATGTACGTGCTGCACCACGCCGACCGGCCGGAGCTCTACAAGGGCCTGCCCAACGATCCCGGCATCAGTCCGCTGGTATCGCTGTGGAAGGGCCTCGCCAAGCCCGTCGCCACCGTGGCGATGGCTGCCGTCGCATTGGGCAGCCTGTTCCACTACGTGATGAAGGGGCCGAACGAGGTGTCGAAGGAACTGGAAGACGAGCTCGAAAAGGAGGATGCAAAATGATGCGCAATCCGAAAGACCTCACGCGCTATGACGCGCAGGAGCGGGCCAACCACTGGCTCGTCGGCATCTGCTTCATCCTGCTGGCGCTCTCCGGCCTGGCCTTCTTCCATCCGGCCTTCTATCCGTTGACGCAGCTCTTCGGCGGCGGTGTCTGGGCGCGCATCCTGCACCCCTTCATCGGCGTCGTCATGGCGCTGGCCTTCCTGGTGATGTTCTTCCGCTTCAAGTCGCTCAACGCGATGACGCCGGCGGACAAGGAATGGCTGTCGCGGGTCGGCGAGATGATCGATGGCAACGACCACAACATGCCGGAACAGGGCAAGTACAACGGCGGGCAGAAGATGATGTTCTGGGCCATGGCGCTGTGCATGCTGCTGCTGCTGGTCTCTGGCATCGCGCTGTGGCGGGCCTACTTCAGCTTCCCGGTGGATGCCGTGCGACTGGGCGCCGTGGTGCATGCCGCGATCGCCGCGATCATGATCGCGATGATCTTCGTGCATGTCTATGCTGCGCTCTGGGTCCGCGGCACGGTGCGTGCCATGGTTTATGGCACCGTCACCCGCGCCTGGGCCAAGCAGCACCATCGCGCCTGGTATCGCCAGGTCACCGGCAAGTCATAAGCGGTACTGCTGTTCAGTGCCAACCAGACCCGCGGGCTTCGGCCCGCGGGTCGTTTGTAGTCCCCAATCGAATAGACTCTTCACCATGAGCGCATCCACCCAAGCCCCCATCATCCCCATCAAGTCGAGCAGCGAGCCGCCCCACGTCATCGCGCCCGACGCCGCCACGATTTTCAGCCGGCGCGCGCAGCGCTTCGATCAGTTGGCCGAGGGCCACAGCCTCGGCGACTGGCTGCGCTTCCTCGGCGCCATCAGCCGCGCCCAGCACGATGCCCTGCAGTCACTGCCCGCGCTGGGCCTGCCCGATGCCGCGCAAATGAGCGTCGCCCGCGAACACCGCATGCCGCCGCTGCCGGCCCAGTCCTGGCCGCGCCCGGATGCCTGGCGCGAGAGCCTCACCGCTATCACCACCGCCATCGCCAAGCATGCCCCGGATGCCGCGCAGAAGGACCTGGCGCGGCTCGCCGGCTACGATGCCGAGCGCATCGAGGCGCTGGCCGAGCGCGTGCTCCACACCGAGCTCTATGGTGAGGAAGCCTCCCTGCTGCCCTATGTCGCCGCCGCACTGCAGGTGTTATGGACCGGCGCCGCCGCAGGCCTTGGCGGTGGTGAAATCACCGCACTCGACGTACCCGGGGTATGCCCCTGCTGTGGATTCCTGCCAGTCGCGAGCGTGGTGCGCGGTGGCGGCGAGGTAGGGAACCTGCGCTATCTCCACTGCGCTCTGTGCAATACCGAATGGAACCTGGTGCGCGTCAAATGTACCGCCTGTGACGCCACCGAAGGCGTCAGCTACCGCTATCTTGAAGCCGAAGGCGCACAGGGCAGCGGTGCAGTACGTGCCGAAACCTGCGACTCCTGCAAGAGCTACCTGAAGATCGTCTATCAGGAAAAAGGCCCGGTCGACCCGGTCGCCGACGACCTCGCCACGCTGGCGCTGGACATCCTGGTCGACGAGGCCGGCTACGCCCGCAGCGGGCCGAACCTGCTGCTGGTGCCGGGGGGCTGATATCGGCAACTGCTGAAAGTCGGCGCCGGCGGTACGGCGGCGGGCCGCCAAACACCCCCCCCGCCGGCGCCGCGGGCCCCCCTTCCATCGGTTTCCCTTAGCCCCCCCCCGGCCCCGCCGGCAGGCAAATCCCGCACGCCCGGCCGCTTGGCTGGCCATTTTGTTTTCCTCCTTATTATGGTCGAGAGTGTCCTCTGCCAAGGTCGACGGCATAGTCCATTGACGCAAAAGACCGCCCCTTTGCGCTCGGCTGTTGCCATGCGCCAACCAACGCGCCGTGGAACCTTTCGCCCTATCATTGAGTCTGCAACAAACCTTGCCGATACTAAAAACTTAGGAGCTCCCCCATGAGACGCCTGCTTGCCCTGCTTGCATTCCTTTGCGCCGCCGCCTTCAGCCTGCCCGCAGCGGCCGACCACCTCGACGGCGTGGTGCCGCTGCATGAGGATGACCTCGCGGCCGTCGCGGCGGCGAAGTCCCAGCCGGATCGCCATGTCATGCTGTACTTCGGGGACCACCTGAACTGAGGGGCTTGTCGCTACACCGTGAGTGTGCTCAAGAAGCCCGAAGTATCGGCGAAGTTTTCGAAGCATTTCCTTGGTGCCCATGCCGATTTCGGCGAACTGGAACTGGATGACAAGGACCCCCGCCACGCGATGGTCGCTCGCTACAACTCGCGCAAGTTGCGGCCGGTGCTGGTCTTCCTCGATGGCTCGGGCAAGGAGGTTGCGCGTCTGACCGGCGGGTTGAAGACGGTAGAGGATGCCTTGCTGCTGGATCGCTACGTTGCCGAAAAGCATTACCTGAAGGGTGGCGACTTCGCCAGCTTCAGGAAATCGCAGAAGGGCTGACAGGGGCCGCCACCACGCCCTGCAGGTCGTGGTGGCGGCCGGTGGCCAGCGCATAGATGCGCAGCAGGTCGTCTTCCGAGACATCGATGTAGGAATCGAGCTGCGAAAGGGCATACACGAAGTCTTCATGCGAAATGGCTTCGTATGCCGCGACCGACGGCGGGGCTGCCGGCGCGCTGCGCACCAGCGCCGCCGGATAGCGCCGCCAGGGGAACAGGGCGTTGAAGGCGATGGCGACGACGAGGATGACCATGACGTTGAGCATCAGCGGCGCCAGCACGAAACCGAATCCCATCGCCTTCACCGTCTCGTTGCCCAGCGCCGCGGCCAGCGCCGTCGCGCCGGCAGGCGGGTGGATGCAGCGCAGGTAGTGCATGGCGCCCAGCGTAAGCCCCGTGGCGGCGCTGGCGGCCAGCATCGGTTCCGGAATCCACAGCAGGCAGGCGATGCCGATCAGGCCCGCCGTCAGGTGTCCGCCGAGCAGTGGCCACGGTTGCGACAGTGCGCCGTGAGGCACGGCGAACAGCATGGCCGCCGTCGAGCCCATCGACAGCACCAGGATCGGCGATGCGGCCGGGCCCAGCACCCGCTGGCTGGTCCAGTACACAGCGATGATGGCGACGAAGCCGCCGAGCGCTGACACCAGGCGTTCGCGATGGCTGACCGGGCTGAGTTCGATGCCCAGCAGCTTCAGCCAGGTCAAGGAATGCGTTGGGGTTCTCATGCGTGTTCCTCCGGGGCGCGGTTCCGTGCCGCTGCGTCAGCCTTCGAATTTACACGGCGCACCCGATCGTCGAGCATGACCCGCGTCAAGCGGCGCACAATATGGCTACAATCACACAATCGTCTTTTCTGCCCGGTGCGGGTGAAATCATGAATCCCCTTTCCCAGTTGCCCTCCGTCGACCGCCTGCTTTCCGCTGCGGCGATTTCCAGCCTGATCGAGTTGCATGGCCGCGCGATCGTCACCGGCGTGGCGCGCGAGGTTCTGGCCGCAACGCGCGAGGCATTCCGGCAGGGCGCAGCGCTGCCCGCCGAAGATGAACTGATCTCCGCATTGATCAAAGAAGTCGGCGCTGGCGTCACGGCGAAGATGACGCCGAAGCTGCGCCCGGTGTTCAACCTGACCGGCACCGTGCTGCACACCAACCTCGGCCGTGCGCCGCTGCCCGAAGAGGCGGTGCAGGCGTTGCTGACGGCCGCGCGCAGCCCCTGTGCGCTGGAATACGACATCGGGTCCGGCGGGCGCGGCGACCGCGATGACATTGTCAACGAGCTGCTGTGCGAGCTGACCGGCGCCGAGGCGGCGACGGTGGTCAACAACAACGCCGCGGCGGTATTCCTGCTGCTCAATACGCTGGCGCAGAAGAAGGAAGTCATCGTCTCGCGCGGCGAACTGATCGAGATCGGCGGCGCGTTTCGCGTGCCGGACATCATGAAGCGCGCCGGGGCGAAGCTGGTCGAGGTCGGCACCACCAACCGCACCCACCTCAGGGACTTCGCCGAGAACCTCGGGCCGCGCACGGCGATGCTGATGAAGGTGCATGCCAGCAATTACGCCATCAGCGGATTCACCCACGCCGTGCCCGAAGCCGAGCTCGCCGCACTGGCGCACCAGCACAAGCTGCCCTTCGTCATCGACCTCGGCAGCGGCACATTGACCGACCTGGATCGGTGGGGCCTGCCGCACGAACCGACTCCGCGTGAGGCGATCGCCGCCGGCGCCGACCTGGTCACATTTTCCGGCGACAAGCTGCTGGGCGGGCCGCAGGCCGGGATGCTGGTCGGCCGCAAAGACCTGATCGCGAAGATCAAGAAGAATCCGCTGAAGCGCGCGCTGCGCGTCGGCAAGCTGACGCTGGCGGCGCTGGAGGCCGTGCTCGCGCTTTACCGCGATCCGGATCGCCTGCACCAGCGCGTCACGGCCGTGCGCCAGTTGACCCGCCCCGAAGCCGAGATGCGCGCTGCCGCCGAGCGCCTGCTGCCGGCATTGCAAAAGGCGCTGGCGACGCTGCCGGTCACGGTGGAAATCGTCGCGCTGAAATCGCAGATCGGCTCCGGCTCGCTGCCGGTGGACCGCCTGCCTTCTGCCGGTTTCGCCATTCGCCCGCAGGCGCGAAGCGGCGGCGTGCTCAACCGCATCGAGGCGAGCCTGCGCGGCGTGGCCTACCCGCTGCGCCCGGTGATCGGCCGCATCGAGGACGGCGCGCTGCTGCTCGACCTGCGATGCCTCGACGACAACGACGAAGATGAATTCCGCAACACGCTTGGCGCCTTGCCAGCGGGTTGAGCAATACGGCGAACCCGGCGGTCTGCGTACCGCCCTGCCGTCAGCCGCCTCCCCTGCGGGAGGCATCGTATGCCGCGGTGGCTTCCGCTCCGCGGCGGTTGTTGTACTCACGGGAGATAGGATGATCAATCGACGTTTCTTTGCCTGGGCGGCCGCGCCGCCGCTGATTTGCTGTTTGCTCCTGGCGCCTGCCTGTGCCGCCAGTGCCACGCCACCGCTGCTGAAGCCGAACCCGCCGCAAACCATGCCGGCGGACAAGGACACGCGGCTCGCGCAACTGCTGGCGCAACACAAGGGCAAGGCCGTGCTGCTCAACTTCTGGGCCACCTGGTGCGAGCCCTGCCGCGAGGAAATGCCCTCGCTGGCGCGCCTCGACGCGCGCTGGCAGCCCCGGGGCCTGACCGTGCTCACCGTCGCCGTTGCCGACAATGCCAAACGGGTGGAAGAATTCCTCTGGGAAACCCTGCCCGAAAAGCAGACCCTGCCGGTGCTGCATGACCGCGAGCAAACCATCAGCCGTGCCTGGGGCGCGCGCATGCTGCCCACCACTCTCGTCCTCGACCGCCGGCATCGCATCGTCGCCCGCGGCCTGGGCGCGATCGACTGGGACGCGCCTGCCATCGACAAGCAACTCAAGACGCTCATCAACTAATTCCGGAGACCATCATGGATCGTCGTACTTTCATCAAGACCGCCGCCGCATCTGCCACTTTCGCCGCTGCTGCCGCTGCCGCACCGCGCTTCGCCTTCGCCGCCGACAACGCCTTCAAGCCCTCGCCCGCCGCCGGCTGGCGCGTGTTCGAAGTTACTACCCGCGTCGAACTCTCCGCCGCCAATGGCGCCCCGCGCCTGTGGCTGCCGCTGCCCGCCGTCGATGATGCCACCTGGATCAAGCCCATGGGCAACCTGTGGCAGGGCAACGCCGCGACGGTGAAAACGGCGAGCGACCCGCACTACGGCGCGCAGATGCTGGCCGCCACCTGGGAGGCCGGCGAACCGGCGCCGGTGCTGGAAGTGGTGAGCCGCTTCGCCACCCGCAACCGCGCCATCGACCTTTCGCAACCGGGCAAGGTCGCACCGCTGGACAAGGCGACGCGGGCGCTCTACACAAAGAGCACCGAATTGCTTCGCACCGACGGCATCGTCAAGAAGACCGCATTGGACATCACCAAGGGCGCGAAGACCGACCTGGACAAGGCGAGGGCGATTTACGAATGGGTGGTGGACAACACCGAGCGCAATCCCAAGACGCGCGGCTGCGGTACCGGCGACATCGCCGGCATGCTGGAGTCAGGCAACCTGTCCGGCAAGTGCGCCGACCTCAACGCGCTGTATGTCGGTCTTGCCCGCGCCGCCGGCCTGCCGGCGCGCGACGTGTATGGCGTGCGCGTCGCCGATTCGAAGTTCGGCTACAAGAGCCTGGGCAAAAGCGGCGACATCACCAAGGCGCAGCATTGCCGCGCCGAGGTCTGGCTGGCGAACTTCGGCTGGGTGCCGGTGGATCCGGCCGACGTGCGCAAGGTGGCGCTTGAAGAAAAGCCCGGACTGACGCTGAAGGACGATGTCGTCGTGGCCGCGCGCGAAACCCTGTTCGGCGCCTGGGAGATGAACTGGCTGGCCTACAATTTCGCCCATGATGTCGGCTTGCCGGGTTCGAAGGGTTCCAAGCTGCCTTTCCTGATGTATCCGCAAGCCGAGAACAATGCCGGTCGCCTCGACAGCCTCGACCCCGCAGCGTTTGTCTACAAACTCGCCGCCAAGGAGATCACCTCCGCATGATCGTCGCCGCATGATTGTCGGAACTGCGGGTCACATCGACCACGGCAAGACCACGCTGGTGAAAGCACTCACCGGCGTGGATGCCGATCGCCTGCCAGAGGAAAAGGCGCGCGGCATCACGCTCGACCTGGGCTATGCCTACGCGCCGTTGCCGGACGGGTCTGTGCTCGGTTTCGTCGATGTGCCCGGCCACGAAAAGCTGATCCACAACATGCTGGCCGGCGCCACCGGCATCGACTTCGTGCTGCTGGTGATCGCCGCCGACGACGGGCCGATGCCGCAAACGCGCGAGCACCTGGAACTGCTCGACCTGCTCGGCCTGACGCGCGGCGCCGTGGCGCTGAACAAGATCGACGCGGTGACCCCGCAACGGCTGGCGGAGGCGCAGGCCGAAGTGGCGGCGCTGCTGGCCGGAACCGGGCTCGCCGGCAGCCCGGTGTTTCCGCTTTCGGCACGCGGTGGCGAGGGTGTGGCCGCATTGCGCGAACACCTCGATGCGGCCGCCGCCGGTACCGCGCGCGCATGGGTACAAGGGCGCTTCCGGCTGGCCATCGACCGCTGTTTCAGCCTTGCCGGCGCCGGCACGGTGGTCACCGGCACGGCCCATTCCGGAAGAGTCGGCGCTGGCGACACGGTGATCGTGTCGCCCCCCGGGCGCGGCGAACAGATTAGAGCCCGGGTGCGCAGCCTGCACGTTCAGGACCGGCCCGCGCAGCAGGGGCAGGCCGGCGAGCGTTGTGCGCTGGCGCTGGTCGGCGACTTCGAAAAGCGCGACATCGAGCGCGGCATGTGGGTGGTCGACCCCGCGCTCGCGATTCCATTGCGCCGATTCCAGGGCGAACTGCGCGTGCCGGCCGGACAAGGGGCGCTCCGCCATCTGCAGACCGTGCATGTGCACCTGGGCGCCGAGGACATCATGGGGCGCGTCGCCGTGCTCGATTGCACGGAAGTCGGCGCCGGCGAGACGGCGCTGGTGGAAATCCTGCTCGAACGCGACACCCTGGCGCTGCGCGGCGACCGCTTCGTGCTGCGCGACGCCGGTGCGCAGCGCAGCGTTGCCGGCGGGCGCGTGCTCGACATCTTTCCGCCGACGCGACACAAGCGCAGCGCCGAACGGCTGGCCCTGCTCGCGGCGATGCGCGACGACGATCCCCTGCCGGCCCTCTCGCTGCAGGCGGCGCAGGCCAGCGCCGGCGTCGACCTCGCGCGCTTTGCCGCCGCATGGAACCTGGCCGCAGCGGAGGCCGAGGCGCTGTGGTCGCGCGCCGGACTGACGCTGATCCGCGACGGCGAGTCGCGCCTGGGCTTCGCCGGGGCAAGCTGGACCGCGCTCGAGCAGCGCCTGCTCGACGCCCTGGCGCGCGAGCATGAACGTGCAACCGACCTGGTCGGCGTCGAGCGCGAACGCCTGCGGCGCATGACCTCCGCCAACCTGCCGCGCGCCGCCTTCGATGCCCTGGTCGGCGAGTTGCTGGCCGCCGGCAGGATCGCGCAGACCCGCGCCTGGCTGCACCTGCCGGACCATGTCGCCAGCCTGTCGGCCGGCGACCGCGACCTGTTCGCCGTGCTGAAACCGCTGCTCGATGCGGCGCCGTTCAACCCGCCGCGCGTGCGCGACGTGTTCCGCGCCAGCGGCACCGCCGAAGACGTGGTGCGCCAGCTGTTCCGCCGCGTCGCCCGTGCCGGCGAGCTGTACCCGGTGGCGCACGACCATTTTTTCACGTCACGGGCTGTTGCCGAACTGGCCCGGATCGTGGCGGAGTTGAATGCGCGACACGGCGCGGCGCGTGCCGCCGACCTGCGCGACATCATCTATGGCGATGGCGGTGGCGGGCGCAAGGTGGCGATCCAGATCCTCGAATTCTTCGATCGCATCGGCTACACTCGCCGCGTGCGCGATGAGCACCTGTTGCGCGGTGGCGCGACGACCCATGCATGGCTCGATGAGTAAACCAACAATGGAAGAGAACGTTCCCCGGTGGGGCGGCCGGTCTTCAAAACCGGCAGGGGTCGCCACGCGGTCCCTGGTGGGTTCGACTCCCTCTCTCTTCCGCCATTCGCCGCGCACCACCGTGTTGCCGCGTCCGCGGGCTGTGTCCCGCTACGGCGTCCTCCTGCTTGCGCTGGCCTTGCTGTCCGGTTGTGCCGGCATGCGGCAGGATGGCATGCCGGATGGATTGACGCCCGGCGCCATGTGTCCGACCCGATGAGCCATGTTCCTTTTCGCGGTGCGATTCCCGATGGCCTGCTCTATGACGTCGAGCACGACATGTGGGTGAGGCGGGAAGGCGACGAGGCGCTGATCGGCGCGACGGCCTACGGCATTTTTCGCGCCGGCGAAATCATCGGTTTCACCGCCAAGCCCAGGGGAGCCGAGGTCGAGCGCGGGCGTGGGCTGGGCACGGTCGAATGCGCCAAGACGGTCCTCGCCGTGCGTGGACCGATCTCCTTCGTGCTGGTCGCTGCCAACGAGGACGCCGAGGAACATCCGGCCGTCCTCAATCGCGATCCCTACCAAGCCGGCTGGATGGTGCGCGCGCGGCCGACGCACTGGGAGGCCGAATGCGGCCGCCTGGTGGACGCCGAACGCTACCGCGCCCATGTCCTGCGCGCCGAACCCGGGGCGGAATTCCTGTGAAAGATAGAGCCAGTAACGTGGAGCCGCGCCAGCGGCGAACCAAGCTTACCCCCTCCCTTGGGCAGGGGGTTGGGGGGAGGGGCGTCCATTGAGCTGCCGTCGCGACAAGCTCGCCATCCTGCTCTGGTCGGCAACCCCGGAGCGCCCCGCGCTGTGCGCCACACCCTTCGTACATGCGGCGGCGGCGGCGGCCTTCGATTGCAAGGTGGAAATCCATTTCGCCGGCCCGGCGGTGCGCCTGCTGGTCGCCGGCGTTGCCGACGGGATGCGGCCGTGGCCGGGGGTCGAAACCTCGATCTACCAGATGCTGCGCCAGGCGACCAACCTCGGCGTCGAGCTGCGTGCCTGTGCCATGGCCATGGGCGCGCTGGTCGGCAAGGACGAGGCGCTGATCCCCGAGTATGCCGGCACCATCGCCGCCAGCGCCTTCGTCGATCGCGCGCTCGACCCCGAGTGGGCGACGCTGGTGTTCTGACCGATGGCCGCCCCCGCCTGCCCCTCCTGCCGCGCGCCGATGCAGGCGCAGCGCTTCCCGCGCAAGGTCAATGGCGACATCGAGCTCGACCTGTGCTTCTCCTGCCAGGGCATCTGGTTCGACGACTACGAAAGCCTGCAGCTGGCGCCGGCCGGCGTGATCGACCTGTTCCGCCAGATTCACGAGCATCGCGACGACCTGCGCCTGCCACTGGCGAATCCCTTGCGCTGCCCGCGCTGCAGCGAGCGACTGATCCATTCCCAGGACCGGGTCAAAAGCGGCGTTTTCAACTACCAGCGTTGCGGCCAGCACGGCCGCTTCATTACCTTTGCCCAGTTCATGATCGAGAAGGGTTTCGTGCGCCAGTTGACCGGCGCCGAGATCGACGAGATCAAGGTCCGCATCGGCACGGTGCGTTGCACCGGCTGCGGCGCACCGGTGGATATCCGCAAGGACAGCGCCTGCACCCATTGCCGCGCGCCGATCGCGATCCTCGATCCGCAGGCGGTCGAGCAGGCGCTTGCCGGCTACCAGGCGGCCGCGACGAAGCAGGCGGCGCCGCCGGCACCGGCATTGCTGGCCGAGACGATCCTCTACGTCGAGCGCGAACGCAGCCGCCAGCAGCGCGAGCGTGGCACCGGGCTCAACGCCGACATCGGCGACCTGTTGCTCGATGGCGTGGCGATGGTGTGGGACATGGTGCGCCGGTGAGCGCGCCGATCACCGGCGTCATACTTGCCGGCGGTGCCGGTCGCCGCATGGGCGGCATCGACAAGGGCCTGCAGGAACTCGACGGCCAGCCGCTGGTGCAACGCGTGCTGGTCCGCCTGGCGCCGCAGGTGGATAGCGTGCTCATCAGCGCCAACCGCAATCTTGAACGCTATGCCGGTTTCGGTTGCCCCGTGCTGGGCGACACGATTCCCGGCTACGCCGGCCCGCTGGCCGGTTTGCAGGCGGCGCTGTCTCGGGCCGCTACCCCGCTGCTGGTCAGCGCGCCCTGCGATTCGCCCTTCCTGCCGACCGATCTGGTGGCGCGCCTGCGCGCCGCGCTAGACGCGAACCATGCCGACCTTGCGGTGGCTCGCGCCGGCGACCGCGTGCATCGTGCCTTCTGCCTGCTGCGGCGCGAACTGCTGCCCGGCCTCGACCGATTCCTTGCCGGCGGCGAACGCAAGGTCGGCCTCTGGCACGCCTCGCTGAACCTGGCAGAAGTCAGTTTCGACGACGAAGCCGATGCCTTCGACAACATCAATACCCTGAATGACTTGCAGGCGAGGCCGGACGTGCAAGTGCGCCCCTGAGCGATCCGCAGGTCGCCGCCGTGAAAAAACCCCATGACGCAGCGCGGCGTATATGCTTCAATGCTGCTTTGCGGAAATGTAGTCTTGGTTACGTAAGGAGTGCGACATGAAATGGATGTTCAATAGAGCCAGCCTCGGCGCCTTGGCCGGCAGCCTTGGCCTCTGCTTCTTTGTGATGGGCACCGCATTGCCTGCATCCGCGGCGCCGGCGCCGGGCAGCGAGGCGGCCACTCCGGGTGCGACCCGCTTTGCGGTGGTCTGGCGCCTGCGCGGCGATGTCAGCGCGACGCGCGGCAGTGCCCAGCGCAAGCTGCGCGAGGGTGATCCGGTCTATGTCGGCGAGCGCGTGCAGGCGGCCTCCCAGGCCGAAGCGGTGCTGCGCACCGAGGATGCGGGTGTGGTTGCGGTGCGTCCCGGCACCGCATTCGTCGCCGAACGCTACGCCGCCGAGGACAAGCCGACCGACAGCCTGAGCATCCGCCTCCTGACCGGATCGCTGCGCGTCATCAGCGGCTGGATCTCCCGGACCAATCGCAGCGGTCACAACATCGTGACCTCATCGGCCACCATCGGCATTCGCGGCACCGACCACGAGCCCTATGTGCTGTCGCCCGAACTGGCGAAGGAAACCAACAATCCAGAGGGCACCTACGACAAGGTCAATCGCGGCGGCACCACCATGAAGGTCGGTGACAACACGCTCGACATCGACCCCGGCAAGGTGGGCTTCGTGCGCGCACCGGCCAGGGTCCGCGAGCGCGCGCTGCTCACCATCCTGCTGCCGGTGCTGCTGGACAAGGTGCCCAGCTTCTACGTCCCCGGCGAGTTCGATGCCGAACTCGATCGCTACTCGCAGACGGCGGACCAGGAAAGCCAGAAGCAACTCGAACAGAAGCGCAAGTCACCCGCCGCAGCCGCCAAACAGTGCGCGCCGACCGACATCGCCAAGGCCTGGCTGGCCGGGCTCGACGGCGCCATCGCCAAGGGCGACGCGCAGGCCATCATCGCCATGTTCGCCGCGGATGTCGCGGTGCGCGCCAACATCAAGGAAAAGGGCGGCAAGCTGACCAGCGTCGACCTCGGCCGCGAAGAACTGGCGCAGAGCACCATCGCCGCCATGAAGGGCCTCAAGGACTACAAGCAGCGCCGTGTGTGGACCGACGCCCGCCTGACCGACCTCGCCGGCGGCGACGCCTGCGACCGCATCAGCCTGCGCTCGGTGGTGGTCGAGCAGGGCAAGCAGTCCGGCAAGGCCTATCGCTTCGAATCGCTGGAGCAGTACTCGCTCGAACTGCGCTCCGGCAAGTGGATCGCGGTGAAAGCCGAAACCACCCAGCAGTAGTTCCGCGGCAGCTTGGCGGAAAGCAGAAGGCCGGCGCAAGCGCCGGCCTTCGTCATTTTCTGGAGCGGGTGAAGGGAGTCGAACCCTCTTCATCAGCTTGGGAAGCTGAGGTAATGCCGTTATACGACACCCGCGTCGGGAGCGGATTTTAGCGCTACATCAAAACGATGTCGAACTGCTCCTGGGTGTAGCCGCTCTCGGCGTGCAGGGAAATCGGCAGGCCGATGAACTCGGACAGCATGGCCAGTGCCTGCGATTCTTCTTCGAGGAACAGGTCGATCACGTTCGGTGCGGCGAGCACGCGCATTTCGCGCGCGGTGAATTGGCGTGCCTCGCGCAGCAGTTCGCGCAGGATTTCGTAGCAGACGGTCTGCGCCGTCTTCACCTCGCCGCGGCCGCCGCAGGTCGGGCAGGGTTCGCACAATATGTGGGCGAGGCTTTCCCGGGTGCGCTTGCGCGTCATCTCGACCAGGCCGAGCTGGGTGAAGCCGGAGACGGTGATGCGCGTGTGGTCCCTGGCCAGTGCCTTGTTGAATTCCGCCAGCACCGACTCCTTGTGTTGCTCGTCTTCCATGTCGATGAAGTCGGCGATGATGATGCCGCCGAGGTTGCGCAGGCGCAGCTGGCGCGCGATGGTCTGCGCCGCCTCGAGGTTGGTCTTGAAGATGGTGTCGTCGAAATTGCGCGAGCCGACGTAGCCGCCGGTGTTGACGTCGACCGTGGTCATGGCTTCGGTCTGGTCGAAGATCAGGTAGCCGCCGGATTTCAGGTCGACGCGGCGCGCCAGCGCCTTCTGGATTTCGTCCTCGACGCCGTGCAGGTCGAACAGCGGGCGCTCGCCGGTGTAATGCACCAGGCGGTCGGCGACCTGCGGCACGTATTCGAGGGCAAAGGCCTGCAGCTTCTGGAAGTTTTCGCGCGAATCGATCACCACGCCGGTGGTTTCGCTGTTCACCAGGTCGCGCAGCACGCGTTGCGCCAGGGTCAGGTCGTGGTGCAGTTGCGCGGGCGGCAGGGCGCCAACGCTGCGGCTCTTGATCTCGCGCCAGATGCGGCGCAGGTAGGCGATGTCGGCGGCCAGTTCCTCGTCGCTGGCGTCGGCGGCGACGGTGCGCAGGATGTAGCCGCCGGGCTGGTCGGCCGGCAGCAGGGCCTGGATGCGCGCGCGCAGCTTCTCGCGCTCGGCTTCTTCGCCGATGCGCTGCGAAATGCCGATGTGGCTGTCCTGAGGCAAATGCACCAGCAGGCGTCCGGCGATGGAAATCTGGGTAGTGAGGCGCGCGCCCTTGGTACCGATCGGGTCCTTCTGCACCTGCACCATGATCGACTGTCCCTCGGCCAGGATGCGCTCGATGGGCCGTGTTTCATGGTTGTTGTAGCCGTTGCCGTTGATGCGTTCGCTCCAGATGTCGGCGACGTGGAGGAAGGCGGTACGTTCCAGGCCGATTTCGATGAAGGCGGACTGCATGCCGGGCAGCACGCGCACCACGCGACCGAGATAGACGTTGCCGACGATGCCGCGGCCGTTGGTGCGCTCGATGTGCAGTTCCTGCACCACGCCCTGCTGCAGCAGGGCGACGCGGGTTTCCTGCGGCGTGAAGTTGATCAGGAACTGCTCGGTCACCATGGGTGCGGCTCTCTATGCGAATTGCGTTGCCGCAGGGCCGTCACAGTGGATACCCGAAATCACGCAACAACATTGCGGTTTCGCAAAGCGGCAGGCCGACGATGCCGGAATGCGAGCCGCGGATTTCCTCGATGAAGGTGGCGGCGCGGCCCTGGATGCCGTAGGCGCCGGCCTTGTCCATCGGTTCGCCGCTTTGCACGTAACGCCGGATCTCGCCGGCACTGACGCTGCGGAAGCGCACGTCGCTGATCGACAGGCGGTGTTCGATGCGGCTGTCCTTGGCCATGGCGATCGCCGTCAGCACGCGATGGCTGCGTCCGGAAAGGCGGTCGAGTATGGCCATCGCATCTTCCTCGTCGCGCGGCTTGCCGATGACTTCGCCGTCGAGGTCGAGCGTGGTGTCGGCCGCGAGCACCGGGTGCGACACCAGCGGCCGCCGTGCCAGCAGGTCGGCGCCAAACTCGGCCTTGGCCCGCGCCACGCGCTGCACGTAGGCTTCCGGCGTCTCGCCGGGCAGCCAGTCTTCACTGACTTCATCGTCCTCGCGCGATCCGCTGCGGAACAGCAGCAGGTCGAAACGGACGCCGATCTGCGCCAGCAGTTCGCGGCGGCGCGGGCTTCTCGATGCAAGGTAAATGCGCGGATCGATCATGGGCGGACTCTCGGAACTACGGGACGCGTGAGCATAGCTTCAGTCACGATGGTAAGGGTGGCCCTTTGTCACGCTGACGGCGCGGTACAGGGCTTCGGCGAGGATCACTCGCACCAGGGCGTGGGGCAGGGTCAGGCTGGAAAGTCGCATGGTTTCGTCGGCAGTGTCCTTGATGCGCGGGTCGAGCCCATCGGGACCGCCGATGATGAAGGCGACGTCCGCGCCGTCCTCCATCCATTTTGCCAGACGCTCGGCCAGTTGCCGCGTGGTCGGTGCGTCGCCGCGTTCGTCGAGCGCGATGCGCCGGCACCGGGGCGGCAACTGGGCATCGATGCGGGCCGCTTCGAGCGCCATCATGGCTTGCGCGGTCTTTCCCGAACTGCGCGGCTCGGGTTTGATTTCGATGAGGTCCAGCGGCAGTTCGCGCGGCATGCGCCGTGCGTATTCGGTCCAGCCGGCGACGACCCAGTCCGGCGGCCTGGCAGACACCGCCGCGACGATCAGCTTCATTCGCCTTGCGGGTCGGCGTCGGCCTTCTTGCGCGTGCGTTTGGGCACGACCTTCCACAGCTCTTCGAGGTTGTAGTAGGTGCGCACCGCGGGTTGCATGACATGCACCACGATGTCGCCCAGATCGACCAGCACCCATTCGCCGGCCTCCTCGCCCTCGATGCCGATCACCTGGCCGCCGGCTTCCTTGACCTTGTCATGGACGTTCTTCGCCAGGGACTTGACCTGGCGGTTGGAATCGCCGGTGGCGATGATGACGCGGTCGAACATCGCCGAGATCTTGGTGGTGTTGATCACCTCGATGTCCTTGGCCTTGATGTCTTCGAGGGCGGCGACGGCGATTTTTTGCAGTTTTCTAATGTCCATGCGGAGTCCGGTAGAGCTGATGGGTTTCAATATAGTCGAGAACGGGATCGGGGACCAGATGGCGTACCGAGAGCCCGCGTGCCAGCCGCTCGCGAATCGCCGTGGCGGAAATCTCCAGCGCGGTAATGGCAAAGGGCACGATGCGTCCGGCCGGTGCGGCGGAGAGATCGGCGGCGGCGCCCGTCCGGGCGCGGAATTCGGCATCCAGCGCCGTATCGCCAGCGCCGACTTTCAATTCGTGACCCGGCCGCGTCGCCACGGCAATGTGCGCCAGGCCGAACAGTTCGCGCCAGCGGTGCCAGGATTCGAGCCGGGCGAAGGCGTCGGCGCCCAGCAGCAGCACCAGGGCTCGCTGCGGGCCATGCTGCGCGCGCAGGCGCAGTAGCGTATCGACGGTGTAGCTTGGCGCCGGGTTTGCCGTCGCGGCCTGCACTTCGGCCGGGTCCGCGCTGCAGCCGGGCAGCGAGGCCAGGGCGCGCTCCACCATCGCCAGGCGGACCGGCGCGGCAGCCCGGGGAGGGTCGCGCAGCGCCGGGTTGCCGGCAGGAACGAAACATACCTCCGCCAGGCCGAGTGCCTCGCGCGCTTCGATCGCGAGGCGAAGGTGGCCGACATGCAGCGGGTCGAAGGTGCCGCCGAGTATCCCCAGCGCGCCGGCCGCCTCACTCATCGGGCTGGGCGGGTTCCGCTTCCGGCACGGGTTCGGAAACGGGGTCGGGCGTCGCGAACACGTCGCGGTAGGAAAGATAGACGCTGGCCACCATGGTCGGTGCCAGGACGAAAATCAGCAGCATGCGCAACGCAACCGAGAGGATGCTGAGCAGCGATTGCGAGATGGCGCCGGCGACGATCAGGATCAGGCCCGGCAGCACGGCGCCGACCAGCGCCAGCGCCAGGCCGTACATGGCGAAGCAACGCCAGTTGCGCCAGCTGGCGACGAAGCTGAAGAACAGCGACTTGCCGGCGCTCACGCGGTCCCATGCCGTCAGCAGCGGCGCGAACCAGAAGGCCATCAGCAGGGGCGAGGCGAGCACCACGACGACACCCATGTCGGCCAGGAAAGCCGCCGCCTCGTCGGCGTCCATGCCATCCTTGAGGTTGACCGGTTCGCCCAGGGCGATGCCGCTGATCAGCACCAGCAGGCTGGAACCGACCAGGTGCAGGATGCCGAGGCGGAGCAGGTCGAGGCGCTGGGCGCCAATGCCGACCCCCAGGGTATCGCTGTCGAAGGATTGCCGGCGCTCGACGGCGCGGCAGCCATTGGCCAGCATCACGGTCAGCGTGGGCAGCAGCAGCGGCAGGATGAAGGGGCCGATCATCGGCACCAGATTCACCACCAGCACCGTCAGCAGGTAGCCGAAGGTGAGCGCAGTCATCAGCGGCGGATGGCGGCGGAACAGTGCAAAGCCGGCCATCAACCAGAGGATGCCGTGGCGGGCGGGAAGGCGGCGCGCGTCCATCAGTCGTCGTGCGCCATGAAGTCGATCACCTGCGGCGCGACGGGCGGCAGGGCCGGCGGATCGAAGGCCAGATCGCCTTCCGGATCGGGCGTGCCGGTGGCCGCCAGCCCGGCGAAATCGAACAGGCGGGTATCGAGCAGGTGCGAGGGCACCACATTGGAGAGGCTGCGGAACATGGTCTCGATGCGGCCCGGGAAACGCTTCTCCCAGTCGCGCAGCATCTGCTTGACCTGTTGCCGTTGCAGGTTCGGCTGCGAGCCGCAAAGGTTGCAGGGGATGATGGGGAAGGCGCGCTGTTCGGCCCAGGTTTCGAGGTCGCTTTCGCGGCAATAGGCCAGCGGGCGGATCACGATGTTGCGGCCGTCGTCCGAGACCAGCTTGGGCGGCATCGACTTCAGTTTGCCGCCGAAGAACATGTTGAGGAACAGCGTCTGCAGGATGTCGTCGCGATGGTGGCCGAGCGCGATCTTGGTCGCCCCCAGTTCGCCGGCGACGCGATACAGCACGCCGCGCCGCAAGCGCGAGCACAGCGAGCAGGTGGTCTTGCCCTCGGGGATCACGCGCTTGACAATGGAATAGGTGTCCTCGTTCTCGATGTGGAAGGGCACATCGATGCTGCGCAGGTAGTCGGGCAGCACCTCGGCCGGAAAGCCCGGCTGTTTCTGGTCGAGATTGACCGCGACGATGTCGAAGCCGATTGGTGCGTGCTCGCGCAGGAAGAGCAGGATGTCGAGCAGGGCGAAGGAATCCTTGCCGCCGGAGAGGCAGACCATGACCTTGTCGCCGGTTTCGATCATGTTGAAATCGGCGATCGCCTGCCCCGCTTCGCGGCGAAGTCTCTTCGCCAGCTTGTTGCTCTCGAAGGCTGCCCTGCGGGCATCCTTCAAATTCTTGGCCAGCCTTCCCCCCAACCCCCTTCCCGTGGAAGGGGGCGACAGGATGCTCGCTTCGCTCGAATTATTCGCTAGAGGGTTCACAACTGCGTCGTCCTTCCGCCGTCGACATTGATCACCTGGCCGGTGATGTAGGGCGCATCGAAGACGAGGAATTTCACGGTGCGTGCGATGTCGGTCGGCGAGCCGACGCGTTTCAACAGGGTGTGTTCAATGATAGCGGCGCGCATGTCCGGCGGAAAGTCATGATCGTTCTGTGGCCATTCGATGGGCCCCGGCGCCACCGCATTGACCCGCACCCGCGGCCCCAGTTCCAGCGCCAGGGCGCGGCTCAGCCCGAGCAGGCCGGCCTTCGCCGCGCAGTAGAGCGGATAGCCCTTGAGCGGGCGTTCGGCATGGATGTCGGTGATGTTGACGATGCAGCCGCCGCTGCGTTCGAGATGCGGCGCCGCCGCCTGCGACAGAAACAGCGGCGCCTTGAGGTTGGAGCCGACCAGGTCGTCCCAGGCCGCCGTGTCGACAGCGCCGACTTTCGTGGCGAAGAAGGAGGAGGCGTTGTTCACCAGCGCGTCGAGCCGGCCGAAGCGGGCCACGACGGAATCCACCAGGCGCGGCAGGGCGTTGATGTCGAGCAGGTCGGCGGCGAAGCTTGCGGCGGATTCGCCACCCTCGTCCGGACGCGCCGCGTTCATTTCCGCGGCCAGCCGTTCCGCTTCGGCGGCCGAGCTGCGGTAGTGGATTGCGACGATGGCCCCCGCGCCATGCAGGGTGCGTGCGATCTCCGCGCCGACGCGACGGGCGGCGCCGGTGACGAGGACGACGGGGGTTTGTGTCATGGCGCGAGTATACCGGCGAGTACCCGCGCCGCCGCGGCGAAACCGAAACTCGCGGTCACCGCCACGGATGATCCGTAGCCGGCGCAGGCTAGCCCGGCGGCGGCGTCGAACTCATCTTCCACGTCGCAGGCCTGCGCCGCCGGGCGGCGAATCTGTTCCGGCGAAAACACGCAGTCGACGCCGAACTTCTTCTGCGGGTCGCGCGTATAGCCGAACTCCTTGCGCAAGCGCGCCCGCACTTTCGAGGCCAGCGCATCCTGCGTGGTGCGCGCCAGGTCGATGACCTCGATCCGTGTCGGATCGGTGCGTCCGCCGGCGCCGCCGGTGGTCACGATGCGGATCCCGGCGCGGCGGCAATGGGCGATCAGCGCCGCCTTGGCGCGTACCTGGTCGATCGCGTCGATCACCGCGTCGCAGGGCGGAATCAATGTCGCCACGTTGGCATCGTCGATGAACTCCTCCACCGTGGCTACCGCGCAGGCTGGATTGATCGCGGCGATGCGTTCCTTCATGGCGGTGACCTTGGCCGCGCCGAAGGTCGATTCCAGGGCGTGGATCTGGCGATTGACGTTGGATTCGGCGACGTGGTCGAGGTCGATCAATGTCAGGCGGCCGATGCCCGAACGCGCCAGCGCCTCCGCCGCCCACGAACCGACGCCGCCGATGCCGACCACCGTGACGTGCGCCGCCGTCGCGCGCGCCAAAGCGCCGACGCCGTAAAGGCGTTCCAGGCCGGCAAAGCGACGTTCATGGTCAGGGGCGGAAGTCATGCAGCGTTCCAATCGAAGTTGGCAACCGGATCTGCAAACGATTGCGGGGGTTCCGAAGAACCCCCGCAGCTATTCTGGTGGCCAGGGACAGAATCGAACTGTCGACACACGGATTTTCAGTCCGTTGCTCTACCAACTGAGCTACCTGGCCGCTATTGATTTAACTCAACATTTTTTGAACAACCCAACGCTCTTCGTTGAGCAATTTGAGCATCTGTTGAGCACAGGTTGAGCAGACTTGCAAACTCACACTGCGTTTTAAACAGCGGCGAATTATAACAAAGTGTCGTCAGTGCGGCCAACTGTTGTCCTTGCTCGCACATGGGATGTACTTTCGATCCATGCCTCGGTGCTACCAGATTTTCCACCAGGGCCTGGTCTGGCTGCGTGTGAATTCCGCTTCGGATTTGCACAGGCTGAAATAGGGAATCAGCAAGTCTTCCATGGTGTAAAGCCCGGTCCTGCGGCTGGGCAGGTGGTTCAGGGCGAACAGGATGCCGTTGCCGAAGGCCTCCCGCGAGATCGATTCGTGCTTCAGGCGAACGGTCTGGTAGGGAAACCCGAAAAGAATTTCATGGGTGCCGATGATGCCGCCGGCACGCACGGTCTTGATCGTGTTTTCCTTGATGTCCAGATGCTTGGCAATGACTTTGGCAGTACCGGAAACTTCGGGTTTGTTCTTGTAGTGTTCCTCGATAATTTCGATATCCGTGCCGGGTGCTATGTTCTTCAGTATCTTCGCCGCAATTAGCAGGAAATTGATGCCCAGGGTAATGTTGGGCGAGTGGATGACCCTGGTGCTCTTTGCCAACTGCTTGAGCCGGTCGAGCGCGGCAGTCGGGTACTCCGAGACCGCGCTGATAATGCTGATGCCGCGCTTTCGCGCCTCTTCACCGTAGTAGTCGATGCCGTCGGCAGACGAGAAATCGATGATGACGTCAACCGGATAGGCGTCCAGCAGCCCGCGCGCCGAAAACTCCCCGGCGGAGAGGATGATGCCGGGTTCCTCGGATTCGACGCCGAGGAATTCCGGCACCGAGCGGTGTTCCAGAGTCTTCGAGCGCCGCAGTACCCAGCTCAAATGGGTTGTCGACGATTCCAGCAGAATGCTTGCCACCGCCTTGCCTGTCTTGCCAAATCCAACGAGTCCGACCTTCATGGGTTTTCCTTCCTGATCCGCTTGCAGGACGCATGGATTCGTCCCTGTGAGTCTTGCCTCGCGAGAAAAGCCTGCTCACGATGCAGCGCCGCCCCTGCCGGCTTCCTTTTCGCCAGGGCAGCGCATCGCTTTCGGCTTCTCAGGAAACGCGAGCATTGAACCTGCGCTCCGGATCGCTTTCGCTAACCCAGTTCTGTCGCCACCATGCGTCTATCTGGCGGCGCGTCCACGGGAGGTGCACCAGCACTCCGTCGAGGATGCTGGCGACTTCCGCAATACTCTGCGGTCGCGCTTCCGGAGCTTTTTCGACACAGCGCCCAATCAATGCGTCCAGTTCCGCCGGCACTGCGAAGGGAGAGCACGCCGAGGCCAGGCGGGGCACGATATGCAAGACCTGATAGGTCAGGTCGTGTTCGGTTTCCGTCTCGAACAGGCGCTTGCCGGTAAGCAGGAAAAAGCCCACTGCGCCCAGGGCGTAGATGTCGGCGCGGGCGTCGGCATCGGATGGGTCGCGGATGCGTTCCGGGGACATGTAAAGCGGCGTGCCGAGGATGCGCATGACGCCGGTGAGGTCGCGTGTCTGGTTGCCGTCGATCTGCTTGACCAGGCCGAAATCCAGCACCTTGACGAAATCGCGCTCGCCGCGAATGTCGCAGAGCATGATGTTCTGCGGCTTGATGTCGCGATGTACCAGGCCACAGGAATGCGCCTCCCACAGCGAGGCGCAGGCCTGGCGAAGGATGTACGCGGTACGCGCGGGCGGCACCGGGCCGTAGCGTTCGACCAGGTCGGCCAGTGACAGGCCTTCCAGGTATTCCATGGCGTACCAGAATTCGCCGTCCGCGCCCGTACCGTAGTCGTAGATCGCGATCGTGTTGGGGTGGTGCAGCAGGCTGGAAAGCTGGACTTCGCGCTGAAAGCGGGCGATCCATTCCTCCTTGGTGCTTTGCGCCTTCAGCACTTTCACCGCGGCGGGACGCTTGAGCATGCGGTGTTGTGCCAGATAGACGTTGCTGATGGCACCTTCGCCGATCTGTCGCAGGAGTTTGTACGGGCCCATCTGTCGCGCCCGGCCGTCGCGGCGCAGCAGGTTCGCGAGCGCATTCGGGCTCAGGAACACCGACAGCCAGACCGCGAACAGCAGCAGCACGACGATGCCGAAGCCGATCTGCAGGTAGCGCAGCGGGGCGTAGGCTTCGCCGGCTTCGATCTCGATCGCCACGCCGATGTCGAGCGGCGCCAGCCAGCGCCAGGCGCCTATCATCTCGCGACCGAGGTAGCCGGGGTAGGGCTGCAACAGCAGGCCCTCGCCGCCTTCGCCGCGTTTCGCCAACGCTGCCGCGGCGAGCCGGGTCAGGCTGGCGGAGTCGTCGGCCGGCACCGCCAGCCGTGCCGGCAGCTTGCGCTGGCGCAGTTCGTCGCCGTGGCGACTGGGTGACAGCAGCCAGCCCTCCGCATCGAAAGCCAGGGCTTCCCCGCTGGCGCCGGGCCGCGCCGCGCCAAACAGGGTGGCGAAGCCCTTGTCGACAGGCGAACCGAGTGCGAGCGCGGCGACGATCCGGCCACTGGCGCTGCGTATCGGGGCTGCGACCCAGGCGCGGCCGATCTCGCGGGTGCCGTCGCCGCCGGCCACGCTGTAGGGACGCAGGAAAGCTGATTGACCCTTGAGCACCGGTGCGAGATGGGCGGAAAAGTCGGCCGAGACCTTGTTCCCGATCCGTTCCGCATCGCTTGCGACGAGTATCCGGCCACGCGGATCGATTACCAGCGTCGCGGTTATTCCGATGGTCGTGGCCTTGGCGAGTATCTCGCGGGCCAGGCGTTCGCCGTCGCCGCTCGTCGCCCCGGCTCCGGCGAACCGGACAATGGCGGTACGCAGTTCGGCATTGGCTGCAAGTTGTTCTGCTTCGTGGCGCCGTTCGGCGATCCACTGTTCCAGGGTTCCGACCTGGGTATTGAGCAGGGTTTGCAGGCCAGTGGCACGAATCTCGCGAAGCGACGAGTCTACGCCGCGATAGGCCCACAGGCCGACGCCGAGCAGTGCCAGCAACAGCAACAGCAGGGCTACTCGGGCACGGTCGAACTGGACGTTCATCGTTCCACGTCGTTGGCCAGCCCGCTCCGCGCCGCCGCCGCGGCAAATGTCAAAACGCCTGGTCCCAACGCTGCGACAGCCGGATGGCGGCGTTGATCAGGCCGACCATGCTGTAGGTCTGCACGAAGTTTCCCCACTGCTCGCCGCTGTGCGTATCGATGTGCTCCGCCAGCAGGCCATGGCGATTGCGGCAGGCGAGGAGTTTCTCGAAGCCTTCGCGGGCTTCATCGCGCCGACCGAGTGCCGCGAGTGCGTTGACGTACCAGAAGGTGCACACCAGGAAGGCATTCTCCGGTTTGCCGAAGTCGTCCTTTTCGACATAGCGGAAGATGAAGTCGCCGTGGCGCAGGTCCTTTTCGACTGCGGCGACGGTGCTGGCAAAGCGCGGGTCGCTGGCTGCGAGGAAGCCGACTTCGGCCAGCAGCAGCAGGCTGGCGTCCATCGCCTTGCCGTCGAAAGTCGAAACGAAGGCGCGGCGTCGCGCATTCCAGGCGCGCTGGCAGATCGTCGCATGCATCTGCGTGGCATGGCCGAACCAGTAGGCGGCCCGTTCGGCAAGGCCGAGGCGCTCGGCGATGCGCCCGAGGCGGTCGCAGGCGGCCCAGCACATCACGGACGAGAACGTGTGCACCCGCGCGCTGCCGCGCAGTTCCCACAACCCGGCGTCGGGCTGGTCGTAGCATCGCCGGGCCTGTTCGCCGAGCGCTTCGAGGCGACGGAACAGCGCTTCGTCGCCACGTCGGGTCAGCCGCTGGTCGAAGAAAATGTGTGTTGCGGCGAGGATGGCCGAGCCATAAACGTCATGCTGGACCTGGCGATACGCCAGGTTGCCGATGCGTACCGGGCCCATGCCGCGATAACCGGCGAGGGCCGCCACTTCGCGTTCCTCCAGTTCGGCGCGGCCGTCGATGCCGTAGACGGGTTGCAGCGGGCTGTCGCCGGCATTGGCCGCCACATTGATGATGTAACCCAGGTAGCGCTCCATGCTGCGGGTCGCGCCGAGGCGGTTCAGCGCATTGACCACGAAATAGCCATCGCGCAGCCAGCAGTAGCGGTAGTCCCAGTTGCGGCTGCTGCCAGCCGCTTCGGGGATCGAGGTGGTCATGGCCGCGACGATCGCGCCGGTGTCGTCGTAGGCGTTGAGCTTGAGGGTGATCGCGGCGCGGATCACCGCTTCCTGCCATTCGAAGGGGATGCCGAGGAAGCGCACCCACTCGTTCCAGTATTGGGTCGTCTCGTCGAGAAAGCGGCGCCCCACCTCGCCGGCCGCCTCGTGCACCGATTCGTCGGCGCCCAGCAGCATGGTCACGCTGTTTTCCAGGAAGAAAGGCGTTTCCTGCAGGATTGCGGTCAGCGAGGCATCGGTGGTCAGCCGCAGCGTGAGTCCCGGCGCTACGTAGCGGATATGGTTGCTGCCCCAGGTCACCTCGGGCCGCGCGCTGCCGTCGTTGCAGGCCGGGCGCACCCGCAGGGTCAGGCGCGGGCTGCCGCCCAGGCGGCGGATGCGCCGGACCAGCATCATCGGCCGGAACATGCGCCCATACTGGCCGAAGCGCGGCGCGAAATCGGTGATTTCGACGCCGCCGCCATTGGAGTCATGTAGCCGCGTTACCAGGATCGCGGTGTTTTCCAGGTAGTGCTGCTCGATGCGCGCACAGTCCGCCAGATCCACCGCGGAAAAGCCGAAGTCCTCGGTATTCCGCAGCAGGGAGCAGAAAACCGGATCGCCGTCGAAACGAGGAAA
Source organism: Sulfuritalea sp. (assembly GCA_016716965.1). GTDB lineage: Bacteria > Pseudomonadota > Gammaproteobacteria > Burkholderiales > Rhodocyclaceae > Sulfuritalea. The sequence continues at coordinate 49,200 of JADJUP010000011.1, read as the reverse complement.
GCAGCCCCAGACGATCCGTGCCCGGGCGTCGATCAGGGCGCCCAGGGTGCAGTTGCCTATCAGGGCCAGGTCCAGGTTGCTCATCGGATTCCTTTCAGTGCACCATGCAGCCAGTGGCGCACGGCCGCGACTCCAGACAGTCGATACGCCGCACAACTCCGGCCGGGACCGACCTTGATCGAAATGCCGCCCATCCGGTTTACTTCGGCGAAGCCCTGCTCGTCGTTCAGGTCATCGCCGATGAATACCGGCTGGCGACCGCGGAAGGGGGATTCGGTGAGGTATTCGGCGACAGCCGTTCCCTTGTCGATGCCCGCCGGCTTGATTTCGATGACGCGCTTGCCCTTCTGCAGTTCCAGTGCGCCACCGGCTTCACCGATCAACCGCTGCATCAGCCGATGGGCGTAGGACGCCAGATGGGGGGCCCGTCGATAATGCAGGGCCAGGGTCAGGCCCTTGTCTTCCAGCAGCAATCCGGGATGTCGATCCAGCACCGGTGCCAGTGCCTCCTTGAAGGAGCATTTGGCGGCGGGTGGCGCGGCGTGGATCCACAGCCGGCCGGTCGCGTCGCGTCGCTCCAGGCCATGCTGGCCGGCCAGCGGCATGTGCTGGACGCCCAGCAGTTCTTCCAGGTCAGAGATCGAGCGGCCGCTGACCAGGGCCAGTGCGCCGCCGCTGTTGCGCGACAGTTTGCCGATCAGGTCGAGCAGGTCGAGGTCCACCCGGACGGCCGAAGGCTGGTCGGCGATTTCCAGCAGCGTGCCGTCGACATCGAGGAAGAAGGCCCAGTCGGGGTTCGCCGCCGGCAGCCGCTCCACGCTCCGTGCACTCATGCCGGCCCTCCACCCGCTTCGACCAGGTGGCTGCGCTGGCGCATGGAGGCGGCATCGAGCAGCATGCGGCCGGCCCAGCGATAGACGTTGAACTCGGCGACCAGGCCGCGCATCAGGCGCATGCGGTCGCGCTGTTCGGCGGCCGGCATCGACAGCGCCAGGTGCAGCGCCGCGGCGCACTGGTCGGTGTCGTAGGGATTGACGATCAGGGCCTCGGGCAGTTCGCGCGCGGCGCCGGTGAATTGGGACAGGATGAGCACGCCGCGTTCGTCGTCGCGCGCCGCGACGAACTCCTTTGCCACCAGGTTCATGCCGTCGTGCAGGCTGCTGACGAAGCAGCAGTCGGCGCCGCGGTAGTACTCGTAGACCTGCTGCGCGTCGTGGTGCTCGACCTTGAGCAGGATCGGCAGCGGCAGGTCTCGACCGCCGCGGCCGAAGCGTTCGTTGATGCGCACCGCAAGCGCGCGCACCTGGGCTTCATGGCTCTGGTATTCGTCGATGCTGGAGCGGGTCGGCGCGGCGATCTGGATCAGGCTGAAGCGGCCGATCCATTCCGGATTCAGTTCCAGCAAACGCTCCACCGCGCGAAAGCGCTCGAGGATGCCCTTGGTATAGTCGAGCCGGTCGATGCCGATGCAGATCCGGTGGCCGGCGGGCAGCGTGTTCAGGTTGCGCACGTCGGCCGCGCACTGCTCTGCGGGCTTTTCCAGCACTTCCGCGGCGGGCGGCCAATCGACCGAGATCGGATAACGTCGCACCGCCGTGGATTTGCCGCGGAAGGTGACGGTGAAGTTTTCCCGATCCACGCGCGCTTCCATGAAGCGATCCACGGTGTCGACGAAATTGTTGCAATGGAACTGGGTGTGGAAGCCGAGGATGCTGCTGCCCAGCAGGCCGGCGAGGATTTCCTGGCGCCAGGGGCAGATGGCGAATGCTTCCGGGTTGGGCCACGGAATATGCCAGAAGGTGATTACGGTGGCGTTCGGCAGTTCTTCGTGGATCATGCGCGGCAGCAGCGCCAGGTGATAGTCCTGCACCAGCACGATCGGATTGCGCGTGCGCGACTCGCTGACCACCGCCTTGGCGAACTTGCGGTTCACGGCGACGTAATGCGCCCAGTCCGAGGAGCGGAACACGGGACGGACGTGGGCGATGTGGCACAGCGGCCACAGCCCCTCGTTGGCGAAGCCGTAGTAGTAGCCGGCTTCCTCCTCGGCGCTGAGCCAGACCCGGCGGATCTGGTAGGCCGGTTTTTCCGGGGGGACGCCGACCCGATCGTGGCGGTCGACCACGTCGCGATCGGCGGAGCCGCTGCCGTGGGCGATCCAGGTCCCCGAGCAGGCGCGCATGATCGGCTCCAGCGCGGTCACCAGGCCGCTGGCCGGTCGCTGCACCTCGATGCGGTCGCCGCGCCGCTGGTGGATGTAGGGTTCGCGATTGGAGACCACGATCACATCGTCGCCGCGCAGTTCGCCGTGCAGGATTGCGCGCAGCGCGTCGGGCGTCCAGGTGATTTGCGATTCGTCCCGCGCCCGGTGTTCGGATTCCAGTTCGCGCACCAGGCGTTGCAGGTCGCGGGCGATCGGCCTGAATTCGGGCATGCCCATCTTTGCCGCGGCGGCCGGGTCGCGCAAAAGGCCTTCGCCGCGCAGCAGCGAGCGCATGCCGGCGAGCCAGCCGCGCCAGGACAACTGGGCGATGACCACCGTGATCAGCGATACCACCGCGGCCAGCGCCATGAAGAAGAAGAACACGTAGCGCTTGGTTTCCTCGCTGCGACGCGTGACAAAGCTCATGTCATGAATCAGCACCAGCTTTCCGGTCGGACTCAGTTCGTTCGCCATTGGCTTGACTGCGACGTGCAGCGGCCCCTGGCTGCTGGCCAGCAAATGGTCGCCGGGCAGTTCCCAGCGGGTCAGGTCGCTGCACAGGATTTCCGCCGGCAGGGCGCGGCTGGCCAGCGCCACGGATTGGTCCGTGGCGCAGTAACCGACGGCGTAAAGTCGTTCGTCCTGGGTGATGCGGGCGAAGAACGCACCGATCTTGGCCTTCTTTCCCGCCGCCAGTTGTTCCTGCAAGGGCTCCTGGATGGTATTGGCGATCAGCGCGGCACGAATGTCGAGGTCGCGCACGAACCACTTCAGGGTCAGTTGATCGACCAGCGGCGCGATGGCATAAGCGATCCCGGCCAGAACCAGCAGCAGGGGAAGCACGAAGCGCAGGGAGAGTCTCATTGGGGGAAGGGTTCCTTTTGGTGTTGTCGCATTACCGTATCGCCGGCGCCGACTTTCCGGCGTTCTGGCGATTGGGCGACTGGAAAAAACGGGCGGAAACAGTTTTCACCGGATCCGCCCTAACCTCTCCTCCTCTGGAGACCTTGTCCTTCGCGGCAACCTGATCAGGGCACCGCGATACCGGATTTCGTTACCGCCACCAGCCGGGCGGATCGTTGCCGTGCTGTCAGCACCGTCACCACATGGCGCGACAGCAGGTGCGACAGACCCGAGCCGGGCGCTGGAACCACGATCTCGTCGCACTCCAGTTCCTCCGCCGCATCCAGGATCGTGAACACCACCGGTCCCGACCGGACATAGGCGGCGAACTCGATGTCGAGCCCGTCCAGCAACTGCCGCGCCGGGCCGAATACCGCATCGGCCCGCGAGCGCCGCGCACCATGGATGCCGCTTCCGCCAAGCAATGCCTGCCACTGTGTCGGCGATTCCTCGACGTGCAACAGGCACACTGCCACGTCGCGCGCCTCGGCTCGCAACCGGATGGCGTACATCACTGCGCTGACGGCACTTTTTGCGTTCTTCACCGGAATCAGAAGCCGGCGCATCGGGGGCGGATGCGCTGCAATCGAGTGCTGGGAAGTGACTGCCATGGCGTTTTCCATCAGCGCGCATCGTAGAGACGAATCGCCGCCGCGGAAATTCGGGCGAGCCCCTAAGGGGAACCCTTATATAAACCACAATAGGGCCCGGGGCGCGACAATCCCGCGCCTTGCCCGCATCCCCTTGCACCGGGTATGGGGATGCGCCGAATCGGCGACAATGTCGCTGCAACCAGAAAGGAATCCTGTTTGACCTACCGCACGCCCGAGACTGCGAAATCTGCCGGATGGCTGCTCGCCTTCGTCGCGTTTTATGTGCTGCTCGACTGGGCGAGCTTCATCCTGCCGCTGAGGCACCTGAACGTGACGCCGTGGAACCCCGCGTCCGCGCTTGGCCTGCTGTTTCTGGTCCGTCGCGGACGCCCGGCGATCGCCGCGTTGTTCGTCGCCATCGTGGCCAGTGACATCCTGGTCCGCAATGTTCCGGGCAACCTGGGCATCACCTTGTGGCTGGGCGTCACCCTGACCGCCGGATACGCGCTGATGGCCTGGGGTTTGCGGCGGCATTGCCCCGAATCCGGCCTGTTCGCCGATCGCATCGGCCTGCTGCGCTGGTCGAGCATCGTCATCCTCGGTTCGCTGCTGAACAGCCTGTGCTTCGTATCGACATTGCTGCTGGCGGACCTGCTTTCAGGCGGCGAGTGGTGGGACGCGATGGTGCGTTTCTGGGTCGGTGACGGAGTCGGCATCTTTGTCACATTCCCGCTGCTGTGGTGGCTGCAGGACGCGCAACGCCGCCTGTTGCTGCGAACCATCCTGTTGCGCTGGGAAACCTTGTTCTATTCCGGCCTGACGGTGCTTTGTCTCTGGATCGCCTTCGTCCCCGGCGCCGAAGCCCACTTTCGCTATTTCTACGTCCTGTTCCTGCCCCTGGTGTGGGCCGCGTCGCGGCAAGGCCTGGGCGGCGCGGTGTTCTGCGTCACGACGCTGCAGCTCGGGCTGCTGCTTGCCGGCATGCTGCAGCAATCCGAACAGCTCTCGCTGTTCGAATTGCAAATGCGCGCCTTCCTGCTGGCCCTGGTCGGATTCCTGATCGGGGTCGCGGTTGACGAACAGCGCCGTGCCGCCACGGACCTGCGCCACTCGCTACGCCTGGCGGCGGCCGGCGAGATGGCCGGCGCGCTGGCGCACGAACTCAACCAGCCGCTGACCGCCCTGGCCGCCTACGGATCGGCAACCAAGCAGTTGCTGGAGCGCGGCGCCGATCCGGCGCAACTGGGCCAGGTCGTGCAACGCATGATCGATGAAGCCGGACGTGCCGCCGAGGTGGTGCGCCGCCTGCGCGACTTCTTCCGCACCGGGGCTACGCAGCTGGAGCGCGTATCCCTGCCCGAACTGCTGGACGCGGCGGCGGCATCCTTTCGCGGCAGGGCCGGGGAGGAGAAGGTTGACTTCGTCCTGGGCAACGTGCCCGACCTGACGGTGAATGCCGATCGGCTGCAACTCGAAGTGGTGTTGCGCAATTTGCTGAGCAATGCCTTCGAAGCCGTGGGCGAATTGCCAGCGGGGCAGGCGCGGGTCGGGCTGGGCGCCAGCGCCGAGGCGGACGGCCAGGTCGCGATCGAAGTCACCGACAGCGGGCAGGGCGTGCCGGTGACCTTGCGCGACAACATCTTCGAACCTTTCATGTCCACCAAGTCGTCAGGCCTCGGCCTTGGCCTGGCCATCAGCCGGGCGATTGCGGAGGCGCACGGCGGCAGCCTTTCCGTCGAACTCGGCGCTCGTGGCTGCTTCCGGCTGGTCCTTCCGGTGGCGTCGGCAAACAGGTAGCTCCATGGAAAATACCGTATTCATCATCGACGACGATGCTTCCGTAAGGGATGCGCTGGGCCTCATGCTGGGCCTGCACGGCTTCCGTTGCGCCGTATTCGCCGATGCCGCGAGCTTTCTGGCGGCCTGGCGCGCGGACTGGCATGGCTGCCTGATCATCGACATACGCATGAAAGGCATGGATGGCCTGAGCCTGCAGCGCGAACTGCAGACACGTGGCTGCGCCATCCCGGTCGTCATCATCACCGGCCATGGCGACATCGGCACGGCACGGGAGGCGTTTCGCGCGGCGGCGATCGACTTCCTGGAAAAGCCGCTCGACGAAGCGCGCCTGATCCAGGCCATCAATGAGGCCTACGGCCGGCAAACCGCAACGCTGCGCAGCCAGCTTCAGCAGGATGGTTTCGTTCGCCGGCTTGCCGAACTGACCCCGCGCGAGCGCGAAGTCATGGAACTCGTCATCGCCGGCCGGCACAATCGCGAAATCGCCGATCTGCTCGGCATCAGCGCGCGCACCGTCGAAGTGCACAAGGCCCGGATGATGGCCAAGCTCGGGGCGACCAGTGTTCCGCAACTGGTCCGGATCAGCCTGGGCGTGGCCGACGGAGCTTGATCGCCGCCTCTGGCGTCCGGTGCTTTCTCAGAAGCACTGCAAAAGGTTGTTGTCGCAGTAGAGCTTCTTCAGGTAGGCGAGTCCGATCCAGAGCCAGAACAACAAGGCGAAGGCGACAAAGGGCAAGTGCCGGTCGATGACCTGCGGCGGCGTCACCTTGCGCACGATCTTCAGCACCGGCGCGGTGACGATCAGGAACAGCTTGTACATCGTATTGTCATGGCGCCGGCTACCCGCGAGCAATGCCAGCAAGCCCTGGCCGAGGAGAAACAGCATCGCGACTTCCACCAGCGCGCGCAGCACGCCGAGGAAGAGTAGTTCAGGGTGGCTCATGGTATGTTTCGGTCTCCGTTATTTTTTCTTGGCATAGTCATGAATTTCGAGCACTGGCGGCATTATGCCCGCGGCTGGCTGTTCCATTTCTTCGGCCGTGAGGATGCCGCCTTCGACGCCTATCTGACGGCCTTCCGCATCAATCCGCAGGACGTGCAGTCGGCGCGCCACCTCGCGGCGATCGCCGCCAAGCGCAAGAACTACGACGTGGCGATCAGGTGGTTCGAGGCCGCCCTGGCACTGACGCCGGACGACGGCGCCAACTGGTTCAACCTCGGCTATGTCTGCGAACACGCCGGCAAGCCGAAGGAGGCGATTGCCGCGTTCACCGAAGCGGTGCGCCTGGTGCCGACGCAGGACATGGCGTGGTACGGCATGGGCCTGGCCCATGCGCGGCTGGGACAGCACGACGAGGCCGTCAAGGCCCTGGAAAAGGTGGTCGAACTGCAGCCGATGAGCGGCGAGGGTTTCTACCAGTTGGGCATGGCCTACCATCATGCCAACCGTCCCGATGACGTGACGAAGATCGTCAAGCGCCTGGTCGGATTCGAACCGAAGCGGGCGAGGAAGCTGGTGCAGGATGCACAGCGTTCTGATCTGATGAAGTTCATTCCCGAACTGCCTTTCTGATTCGATCCATCCCTGCGCCGATCAAGAGTCGGCGCTGGTGGTACGGCGACACCCAGGCCCGTCAGTTCCGGGCGGCGCATATCCCTATCTGGATCCGGTCGCGACATATCCCGCAGGGGGATACCGTCCAGCCTTCCAGGCTGGACATAAAAAAACCGGCCCGCGGTTTCCCGGGGGCCGGTTGAATGAGGGTGGGTATGCTCCCGGGTCCTCCTCCTCCTCCTCCAATTGTTTTGTCAGGCGCCCCTGGTGTCGATGTCGCCTTCCAGGCTCGGATAGCGCACGTGATCGACCAGTTCCTGGATCTCCTTGCTCGGGGCCGGGGAAATCAGGCTGCCGATGATGATGCCAAGGAAGCCGGCCGGGATGCCGAAGGTGCCGGCGGCGATCGGAGCGATATCCCACCACTGGTTGGCTACGCAGCTGGCACCGCAACCGAAGAACGGATAGGTCAGGAACATGTAATAGGCGCAAATGCCCAGACCCAGGCTCATGCCGATTACCGCACCCAGGTAGTTGGCGCGCTTCCAGAACACGCCCATCACCAGTGCCGGGAAGAAGCCCGAGGCCGCCAGCGAGAAGGCCGCACCGACCAGGAACAGGATATTGCCCGGCTTCAGGCTGGTGACGTAGGCCGCAGTCAAGGCCACCACGAGCAACAGACCCTTCGATACCGCGATACGGCGAACCGTCGAGGCGTTCGGGTCGATCATCTTGTAGTAGAGGTCGTGCGACATGGCGTTGGCGATGGTCAGCAGCAGGCCGTCAGCGGTAGACAGCGCGGCAGCCAGACCGCCAGCAGCAACAAGGCCGGAGATCACGTAAGGCAGACCGGAGATTTCCGGGGTTGCCAGCACGATCAGGTCGCCGCCGATGACGACTTCCGCCAACTGCACGATGCCGTCCTTGTTGATGTCCGCGATGTTCATCAGCGTCTTATCTACGACAGACCAGTTGCTGACCCAGGCCGGCAATGCCGAGAAACTCGACCCCACCAGGTTGCTGTACACCTCGTACTTGGCCAGGATGGCCAGGGCCGGTGCCGTGAAGTAGAGCAGGAAGATGAAGAACAGGCCCCAGAACACCGAGACGCGCGCCTCATGCACCGAAGGCGTGGTGTAGTAGCGCATCAGGATGTGCGGCAGCGCCGCCGTGCCGATCATCAGACACATGATCAGGGCGAGGAAGTTCTTCTTCGCCACACTGCGCTTCTTCTCGATTTCCTCCGGCGTCGCACCACTGACTGCGAAGGCCTCGGCATGCCGCTTGACCGGCGCGGCGCGAGCGCCGACACCCTTCTCGGCAGTCCAGGCCGTCTTCGCAGCTGCCGCATCAGCCGGGAAGCCCTTGACGGCCTTCTCGGCGGCATCGATCGCCTTGGCATCGGGTGAGGCCTCGGCCTTGAGGGCCGCGACCTTGTCCGTCAGCTTCTGCTTCTCGGCGGCGAGGAAAGCCGGGCCGTCCTTTTCCAGACCCGCCAGCTTGGCCGTGGCGGCGGCAGCACGCTCACGAAATATGGCGCGTACCGATTCCTCCTTGGCGCCCTTGGGCGTGGCCTTGTCGTTGAACTCGGCTTCCAGCGCCGTCACCTTCGGCAGGGCCGAGGTGTAGGCGGAGATCTGCGGAATCGGGATGCCGGTATGCTTCACCGACAGCCAGACCACCGGGATCATGTAGGCCACGATCAGGATGATGTACTGCGCCACCTGGGTCCACGTCACCGCCTTCATGCCGCCGAGGAAGGAGCAGACCAGGATGCCGGCCAGACCCACGAACACGCCGACCTGGAACTCGAGGCCGGTGAAGCGCGAGGTGATGATGCCGACGCCGTAGATCTGCGCGATCACGTAGGTGAAGGAACAGGTGATGGCGGCAATGACGCCGATCAGGCGCGGCAGATGGCCGCCGAAGCGCGCGCCGAGGAAGTCCGGAATCGTGAACTGACCGAACTTGCGCAGGTAGGGCGCCAGCAGGATCGCCACCAGGCAGTAGCCGCCGGTCCAGCCCAGCACGAAGGCGAGGCCGTCGTAGCCGGACAGGTAAAGGGTGCCGGCCATGCCGATGAAGCTGGCGGCGGACATCCAGTCGGCGCCGGTCGCCATGCCGTTGAACAGGGCAGGCACGCGTCGGCCGGCGACGTAGTACTCGCCGACGTCGGCCGTCTTCGACATGAAGCCGATGCCGGCATACAGGGCGATGGTGGCGAACAGGAAGATGTAGCCGAGGATCTTGTTCGGCACGCCCAGTTGTTCGAGGATGCCGACCAGGATGACGAAGGCAACGAAGCCGCCGGTATAGAAGCTGTAGTAACGCTTCAGGTTGGCGGCGAATTGGGATTGGGTTTGTGCGGCGGCCATTAGTCGAGCTCCCCTTCGTGGACACCGTATTCCTTGTCCAGGTTGTTCATGTAGTAGGCGTAATAGGCGATGATCGCGACGTAGATGATCAGCGAACCCTGTGCCGACATGTAGAAGCCCAACGGACCGATGAAGCTGATCTCGTTGAGTTCGCGGGCGTACCAGCCCATGACGAAGGTGGCCACGAACCAGACGACAAGCAGGACCGAGCTTATCTTCAGGTTGATGTTCCAGTACTGCTTGTGCTTCTCAGTGAGTTGCATTTGGCATTCCTCCTTCTTTTATAGTTTTACGGAGAACCTGGACGGTTCGCCGCTCCTGAGGCGCGCCCCGGGATTCCCCCTGTGTAGCGCGTATTTCGCAATCCCGGAGCAGTATCGCCGACGGCTTATGCCAGCGCCAAATGCCCCAAGATAGGGCAATTGTCGGCCTTTCTTCCTGACGGAATGCTTACAAATCAAGTGGAAAGCCGCTGGGGGCGGGCTTTTGCGGCTGTCGCGGTGCAGCATCGCGGGAGGGTGGTCGACGCGGAAAACTCACGCGAAACAGGCATCCCTTGTCGCTGCTGCCTTGCAGCAACTCGATCTGGGCCTGGTGCAGTTCGGCGATCTCGGCCGCGATCGGCAGGCCCAGGCCGCTGCCTTCGGCATCGGTGCCCAGCACGCGGTAAAAGCGCTCGAACACGCTTTCGCGTTCTTCGGCGGGAATGCCGATGCCATCGTCCTCGATTTCGAGCAATGCCCTGCGCCAGCCACGCGCACGCACGGTGACGTGCCCGCCCGGCGGGGTGTATTTGATGGCGTTGTCCACCAGGTTGTTCAGCAGTTCGCGCAGCAACAGGGGTATGCCGTTGATCATCAGCGGGCGGCCGTGGTCCTCGAAGCCGAGGTCGATGCGCTTGGCCAGCGCCCTCACCACCCATTCGCCGGTGACTTCGCGGGCCAGCGCGTCGAGGTCGAGGGGGACGACCTGGTGCAGCTTTTCGTGGCTGGCCTCGGTGCGCGCCAGCATCAGCAACTGGTTGATCATGTGCGCGGCGCGGTCCGTGCTCTCCGCGATCAGTTGCAGGGCAAGGCGCATCTGTGCCGGATCGGTTTCCGACAGCGCGATCTCGGTCTGCGTCTTGAGCCCGGTCAGCGGCGTGCGCATCTGGTGCGCGGCCTGGGCGATGAAGCGCTGCTGCGCCTGCAGGTTGTCTTCGAGGCGGCCCATCATCTGGTTGAAGGCCACCACCAGCGGGCGCACCTCGTCCGGCACGCGGGTAACCGGAATCGGCGAGAGGTCGGACGGTCGCCGACGGTGGATGCGCTCCTGCAGCAGGCGCAGCGGGGCGATGCCGCGCGTGAGCCCCATGTAGACCAGGATCACGGCCAGCGGAATGATGGCGAATTGCGGCAGCAGGACGCCGGAAATGATGCTTGATGCAAGCGCCTCGCGCTTGCGCAGGGTCTCCGCGACCTGCACCACGGCGGGCGGCAGGCCGCCGCGGACGGAAACGAACGCGTAGGCGATGCGCACGTTTTCGCCGTCGATGCGATCGTCGCGAAACAGCACCTTGCCCGGTTCGATCGTCGCTGGTCGCGGCGGCCAGGGAATTTCCTTGTTGCCCTGAACCACGCGCGTATTGGGATCGACCACCTGATGGTAGTGCGTGTCCTTTTCGTCGATGCTCAGCAGTATCCGTGCCGGCGCAGGCAGGTTGACCGATACGTGATCGCCCTCGACCTTCACCAGCTGCAGGAGGGCGCCCACATTTTCGGCCAGGTGCTGGTCATAGGGCTGGTTGGCGATGAATCCGGCGACGTGGTTGGTGGCGGTAATCGAAATCGGCCACAGCAACAGCAGCGGCGCCAGCATCCAGTCGAGGATCTCGCCGAACAGCGAGTTCGGGTACTCGAAACTGACAAAGGGATTGTTGCTCCGCGCGCCGGAACCGCCTGGTCCGGCGGGCGCCGCATTTTTCGCAGCGGCGCTTTTGCCGCGCAAGGATGGCCGCCGCATGCCAAGGATGCCGCGCCGTCGCCCGGCACTTGGTGCGACGGGTATGTCGCTGCGCGAGCCGGCGTCAGGCTTTGCCATCTGGCACTTCTGCGGGCTTCTCCAGGCAATAGCCGAGGCCGCGCACGGTAGTGATGCGGGCGCCGCCCGGTTCGAGCTTCTTGCGCAGGCGGTGGATATAGACCTCGATGGCGTTGTTGCTGACTTCCTCGCCCCAACTGCAAAGCTGGTCCACCAGCTGCTCTTTTGCTACCAGGCGCCCGGCACGCAACAGCAGTATTTCCAGCAGCGCCAGTTCGCGCGCCGAAAGCTCGACGATCTCGCCGTTCAGACGCGCCATGCGCTCGGACTGGTCGTAGGACAGCGGGCCGACTTCGATCCGCGTCGGATTGCCGGTGCCGCGCCGCGTCAGCGCCCGCGCCCGGGCGAACAGTTCGGGCAGCGCAAACGGCTTGGTCAGGTAATCATCGGCGCCGGCATCGAGGCCGCGCACCCGGTCTTCGATGCCGTCCTGTGCGGTCAGCACCAGCACCGGCATGGTCAGCTTGCGCGCGCGCAAGCGCTTGAGCACGTCGATGCCCGACAGGCGCGGCAGGCCGAGGTCGAGGATCAGCAGGTCGTAAGTCTGGGAAAGCAGCGCGGTGTCGGCGTCCGCTCCGTTATTGACGTGATCGACGGCATAGCCCGCCTTGCGCAAGGCGGCCACCAGTCCCTGGGAAATGATTCGATCGTCTTCTGCAAGCAGTATTCTCATGGCGGACCTTGTTTGGCGTAAGGTGGATGCGGCCTGCAAAACCGCGGCAAGCTTGCCACAGATCACGCCTTTGGCAAACGGGCACCGACAACTACCGGAGCACGGTTGGCTGCAAATTGCCGGGCGTTTGCATTCCAGCCCGGCGCTACCGTGCAGCGCGCTGACAGATCCGCCATTTGAGACAGGGAGCGTACGCCGGCGAACGCTATGCCGGCTGTTGTGCCGGGCAAGGATAGCCGTGGCCCCGGTCCTGGTCGGGTAATCGTCATGTAAGTAAGCGTTTTAATTGTGTAAGTGTTGAGTAAGCTGGCTGCCTGATAGTGCGACCTCCTGAAACTGGGGTTGAAGGCTTTCGGTCGCAAAAGCCAGCCAGACAGCCCTGTTCGATTTGCGTTTCAAAAAAAGGAGGAGACCTCAATGCAACACAAGCACGACGTCAAAGGCTACTGGAGCGCGACGCTGGGCCTCTTGACCAAGATCCTGATTGTCTGGTTCCTGGTCTCGTTCGGTGCCGGCATCCTGTTCGCCGACATGCTCAATGGCATCCATCTAGGCGGCTATCCGCTCGGGTTCTGGTTTGCCCACCAAGGCTCGATGTACATCTTCATTGCCCTGATTTTCTGGTACGGCAAAAAGATGGGCGAGATCGATCGCGAATTCGACGTTCACGAAGACTAAGGAGCGACCTACATGGATTTGCAAACCTGGATTTACCTCGTTGTCGGCGCCTCCTTCGCGCTGTACATCGGCATCGCCATCTGGGCGCGTGCCGGTTCCACCAGCGAGTTCTACGCCGCGGGCGGCAGCGTTCCCCCGGTCTTGAACGGCATGGCGACCGCCGCTGACTGGATGTCTGCGGCTTCCTTCATCTCGATGGCCGGCCTGATTTCCAACATGGGCTACGGCGGCGGCCTGTTCCTGATGGGCTGGACCGGCGGCTATGTGTTGCTGGCGATGCTGCTGGCCCCCTACCTGCGCAAGTTCGGCAAGTTCACCGTGCCGCAGTTCATCGGCGACCGCTTCTATTCGAAGGCGGCGTCGACGGTGGCCGTGCTCTGCCTGCTGACTGCCTCGCTGACCTACATCATCGGCCAGATGACGGGCGTCGGCGTGGCGTTCTCGCGCTTCCTCGGCGTTTCCAGCGAAGTCGGCATCTACGTCGGCATGGGCATCGTGTTCCTCTACGCGGTGTTCGGTGGCATGAAGGGCATCACCTACACGCAGGTCGCACAGTACTGCGTGCTTATCGCCGCCTACATCATTCCCGCGATCTTCATTTCGGTGCAGCTGACCGGCAACCCGATCCCGCAACTGGGCCTGGGTTCCAACATCGTCGGCCAGGACATCTCTCTGCTCGCCCGTCTTGATACGGTTGTAACCGACCTGGGCTTCGGCAAGTACACGACCACGACAGCCGGCAGCACGCTGAACATGTTCGTCTACACGATGTCGCTGATGATCGGTACCGCCGGTCTGCCCCACGTCATCATGCGATTCTTCACCGTCCCGACGGTCGCCGCCGCGCGCAGCTCCGCCGGTTGGGCGCTGGTCTTCATCGCGCTGCTGTACACGACGGCCCCTGCCGTTGCCGCGATGGCCAAGACCAACCTGATCCGCACCATCACCCCCGGGGTTGTGATGCAGGGGACGACGCCGTACGCGGCTGACGCTCAGATCAAGTACGACGAGCGTCCGGACTGGATGAAGCGCTGGGAGAAGACCGGCCTGCTGAAGTTCACCGACAAGAACGGCGACGGCCGCATCCAGTATTACAACGATGCGTCCAAGAACGAGGACTTCAAGAAGAAGGCTGCGGACGCCGGCTGGAAGGGCAACGAACTGACGGTTAACGCCGACATCATCGTGCTCGCCAATCCGGAAATCGCGCTGCTGCCGAACTGGGTTATCGCCCTGGTTGCCGCCGGTGGCCTGGCCGCCGCCCTGTCGACTGCTGCCGGCCTGCTGATGGCAATCTCTGCCGCCATCTCGCATGACCTGGTCAAAGGCGTCTTCGCACCGGATATCAGCGAGAAGGGCGAGCTGATGACGGGCAAGATCGCGATGGCGGTGTCGATCGTGGTGGCCGGCTATCTCGGCCTGAACCCGCCGGGCTTCGCGGCAGGTACCGTGGCACTTGCCTTCGGTATTGCGGCAAGCTCGCTGTTCCCGGCGATCATGATGGGCATCTTCTCCAAGAAGATGAACAAGGAAGGCGCCATCGCCGGCATGCTGTCGGGCCTCTTCGTTACCCTGTTCTACGTGTTCGCACACAAGGGCATCTTCTTCATCAAGGGCACCGACTTCCTGCCGATGATCGGTGGCGCCAACAGCTTCTTCGGCATCACGCCGGAAGCCTTCGGCGCGATCGGCGCACTGGTGAACTTCGCCGTCGCCTTCGCGGTCGACAAGGTGACCAAGGAGCCGCCGGAGCACATCCAGCACATGGTCGAGTCCGTGCGTATCCCGCGTGGTTCGAAGGCCGTGGATGGTGCCCACTAAGTAGCAAACAGACACAGGCCACCCGGAGCATCGGGTCGGCCGGTCGCCGGCCCCGCCAGCGTGCGGGGCCGTTTCATTTCTGCAGGATGGATTACAGTGGTGCCATGGCGGCAGCCGCCGCCATGAACCACACAAGCAAGGGGCTTTGATGGTTTTCGATATCAGTGTCGCAATGACCTGGATTCTGTTTCTGGCGTTGTTCCCGATCACCTTCTTCTGGCTGCGCCGGGTCTGGCGCGTCGCCGTACGCAAGGACTACTCCGAGGTCGCGCTGAAGCGCGGCGAGCCCCCCGCCAACCCGGCAAAGTACGCGCCTTACGCGACGGCGATAAACCTGATCGGTTCCGCAGCGCTGCTTTACGCGGTGTTCGGTGTCGTCAGCGGCAGCCTTGCCTATGAAACCTGGTCGGCAATCGCCGGTTCCACCATCTGGCTGAAGCTGATCCTGGACTTTGCGCTCAGCCGCCATGCGCATTTCAAGGTGGACAAGAAAAAGCCCGCCGCTGCGGCGGGCCCGGTCAAGAAGTAAGCGCGCTCAGAGCTGGTAGTTCATCTTGATGCGCTGCTGCAGCGCCTTGGCCTGGCGGAATGCTTCCTTGAGGATGCGCCGGTCGAGCTGATTCAGGCGGCCGATGAAAATGCGGTTGTCACCCGGCCGGCCCTGACCGGTTTCGAGATGCTGGTGGCGTAGCCGCAGCAACTGGATGTAATGAAAGGCGTCGATCAGGCTGCCCACCCCGTCACCCGCCCCGCCGGGAAACTTCGCCGTGCGCCGCAGCCGTTTGGCGGTGGATGCGGCATCGACGCCGTGGGCCAGCGCCAGTACCCGCGCAGCGTCGACAAACAGCCGGGCTCCGGATTTCTTCAGGTCGATGAACGCCTTGCCCTGTTCGTCATTCTCGGTGACGAAATCGCGGATCATGCCCAGCGGCGGCGCGACGGTCAGCGCGTTCTGCGCCAGCATGCGCTGGAAGGCGGAGTTCGCCGTGCTCAGGCTGAACAGGTGCTCATGCATGCGCGTCGCCAGGTCGCGATTGCCGTAGATCGCACGGAAATCGAAGAAGATCGTGGCGTTTAGCAAGGCCTCCGGCTGCGGGCTGCGGATCCAGTGGCCGAACTTCTGCCGCCATTCGTCGAGGGTCAGGCACCAGTCGGGGTTGCCGGCCATGATGTTGCCCTTGCACAACGGAAAACCGCAGCGGTCGAGGTCCCGGTTCACATCCTGGGCGAAGGCCAGCAGGCGGACGCGGAAGGCGTCGCGCTGGGCAACATCGGCGGCGATGAAAACAATCCCGTTGTCCTGGTCGGTGGATAGCGTCTGTTCCTCGCGGCCTTCCGAACCGAAGGCCAGCCAGGCCCATTCGATGTCGTCGAGGGCGTGGCGATGCAGGTTCAGTTCGAGGATGCGCTCGGCCACCGCATCGTTGAGGGTCGAGATGTACTGGGTCATCTGTTCCGCACCGACCCCCTGCGCCAGCATGTTGAAGGCGGATTGCTGCACGTCGCGCAGCGCGGCCTGCAGCGCCGCCACATCCTCGGCAGATTCAATCGAGCGCCTGACCTGGCCGACGCCGACCCGCTGCAGGGCGAACAGGTCGCGTTCGGAAATCACGCCTGACAGGCGTCCCGCCGCATCGACCAGCAACAGGTGGCGAATTCCGCGCGAGGCCATGGCGAACACGGCGTCATAGGCAGTCGCCGTCTCCGGCAGCGTCGCCGGGCTGTGCGACATCACGTCGCTCAGGGGTTGCTCCAGCGGCACGCGGCCAAGAACGACGCGGCGCACCACGTCGGATTGCGTTATCAGGCCGATGGGCGCACCGTCGCCATTGACCGCGACCACCGAGCCGGTCTTGTGCTCGCCCATGATTTCCACCGCGCGCAGGATCGGGGTGGTGGCATTGACCGAAATCGGCGGGCGCTTGATCAGGTCGATCAGCCGCGTATTGAGCGATTGCGCCTCGTTTGCCTGCTGCGCGAAGTGCGCCTGCAATTGCTGGCGCGACTGGCTGACCAGGGACGCCAGGTAGCCGGTGCAATGCCGGCTGAAGGCGGCACTGAGGGACATCAGCTGGTGAAAGGCCGCTGCCGGCAGCAGGCAGGCCTCGACGTCGGTCACCGCGGTGTAGACGTTTGCCGAGGCACGGCGACCGGAGAGTGCGCCGATCGGGAAGCATTCACCGACGGATATCGTCAGTTCGGCCTCGCCATTGGTGCCCGCCGAGGCGGCCAGCACCTTGCCGCGGGTGATGATGAACATGGTATGTGCCTCGCCCTGATCGGGCGATACCAGAACGCTCGCAGCCGGGTATCTGGCGGTCTTCAAATGCTGGTCGAGAAATGTCAGCGCCTCGGGTTCGAAATGGTCGAAGGGAGGATAGGAGCGGAGGGTTTCGGCAAGGGACGGGGAAGTCATCATTGGCTCGGCAATTCGATTTGGTGAAGAACGGTCATTCTAAAGGAGTCACGCTGCGCTGCACCATTGTTCCGCGTGACGCCATGATTCCGTTCGAAAGCCTGCCGGTGCCGTCCCGCCGGCGCCGACTTTTCGAATGTCAAACCGGGATGCAGACCCGGCCGGTTCGCCGTGGGTTACACCTGCGGCAAGCGGGCGCTGACGCCGGACCAGAATTCTTCGGCCTTTTTCCTTCCGGCCATGCCCTGGACGACGTCGCGGCACTTTTCAAGCCGGCCGGTGAGTTCCTCGACGTTCTTGCATTTTTCGACCAGGGCGGTCAGGTCGTCGGCCCCCGGGCCGAGCAAGGTCACCAGAGTGCGGCAGGCGTAGCGCGAGGCGGATTGCAGCGAAACTTCGACCGCCGGCTGGGCCGCGGCTGCTTCCGCCGGCGCTGCCGGGGTCGAGTCGGTGGCCGGCGTTTCACGCACGACTTCAATGTATCCGTGCGCCAGCAGGTCGTTGAGTATGCCTTCGCTTGTCGGATGGGTATTTTTCGCCAGCAACCCGACGCGCGTGGTTTTGTCGTCGACCATGATCAGCATGGTGCGTTCGCGCAATCCGAGCTTGTTGGCACGGGTGGCAATCTCCGTGCGGCCTTTCTCGGTCTTGCGATAAATCGCCGCGCTAGCCATGTAACACCTCCGCAAAGCAGGAATGGGACGACCGGCCAGGCTTCCGCGTCGATCTCGCGACCAGAGAAAGGCTGTGACTGAAGGTGCTCGACATGTTGATCTCCTGGTGGTCCCGCGGCCATGGGAGGCGCTTGCGGCGTCCTCCTTTAGGCGGGTGACTTTGCGCCCCCGTCTTTCGAAGGGGTTGCCCCGTTTTCAGAATCGAACATTTTCAGTATAGCGGCAGCAAAAACAAAAAATACGCAGGCATTCCGGCTTTTTTCCTGTCGCGACGCAGCAATATTCCATACGGATCAAGTGCGCCGTCCTGCCAGCGCCGACTTTTCGCCGCAACAAAATGCAAAACCCCCGACCCTGTTTCCAGAGTCGGGGGTTTCGATTGGCACAATCCAGCAGGAAGGTGGGTAACGGGAGGAAACCTCGGTTTCCTCCTGTTCCTTCCACTGGATATGTAATCGATGAAACCGATTACATATCCATGCCACCCATGCCGCCCATGCCACCCATGCCGCCCATGCCCATGCCACCCATGCCGCCGGCCGGCTTGTCTTCGACCTGCTCGGCCACCATGCAGTCGGTGGTCAGCATCAGGCCGGCCACGGAGGCGGCGTTTTGCAGCGCGGTGCGCGTGACCTTGGTCGGGTCCAGCACGCCCATCGCCACCATGTCGCCGTACTCGCCGGTGGCGGCGTTGTAGCCGAAGTTGCCCTTGCCTTCGAGCACCTTGTTGATCACCACGGACGGCTCGTCGCCGGCATTCGCGGCGATTTCGCGCAGCGGCTGCTCCAGGGCGCGCAGCACGATCTTGATGCCGGCTTCCTGCTCGTGGTTGTCGCCCTTGATGGCGATTGCGGCGCGGGCGCGCAGCAGTGCAACGCCGCCGCCGGCCACGATGCCTTCTTCAACGGCGGCACGCGTGGCGTGCAGCGCGTCTTCGACGCGGGCCTTCTTTTCCTTCATTTCCATCTCGGTCGCGGCACCGACCTTGATCAGCGCAACGCCGCCGGCCAGCTTGGCCACGCGCTCCTGCAGCTTTTCCTTGTCGTAGTCGCTGGTGGCTTCCTCGATCTGGGCGCGGATCTGCGTGACGCGGCCCTTGATCGTGTCTTCCGAACCGGCGCCGTCGATCAGGGTGGTGTTTTCCTTGCCCACTTCGACGCGCTTGGCCTGGCCCAGGTCCTTCAGGGTGGCCTTTTCCAGGGTCAGGCCGACTTCTTCGGCGATCACCGTGCCGCCGGTCAGGATGGCGATGTCTTCCAGCATGGCCTTGCGGCGGTCGCCGAAGCCCGGGGCCTTGACGGCGACGGTCTTGAGGATGCCACGGATGTTGTTCACCACCAGGGTGGCCAGCGCTTCGCCATCGACGTCTTCGGCGATGATCAGCAGCGGACGGCCGGCCTTGGCGACTTGCTCGAGTACGGGCAGCAGGTCACGGATGTTGGAGATCTTCTTGTCGTGCAGCAGGACGAAGGGATTGTCCAGGATGGCGATCTGCTTGTCCGGATTGTTGATGAAGTAGGGCGACAGGTAGCCGCGGTCGAACTGCATGCCTTCGACGACTTCCAGTTCGTTCTGCAGCGACTTGCCGTCTTCGACGGTGATCACGCCTTCCTTGCCGACCTTGTCCATCGCATCGGCGATGATCTTGC
This sequence comes from Sulfuritalea sp., assembly GCA_016716965.1. GTDB lineage: Bacteria > Pseudomonadota > Gammaproteobacteria > Burkholderiales > Rhodocyclaceae > Sulfuritalea. Next base: position 29,781 of record JADJUP010000011.1, on the reverse strand, counting down.
CGACATCGGCGTCGGAGTTGGCGGAGATCGAACCGACCTGGGCGATTTCCTGGGTCGTGGTGCAGGGCTTGGAGATCTTCTTCAGCTCTTCGGTCACGGCCAGCACGGCCTTGTCGATGCCGCGCTTGAGGTCCATCGGGTTCATGCCGGCGGCGACGAACTTCATGCCTTCGCGGACGATGGACTGGGCCAGCACGGTGGCGGTCGTGGTGCCGTCACCGGCGACGTCCGAGGTCTTGGAAGCGACTTCCTTGACCATCTGGGCGCCCATGTTCTGGAACTTGTCCTTGAGTTCGATTTCCTTGGCGACGGAAACGCCGTCCTTGGTCACGGTCGGGGCGCCGAAGGAGCGCTCGAGGACCACGTTGCGGCCCTTGGGGCCGAGGGTAACCTTGACCGCGTCGGCCAGGATGTTGACACCAGCCACCATGCGCTGACGCGCGGAATCGCCGAATAGGACTTCTTTAGCTGCCATTTGTATGTATCTCCTGAAATTCTGTAAGGATTAGAGCTCAACCACGCCCATGATGTCTTCTTCGCGCATTACCAGCAGCTCGTCGCCGTCGACCTTGACGGTCTGGCCGGAGTACTTGCCGAACAACACGCGGTCACCAACCTTGAGGGACATCGGGCGAACCTTGCCGTCTTCCTGAATCTTGCCGTTGCCCACGGCGATGACCTGGCCCTGATCGGGTTTTTCGGCGGCGTTGTCAGGAATGACGATGCCGGAAGCGGTTTTCTTTTCTTCTTCGAGACGCTTGACGATCACGCGATCATGCAAAGGACGAATCTTCATGGACTTGCTCTCCTCTTCAACTGGGTTGTTACGGACAAAATAACCGGAGCGGCGCTGCCGCTGGGTAACTACGAGCGAGAGGCGTTTAGCACTCATCGCGAACGAGTGCTAATAATAGGGTCTTATCTACTCATGTTCAAGAGGGGAGGGCAAACAATTTTTCTCAAGCCAGCCGGTTGTTGCGGTAGTCGTCCACTGCCTGTTCGATTTCCTCGCGGGTGTTCATGACGAAGGGGCCGTACTGCACTACCGGCTCATGCAACGGGCGCGCGGCGAGCAGGAGGAAGCGTACCGGGCCGTCCGCCGCCCGGATCGCCACCGGCCCATCGCCGCCCAGCACGCCGGCGGACTGCGCCGGTAGCGGGCGTGCGTCAGCGTCGTCGCCGATGGCGAGGCTGCCTTCGTAGGCATAGACGAAGGCGCTGTGGCCCGGGGTGACGGGCTGGCTGAAACTGCCGCCGGACGGCAGGCGCACGTCCATATAGAGGGGCTCGGTGCTGATGCCCTGCACCGGGCCGGCAACTTCCCGGTCGCCGACTGCGATGGAACCGGCGATCACGCGCACTTCGCCGCCGCCCGGCAGCACCACGGTCGGAATCTGCTCGGGACGGATGTCGCAGTAGGACGCCGGCTTCATCTTCTCCGCCGCCGGCAGGTTGATCCAGAGCTGGAAGCCGCGCATGCGGCCGCTTTCCTGCTGGGGCATTTCGGAATGGATGATGCCGCGCCCGGCGGTCATCCATTGCGCGCCGCCGGGCAGGAGGTCGCCGCGGTTGCCGAGGTGGTCTTCGTGCAGCATGTGGCCGTCGAGCATGTAGGTCACGGTTTCGAAGCCGCGATGCGGATGCGACGGAAAGCCGGCGATGTAGTCGTCCGGATCGTCGGAGGAGAACTCGTCGAGCATCAGGAAGGGATCGACGCGGGCCTCCGGCACGCTGCCCAGGCTGCGGCGCAGGCTGACGCCGGCACCGTCCGAGGTGGCGACGGAAGGAATGATCTGCTGCAGGCGGCGGCTGGACATGGAAGTCTCCTAGGGTCGATACCGTCAAGATGGGCCCGGACGCTTTACATCGCAAGTATCATGGCCGCACTACTTTGTTGCGGAAAGTGTTCCATGACCACCCTGATCCTCGGCCTGCTGCTGTTCCTCGGCGTCCATTCGATACGTATCTTCGCGGATCCCTGGCGCACCGCACAGATCGCCAAAATCGGCGAAATGCGATGGAAAGGCGTGTACTCACTCTTGTCGGCCATTGGTCTGGGGCTGATCATCTGGGGCTATGGATCGACGCGAGCCGGCGACGTAGCGCTCTGGGTGCCGCCGCTGCCGATGCGCCATCTGGCGGCGGGCTTGACCCTGCCGGCCTTCATCCTGCTGGTGGCCGCCTACCTGCCGGGCAGCCACATCAAGGCGAAAGTCGGGCATCCGATGGTGGCCGGGGTCAAGCTGTGGGCGCTGGCCCACCTGCTGGCCAATGGCAACCGTGCCGATGCGCTGCTGTTCGGCGCCTTCCTGGCCTGGGCGATCGCCGACTTCATCGTTTCGCGGCGTCGCGACCGGATTGCCGGCCGCACCTACCCCGTCTGCTGCTGGACGCGGGACGCCTCGGTGGCGGCCATCGGCACCCTGGCCTGGGCCGTATTCGCGCTCTGGGGCCACGCCTGGCTGATCGGCGTGGCGCCGTTCCGCGTCTAGACCTGGAACGGCTCGCCGGTGGCGAAGAAGCTGCCGCCGGCCAGGTAGTGGATGCTGCGCCGCTCCCCATCGGGGAAATGCCAGCGCCCGTTCGAGAACACTTCGGGATCGGCCCAGGCGGCGACCACTTCGCCGAGGAACAGGTCGTAGGTTTTCTGGATGTGTGGTTCCGGGATCACGCGGCATTCCAGCCAGGCCAGGCAATCGTCGATCAGCGGCGCTTTGACGACTCCGGCCGCCGTGGTGCCAGCGCCGACTTTTGCGATCTTGTCGATGCCGCGCCCGCTTTCGCTGCCGACCGCCAGCGTCAATGCGGCGATCTTGCGCGAGGGCACGTTGAGCACGAACTCGCCGGAGGCCTCGACCAGTTCGCGGGTCAAGGTGGATTTGTCGATCACCACCGCGACCTTGGGCGGATCGAAGTCGAGCGCCATGTTCCAGGCCGCCGCCATGACGTTGCGCCGCTCGCCGTGGGCGCTCGACACCAGTACGGTCGGCCCGTGGTTGAGCAGCAGGTAAGCCCTGGGCAAGGGAACCGCGATGCGCCGGCTCATGCCGTCTTCTCCAGGGCGGCGCGACGCGCGGCGAAGTCGACGAACCACTGCAGGCTCGCCGGATTGGCCATCGCATCCGGGTTGGCGACCGTGTCGATGGCCTGGCCGAGCAGCAGCTTTTTCACCGGCAACTCCATCTTCTTGCCCGAAAGGGTGCGCGGAATCTCCGCCACGGCAAAGATTTCGTTGGGTACATGGCGCGCCGAAAGGGCGAGCTTGATGCGCTCGCGCAGCGTGGCCTCGAGTTGTGGCGTCAGATCATGGCCGGGACGCATCACCACGAACAGCGGCATGTAGCTTTCGCGCCCGAGGTACTCGAGGTCGACCACCAGGCTGTCGAGGATTTCGTGGATTTCCTCCACGGCGCGATACAGCTCGCTGGTGCCCATGCGGATGCCGTGGCGGTTGATGGTCGCGTCCGAGCGGCCGTAGATGATGGCTCCGCCGCGCGGCGTGATGCGGATCCAGTCACCATGGCGCCAGGCGCCGGGGTACATGTCGAAGTAGCTCTCGCGGTAGCGCGTGTCGCCCGGATCGTTCCAGAACATCAGCGGCATCGAGGGCATCGGCGCGCCACAGACCAGTTCGCCGACCTCGTCGACCAGCGGTTTGCCGGCTTCGTCCCAGGCTTCCACCCTGGCGCCGAGGCAGCGGCACTGCATCTCGCCCAGATACACCGGCAGCGTCGGCACACCGCCGACGAAGCAGCCGGCGAAATCGGTGCCGCCGGAAATCGCGTTGAGCCAGATGTCCTGCCGCACGTGGTCGTAAATCCACTGATAACCCTCGGGAGGCAGCGGCGATCCGGTGGAGCCGACGGCGCGCAGGGCGGAAAGGTCGGCGACCGCGTTGGGTTCGACATGCGCCTTGAGGCAGGAGAGGAAAAAAGCCGCGCCGGCACCGAAAAACGTGACCCGAGTTTCGCCGACGAAGCGCCACAGCGCGTTCCAGTCCGGCCAGCCGGGATTGCCGTCGTAAATGCAGACCGTGCTGCCCATCAGCAGCCCGGCGACCTGGCAATTCCACATGATCCAGCCGCTGCTCGAGAACCAGTGGAAGCGGTCTTCGGCACCGAGGTCGAGGTGAAAGGCGCCCATCTTGACGTGCTCGACGACGATGCCGCCCTGCGAATGCACGATCGGCTTGGGCAGTCCGGTGGTGCCGGAGGAATACACCACCCAAAGCGGATGCTCAAATGGCACGTGGTCCACCCGCAACGGCACGTCGCCGGCCGTGGCCTGCGCCCAGGTCGTGCAGTGGGCGAATTCGGCGGCATCGGCATTGGCGTCGAGGCTGGGCAGCAGCACCATGTGATCGATGCTGGGGAGTTCGGCGAGCAGTTCGTGGATCAGTGCGCGCCGGTCGTAGCCCTTGCCGCCGTAGCGGTAGCCATCGACCGCGATCAGCACCTTGGGTCCGATCTGGCGGAAACGGTCGACCACCGCGATGCGCCCCATGTCGGGCGAACAGGCCGACCAGATCGCGCCGATGCTGGCGACGGCGAGGAAGGCGACCATGGTTTCGGGAATGTTGGGCAGGTAGGCGACGACGCGGTCGCCGCGTTCGACGCCCATGGCGCGCAGGCTCGCCGCCAGCGCGCCGACCTGGCGCTGCAGCTCGGCCCAGGATATTTCGCGGTTCTCGCCCGCTTCGTTGCGCGAGACGATCGCCGGGCGCGCCGTCGTGGCGTGGCGGAAAACCTGCTCGACGTAGTTCAGCGTGACGCCGGGGAACCATTGCGCACCGGGCATCTTCGCCTCGGCCAGCACCCGGCCGCGCGGGGTCACGCAGGGAATCGCAAAGTAGTCCCAGATCGCGGACCAGAAGCCTTCGAGGTCGTCTACCGACCAGCGCCAGAGCGCCTCGTAGTCGGCGAAACGCAAGCCGCGTTCGCGTTCCAGCCAGTCGGTGAAGGCCGTCAGTTTTGCGGCACGAATAGTCTCGGCGGAGGGTTGCCAGGCGGGTGTTTCCATCGGGTTGTTTCCCTTTTTGCTTTGCCGCCGATTCTATATGCCACCCGAGCAAGCCGGCGACGGTATCTGCGCGCTAAGATCGCGCCATGCGAATTTTCATTCCCGTCCTTGCCTGCCTGCTGGCCCTGGCCGCTCGCGCCGACGAATTGCCGTCCACCGTTGTGCAGGCGCTCAAGTCTGCCGGCATACCAGCTTCGGCCACCGCCGCCTGGGTTCGCGAGGTCGATGTTGCGACGCCGCGCCTTTCCGTGAATGCGCGTACGGCCATGAATCCGGCCTCGACCATGAAGCTGGTCACCACCTACGCCGCGCTCGACCTGCTGGGTCCAGCCTACGTCTGGAGGACCGAGGCGTTTGCCGGGGGCACATTGAGCGAAGGCGTCCTCACGGGTGACCTGCACCTGCGCGGCGGCGGCGACCCCAAGCTGACCTACGACCAGTTCGGCCGCCTGCTGCGCCAGATCCGTGCGCGCGGCATCCGCGAGATACGCGGCGACCTGGTGCTCGATCGAAGTGCATTCGTCACGGCCAACGGCGATCCGGCACGCTTCGACGCCCAGCCGATGCGGCCCTACAACGTCGCGCCGGACGCGCTGCTGGTGAATTTCAAGGCGGTGACGCTGCAACTGGTTCCGGACCCGCAGCAAAAGGCCCTGCTGGTCAGCACCGAGCCGGCGCCGGCCAATCTCGACCTGATCAACAAGGTCACGCTGGGCAACGGCAACGGCTGCGGCGACTGGAAGGAGCGCCTGCGCGCCGACGTGTTTGCCCACGGCGCGACCACGCGCCTGGTGATGACCGGCGTCTTTCCTTCGGGCTGCGGCGAGCAGCGCTGGAACATCGCGGTGATGGACCACCCGCAATTCGTGCTCGGCGTCTTCCAGCAGCTCTGGGCCGAACTTGGCGGCAGCCTGTCGGGAGGCGTGCGCGACGGCCCGGTTCCGGCCGATGCACGTCCAATCGCCGTGTTGCCATCGCCGACTCTTGCCGAAGTGGTGCGCGACATCAACAAGTTCTCCAACAATGTCATGGCGCGCCAGTTGTTCCTCACGCTGGGCATGGAAGCCGGGCGTCGGCCGGCGGGGACCGAGGATGCCGACGCCGCGATCCGCGCCTGGCTCGAAGCGCGCGGCCTGGCGTTGCCTGAGCTGGTGCTGGAAAACGGTTCGGGCCTGTCGCGCCGCGAGCGGATCTCCGCCGAAGGCCTCGGTCGCGTGCTGCAGGCGGCCTGGAAAAGCGCGGTGATGCCGGAATTGGTCGCCTCGCTGCCGGTGACGGCGACCGACGGCACCATGCGCAAGCGCTTGAAGCAGAACGGCGTCGCCGGCCAGGCCCACATCAAGACAGGGTCGCTGGAAGGCGTGCGCAGCATCGCCGGCTGGGTGCTGGATCGCAACGGGCGGCGCTGGATCGTGGTTTTCTTCGTCAACCACGTCAATGCCGGCGGCGCGCAGGCCGCGCAGGATGCGTTGCTTGAATGGGTTTACGCCGGCAAATGATCAAGCATGTTCTTTTGCTCGCGGCCGGTTTCGGCTACATGGTGCTGCTGATCGAGGCCATCCGTGCCGCCGTGGCCTGGTGGCAGGGCGAACTGGCGCAGCCGGGCTGGGCCGACATTGCGCTGATCGCCTTGCTGCCCTTGCTGGCCTGGATCTGGTGGCGCTACATCTCGCCCTTCGGCCGCGAATGCCCGAAGTGCGCGCTACCGCCCGAACCCGGCAAGGGTCCCTGATGGGCCGCTCGGCGCCGTCGAAAATCGATGACCCGTGCCCTTGCGGCCGGCCGCTGTCCTACGCCGCCTGCTGTGGCCGCTACCACTCCGGGCTTGCGGCGCCGGACGCGGAATCCCTGATGCGCTCGCGCTACAGCGCCTATGTGCGGGGGCTGGAGGACTACCTGCTGGCGACCTGGCATGCGTCGACGCGACCGCCGGCGCTCGATCTGGCCGCCGAACCGGCGCCGAAATGGCTGGCACTCGAGGTTCGCGCCCATGCGGAAAACGGCGATGCGGCGACGGTGGACTTCGTCGCCCGCTTTCGCGTCGGCGGACGCGGGCAACGCCTGCACGAAGTCAGCCGTTTCGTTCGCGAGGATGGCCGCTGGTATTACCTCGACGCCCTTGCCGGGTAGCGCAGCACGGTCTTTGCAACAAGTTGTTGCAAATTGGCGTTGAACCGTTTGGCTCCGGCCCCATCTATCCGTTCATGTCGCCAGATGCAAAACAACAGGAAACTTATATGCAGTCCGAAGCAATTTTAAAATTTCTTTCTGATTCAGGTCGTTACTTCAGTCAGTAAAATACCGTTCCCCCGGCGGCCGGTTTCCTCCCTCCGGCCGCCCGAAGGCCCCGCGCAAGCGGGGCCTTCGCCTGTCACCGAGGACATGATTCTGGACATGTGATATCCAGCCACAGCAACCTAGCAACGCAGGAGCCGCAAATGACCCGGCATGCCATGAGCCTCATGGATGTTCTCGCCCCTCCCGGAAACGACTGGCTGAAGGATTTGTCGCGTCGCAAGACCGACTTGCCGGCCGGCGTGAAGATCGTTCGTTTCAGCGACGGCGACGACGAGTTTGCCGAGAAGGACGAAAACCCCAAGGCCAAGCGCGGCCGCCTGCAGTCACTGGCGGCGTGATCTTTCCGCGCTGACTGGGGACAAGCTACAGCAGCTTCTCGATATCGGCGGCGATGTCCTCGGGCTTGTGTGCCGAGGAATAGCGGTTGACCACCTTGCCTTCGCGATCCACCAGGAACTTGGTGAAGTTCCACTTGATGGCTTCGGTGCCCAGCAGCCCGGGTGCGCCCGCCTTGAGAAAGGCGAAAATGGGGTGGGTATCGTCGCCGTTAACGTCAACTTTGGCGAACATGGGGAAGGTTACCCCGTAGTTCAGGCTGCAGAATTCCCCGATCGCCGCTTCGTTGCCAGGCTCCTGGCCGCCGAACTGGTTGCAGGGAAATCCCAGCACCGTCAGCCCGCGCTCGCCGTACTTGCGCCACAGTTCCTCGAGGCCGGCATATTGCGGCGTGAAGCCGCAACCGCTGGCGACATTGACGAACAGCAGGACCCTGCCCCGGCAGTCGCCCATCGACCTGATGGAACCGTCGATGGCCTTGGCGGACAACTTGTAGAGCGCGCTCATCATTTCTCCTCGTCGAGTGTCACGGCATAGCGTTTGAGGTCGGCCAGGCGCACCACTTCCAGCGCCGCGGCCGAGGTCGCTTCCAGCACGACCTGCGGCGCCTTGCCGGCCTGCAACGCTTCCTGCCAGCGCGCGGAGCACAGGCACCAGCGCTGCCCGGGCTTGACTCCCGGGAAATCGAACTCGGGATGCGGCGTCGAAAGGTCGTTGCCGCGCGCCCGGGAAAAAGCGAGGAATTCCGCCGTGGCGACGATGCACACGCCGTGGTTGCCGACATCCTCTTCCGTCACCTGGCAGTCGCCGGTGCGGAAGAATCCCGTCATGGGGTCAGTGCTGCAGGGCTGGAGCAGGCCACCCAATACATTCTTTGCCAGATCGTGCATGTCGTTCTCCGATATCGGTTCCGATTATCGACCACGAAGGGCGTCACAAGTTTGCGTTGGGTAAAAAAATGGCCCGCGATGCGGGCCATTTCCTTGTGCTGCTGATGGAGGCTTGGATTCTGGGGTCAGTGCCGAGTTGGGCTTGTCCGTGTTTTGTCTTCGGCCGGCCCTGACGGGCCTTAACCTGCCGATGAAGCTGGCAGGTTAGCCTTCGACGAAGTATCGACAAGGCCCTGCGGGCCCGGGCTTACAGCCCTGCGTCTGCGCGTAGCGCTGCCGCCTTGTCGATACTTTCCCAAGTAAATTCCGGCTCGTCGCGGCCGAAGTGGCCGTAGGCGGCGGTCTTCTCGTAGATCGGGCGCAGCAGGTCGAGCATTTGCACGATGCCTTTCGGGCGCAGGTCGAAGTGCTTCTTCACCAGCTCGGCGATCTTTTCGTCGGAGACCTTGCCGGTGCCCTGCGTCGTGACCCACACCGAGGTCGGCTGGGCGACGCCGATGGCGTAGGAGATCTGCACCAGGCACTTGCTGGCCAGGCCCGCGGCGACGATGTTCTTCGCCACGTAGCGGCCGGCGTAGGCCGCCGAGCGGTCGACCTTGGACGGGTCCTTGCCGGAGAAGGCGCCGCCGCCGTGGGGCGCGGCACCGCCGTAGGTGTCGACGATGATCTTGCGTCCGGTCAGGCCGCAGTCGCCCTGCGGGCCGCCGACGACGAAGCGGCCGGTGGGATTGACCAGGTACTTGATCTCGCCCTTGATCAGCTCCTTGGGCAGCACCGGCTTGATGATGTCCTCGATCACCGCTTCGATGGCCGAGGCCTTCATCTTGGCGCCGTCGGACATTTCCGGCGAATGCTGGGTGGATAGCACCACGGTGTCGATCGCGAAGGGCTTGCCATCGACATAGCGCACGGTGACCTGCGACTTGGCGTCGGGGCGCAACCAGGGCAGGCGGCCATCGCGGCGCAGCATCGACTGGCGCTCGACCAGGCGGTGCGAGAGGTAGATCGGCAGCGGCATCAGGGTCGGGGTTTCGTCGCAGGCGTAGCCGAACATCAGGCCCTGGTCGCCGGCGCCCTGGTTGAGGTAGTCGTCGGAGGCGCGATCCACGCCCTGGGCGATGTCCGGGCTCTGCTTGTCGTAGGCCACCAGCACGGCGCAACCGCGATAGTCGATGCCGTAGTCGGTGTTGTCGTAGCCGATGCGCTTCAGCACGTTGCGCGCGACGCCGATGTAATCGACGTTGGCCTTGGTCGTGATTTCGCCGGCGAGCACCACCAGGCCGGTGTTGCACAGCGTCTCGGCGGCGACGCGCGAGTAGGGGTCCTGCGCCAGGATGGCGTCGAGGATCGCGTCGGAAATCTGGTCGGACACCTTGTCCGGATGGCCTTCCGAGACCGACTCGGAAGTGAAGAAGTATTCCTGTGCCATTGTTTTGCTCCAAGTAAAACGCCCCATGCTTGGCGAGGCCGGCTATGGGGCGGGAGCGGGCGACGCTTTAGCGAAATTTGTTTTCCGGCCACCGCTTTTGTCGGGAGCTTTCTCCGCCTCGCAAGTTGTCATTTAACTCGGCGGATCGGCGCGCATTGTAGGCCAGGAGCCGCATGGCCGTCAAATCGGGGTGCCGAGGCCCTAAACTGCGCCGATGTCCTGGCTGCTACAGTTCTGCGCCGCGCGCGCCGCGTTTGCCACCATGTTCACCGCCTGGTCGGCGGTGCTGCCCTTGCTGCGTACCGACTGGCAGATGACGGCCTGGCAGGCCGGCATGGTGCAGTCCGCCTACCACGTGGGTTTCCTGATTTCGCTGTTCTCGGTCGGCTTCCTGTCCGACCGTTTCGGCGCGCGCCGCATCTACCTGGCGACCGGGGTCGCCGCGGTCGCCAGCGGCCTGTTGTTCGCCTTCCTGGCCGAGGGCTTCGCCTCGGCGCTGCTGCTTTACGGCCTGACCGGGCTGTGTTCCGGCGGCTCCTACACGCCGGGCCTGGCCATCGTCGCCCAGCGCATGCGCGAGCGGCAGGGCATGGCGCTGGGCTTCTACCTCGCCGCCGCGTCGCTCGGCTATGCCATCGGCCTGCTGATCGCCAGCGCCATGATCCCGCTCGCCGGCTGGCGCGGCGGCTTCATCGTCACCGCGCTGTTCCCGTTGTTCGGCCTCGGCCTCGGCTGGTGGGCGCTGCGCGACGTGCCCAACGTGGTCCATTCGCTGCCCGATGGCCACGGCACCCGCAGCCGCATCGGCGAAGTGCTGCGCAACAAGCCGGCGATGCTGTCGATCTGGGGCTACACCTTCCACGCCTGGGAACTGCTCGGCCTGTGGGCCTGGCTGCCGGCTTTCCTCGCCGCCGCGGCGCTGGCCGGCGGCAGCGGCGGCGCGCAGGCGGTCAGCCTCGGCGCAACCCTGAGCGCACTGACCTACCTCGCGGCCGTGGTCGGCAGCGTGATCGGCGGTTCGCTTTCGGACCGCTACGGGCGCACCGCCGTCACGCTGTTGATGGCGGTCTGCAGCCTGGCCTGCTCCTTCAGCTTCGGCTGGATGGTCGGATTGCCGATGTTCCTGCTGGTCGTCGTGGCGATCTTCTACAACGTCACGGGCGTCGGCGACTCCTCGATCCATTCGACGACGCTGACCGAACTCACCGATCCGCGCTACCTCGGCGCCGCCTACTCGCTGCGCTCGCTGCTCGGCTTTGGCGCCGGCGCGATTTCGCCCTGGGTATTCGGCCTGGTACTGGATTGGGGCCGTGCCGGCGAAAGCCTGCCCGAGCATGTGGTGTGGGGTCTGGCTTGGTCAACGCTGGGCATCGGCGGCCTGCTCGGTCCGGTGGCCATCTGGCGCTTGCGACGCATGCCCGAGGCGGTGAAGCTCGCGAAAGGCAAGCGCTGACGGCCCGGCCAGGGGTGGTGTCAGGCAGGGCGTGCCAAATCAGGTGGCGAGGTACTCCACCAGCATGCCGGAGGTCCGGCGCAGGCGCCGCGAGAGCAGCTTGGCCAGGTTGAGCATGAAGCGGTAGGCCAGCAGGGGGCGTTCCACGGACATGCGATGCATGCCCGCCGCATCGAGCGTCAGCATGATGCAGTCCGTTTCGGCGACGCAGGTTGCGGAGCGCCGCTCCTGGTCGAGCAGCGCCATCTCGCCGACGATCCGTCCGCGCCCTTCGTGGCTCAGGAGCTGGGTGCCGTGCTCGCCACCCTTGAAGATCGACAGCCGGCCCTCGACCAGGATCAGCATGTAGGTGCCGGGATCGCCTTCGTTGAAGATGACTTCGCCGCTTTTCCTGGCCGTGCGATCCAGGAAATGGCCGATGGTATTGAGTTCGGGATAGGAGAAATCCTTGAACAGTTCCAGCCCGTCGAGAATGTCCGCCGTATTGGTCAGCATGGCCAGTGTTCCCCTTGAACGAAGCTAGCGTGTCGGGTGCGCGAAACCCCGTTTCGAACCGGCGATGAACTCGGCGACCTCCTTCACCGGCGCGCTGCCCATCCCGCTCATCGCTGCCAGTGCCTGTTCCAGCGGCACACGGCTGTAGAGCATGCGGTAGGCATCCTTCAGCGCCGCGATGTCCTCGCGCGAAAAACCGTTGCGCTTGAGGCCGACCAGGTTGAGGCCGCGGGCGCGGCCCGGGTTGCCGTCGGTGATGCAGAAGGGCAGCGCGTCCTGCACCACTTTCGACGACAGCCCGATCATCGCGTTGCGCCCGATGCGGCAGAACTGGTGCACCGTCACCGCCGCCGAGATGAAGGCCTTGTCATGCACCACCACCTCGCCGGCGATGCCCGCCGTGTTGGCCATGATCACGTTGTTGCCGACCGTGCAGTCGTGGGCGACGTGGCTGTAGGCCATCAGGAAGCAGTGGTTGCCGAGCCGGGTGACGCTGCCCTCGCGCGAACCGCGATGCACCGTGACGCCTTCGCGCAGCCAGTTGTCCTCGCCGATCTCGGTGTAGGAAATACAACCCGGCGCGAACTTGAAATCCTGCGGGTCGCCGCCGATCACCGCGTGTTCGGCGATGCGGCTGCGCGCGCCGATGCGGGTGTGGCGCTTGATCACCGCATGCGCGGCGATTTCACAATCGTCGCCGAGGACCACGTCTTCCTCGATGACCGCAAACGGACCGATGCGAACGTTGGCGCCGAGCTTCGCGTCCGGCGCTATCACGGCGGTGGGGTGGAAAGTCACGCCACGGCCTGGCGGACGGCGCCGACGATGTGGCGAATCTGTTCGTCCTTCAGCATCGGCGAAATCGGCAGCGACAGGCAGCGCCGGGCGACGCTCTCGGTGACCGGCAGCACCACGTCGCCATGCGTGGCGGCGAACATTTCCTGCTTGTGCAGCGGCACCGGGTAATACACGGCGCAGGCGATGCCCGATTCGGCAAGTACCTTCTGGATCGTGTCGCGCTGGTCGGAAAGTATCGTGTACTGGTGATAGACGTGGCGCCCGTGGCCGTCGGCGAAGGGCGTCTCGACCAGGCCGGCCAGTTCCTGGTTGTAAGAGTCGGCGATGGCGATACGGCGCTTGTTGAAGTCGTCGAGGCGGCGCAGCTTGATGCGCAGGATCACGGCCTGGATTTCGTCGAGCCGCGAGTTGTAGCCCAGCACATGGTGGTGGTAGCGCACGCGCGAGCCGTGGCTGGCCAGCACGCGCAACTCGGCGGCAAGCTTGTCGTCGTCAGTGATGATCAGGCCGCCGTCGCCGAAGGCCGAGAGGTTCTTCGACGGGTAGAAAGAGGTGCAGCCGATGTCGCCGTAGGCGCCCGACTTGCGTCCGGCGTAGTCCGCGCCGAAGGACTGCGCCGCGTCCTCGATCAGCTTGAGGCCGTGCTTCTCGCACAAGGCCTTCAGCTGCGCCAGATGCACCGGCTGGCCGAAGAGGTGCACCGGCACGATGGCTTTCGTCTGCGGCGTGATCGCGGCCGCGACCTGGTCGAGGTCGAGGTTGAACGTGCGCGGATCGATGTCCACGAACACGGGTTTGGCGCCGCACATGACCACGGTCGACGCGGTGGCGACGAAGGTGAAGGGCGTGGTGATGACTTCGTCGCCGGGGCCGAGGCCGATGGCGCGCAGCGCGATCAGCAGCGCGTCGGTGCCCGAGGCGCAGGCGATGCCGTGCTTGACGCCGGCATAGGTGGCGGCTTCCGCCTCGAAGGCCTTGACGTTGGGGCCGCCGATGTACTGGCAGGCGGCCAGCGCCTCGCACACGGCGGGTTCGATTTCGTCCTTGAGCAAGGCGTATTCGGCCTTGAGGTCCAGCATCGGGATGTTCATTGGATTCCTTGCTTCGACATCAGTCGTTCGATTTCGAGGGCCACGGCCAGCGCTTCGCGCCCGTCGCGGCCGGTGCAGGTGCCGCCCGGCACGGCCTCGCCGCGCACGCTGGCGACGAAGGCCTGGATCTCGCTCAGCAGCGCGTCGCCGGGCGGCTCGATGCGGCTTTCGCTGTCGATCGGGGATTCATTGGTGTCACCCGCATCGATCAGGGCATCGCGCTTCCTGGCGAAGCCGAGCTTGCGCTCGCCGAAATCGACCGAGAGGTATTCGTGGTGCTGGAAGATGCGCATGCGCCGCAGGGAAGCCGTCGAGGCGCGGCTGGACGTGATGTTGGCGACGCAGCCGTTGGCGAACTCGATGCGCGCATTGGCGATGTCGATGCCCTCCGTCAGCACCGCCACGCCCGAGGCGCGCAGGTCGGCGATCGGGCTTTTCACCAGCGGCAGGATCAGGTCGAGGTCGTGGATCATCAGGTCGAGCACCACCGAGACATCGGTGCCGCGCGGCTTGAAGGGCGCCATGCGGTGGGCCTCGATGAACAGCGGGGTTCCTATCCTGTCGCGCACCGCCAGCCAGGCCGGGTTGTAGCGTTCGAGGTGGCCCACCTGCAGCATGCGCTTGCCGCCAGCGGCCAGGGCGATCAGCTCGTCGGCCTCGGCCACGGTCACCGTGATCGGCTTTTCCACCAGCACATGCAGGCCGGCGGCGAGGCAGTCGCGGGCGATGCGGTAGTGGCTTTCCGTGGTGCTGGCGATCGACACCAGGTCGACCTTGCCGGCCAGTTCGGCATGGCCGGCGAAGGCGGCAGTGCCGAGTTCTTTGGCCACGGCGGCGGCGCGCTCGGGATTGGGATCGACTACGCCGACCAGCTCGACGTCGGGCAGGGCGGCGTATTTCTGGGCATGAAAGCGCCCGAGGTAGCCGACGCCGATGACGGCGGCACGGAGGAGTTTGGACATAGGCGATAATTCTACTTTCTCCCCGGCATCCTTGCCCGCCACCAGTCGCCACCTGCCGCCGCGAATCGTCGTGTTACCCACCCTGTTCCGTTTCCTCGCCCGCCTTCCGCTGCCGCTGCTGCACAACCTCGGTGCGCTGGCTGGCTGGCTGGCGTGGCTGCTGTCGGCGACTTACCGGCGCAATTTCCGGGTGCATATCCGGCAGGCCGGAATGATGGACGCGAAGGCCGAAGCGATCGCTGAAGCCGGCAAGGCGTTGCTCGAACTGCCGAAGATCTGGCTGCGTCCGCAGGACGAGGTGGTCGGACGCGTGGTGCGCGTTTCCGGCTGGGAACTGGTCGAAGCGGCGTGGGAGGCAAAGCGCGGCATCCTGTTCCTCACCCCGCACCTTGGCTGCTTCGAGATTACCGCGCAGTACTACGCCGCACGCAAGCCGATGACGGTGCTCTACCGGCGGCCCAAGCAGGACTGGCTGGCGCCGCTGATCGAGGAGGGCCGCGGGGCGAACCTCAAGCTGGCCCCGGCGGACCTGTCCGGCGTGCGCCGCCTGCTCAAGGCGCTCAAGGGCGGCGAGGCTGTCGGCATGCTGCCCGATCAGGTGCCGGGCAATGGCGAAGGCGCCTGGCTGCCTTTCTTCGGCCGCCCCGCCTACACCATGACGCTCGCCGCGCGCCTCGCCGAAACCGGTGCCACGGTGTTGCTGGCCTATGGCGAACGCCTGCAGTTCGGCGCCGGCTTCCACCTCAAGCTGTTTCCGCTGTCGGCTCCGCTGGCCGGCGACCTGACGCAGCGTGCCGCACAGCTCAATCGCGAACTCGAAACGCTGATCGGCCAGTGCCCCGGGCAATACCTCTGGGGCTACAACCGCTACAAGGTGCCGGCGGGTGCCGAGCCACCTGCCGGCGACCCTCCCCGCTCATAATCCGCTCGACACCAGGGCCAGGCCGGATATCAGCAGCAGGCCGAAGATGACCTTCTGGAAGTCCCGGTCGGTGAACCTCCTGAACACCCTCGACCCGATCCATGACGAAATCATGATCGGCAGTGCCGCAACCAGTATCAGTTGCAGGCTGCGCGCATTGACCAGCCCCGTCATGACATAGACGCCGAGTATCAGCAGCTGAAGTCCGATGAAGAAGCTCTGGAAGGTTGCGCGCTGGCTGGCCTTGTCCCAGCCGCGCAGGGCGCACCAGAGGATGACCGGCGGCCCGGGAACCCCGGTCGCGCCGCCCAGAACGCCGGCCAGAAGGCCGATGCCGCCGTCGGCCGGCTTGCCGCCAGCGCGAATCACCGGCAGTTCCCGGATGCCCAGCATCACGCTGCAATAGATGACCAGCATGACGCCGATGCTGACGCGAAAGGCTGTCGCATCGAGCAAGGGCAGCAGCAGTACGCCGCCCGGAACGCCGATAGCGCCGCCGATCAGGAAGGGCATCGTGCGCTCGAAGCTGGGCCTGGCCTTTATGCTCGACAGGGAAGTAAGCTGCCCCAGCAGCGAAGCCATGATGACCGTGGGCGCCAGCACCTGTGGCTCGATCATCCAGGCCCAGAGCGAGGTGGCAACCAGGGCGAAGGCGAATCCCGACACGCCCTGGATGAATCCGGCCAGGGTTGCGACGAGGATTACCTGGATGAAGAAGGAATCCATGGGGGGCTCGTTAAGGCCGCCGACGCCAGCGCCGCCACGCGACTCCCGGCAGCGCCGATGCCGTCGATCTGGCCGACCAGTCCTGGCTGCCGCGGGATCGGCGTGTGGCATTCGAATCGTGCGAACCTGATCGAAGAGGATCCGGCGTTGAGGGTCAGCAGCGCGTCGGCCATGGCTTCCAGTTTTCAGGACGGGTTCGCCGCGGCGACACGGCGAATGGAGGATTTCTGTTCAAAAAAAACCGGAACGGCACATTGGAGGAGGGCTGTGCGGTTCCGGAGGAAGAGACCTTTGATGTCGCATGCGGCCTGAGGGGCACGGCCGCATGCGACTGCTTGCGCCTAGACGTAGTCCTTGTATTTATCGAGATGGCGCACCGGCTTCGACAATGCATCGCGGCGGAAGGGATCGCCCAGTTCGCGGGTGCACATGATCTCGACGATGCAGGTCTTGCCGTGGTTCATCTGCAGGTCGATGGCCTTTTTCAGCGCGGGGCCGACGTCTTCCAGCTTGTCCACCGTGATGCCCTCGGCGCCCATGGCGCGGGCGATGCCGGCGAAGGACTGGTTGTCGAGTTCGCCGGCGACGAAGCGGCGGTTGTAGAAATCCACCTGGTTCTTCTTCTCCGCGCCCCACTGGCGGTTGTGGAAGACGACGGCGGTGACCGGGATGTTGTGGCGCACGCAGGTCATGGTTTCCATCAGGCTCATGCCCCAGGCGCCGTCGCCGGCATACGAGATCGCCGGCCGGTGCGGGGCGGCCACCTTGGCGCCGATGATGGTCGGGAAGGCGTAGCCGCAGTTGCCGAAGCTCATCGCGGCGAAGAAGCTGCGCGGCTTCTCGAAACGCAGGTAGCTGTTGGCCACCGAGTTGATGTTGCCGATGTCGGTTGAGACCATCACGTCGGCCGGCATGGCTTTTTCAAGTTCGCGCAGCACCTGGCGCGGGTGCAGGTAGCTGCCGCCGCTGAAGGTCTTTTCCTTGCCGTTCTCGTCGATCATGTCCATGCTGAATGGGTCGCGTTCGTGGGTCCAGTCGTCGAGTTCCCTTTCCCACGCCGCCTTTTCGGCCTTGATCGTTGCGGCGCGCTCGGCCTTGCTGGCGTCGCAGGCCAGGGTGCGGCCGGTCAGGCGTTGCGTCAGGGCAATGGCGGCGGCCTTGGCGTCGCCGCAGATGCCGACGGATATCTTCTTGACCAGGCCGAGCATGGTGTTGTCGGCGTCGATCTGGATGATCTTGGCCTTGGTCGGCCAGTAGTCCATGCCGTGCTGCGGCAGGGTGCCGAAGGGACCGAGGCGTGAACCCAGCGCGATCACCACGTCGGCCTGCGCCATCAGCTTCATCGCCGCCTTCGAGCCCTGGTAGCCGAGCGGGCCGCACCACAGCGGATGGCTGGCGGGGAAGGAGTCGTTGTGCAGGTAGCTGTTCACCACCGGCGCGCCGAGGCGCTCGGCCAGGGCCTTGCATTCCTCGACGCCGTCGGCCATGACCACGCCGCCGCCGGAAATGATGACCGGGAATTTGGCGTTCGCCAGCAGGTCGGCGGCTTCGTTGAGGCTCTTTTCGCCGCCGGGGCCGCGATCGAGGCGGAAGGGCTTGGGAATCTCGCAGGTGATGTCGCCGTAGAAATAGTCGCGCGGGATGTTGAGCTGGGTCGGGCCCATTTCGCTCATGGCGCGGTCGAAGCAGCGGCCGGTATATTCGGCCATGCGCTTGGGATTGTTCACATGCCCCTGGTACTTGGTGAATTCCTGGAACATCGGCAACTGGTTGGCTTCCTGGAAGCCGCCGAGGCCCATGCCCATGGTGCCGGTTTCCGGCGTCACGATCACCACCGGGCTGTGCGCCCAGTAGGCGGCGGCGATGGCGGTGACGCAGTTGCTGATGCCGGGGCCGTTCTGGCCGATGCAGACGCCGTGGCGGCCGGAAACGCGCGAAAAGCCGTCGGCCATGTGGCCGGCGCCCTGCTCATGCACCACCGGGATCAGGCGGATGCCGGCCGGGGCGAAGATGTCCATGGCGTCCATGAAGGCCGAGCCCATGATGCCGAACATGTCGGTCACGCCGTTGGCGACCATGGTTTCGACGAAGGCTTCGGACGGGGTCATGCGGGTGGGGCCTTCGGGCACCTTGCGGTTGTCGGGCTTGCTCATGGCGGTTTGCTCTCCTCGATGGGGTCGATGTCTTGTACGGAATCGATACTGGGCGTTCCAGTATTCAGAATGAGGCGTGACTTTAGGTCCCGCAAAACTAAAAGTCAATAAAAAATGAAACTTATTGTACCGATTAATGGAATTCGCTATGATGGACGCACCATGAACCCAAGATCGACTCCTCCGCCGGAACCGGCGCGCATCGACGGCGACACGCCGGCCTTGCGCCTGTTCGCCCTGCTCGAAGTGATTGCCGGGCGCGACCAGCTGTTCAACCTGCAGTGGCTGGTGGATGAAACCGGCCTGCCCAAGCCGACCGTGCATCGCATGCTGCAGCAGCTCGAAGCGGCCGGCATGCTGCAGCGGGAAAGCGACGGCCGCCATTACAGCACCGGCCTGCGCCTGCGCCGGCTGGCGGAGAACCTGCTGCTCAACAACACCGTGCATGGCGCGCGCCATGCCGTGCTGCGCACGCTGGTCGAGGAGGTGGGCGAAAGCTGCAACATCACCGCGCTCTCGGGCAGCGAAGTGCTCTACCTCGACCGCGTCGAGACCGTGGCGCCGCTGCGCTTCTACCTGCACCCCGGTTCGCGCGTGCCGGCCCACTGCTCGGCCAGCGGCAAGCTGTTCCTGGCGCAGATGAGCGCCAGCCAGCGCAAGCGCCTGCTGGAACCGGCGGCGCTGGAACGCTACACGCCGCGCACCATCACCGACCCGGCCCTGCTCGAAGCCGAGATCGCGCGCATCACGCAGCAGGGCTACGCCTGCGACGACGAGGAATTCCTGCCCGGCCTGTTCTGCGTCGCGATGCTGGTGCCGGCGGCGGATGGCGGGCGTTCCAACACCGGCATCGCGATCCAGGCGCCGGTGATGCGTTTGTCGCACGACCGGCTGGGCGAACTGCTGCCGCCGCTGCGGCGCGCGGTGGATGCGATTGCGGCGATCGACGCGGCGGCGATGCCCTCCGCGGCGCGGGCCGGCACATGAGCGCGCCGCAGGCCCCCCCCCCCCCCCCCCCCCCCCCCCCCCCCCCCCCCCCCCCCCGGGGGGGGGTGTCTCCCGCCCGGGCAGACCGGCCCCGACCGCGAGGTCTCGGTACGCGAGACCTTCGGCATCGATGTCGACCTGATGGTGCCGGCCTTCAGCGAGCGCGACGACCATGTGCCGGAAATCGACAGCGTCTATCGCTTCAACCCCGAGGTGACGCTGGCCATCCTCGCCGGCTTTTCCCGCGACCGCCGCGTGATGCTGCAGGGCATGCACGGCACCGGCAAATCGACCCACATCGAGCAGGTGGCGGCGCGGCTCAACTGGCCCTGCGTGCGGGTGAACCTCGACGGCCACATCAGCCGCCTCGACCTGGTCGGCAAGGATTCCATCGTGCTCAAGGACGGCCTGCAGGTCACGGCCTTCCAGGAAGGCATCGTGCCCTGGGCGCTGCAGCGGCCGGTGGCGCTGATCTTCGACGAGTACGACGCCGGCCGCCCCGACGTGATGTTCGTGATCCAGCGCATCCTCGAGCGCGACGGCAAGTTCACCCTGCTCGACCAGAACCGCGTGATCAAGCCGCACCCGGCCTTCCGCCTGTTCGCCACCTCGAACACGGTTGGCCTGGGCAACCTCTCCGGCCTCTACCACGGCACGCAGATGCTCAACCACGCGCAGATCGACCGCTGGAACATCGTCGCCACACTCAATTACCTGCCGCATGACGAGGAAGTCGCCATCGTGCTGGCGCGCGTGCCGGGCAAGGACAACGAGCGCGGCCGGCAACTGGTGGCTTCGATGGTGGCGGTGGCGGACCTGACGCGCAAGGGCTTCGCCGTCGGCGACCTGTCGACGCTGATGTCGCCGCGCACCGTGATCACCTGGGCGGAGAACTGCGAGATCTTCGGCGACACCGCGCTGGCTTTTCGGCTTTCCTTCCTCAACAAGTGCGACGATGCCGAGCGACCCATCGTCGCCGAGTATTACCAGCGCTGTTTCGGAGCGGAACTGGACGAATCGTGGATGCGTTCGGCGCATCCGGGGTGAGCTTGAAAAGCATTTGGTCCGCAGATTTCGCAGATTGGCGCAGATGGATCGGGGCCTTGTCTGGTCGGGCGTACCAACGACCGGGTGAGCACCAGGCAAAGTCCGCTTGTTTATTTTCTCTGCGTAATCTGCGCAATCTGCGTCATCTGCGGAATGCACTGAGGCCTTGTGGATGAGCAGCGTCCGCCAGCAGCAACAGGTCGAGGAACTCTGCGCCGCCACGCTGCGCGCCATGACCGGCGACGGCGAGCTGCATTACGCGGGGCATAGACTGCAGCGCGGCCTGCGCGTGGTCCCGGTGTACGCGCCGCACCTGCAGACCAATGCCGCGGATGACGACTTCGCCGCCTGCCGCGCCGCCGCCGACGGCATGGCGCTGCGCCTGCTGCACAGCGATGCCGAGCGGCATCGCCGCCATTGCCCGGCCGACCCGGTCGAGCGGCTGATCTTCGAGCTGCTGGAACAGTTGCGCGTCGAGACCCTGGTGCCGGATGCGATGCCGGGCATGGCGGCCAACCTGCGCCAGCGCTTCGAGGCCTGGTCGCGCGCCTTCCACGAATCGGGCCTGACCGACAGCAGCCTCGGCATCCTGCTCTACACCGTGGCGCAGATCTGCTGGTCGCGCCTGAATGCGCTGCCGGTGCTGGAAGAGGACCTGATCGAAACCACGCGCGCCGGCATCGCGCCGGTGATCGGCACGCCGCTGGCCGGCCTGCGCCGCACCCGCCGCGAGCAGGACGCGTATGCGGTGCATGCGCTGGCCATCGCGCGCATCGTCGGCGAACGCGTGCAGGCCGAGATCGAGGACAGCGGCAACGACACCGAATCGGCGCAGGAAGCAGCAAAGCGCGGCTTCGCCCTGCTGCTGGATTTCGACCGGGAAGAAACCGAGGCCTTCGCCGTCGCCGCTTCCGGCACGAGCAAGGCCTTTGATGCAGGCGATTCGGGCTATCGCGTATTCACCACGCGCTTCGATGTCGAGCTGAATGCCGTTGGGCTGGTGCGCAAGGCATTGCTCAATGAATACCGCGAGCGACTCGATGCGCGCGTGGCGCGGCAGGGCATCAACTTCTCGCGCCTGGCGCGGGTGTTCGCCGCGGTGCTGACCACGCCCGAAAAGGACGGCTGGCGCTTCGACGAGGAGGACGGCCGCATCGACGGCCGGCGCCTGGCGCAACTGGTCAGCTCGCCGGCCGAGCGCCGCCTGTTCCGCCAGGACCACCTGCGGCCGCGCGCCACCAGCGCGGTCGGCATCCTGATCGACTGTTCGGGTTCGATGACGGGTTTGAGTGAAACTTTGGCGACCATGGTCGACATCCTGGTGCGCGCGCTCGACATGGCCGGCGTGGATAGCGAAGTGCTGGGCTTCACCACGGGCGCCTGGAACGGCGGCCGCGCCGCGAAGGAATGGCAGGCCGCGGGCCGCCCGCCGCATCCGGGGCGGCTCAACGAGGTCTGCCATCTGGTGTTCAAGGATGCGGCCCGCAACTGGCGCCGCGCCCGCGCAGGCATCGCGGCGCTGCTGAAGTCCGACCTGTTCCGCGAGGGCATCGACGGCGAGGCCGTCGACTGGGCTTGCGAGCGCCTGCTGATGCGCGCTGCCGAACGGCGCATCCTGCTGGTGGTCTCCGACGGTTGCCCGATGGACAGCGCCACGGGTCTCGCCAACGACGCTTTCTACCTCGACAACCATCTGCAGCAGGTAGTGGCGCGGCGCGAGCGCGAAGGCGGCGTCGAAATCGTCGGTCTTGGGGTCGGGCTCGACCTGAGCCCCTTTTATCGCCGTAGCGTCAGCGCCGACTTTTCGCAGGGGCTGGACAACCGGCTGTTCCTGGACATCGCCGCCTTGCTGCGCAAGCGCTAGCCGGATCCGCGTCAGGAATCGGCGGAGTCGAAGGTCGTCGCCATGTCCGCCGCGGCACGTTGCAGGCTGGGCACGAACTCCAGCGCGCGGCTGATCGACAGCCGCGCCACCGGCGCCTGCAGGGCCACGCTGGCGATCATGCGTGCCTTGGCGTCCATGACCGGCACGGCGATTCCGATCACTCCGGCCTGGAATTCCTCGTTGTTGGTGCCGACCCTGGTGACGGCGATGCGCTCGATCTGCGCTTCGAGCAGATCGATGTCGGTGATGGTGTTGTCCGTGTAGCGCTTGTATACCAGCGATTCCAGCATGCGCCGGCGTTTCGCCTTGGGCATCTGGCTGAGGAACAACTTGCCGCTGGAGGTGCAATGCAGGGGTACCCGCGAACCGGGCTTGAGCTCGGCCTTCAGCGGCCAGTCGGTTTCAATGCGGTCGATGTAGATGATCGCGTCGCCGCCGAACATCGCCAGGTTGCAGGTCTCGCCGATCTCGTCGACCACGCGGCGCAGGATCGCGCGGCGTTCGGCGCGCACCGAGTTGTTCGTCATGATATCGACGCCGAAGCGCGCCAGACGGTGGCCGACGCCATAGGTCTTGCCGGTGGGTTCCCTTTGCACCAGGCCTGCGCCTTCGAGCATCGACAGGATGCGAAACGCGGTCGGGCCGGGCAGGCCGGACTGTTCGACGATCTCGGCCAGTTGCACCGGACGGTCCGAGCGGGCGACGAGTTCCATGATCGCGAAGGCACGCAGTGCGGCGGCAGAAGATGGGTTCGTATCGTTCATGGCGATAGTGGCTCGGGATGATGATGAGGATACACGAAGCGAGGTTTTGGGATACAGATAATCTGTTTACCGGAATAAAAAATTCCACTTTTCAAGAATTGAATTGACAAGAACCCACAAGCTACCCTACAGTCACAAAAAACGAAATCAAAGTTTTCATTTTCTGATAAATATGATTCCAAGGCGGAATCGACGGACATCTGGAGGCGTGACGTGGCAAGTTCCCCGGCGGTTGAGGAAACACCTTCTGCGACCAAAGACCTTGTCGCCGGGCTGATCGCCCGCGCCCGTGTTGCCCAGCGTGCATTCGAACAGTGCGACCAGGCGCAGGTCGATGACGCCGTGCTTGCCGTCGGCTGGGCGATCATGGAACCGGCGCGCAACCTGGCGCTGGCCGAAATGGCGGTGCGCGACACCGGCCTGGGCAACGTCGAGGACAAGTTCAAGAAGAACTACCGCAAGACGCTCGGCCTGCTGCGCGATCTCAAGGGCGTCAAAACGGTAGGCGTCATCGCCGAACACCCTGAACTCGGCATCGTCGAAATTGCCCGCCCGGTCGGTGTCGTGGTCGCCATCACGCCCTCGACCAATCCGGGGGCAACCCCGGCCAACAAGATCATCAATGCCCTCAAGTGCCGCAACGCGGTGATCGTCGCGCCTTCGCCCAAGGGCTTGTCCACTTGCGCCGCGCTGGTCGGCTACGTCCATGCCGAATTGCGCAAGCTCGGCTTGCCGCTCGACCTGGTGCAGTACCTGCCGGCGCCGATCACCAAGGAATCCACCCAGGCGCTGATGAAGCAGGCCGACCTGGTGGTGGCGACGGGTTCGCAGAACAACATCCGCGCCGCGGCGACCTGCGGCACGCCGGCCTTCGGCGTCGGCGCCGGCAATGTCGCGTCGATCGTCGATGTCGGCGCCGACCTCGATGCCGCCGCCGCCGCCATCGCCGCCTCGAAGACCTTCGACAATGCCACCAGCTGCTCGTCGGAGAACAGCGCCATCATTCTCGATAAGGTGTATGCGGACGCCATCGCCGCACTGCAGGCCGTCGGCGGCGTCATGCTGAACGCTGAAGAAAAGGCCCGGCTGCAGGCCGCAATGTGGCCGCAGGGCAAGCTGTCGAGCGCGGTCACCGCGCAGAAGGCGGACAGGGTCGCCGAACTGGCCGGCCTGAACGATGAGCGATTCCGGCGCGCCGCCTTCCTGATGGTCGAGGAAACCGGCGCCGGTCCGGCCTTTCCGTTCTCCGGCGAAAAGCTGTCGCCGGTGCTCACCGTGTATCGGGCCAGCGACTTCGACCATGCCTGCCGCATCGTCAGTGACATCTATGCCTTCCAGGGCGCCGGCCACTCGGTCGGCATCCACTCCGGCGACGACGCGCACATCCTGCGCCTGGGCCTGGAACTGCCGGTCAGCCGCGTCATCGTGAACCAGGCGCATTGCTTCGCCACCGGCGGCGCCTTCGACAACGGCCTGCCGTTTTCGCTGTCGATGGGCTGCGGCACCTGGGGCGGCAACAACTTCTCCGACAACATGACCTACCGCCAGTACATGAACACCACGCGCATCGCGCGCAAGATCGCGCCGCGCATGCCGACCGACGAGGAAATCTTCGGCGACTACCTGCGGCGGCATGGTGCCTAGGCGCGCGCTGCCCAATCCCGACACAGCCCCAGCCGCCATGCAAAGAACCATCCGCGCCCATGTTGACCACCAGGCCGCCCACCGCCCCGCGGCGACCTACCTGATTGCTCCCGAAACCGGCCGCCGCATGAGCTTCGGCGCCCTGCAAAGCGCCTCGCGCCGCCTCACGCACAGCCTGCTCGCGCGCGGCATGGCGCCCGGCGACAAGGTTGCCCTGCTGATGCCGAACGGCTACCAGACCTGCCGCCTGTTCGTCGGCATCATGTACGGCGGCTTCTGCGCCACGCCGATCAACCTCCTGGCCCAGGCCAGCCAGCTCGCCTACGTACTCGAGCACTGCGACGCCAGGCTGGTCTTCGTCTCGCCGGACCAGCTCGGGCGCCTCAACGAAGCGCTGGCCGGCATTTCCCGCCAGATCGAGGTCGTGGTCTGCCATCCGGATGTCGAGGAATTCATCGAGGGGGCAGAAACCGGGTCTGGCCTGCCGCCGCTCGACGAGGATGCTGCGGCGCTGCTGATGTACACCTCGGGCACCACGGGCAAGCCGAAGGGCGTCGTGCTGACCCATCGCTCGGTGGTCGCCGGCGGCGAGTATGTCTCCCGCGCCCATGAACTGACCGCGGCCGACCGCGTCATGGCGGTACTGCCGCTGTATCACATCAACGCGCAGATCGTCACGGCCACCGCGCCGCTGGTGCACGGCGGCAGCCTGGTGCTGCCGCAGCGCTTCAGCGCCTCGACCTTCTGGGAGACCGTCGCCGCCCAGCGCTGCACCTGGATCAACGTGGTGCCGACCATCATCGCCTACCTGCTCAACGGCGCGACGCCGAAGGACAAGGGCCTCGACACTTCCGCGGTGCGCTTCTGTCGTTCCGCCTCGGCGCCGCTGGCGCCCAGCCATCACCGCGCCTTCGAGGACAAGTTCGGCATCGGCATCATCGAGACCATGGGCCTGACCGAAACCGCGGCGCCCTGCTTTACCAATCCGCTCGATCCGGCGCGGCGCAAGATCGGCAGTCCCGGCCAGGCCTGGGGCAACGAGGCGATGATCATCGACGCCGCGGGCAATCCCCTCGCCGCCTGCCAGACCGGCGAGATCATGGTTCGCGGCGACAACGTCATGCAGTGCTACTACAAGAACCCCGAAGAAACCGCGAAGAACATCACCGCGGACGGCTGGCTGCATACCGGCGATCTCGGCTATCTCGACGAGGACGGCTTCGTCTTCGTCACCGGCCGTCTGAAGGAACTGATCATCAAGGGCGGCGAGAACATCGCTCCGCGCGAAATCGACGAAGCCCTGCTCAAGCATCCCGCCCTGCTCGAAGCCGCCGCGGTCGGCATTCCCGACGACAACTACGGCCAGGAAATCATGGCCTGCGTGGTGCTCAAACCGGACCAGGCTTGCACCGAAGAGGAGTTGCGGAAATACTGCGAAGGCGCCTTGGGCAACTACAAGACGCCGCGACAGTTCCGCTTCGTCCAGGAATTGCCGAAGGGCCCCTCGGGCAAGGTACAACGGCTGAAGCTGCTGGAGCTGCTGGCTCCGGCAACGCAGGCCGCCAGTCGATAAACAGCGTTAGTCGGTAACGGAGCGCCTTGCGCGTTCCCCATAATCAGGTCGCAGGCAGACCACATACAGGAGGAAGACCAGCATGAAGACCATTCCCAGCATCGCCAAGAACGCCCTCGTCGGCGCCGTGATTGCGAGCAGCCTGGCCGGCGCGGTTCAGGCCCAGGAAAAGTATCCATCGCGTCCGATCGAGATCATCGTCACCTTCGGTCCCGGCGGCGGCGCCGATGCCATGGGCCGCAAGATGTCCCAGTTGCTCGAACCGGTGCTCAAGGTGCCGCTGCCGGTATCGAACATCGCCGGCGCTTCCGGCAACGCCGGCCTCACCAAGCTGACGACCAACCCGGCCGACGGCTACACGGTTGCCACCATGATCGCGCTCAGCGTGTCCTCCTGGGCGGCCGGACTGGGTACCGCCAAGCCCGATGATTTCACCGTGGTGGCCGTTACCCAGAATTCGCCGTCGATGCTGTTCGTGCCGACGGACAGCCCGTTCAAGACCTTCAAGGACCTGCTCAACCACACCAAGACGAATCCCGGCGCGCTGAAAGTGGCCACCTCCGGCTACGGCACGCAGGACGACATCACCCTGATGTACCTGACCTCCCAGGGCTACAAGATGACCAACGTGCCCTTCGCCAAGCCCGCGGAGCGCTACGCCTCGCCGCTGGGCAAGCACACCGATGCCATCTACGAAGAGCCCGGCGACGTCGCCCAGTTCATCACCGGCAAGCAGTTGCGGCCGCTGGTGGTGTTCGACGACGAGCGGCATGCTTCCTTCCCCGACGTGCCGAGCTCGAAGGAGCTGGGCTTCAACATCAGCGACCTGCCGAACTTCCGCACCATCGCGGTCCCGGCGAAGACGCCGAAGGAACGCGTCGATGCACTGGCGGCGGCGGTGAATACGGTCATGGATAGCGCCGAATGGAAGAAGTTCTGTGCCGAGACCTATACCTGCGTGACCAAGCGCTACACCCCGGCCGAAGGCAGTGCCTACGTCAAGGCGTTCTACGCCACCACGCAGAACTACCTGAAAGCCATGAAGAAGTAATCCGGCCACCAGGCATCGTGCCCATCAGGAAACCAGGATGATCTATAACCGCCAGCATCTGATCCATGCCGTCTTCGCCGAGCTGGTGGCCTTGATCGCCCTGGTCCTGGGCCACACCATCGTCGACGATCCGCAGATGGTGCAGAACATGGCGCGCGGCCTGGCCACGCCGCTGACCTGGCCGAAGCTGATGCTGGCCGGCGTCGGGCTGTGCGCGCTGGGCTGGGCCATCGACGAGGGCTGGAAGGCCTTCAACGTCCTGCCACGACCACCGAGCGCCGCCGAGGAGGCGCTCGAATTCGGCGACGTCGGCTTCGAAAAGGACGTCGACGAACTGCCGCTGCTGCCCATCGTCCTCGGGCTCTCGCTGGCGATGGTGTATGCCTTCGTGATCCCCCTGATGGGCTTCACTGCCGCGACAGTGACGTTCCTGCTGCTGTGGTTCCTCGTCGGCGGCATCCGCAAGCCCGTGCAACTCCTTTCCGTAACGCTCATCGGCACCCTGGTCCTGCTCTACGTCTTCGTCAAGCTGGCACTGATGCCGCTGGACCGCGGCCAGGGGGCATTCGGCGACTTCACCATCGCGCTGTTTCGCCTGCTCGGCATTTACTAGGAACCTCCGCGATGGAAGCGTTTTCCCTACTCGCCACCGGCCTGGGCACGGTACTGCAGCCCAGCCACTTCATGATGATCGTGATCGGGCTGGCGGTCGGCGTGATCGCCGGCGCGCTGCCCGGCATCTCCTTCGTCAATGCCATGGCGATGGCGCTGCCCTTCACCTACATGATGTCGCCGCTCGACTCGATGGCCTTCCTCGGCGGCATCTATGCCGGCGGGGTGTTCGGCGGCTCGATCTCGGCCATCCTGATCAACATTCCCGGCACCCCGGCGTCGCTGCCCGCCTGCTGGGACGGCTATCCGATGACCAAGCAGGGCAAGTCGGGAAAGGCGCTGACCATTGCGATCGCCGCCTCGGCCACCGGCGGCATCGTCAGCGCCCTGCTGCTCACCTTCGCCGCGCCGCCGTTCGCCAAGTTCGCCCTGCGCTTCGACCAGCCGGAGTTTTTTGCGGCAACCTTCCTCGGCCTGGTCAGCATCATCGCGGTGGCCAAGTCGGCGCCGTGGATCAGCTTCCTCTCGCTCTTCATCGGCATGGCGATCGGCTCGGTCGGCGTCGATCCGCTGTACGGCATCCCGCGCCTGACCTTCGGCGTCACCAATGCCCAGAGCGGAATCAATTTCGTCGTGGTGATGATCGGCCTGTTCGCGCTCGGCGAAGTGGTCGAAATGCTGGCCAAGTCGGAGTCGGCGACCAAGGTCATGGGCAAGATCCGCTTCGAGCGTCCCAAGTTCTCCGAAATGTGGGCCTTGCGCGGCTCCGTCGTGCGCGGCACGGCGATCGGCAGCATGATCGGCATGATTCCCGGCGCCGGCGCCACGGTCGGCGCGGTCATCGCCTACGGCGTGGAAAAGCAGGCATCGCCGCGCGGCGACGAATTCGGCACCGGCGTGCCGGATGCGCTGACCGCGCCCGAAGCGGCCAAGAACGCCACCACCGGCGCCGCGATGATTCCCCTGCTGACGCTGGGCATCCCGGGCAGCGCGGCCACGGCGATCATGATGGCCGCCCTGGTGCTCAAGGGCGTGACTCCGGGGCCGCTGCTGTTCAGCACCCAGACCGACCTGGTCTATGCGATCTTCGCCGCCATGCTGCTCGCCAACATCGTGATGATCCTTGCCGGCGTGGTGATTGCGCGCGGCTTTTCGCATTTCATGAAAGTGCCGCCGGCGATCCTCAGCGGCTTCATCGTCGTGCTCAGCGTGCTCGGCGCCTACGGCGTGCGCAACAACATCTTCGACGTCTACGTCTGCATGGCCTTCGGCGTCATCGGCTACCTGATGAAGCGCTACAACTTCCCGGCGGCGCCGCTGATCCTCGGCGTGATCCTCGGGCCGCTGGCCGAGCGCTACTTCCTGACCTCGCTGGCCAACTACGACAACAACGTGGCGATCTTCGTGCAGCGGCCGATCAGCGCCACCATCCTCGGCATGTCGGTCGCGTTCATCATCTGGGCGACCCTGCCCGGCCTGGTCAAGAAGTACCGGCAGCGCAAGGCCGCGGCGGCGGCGGCGTAGGCCACCCGCCGAACCGGGGATCTGCTCCCCGGCAGGAGGCTTTACGTCCCGGCGGGCGAATGGCCAGATCACGCTGACCAACCCCGGCCCGAGCGTTCCCGCCTTGTCGCCGTCGTGAAAGT
>JADJUP010000010.1 GCA_016716965.1 Sulfuritalea sp. | reverse complement strand
GAATCGGTCCGAACGCGGCCCAGTGAAGGCCTTGGGATCAAGCGTGGCGACGAATATCGCCAGCCACCCAGAGCGCGAACAGGATCACGATTCCGGCAAAAAATTAACAGGCCGGTGCCCGACGCCTGGGCGCGCGAGGACCGGGTTCCGGTCGGAACGGCGGCGGCTGCGGCGTTGCCCACCGCGGCGGCGTCGCTGCTCATGATGTAGAGCCCCGGCACGGATCGGGATAGCACGGAACATCGTGGCGCATTGGCCAATTCTCCATTGTGTCGTCCAGTCCACCGGTACGGCGGGTGCTGCCACTGGAAATCTGGCAACGCACGGCAGCGCGGGCGGGAACTTTCGTATCGAGTGGGCGCAGGGTCCGCATGGGATCAGGCATCTCCACGATGCCAGCTATAGCGCTTGACAAGCAGCGCGCAACAGGTGTCGAGCATGTAGCCGATGACACCGATGGTGAGCACCATCGCGGTGAGGTGGTCGTAGGACAGGGTTTCGCGCGCATCCTTGATGGCATAACCAAGGCCTGAGGTCACGCCGAGCAACTCGGCGGGCACCAGCACCACCCAGGCAATCCCCAGCGCCAGCCGGATGCCGGTGAATATGTCGAAGGCGATCGCCGGCAGGATGATCTGGGTGAGCATCTGCGCCGGCGAGGCGCCAAGGTTGCGTGCCACCTTGAACCAGGCCGGGTCGACCTTGGCGAGGCCGGCGGCGGTGGAAAACATCACCGGCCAGACCGAAGCGATCGCGATCAGGAAAATGATCGAGTGGTCCCAGGCGGCAAAGACGAAGACGGCAATCGGCATCCATGACAGCGGGCTGATCATGCGCAGGAACTGGAAGGACGAATTGCTCAGTTCCCGGAAACGTTTGCTGCGCCCCATGATGATGCCGATCGGCACGCCGATCGCAACGGCGATCGCCATGCCCATGCCGAGGCGGTAGCCGCTGGCGGCAATGGCGTTCTGCAGCTTGCCCAGGTTCCAAAGTTCCGGAAAGGACTGCAAGGTGGGAATCAATCCGAAGCCGGCGAAACTCTGCGTCTTCGGATTGATGGAAATCATGTAGCCGCCGAGCCACCAGAGTGCGGCGAGGATCAGCAGGCCGAAGCGAGAAGTTGAGGACGCCCCGCGCCGTCGCCTCGGCGGCGCGGGAGGTCCCGGTGCCGGCCAGACCGGCGGCCGGGTGGGGGTTGCTCATAGACTGATGGTTTCCGTGCGGACGAAGGGATCGCCGGTTTTCGGCACGCTCTTGTCGTTCTTCCACTTCGGATTGGCGTCGAGCGCCTTCTTGATGAAGTTGTAATTGACCAGGTCGTTGGCGACGAACTTGGCGTCCAGCTTTTCCAGGAAGGCGGCGTCGCCGGTGATGGTGGTCTTCTTCAGGTCGTTGACCACCAGTTCGGTGGCGGAGCGGTACGGCCAGCCCTGGAAGTTGATGCGATCCATGCCCCAGTCCTTGTTCTTGATGGCAGCAGCGTTGCCCGGATAGGGAATGTCGTAGAGCATGATGGCGCGCTGAACGACTTCCTTCGGGAAGGGCAGGTAACCCTTGCCGTCCTTGGACAGCATTTCAGCCATCGCGGCGCGGTTCTCGTGAAGATGGATCTGGGCGGAAACGATGGCGTTGTGCACGCCCTGTGCCCAAGCGGCGCGTGCCGGATCCATGGTGTCGGCCTCGTGCATCACCACCACGCAGCAGGGATGGCCCTTCCAGACGTCGCCCGTCATGCGCAGCATCTTGCCGCCGGCACGAAGTTCGCCCAGCGCATTGAAGGGTTCCGCGACGCAATAGCCGTCGATCGATTTGGCCGCCAAAGCGGGCGGCATGTCGGGCGGGTTGAGGACGATGAAGTTGCACTCGTTGGGGGCCAGCTTCGCGTCCTGCGGACGGATCACCGGCGTGATGCCGGCGTCCTTCATGACCTTCTGCGAAATGATGTTGTGGATCGAGTACCAGAACGGCACGGCGAACTGCTTGCCGCCGAAGTCCTTCGGCGAATTGATGCCGCTGTCCTTGTGCACGATGATGCCGGAACCGTTGGTGTGGTTCCAGGCGGTGATCTTGACCGGGAACTTGTTGTTGTAGCGCATCCAGATCGGGATCGGGATCAGCATGTGGGTAAGGTTGGTGCGGTGCGAGGAGAATGCCTCGACCAGCGGAGACCAGCCGCGGATCAGTGTCGGCGCGACGGAATCCAGGCCTTCCTTCTTGAAGAAGCCCATTTCATGCGCCACCAGCAGTGCCGCGGCATCGGTGATCGGCAGATAGCCGATGCGGATCGTTGGATCCCATTTCTTTTCCTGGGCGTAGGTGGCGGCCGACGGCACCAGGCTGCTCAGGGCGCCAAGGCTGCCCATCTTGAGCAGTTCGCGGCGATTGACGCTGGTACCCAGCACGCTGCTGAACAGCGGGTCGTACTCGATCACCAGGTTGGGATCGTCGATGCCATCGCCATGACGCTTGAAATCGAATTGCGGTTCGCCGTGCTCGTCGTGTGGTACCTGCACTTGATCATTGCAAAATCTGCACATTCTCGGTCTCCTTGGATGATGGTTTCCTGATCTGGGGTGTGGTCAGGTATGCCGGGTAACGCTGTTCAAGCGGGTTCGGATGCCGTTTCTGCCTCCGCGTTCTCGGCGGGCGAGCCCGCCACCTGCGCCGCCGTGTGAAAGGCATCCATGAGACGGGCGCGCATGCTTTGTACCGCCGGATCCTGGCGTTGCCGGGGATCGGCCAGGTTGACTTCGAATTCATGGACGATCTTGCCGGGCGCGCCGGCCATGATCAGTGCGCGATCGGCCATCAGCACGGCTTCGTCGATGTCGTGGGTGACGATGATCAGGTTGAACCCGAGCCGCTTGGCAATCGAACGCACGTCGCGCTGCAGCGAGGCGCGCGTGAAGGCGTCGAGCGCCGAGAACGGCTCGTCGAGCAGCAGCAATTCGGGCTCCATGACCAGCGAGCGGGCCAGCGCGACGCGTTGCTGCTGCCCGCCGGAAAGGTCCTGCACATTGGTGTCGGCGTAGTCGGACAACTCGACCAGCTTCAGCGCCTCCGCGACACGTTCGGCCTTTTCCTTTTCCGGCCATCCGGCAAAGCCCAGGCCGACGCCGACATTCTGCGAAACCTTCATCCAGGGAAACAGGTGCGGCGCCTGGAACATCATGACCCAGCGCGACGACGGCCCTTCGATTTTCTTGTCGTCGAAGTGCATCGTGCCCTCGGTGGGACGATTCAGGCCGGCGATGATGTGCAGCAGGGTGGATTTGCCGCAACCGGAGCGGCCGATGATGGCCAACGCCTCGCCGCGCGGCGATTCCAGCATGAGATTGCTGAAGGTCGGGTTGCCGCGAGAACTGTAGCGGTAGCCCAGTCCCTTGATGCTGATGTTCACTCCGCGTATTGACACCGATCGTCTCTCCGTAGGCCAGGTTCCGCGACTTGTTTCCGCCGCGCTTGCATCACATTTCGCGAACACCCTCCCCTGCATGCCCTTTGGACACGCATTGGTGAATGCCGTATTTCATGGTGCGACGATGACGGTTTTCCACTTTCTCACTCCCGCCAAACAGGCCGGGAGTCTTTTCCGCATCGCGCCTCACCGGTCACGCCGACCGCATCCGCTCAGGTCGCGGTCAGCCGCTCATGCACCACTTTCATGCGAGCGGCGAGTTCGTCCGGATTGACGAGGCCACGCTTGATCAGGGAATGCGCCAGGCAGAGCAGTTGCCGCTCGGGAAACGGAACGTCCTGGTACAGCGTTTCCGAGAGCTCGTCCTCTTCCCAGCGCCGCTCCAGCAGGGGCAGCGGTGAATCCAGGCTGGCGCGGTCGACCTTGCCATCCAGCCAGCGCTTTTCGGCCGCAGCCACGGAAGAACAGGAGCCAGCCGCCAGCGCCTCGCAAATTCCGTCGAGGCTGGTCTTCCACGGAGGATCCGGATTCGTTACGCCGTACTGGCTGGCGAGGTCTTCCCAGACCCGGCCATGCTCCTTGATCTCTTCCAGCAAGGGAACGGGGGTCCAGCTCGCCGCCCCGTCCGCCGCGCCGGCGGAGGCATTCATGTTCCCTGAGTCAGCCATGGCTTGCTCCTCGCTCTTAGTGGTGGCCCGGATTGGCCGGCTTATGGACTGGCAGCGGAATGTTGGTAGTCATGCCCGGCCTGGGCAGGGCGACACCGATCAGGCAGTCGCGGGTCACGATTTCCGTCAGTTGATCCTCGGTCCAGCCTTCGGTGCCTGCAGGACGCACCGGCATCACGATGAAGCGACACTTCTGGTTGGAATCCTCGACACGAATCTCGACTTCCGGCGGCAGTTGCAGGCCGAACTCGGCGAGCACCGGACGCGGCCAGCGGACCAGGCGACGGCGGTAGTTCGGGGTGCGATACCACTCGGGCTGGAAACCCAGGATGGGGCGCGGATAGCAGGAACACAGGGTGCATACGACGACATGATGCAGGGTCGGCGTATCCTCGAGCACGCGCAGGTCGGTGTAGTCGCTCGGCGTGCCGAAGCCGGTCGGGTTCAGCCAATCCACGCCGACGGCGAGGCTGGCCTTGATCGCGTCGGTCAGGCACTGCTTCTTGTACTCCGGGTCGAGCCATGCCTTGGCCACCATGCGCGCTGCCGGCGTGGGACCGATGTGCTCGGCAAACTCGGTAAAGCGGCGATGGTCCTCGGCGGTAAACAGCCCCTTCTCGATGGCCAGTTCGCGGACGGCGATTTCCAGTGCCTCGAAGTCGCTGACTTCCTCGACCATCGGGCCCGGAGGATTGTGGTGGTGCCCATGCCCGTGGCTGTGATCGTGATCGTTTGACATTTACGTTACCTTTCTGTTCTGTCTTGGTTGGATCGGCGAACTACACGGCTTCCAGCCAACGCTCGGAAAACTCGGTTTGCAGCGTGTCGTTGGCGAAGGCGGCGGGATACTCCGGCCACAGGTCCTTTTGCTTGAAACGCACGATGTAGAACCACTCGGAATGATCGACGTGTCCCCAGGCCTCATCTTCCGGTGCCGGGCTTTCATGGGTGACTACTGCCACCTCGCCGACCGCGCCACGCGTGTAAACCTGGCAGCGGGTATAGAAGACGTCCGGCAAATCCTTGATGCGCACGGCCTGGCCGACCTTGAACTTGGCGGGACCGGCAGTGCCCTTGAAACACTGGGGATCGCCCTTGCCGGTGGCGATCTTGGCGTGATGGGTTCTATCGTGCTGGCTCATGGCGCTTTTTCACCTCGTCTATCTTGTTGATCAACTCGGTCAGGGTGACGTGATGTCCGTCTACCAGGATTCGTGCGGCCGACAGCAGCCACCGCCCGTAGTAGGGCAGCCCGAGGTATTGCGTCGTGCCCAGGTCGACGTTTTGCATGCGACGCCGCTCTTCCGCGCACCAGGCGCCACGCCAGGCGAGGCACTCGGTGGTGACGTAGGCGCGATGCCCCCACGCCTCATGCTCCTCTTCGGTCCATTCGCAGGGAACATCAAACTCGCCGCCGACGTCGTGTGGCGACCGCGTATAGGCCCGAAACAGCTCGGATGTAATTTCGGTTGGATATGGCGCCTTGCCGGTCTTCTGCACCGGCGGCTGCAATCGGCGACCGCGGTCAGATGCCGCAATACCCTTTCCCTGGTAGTCGATGACATAGCTGGACTTCTCCTTTGATGTATGACTTGCGAATTCACTCGCACGCATTCCTTGCAACCAAACAAACCGGAGGGATACCCGCGAACGCGTATTCCTGCGCCCTCGATTTCCGCTGGCGGTCAACCGAAGCCGCCTGTCTTGTCGGACCCCCGAAGTATCGGCAGGTTTCGTTTCTTGACACGCCACAGATTAGTTGACGATTAAAGTTTGTATGTCTTAAGTGAAATTGTCCAAGACTATTTTCCGATCCAACCTATAGGCTTCGACTATTCAAACAATGTCGAGCACCCGTGCAAATCCGTTCGTTGGCGGAGGCATCCTGATCCCGGCACCGGGGTGCGCACGGCCCGCCCATGACTCACCTTTCAAGCTCGCACCGGCAGGGGCTTTGGGCTAGAATCGTTGAAGGCTATTCTTCGACCGAATCTATAGGGATCGACTATGGAATCAAAACTGGTATTCCCGCGCTCGATTCGTTATCTGTTCGCGGTCGCGGAACACCACAGTTTTACCCGCGCGGCCGAAGCGCTGCATGTCTCGCAGCCGACACTTTCGCAGCAAATTCGACTTCTGGAAGAAGTGCTCCACGTGCAGTTGCTCGACCGGTCCGGCCGCAATGTACGACTCACCGACGCCGGCGAGGTCTATCTGCACCATGCGCGGCGCGCGCTTGGTGAGCTGGAAGCGGGAACCCGCGCCATCCACGAAGTCCAGGACCTCAGCCGCGGCTCACTGCGCCTGGGCATGAACCCCATCACGGAATACATCACCACGCCGCTGCTGGAAGATTTTGTTGCCCGCCATCCGGGAATTGCGATGAGTGCAGTGGAAATGTCGCAGGACGACATCGAAGCCGGCGTCGCCGAGGACCAGATTGACATAGGCATCGTATTCTCCGACACGTTTTCATCGGAGGGCCGCTCCAGCGAAATCGACAAGCACACGCTTTTCGTGGAGACCCTCAACCTTGCGGTGGGCAAGGGCCATCGGCTGGCCGGTCGGCGAACCCCACTCAGTGCGTCCGAACTGGAGAAGGAATCGCTGGTCCTGCTCAATACCCAATTTGCATTGCGACGCCATTTCGACCTTTACTGCCTCGAATACCGCATTGCTCCGCACATAGCCATCGAAACCAACTCGCTGAACATGCTGGTTCAATCGGCAAGCCTGGGCCGCCTGGTTACCATTCTGCCCAGTTCGATTTCCGAGGCGCAATCTGGCCTCTATTCGGTGCCGCTGTTGCCGCAGTTACCGCACCATGCGATTGCACTGATCTGCCACAAGGGTGCCTACAAGAGCGCCGCCTGCCAGGCTTTTGGCGAAATGGCCACCCAATGGAGTGCCGCCAGGTATCAGGCGCTGCAACAGCGACTGGGTGATTCGAGCCTGCAGGCGGACGCGCGGGCGCGGGCTCGGCGTGGCGAGGCCCATGGCGGTGGGCGCGGAAGACGCCGCCAACCGCTGACTGCGAGGGCCCGAGCCAGGCTTCCGGGTAACGCCAGCAATCGCCGACCGGCGACTTCAGAGGCGTGTTGCGAGATAGGTGTAGTAGTTGCAGGCGGCGAAAAAGCTTCCTTCCGCCATCGCCCGGTGCTGTGCCGCGAGCCAGGCGTCTACCGCCTCGGCGGAAAACATCCCTGACTTGATGATGTAGGGCGCATAAGTCTCGGCAAATGACTTGAAGTAGCTGGCCGTGCCGATCTCGACCACGGCATCGCCCCAAGCCTGCTGCAATTGCAACCCCAGTTGCGGCATCAATCTGGGCAGATCGCGCATGATGTGCGGATTGTTGAAGGCGGCCGTGGTCAGGGCCACGTCCATGCGATGTCCCAGATCGTGATCCGGCATGGCATAGGTCATCGAGGAATAGTCGCCGTCGAAGATGGCCACGATGCCGCCGGGACGTACGACGCGAACCATTTCTCGCAATACGGCCTGCGGATCGGTAACGTGGCTGATCAGGGTATGGGCGAATGCAGCGTCGAAAGTCGCATCCGGGAAATCGAGGTCATGCGCGTCACCGACGCGAAAGTCAACGCGGTCGCCCACGCCGTGTTCGGCGGCAAACCGACGTGCTGCTTCTATAAAGGGATCACTCTGGTCGACGCCTACGGCCCTGCCGGAAAAGTCGCCACGGCGGGCCAGCGAACGGGTCATGGCGCCAGTGCCGCAGCCGACCTCCAGCACGTGCGCCGATTCGCCCGGCGAGATGTGCCCGGCATACTTGTCGAACAACCGGGTGAACACGACATCCTTGGCGCGGCCTTCGAGGCGGGCGATCAGGCGCTCGATGGCCGCTTCATCGAGTTCATTGACAAAGCGGTGCGGATCACGTGCCGGCATGGATCACCTCTCCTTCAGGTTTCGCGGCGGGCGGCGACTGATGTGCACCACCCGGACCCGCGCAGGCTACCAGGACTTGTAGGGGAGGAACTTGCCGCTCATCGTCACCAGCACGCGATCGCCCTTGGGATCCTCCTGCTTGTCGATCTTCATCGTGAAGTCGATCGCGCTCATGATGCCATCGCCGAACTTCTCGTTGACCAGTTCCTTGATGGTCTCACCATAGACGTTGATCATCTCGTACCAGCGATAGATCAGGGGATCGGTGGGTACTACCTGAGTCCAGGTCTTGAGCGGAAATGCCTGCAGGGCGGCGGATCCGTCCTTGCCCAGACCGAGCAGCTTGGCCACGGCATCGGCGGGCTTCTTGTCAAGGTGATTCATGCCCAGGCAGGCGGAACAGGTGAATTCGGCGGACAGACCGGCGGCCTTGGCGATATCGTTCCAGCTCAGGCCCTTCTTCTGCTTGGCATCGAGAATCGCTTCCTTCATTTCGGCTTTGTTCATGAGAATCGTCCTTTTCATGGCGTCGGAAGGGCGCGCCGGGGCGACAGGCAACGCAGCCCGCGAGGCCCATCCGGATCAATCGAAAACGGGGAACGAACGTCCCCCGCGAAACGACTCCGGCCAGGGCCGGAGTCTTGGGAGCAGCGCGACCCGATCAGGCGGCGGCGCTGTACAGGCGCGGGTTGAACACGCCACTGGTTTCCAGGCGATGTAGCGCCTTGGCGGCTGCCAGCACACCCAGATCCAGAACTGGCTCGACCAGGATCACGCCCATGTAGGCAACGCTGAACGTGGCGATCTCGGCAAGGTTCTCGGCACCGACACCGGCACCATACACGGCCCAGAATCCGACCCAGGCCACGACGCCGCCCTGATAGGCGGTGGACAGCTTCAGCGCCTGGCCGTAGGTGACATCCTTGTATGCCGTATTGGCGGGGATCACGCGTTGCGCCAGAACATTGATGGCAAGCAGCGGTAACAGGAGGCTGGTCACGTTCATGCCGTATTGCGGCAGGTCCGCGGGAGCAACCAGCAGACCCTGGGCCAGCAGGCCGAT
The DNA here is from genome assembly GCA_016716965.1 of Sulfuritalea sp. Classification (GTDB taxonomy): domain Bacteria; phylum Pseudomonadota; class Gammaproteobacteria; order Burkholderiales; family Rhodocyclaceae; genus Sulfuritalea. Next base: position 9,358 of record JADJUP010000010.1, on the reverse strand, counting down.
GGCCAGGCCGAGCGCGGCGGGAGCGGCGCCGAACATCAGGAACAGCGTCGAGCCGAGGATGAAATGGACCTCCGACACGCCTACCGGGTAGTGCGGCAACAGCTCGAAGAAGCTCAGGACCAGCATCGCGGCCAGAACGATGCGAATGGCGAGCGGTGCGACACCGTCACGTTTCGCCATGTCCTTCGCCAGCTTGAGCGAATAGCCTACCGCGCCGGTCGCAGTGATGAAGCCAAGCGCCAGTTTGGCGCCAACAACAATACCTGGTTCGATGTGCATGCTTGAATCCTCCTTTTCACGCTACCCAAGATCGAATCGTCCGGCCGAAACCGGCGACTCCTGCAAAACCGGACAGAGTCCCTTCAATACCCGCGGCGCCCGCCAGTTTCCCGGGCTAATCGGAAAACCGGAACCAGGCGACTGCCATGAAAATTTCCGTGCGGCACACCGAAAGCAATTGACGATTAAATTGTGTTGGATTGAAATAAGATTGTCCAAGACTATTTTCCGATCCATTGCATAGGAATCGGCTATGCATCGAAGACGATCGTTCCGGGCCTGCCGCCCGGCTACCCCGTAAAGGAACTCGACGCCTGCCGCGTCAGACAGCTCGCGTGGACGCGCCGGTATGCAAATCGATGCGGCCGACGAAGATCATCGCGACCACCGTGGCGCCAACCGCCAGCCAGCCGACATGGTCGTAGCCGACGATGCGGCCCGAGGCATCGGCGGTGATCATCGCGCCGCCGAGCCAGGCCGCGGTGCCCGAGGACAGCTGCTGCACGGCACCGTTCATCGACAGGAATGTGCCGCGCAGGCGCGGCTGCACCGCCGAGGTGACGATGGCCATGGCCGGCACCATGCGCCCCGGCACGAAAATGAAGAACACTGTGGACCAGAAGATCATGGCCCAAAGCGGCACCGGCCAAAGGTGGGTCTGCACCAGCAGGGGTACCATCGAGCACAGCGCCATCGCCCGATATACGCGGATCTTGCCGTAGGCATCGGCGAGGCGGCCGACCAGACGCGAGGTGAAGAAGGTTGCGCAGCCACCGAAGAGGTAGATCAACGGAATGTCTTCCTGGCGGATGAGGACGTTCGCGGTGACGTAAATGGTGATGTAGGGGATCACCGAGAAGCCGGAAACCATGATCAGCGCCATGAACAGCAGGGCTTTGAGGTGGTTGCGATCGCGCAGCACGGCCGCCATCGCCGCCAGAGGATGGGCGCGTTCGGACTCCGACACGGTGGCGTTGGGCAGGTGCCCGCGCAAGGCCGGCAGCATCTTCCAGCCCAGCAGCAGGAAACCGATGGAAAGCGCGGCGATGAAAATGAAGGGAAAGCGCCAGCCGAAGTGGTTGGCGAGATACAGGGACAGCGGAACCCCGGCCACGGTCGAAATCGAAAACGCCGACATGATGGTGCCGCTGGCACGACCGCGGCGCTCGAACGGAATCAGGTCGCCGACCATGGTCTGCACCATCGAACCGAGCACGCCGCCGAACGCGCCGGCCGTGCCGCGCGCTACCAGCAGCGTCAGGTAACCCGGCGCCAGGCCGCAGGCCAGCGTGGCCAGCGCGAACAGGCCGAACATGGAGAGCAGCAGGCGCTTGCGCTCGAAGCGATCGACGAAGGTCGCCGCCAGCACCCCGGCAAAGGCCGCCGTGAAGCTGTAGGCCGACACCAGCAGGCCGAACTCATGGGTGCCGACACCCAGTTCGCGCATCAGAATCGGGCCCAGCGGCATCATGATCATGAAGTCGAGGATGTGGGCGAACTGTATCCCGGCCAGGGTCAGCAGCAGCGCACGTTCGCGTGCGGGATCGAGGGTCTCGGGCGTCATCGGGCAAACAGGAAAGTCGGCGCTGGCGGTACGGCGCGTCAGGCTCGAGCCAGCGCGCCGGGCGCCTGCAGGCGCTCGCGCCACCACTTGCGCGCCTCCCCTTCCGCATCGCGGTTCCAGGCCAGCCACAGCGGCTCGCTGGCACGCGCCTCGGCGACCTCGCGCGCCACCAGTTCGCGCCGCGTCAGTGCGGCATCGATGCGGCAACGTGGCAGGAAACCGTAGCCGAGGCCGGCGATCTGCAAGGCGATCTTGGCCTCGATGTTCGACACCGTGATACGCGACTGTCCGGATAGCACGCCGATGCTGCGCGCCGGCAGCAGACGCGCGCTGTCGGCGACCACGATCGCCGTGTGCGCAAGGAAATCCTCGGTCGTCAGCGGACGGTCGATGCGCGCCAGTGGGTGCTGCGGCGCGACGCAGAAGATGAACTCGATGTCGTGCAGGCGCGTGGCCTGCTGCGCGAAGCCGGAGGGCGGATCGCCGACCGCCAGCACCAGGTCGGCGCGGCTTTCGCGCAGCGCTTCCCACGCGCCGGTCATGACTTCGGTGCTGATGCGCAGGCGCGTGCCGCAGTCGAGTGCCTCGAAGGCGCGGATGTCATCGACCAGCGCGGAGGTCGGCAGCAGCGAGTCGTGGACCAGTCTCAGTTCGGATTCGTAGCCGGTAGCGATGCGGCGCAGGCGCGATTCGAGGTCGGCGGCGGAACGCAGCAGCCAGCGCCCCTCGTTGAGCAGTTCGCTGCCGGCCGGGGTCAGAGTCACGCGCGGGCCACGCCGCAGGAAGAGCTGGAAGCCGAGTTGTTCCTCCAGCTTGGCCACGGTGTAGGAAATCGTCGACGGCACTTTGTGCAGCGCATCGGCCGCGGCCGCGAAGGAACCGCCACGGTCTATGGCGTCGATGATCTCGATCGCATCGAGGGTCAGCTTGAGCATTTAGAGCGATTGATATTCGATTTTTTCGACTATAGATCATGAAAAGCATCAGCACGCTACGCCTTGCTATCGCTGATACTCACCCTTACTTGAGAAATTGACTCGGCTTTAACTCAGGTCACAACGGCAAATATTCTAGCAGCCATCATCAGCAATATCGAAGCTTCCAACCCGGAGGAAACACCATGTCCCATACCGTCGTCGTCTATCACAGTGGCTATGGCCACACCCGCAAACAGGCCGAGGCCGTGCAGCAGGGCGCCGCCAGCGTCAGCGGCGCCAGCGCCGAACTGGTCGAAATCAACGCCGAAGGCCAGTTGGCCGACGACGGCTGGGAAAAGCTGGAAAAGGCCGACGCCATCGTCTTCGGCTCGCCTACGTACATGGGCGGACCGTCGTGGCAGTTCAAGCGCTTCGCCGATGCCAGCTCCAAGCCCTGGTTCGGTTCGAAGTGGAAGAACAAGGTTGCCGCCGGCTTTACCAACTCGGCCTCGATGAACGGCGACAAGCTGTCGACACTGCATTACATGATCACCCTGGCGATGCAACAGGGCATGGTCTGGGTCGGCACCGGCATGATGCCGGCCAACAGCAAGGCCGCCACGCGCAACGATGTGAACTGGCTGGGCTCATTCGCCGGCGCCATGGCGCAATCGCCGTCCGATTCCAGCCCCGAGGAAGGCCCGCCGCCCGGCGACCTGGAAACCGCCCGGCTGTTTGGCGCCCGCGTCGCCGAAACCGCCGCGCGCTGGACCCGCCAGCTTTCATGATGCGCTGGCTACGCCCCGCGCCCCCCCCCCCCCCCCCCCTCGTCAACATTCACCACAGGAGGAACCATCATGATCGAACTGCGCAGGGCCGCCGAGCGCGGCTTGGCCAATTTCGGCTGGCTCGATTCGCGCCACACGTTTTCCTTCGGCCACTATCACGATCCGAAGCAGGTCGGCTTCTCCGACCTGCTGGTGATCAATGACGATCGCGTCGAACCCGGGATGGGCTTCGGCACCCACCCGCACCGCGACATGGAGATCTTCTCCTACGTGCTGGAAGGCGCGCTGGAGCACAAGGATTCGATGGGCACCGGCTCGGTGATCCGTCCCGGCGACGTGCAGATGATGAGCGCCGGCAGCGGCATTACGCACAGCGAGTTCAACCCCTCGCGCCAGGAAGGCGTGCATTTCCTGCAGATCTGGATCGTGCCCGACCGCCAGCGCGTGACGCCGCGCTACCAGCAGAAGAACTTTTCCGCCGACGAAAAACGCGGCCGCCTGCGCCTGATCATTTCCCCCGACGCCGCGGACGGCGCGCTCGGCGTGTATCAGGACGCGCGGGTGTATGCAGGCCTGTTCGACGGCGCCGAGCATGCCGAGTTCGAGGTGGCGGCGGGGCGCTATGCCTATGTCCACATCGCGCGCGGCAGCCTGCGCGTCAATGGCACGCCGATGTCGGCCGGCGATGGCGCGCGCATTCGCGAGGCCGGCGCGCTGCGCTTCGATGGCGGCGCGGATGCGGAAGTGCTGTTGTTCGACCTGCGGCCGCAGGAACTGCCGGGGTAGCGCCGCAAAAGTCGGCGCCGGCGACACGGCGATTCAGGCGAGCTGTCGCCGCAATTCCGCCAGGTAGCGCAGCCCGGCGATCGCCCGGCTGCCGTACCAGGAAACCATTTCACCATCGATGCGGGTCACCGGCACGCGCACCAGTTCACCGACCTCGACCGCGTCGCGCTCAGTGAAGGCATAGGGCTCCGAGGGCAGCAGCACGCGCTGCACGTCGGCCAGCCAGGGGGCATTCCAGTCGAACCCCGGATAGCGGCTCGCGGCCTCGACCGGCAAGCTGTCCCACCCGGCGGCGGCCAGCATCGCGGCGATGTAGGTATCGCGGCGCACCGTCATCCAGGGCTCGCGCCAGATCGGGTAGAGCACCGCCTCGCGCGGCAGGCTGTGGGCCAAAGTATCCAGTTCAGCGCGGGCAGCGGCGAACGCAGCAGCCAGTTGCGCGGCGACATGCTCGCGACGAAAGACATGACCGAGCAGCACGTAGAGGCCGCGGTTGTCGTCTACCGTGCGGGGATGCACGACGATGACATTGGGTACGAACTCCATGATCTCCTCGACCACCTCGCGCCGGTTTTCGTCGATGTCGGCGATGACATGGGTCGGCGCGAGTTGCCGCAGTACATCGAGCTTCACGTCCTTGGTGCCGCCGACCTTGGAAACGCTGCGCAGGGCTTCCTTCGGGTGCACGCAGAATCCGGTGCGGCCGACCAACTGACCGGCGAGATCGAGGTCGCAGACCAGCTCGGTCAGGCTCGGCACCAGACTGACGATGCGCGGCGCGCCGGTACACGGCGAATGTTCGCGCCCCAGCGCGTCCGACATCGCCATCAAAGATCGAGGCCGCGCGGCTTCCTGCCGGCACGGGCGAACAGGCGGTCGAAAACCGGGTTGGGCAGCAGGCGCATCAGCTTGGCGACGACGCCCATCTGCCAGGGGATCACGGAGTAGCTGCTGCCTCGTTCGATGGCGCGGGCGAAGCGCCGCGCCGCCTCGTCGGCCGGCAGCAGGAAAGGCATCGGATAGCGGTTGACCGCCGTCATCGGCGTCGCGATGTAGCCCGGCGCGATGGTGACCACCTTGATCCCGCTGCCGCGCAATTCGACACGCAGGGCTTCGAGGTAGGCGATGGTCGCCGCCTTTGATGCCGAATAGGCGCCCGCGCCCGGCAGGCCGCGGATCCCGGCCACCGAGGCGATGCCCACCAGGCGGCCGCTGCCGCGTGCCTTCATGGCGGCGATGAAGGGCTGGAAGGTCTGCGCCATGCCGGCCACGTTGGTGTCGAACACCCGGCGCAGGGCGGCCATGTCGTCCGCCTCGTGCGCCAGCGTCCCCACCGATATGCCGGCATTGGCGATGACGATGTCGGGCGTACCTCCGGCCATGAAATTCGCCGCCGCCGCGCGCATCGCCTCCGCGTCGGCCACGTCGAGCGGGTAACAAGCGTGACAGCCGGGAAGCTCCGCGGCAAGCGCCTCCAGCTTCTGCCGGCGCCGCGCCACAAGGCCGAGCGTGGCACCCTTAGCCGCGTAATGGCGCGCCAGCGCGTCGCCGATGCCGCTCGATGCGCCGGTCAGGAATACACGCACTGCGCGTTATTTGCGGCCAGCCTCGGCGCGCACGCGGGCGACCAGTTGATCGACCACCGCGATCAGTTCGCCATAGTTGCCCTGCGTGATTGCCCGGTAGCGACCGTGCACGACCATCGCCGGCACCCCGGTCAGACCCGCCGCGATGCCCAGTTCGCGCGCCTGTCGGACGCGAGTCTGTACGCCGAAGGACGACCATGCTTCACGAAACCTGGCGGGATCGACGCCCTTGCCGGCTACCCAGTCAAACAGGTGCCTTTCCTCGTCGATGCGCTTGCGCTCGACATGGATCGCCTTGAACACCTCGACATGCAGCGTATCGAGCAGATTCATGGTTTCCAGGGTGTAGTAGAGCCGTGCGCCCGGCGACCACCGGCCGTCGGGCAGGACGGCAGGCACGCGACGAAAACTGGTGTCGGCCGGCAGCCGCGCAATCCACTGCGTCAGTACCGGCTCGAAATCGAAGCAGTGCGGGCAGCCGTACCAGAAGAACTCGGTAACTTCTATCCGGCTGCTGTCCGTCACCAGCGGCGGATTGATCACGCGAAAATCGCGTCCGGCCTGCAATTCGGCCGCGCTCGCGCTGAAGCAAAGCATCGCGAGAATGGCCCAGAAAAATCCGCGCCAGGAATTCATCGCCAACTATTCCTTCTGCTTGATGACAGTACCTTGCACTCCGCTCTGGGTCAGCAATCCGCGCGCCCGGTTCATTTCTTCCGTATCGCGGAAGGGACCGACGCGCACCCGATGCATGGTGCCCTTGTCCGGAATGCTCACTTCCTGCACGCTGGCGTACAAGCCGGTCAGCGCCAGCTTGGCCTTCAAGTTGTCCGCATCGGCCGCCTTCTGGAAGGACCCGACCTGCAGGAAATAAATGTCCGCCGGCGACGGCTTGGCGTCAGCCACCGGCGCCGCGGCCGGAGTGGCAGGTGCAGGCGTCGGTGCTGCGGCAGCGGGCGCCGGTGCGGTCGGGCCGGCGGCAGGCTTGCCTTCAAGGATATTGTAGAAGTCGAAGCGCTGTCGTTCGGCGGGCTTGTCGCCGGGCTTGCCGGGCAGCGCAACCGGCGCCTTGGCATTTGCGCCGTTCGCTCCATTCGCAGCCTTGTCCGCCTTGGGCGCACCTTCGTACTTGTTCTGAAAGGGCAGCGGCGACTTGTTGAGGTACAAGACTACGCCGAAGGCGATGCTGACCCCGATCACCAGGCCGATGAACACGCCGAGCAGCGTGCCGCCGCCGCTCTTTCTCTGTGGCGCCCTGGGTTTCGCCGCGGGGCGCACGCCCTTGTCGCCCGTCTTGTCAAATTTGCCCATGGTCACATGCTCACCGGTTGCGATACGCCAAGCAGGGAAAGTCCGTTCTGCAGCACCTGCCGCGTCGCCAGCGCCAGCGCCAGGCGCGCGCGACGGACCGCCGGGTCGTCGACCAGCACCCGCTCGGCGTTGTACCAGCTATGGAAATCGCCGGCCAGGTCCTTCAGGTAGAAGGCCAGCGCATGGGGCGCATGGTCGCGTGCCGCCTGCTGGATCAGGTCGGGGAATTCGGCCAGCCGCGCGCACAGCGCGAACTCGCGTTCGTTCTGCAGCGGCGACAGGTCCGTCCCCGCCAGTTCGGCGGCATCGCCGTCCCACTGCGCCAGCACCGAACAGATGCGGGCATGGGCGTACTGCACGTAATAGACCGGGTTGTCATTGCTTTGCGACTTGGCCAGGTCGAGGTCGAAATCCAGCGCCTGGTCGCACTTGCGCAGCATGTAGAAGAAGCGGCAGGCGTCGTTGCCGACTTCCGCGCGCAACTGGCGCAGCGTGACGTATTCGCCGGAGCGGGTGGACATCGAGACCTTCTGCCCGTCGCGAAACAGGCTGACGAACTGCACCAGGGTGACCTCGAGCCGGCTCGCATCGGCGCCGGCTGCTGACAGCGCACCCCGGACGCGCGGGATGTAACCGTGGTGGTCGGCGCCCCAGACGTCGATTACCTTGTCGAAGCCGCGCTCGAACTTGTTGAGGTGGTAGGCGATGTCGGAAGCGAAGTAGGTATAGATGCCGTTCTCGCGCTGCACCACGCGGTCCTTCTCGTCGCCGAAGGCGGTCGAGCTGAACCATTTGGCGCCGTCCTGGACATAAATGTGGCCGGATTGTTCCAGCGCCGCGACGGCGCGCGCCACCATGCCCGTGTCGTAGAGGCTGCGCTCGGAAAACCAGACGTCGAAATGCACGCCAAATTCCTCGAGGTCAGCGCGGCAGTCGGCCAGTTGCTCCGACAGCACGTGGCTGTGCATTAGGCCCAGTCCTCACCCAGCAGGTCCTTGCCGGCGAGGATCAGGCCGTCGAGGCGCGCTTCGATGTCTTCGGTATCGGGGACGCAGGCCAGCACGGCCTCGGCCGGATGCACGTAGCGGTCGCCGTGGGCCTGCCGGATCTGCTCGGCCATCTCGCGCACGTAACCGCCCCGGTAGGCATTGGGCGGAAAGGGCACCGGCTCGTCGAAAAGTTCCAGGTAGCGCAACCAGGCCGACACGGCCAGGATGTCCATCTGGCGGCCGGCGTCGTTGACGTAATACTCGCGCGTCACTTCGTAGCCGGCGAAGGCCAGCAGCGATGCCAGGCTGGCGCCGAAGGCGGCGCCCCGACCATGGCCGACATGCAGCGGGCCGGTCGGATTGGCGGAAACGAATTCGACCTGCAAGCGGCGTGCGACACGACCGTTGCGTATCGGGCCGCGGCCGAAATCATGTCCGGCAGCCAGCACGGCGCCGACGACGGCACAGCGGGCGGCGGCGGTCAGCGTGAAATTGATGAAGCCGGCACCGGCGATTTCGGACCTTCGCCACCGCCGGCGAGGCGGGCAGTTCGCGCACAAGGCGCTCGGCGATCTGGCGCGGATTGGTCTTCAGTTCGCGCGCCAGCTGCATGGCGAGGTTGCTGGCGAAGTCGCCATGGCTGGCCTGTTTGGGGCGTTCAAGAAGTATTTCGGCCAGCCCTGGTCGGGAGCCACGCTGGCCAGTGCCGTGCGCAGCAGGCCGGCGAGATGCTGGCGGGCGTCGAAGCCGCTACTGATTTTTCGCTGGATGCAGCCATATCGGTGGTTGGGGGCTTTCGAAAGGCTGTGAATTATACTTCCCGTTTTACCTGCGGCCGCTGCGCTCGACGTCGATTGAACCGACGTTGGCCGGCACTGAAATTTTTCAATTTGGATACCATCGCCATGCTTAGCGCCGATAATGCCGGCGTCGGCCCCCACTGATTTCCGGTTCTCCGCCAGCCCCCGTGCGCATCTTCCGCCTGATCCGTATAGCCCGCGTCGCGTACCTCTACGGACTCGACAGCCTGGTCCTCGAACACGAGGTCGAACCGGGCATGCGCACGCGCCTGCTGCTTGCGGCGCAGCGACTGATGTTCTGGCGCGACCTGTCGGCCCCGCGCGCCGTGCGCCTGCGC
>JADJUP010000009.1 GCA_016716965.1 Sulfuritalea sp. | reverse complement strand
CGTAGAAGGACAGCGAGGTGATCATGAATTTCAGGATCGGGTCATCGCGCAGTTTGTGCCAGGCGCCCGACAGGGTCATGATGCCGTTGATCATGCCGCCCCACGAAGGCGCCAGCAGGATCAGCGAGAAGACCATGCCGACGCTTTGCGTCCAGTCAGGCAGGGCCGTGTAATGCAGGTGGTGCGGACCGGCCCACATGTAGGTGAAGATCAGGGCCCAGAAGTGCACCACCGAGAGACGGTAGGAATACACGGGACGTCCGGCCTGCTTGGGCACGAAGTAATACATCATGCCGAGGAAGCCAGCGGTGAGGAAGAAGCCCACCGCGTTATGGCCGTACCACCACTGGATCATCGCGTCCTGTACCCCGGCGTAGGCCGAATACGACTTCGGCGTCAGGATGCCGGCGGCAAACACCGGCACAGCTGCGCTATTGACCAGATGGAGTACCGCGACGGTGAGGATAAAACCGCCGTAGAACCAGTTTGCCACGTAAATATGCGACACGGTGCGCTTGACTATGGTGCCGAAGAACACCACGGCGTAGGACACCCAGACCAGAGTGATCAGGATGTCGATCGGCCATTCGAGTTCGGCGTATTCCTTGCCTTGTGTAAACCCCAGCGGCAAGGACAGCGCTGCCAGCACGATGACCAGTTGCCAGCCCCAGAAAGTGAAGGCCGCCAGGCCCGGTGCAAACAGGACCGCATGGCTGGTGCGCTGCACCGCATAGTATGAGGTGGCAAACAAGGCGCAGCCGCCAAAGGCGAAGATCACGGCGTTGGTGTGCAAGGGCCGCAGGCGCCCGTAGCTCAGGAATTCAGGCACGTTCAACCCGGCCAGACCAGTTGAGCGGCGATGATGACGCCGACCAGCATGCCGACGATGCCCCAGATTACGGTCATCACAGCGAACTGGCGCACGACTTTGTAGTTGTAAGTCGCTTGCGATTGCATGATGGATTCACCTCACATTGACAAAAAGAAACCGCTCACCGCAGCGCAATTGATGCGGTGCAGTATGAAATTTTCGGGAGATTACACCGGAAACATAAGATGAGTTTGATACAGATCAAAATATATCCGACTTCAAGGAAAATAACAACTATAGTAGTATGGTTTATGGCTGGATGGGCCGGTGTTCTTTGTTGGTCGTTCCCGGTCCGAGGTTTTCGCTGGACGAAAAAAGGGTGCGCAGCGCGCACCCCTAACCCCAACAGAGAGCCTTCGGGCAACGGCGCGAAGCCGTCACCATAAAACCCGACGCAATTATCGTAATTTCCAGCGGGTCGCACTTTGATCTGAGTCAACAGTGCCGGATGTTTAGCTTCGGCCGCTGCGCTTATTGCCGATGGAACCGGCATCAGCCTCCCCTGAAGATTCGCTTGCCTGTCCGCGCGCCTCATCATTGTCCATCAAGATGCGATGGCCGGGCCCCTCGAGATCCTCGTACTGCCCGCTTTTCAATGACCACCAGAACAAGCCCGCGATGACGAAAACCAGCACCAGGGAGAGTGGGATCAGGAGATACAGAATATCCATGCCTATCACTCAGCTCCGTTGCAGGCGCAGCGCATTGAGGACTACCAGGAGCGAACTGGCCGACATGCCGATACCGGCCATCCAGGGGGTCACCCAACCGGCCATGGCCAGCGGGATCGCCAGGAAATTGTAGGCGAAGGCCCACACCAGATTCTGCTTGACGATGCGCACGGTGCGCCGAGCCAGCGCCAGTCCCTCCGGCAGTGCCTGCAGATCGTTGCCGAGCAGCACCACATCCGCGTTGGCTCGCGCCAGATCGGCGCCACCACCCATGGCGATTGACACCTGCGCCTGCGCCAGCACCGGAGCGTCATTGACACCGTCGCCGACCATCACCACCGTCTCCCCGGCGGCCTGCAGGGCCTTGAGCGCGGCATGCTTGTCCTCCGGCGAAAGTCCGCCGCGGGCGTCGGCGATGCCCAGCGCCGCACCCACCCGCGCAGCCGCGGCGGGCGCGTCACCGCTGAAGATCGAGAGCTTGATGCCGGCGGCAATGAGCTTGGCGGTCATGGCGGAAGCCTCGGGACGCAGGCTGTCGCTCAACCGGAAAAACGCCTGCCAGCCCTGCGCGCTTCCCAGTGCAATCACCGTGTCGCCAACGCCGACTGCCGCCAGCGCATCGGCGGGAATCGCCAGGCCATGCATCGCGGCGACGAACTCCGGGCGTCCCAGGCGCCAGGCCAGTCCGTCGATGTTTCCCTCGACCCCCGCGCCGGTGGTGGCGCGCACTGCGGAAACCTCGTACCCCGCGTCTGCACCTCCGGCAGCCAGTGCCCGCGCGATGGGATGTTCGGAGCCGCGTTCGAGCGCGACCGCAAGCGCCAATGCCAATGTAGCGTTTCCATGTACAGGAATGACTTCGACCAGATCCATGTGCCCCACGGTGAGTGTGCCGGTCTTGTCGAAAATGAAACGATCGGCCCGCGCCAGGGCCTCGATCGCATGGCCGCGCGTCACCAGCACGCCGCGCGCAGCCAGCGCGCCGGTCGCCACGGTCAATGCCGCCGGCGTCGCCAGCGAGAGCGCACAGGGACAACTCACCACCAGCACGGCGACAAAAATCCACAGGGCGCGCGACGGGTCGATCCACCACCAGGCCAATGCCGTCGCCACCGCCAGCAGCAGCAAGGCAACGATGAAACGCCCGGCGATGCGGTCGGCAATCTCCACCAGGCGCGGCTTTTCGGCTGCCGCACGCTCCATCAGACGCTGGATGGCCGCCACGCGTGTTCCCTCGCCGACGCGTTCGACGCGCATCACCAGTGGGCTGGCGGTATTCACGCTGCCGCCGATCAGCGCATCCCCGACCCGCTTGGGCACCGGACGGCTCTCGCCAGTCAGTAACGACTCATCGGCGGCGCTCTCGCCGTCAAGCACGCAGCCATCGGCCGGTACCGTCTCGCCGGGCCTGATCTGCACCACGTCCCCGGCACGCAACTCGGCCACGGCGACCCGCTCGCCAGCAGCATTCACGCTGGTGCACGGCCACACCGCGAGCCGCGTGGCAAAGGCCGGAATGGCGCGCGCCAGCGTCTCGACGCTGCGCGCCGCCTTCTGCCTCGCCATCATTTCCAGATAGCGCCCCGAAAGCAGGAAGAAGACGAACATGGTGACCGAGTCGAAATACACCTCGCCCGCCGCAATCAGCGTGGCCCAGACGCTGGCGGCGAAGGCGGCGCCGACACCGAGCGCCACCGGCACATCCATGCCGACGCGATGCAACTTCAGGTCGCGCCAGGCGCTGACGAAGAAAGGCGCGGCGGAGTAGCCGATCACCGGCAGCGTCAGAATCAGGCTGGCCCAGCGCATCAACTGCTCGATGTCCGGTGTCATGTCGCCGTCGGCCAGGTACACAGGCACTGCGTACATCATCACCTGCATCATGCCGAAGCCGGCGACGAACAGCCGCCACAATGCGGCTTTGCGTTCCTTCCGGGCCAATTCCTCGGAGCGCCCGACATCGTAGGGATGCGCCCGGTAGCCGATCGCGGCGATGGCTTCGAGGATCGCCGATAGTTTTGTGATGCGTTCGTCCCAGCGCACCCTCGCGCGGCGCGTGGTGTAGTTGATGTCGATGGCGGTCACGCCGGACTGGCGGCGCACATGCGATTCATTGAGCCAGACACAGGCGGCACAGGTGATGCCTTCGAGGATCAGCGCCGCTTCCTGTTCGTGCTCCCCCGTAGCGCCTTCGACGCGACGCACGAAGTTCTTCTGCACATCGGGATGGTCGAACAGGACGAAGTCGGCCACGATTTGCGGCAAAGCCTCGCGCGGGCTTTCCGGCAAGGCATCGCGATGGCGGTAGTAGTCGCCAAGACCGTTGCCGACGATGGCCTGAGCCACGGCCTGGCAACCGGCGCAACACATTTCGCGCCTGATCTGGTCGATCTCGACCGGGAACTCCGCGCCCGCCGGGATCGGCAGGCCGCAGTGATAACAGGGTTCGCTAGCGGCCATGGTCAGGCCGGCTTTTCACGGCCGAACTACTTCGGCGCCATGCGGATGGCGCCATCGAGGCGGATCACCTCGCCGTTAAGCATTTCGTTCTCGACGATATGCCTGACCAGGGCCGCGTACTCCGCCGGCCTGCCCAGGCGCGAGGGGAAGGGCACCATCTTGCCCAGCGCGTCCTGTACCTCCTTGGGCATGCCCAGCAGCATCGGCGTTTCGAAAATGCCGGGGGCGATGGTCATCACGCGGATGCCAAAACGCGCCAGTTCGCGCGCGATCGGCAGCGTCATGCCGACCACGCCGCCTTTCGATGCGGCGTAGGCCGCCTGGCCGATCTGGCCGTCGTAGGCCGCCACCGATGCGGTGCTGACGATCACGCCACGCTCGCCGGCCGCATTCGGTGTGCCCTGGCTCATTGCCTCGGAGGCCAGCCGGATCATGTTGAAACTGCCGACCAGGTTCACCGTCACGGTTTTCGCGAACACGTCCAGCGAGTGCGGGCCATTGCGTCCCAGCACCTTCTCGGCCGGCGCGATGCCGGCGCAATTGACCAGGCCGTGCAAGCCGCCGAAAGCCGCCAGCGCCGCCGCGACGCAAGCCTTTGCACTGGCCTCGTCGGCGACGTTGGTAGTGACGAAGCGCGCGTTGGCGCCCAACTCGGCAGCCAAGGCATTTCCCGCCGCTTCGTTGAGGTCGGCCAGCACCACCTTGCCACCCTGCTCCACCAGCATTCGCCCGGTACCCGCGCCGAGGCCCGAGGCTCCGCCGGTGATGATGAAAACACTGTCCTTGATCTGCATGCGCGTCCCCAAAAAAACAAGGCCTGTCTCCAAACAGGAGACAGGCCGAATGAATTGGTGCTGTTGGCCGGAATCGAACTGGCGACCTACTGATTACGAATCAGTTGCTCTACCAACTGAGCTACAACAGCGTCCTGAAAGGCCGCGAATTATACCTGCTGGCCACAACGCGTGGCAACGTGGCGGGCGGTCTCCCGCCGGTCGGTGGCGCTTATCCGGCCAGCAGTTCCTTCGGCAAGGGAAAATTGACGTTCTCCTCGACGCCCGAGAGGGTCTCGATGCTGCCGGCACCCAGGGCGCGCAACCGTTCCACCACGCCGTTGACCAGCACTTCGGGCGCCGAGGCTCCCGCGGTGACGCCGATCCGCGCCTTGCCCGCCAGCCAGGCGCCGTCTATCTGTTCCGCGCCGTCGACCAGGTAGGCCGAAATGCCGCCGATCGCCGCGACCTCGCGCAGGCGGTTGGAGTTGGAACTGTTCTTCGAGCCGACCACGATCACCACGTCGACCTTGCCGGCCATCGCCTTGACCGCATCCTGGCGGTTCTGCGTGGCGTAGCAGATGTCGTCCTTGCGCGGCCCGATGATGGCCGGAAAGCGGGCGGTCAGCGCGTGCACGATCACCCGTGCGTCATCGACCGACAGGGTGGTTTGCGTGACATAGGCCAGCGGCGCCGTACCATCAGCACCGACTTCCAGCGAGGCGACGTCATCGACGTTCTCCACCAGGTACATGCGGCCGGTGGCCTGGCCCATGGTGCCTTCCACTTCGGGGTGGCCCTTGTGGCCGATCATCACGATCTCGTAGCCCTGCTTGTGCAGGCGCGCCACTTCCAGGTGCACCTTGGTCACCAGCGGGCAGGTGGCGTCGAACACCTTGAGGCCGCGCTTGTCCGCTTCGATGCGCACCGACTGCGGCACGCCGTGGGCGCTGAAAATTACCGTGGCGCCGTCCGGAACCTCGTCGAGGTCTTCGACGAACACGGCGCCCTTGGCCTTGAGGCCATCGACCACGTAGCGGTTGTGCACCACTTCATGACGGACGTAGATCGGCGCGCCGAACTTCTCCAGCGCGCGTTCGACGATGGCGATCGCGCGTTCGACGCCGGCACAGAATCCCCTTGGGTTGGCGAGCAGGATTTGCATCACAGTATTCCGATGATTTCGACTTCGAAGCGCACCGGCTTGCCGGCCAGCGGATGGTTGAAATCTACCAGCACCGCTTCGTCATCCAGTTCGCGCACGATGCCGGTAAATTTATCGCCATTGGGTGCGGCGAACTGGATCAGGCCGTGCAATTCGGGGCTTGAGTCGGGCGGCAGCGCCGTGCGCGCCATGCGCTGGGTCAGTTGCGGATTGTGTGCGCCGAAGGCCTGGTCGGCATCGAGCAGGAACACGTGGCGTTCGCCGACATTGACGCCGATCAGGCAGTGCTCCAGCGTCGGCGCCAGTTCGCCGCTGCCGAGTTGCAGCGTCGCCGGGGTCGAATCGAAAGTGCTCACCAGTTCCGTGTCGTCGCCGGTGGCGACACGGTAGTGCAGGGTGATGAGGTTGCCGGCGCGTACGGTCTCGGTCATGGGGTGCCCGTTTCAGTTTCCTTGCCGTAGCGGAACTGATGCCAGAGCATCAGCACCACGCCGACGGTGATGGCCGAATCGGCCACGTTGAAGGCCGGCCAATGATAGCCCGCCAGGTGAAAGTCGAGGAAGTCGACCACGGCGTCGAAGCGCAGGCGGTCGATCACATTCCCGATCGCGCCGCCCAGGATCAGCGACAGGGAGGCCGGCAGCAAGCGCTCCTGCGCGTGGTGGCGCAGCATGCTCAGCAGCCAGGCCGAAATGCCCAGCGCGAGGGCAACGAAGAACCACTTCTGCCAGCCGCCGGCGCCTGCCAGAAAGCTGAAGGCCGCGCCCGAGTTATAGACCAGCACGAGGTTGAAGAACGAGGTTACGCTCAGGCTCTCCATGAGGCGAAAACTCCCCAACACCCAGGCCTTGCTTGCCTGGTCGAGCAGCACCACGAAAGTCGCCAGCGCCAGCCAGCCAGCCAGCCTAGGCAATCTGGCGCGCCTCGCCGGCGCCGAACAGGTTGGACGTGCAGCGTCCGCAAAGTTCAGGATGCTCGGTATCGCGGCCGACGTCCTCGCGCCAATGCCAGCAACGCACGCACTTGGCATGGGGGCTGGGCGTCGCCGATATCGCCGTGTCGCCGGCGCCGACTCTTTCAATGGTCACCTTGGAGCAGATGAAGACGAACTTCAGATCCTCACCCAACGACGCCAACAGGTCGTAGGTATCCGGCGCGACGCTCAGGCTGACTTCGGCCTGCAGCGAGGAACCGATCTTGCCGGCCGAGCGCAGTTCTTCGAGCACCCGGGCGACGTCGGCGCGCAGCGCGCGTATCGCCTGCCACCGTGCCACCAGCGCCGACTCCTCGGCCTGTTGGGGCAGTTCGTGCCAGGTGGACAGCATCACGCTGTCGCCCTGCTTCAGCGTGGTCCAGATTTCCTCGGCGGTGAAGCTGAGCACCGGCGCCATGAGTCGCGTCACGGATTGCAGGATGTGCCACAGCGCGCTTTGCGCCGAACGCCGGGCGCGGGAGTTTTCCGCCGCGGTGTACAACCGGTCCTTGAGGATGTCGAGGTAGAAGGCACCGAGGTCTTCCGAACAGAAGTTCATCAGGCCCTGCACCACCTTGTGGAACTCGAAGCGCGCGTAGTCGGCCGTGCACTGTGTCTGCAAAGCCCGCGTCAGGGCCAGCGCGTAGCGGTCGGATTCCAGCCATTCTGTGGGCGGCAGCATCTGCGTCGCCGGATCGAAATCGGCGGTGTTGGCGAGCAGGAAGCGCAGCGTGTTGCGCAGGCGGCGATAGACCTCGACCACGCGCGGCAGGATGGTCTTCTCGTCGATCGACAACTCGCCCGAGTAATCGGTGCTGGCCACCCACAGGCGCAGGATCTCGGCGCCCAGCGTGTCCGAGATCTTCTGCGGCGCGACCACGTTGCCCTTCGACTTGGACATCTTCATGCCCTTGCCATCGACCACGAAGCCATGCGTCAGCAGGGCGTTGTAAGGCGCACGGCCGTCGATCGCGGCACCGGTCAGCAAGGACGAATGGAACCAGCCGCGATGCTGGTCCGAGCCTTCGAGGTAGAGGTCGGCCGGGTAGGTGCTTTCCGCCGCATGCGAGCCGCGCAAGACCGTCTTGTGCGTGGTGCCGGAATCGAACCAGACATCGAGCGTGTCGCGCATCTTGTCGTACTGGCCGGCTTCGTCGCCAAGCAGTTCGGCCGCATCGAGCTTGAACCAGGCGTCGATGCCCTCTTTTTCGATCTTCCGCGCCACGGCCTCCAGCAGTTCCAGCGTGCGCGGATGCGGCTCGCCGCTTTCCTTGTGCAGGAAGAAGGGAATCGGCACGCCCCAGTTGCGCTGGCGCGAAACGCACCAGTCGGGCCGGTTGGCGATCATCGCGTGCAGCCGCGCCTTGCCCCAGTCGGGATAGAAGGTCGTTGCTTCGACGGCGGCCAGCGCCTTGTCACGCAGCGTCCCGGTAGCGCGGGCGCCCACCGCCCCTTCCGGAAAGGGGTCAATCCGGTCACCTGCGCGGCGGGAACCATTGCGTCGTCGCGCGGTAGATGATCGGTGTCTTGTGGCGCCAGCAATGCATGTAGCTGTGCGTGATCTCGCTGCTGGCGAACAATGCGCCGACCTCGGCCAGCTTCTCGATGATGACCGGATTGGCCTTCCAGACGAACATGCCGCCGAAGAAGGGCAGGCTGGCAGCGAACACGCCGTCGCCCTGCACCGGGGTCAGGATTTCGTCGTTGTGCATGCCGTGCTTCTTGCAGGAATCGTAGTCTTCCAGACCATAGGCGGGCGCGCTATGGACGATGCCAGTGCCGGCATCGAGCGTAACGTAGTCGCCCAGATACACGGGAGAAGCGCGGTCGTAGAAGGGGTGGCGAAACGCCACCTGGGCCAGCGCCGCGCCCTGGCAGGCGCCCAGCACCTCGCCGTCGAGGCCGAAGCGCTGCAATGCCGCGCCGCGCAGTTCGGCGGCGAGGATGATGCAGCCGCGCGCCGTCTTCACCAGTTCGTAGGTGAATTCCGGATGCATGTTGAGCGCCTGGTTGGACGGAATGGTCCACGGCGTGGTGGTCCAGATCACCGTCCAGCACTCGCCCGCGGGCAGTGCTGCGATGCCGAAGGCATGGGCGACGCGCTCGCGCTCGCCGTCGGCCAGGCGAAAGCCGACGTCGATCGCCGGCGACTTCTTGTCCTGGTATTCGACCTCGGCCTCGGCCAGTGCCGAACCGCAGTC
>JADJUP010000008.1 GCA_016716965.1 Sulfuritalea sp. | reverse complement strand
GCGCGCTTCGAAAGCGAACTGGGGCAAGGCACCGAATTCCGTGGCGCTTGTCGCGGCGATGAAAGCCGCCTATCCGGATGCCGCCACGGCAGTGGCGCTGGACATCGGCGCCAAAGGTCAACAAAGGCGAAATGAAATGGTAATGTCTGCCGCTTTCCTTCGCCCATGAACCGAACCGGAGCCAAACATGAAATCCGGCACTCGACCAGACCGCACTCGATCAGCTCTTTCGCGAGGCACATACCTTCAACAAGTTCGCTGACCTGGCCGTGAGCGAACAGACGGTTCGCGACCTGTACGAACTGCTGAAGTGGGGGCCGACCTCGATGAATGCACAGCCGGGGCGCTACGCCTTCGTGCATAGCGCGGCGGCGCGCGAGCGCTTGATCCCGGCCATGATCGCCGCCAACGCGGAGAAGACGCGCAAGGCGCCGCTGACCGTGATCGTCGCCATGGACACGCAGTTCTACGACCACCTGCCGACGCAGTTCAAGGCCTACGATGCGCGGCCGATGTTCGCCGGCAATGCGCCGCTGTCGGAGGCCACGGCCTTTCGCAACAGTTCGCTGCAGGGCGCCTACCTGATGCTGGCGGCCCGTTCCCTGGGCCTCGATTGCGGCCCCATGAGCGGCTTCGATCCGGCAAAGGTCGATGCCGAGTTCTTCCCCGACGGGCGCTGGAAGTCGAATTTCATCGTCAACATGGGCTACGGCCTGGAAGCCGGCGGGCACTACCCGCGCGGCCCGCGCCTGGCCTTCGAGGAGGCGGCGCAGTTCCTGTGATCGAAAACCTCAGGCCGCTTCCTGAGCTTCCAGCCAGTAGGCCAGGCCCTGGGCGTTGAGCTCCGGGTCGAGGTGCCAGATGTCGAGGATTTCCTGGTCGGGCAGGCGGCAGCCATGGGCGTGCGCCTCGTCCAGCAACAGCCGGGTCAGGCCCTCGCGAATCACGGCGGTCTTGTCGTCGGCGGCGCTGGCGCCGAGGGCGATGTCCACATAGCGGTCGAGCAGGCGCAGCACCTTGCGACCGAGTTCGGCCGGCGGCGCGAGGCGGCTGAAGTGGGTCAGATAGACCGCGTCCGGATTGAACGAGAGCATGCGCTCGATCGAGGCGCGCATCTCGTCGTGATCGAACTGGATCGGCGTCGATGACGGAAAGATCAGCGGCCGGCCATCGACATCGAGTTCGCGGTAGGAAATGCCGAAGGTGTCGCCGGTGAAGATGCCGCCCGACTGGTGGTCGACGATGGCGATGTGGTGCTTCGCGTGGCCCGGCGCGTCGATGCAAAGCAGTTCGCGCGAGCCGAGCTTGAGCGTCGTCTTGTCGTGGGCCTCGATGATGCGCGCGGCGGGGATCGGGATCAGGCTGCCGTACATGCGCCGCGCGCGTTCCTGGCCATAGACGCCTTCGACGCCGGCCATCAGCTTCGAAGGTTCGATCATGTGCCTTGCGCCGCGCGGATGCACCACCAGCTTCGCGTTGGGAAAGGCCTCCATCATCACCCCGGCGCCACCGGCATGGTCGAGGTGGATGTGGGTCAGGATCACGTAGTCCACGCTCTCCGGACCGAGGCCACGCGCCTCCAGCGCGGCGAGTGCCTGCGGCATGACCTCGAAGTTGGCGGTATCGACGAAGGCCGTGCGGCCCTCGCTTTCAATCAGGTGGATGGCCGCCAGCAGGGGCCGCACGTAGCCAGCGTCGAATGCGTAAATGCCGTTGTGGTAATCAATGAGCGAGCCGGTCATGGGGCGGCTTTCCTCGCTGCGCGGATCAGTTCGGCGCCGCGTTCGGCGATCATCACGGTCGGCGCATTGGTGTTGCCCGAGGTGATGGTCGGCATGATCGAGGCATCGACCACGCGCAGTCGCCCGATGCCGCGCACGCGCAGCTCGGAATCGACCACCGCGTTCGGGTCGGAGGCTGGCCCCATGGCGCAGGTGCAGGTCGGATGGAAGATGGTGGTGCCGATGTCGCCGGCCGCCTTCGCCAGTTCCTCGTCGCTTTGCTTCTGCGCGCCGGGCTGGTGCTCCTCGGGCCGGTAGGGCGCCATGGCGGGTTGCGCGACGATGTTGCGCGTCAGGCGCAGGGCGCGCGCGGCAACCAGGCGGTCGTTGTCGGTCGAGAGGTAGTTGGGCGCGATGACCGGCGCCGTGGCCGGATTGCGGTCGCGGATGTGCACCACGCCGCGTGAAGTCGGCCGCAGGTTGCAGACGCTCGCGGTAAAGGCCGGGAAGGGATGCAGCGGGTCGCCGAACTTCTCCAGCGACAACGGCTGGACGTGGAATTCGAGGTCGGGCGTGACCACCTCGGGCGAGGAATGGAAGAAGCCGCCGAGCTGGCTGGGCGCCATCGACAGCGGCCCCGAGCGGAACAGCGCATATTCGAGGCCCATCATGGCCTTGCCCCACAGGCTGCTGGCGCGCTGGTTGAGCGTGGTGATGCCATGCACCTTGAAGATCATGCGCAACTGCAGGTGATCCTGCAGGTTGCCGCCGACGCCGGGCAAGTCGTGCACCAGCGGCACGCCGCGATTCTGCAGCACTTTGGCCGGGCCGATGCCGGAACGCTGCAGGATGGTCGGCGAGCCGATGGCGCCGGCCGTGAGCAGGGTCTCGATGCGCGCGGTGACGCGATGTGCGATACCGTCGAGGCTGAACTCGACTCCGTGCGCTTCCTTGCCTTCCATGATCACTTTGTCGATCAGCGCGCCGGTCACCACCTTCAGGTTGGGCCGGTGCAGCACCGGGCGCAGCATGGCCTTCGAGGCATTCCAGCGCACGCCCTTCTTCTGGTTCACCTCGAAGTGGCCGATGCCGAAATTGTCACCGCGGTTGTAGTCCTGCCTGAACGGGATGCCGGCTTCCTGCGCGGCCTGCGTGTAGCGGTCGAGGATGTCCCAGTGCAGGCGCTGCTTCTCGACGCGCCATTCGCCCTTGTCGCCGTGCATTTCATCGGCGCCGCCCCAGTAGTCCTCGCTCTGCTTGAAGATGGGCAGCACGCTATCCCAGTTCCAGCGCGAGTCGCCGGTGATCTGCGCCCACTCTTCGTAGTCGCGCACCTGCCCGCGCAGGTAGAGCATGCCGTTGATCGAGGAACAGCCGCCCAGCACCTTGCCGCGCGCGTAGATGATCGAGCGGCCGTTGAGCCCGGGCTCGGCCTCGGTCTTGTAGCACCAGTCGGTGCGCGGATTGTTGATGCATTTCAGGTAGCCGATCGGGATGTGGATCCAGATCCAGTCATCCTTCCCGCCGGCTTCGAGCAGCAGCACGGTGACCTCCGGATCGGCCGAGAGGCGGTTGGCCAGCACGCAGCCGGCCGTGCCGCCGCCGGCGATGACGTAGTCGAATTCGCCGTAGTCCTTCATATCCGGGACACCCTAAAGCCGCTTTCGACACAGAGAACACGGAGACACAGAGAACACGGAGGTGATGCAAGGAAGTAATCCGATGGAACGAGCCCGTCAGCATTTCTTCTCTGTGCTCTCCGTGTCTCTGTGATCCCTGTGTTGATAGAGGTGTGCATTGACGTGGTCCTCACTTGTTCACCGGCATCACGAACTCGGGGCCTTTCGATTCCGAGCCCGGCCAGCGTTGCATGATGGCTTTGTAGCGGGTGTAGAAGCGCACGCCCTCCTCGCCGTAGATGTGGTGGTCGCCGAACAGGCTGGCCTTCCAGCCGCCGAAGGAATGCCATGCCATGGGTACCGGGATCGGCACGTTGATGCCGACCATGCCGACTTCGATCTTCTGCACGAAGGCCTGCGCCGTGCCGCCGTCGCGGGTGAAGCAGGCGACGCCGTTGGCGAAGGCGTGGCGGTTGATCAGCGCCACGGCCTCGGCGAAGTTCGGCACGCGCACCACGCACAGCACCGGGCCGAAGATTTCCTCCTGGTAGATGCTCATGTCCGTCTGCACGTTGTCGAACAGGGTCGGATTGATGAAGAAGCCCTGCGCCAGTTCGCCCGTCAGTCCCTCGCGGCCGTCGAGCAGCAGCGTCGCGCCTTCCCTGACGCCGGCGGCGATGTAACCGGCCACCTTGTCGCGGTGGATGCCGGTCACCAGCGGTCCCATGTCCACATTCGCCGTGTCGCCGGCGCCGACTTTCAGGGTCTTCGCGCGGTCGACGACCTTGGCCACCAGTTCGTCGGCACAGGAGCCGACCGCCACCGCCACCGAGATCGCCATGCAGCGTTCGCCGGCCGAGCCGTAGGCGGCGCCGATCAGCGCGTCCGCCGCGCCGTCGAGGTCGGCGTCGGGCATCACCACCATGTGGTTCTTCGCGCCGCCCAGCGCCTGCACCCGCTTGCCGTGGGCGATGCCGTGGGCCTGGATGTATTTCGCGATCGGCGTCGAGCCGACGAAGGACACCGCCTGCACGTCGGGGTGTTCGAGCAGCGCGTCGACCGCTTCCTTGTCGCCCTGAATGACGTTGAAGGCGCCCGCCGGCAGGCCGGCCTCGCGCAGCAGTTCGGCGGCCAGCATCGAGGGCGAGGGATCGCGCTCGGAGGGCTTGAGGACGAAGGTGTTGCCGCAGGCCAGCGCCATCGGCGCCATCCACATCGGCACCATGAAGGGGAAATTGAAGGGCGTGATGCCGGCGGTGACGCCCAGCGGCATGCGCTGGTTCCAGTGGTCGATGCCGCCGCCGATGCCGTGCGAATGCTGGCCCTTGAGCAACTGCGGGATGCCGCAGGCGAACTCGATCACTTCGAGGCCGCGCTGCACTTCGCCCAGCGCGTCGGGCAGGGTCTTGCCGTGTTCGGCGGAAAGCAGGCGGGCGATGTCGTTCGAGTAGCGTTCGACCAGGTCGCGGAACTTGAACATGACGCGCGCCCGGCGCTGCGGCGCGGCACTGCCCCAGTCGGCGGCCGCGGCACGGGCGGCGGCCACCGCGCGGTCGACGTCGGCGCGGCTGGCCAGCGCGACCTGGCGCGCGACGCGGCCCTGGGCCGGGTTGAATACGTCGCCACGGCGCGTGCCGCTGCCGGCGTCGGCCTGGCCGTTGATCCAGTGGCCGACGAGGTCGGCGGCATCGATGTAGTGCAGGCTCATGGCGGTCCCTTTGTTCAGTTGGGAAAAAGTCGCCCATTACAGCGCGATGGCGGGGCGAAATCCAATGAGAAATGCTTGCGCTGGATATTTGCAGCGCTAATATCCAGCCATGGACTTCAACCTGATCCGGACCTTCGTCACCCTGGCGCGGGAAGGCAATCTTACGCGCACCGCGCAGCGCCTGCACCTGACCCAGCCCGCGCTTTCCCTGCAACTCAAGAAGCTGCACGAACAGCTCGGCGTGGTGCTGTTCGAGCGCACCCCGCGCGGCATGCGCCTGACGCGCGCCGGAGAGCAGTTGCTGCCGGCGGCGCAGCGCGCGCTCGACGCCTCGAACGAACTGGTCAGCCTGGCCAGCGGCATCAGCGGTCATGTCGGTGGGCGGCTGCGCATCGGCACCATCGTCGATCCCGAATTCCTGCGCCTGGGTCCTTTCCTCAAGCGCCTGGTGGAACACCACCCCGGCCTCAGCACCGACCTCGCCCACGGCATGTCCGGCGCGCTGCGGCGCGAGGTGGCGGCCAAGCGCCTCGATGTTGCCTATACGCTGGGCCAGCCGGGCATGGTCGATGTCGATGCGGATTTCGAGGTGCTGCCGCTGACCGGCTTCAGCTATCGCGTCATCGCGCCGCCGGGCTGGCAGGAGCGGGTGCGCGGCAAAGACTGGAAGGATCTCGCGCGCCTGCCCTGGATCGGCACCCCGTCCGACTCGGTCCATCACCGCCTGCTGGCCGGGATCTTCGAGGAGGCGGGCGCGTCGCCGCGCATCGTCGCCCAGGTCGACCTCGAGCCCTCGATGCTCGACCTGGTCAAGTCGGGCGTCGGCCTCTCGCTGGCGCGCGACAGCATCGCGCTGCGCGCGGCCCATGCCGGCGGAATCGTGATCGCCGACCGGGTCGAGGTGCCGGCGGAGCTGGGTTTCCTCTGCCTGCGCACGCGCCGCCGGGAGCCGGCGATCGATGCCGCTTTCAGCGTCATCTCGGCTGTTTGGGCGGTGGCCTGAAATTTCCCGCGCAATTCATTGCACGCCCGGGTCGCCTGTGGCACAATGCGCGCCTTCCAACGCGGAGTGGTAGTTCAGTTGGTTAGAATACCGGCCTGTCACGCCGGGGGTCGCGGGTTCGAGTCCCGTCCACTCCGCCAAGTCACAAAGCAGAAAAGCGCCTTCCGGGGCGCTTTTTTGTTGCCCGCGAACGGGGGCGGGATGATCCGAAGCGCAGCCGCCATTGCGCTGTGCCCGCGCCGGGCGGGGTATCATTCCTGTTGATTTCCGATTGGGCATCCGCGTTGAAAATTCCTCTTGTTGAACCCGGCACCGTCGGCCCCTGTCCGGTAGCGCCGGACGCCCTGCAGGGCATCGTCCGTCAGCAGACCAATGCCGCGCGCTGGAACGGCGCCGGCTGGCGCGAGTTCGTCGCCGACCTGGGCGCCGCCGGCGTCACCCTTGGCGAAGGCGCGGCGGCGACAGGCATCTATGCCACCGACGCGGGCGGCACCGCTTACGGCCTGCCGCACGGCGTGCTGGTGGCGCGCAGTGCGGCGCAGGTCGCCACGCTGCTGAAAGTGGCGCAGGCGCACCGCGTGCCGGTCACTGTGCGTGGCGGAGGCCTCACCACCGAGGGCGAATCGGTGGCCTACGGCGGCGTGCTGCTCGACATGACCGGCATGAGCCGCGTGCTGGCGATCGATGCGGATGCGCTGACCGTGCGCACCGAGGCCGGCATCTACTGGCACGGCCTGGCCGAGGAATTGCGCCGCGCAGGGCTCGACTACCTCTCGGCGCCGCTCAACATGACCTCGTCGGTGGGTGGCACGCTGGGCGTCGGCGGCATCGACGTGAATTCGGCGCGCCTCGGTTGCAGCGCCGACCAGGCGCTCTCGCTGCAGGTGGTGACGCCGACCGGCGAGATCGTCGAATGTTCCGACAGCGAGAACGCGGAACTCTTCCAGCGCGTGATCCTCGGCTACGGCCAGTTCGGCGTGATCACCGAGGCCACGCTGAAGATCCGCCCCTACACGCCGCTGTCCATGCACTACTACTATTACTCGACGCTGCGCGAGGCGATCGAGGACCTGCAGATGCTGGACGCCAACGATGCCAGCGACTACTCGGGCATCCTCACCATCATGGATTGCGCGGTGAACCTGCTGGTGGCCTTCGATTCGTCCGAGCGCGAGGCCGCGTTCAAGGCCACGTGGGAAAAGCGCCTGCGCGGCCACGGCGAATTCGGCTTCGCCCTGTGCATGCTTGGCCACTATGCCCTGCGGCCGTGGAAGGCCGGCGAGGCGCTCTACCTGCTCAAGCGCAAGCAGGCCGTGTTCCCCGAATTCCGCCGTCCCGAATTCCATCGCGACGGCCGCATGGAAGACCGCACCGTGGTCTTCTCGCGCGCGGTGTGGAAGCACTGGGGTTCGCGCAACATGGTGATCCCCGACCTGGCGACCTCGGCCGACAAGTTCATCGAGGCCGTCGAACGCGGCAATGCCGTGTGCCGCAAGTTCTTCCCGCACTACACGCTGTATTGCGTCGGCATCAAGCTGCGCCCGGAGCACAAGCCGCACTACGAGATGTCCTGCGTGCCGCCCGACGCCGAGGGCTGGGCCTACGGCTGCGAGTTTGAGCCGATGATCGAGGATGCCGTCTATAGCCGCGACCACTTCCAGTCCTTCAAGAACGCCATCTACGACATCGGCGTGGACCTCGGTGCCAGCTACTACCGCTTCGGCGGCATGATGAAAGGCTACATCCGCCGCGTCTTCGGCGATGCCCTGGTGGACAAGCACCTCGCCATGAAGCGCAGGGCCGACCCGGCCATGATCCTCAACCGCGACGTGATTTTCTGATGTACTCGAACGCCCATCCCCGCGACTACCCGGCCTGCAGCGGCTGCAGCCTGTGCCGGCTGGTGTGCCCCATGTGGCGCAGTCAGCGCGATCCGCGCTACAGCGCGGAAGGCATCGCCAAGGCGCGCCAGAGCGGCGCGGCGCTGGCCGATCTGGCGCCCGCATTGGACGCCTGCACGCTGTGCGGCGCCTGCGATCCGGTGTGCCCGGAGAACATCGACCTGTCGGCCATGATCATGGACTTGCGCCGCGAATTGCCGCCGCATCCCGAACTCGTCGCGCTGCAGGTCGGCTACCTGCAGGCCGCGGAATCCGCCGCTCCCGCCGAAGCGGGCGCGTTGCTGCTGCCCGGTGCCGCCTTGCGCGCCGATCCGGCGCTGCTGGAAAAGGTGACGGCACTGCTCGGCATCTGCGCTGCGCAGGACGATGGCGCCGACATCGCCGTGGCACTGGAAATCGGTGGCGAGATCGCGCCGCAACGCCTGCGCCGCTTCCTCGACGGGATCGAAGGCCGCAGCCTGGTGGTCGGTGACGGCCTGCTGCTGGCCAACTGCGGCGCTGGCTGCCCGCCGCGCGGCTGCAGGGCCTGGGCGAGGCGCTGGGCAACCTCAACGCCATCCGGCGCCGTATCGCCAGCGCCGACTTTTACGTGATCGAGGCGCGCGCCTTCCACGCCGACCATGAACGCCTGGTGGCGCACTACGACACGCTGCGCAAGGAAAGCGGCTGCGCCATGAACCTCGACCTGCAGCGCATCGCCATGCCGCCGCATGCCAGCGGCTATCCCGGCCTGCGCATGGGCCCGGCGCGCGAGGACCTGGCGCAGGCGCGCTGGCTGCTGCAGGGCCGGACGCCGGCGCGCATCGTGGTCGAGAATCCGGCCGAGCGCGCGCTGCTGCGCCGAGTGGTCGACGTGCCGGTGCTGCACCTGGCCGAACTGGCCGGGGCATAACGCGTATGGTACCGAGCTCTACCCACCCATGATGAAACATGCGAACGGCGAATTGGTCGCCCGCCCCCCTTCCCCCCTCACGGGGGGTTACCAATCGGCGCGCTGCGCGCGTCCATTTGCGGAGACTTCGAACCCGGTGTTTCAAGTCAAACGAGGGAATACGAATGCGTAACGTCGATGTCGTCATCGTCGGAGCCAGCCTCGCGGCGGCCGCCGCCGCCAAGCGCACGGTCGATGCCGGGCTGGAAACCGTGATCCTCGAGCGCAAGGAACTGCCGCGCCACAAGATCTGCAGCGGCATCCTCTCGCCGCGCGGCCACCGCTTCCTGCTGGAGAACTTCGGCCCGCTGCCGCGCGAAACGCTGCACGAGCCGACCTCCTGCCGCGGCGTCACCTTCCATTTTCCCTGCCGCGTCGAAATGCCGATGGATTTCTTCCACGGCACCACGCCGCACCTGCACCGCAAGTATTCCGACCACTGGGCGATCCAGCGCAGCGGCGCCGAGGTGCACGACCAGACCTCCTTCGCCGGGCTCGAAGAACGCGGCGACCACGTCATCGTCCATGCCCGCCGCGGCGGCGAGCCGCTCGAATACCGCGCGCGCCAGGTGATCGGCGCCGACGGGCCGAGCTCGCTGGTGGTGCGCTCCGTGTATCCCGACTACACCAAGCAGATTCCGTGGTTCTTCGTCGGCCAGAAATTCCACGAGATCATCGACTGCCCGCTCTCGCCCGACTACTTCCATTTCTGGTTCCATCCGGGGCTCGGCCACTACACCTGGAGCCACGCGCGCGACGGCCGGCAGATCGTCGGCGTCGGCTTCAAGCGCGGCGACAATTTCGCGAAGAAGCACCAGGTGGTCGAGCAATACCTCAAGGACAAGCATGGCGTGCACCTGAAGCCGGCCGACGACGACCACGAAGGTTGCGCCGAGAACTTCGGCCCCTCGCTGATCAACCGCTATGTCTTCGGCAAGGGCAACGTGCTGCTCACCGGGCAGGCCGCCGGTTTCCTCAACATGATCGGCGAGGGCATGAGTTGCGCGCTGCATTCCGGCGCGATCTCGGGCGAGGCCATCGTCGAGGCAAATCGCCGCGACCGGCCGGTGCAGGAGATGTACCGCAAGATGATTGCTTCCGAGGTGCGCCGTTGCAGCGATCAGTGGAACCCTCTGAAGATCGCCTTCGACCGCCCGCACGAGGCGGATTTTCCCGAAGCGCTGATGAAGCTTTCCTGGCGCGAGCGCAAGCTGGTGCTGCGCGACATGTGGAACTTCATCGTGCTTTTCAAGGAGTTCAAGTGGGGCCGCCAGATCGCCGCGGCCGCGCTGCAGCGTCCGCTGCTGGGCGGCTACCCGATGCAAAAGTGGTTGTAGGGAGCGCAGATTGCCCGCCGCGCGCCTGCTGCGGACGCTGAAGGCCTGGCTGCGGCGCAAGCCGAAGCTGCCGCGCGAGTTGCAGGCCGGGCGCGACGTGATCGCGGCGATCGATGCCGGGGGCCTGCCGCTCAATCCGGCACGCATCAACCGCATCGCGCGCGAACTGGGCCTCGAGGTTTCACCGCAGGCACCGCCCGAGCAAACCGTGGCGCGCCTGCGTGCCGCCGTCGAACGCGGGCTGCAAAGCCTGGCGATGCAGGATGCCGCAAAAAAACACAAGGGAGCCAAGCCATGAATGCCAGAACTGTCGTCACCACGCCCTTCAGCGACCAGAAGCCGGGTACCTCCGGCCTGCGCAAGAAAGTTGCCGCCTTCCAGGTGCCCAACTATCTGGAGAACTTCGTCCAGGCGGTGTTCGACTCCATCTTCGACGATGGCCCGGCGCCCTCGGGCACCACGCTGGTGGTGGGCGGCGACGGCCGCTACCACAACCGCCAGGCGATCCAGGTGATCCTGCGCATGGCCGCCGCCAGCGGTGTCAGTCGCGTGCTGGTGGGGCAGGGCGGCATCCTGTCGACCCCGGCCGCCTCCTGCGTGATCCGCAAGCATGCCGCGTTCGGCGGACTGATCCTTTCCGCCAGCCACAACCCCGGCGGGCCCGACGGAGACTTCGGCATCAAGTACAACACCGGCAACGGCGGCCCGGCGCCGGAAAAGGTCACCGACGCCATCTTCGCCCGCAGCAAGATGCTTTCCGCCTACCGCATCCTCGATGCCGCCGACCTCGACCTCGACCGCATCGGCAGCCAGCCGCTGGGCGGCATGACGGTGGAAGTGATCGACCCGGTCGCCGATTATGCCGAACTCATGGAGTCGCTGTTCGATTTCGCCGCGATCCGCGAGCTGATCGCCGGCGGCTTCGAACTGTGCTTCGACGCCATGCACGCGGTGACCGGCCCCTATGCGCGGGAGATCATCGAAGGGCGCCTCGGCGCGCCAGCCGGCACGGTGATCAACGGCGTGCCGCTGGAGGATTTCGGCGGCGGCCATCCCGACCCCAACCTGACTTACGCCCACGAGCTGGTGGAGATCATGTTCGGTGCCGACGCGCCGGATTTCGGTGCTGCCTCGGACGGCGACGGCGACCGCAACATGGTGCTCGGCCGCGGCTTTTTCGTCACGCCGTCCGACAGTCTCGCCGTGATCGCAGCCAACGCCACGCTTGCGCCGGGCTACGCCGGGGGCATCGCCGGCATCGCGCGTTCGATGCCCACCAGCGCGGCCGCCGACCGCGTCGCGCAGAAGCTCGGTGTGCCCTGTTACGAGACACCCACCGGCTGGAAGTTCTTCGGCAACCTGATGGATGCCGGCCGCGTCACGCTCTGCGGTGAAGAAAGCTTCGGCACCGGCTCCAGCCACGTGCGCGAAAAGGACGGCCTGTGGGCCGTGCTGTTCTGGCTCAACATCCTGGCCCGGCGGCGGCAGTCGGTGGAGGCGATCCTCTATGCCCACTGGGCCGAGTACGGCCGCAATGTGTATTCCCGCCACGACCACGAGGCGCTGCCGACCGAGGTGGCCAACGGCATCATGGCGCAGGTCCGCACCCGCTGCGCCGGCCTCGCCGGGAAATCCTTCGGTCGCTACACGGTGAAGTTCTGCGACGATTTCGCCTACACCGATCCGGTCGACGGCAGCGTTTCCACCGGGCAGGGACTGCGCGTCGTGTTCGAGGACGGCTCGCGCATCGTGTTTCGTCTTTCCGGCACCGGCACCGAAGGCGCGACGCTGCGCCTCTACCTCGAAGCCTTCGATGCCGATCCCGCCACCCAGCGCCTCGATGCGCAGCTCGCGCTGGCCGAACTGATCGCCATCGCCGACGACATCGCGCAGCTGAAGGCCCGTAGCGGCCGCGAGCGGCCGACCGTGATCACCTGATGCAGGAAGGATTGTGGCAAGACCGAATAAGGTCTATATTCAGTCCTGTTTAATTCCGGGAATGCCTGTCATGAAACTTTCCAGCCAGATCAAGCCCATCAGCTATTTCAAGGCGAACGCCGCCGAGGTCGTCCGGCAACTGGCTGAACGGCGCGAGCCGATGGTGATTACCCAGAATGGCGAGGCGACCGCGGTGATTCAGGACATCGCGTCCTATGAGGCCACCCAGGAAACCCTGGCATTGCTGAAGATACTGGCGCTTGGCAACCGTCAGATCGAGGCCGGAAATGTAGTTCCCGCAGCCACCGTCATCGAGCGCCTGCGTGGCAGGAAGGCTGCAGCCTGATGCAGCGCTACGAGGTGTTGCTGACCTCGGATGCCGAACGCGACCTTGAGGAAATCTTCGACTACATTGCCGAGCACCAATCGCCAGGCGCGGCAAATCATGTGCTCGATCGGGTCGAAAAATCGATATCCAGCCTGGTTGCGTTTCCCGAACGCGGCTCCTTCCCCAAGGAGCTGCTCGCCTTGG
This sequence comes from Sulfuritalea sp., assembly GCA_016716965.1. GTDB lineage: Bacteria > Pseudomonadota > Gammaproteobacteria > Burkholderiales > Rhodocyclaceae > Sulfuritalea. Next base: position 131,350 of record JADJUP010000008.1, on the reverse strand, counting down.
GCATTCGCGACTACCGGCAGGTTTTCTTCAAGCCTTACCGATTGATCTACCGTGTCATCGACCGCCAGGTGGTGATCTACCTGATCGTCGATGGCCGGCGCGACATGCAGGCCTTGCTGGCGCGCCGGCTGCTCGAAGGCTGACTTAAACCGCCGCCAGCGCCTGCTCCAGGTCGGCCTTGATGTCGTCGATGTGCTCGATGCCGATCGACAGGCGCACCATGTCTTCCGAAACACCGGCCTTCTTCATTTCCTCCGGGCCGAGCTGGCGGTGCGTGGTGCTGGCCGGGTGGCAGGCGAGGCTCTTTGCGTCGCCGATGTTGACCAGGCGCGTCACCAGCTTCAGCGCGTCCTGGAAGCGCGCGCCGCCTGCGGCACCGCCCTTGACGCCGAAGGAGAGGATGCCGGAGGCGCGGCCGCCCATGTACTTGAGGATCAGCGCATGGTCGGCGTGGTCGGGCAGACCGGCGTAGTTCACCCAGCTCACCTTGGCGTGGCCCTTGAGGTAGTTCGCCACCGCCAGCGTGTTCTTGCAGATGCGGTCCATGCGCAGCGCCAGGGTTTCGATGCCCTGCAGGATCAGGAAGGAATTGAAGGGCGAGATCGCCGCGCCGGTGTTGCGCAGCGGCACCACGCGACAACGGCCGATGTAGGCCGCCGGGCCAAGCGCCTCGGTGTAGACCACGCCGTGGTAGGAGACGTCCGGCGTGTTGAGGCGCTTGAAGCGTTCCTTGTGCTCGGCCCAGGGGAACTTGCCGGAATCGACGATGACGCCGCCGATGCTGTTGCCATGGCCGCCGAGGTACTTGGTCAGTGCGTGCACCACGATGTCTGCGCCATGTTCGAAGGGGCGGCACAGGTAGGGGGTGGGCACCGTGTTGTCCACGATCAGCGGCACGCCGGCGTCATGGGCGATCTTGGCCAGCGCAGCGAGGTCGACCACGTTGCCCAGCGGGTTGCCGATCGATTCGCAGAACAGCGCCTTGGTGCGGCCGTCGATCAGCGGCTTGAAACTTTCGGGATTGCGGTAGTCGGCGAAGCGAACTTCGATGCCGTATTGCGGCAGCGTGTGGGCGAACAGGTTGTAGGTGCCGCCGTAGAGGGTGCCGACCGAAACGATATTGTCGCCGGCTTCGGCGATGGTCTGGATCGCGTAGGTGATCGCCGCCATGCCGGAAGCCACGCCCAGCGCCGCAATGCCACCTTCCAGTTCCGCCATGCGCTTTTCCAGCACGTCGGTGGTCGGGTTCATGATCCGCGTGTAGATGTTGCCGGCGACCTTGAGGTCGAACAGGTCGGCGCCATGCTGGGTGTCGTCGAAGGCGTAGGATGTGGTCTGGTAGATCGGCACCGCGACGGCCTTGGTGGTCGGGTCGGGGCTGTATCCGCCATGCACGGCGATGGTTTCGATTTTCATGTTCGGGCTTCCTCCGGTTGTTGAAGGGCGGAAGTATAGAGTCATGGGGCGTAGTTATGAAAAGGGTCTTTCTCGCGCTGCTGCTTTGGAGTGCCCTGGCCTGGGGCCAGACGCTGGAGATCATCGACCTGCGGCATCGCAGTGCCGAACAGCTGCTGCCGCAAATCGCGCCCTTCGTCGAGCCGGGCGGCGCGATCTCGGGCATGAACGACAAGCTGTTCCTGCGTGCATCACGGCGCAACCAGGCCGAGATCCGCGACCTGGTCGCGGCGCTCGACACGCCCTTGCGGCGGCTGATGATCAGCGTGCGCCAGGACGGCGCCGACAGCGGCACCGAGCGTGGTGCCGGTGTGACGGGTCGCGTGGAAGTCGGCGCCGGCGGTACGGCGATTTCCGGCCGCGGCCACCTCTACCAGTCCGACAGCCGCAGCCGGCGCGATGTATCGCAACAGGTGCAGACCATCGACGGTGGCCGCGCCGCGATCATGGTCGGACAATCGATGGTGCTGCCTTTGCGGCAGTTGATCCTGACCCCGCTCGGCGCCGTCGTATCGGAATCGCTGGTGCAGCGCGACCTCGGCACCGGCTTCGTCGCCGTGCCGCGTGTAAATGGCGATCGCGTCACGCTGGAGATCAGCCCGCGCGACGATACGCCGGGGCCGCTGCCGGGCTCGGTGAATACCCAGCGCCTGATAACCACGATCAGCGGCCGCCTCGGCGAATGGCTGGAACTGGGCGGCTCCGTCGGCGAACAGAGCGGCACCACGGGCGGGATCACCCGCTACGGCACCCAGTCGGCGACGCGCAGCCGCCGGCTGCTGCTCAAGGTGGACGAGCTGCCCTAGGCGGCCTTTTCGGCCAGCAAATTCCGGCGCACGAAGCCGATGTGCCCGCGCAGGCCGTAGAACATATCGCCAAAGGAAGCGGGAATGACAATTCGATTCACCGCCGACTCGATATGGTCAAGCTGGCGCAGCAGTTCCTCACGGCGCGCGGCGTCCACGTCCGGCTTGAAGGCGTCGCGTTCCAGTTCCAGCAGCACCTGGTACCAGCGGTAGATGCGCGATTCGACGCGCCAGCGGTAGATCATCGGAGCGAACTTCAGCGCCGGCAGCAGCAACAGCACGATCGGCACCAGGAAGGCCAGCACGCGCGCGATCAGCGTTGCCAGCCAGAAAGGGAAGGTCCGGTAGAGGAAGGTCTTGCCCGTCGCGTAGTAGCGCATGGCGTCGGCGCTGAGGCGGAACTCGCCTTCGCGCGCAGCGGGGAACTCTCCCTGCTTGCGGTACAGGCTTGGCCGGCCATGTACTTCACGCGCCGCCTCCAGCAGCAGATCGGAAAGCGCCGGATGCAGGGTTTCGCGCGCCACCAGTTGCACCGTCGGGCCGACCAGGAAGACATCTTCCGGCGGCAGGTCGTTGCCGAGGTCGAGGCTGCCGCGCGGCAGGTGCAGCTTGTTCAGCGTGTGCATGCGCCGCACGTAGGCATCGGACTGGATGAAGCTGAAAAGCTGCACGCCGCCGTCGCGCATCATCTTGCGGATCACCGTACGGTCGGTCGAGTCGCCCATCAGGAACACGACGTCGACGCGATCTTCTGCCAATGCCTGCGCCGGGTCGGCAAAATCCGTGGTGTCGAACACCGTGCCATCGCCGGGCGCAATGCCATTGAGCTTGAGCAGCGCCAGCGCGAGGTCGTGGGTGCCGCTGCCGGCCGGACCGATGTTGATGCGCCGGCCCTTGAAAGCGGACAACAGTTCGCGCTTTTCGCCGCGGTAGAAGATCGTCAGCGGCTGGTAGTTCAAGGCGCCCAGCGACTGCAACTGCTCGTAGGACTGCTTGCCCGCCGCGCCGCCGAGGACGAAGCCGACATCGACGTGCTGCTTCGGGTCCGCCAGGCGCCTGAGGTTTTCCGTGGAGCCGTCGGAGGGCAGGATCTTCAGTGTCACGCCGTCGCGTTCGAGGATCTTCTGGTAGCGCTCCGCGGTGCGCTGGAAGCTGCTGCCGGCCGGACCGCTGCTGATCGTCAGCGTGCGCGGTGCGGCGGTGTTGAGGAAGAGGAAGGCGGCCAGCGCGACGGCGACGCCGACCAGTACGATGGACCCGACCGACACCACCAGGCCGCGTCCGAAGGCATCGACGAGGCGGTTCCAGGCACGAAGCAGGAGGATTTTCGGGGAGGTCATTTCGGGCGGGCGGGATGGCGGACGCAATGGCGGCGATTCTACCTTTCGCCATCCGGCGCATCGCCGTGCCGCCAGCGACCGAAGGAAGTCCCCGCGGGGCGCCGACTCTTACGGGCGGCGACCGGATCCGGCTGCGTGCAACGGACCTGTTCGCAGCCGCTCAGGCGACGAACACCGCGCCGTAATGATATGGGGGCAGTTCGACGACGGCGTCGAGTTCGAATCCGCAGGGCTCGACGATGCCCTGCAGAACTGGCGGCGCCATGCGCATCCCGCTTTGCGGGCCGCGCGGCTGGCCCAGCACGGGCGTCCGCTCGCGCGGGAGGGCATGCCAGTTCACCACGATGAAGCGGCCGCCGGGCCTGAGGATGGACGCCACTGCAGTCGCCAGGCCCGCCGGATCCGGAACCCCGTGGAAGGTGTTGGCGATCAGCACGCAGTCGACGCGTGCCGTTACCAGTTGGTCAAGATCCATGGCGTTGCCGCGGATCCAGGTGCAATGGTCGGCCCCGGCACAGGCCTCCATGGCCTGTTGCAGCAGGTCGGGATCGAGGTCGACACCGATCACGGAGCCGGTTGCCGAGTCACGGGCGACCCTGCGCGCGATCGCCGCGGTGAGGTAACCGTCGCCACAGCACAGGTCGACCACGGTCATCCCGGCGTCGATCCCCAGCACCGCGATGGTGGCATCCGGGTCCGGCCACAGCGCCAGCCACCAGTCGCGATCCGGCATCAGCGTGGCCGGGAACAGTTGTTCCGGAAGCGTCATTGCTCGCGCTAGCCGATGTCGGGAAAATCCTTCAGGCAGCAGCGCCCCGAGGGATTGCTGGTTTCGCAAGAGCACTGGCCGGCCCGGGTTTGTGCCACCACGTAATCCCGCGTCGCCGGATGGCGGAGGAATTCCGCATGGGTCAGGCCGAAGCAATGGCACAGCAGCCGCTCGTCCGTAGCGGCGTGGTCGCGCAATTGCGACCGGCGCAGGATCGAACCGTCGTCACCGAAATAGGCCACGTCACAGTCCGGATCGTCGCAAAAGAACCAGCGTGCCGCGGTCGGCATCCAGGTCCAGGGTTCGCTGATGTGATGGGCGATGGTGCGCGGCGACACTTCGCAGCATTCCGCGCCATTGGCCGGACAGCGGCGTTTCCTCGGATGGTCGTCGCCGGTGGCGGGTGTGGAGCAGCAATCAGCCATGGCAAGTCGTGGGTCGATTCATCGTGATGGATTATCCATGGATTGCCGTGTCGCCAGCGCCGACTCTTGTTCGTGGATAGGTGGTTTGTTCGGCGAAGGCAGCGAACGCTCGTCCGGGGGGTGGGGGCCGCGCAAAGTCAATCGGCCGCGGCGGCGTGCCGGTTGCTGGCCTGCCTCAGTGCAGCACCACGCCGGAGGCGCGGGCTGGCGCAGATTCCTGCGCGGTGGCGGCTGAGCCGGTGTTCCAGGCTTCGAACGCTTCGATGGGCAGCGGGCGGCTGAACAGGTAGCCCTGATAGGCATGGCAGCCCTGATGGGCCAGCAGTTCGCGCTGCGCTTCGGTTTCGACGCCCTCGGCGATTACGGCGAGGCCCATGCTGTCGGCCAGTGCGATCACGGTGCGCGCGATGGCGGCGTCGTTGGCATCGGTGAGGATGTCGCGCACGAAGCTCTGGTCGATCTTTAACTGGTCCAGCGGCAGGCGCTTGAGGTAGGAGAGCGAGGAATAGCCTGTGCCGAAGTCGTCGAGGGAGAAGGCGACACCCTTCGCCTTCAGGCTGGTCATCTTGGCGATGATCTCGTCGACATCGTTGGCGAGCATGCTTTCCGTCAGTTCCAGCTTGAGCCGTGCCGGATTCGCGCCGGTGTGCTCGATCGCGGCGAGTACCTGGGCCACGAAGTCGTTGTGGTGGAACTGGCGGGCGCTGACGTTCACCGCTATCGTGAGATTCTCCATTCCCGGCCGTTCGGCCCAGGCCGCCAACTGGGCGCAGGCGGTCTTCACCACCCAGCGCCCCAGCGTCACGATCAGGCCGCTGTCTTCCGCGACCGGAATGAACTCGGCGGGCGATACCAGGCCGCGCACCGGATGCCGCCAGCGTATCAGGGCCTCTACCCCGGTAAGCTTGCCCTGTTCGTCGACCTGCGCCTGGTAGTAGAGCTGGAACTGGTTCTTCAGGAGCGCCTCGTTCAGGTCGGCTTCGATGGCGGCGCGCGCCGTGACCACGGCCTGCATTTCCGGGTCGAAGAAGCGCAGGGTATTGCGTCCCGCGGCTTTCGCCTGGTACATCGCAAGATCGGCCCACTTCAGAAGTTCGTCCATCGTGCAGCGGTGGCCGGCGAACAGCGTGATTCCGATGCTGGGCGTGTTGTGGTGATTCTTGCGGCCCAATTGGTAGTTCTGGTTCAGCGAGGCAAGGATCTTTTCGCCGACGACTTCGGCCTGGGTCGCGGCTTCTCCGGCGTTCGCGCTGAGGTCTTCGAGCATCACCACGAACTCGTCCCCACCGAGGCGGGCCACGGTGTCGGTTTCGCGCACGCAATTGCGCAGGCGTTCGGCAACCTGTTGCAGCAGCATGTCGCCGGTATCGTGGCCGAGCGTGTCGTTGAGCGTCTTGAAGTTGTCGAGGTCGATGAACAGCAGCGCACCATGCTTTGCACTGCGGGCGCTGGCAGCCATCGCCTGCTTCAGCCGGTCGAGCAGCAGCCGCCGGTTGGGCAGGGAGGTCAGCGGGTCGAAGAACGCCAGTTCATTGATTCGCTCCTCGGCCCGCTTGCGCTCGGTAATGTCGTAGTGCGAGCCGATGTAATGGGTGACTTCGCCGGCCTCGTTCCGGACTTCCGAGATGCTGAGCCATTTCGGATAGATCTCGCCGTTCTTCCGCTGGCCCCAGATCTCACCCTGCCAGCCACCGGTCGAACTGATCGATTCCCACATCGCCCGGTAGAACTCCGGTCCGTGCCGGCCTGACTTCAGGACGCGCGGCGTCAGGCCCACGATGTCCTCCGGCTCGAAGCCCGTGAGCTCGGTGAATGCCCGGTTTACGCGCAGGATCACACCGCTGGCGTCGGTAACCATCATGCATTCCTGGGATTCGAAGGCGGCGGCGGCAATCCGCATGTCCTGCTCCGCATTTTTTTGTTTGGTAGTGTCGCGGCCGGTACCGTGGTAGCCGACAAAGCGGCCGGTGTCGTCGAACAGGGGTTCGCCGCTAATGCTGTACCAGCGCTCCTCGCCACTCGCATTGGCAATCGGATACTCGAAGTTCCGGAACGGAAGGTGGGCTTCAAGCGTATCCCTGTGGCTCGCCCATTGCTCGGGTGTCAGCTTTATGTCGAGTTCCCAGCGCGTCTTGCCGACGGCGTCGACCTGGACCGTGAATCCGTTGGCGAAGGCCTCGGAAAATTCCACGAAGCGGAAGTTCTCGTCCTGCTGCCAGAACCAGTCCGACGACATCGTCGACAGGGCGCGGAACCTCGATTCGCTCTGCAGCAGCGCCTGTTCGCGCAGTTTCAGCTTCTCCATGAGCTTGTTGAAGCCGCCTATCAGTTCGCCGACTTCGTCCTGACGGCTTACGGTCAGCGGCTGCATCAGGTGGTCCGTGCGCGAAGAGGAGGCCAGGGCTTTGGCAGCCCGCACCAGGGGGGACAGCAGCTTCCTCAGCATCCACCCGACCAGCAGCGCCGCCAGGAGCGTAAGCACCCCGGTGGCCTTCAGCATCCGTTCCTGCATGCTGTAGATGGGCGCGAACGCGGTTGCGGTGGGCAGCGAGACGAGGAGGTCCCAGTTCGCGATGGGGACATGCTTCGCCGACATCAACACTTCGTCGCCACGGGGATTGGTCAGCAGGATCGATCCGTCGAAGCCCTGAATCAGCCGGTCGATCTGGGAGTTGGCGCCGCGCGGCGGGAGCGCATCCATGATGCGGGACTTGTCGGTGGCCGAAACGATCAGCCTCTGTCCCGCGGTCACCAGCAGGTAGCCATCGCCGCCGAGGTAGGTATGCACGGCGAGGCCGTCGAGGAAATTGGGCGCACCCAGGTTGGTCACCCCGCCGATGGCGCCGACCACGATGCCGCGCGAGTTCCTGATCGGCGTGGCAATGACGAAGACGGGGGCGCCCAGTTTGGGGCCAGCGATGGGTGCGCCTACCGTGGTCTTTTCATCGCCCAGCGCGCCGATCAGGTAGTCGCGCGATTTGTAATTGGCGCCGACGCGTCCGACGGCGTTGGGGACCTCGGCAATCGCCGTGCTTTTCGCATCGAAGATCATCAGGCCGCCGTTGAAGCGCGAATGCAGGGAGTTCTGCATTTCCAGGAAGCGCTGCAACGACTTCCTGTCGCCGATGTCGATGGCGGCGAGTTCCCGTGCGGCCACTTCGAGTGCATTCACACGTTCGGCGAAGGACGCATTGAGTTCGGCCGCGAGCAGCGAGGCGGTCGAGAATTGCTGTTCGCCGAGGAGTTTCTGCATGTCCTCGCGCAGCGTCCGGCTGGCGTAGTAGGCCAGGGACCAGATGCCCAGCAGGAAAATGGCCAGCGTGACCAGAGTCACGCGGACCTGTAGCGAGCGCCACGGAAGACTGCTCATTTCATCTGCATTCCGCTAACTGAATCCTGTGCATGGGAGAGAGACCGGGCCTTACCGGGCGGCCCGGCGGCGTTCCAGTCGGCGGGTGGCTACATCCTTCTTCCATGCAGATCAACGCCTTGATCGCAGCCCACCCTGCCGGACGTAATTTTCGCAACGAATCAAATATTGATGCATCAGTGGATTCCGCGGCGAACTGCGGAACCTACGTAGTCGGGATCCCGGTCGGCCGGGCCTTTGCCCGCGTGCTACGATGCCGCGCCCGCCATGTCCGATCCCAGCCACGAATTTGAGCGCATCTTCGCCCCCGAGGGACCGCTCGCCGCCGCCGTGCCAGCATTTCGCCCGCGTCCGCAGCAGGTCGAGATGGCGCAGCGCATCGCTGCCGCGATCGCCGGCAACCTGGCGCTGGTCGCGGAAGCCGGCACCGGCACCGGCAAGACCTTTGCCTACCTGGTGCCGGCGCTGCTTTCGGGCGGCAAGGTGATCGTCTCCACCGGCACCAAGACGCTGCAGGACCAGCTCTTCAATCGCGACCTGCCGACGGTGCGCGACGCGCTCAAGGTCGGCGCCAGCATTGCATTGCTCAAGGGTCGCGCCAACTACGTCTGCCCCTACCACCTGGAACGCGCGATGAGCGCCGGGCGCCTGGCCTCGCGCGAGGAGGCGGCACAGTTGCGCCGCATCGCGCGCTTCGCCGAGCGCACGAAAACCGGCGACAAGGCCGAATGCATCGATGTGCCGGAGGATTCCGGAGCCTGGGCGCTGGCGACCTCGACGCGCGAAAACTGCCTCGGCCAGGAATGCCCCAACGTCAAGGACTGTTTCGTGCTGGCGGCACGCCAGGACGCGCTGACGGCGGACGTGGTGGTGGTCAACCACCACCTGTTCTTCGCCGATGTGATGTTGAAGGACGAGGGTATGGGCGAGCTGCTGCCGGCATGCAACACGGTGATCTTCGACGAGGCCCATCAGTTGCCCGAGGTGGCCGGCCTGTTTTTCGGTGAGAGCCTGTCGACCACGCAGCTGCTCGATCTGGCGCGCGACGCGAAGAACGAGGGCATCGTCGCGGCCAGGGACTACGCGCCTTTGCAGGATGCGGCGCAGGCACTGGAGAAGGCGACGCGCGACCTGCGCCTGGCGGTGAAGGGCGAGAATCAGCGCCTGCCGGCGGCACGGCTGGCTGGCGAGGCCGACTTCGCCGCGGCCCTGCAGGAATTGGCCGCTGCCTTGGCCGAACTCGGCCGCCACCTCGAAACCCAGGCCGAGCGCGGCGAAGGGCTGGCCAATTGCCTGCGCCGCAGCCAGGAACTGGCGGCGGCGCTAAAGCGCTGGCGCGGCGGCAGCGCCGACCTCGAGGTGGCCGGAGGTGACGATGTCGTGAAATGGGTCGAGGTCTATTCGCAGGCGATGTCCTTGAACCTGACGCCGCTCGACATCGCGCCCATCTTCCAGCGCCAGATGGAAGGCCATCCCCGTGCCTGGATCTTCGCTTCCGCCACGCTCGCCGTAGGTACGAACTTTTCGCACTACTGCGGCGAACTGGGTCTGGCCGAGGCCGACACGGCGATCTGGGGCAGTCCCTTCGATTACGAAAGGAATGCGCTGCTCTACGCTCCGCCCGACATGCCCGACCCGAACAGCCCGCTCTACCAGGAGGCGGTGGCGGAAGCCGCCTGGCCGGCGATCCGCGCCTCGGGCGGACGCGCTTTCGTGCTGTGTACTTCCTTGCGCGCGATGCGCCGCATCCGCGAACTGCTCCAGGAGAAGCTTTCCGCCGACGGCCTCGACCTGCCGCTCCTTATGCAGGGCGAAGGGTCGCGCACGGAACTGCTGGAGCGCTTCCGCTACCTGGGCAACGCGATCCTGGTCGCCAGCCAGAGCTTCTGGGAAGGCGTGGACGTGCGCGGCGAAGCGCTGTCGCTGGTGGTGATCGACAAGCTGCCCTTCGCGCCGCCGGATGACCCGGTGCTCTCGGCGCGCATCGACAAGTTGCGCGCGGCCGGGCGCAATCCCTTCATGGAATACCAGTTGCCGCGCGCGGTAATCAGCATGAAGCAGGGCTCGGGCCGCTTGATCCGCGACGAGGCCGACCGCGGCGTGCTGATGATCTGCGACCCGCGCCTGATCGGCAAGCCCTATGGCAAGGCGATCTGGCGGTCCCTGCCGCCGATGCGGCGCACGCGCGAGGTGGCCGAGGTGGAGCGCTTCTTCGCGTCCGTGCTGCCGGTAGAATCGGCGCATGACTAGCCATTCGAGCATCGCCCTCGCCGACCGCCTCAACGCCGATTGCCATTGCGTCTCGCTCGACAGTGCGCGGCTGGAAACCGAGCTGGAAAAGGTCAGCCCCGGTTTCCACGACGAAGTGATGGCGGGGCGGCCGCACCTGTTTTCGTCGTCGGTGGCCTTCGTCAGCGTCGAGCACGTCGAACGCATGGCACGGCTGGTCGCCGCTGTCGAGCGCGTGGTCGCGTTGCCGGCCTACGCCGCGCATGTGCTGGCCTGGGCGCCTGAAATCGCGCAGCACCCGACGCCGGTGCGCGGTGTTTTCCTTGGCTACGACTTCCATCTCGGCGACGGGTTGGCGATGCGCGGCCCGCAACTCATCGAGATCAACACCAATGCCGGCGGCGGACTGCTCAACGCCCTGCTGGCGCGCGCGCAGAAGGCTTGCTGCGACGACGTCGAGGCCTTGCTGCCGGGCGACCTCGGCGGCGACACGCCGGAGCACCTGTTCCTCGAAATGTTTCGCGCCGAGTGGAGCGCGTTTGCCAAAAGAGTCGGCGCCGGCGACACGGCGATTCACGTGGCCATCGTCGATGAGGCGCCGTCCACGCAATACCTCTATCCCGAATTCGTGCTCTTCCAGCGTCTGTTCGAACATGCCGGAATTCGCGCCGTGATCTGCGATCCGGGCGAACTGGCGTTTCGCGACGGCGCGCTGTGGCACGACGGCCTGCGCCTCGACCTGGTCTACAACCGGCTCACCGATTTTGCGCTGGAGGCGCCGGCCAACGCGGCCCTGCGCGCGGCGTACCTGGCCGATGCGGTGGCGCTGACGCCGCATCCGCGGGCCCATGCGCTGTATGCCGACAAGCGCAACCTGGTCGCGCTGTGCGACGATGCGCTGCTTGCAAGCTGGGGCGTCGATGGCGAAACCCGCGCCATCCTCGCGGCAAAGATTCCGCGCACCGAGCTCGTCCTGCCGCGCAATGCCGACGAGCTCTGGTCGCGACGCAAGGCGCTCTTCTTCAAACCGGCGGCGGGCTACGGTTCGAAGGCGGCCTACCGCGGCGACAAGATCACCAAGCGCGTGTTCGACGAGGTACTGGCCGGCAACTACATTGCCCAGGCGCTGGTGCCGCCGTCCTCGCGCACCCTGAAGTTGGGCGAGGCGCCGGTGGAACTCAAGCTCGACCTGCGCAACTACGTCTACAACGGCCACGTGCAACTTATCGCGGCGCGCCTCTGGCAGGGCCAGACCACCAACTTCCGCACCCCGGGTGGCGGCTTCGCGCCGGTGCTTACCGTTCCTTCGGCGTCCGGACAGCCATGACGCTGCGAACGGCATTTGATCCGCAGATTTCGCAGATTGACGCAGATGGATCCTGGCTTTGCCTGACCGTTTGCTTGTTTTCTCTGCGTAATCTTCGTCATCTGCGGACTGGTTTGAGGGTTTTGGAATGAAGGTTTTCGGACTCGCCGGCTATTCAGGCTCGGGCAAGACCACGCTGCTCGAAGAACTGATACCGCGCCTTACCGCGGCAGGCCTGCGGGTTTCGCTGATCAAGCACGCCCACCACCGCTTCGACATCGATCATCCGGGCAAGGATTCCTACCGGCTGCGCGAGGCGGGCTGTTCCGAGGTGCTGCTGATCTCCGACCAGCGCTGGGTGCTGATGCACGAACTGCGTGGCGAGCCGGAGCCCTCCCTGGACGAGCAGATCGGGCGCTTTTCGGAATGCGACCTTGTGCTGGTGGAAGGCTTCAAGCAGACGCCGATTCCGAAGCTGGAAGTACATCGACCTTCGGTGGGCAAGCCGCTGATCGCCGGTACCGGGGTCGAGACCATCGTCGCCATCGCCACCGACGAACCGGCCGCCCTGGTCGGGCAGACCTCGCTGCCGATACTGGAACTCAACGACCGCGACGCGATCGCGGATTTCATTCTTCGCCACATGGAGTTTCGCCAATGAGCGGGATGCTTGAATTCGAAGATGCACTCGGGCGCCTGCTGGCCGGCGCCCATCCGGTTGGTGAGACCGAATTGGTGTCGACCCAGGCAGCTGCCGGACGGGTGCTCGCCGCGGGCCTGCTTTCTGCCATCGACGTGCCGCCGCTGGACAACACCTCGATGGACGGTTACGCCCTGCGTTGCGCCGACGTGCCGGCCAGTGGCTCCCGACTCGCCGTCGCGCAGCGCATTCCCGCCGGCAGCGTCGGCCACACGCTGGCGCCCGGCACGGCGGCGCGCATCTTCACCGGCGCGCCGGTGCCGGCCGGCGCCGATGCGGTGGTGATGCAGGAACTCTGCGCGGTCGATGGCGATGCGATCACCGTGAACCACGTGCCGCATGTCGGCGAATGGATACGAAGGTGCGGCGAGGACATCGCCGCCGGCGCCGAAGTGCTGGCGCCCGGCACGCGCCTGACTGCGGCGCATGTCGGCGTCGCCGCTTCGGTGGGTGCCGCTCAATTGACGGTGTTCCGCCGCCTGCGCGTCGCGCTGTTCTCCACCGGCGACGAACTGGCAATGCCCGGCGAGCCTCTCAAGCCGGGTGGCATCTACAACTCGAATCGCTACACCCTGCGCGCCCTGCTGGAAGGCCTGGGCTGCGTGGTCGACGACATGGGCATCGTGCCCGACACGCGCGACGCGACGCGCGCCGCCCTGCGCGATGCCGCGGCCGGCAACGACCTGATCCTCACCAGCGGCGGCGTCTCGGTCGGTGAGGAAGACCACGTCAAGCCTGCGGTCGAAGCCGAGGGTTCGCTCGACCTGTGGAAGATCGCCATCAAGCCGGGCAAGCCGCTGGCCTTCGGTAGCGTGCGGCGGTCGGCAGGCGAGGGCGCGGCCGCCTTCATCGGCCTGCCGGGTAACCCTGTATCGAGCTTCGTCACCTTCCTCATGCTGGTGCGGCCCTTCATCCTCAAGTCGCAGGGCGCGTTCGAACTGCGGCCGCGCGCGCGGGGCCTGCAGGCGGATTTCGATTGCAAGGGCGATCCGCGTCGCGAGTTCCTGCGGGCGCGGATCAATGAAACCGGCGGTCTCGATCTTTTCCCCAACCAGAGTTCGGGGGTATTGACCTCCTGCACCTGGGCCGACGGCCTGATCGACAATCCGCCGCGCCATGCCATCGTCTCGGGCGACACGGTTCGCTTCCTGCCTTTTTCCGAACTGCTATAGTCAAACGATGACAGTCAAAGTGCTTTTCTTTGCCGGCTTGCGCGAGGCGCTGGGCACCGGCTCCGAATCGCTGGCCCTGCCCGGCGGCGTCGCCACGGTGGGTGGCCTGCGTGACCTGCTGGCGGCGCGCGGCGAGCCCTGGTCGGCCCTGGCGACGACGAAGAACCTGCGCGTGGCGCTGAACCAGCAGATGGTCGGCCTCGACGCCCCGCTCAAGGGCGGCGACGAGGTGGCTTTCTTTCCGCCGGTGACGGGGGGATGACATGACGGTCAGCGTGCAGGAAGCCGACTTCGACGCGGGCGCCGAAATCGCCGCGCTGTCGGCCGGACGTGACGACGTCGGCGCGGTGGCGAGCTTCATCGGCCTGGTGCGCGCCGACAAGGCCGCCGGCGAAACAGTTGGCGCCGGTGATACGGCGGCCGTAAAGGCGATGACCCTCGAGCACTACCCCGGCATGACCGAAAAGGCGCTGCAGGAAATCGTCACCGAGGCGCAGGGTCGCTGGGAACTGCAGGGCGTGCGCGTGATCCACCGTGTCGGCCGCCTGCTGCCGGGCGAGCGTATCGTCTTCGTCGCCGCCGCCTCGTCGCATCGAGGCGACGCCTTCGCCGCCTGCGAGTTCATCATGGATTACCTGAAGACGCGCGCGCCCTTCTGGAAGAAGGAAGAAACCCCGGCCGGCGGCCGCTGGGTAGACGCCCGCGAAAGCGACGACCACGCTGCCGGGCGCTGGGTCGCCGGCAAGGCCTGACCCGGCATGCCTGTGGTCCCCCCCCCCCCCCCCCCCCCCCCCCCCCCCCCCCCCCCCCCCCCCCCCCCCCCCCCCCCCCCCCCCCCCCCCCCCCCCCCCCCCCCCCCCCCCCCCCCCCCCCCCCCCCCGCCCCCCCCCCCCCCCCCCCCCCCCCCCCCCCCCCCCCCCCCCCCCCCCCCCCCCCCCCCCCCCCCCCCCCCCCCCCCCCCCCCCCCCCCCCCCCCCCCCCCCCCCCCCCCCCCCCCCCCCGCCCCCCCCCCGCGCAAAAAGGCCGGCCGCTTGCGCGACCAGCCTTCGGGAGGCTCCTCCTCCGTAAAAACTATTTGCGCTTGGCGGCCGTCTTCTTGACCGCGTCGCCGACGCTGCTCATCGCTGCGGTCGAGGCCTTGCTGATCTGCTCGAAGGCCTGGTTGGCGGTGGCGATCGCCTGCTGGAAGGATTCCATCATGTTCGGCGTCTGGCCGGGCAGGCTCTTCATGAAGTTCTGCAGCGACTCGGTCATGTCCTGGCTGCCGGAGGCGAGCTGCTCGGTGACGAGGCGGGAGAACTCGGCGCGGGCCGAATTGCCGATCTCGGCGATCTGTTGCGCGGCGGCGACCATGCGCTGCGTGGTTTCCTGAGCGTACTGGGTGCGCAGTTGCATCATCGATTGCGGATCGCGGGCGGTGGATTGGGCCTTGGCGTTCTCCACGCCGGACTGGAACATCTCCTTGGCCAGCTCGGTTTGCAGGGCCATGATGCGCTGCGAGTTCTCGATCGAAAGCTGGGCCATGCGCATGGCGGCTTCCATGTTCTTGCGGTGCAATTCGCTGAATTGTTCGACTTTGCCTGCCATGATGCTTCTCCTGTGATTGAATCAAAAGATTTAATGTAACACCAATGGCTTACGGGACTCTGACCTGAGTCAACGTCCATGCATATCGTATCCGGCGTTGTTTTTGCGCCCGCGGTGGCCGATACTGGACACATTCATTTCATGCGGCAAAGGATCGAACATGAAGGTTCTCGGCATGCTTCTGGTGCTTCTCGTGGCGCTCGAACACCTGTATTTCCTCTACCTCGAAATGTTCCTGTGGACCCAGCCCAAGGGACTCAAGATCTTTGGCAACACGGCGCAGAAGGCCGAGGACTCCAAGGTGCTGGCGGCCAACCAGGGCCTCTATAACGGCTTTCTCGCTGCCGGCCTGCTCTGGGGCCTGACCTATCCGGGGGCGGCGGGGCTGCACATCCAGATGTTCTTCCTTGCCTGTGTGGTGGTCGCCGGCATCTACGGCGGCATGACGGTCAAGCCGCGCATCATGTATCTGCAGGCGGGGCCGGCGCTGCTGGCGCTGGCGGCGTTGCTGCTGGCCTAGCCGGCAGGCACCAGGCGCTTCGCGGTAGCGGAAGGTCATGGCCGCGGCCGAGGATTGAAATCGGCCCCACAATCCCCATGTTCTGCGCAATGACATCCTTTCGGGGCTACCGCCATGCGCATCGACAAACTCACCACCCGTTTCCAGCAGGCGCTTTCCGACGCCCAGAGCCTGGCCGTCGGTAACGACCAGCAGTTCATCGAGCCGCAGCATTTGCTGCTGGCCCTGCTCAATCAGGAGGACGGCTCGACCGCCTCGCTGTTGCAGCGCGCCGGCACCAATGTCGGCGGGCTCAAGCTGCAACTTGCGAGGGCCATCGAGCGGCTGCCCAGGGTCGAAGGCCACGGCGGCGAAGTCAGCATCGGCCGCGACCTGGCCAACCTGCTCAACGTCACCGACAAGGAAGCGCAGAAGGCCGGCGACCAGTTCATCGCCTCGGAGATGTTCCTGCTGGCACTGACCCAGGACAAGGGCGAGTGCGGCCGCCTGCTGAAGGAGGCCGGCCTTAACCGCAAGGCGCTGGAAGACGCGATCAAGGCCGTGCGCGGCGGCGAGAACGTCGGCAGCCAGGACGCCGAAGGCCAGCGCGAGGCGCTGAAGAAATACTGCCTGGACCTCACCGAGCGCGCCCGCCAGGGCAAGCTCGACCCGGTGATCGGCCGCGACGACGAGATCCGCCGCGCCATCCAGATCCTGCAGCGCCGCACCAAGAACAACCCGGTGCTGATCGGCGAGCCGGGCGTGGGCAAGACCGCGATCGTCGAGGGCCTGGCCCAGCGCATCGTCAATGGCGAGGTGCCCGAGACGCTGAAGGACAAGCGCGTGCTGGTGCTCGACATGGCGGGCCTGCTGGCCGGCGCCAAGTATCGCGGCGAATTCGAGGAGCGGCTCAAGGCGGTACTCAAGGAAGTGGCGCAGGACGAGGGCCGCATCATCCTTTTCATCGACGAGCTGCACACCATGGTCGGCGCCGGCAAGGCCGAGGGCGCGATCGACGCCGGCAACATGCTGAAGCCGGCGCTGGCGCGCGGCGAGCTGCACTGCATCGGCGCCACCACGCTCGACGAATACCGCAAGTACATCGAGAAGGATGCCGCGCTGGAGCGCCGCTTCCAGAAGGTGCAGGTCGACGAGCCGAGCGTCGAGGCGACCATCGCGATACTCCGCGGCCTGCAGGAGAAATACGAACTGCACCACGGCGTGGACATCACCGACCCGGCCATCGTCGCCGCGGCGGAACTCTCCCACCGCTACATCACCGACCGCTTCCTGCCGGACAAGGCCATCGACCTGATCGACGAGGCGGCGGCGCGCATCAAGATGGAAATCGACTCCAAGCCCGAGGTCATGGACAAGCTCGACCGCCGCCTGATCCAGCTGAAGATCGAGCGCGAGGCGGTGAAGAAGGAAAAGGACGAGGCCTCGCAGCGGCGCCTGGTATTGATCAAGGACGAGATCGACAAGCTCGAGCGCGAGTTGGCCAACCTTGACGAGATCTGGCGGGCGGAAAAGGCCCAGGTGCAGGGCTCGGCCCATATCAAGGAAGAGATCGACAAAATCCGCAACCAGATGGCCGAACTGCAGCGCAAGGGCGCCTTCGACAAGCTGGCCGAACTGCAGTACGGCCAGTTGCCCAAGCTCGAAGCGCAGTTGAAGGCGGCTGATCTGGCCAGCGAGAAAGTCGGCGCTGACGGCACGGCGAAAAACCGCCTGCTGCGCACCCAGGTCGGCACCGAGGAGATCGCCGAGGTCGTTTCGCGCGCCACCGGCATCCCGGTGAGCAAGATGATGCAGGGCGAGCGCGAAAAGCTGCTGAAGATGGAAGACAAGCTGCACAGCCGCGTGGTCGGCCAGGACGAGGCCGTGCGCCTGGTGTCGGATGCCATCCGCCGCTCGCGCGCCGGGCTGTCGGAAGAAAGCCGGCCCTATGGCTCCTTCCTCTTCCTCGGCCCCACCGGCGTGGGCAAGACCGAGCTGTGCAAGGCGCTGGCCGAGTTCCTGTTCGATGCCGAGGACCACCTGATCCGCATCGACATGAGCGAGTTCATGGAGAAGCATTCCGTCGCCCGCCTGATCGGCGCGCCGCCGGGCTATGTCGGCTACGAGGAAGGCGGCCACCTGACCGAGCAGGTGCGGCGCAAGCCCTACTCGGTGATCCTCTTCGACGAAGTCGAGAAGGCCCACCCCGATGTCTTCAACGTGCTGCTGCAGGTGCTCGACGATGGCCGCATGACCGATGGCCAGGGCCGCACCGTGGACTTCAAGAACACCGTGATCGTGATGACCAGCAACCTCGGCAGCCAGATGATCCAGCAGATGTCGGGCTCGGACTACCAGGTGGTCAAGATGGCCGTGATGGGCGAGGTCAAGACCCACTTCCGTCCCGAGTTCGTGAACCGCATCGACGAGATCGTGGTGTTCCACGCGCTCGACGAAAAGAACATCGCCGGCATCGCGAAGATCCAGCTCAAGTACCTGGAAAAGCGCATGGCGCGGCTGGACATGGCGCTCGAAGTTTCCGACGCGGCGCTGGCCCTGCTGGCCGAGGCCGGCTTCGACCCGGTGTTCGGCGCGCGGCCGCTCAAGCGCGCGATCCAGGAGCGCATCGAGAATCCGCTTTCCAGGCTGATCCTCGACGGCAGCTTCGGGCCGAAGGACCGCGTCAAGGTTGGGGTGGCGAAGGGGCAGCTCAGCTTTAACAAAGCTTGAAACCGGCGTGGCTCCGGCGTAGTATAACAATCGTTATAACTGCGCTGGAGCCCGCCATGCACGTCCTCAAACTCACCCAGATCGGCAATTCCGTCGGCGTCATCCTGCCGAAGGAGGTGCTGGCAAACCTCAAGCTGGAAAAGGGCGATTCGATCTTCATTACCGAGACGCCGGACGGGTATGTCGTGACTCCGCACGACCCGGCCTTCGAACAGCAAATGACCGAAGCGCAGCGCATCATGAAAAAGCGTCGCGCGGCGCTGCGTGAGTTGGCGAAGTGAGCGACTGGGTATGGATCATGCGCAGCGTGGTGATCGCTGCGCACCATGAGCAATTGGCGGAGCATGGCGGTGCGGCCGGGATTCGCGACGCTGGATTGCTGGACTCCGCGCTGGCACGTCCAGAAAATCTTGTCGCCTATGGCGACCCCGATGTGGCATCGCTCGCTGCCGCGTACGGGTTCGGCATCGTTCGCAACCATCCGTTCGTGGATGGCAACAAGCGCGCCGCGCTGATCGCAACCGAACTGTTTCTCGCGCTGAATGGCTTCGAGCTGGTTGTCGACGATGCAGAATGCGTGCTTGTCGTTTTGTCGCTAGCCGCTGGCGAACTCAAGGAAGAGGAATTCGCCGCCTGGCTTCGTGGCCACCTAGAGCCGCGCCAGAGCAAAGCCTGATCAGCTCGCTTCAGCCGCCTTCCACGCCGCCACCCGCGGATCCATGAAGCGCCGCCACAGCGGCGGCAGCAGCGCCAGCAGCACCAGCGAGGCATAGCCGGTCGGCAGTTGCGGCGCCTCGTCGTGGTGGCGTAGCACCTGGTAACGCCGCGCGGCGAAGGCGTGGTGGTCGGAATGGCGCTGCAGGTTGAGCAGCGCGAGGTTGGACAGGTGGTGGCTGTCGTTCCACGAATGGCGCGGCGTCACGCGCTCGTAGCTGCCGTCGGGGCGCTGGCGGCGCAACAGGCCGTAGTGCTCGATGTAGTTCACCAGTTCCAGCAGCACGATGGCGACCAGCGCCTGCAGCGCGAAGAAGCCCAGTCCGGCCCACCCCAGCCAGGCCGTCATCGCCGCGGCGACCAGCAGCGTCAGCCCGTGCCACAGGTACATCTCGTTGCGCCAGTGCCAGGCCGGCATGCCGCGGGTCTGCATTCGCGCGCCGGACAGTTGCCAGGCGCGCAGAGGATTCAGCAGCAGGGAGCGCAGCAGGAAGGCATAGGCGGATTGCCCCAGACGCGCCGTCGAGGTGTCGCGTGGCGTGGCGACGTCGACATGGTGGCCGTACACGTGCTCCACCTTGAAGCCGCCGTAGGCGACCAGAGCCAGCAGTACGCCGCCGGCATTGCGCTCCAGCGCCGTCGGCTTGTGGATCAGTTCATGCGCGTAGGTGATGCCGATCGCACCGCCGACGATGCCGACCGAAAGGCACAGGCCGACCGCGGCAAGCTGGCTTTGCGCCGCCAGCGCGACCGCGGTGGGCGCGGCCCAGAGCAGCATCAGCGCGTGGGCCGGCAACGCGGCCAGCGGCAGCAGGCGATAGGCCGGCGTATCGGAAAGGGCGGCATCGCTTCCGGGCGGTGGATTGCGCGTGTCGAGCCCGACCCAGGTGTCGATCAGCGGAAATGCGACGAACACCCAGACCGGCGTCAGCAGGTTCCACAGGCCCGGCATCCCGGTCAGGTCGCCGAGCGCGTAGCCCAGCAGCGGCAGGCTGAGGAACTGCAACAGGACCAGCCAGGCGACGCGGAGGTTGAAGGGGGTGCGCTCCATGCGGAGCAATGTAGCACCCTCGTCGAAACCCTGCCGACCGTCGCCTTGCCGACGGCTCGATCAGCCGCCGTGCCGGTTGCCGCGGCCCTGTTGCCAGCCCAGATGGCGGCCATTGTTGCCATTGTTGCCGTTGTTCGAGGTGGCCGTGTTGCCGCTCGCGGCGGCGGCCGGATGCCAGGCGGCAGGGCGCGCCTGCGCATCATGGCGCCAGTCGGCGCGGGCTTCCCTGCGTTGTTCGGCGTGCTGGGTCCAGCGGCTGTGCTGGCTGCCTTGCCAGTTGCCGTAGCGGTTGCCGGAGTTCTGTCCGCGCCAGTGGTCGCCGCGGTCCTGGCGGCGGTCGCGCAGGTCGCGGCGCAGTTCGGCGCGGTCGCGGCCGATCTCGCGCTTGTCCTGGCGAATCTCCATGCGCTCGCGGCGCATCGCGCCGTAGTCGCCGGCGGCGCGGGCGCGGGCATAGTCGGCGCGGTCCTCGGCCAGTTCGCGGTAATCGGAGCGCAGTTCGCGCTTGTCCTGGCGTATCTCGCGGCTGTCGCTGCGCCATTCGGCGCGGGCGTCGTCCGCATGCGCGGGGGTGGCGACGGCGCCGAGCGCAAGCAGCGCGCTGGCGATCAGGCCGAGTTGCAGGGTTCTTGCCTTCATGGTGGTCTCCTCGGTTGTCGGGCGGCGCCCTTGCGCCGCCCATGGGAAGCACGATAGGCAGCGCGGCGGCAGCCGTCTGTTACCGAGTGTCAGCGGATATTTCAGCCGAAGATTTCGGTTAGCATCCGGCGATGTCCCCCACTACCACTGTCCGCGCCGACGCCGCGGTGATTGCGCTGGTCGGCGTCGCCCACGCCACCTCGCACCTGTTTCACCTTTTGTTACCTCCGCTGTTTCCGCTGCTGATGCCGGACTTCGGTTTCGGCTACACCGAGGCGGGTTTCCTGATGACCGTGTTCTTCGCCATTTCCGGCGTCGGCCAGGCCTTTGCCGGCATCCTCGTCGATCGCTACGGCGCGCGCCGCGTGCTGATGGCCGGCGTCAGCCTGCTGGCGGTTTCCGGCCTGGCGCTGGCGGCGGCGACCAACTACGCGATGCTGGTGCTGGCGGTGGCGCTGGCCGGCATGGGCAACGCGGTGTTCCATCCGGCCGATTTTTCGCTGCTGAACAAGAAGGTCTCGCCGGCGCGCCTGGGCCATGCCTTTTCCGTGCACGGCCTGTCGGGCAACCTGGGCTGGGCGCTGGGCGCGGCGATTTCCGGCACCGCCCTGGCCTGGGCCGGCTGGCGCGGCGCGGGGGTTGCCGCCGCGCTGGTCGCGCTGGCCTCGGTCACCGCCTTGCAGTTGGCGCGCCCGCTGCTCGACGACGACCGGCCAAAAGTCGGCGCTGGCGCTACGGCCCACGGGCCGGTGTTCGGCTTCCTCGGCGTACCGGCGATCTGGCTCGCCTTCGTTTTCTTCTTCCTGATCACGGCGGCCTTCGGCGGCCTGCAGAGTTTCTCCGTGCCGGTTCTGGGCGGCATCTACGGCGTTTCCGCTGCGGTCGCCGTGGCGGCGCTCACCGGTTACCTGCTCGGATCGGCGGCAGGCATGGTGGTCGGCGGCTTCGTCGCGGTCAAGGTGCATGCCCACGATCGCGCCGTGGGCGGCGCGCTGGTCGGCGCCGCCGTGTTCGCCGCGGTGCTGGCCAGCGGCCTGCCGCCGGCATGGAGCGTGCTGCCGCTGATGGTCGGCATCGGCATCGGCGTCGGCCTCGCCGGCCCCTCGCGCGACATGCTGGTGCGTCGCGTCGCCACCGAATCGCTGCCCGGCGGCAAGGAATCGCCGGCCTTCGGCCGCGTCTATGGCTTCGTCTATTCCGGGCTCGACGTCGGCCTGGCGCTCGGCCCGCTGGCCTTCGGCATGCTGCTCGACGCCGGCGGCCGCGACGGCGTGCTGCCCGGCGTCGCCGTGCTGCAGGTACTGGCGGTGCTGACGGTGCTGGCCATGGGGCGGCGCGTGGCGCGGGCGGGGTAGTTTGCCCGGACCTCTTTCCGGCGCGGCAAGGCACGCCGCCCGCCGTCCCGCCGGCGCCGACTTTTCAGACGCGAAATGAAACCGGACCCTCCGGCGCCTCTTTGTGGCCCGCGGCCGTTCCGTTTTGCCGCACTCGCGCGCATTTCACTACCGTTGATATTGGCGGTGTGGTTGCCCTGCCGGCATCTGCTCAAAGCCCACTTCAAGATTTCTTGGGCGCAGCAGCGGCCGCAAAGGAAGCGAAGAGGGCCTCCCCCCCCCGGGCGCCCTGGGTTCCTGCTCATCTTCGGGGCGCGGGGGAGAAGAGCCGTCTAATTGCCGAAATCATTGCCCAACCTGACAAAAAACGAGTTGTGGGGCCCGTCATGTCCGCTGTGGAACAGTTCTTGGGCGGGGTAGGTGTGTTTTCTACTTAACGTCAAATGAGCGGTCGTGGGTTGGTGGGTTTGGGGTGTGGGGGGTTCGAAGAGGGAAGGGTGTGGGCTCCGCCCCTGCTTTGTTAGCCCGCTGCCTGCCCGGGGATTTGGGGGTGTGTTTGTTTGTGTGTTTTGCGTGTGTGCTGCCCCCTGTTTTCGGTGGCTTTTTGTGGGTCTTGGTGGGGGGGTGAGGGTCCTTTCCCTCTCCTGCCGTTTCTGTACTGCTTGGGAACAGTTTGGCTCGTTTTCGTGGCAATTAAAATACGGGGTGGGGGGCGTGGTGGGGTTCGGTTTTTAATAACAAAAACTGTAAACCCTTGAAACTTACTAGCGGGCAGAAAGTTCGGGTTCCGGGTTGGGGCCGCTTTTGGGGGCGACAAATTGGCTGGTGCTGTTGGTTGCCCGTGTTCTCCTTCGTTTTTCTGTAACGGCTTTGTGTTTTTGGCAGCCACCTCGTAAAGGGTCTTTTTTGTTCGCGGGGGCCAGTTTTTTTTTTTTGGTTTTCCCCTTTTTGGCCTCCTTTGCCCTTTTTTTTTTTTTTTTCCGGCCGGGCTGCGACGCTGGGGCGTTGTGCTTGTGGAAATACTCGGGCGTTAAACAATGGGCGTTGGTTTGGGGGGAACCGGTTTGGCGTGTTACCTTCTTGGCCGCCTGCGCTCCCCCCCCCCCTCCGGGACTTGCCGCTCTTCCCCGCCCAGGCTCGCGCAGTTCGCGCTTGAGCGTCTTGCCGGCGGCGTTGCGCGGGAAGGCGGGGACGATGACGACTTCGCGCACGCGCTGGTAGCGCGCGGCGACGCGTTCGTTGATCCAGTCGCGCAGCTCGTCTGCCGTGGCGCCAGCGCCGACTCTTAGCACCACGGCGGCCAGCGGCGTTTCACCCCATGTATCGTGCGGCACGCCGAACACGGCGACCTCGGCGATGGCAGGGTGGCGGCTGGCGATGTCCTCGATGTCGCGCGGATAGACCTTGACGCCGCCGGAATCGATCATGTCCTTCTTGCGGTCGACCAGGTAGAGGTAGCCCTCCTCGTCGAGGTGGCCGATGTCGCCGCTGAAGATCCAGCCGTCGCGCAGGGTCTCGGCGGTGAGTTCCGGCTTGCGCCAGTAGCCCTGCATGACGAAGGGGCCGCGGCCTACGATCTCGCCCGGTTGGCCGGGCGGCAGGTCGCGGCCGGCGTCATCGACGATGCGCACTTCGCTGAACGGCGGCGGGCAGCCGACCGAGCCGGACTTCCTGACTGCGTCGGTCTTGTCGAGGATGGTGAGGAAGCCTTCGGTGAGCCCGTAGAGTTCGTGGAAGCGGCCCGGCAACAGGGTGTTGAGCTGGTCCTTGCGCGTCTGGGCCAGCGGCGCGCCGAGGGAAAGGATCATCTGCAGCGATTCGAGTTTGGCCGGGTCGAAGGCCGGCGACTCGAGCAGGGCGATGATCTGCGCCGGCACCACCATGATGTGCGTGACCTTCTCGGCGGCGATGGTGGCGAGCATCGCGGCGGCGTCGAACTGGCGGTGCAGGATGTAGGTGGCGCCGAGGTGGAAGGCCGGCATCAGGGTGACGAAGGCGCCATTGAAGACGATGGCGCCGGTGTGCAGCACCACCGATTCGGGCGTCATGCGCCAGGCGGCGCCCAGCAGCAGCGCGTACATGGCGCGCACACGGTGGCTGTGCATGATGCCCTTGGGCAGGCCGGTGGTCCCCGAGGTGTACATGATGTTGAACAGGTCGTCGGGCGTGACCTGCGGATCGGGCGGCGGGCCGTCGGGTGCGGCGGCAGCCAGCGCCGCGTAGCTGCTCCAGGGCGGCAGGTCGGCGTCGGTCAGCAGCACGCGTCGGGCGGAGAGCGATTCCAGTGTGGGCAATACTTCCTCGACCACCGGTAGCAGGCTGCGGCGGGTGACGAGGCAGGTGGCGCCGGCATCGTTGATCAGGCTGGCCAGGCCGCTGCCCGTCAGCAGGGGCGACAGCGGCACCGCTACGGCGCCGATGCGGGCGCAGGCCCAGTAGAGGTCGAGCTGTTCCAGGCAGTTGGGCAGCAGCGAGGCGACGCGGTCGCCCTTGCCGACACCGAGCGCGCGGAACATCTGGGCGACGCGGTCCACGCGCGCGTGGTACTGGCAATAGTCGAGGCGCTGGTCTTCGAATACCACCGCCGTGGCCTGCGGCCGGTAGCGGGCATGGTGCGCGAGCAGGGAGGAGAGTTCCATCGGGGCTTTCCTGGTTCGACGGGGCCGTGCCGAGGGGTAGGTAGTCGCTACTTGTGCTGCACCGACCAGACGCCGTCCCATGCGTCGGGCGGCGGTTCCTTGCCATAGACCTGGCAGCGTTCGAGGTAGATCTTCGAGGGGCCGTCGGCGGGATGCGCGTCCAGTGCCTGGCGGAAGCAGCGCTCCGCCGCATCCCAGTCGCGCCGCCGGTAAAGCGAGAGGCCGCTGCCGAAGGCATCGAGCACTTCGGCGCGGTGCGGAAAGCTGTCTTCGGAATGGTGGCCTAGCGCTTCGTAGATCGCCACCGGCGTGCTGCGGCCGCGGACGCGGATCAGGTCGATCTCGCGCGCGGCGGCGTGGTGGCTGACCTGGGCCCAGGTCGCTTCGCAGAGCAGGATCGACGTGCCGTAGAACTTGTTGGCGCTTTCCAGGCGCTCGGCAAGGTTTACCCGGTCGCCGATCACGGTGTATTCCATGCGCTTGATCGAGCCGATGTTGCCGGCGACCACGTGGCCGGTGCTGATGCCGACGCCGATGCGGATCGCCTCGCCGCCGCGCGCGGCGCGGCGGCGGTTGAGCTGGTGCAGGCCGGTCATCATCTTGTTGCCGACCATCACGGCGTTGCTCGCGTCGTCCTTGCTTTGCAGCACCGAGCCGAACACCGCCATGATCATGTCGCCGATGTACTTGTCGAGCACGCCATTGTGGGCGAACACGATGTCCACCATGTCGGTGAAATACTCGTTGAGCAGGGCGACGGTTTCCTTGGCGCCGAGCCGCTCGGAAATCGAGGTGAAGCCGCGGATGTCGGAGAACAGCACGCTGACGTCGCGCCCGGTGCCGCCCAGCACGGCCTCGCCGCTTTCCATGAGCTGGTCGACCACCGACTTGCTCATGTAGCGCGACATGGTGTTGCGCAAGCGCTTTTCGCGCGTGATGTCTTCCAGCATCAGCATGTAGCCGATGGATTCGTTGCGCGTGCTGTTGAGCTGCACCGTGACCATATTCACCGAGATCGCCTGGCCGCCCTCGATCAGCAGGTCGGTGTCGACCGTGATGTCGGTCTGGCCGGAGACGCGAACCTTTTCCAGGCTGTTGGCCACCCAGGCGTTGCCGCCGATGAAGAGTTCCTCAAGCGTGTGGCCGATGAGTTCGGCATCGGTGCGGCGCAGGATGCGGCGCGCGGCTTCGTTGGCCTTGCGCAGGATGCCGTCGGCGTCGAGTGTCAGCACGGCATTGTTCATGCTGTGCAGGATCGCCTCGTTGTAGTTGCGCTCGGTGCTGACCGCCTCGAACAGTTGGGCGTTCTCGATGGCGATCGCGGCCTGGGCGGAGAAGGCTCGCAGGCGGCGCTCGTCGTCGCTGCCGAAGGCGCCGCCCTTGCGATTGAGGATTTGCATGACGCCGACCTTGCGCTGGCCGCGGGCGACGATGGGCATGCACAGGATGGTCTGCGTGCGGTAGCCGGTCTGCCGGTCGAAATCGGGATTGAAACGCAGGTCGTTGTAGGCGTCGGCGATGTTGATCACTGCGCCGCTGGTGAAGCATTCGCCGGCAATGCCGTCGGTGGCGGGGAAGCGGATGGCGTTGCCGGCAATGCCGCCGGCAACGCGCGAGTGCAGTTCGTCGGTGGCTGCGTCATAGAGAAACAGCGTGCCGCGGTCGGCGGAGAGCAGTTCGGTGGCGGCGGCCATGATCTTGGTCAGCAGCGGATCGAGGTGGATTTCGGAAACGAAGGAAATGCTGATCTCCATCAGCATGGCCTCCTCGCGCTGCTGGCGCTCCACCTTCTCGAACAGGCGGGCGTTTTCCAGTGCCGCCGAGGCCTGCAGCGAGAGGCCTTCCAGCAGGTGCTGGTCGTCGATGTCGAAATCTCCGGTGTTCTTGTTCAGTACCTGGGTGACGCCGATCACCTCGCGCTTCTTGTTGCGGATCGGGACGCAGAGAATGTTGCGCGTGCGGTAGCCGGTATGCCGGTCGACATCCTGGTTGAAGCGCGGGTCGGCATAGGCGTCGGCGATGATTTCCGCCTCGCCGCGCGTGAACACCGATCCGGCGACGCCGACATGGGAGGGGAAACGGATCTCGCCGATGGCGTCGCCCTGCATCACCCGCGAGAACAGTTCGCCGGCGTCGGCGTCGTAAAGGAACAATGAGCTGCGATCGGCGTTGAGCGCCTCGGTCACCACTTCCATCAGGCGGGGAAACAGCACGTCGAGCGAGAGGCTGTCCGAGACCCGATTGGCGATGTCGGCCAGCGCCGTGGTGCGTCGCAGGAGTTCGGTGATGCGATAGAAAAGCTCGGCCTTGCCCGCTTCGTCAAGGCCGTGCAGCAGGCGCTCGATATCCTCCTGGTGCAGGCGGTGTTCGAGAATTTCGCGAATGGTTTCGAAGCCGATTTGCATGCGCAATCCGGGCGAAAGCCCGGCAGGCCATGGAAGCGGGCATTGTAACCACAATCGCGTTGCGACAATCCGCCATCCGGCGCGGCGGAAGGGCGTCTGCGCTCAGCCGCCCAGCTCGGCGTGACGCGGACAGGACAGCAGGTGGTCATTCACCATGCCGGTGGCCTGCATGTGGGCGTACATCACGGTCGGCCCGATGAAGCGGAAGCCGCGCCGCTTGAGTTCCTTCGACAGGGCTTCGGCCTGCGGCGTGACGGCGGGAATCTCGGACATGTCGCGCCAGCGGTTGATGCGCGGCCGGCCATCAACGAAGGACCACAGCAGCTGGTCGAGGGATCCGCCCTGTTCATAGAGTTCCAGCGTGGCGCGGGCGTTGCCGATGCTGGCGGCGATCTTCAGCCGGTTCCTGACGATGCCGGCATCGGCGAGGAGGCGGGCGACGTCCTTTTCGCCGTAACGCGCGATCTTGCGCGGGTCGAAGCCGTGATACGCGCGCCGGTAGTTTTCGCGCTTCCTGAGGATGGTGATCCAGGACAGGCCGGCCTGCGCGCCTTCGAGGATGAGGAATTCGAACAGCGTGCGCTCGTCATGGCAGGGGACGCCCCACTCGGTATCGTGATAGGCAGTGTAGAGCGGGTCTGTTCCGCACCATGGGCAGCGGTTCGGGGTCCTGGTCATGGCGTTCCTTGGTCGGTCGCGGCCGGGCACGCCGCGCTGCTACGTAGTAACCGCAGTTTGCCGCGCAAAACACGGATAAACAAGGTGCTGCGCGTTTGGGACCATAAACGCCCAGACCAACCGAGCTTTTCCCGACGTAATTTGCTGCGCGGCACGGCATGCATGGCGGCGCGGGAAGGGCCACCACCGGACTTCGCACGGCATGACTTCCAGGCCGCGACCATCGCCTCGGCATCTTTTCCTCGCGCCCGCCGGGCAGGCGTTGCCGCGCTGGCTGGAGGCCTTTCCGGGGGCGACCGTGGCGATGCCGGGCCAACTGCCGCGACCGCTGGCGGATGACACTCTGGTCTGGCTGCACCTGGATTCCTCCGCGTCGGCCGTGGCCCAGGTTGTCGCCCTGATGGCCGCGCCAGGCGCCAAGGGGGGCAATGTCGCGGTAATCGCGCTGGCGAATCGGCCGCAAGACGACGAAGCCCTCGCGATGTACTCGGCCGGATGTCGCGGCTACTGCAATGCCCACTCCACCGCTGCGAACCTGCGTCGCATCGCTCGCGTGGTGCGCGACGGCGGACTCTGGATCGGTAGCGAACTTATGCAGCGCCTGCTCGTGGCGACGAAGGCCGCACTGGCCCGGCTGCCGGAAGGGCTTCAGGACGTCGACGCTGGCGCGGCGCGACTCGCGCTCTTAAGCAGCCGCGAGCGCGAAGTTGCGGAAAGCATTGCGCAGGGTTGCAGCAACAAGGAAGCCGCCCGCCGCCTGGCGATCACCGAACGCACCGTCAAGGCCCATGTCGGTTCAATCCTGGCGAAGCTTCAGGCGCGCGACCGCTTGCACCTTGTCCTGCTGCTGAACGGCCATCGATCGCCACACGCCACCGCGACGGATGACCTGGTGGTGAAAGTGGCTACGCCCAAGGGCCGTGCGAACATTCAGCCGGGGACCTGAGCCGGTTTCCCGAACCGTTCGCGCCCCTCTCGCATGAGCCGCTTCCAGGTACGACCCATCGCCCGAGTGCTGCCGAAATTGCATTGGCGCAAGGCAATGTGCTGGCTGCTGCCGGTGCTCGCCGTTTCCGCTGCGTCAGCTTACGATTTTGATCGACTGGAGCAAATGCTTGTCGCGCGTTTCGGTATCGGACCGATACCGCTGCTGCGGGAATGGCAGAAAGTACAAGTCGACGCGGCGGCTCCCAAGCTCAGCGAAAGGCAGAAGCTGACCCGCGTCAACGACTTTTTCAATCGACGCGTCGAGTTCCTCGACGACCAGGCGATCTGGGCGCAGAGCGACTACTGGGCGACGCCGCTGGAAACCATCGGCCAGGGACGCGCCGATTGCGAGGACTACGCGATCATCAAATACTATTCGCTGAAGGATGCCGGAATTTCCCAGAACAAGCTGCGCCTGGTCTACGTCAAGGCCAGGATCGACGAACCCGGCGGTTCGCGCCTGCAGGCACACATGGTGCTGGCATACTACCCGACGCCCAATGCCGAACCGCTGGTGCTGGACAACCTGGTTCCGGAAATCCAGCCGGCATCGCAGCGCAAGGACTTGCACCCGGTGTTCAGTTTCAACAGCGAGGCGATCTGGAGCGGTGTCGCCGGGAATGCCGCCAAGGGGCGCAGCGGCACCGGCCAGCTTTCGCGCTGGCAGGACCTGCTCAACAGGGCGCGCAGCGAAGGTTTCGAATGAACATGCATCAACCTGCAATTTAACGAAGCAGCTTTTGTTGAGCGACGGGTAACCGCCGGGCGAAGCGAGCTGAACAATAGCCTCCCCGCGAGGGGAGGATGGGAGAAGCGGGCCTTCAATTCGCCTTTCGCGTGTTTCATCCTCGGCGCGCGGGCCTCGCTGCAATGAGTGTCAGGAAAGGAAATTTGTCATGTCGATGTACCGCCAGCTCTGGTTAGCCATTGTCCTCAGCATGCTGCTGGCGCTCGGCGGCAGCCTGTTCGCCACGCTGCTGTCCGCCCGCGCCTATCTGGAGCAGCAATTGAGCATGAAGAATGCCGACAACGCGGCAGCGCTGGCCTTGTCGCTGAGCCAGCAGGAACCCGACCCGGTCACCCTCGAGCTCACGGTGGCGGCACTGTTCGACAGTGGCCACTACGAGTTCATCCGCGTTCGTGATCCGAACGGAAAAATAATGGTCGAGCGCGTTGCGGGCTCCGGCGACACCGGTGCTCCGGAATGGTTCGTGCGCCGCCTGCCGATCGCCGACGAACCCGGCGTGGCGCAGATCACCAGCGGCTGGACGCAGACGGGAACCGTGTCCTTGCTCAGCCACAGCCGCTTTGCCTACCAGGCACTATGGACCAGCACAAAGGAGATGGTCGCCGCGCTGGCAATGGCCAGCTTCATCGGCGGTTACCTCGGCAGCCTGATCCTGCGCCGACTGCGGCGCCCCTTGCAGGCGGTGATCGACCAGGCGGTAGCCATCACCAACCGGCGTTTCGTCACCATTCCGGAACCGAAGGTGCCCGAACTGCGTCAGCTTGCCAGCGCCATGAATGCGACCGTGCTGCGCCTCAAGTCGATGTTCGAGGAGGAAGCCGGACGGCTGGAGGCCGTGCGCCGCGAGGCCAACTTCGATCCGCTGACCGGACTCGCGAATCGCGAATTCTTCATTGCCCAGCTGCGCTCGTCGGTGGAGGGCGAGGATTCCACCGGAGGCACGCTGTTCCTGATCCGCGTCGCCGACCTGATCGGCATCAACAAGCGGCTGGGCCGCGAGGCGACCGACGACCTGCTGCGGCGGGTGGCCGAGAAAGTCGGCGCTGGCGGTACGGCGCATGTGGATGCGCTGGCGGCGCGCATGAACGGTGCCGACTTCGCGCTGCTGCTACCTGGCCGGCAGGCCGGCCGCGAGGTGGCGGATGCGCTGCTCGAGTCGCTGGTGGCGTCAATGGAGCCTTATGTCGATGGCGGACCGTCGGCCTACATCGGCATGGGTGCCTTCAAGCAGGGAACCGGGTTGCGCGTGCTGCTGTCCCAGGTTGATGCTGCCCTGATCGCGGCGGAAGCCGAGGGCGTGAATGCAGTGCGCGAATCCGTGGTGGCGACCGACGACGAACTGCCGACCGACGGTGGCGAGTGGGGACGCATCATCGAACAGGCGCTGGAACAGCATTGGCTGCGCCTGGTGTCATTCCCGGTGGTCGACATGCAGGGCAGTTTGATGCACGAGGAATGCCCGCTGCGGCTGAAGTTCGACGCCGATGGTGACTGGCAGCCGGCCGGCAGCTTTCTGCCGGTTGCGCAACGCATCGGCTTGGCACCGCAACTCGATTTCGCCGCGCTGGAATTGGCGCTTGCAGCGCTCGAAGGGCAGGACGCGCCGACCGGGCTGGCCATCAACCTTGCGGCGAGCTCGATTGCCGGGACGAATTTCCGGCGCAAGCTCGACGCCTTGCTCAATCGCCATCGCAAGGTCGCCAGCCGGCTCTGGGTCGAGGTGGCGGAAACCGGCGTGCTGAAGCACGTCGACGCCTTCCGCGAACTGTGCACCCTGCTCAGGAGCCACGGCTGCCGGGTCGGGGTGGAGCACTTCGGCCGCCAGTTCAGCCAGATCGGACAGTTGCATGACCTTGGCCTCGAATACATCAAGGTCGATGCCAGCTTCATCCGGCACCTCGACACCAATCCCGGCAACCAGGCTTTCCTCAAGGGTGTCAGTTCCATCGCGCATTCGATCGGGACGCTGGTGATCGCCGAAGGCGTGGCGAACGAAGCGGAGTTTGCAGCCCTGGGTGCCCTGGGTTTCGACGGAGCCACCGGCCCCTGGGTGAAACTGGCGGACGCGCCGGCGTAAGGGCGGCCTAGTTCAGCACCAGCACGCCGCGCTTGAGGCCGTGGTCCTCCGGGTGCGGCGAGAGCACGAAGCCTAGGCTGGCGACGAAGGCCAGCATGCGCGCGTTCTCGGCGAGGAAGTCGCCATGCATGTAGCGCAGGCCGCTGCTGCGCGCGGTGTCGATCAGCGTACCCATCAGGCGCCGCGCCAGGCCCTTGCCCTGCCAGTCGTCGCCGACGACGATCGCGAACTCGCAGGATTCCCCGTCGGGACTGGTGGCGTAGCGCACCACCCCGATTTCCTTCTCGACGCCGTTGTCGTCGACCGTGGCGACATAGGCCATCTCGCGGTCGTAGTCGATCTGGGTCAGCCGCACCAGTTGTGCCTGTGACACCTCGCGGATGGTGTTCATGAAGCGCATGTAACGCGATTCGGCCGACAGCGCCTTGACGAACTCGTGCTCCATGCGGATGTCCTCGGGACGGATCGGACGGATCGTGACCTGGGTGCCATCCTTTGCCTGGAAGCCGGTTTTGAGGTGCGAGGGATAGGGATGGATCGCCATGTGGTCGTAGCGGCCGGCGGTGATCGGGGTGTTCTCGATGGTGATCCGCGCATCCACCGCCACCGCGCCATGTTCGTCGACGATCAGCGGATTGATGTCCATTTCGCTGATCCAGGGCAGTTCGCAGACCATGGACGAGACGCGCAACAGCACGGATTCGATCGCGGCCATGTTGACCGGCGGCATGTTGCGGAACTCGCCGAGGCGCGCCGTGGTGCGGGTCGACGCCAGCATGTCGGCGACCAGCACCGAATTGAGCGGCGGCAGCGCCACGGCGCGGTCGCTGCTGTGGGCCTCGACGCTGGTGCCGCCGGGGCCGAAGACGATGGTGGGGCCGAATATCTTGTCGCGCACCATGCCCACCACCAGTTCGCGGCCGTTGGGCTTCTGGATCATCGGTTCGATCGCGATGCCGTTGATGCTGGCGTCGGGACGATTCGACTTCACTTCCGCCATGATTTCCAGCCAGCAGTCGCGGACTGCGGCGAGGCTGTTGAGGTTGAGGCGCACGCCGCCCGAATCGGTTTTGTGCACGATCTGCGGCGAATCGATCTTCATCACCACCGGCAGGCCGAGCTCCTCCGCCAGCACCATGGCCTCTGAGGCGGAGCGGGCAACCACGGTCTGCGCGATGGGAATCTGGAATGCGGCCAGCACGGCCTTTGATTCCATTTCGTTGAGCACCTTGCGTCCGTCCATCAGCGCCGTTTCGATCACCAGGCGCGCCGATTCGAGGCGCGGCGGGGCCTGCTCGGATATCGAGGGCGGCGCCTGCATCAGCAGTTGCCGGTTGCGGTAGTAATTCGAGATGTGCGAAAAGAGGTCTACTGCGGGTTCCGGTGTGCGGAAGGTCGGTATGGCAGCGCCCTGGAACAGCTTGCGTGCTTCGCCGACCTGCTCCTCGCCCATCCAGCAGGTGACCAGCGGCTTGTCGCTGTGGCGCGCGATTTCGATCACGGTGCGCGCGGCCTGGGTCGGGTCGGTCATCGCCTGCGGCGTCAGGATGGCGAGCACGCCATCGACATTGTCGTCGTCGATGCAGGCCTGCAAGGCCGTGCCATAGCGCGCCGGATCGGCATCGCCGAGGATGTCCAGCGGGTTGGATTTCGACCAGTTGGGCGGCAGCAGCTCGTTCAGCTTGCTGTGCGTCGCGGCATTCAGCTGGGCCAGCGGGATGCCGATGTCGGCGGCATGGTCGGCTGCCATGACGCCCGGCCCGCCGCCGTTGGTGATGATCGCCAGGCGCTTGCCGCGCGGGCGAAAATGCGAGAACAGGGCAGAGGCGGCGGCGTACATCTGGCCGACGTTGGCCAGGCGCACCACGCCGGCGCGGCGCAGCGCGGCGTCGAATACGTCGTCGGCGCCGACCAGCGCGCCGGTGTGCGACAGCGCGGCCTTTTCGCCGGCCGGGTGCTTGCCGACCTTGATCAGCAGCACCGGTTTGCAGCGAGCGGCGGCACGCAGCGCGCTCATGAAGCGGCGCGCGTTCTTGATGCCTTCGATATAAAGGAAGATGTTCTCGGTGCGCGGGTCGGAAACCATGTAGTCCAGCACTTCACCGAAGTCGATGTCGCTTTCGGCGCCGAGAGAGACGACGTTGGAAAAGCCGATCTTGTTTGGTAGCGCCCAGTCGAGGATCGCGGTGCATAGTGCGCCGGACTGCGAGATGAGGCCGATGGTGCCGGCGTGGGCGAAGCCATGGCCGAAGGTCAGGTTGAGCTGGCTGCCGGGGCGCATCATGCCCAGGCAGTTGGGTCCGAGCAGGCGCATGCCGTGGCGCCGGGCATTTTCCAGCGTCGCGCGTTCCAGCGCCGCGCCGCGCGGGCCGGCTTCGGCGAATCCGCCGGCGATCACGATCGCATTCTTGCAACCGGCGCGGCCGCAGGCGTCGACGATGTCGGGCACGGTGGCCGCGCGGGTGCAGATCACCGCGATGTCGAGGCGTTGCGGAATGGTGTCGACCGATGCATAGCTCTGCTGGCCGAACACCGTTTCGTGGCGCGGGTTGACGAAGTACAGCTTGCCCTTGTAGCCGGAGTCCAGCATGTTGCGAACCAGCGTGACGCCGATCGAGTTCGGCGTTTCAGAGGCACCGATGATCGCGATCGACTGCGGTTCGAAAAGGGTATGCAGGTAGTGTCGTTCGTTATGCATGGCAACGCTCCGCAGCGTCGGTGTGGCGTGTATTCAACGGGTTGGTGCGGTGCAGCATAACACCTTCCCGCGGCAAATATCCGAGGAAATCGCCTACAAATGCCGTGTCGATCCGGACCTGCTGTGCTTGTGGTGACCGTAATGGCGGTCGGCGCTGAGTATGTGATTTACCAGCCAGCCGGAAAGGAAGCGCTTGATCCTGAATCCGAGATAGACACGGTCTTCGCCGCCTTCCAATATTTCGTTGCGCAGTTCGTCGAAATACTCGAAGAATCGTCGATGCTGTCGGGTATGCAGGTCGAGGAAGGGGTATTCCTCATCTTTCATCATCCGTTCCTCGATATTGAAGTCGAGTGTGGCGGAGGACTCGATCTGCGCCAGTAGCGGTTTCGCCAGTTCCAGCGCGCCGACGTTGATCGCGCGCGCCAGTGCGTTCATGTCGGCAAGCAGCGCCTTGTGCGCCGTGTCCACGGTTTCCGGACCCAGTGCATAGTTTTCATGCCAAAGCGGCGGGCTGTCGCCACGTCCGCCGCCCGCAACCCGGGCCAGCGGGCTGCATCGTTCAAGATAGACATGGGCGGCAGTATCGTTGGGAACCGTCGCGACGTAGTCGACCAGACGCCTCCTGGCATTGGTGTCGTCGTCGATGTGGTAGTAGGCCAGCGCTTCCTCGAAGCGCTTCCAGGTCCGACGCTTGGCATCCGCGAGCACGGGCGGATCACCGTCGAAAACTTCGTATACCGACTGGGCGCCCTGCTTGCCGCGCACGTGGGTGCGATCGAGGAAGCGGATCGACCATTCCCCCGGCTGGTCCAGGCAATAGAGCGTGTTTTCGCTGATCAGCAGCGAGACGCGGTATTCCTTGGTCAGGCGCTCCAGTCGCGCGGCGAGGTTTACCGCGTCGCCGATCACCGTGCCATCCATGCGCGCGGCGCCGCCGATGGTGCCCAGCATGACGATGCCGGTATTGATGCCGATGCCGATCCGGATCGGGCGATAGCCGGCGCGTGCGCGGCCGTCGTTGTACTCGTCGAGCCGCTTCAGCATCGCCAGGCCGCAGCGCAGGGCTGCATCGGGCGAATCGGGAAACAGCGCCATGATGGCGTCGCCGACGTATTTGTCGATGAAGCCGCCGTGGGCGGTGATCACCGGCTCCATCTGCACCAGGTAGGAGTTAAGGAAGTTGAAGTTTTCCTGCGGGCTCATCGTTTCCGAGAGCGAGGTGAAATTGCGGATGTCGGCGAAGAGGATGGTCATCTTGCGCTCGACCTGCTGGCCGAGTTCGACCTTGCGGATGTCCTCGATGCCCAGCAGGTTGAGGAACTGGCGCGGGACGAAGCGGCTGTAGGCCTCGGTGATCGTGCTCAGCCGCTCGCGCAGGACATCGGGATGGTCCTGGGCATTGCCAACCTGGGGTTTCAGCTTTAAAGGCATGCGGATTCGGGCACCGGCAGCGGTTCGACACTTTGTTTCAACATAAAATGATACCCGACATGAGGAACATATGAGCGATGCGCCTTCGCCCTGGATTCGCCGTTTTCTGCCCGTGGCCACTGCGGGCGGCGCGGCGCTCGACCTTGCCTGTGGCCGCGGGCGTCACACGGTGCTGCTGGCTGAACAGGGTTTGCGTGTCACGGCCGTCGATCGCGATGGCATCGCGCTGGCTGCGGCCGCCGCCCGGGTACCGAGTGCGGAACTGCTGGAGGCCGATCTCGAGGGTGGGCCATGGCCGTTTGCCGGGCGCCGCTTCGACGTCATCGTGGTGGCCAACTACCTGCACCGGCCCCTGCTACCGCTGTTGATCGACTCGCTGTCCCCGGGCGGCGCGCTGATTTACGAAACCTTCATGGTCGGCAATGCGCGATTCGGCAAGCCCTCCAGCCCGCAGTTCCTGTTGCGCCGCGACGAGTTGCTCGACGTGGTGCGCGGCATCCTCAGTGTGGTGGCTTTCGAGCAGGGCGAAGTGGCGACGCCGCGTCCGGCGGTGGTGCAGCGCCTCTGCGCGATCCGCGGCGAGCCGGCACTGCTTCCGGCCTAGCCGCAGAACATCGCCGCCTATCGCCATTCGTCGCCCGCCAGCGACGGTTCGTCGCAAGCCGCTGGCGGCGCAGACCGACTTGCCGGAAAGTGCAGCCATCCCGCCGTTGCGGTCACCTTCCAAGGAGAAAATCATGGCCTGCCGTTCCCGATACGTCGATGATCCGTCACTGTCCGTCGCCGAGCGCGACGCTCGCCGCCAGGTCGGCATGTTGCGCAGCTTCTATAGCCATCTCATGGTCTTCGTCGCGGTCAATCTCGGGCTCCTGGCGATCAACCTGATCGCCTCGCCCGGTCGCCTGTGGTTCTACTGGCCCTTGCTGGGATGGGGCATCTGGCTTGCGCTGCATGCCGCGGGTACCTTCGGGCGAGCGCGCTGGCTGGGTGCGGAATGGGAAGAGCGCAAGATGCGCGAGTTGCTTGCCGCCAAGGGCGTGAAATAATCCGGCGATGCCTAGCCTTCTCGCCTCGCTGGTCGCCACCGTCCTCTTCAGCACGCTGATCGCAGGCTTCCTGTCCGCGCTTGGCTTCGGCGGCGGCTTCGCGATCAACCTGGTGTTCTCCCAGTGCATCGGCCTCAGCATCGCCTTGTCGCTGATGGGGGTGTTGCGGGCAACGTTGGCACCCTTGCCGCGGGCCTTGGCCGCGGCCGCGGGCATCCTGATCGGCGCGCTCGGTGGTGGCATGCTGGCGCGCCTGCTGACCGGCGTCGGCGGTTCGAGCGACGGTGTGCATGAAGCCCAGTCGCTGCTGCTCGGCCTTGTCTTTGGAGGCATCGCGGCCGTGTTTTTCTGGCTGCGCGAACGCAATGCCAATCTGCGCCGCGAGCTGCAATTGCGCGAAATGGCCCGGCTGGAAGCCGAGAAGCAGAGCCTTGCCGCGCAACTGCGCCTGCTCCAGGCCCAGATCGAACCGCATTTCCTGTTCAACTCGCTGGCCAACGTGGCGGCGCTGATCGATGCCGATCCGGCGCGTGCCGGCCGCCTGCTCGACGCGCTGATCCGCTACTTGCGCTCCAGCCTGCAGCGCACCCGCGCCGAGGGCGGCTCGCTGGGCGACGAGGTGGGCCTGCTCAAGGCCTATCTCGACATCCTGAAGATACGCATGGGCGAGCGCCTCGACTACGCCTTCGAGATTCCGTCCGAACTGCTCGGCCGCGATTTTCCGCCCATGCTGTTGCAACCGCTGGTGGAGAACGCCATTCGCCACGGCCTCGAACCGAAGCTGGACGGTGGCTTCCTGCGCGTGGATGCCAAGGTGACGGAAGGGTGTCTGCGGATTCGCGTCGTCGATGACGGTGTCGGCATCGCCGAAGCGCCTGGCGAGGGCGTCGGCCTGAGCAACATCCGTGCGCGACTGGCGGCGATCTACGGCCCGACGGCGCGGCTGGAGGTGGCCTCGAAAGTCGGCGCCGGCGTCACGGCGACTCTTGACCTGCCGCTGGAGGCCGCGCCATGAAAGCCGTGCTCGCCGACGACGAGCCCCTGCTGGCGCAGCACCTGCGTACCCGCCTCGCTGCCTTGTGGCCGGAACTGGACATCGCCGGCGTCGCCGCCAACGGCATCGAGGCGCGCGACATGATCGAGGCCCTGCGTCCCGACCTGGCCTTCCTCGACATCCGCATGCCGGGCCTGTCCGGGCTGGAAGTGATCCCCGCGCTGTCGCCGGCAGCCCGTGCCGCCTGCCGCGTGGTCTTCGTCACCGCCTACGACGAGTTCGCGGTGCAGGCCTTCGAGCGCGAAGCGGTTGATTACCTGTTGAAGCCGGTCGCCGACGATCGCCTCGCACTGGCAGTGGCACGGCTGCGGCGGCAGGTCGTAGTGGCACCGCAGGACGACCTGCTGCAGCGCCTGCAGGCGCTGCTGCCTAAGGCGGCCAGCCACCTGGAGTGGGTGCGCGCCTCGGTGGGCAGCGAGGTCAGGCTGGTGGCGGTGGACGAGATTTGCTACTTCCAGGCGGCCGACAAGTACACGGCGGTGTTCACGCGTGATGCGGAGTTGCTGATTCGCACGCCGATCAAGGAACTTGCCGAGCAGCTCGACCCTGAAAAGTTCTGGCAGGTGCATCGCGGCACCCTGATCAATGTGCGCCAGGTGGTTTCCGCGCGCCACGATGCGCTCGGTCGGGTCAGCCTCAAGCTGCGCGACCGCACCGAAACCGTGGCCGTCAGCCGCGGCTATGCGCACCTGTTCAGGCAGATGTAGCCAGGATTTGCAGCGCGAGTTCGTCGAGCGCGGCCGGGTCGAGACGGTCGGTAGCGTAGCGCGCCGCATCGCCGAAAGAGGCGTAGTTGCTCGCCTGCGAGCGCTGGTAGAGCGGGTCGTAGTGCAGCGCCAGGAGTTCGGCGACCAGCGTCGCGAAATCGCCGAGGGCGACCATGTCGCACCAGCGGCCCAGTGTCTCGTTGCTCTGCAATCCCTTGAGGTGGCCGAGGCGCTCCAGCAGCCAGGTCGGGTCGGCCACGGCATAGTCGTAATCGCGCAGCAGGAAATCGACGCGCGCCGCCAGCGGCGCTTCGATGCACAGGCCGGGCGCGCGGCGGATGGAATCGAGCAGCGCGTCTGGCACCTGCAGGCGCCCGATCTTGCGGCTTTCGGCTTCGACGAATACCGGCAGCGACGGGTCGAGCGCCGACAGGGCGGCCAGCAATTGCGATTCGAAGCCCTTCTGCGCCGGCTGCGGCTGCCAGGGCAGGTTGCCCAGCACGGAACCCTTGTGCGCCGCCAGTTCCTCGAGGTGCAGGATTTGCGCGCCGCGCGCCGCCAGTGCTTCGAGCAGGCGGCTCTTGCCGCTGCCGGTGGCGCCGGTGACGACGCGAAACTGGAAGGTGGACGGCAGCAACGCCAGTTGCTCGACCACGTGCTGGCGCCAGCGCTTGTAGCCGCCCTGCAGCCGATGCGCGTCCCAGCCGATCTCGCGCAGGATGTGGGTGAAGGCGCCGCTGCGCTGGCCGCCGCGCCAGCAATAGACCAGCGGCCGCCAATTCTTCGGCTTGCCCAGCAAATGCTGTTCGATATGCCGCGCGATGTTCTTCGACACCAGCGCGGCCCCAAGCTTCTTCGCCTCGAACACCGATACCTGTTTGTACAGCGTGCCGACGCGGGCACGCTCCTCGTCGTCCAGCACCGGCATGCTGATCGCGCCGGGCAGTCGATCCTCGGCGAATTCGCCCGGCGCACGGGCATCGATCACGGCGTCGAATTCTGCGAGCTGGCTTACGGTCGCGATGCCCTTCGGCAGCTTTTCATCCATGGGAGGGGCTGGCTTGGAGACCCTATCCCAGCAGCGGCTTCAGCGCGGCCCAGACGTGGTCGAGGATCTTCGGCTGTGCGGCGGCGGTCGGATGCAGGCCGTCGGTTTGGAAGGCTTTCTGGTCCAGGGCGATTGGCTCGAGCAGGAAGGGCAGCAGGGCAATTTTCTCGCGCCGCGCCAGGTCGCGGAAGGCGGCGTCGAACTCCTGCGTGTATTGCGGGCCATAGTTTGGCGGCAGGCGCATGCCGACGAGCAGTACCCGGGCCTGTCGCTTTTTCGCCAGCGCGACCATTGCCGCGAGGTTTTCCTTCATCGCCGCCACCGGCAGGCCGCGCAGGCCGTCGTTGGCGCCGAGTGCGAGAATCACCACGGCCGGCTTGAACTGCGCCAGCGCCGCATCCAGCCGCGCGCGCCCGCCGGCGGTGGTTTCGCCGCTGATGCTGGCGTTGGTGACCGTCGCGGTGGAACCGTTGGCTTGCAGGCGCTGTCCGAGCAGGGCCGGCCAGCTCTGGCTGACGGCGATGCCGAAGCCGGCGGAAAGGCTGTCGCCGAAAACCAGAATGCGCTTTTCAGCGGCGTGCGCAGGTAAGCTGCACGCCAGCAGGACCAACAGGCAGGAGGCTAGTTTCTTGAACATGATTGAAAATCGTCTGGCGACGGACACGGTGATCGAGGTGAGCGCACTGGGCAAAGTGGTGCCCAGCGGCGATGGCACGCTCACGATTCTGCACGAGATTTCGTTTGCGGTCAGGTCGGGCGAGGCGGTGGCCATCGTCGGCGCATCGGGTTCCGGCAAGTCGACCCTGCTGGGCCTGATGGCCGGCCTCGACCAGCCATCGTCGGGCATTGTACGTCTCGGCGGGGAGGATCTCGGCGGGCTCGACGAGGACGCCCGCGCCGAATTGCGTGGCCGCCTGCTGGGTTTCGTGTTCCAGTCCTTCCAGTTGCTGCCGGCGCTCACCGCGCTGGAGAACACCATGCTGCCGCTGGAACTTGCGGGTCGCGCCGATGCCCGCGCCTCGGCCTCCGCCATGCTGGCGCGGGTCGGGCTCGGCGCGCGCCTCGGGCACTATCCGAAGCATCTGTCGGGCGGCGAACAGCAGCGCGTGGCGCTGGCGCGCGCCTTCGCCATGCGGCCGCGGCTGCTGCTGGCCGACGAGCCCACCGGCAATTTGGATGCCGCCACCGGCGAGCAGATCATCGCGCTGATGTTCGACATGAACGCGGAAGCCGGGACCACGCTGATCCTGGTCACCCACGACGAGGCGTTGGCGCAACGTTGTGGACGGACGCTGCGCTTGTCCAGCGGGCGGCTGGAAATTTGATTCAGCGCAGGAGGACCTGCCGAGCGGCGTAAACGCCGCTGCGCACCGCACCTTCGAGGGTCGCCGGGTAGTCGCCGGCGACGTAATCTCCGGCGAGCCACAGGCCGGGCAGGCCGCTGGCGGCAGCAGGCCGCGACAGGTTCGGCACGCAGGCGAAGGTGGCGCGCTTCTCGGTGATGGTCTGTACCTTCAGCGGCGTCGGCAGGCCGGGCACCAGCCGGGCGATCTCGCGATGGATGCCGGCTTCCAGTTCTGCCGCCGGCAGTTCCAGGTGCCGGCCGCGCGCGCTGATGACGGCGGCGATCAGGCCCTGCTGGCCGCACAGGGCGCCGCGATCGAACAGCCATTGCGCGAGCCCGGCGTCGACGCCCAGCATCGGCTGCGGCAGGCGCGTCTCGGGCGGATAGCTGAAGTAGCTGGTGACGATGGGTTCCCAGTCGAAGTGATCCACCCGCGACGAAAGTTCGGGAACCAGCGTGGCGAGATGGTAGGGCGCGACGGCGACCACCACCTGGGCGAACGGCCCCGCGTCGTCGATACGCCAGGCGTCGCCTTCGCGCCGCAGCGCGGCGACGCGATGGCCCAGGTGGACGCTGCCGCCGCGTTGCCTGACGAATTCCGCCGCCGGCTGCGGAAACAGTCGCGTGAGGTCGACCTGCGGCAGCAGCATGTCGCTGGCTTCGCGCGTGCCGGCCAGGCTGTCGCGCAGGACGTTGGCCAGCACTTGCGCCGAGGCGCGTTCGGCCGGCGTATTCAGCGCGGCGATGCACAGCGGTTCCCACAAGAGTCGGCGCTGGCGCGACGGCGTTTTGTTGGCGTCGAGCCAGGCGGCGACCGTGACGTCCGGATCGACGCGGAACCGTTGCGCTTTCAAACCCTGCATCAGCCGGATCGCGGCAAGCTTCTCGCGCCAGTCGAGCCCGCGCGCCAGCAGCAGCGCGAACGCGGTGTGCAGCGGCGCCGGCAGGTGAGGCGCGCTCATCAGGAACTCGCCGGGAAATTCGAAGCGCAGCGGCGTGCGCCGCAACAGGCGCTCGGGATCGGCGCCGACCGCGCGCATCAGGCGCAGGGTTTCCGTATAGGCGCCAACGAGGATGTGCTGCCCGTTGTCCACCTCGAATCCGTCGATTTGCGCCGCGCGGGCGCGACCGCCGAGTACGCGCGAAGCTTCGAAGACTGTGACATTCCGCCCGGCGGCGGCAAGTTCCACGGCCGCGGCCATGCCGGCATAGCCGGCGCCGATGACGGCCACGCGTTTGCTCATTGCAGGGCTCTCCCCCCGGCCCCCTCCCCGTGAGAGGGGGTGACGAAGGTTCGCGAGCGATGCTCGCTCCGCGTGCCTGACTGCGCCGCGCTTGGGACGGCCCGGCACGCGGCGCTCATGCCATCAGCCACGTTTTTCCGGCCAGCCACAGCTTGCGCAGCGGCGGCAGCGAAATGCGCTGGTGCAGTACGCGGAAGTCGTCGCGCACGATTTCGTCCAGCGTCGCCTGGTAGATCGCCGCCATGATCAGGCCGGCGCGCTGCGCCTTGCGGTCGGCGGCGGGAAGCTGGGCGAAGGCCTGCTTGTAGGTGGCGCGGGCGCGCTCGACCTGGAACTTCATCAGTTCGCGGAAGTTGTCGCCATAGCTTGCGGCGACCAGGTCGGCTTCTGTGACGCCGAAGCGCGCCAGTTCGTCCTGGGGCAGGTAGACGCGTCCGCGCCGTGCGTCTTCGCCGACGTCGCGGATGATGTTGGTGAGTTGGAAGGCCAGTCCAAGGTCGTGCGCGTACTTGAGGGTCTGGCGTTCGCGGTAGCCGAAGATCTCCGCGGCGAGCAGGCCGACCACGCTGGCGACGCGGTAGCAATACAGGTGCAGCGCCTTGAAGTCGGCGTAGCGCACCTGTTCGAGGTCCATTTCCATGCCCTCGATGATTTCGAGCAACTGCTCCTGCGGCAGGAAGAAGTGCTTCAGTGACGTAGTCAGGGCCTGTGTCACCGGGTGGCTGGCTCGGCCCTCGTACAGCGCAGCCACCTCGTTGCGCCACCAGGCCAGCTTGCTGCGCGAGACGACCGGATCGGGACATTCGTCGACCACGTCGTCGACTTCGCGACAGAAGGCGTACAGCGCGGTG
This sequence comes from Sulfuritalea sp., assembly GCA_016716965.1. Lineage (GTDB taxonomy): Bacteria > Pseudomonadota > Gammaproteobacteria > Burkholderiales > Rhodocyclaceae > Sulfuritalea. The sequence goes on along the minus strand of JADJUP010000008.1, from coordinate 88,263 downwards.
ATCGCCTGGCGGCGGCGCGGTTCAAGGAACAGGAAGCTGTAGTAGAAACTGGAGCCGCTTGCGGCGGCGCGTTCCTGGCAGTATTGGTCTGGGGTCACGATCGGGCTTCCAGGGGGCGGACCAGCGAGCGCCACAGGATACGCGGCCAATCGGCGGCCTGCAGCACCGGCCGCCGGGTGAAGACATCGTAGTCGATGGCCTCGATCTTATCCAGGATGCGCAGGCCGCCGGCCACGATGGCGCGGATTTCGAGGCCGATGCGGCCGGGCAGGTCCCAGCCCAGCGGCGCACCGGAGAGCATCAGGGCGCGGGCGCGGTCGACCTGGAAGCGCAGCAGATTTCGAAAGTCGGCGCTGGCGACACGGCGCATGATGTCGTCGTTGCCGACGCCGAAGCGCTCCATGTCGTCCTGCGGCAGGTAGATGCGACCAGCGCTGCCCTTGCCGGCGTCGATGCCGACGTCCTGCCAGTGATTGATCAATTGCAGCGCGGAGCAAATGGCATCGGAGCGCCGCAGGTTCTCGGCCGTGGCATGGCCGAACAGTTGCAGCAGGAGGCGGCCGACCGGATCGGCGGAACGGCGGCAGTAATCCATCAGTTCGCCGAAGTCGTGGTAACGGTCCTTGGCCACGTCCTGCTGGAAGGCATCGAGCAGGTCGCGAAACAGTTGCATCGGCAATCGGTGCTCCGCGACGACAGGGCGCAGGCGCAGGAAAACCGGATGCCGGGTCGGGGCGCCAGCTTCCATTGCGTCGAGTTCGGCCTGGTATCCGGCCAATAGCTCCCTGCGCTGTTCCGGCGCCAGGTCGCCTTCGTCGGCGAAGTCGTCGGCGCTGCGGGCGAAGCCGTAGATGGCCGCCACCGGTTCGCGCAGCGGGGCCGGCAGCAGGATCGACGCAACGGGGAAGTTCTCGTAATGATCGACGGCCATTGCGGGGACGGAAGACAATGTGTGGAAGAGGGAATTCTACTGGTGCTTTCGCCCCGGCCCGTTACTGTCAGTGGTCGTGCGCGCTCCGCCCCAGGGAACTGAAAGCAGGTAAAATTCGCCATCCACATCGTGTCGGACGGGTCTTCTGCTGGGACCCGGCGGCATGCGCCCAGGTGGCGGAATTGGTAGACGCACCAGATTTAGGTTCTGGCGCCGCGAGGCGTGGGGGTTCGAGTCCCTTCCTGGGCACCATCTCCGGGTACAGGCGCGGCCCGGAACACTATGTTGGCACGAATTTTTCAATGAATTTTCAATGACGGATACAGTGATGACGGACATGGCAACGACCGAAGCGACGAGTGAACCGACGAGCGAAACGACCAACGCGCTGGAGCGGCGCATCGACATGACGGTGGTTCTGGCTGACATCGAAAAGGATGTCGACCAGCGCCTGAAGCAGATGTCGCGCACCGTGAAGATGGCGGGCTTCCGTCCGGGCAAGGTGCCGATGAAGATGGTGGCCCAGCAATATGGGTCGCAGGCACGTTCGGAAGCGATCGGCGCCGCTGTCGAAAAGGCCTATGGCGAAAAGGTACGCGAGCAGAACCTGCGCGTCGCGGGTTATCCCCGCATCGAGCCGAAGTCCGACGCAGCGCCCGGGCAGCTTGGATTCACGGCGGTGTTCGAGGTGTATCCGGAAATCACCCTGGGCGACCTGACCGGCCAGGAAATCTCCAAGCCCACCCTGGTGGTGACCGACGCCGAAGTGGACAAGACGCTCGATGTGTTGCGCAAGCAGCGCACCACGTATGTCGAAACCGACCGCGCCGCGGCTAAAGGCGACCGACTGGTGATCGATTTCGTCGGACGCAAGAACGGCGAGGAATTTGCCGGCGGCAAGGCGACCGATTACACGGTGATGGTCGGCGGTGGCATGATGCTGCCCGATTTTGAGGCCCAGATGGAGGGCGTCAAGGCCGGAGAGACCAGGAGTTTCGACGTCAGTTTCCCTGCGGACTATCAGGCGGCCGAACTGGCCGGGGCGACCGTGCAGTTCGAAATGACCGTCAAGAAGGTCGAGGCAGCGCAACTGCCTGAACTGGATGCGGATTTCGCCCGGCAACTCGGCGTGGCCGATGGCGACCTGGTGAAGATGCGGTCCGAAGTGCGGGCCAACCTCGAACGCGAAGTGAAGAAGCGCCTGCTGGCCAAGGTCAAGGAACAGGTCATGGATGCGCTGCTCAAGGTCAATCCGATCGAGGTGCCAAAGGCCCTGGTGGCGATGGAATCCGAGCAGATGGCCGAGACGGCGCGGCGCGACATGGAGTCGCGCGGCATGGGCATGAAGAACATCCCGGTCGAGGCGTCCTGGTTCACCGATCAGGCCGCACGCAGGGTCAAGCTTGGCCTGCTTCTTGCTGAGTTGGTCAAGGCGCGGGATCTCAATGTGAAGCCGGAACAAGTGCGAAAGATCGTCGACGAATTTGCCGAGACTTTCGAAGACCCGAAGGAAGTGGTGCGCTGGTACTATTCCCAACCGCAACGTCTGGCCGAGGCCGAGGCGCTGGCGCTGGAGAACAACGTGGTTGATTGGGTGCTCGCGAATACGCGCGTCAGCGAAACCCCCATCGCCTTCGATGCACTGATGGGAAATGCAGCATGATCCTGCCGGAGATGTCAATGTACGGTTCGCGACAATTTGGTGGCGCCCACGACGCGCCCACCCACGATACTCAGGCTTTGGGCCTGGTGCCCATGGTCATCGAGACCAGCGGGCGCGGCGAGCGGGCCTACGACATCTATTCGCGCCTGCTGCGCGAGCGCGTCATCTTCCTGGTGGGGCCGGTCAATGATTCGACGGCCAACCTGATCGTGGCCCAGTTGCTGTTCCTCGAGTCGGAAAATCCCGACAAGGACATCTTCTTCTACATCAATTCGCCGGGCGGTTCCGTCACGGCGGGCATGGCGATCTACGACACCATGCAGTTCATCAAGCCCAGCGTGTCGACCCTGTGCATCGGCCAGGCGGCGAGCATGGGTGCGTTCCTCCTTGCGGCGGGCGAAAAGGGCAAGCGCTTCTGCCTGCCCAATTCGCGCGTGATGATCCATCAGCCCATGGGCGGCTTCCAGGGGCAGGCATCGGACATCGAGATCCATGCCAAGGAAATACTGTTCCTCAAGCAGAAGCTCAACAACATGCTGGCGCATCACACCGGACAATCGATCGAGCGCGTCGAGCGCGACACCGATCGAGACAATTTCCTGTCGGCCGAGGCGGCCGTCGAGTATGGCCTGGTCGACAAGGTGCTGACCAGCCGTACCGAGGCAGCCGGAACCTGACCGTTCGCGCGGAGAGACACGAAGATGGCCGACAAGAAATCGGGCAGCAGCGAGAAGCTCCTGTATTGTTCCTTTTGCGGCAAGAGCCAGCATGAAGTCAAGAAGCTGATCGCCGGCCCTTCCGTTTTCATCTGCGACGAGTGCATCGAGCTCTGCAACGACATCATTCGCGACGAGATCGCGGCCGAGCCGGCTGGGGCGGCCAAGCGCGAACTGCCGGCGCCGAAGGAAATCCGGGAGATGCTCGATCAGTACGTGATCGGCCAGGACTCGGCGAAAAAGATCCTCGCGGTCGCGGTCTATAACCATTACAAGCGCATCCGGCATCAGGAAAAGGGCAGCGACGGCGTCGAACTGGCCAAGAGCAACATCCTGCTGATCGGCCCCACGGGATCGGGCAAGACCCTGCTGGCGCAGACCCTGGCGCGCATGCTCAACGTTCCCTTCGTGATGGCCGATGCGACGACGCTGACCGAAGCCGGCTACGTCGGCGAGGACGTCGAGAACATCATCCAGAAGCTGCTGCAGAAGTGCGACCATGAAGTCGAGAAGGCGCAGCAGGGCATTGTGTACATCGACGAGATCGACAAGATCTCGCGCAAGTCCGATAACCCGTCGATCACCCGCGACGTTTCCGGCGAGGGCGTGCAGCAGGCGCTGCTGAAGCTGATCGAGGGCACGGTGGCGAGCATTCCGCCGCAGGGCGGGCGCAAGCACCCGAACCAGGATTTCATCCAGATCGACACGACCAACATCCTGTTCATCTGCGGCGGCGCCTTCGACGGCCTCGACAAGGTGATCCGCAACCGGTCGGAAAAGGGCGGCATCGGTTTCGGCGCCGAAGTGAAGAGTCGCGACGCCGGCAACATCGACGAAATGCTGAAGCAGGTGGAACCCGAAGACCTGATCAAGTTCGGCCTGATCCCGGAATTGATCGGCCGCCTGCCGGTAATCGCCACCTTGCAGGAACTTGACGAGGCCGCGCTGATCGAAATACTGATCGAACCGAAGAATGCCCTGATCAAGCAGTATCACAAGCTGTTCGCGATGGAAGGTGTCGAACTCGAGGTGCGTCCGTCGGCGCTGCAGGCGATCGCCAAGAAGGCGCTGAAGCGCAAGACGGGGGCTCGCGGCTTGCGTTCCATCCTCGAGAATGTACTGCTGGACACGATGTACGAGATTCCGACCATGGAAAGCGTAAGCAAGGTCGTCATCGACGAAAGCACGATCGAAAGCGGCGCTCAGCCGCTGATGATCCATGCCGACCAGCCCAAGGTCGCAGGCTCGAACTGATACGCCTGTCCGGTTCGTCTTGAATTCCGGTCAGCCGCCCCGATGTGGGTGGCGTGACCCATAACCGAAGGACACGATGATGTCTGGCCTGCCCGCCTCCCCAGTAGAAACTCAATCCCTGCCCTTGCTGCCCCTGCGCGATGTGGTGGTTTTCCCGCACATGGTGATCCCGCTGTTCGTCGGGCGCCCGAAGTCGATCAAGGCGCTGGAAACCGCCATGGAAGCCGGCAAGAGCATCCTGCTTGTCGCCCAGAAGTCAGCGGCGAAGGACGAGCCCGTTCCCGAGGACATGTACGAGATCGGTTGCCTGGCCAACATCCTGCAGATGCTCAAGCTGCCCGATGGTACGGTCAAGGTGCTGGTGGAGGGCGTACAGCGAACCCGTGTATTGCGCATCGAGGATCAGCGCGCGCTGTTCGTCGCCGATGTCACCCTGATTCCGATCGAAGAGCGCGAGGACAACGAAGTCGAGGCCATGCGCCGCACCGTGCTGGCGCAGTTCGACCAATATGTGAAGCTCAACAAGAAGATTCCGCCGGAAGTCCTGACTTCTCTCGCGGGAATCGAGGACGCCGGACGCCTGGCCGACACCATCGCTGCCCATCTGCCGCTGAAACTGGAACAGAAGCAGGAAATCCTGGAAGTCTTCGGCGTTTCCGAGCGCCTTGAAAAGCTGCTTGGCCAACTGGAAGCCGAGCTCGACATCCTCCAGGTCGAGAAGCGCATCCGTGGCCGCGTCAAGCGCCAGATGGAAAAGAGCCAGCGCGAGTATTACCTGAACGAGCAGGTCAAGGCGATCCAGAAGGAACTCGGCGAGGGCGAGGACGGCGCCGACATCGACGAGATGGAAAAGAAGATCAAGGCTTCCGGCATGAGCAAGGAGGCCCTGGCCAAGGTCAATGGCGAAGTCAAGAAGCTCAAGCTGATGTCACCGATGTCGGCCGAGGCCACGGTGGTGCGAAATTACATCGAGACTCTGCTGGCGCTGCCTTGGAAGAAGAAGTCGCGCATCAGCAAGGATCTTTCCGCCGCCGAGAAAATACTGGACAAGGATCACTACGGCCTGGAGAAGGTCAAGGAGCGCATCGTCGAGTACCTCGCCGTGCAGCAGCGCGTCGACAAGGTCAAGGCGCCGATCCTGTGCCTGGTCGGCCCTCCCGGCGTCGGCAAGACCTCGCTCGGACAGTCGATCGCCAAGTCCACCAATCGCAAGTTCATCCGCATGGCGCTGGGTGGAGTGCGTGACGAAGCAGAGATTCGCGGGCATCGCCGCACCTACATCGGCTCGATGCCGGGCAAGATCCTGCAAAACATGACCAAGGTCGGGGTCAAGAATCCTCTGTTCCTGCTCGACGAAGTCGACAAGATGGGACAGGATTTTCGCGGTGATCCGTCGTCGGCCCTGCTCGAGGTGCTTGATCCGGAACAGAACCACACCTTCCAGGACCACTACATCGAGGTGGATTTCGATCTTTCCGACGTGATGTTCGTTGCGACCGCGAATACATTGAACATTCCGGCTGCCCTGCTCGACCGACTCGAGGTGATCCGCCTTGCGGGTTACACGGAGGACGAGAAGATCAACATCGCCCTGCGCTACCTCGTGCCGAAGCAGATGAAGAACAACGGCATCAAACGCGATGAACTCACGATCACCGAGGATGCCTTGCGCGACATCGTGCGCTATTACTCACGCGAGGCCGGCGTGCGTGCGCTGGAGCGCGAGATTTCGAAGATCTGCCGCAAGGTGGTGAAATCGTTGGTGATGAAGGCGCGCAAGAACAAGATCGTGGTCAATGCCAAGAATCTCGACAAGTTCCTCGGCGTGCGCCGCTACAGCTTCGGCATGGCCGAGAAGGACAACCAGGTCGGTCAGGTTACCGGACTGGCATGGACCGAGGTCGGTGGCGAGTTGCTGACCATCGAAACGGTCGCGCTGCCGGGCAAGGGCAAGACCATGACCACCGGCAAGCTCGGCGAAGTGATGCAGGAGTCGATCCAGGCCGCGCTTTCCGTGGTGCGCAAGCGCAGCCATTCGCTGGGCATTGCCGATGACTTCTACCAGAAGAACGACATCCACATTCACCTGCCCGAAGGCGCAACGCCCAAGGACGGACCGAGTGCCGGCATCGCGATCTGCACGGCGCTGGTGTCTGTGCTGACCGGGATCCCGGTGCGCGCGGACGTCGCGATGACGGGCGAGATCACTTTGCGTGGCGAAGTCCTGCCGATCGGCGGCCTCAAGGAGAAGCTTCTCGCGGCCGTTCGTGGCGGTATACGGCTGGCGCTGATTCCGGAGGAAAACGTCAAGGACCTGACCGAGATTCCCGACACGATCAAGAATCGCATCGAAATCCTGCCGGTGCGCTGGATCGACAAGGTGCTCGAACTTGCCCTGGAACGGATGCCCGAGCCGCTGCCGGAACCCGCTTCGACGACGCCGGTGGCAGTGGTCGCCGACGATCCGGCAGTAGCAGGGGTAATCACCCACTGACCGGCACTGAACTGATAGAATCGCGGCCGTTGCCCGCAGTGGGCAATGGCTGTTCAGCGGGTGCTTAGCTCAGTTGGTAGAGCGTCGCCCTTACAAGGCGAATGTCGGCGGTTCGACCCCGTCAGCACCCACCACCGAACAAAGGCGAACTCCCGTTCGCCTTTTTCGCATTTGTTCCCCGGCACATCTGTCGGCGAGTGCACCATTACGGACAGGGCTTTCGGCGCATGCTTTTCGATATCGTTCGCAACAACAAGAGGATTACCCAGGTTTTCCTTGTGCTCATTACTTTGCCGTTTGCATTTTGGGGCGTCGAGTCCTATGTGCGGAACACCGATTCCGACATCGCTGTCGCGTCCGTGGGTGGCGGCAAGATCAGCCAGCAGGAGTTGCAGGCGGCGATGCGCGAACAACAGGACCGGATGCGTACGCAGCTTGGTGGCAAGGTCGATCCCGCAGTTTTTGAGACCCCGCAGATGCGGCGAGCAGTGCTTGATTCCCTGATCACCCAACGTTTGCTTGCGGACCAGGCGCGCAAAGCCAAACTGGTGGTCGGTGACCAGCAGTTGATCCAGTTCATCGCGAACGTTCCTTCATTGCAGGACAACGGGAAATTTTCCAAGGAGCGCTACGAAGCCCTGGTTGCGGCCCAAGGAATGAGCAAGGAAATGTTCGAAGCCCGAGTACGTCAGGATATCGCCGTGCAACAACTGGCGCTCCCGGTCACGGAAGCAGGAATCGTCGGTACCGTTGCATCCGGCCGCTGGGCGGCGACGCAAATCGAGCGGCGCGAGATCAGCGAACTGCAACTGGTGCCGGACAACTTCACGAGCAAGGTCAAGCTTGCCGGCGATGCGGTACAAAAGTACTACGAAGCCAACCGCAAGCTGTTCGAACTGCCCGAACAGGTGCGCGCCGAATACCTGGTCCTGAGTCGCGACGCGTTGGCGGCCCAGGCCGCTATCGGCGACGAAGACATCAAGGCCTACTACAAGACGCACGATGCCCGGTTCAAGGAAGCTGAATCGCGGCGGGCCAGCCATATCCTGATTCGCGCCGACAAGAATGCCCCGGAGGCTGAAGCGAATGCCGCCAAGGCGAAAGCGGAAGAGCTTCTGGGCCAGGTAAGGAAGGCCCCGGCCGATTTTGCCAAGCTGGCCAAGCAGCATTCCCAGGATCCCGGTTCTGCGGCAAAGGGTGGCGATCTTGACTGGTTTGGCCGTGGCGCAATGGTGAAGGCTTTCGAGGACACGGTATTTGCCCTGAAGGATGGCCAGGTATCGGACGTCGTTCGATCCGATTTCGGCTTTCATGTCATTCGTGTCACCGGCATCCGTCCCGAGCGCATCAAATCGATCGACGATGTCAAAACGGAGATCGTGGCCGAACTCAGGCGAGAAATCGGCACCAAGAAATATGCGGAGGCGGCCGAGGCCTTTGGCAACATGGTTTACGAGCAGTCCGACAGCCTCAAGCCGGCGGCGGAAAAGTGGAAGCTGGAAGTTCGCCAGACGTCCTGGATTGCCAAGGGCGGCAAGCTTGCGCCGACCATCGACAGCCCGAAATTGTCGGGTGCCCTGTTCAGCGACGATGCGCTGAAGAACAAGCGCAACACCGAAGCGGTCGAAGTCGCGCCGGGGACGCTGGTATCGGCGCGCGTGCTGGAACACAAGCCCGCTGCCTTGCAGCCCATGGAGTCAGTCAGGGCCGAGATCGAAAAGCGCCTGATTCGAGAGGAAGCGGCGTCCCTGGCGATCAAGGATGGCGAAGAGAAGTTGGCGCGCCTGAGCAGGGGCGAAGCGGTCGACGTGAAGTGGTCGCCGAACCGCAGCGTGAGTCGGAGCCAGGCTCCGGGACTGCCGCCCGAGTCGATCCGGGCGATATTTGCGGCGGGGACCGCAAGCTTGCCAGCCCATGTTGGCGTCGCCTATCCCGGCCGCGGGTATGCGTTGTATCGCATCGCTTCAGTCAAGGCGGGGGAAAGCGGCAAGGATGATCCGGCAGCGCGCGCGCTTTCCCAGAAGTATGCCAGCCTGATCGCGGAGGAAGAGTTCGCTGCCTGGATGGCCAGCCTGAGGGCGGGCAACCCGGTGGAAATCAACAAGGCGGCGCTGGAGACAAAGGAACGCTAGTTCTTTCCGACGCAACAAAAAAGGCACCGGGTCGCGGTGCCTTTTTTTCGGGTTGGCGGACCTGGTCGCCGTGGCTTTCGCCGGTCGGCGCCCGCAGCGCGATCCTATCCCGGCAGGGGATCCGCGTTGCCCATTGCGGTCGTGTGCGTGCCGCCATCGACATACAGTATTTCGCCGGTAATGCCGCTGGAAAGATCGGAGAGCAGGAAGGCGGCTGCGTTGCCGACCTCGTCGATGGTCACGTTGCGGCGCAACGGGGCATGGTGGGCATTGTAGGCCAGCAGCTTGCCGAAGTTGCCGATGCCCGAGGCCGCCAGAGTCTTGATCGGACCGGCCGACAGCGCATTGGCACGGATGCCTTGCGGACCCAGGCAGAAGGCCAGATAGCGGGTCGCCGCTTCGAGGCTGGCCTTGGCCAGTCCCATGGTGTTGTAATTGGGCATGGTGCGCACCGCGCCGAGGTAGCTGAGCGCAAGCAATGCGGGGTTGTTGCCTTTCATCAGCAGCGGGCGGGCGGCCTTGGCCAGGGCCGGATAGCTGTAGGAGGAGACATCGTGCGCGATTCGAAACGATTCGCGCGAGATTCCGTCGAGAAAGTCGCCTTCGATCGCCTCGTTGGGTGCAAAGGCGATCGAATGGACCAGTCCGTCAAGGCCGTCCCAATGCTTGCCGAGGTCGGCAAAAAGCGAATCGATCTGCGCGTCTTCCGCGACATCGCAGGCATAGATCGCCTTGGAGCCGAACTCGTCGGCAAATTTCGCGATGCGGTCGCGAACGCGGTCGTTCTGGTAGGTAAAGGCGAGGTCGGCACCTTCGCGGTGGCAGGCCTTGGCGATCCCGTAGGCGATCGACCGGTTGGAGATCAGTCCGGTGATCAGTATGCGTTTGCCGGCGAGAAATCCCATCGCTGTTTCCTTGGTTGAATCCAGCGGCGGATTATAGCGGATCGGCTAAACTCACCGTCATGCGTAGCGCCATCGCCAGCCTTCTTGTCCTGTTGCTCGTGGGGTGCGGCAGCGCCTGGAACGATCCCTATCCGGCGTCGGACAGGGGGCGCAACATCCTCTACAGTGCATTCACGGACCGCCCCAAGCACCTCGATCCCGTCCAGTCCTACAGCGAGGACGAAATCACGTTCACGGCGCAGGTTTACGAGCCACCCTTGCAGTACCACTACCTGAAGCGTCCCTACACGCTCGTCGCCGCAACCGCCGAGGCGGTGCCACAAGCACGTTATCTGGACGCGCGGGCACGCCCGTTGGGCGACGATGTCGATCCGGCTCGGATCGCGTTTACCGACTACGTGATCGCCATCAGGCCGGGCATCCGCTATCAGCCGCATCCGGCCTTTGCGCGCACCGCTTCCGGCGAGCCTGCTTACCACGCCCTGACAGCCACCGATCTTGCCGGCATCGTCACTCTGGGTGACTTCAAATTGCGCGACACGCGGGAACTGACCGCCGACGATTACGTGTATGGCTTGAAGCGCCTGGCCCATCCGCGCCTGCACTCGCCCATTTTCGGACTGATGGACGAATACATCGTGGGATTGGGCGATCTGGCGAAGCGCCTCAAGCAGGAGAAGGATCAGGCATGGATCGACTTGCGCCAGCACAGGCTGGAAGGGGTCGAGGCCATCGACCGCTACCGCTACCGCATCCGCGTCAAGGGGAAATACCCGCAATTCCTCTACTGGCTGGCGATGCCCTTTTTCGCGCCCATGCCCTGGGAAGCCGACAGATTCCACAGCCAGCCCGGCATGGCGGAGAAGAACCTCACGCTGGATTGGTATCCGATCGGCACCGGACCCTACATGCTGACGGAGAACAATCCCAACGCTCGCATGGTGCTGGAAAAGAATCCGAACTTCCGCCGCGAGACCTATCCCTGCGAAGGGGAGGGTGGAGACCAGGAAGCGGGCTTGCTGAAGGATTGCGGCCAGGTACTGCCTTTCATCGACAAGGTGGTGTTCACCCGCGAGAAGGAGCAGATTCCATACTGGAACAAGTTCCTGCAGGGTTATTACGATGCATCGGGCATTTCTTCCGACTCCTTCGACCAGGCCGTACAGGTGACCGGTGGCGAAATCACGTTGTCGGACGACATGCGTGCCCAGGGCATCGTGCTTACCACCTCGGTGGCGACATCAAGTTTCTACATGGGCTTCAACTGGCTTGATCCGCTGGTCGGTGGCGCCGATCCGGCAACGGCGGAGCGGGCACGCAAGCTGCGCCATGCGATCTCCATCGCCATCGATCAGGAAGAGTTCATATCGATCTTCCAGAACGGTCGCGGCGTCGCGGCGCAGGGCCCGATTCCGCCTGGCATTTTCGGGCATCGCGATGGGGTCGAAGGCATCAATCCGTACCAGTACGACACGGTCGACGGCCAGGCACGACGCAAGCCGGTCGCGGAGGCCAAGCGGCTGCTGGCGGAGGCGGGCTGGCCCAACGGTCGCGATGCGAAGAGCGGCGAGCCGCTGGTGATCAACCTGGACACGACGGCTACCGGTGTCGGCGCCAAGGCCCGCATCGATTGGCTCAACAAGCAGTTCGCCAAGATCGATGTGCAGCTGGTGGTACGCAGCACCGACTACAACCGCTTCCAGGAGAAGGTTCGCAAGGGCGCGGTGCAACTGTTCTATTTCGGCTGGAACGCCGATTATCCGGATCCGGAAAACTTCATGTTCCTGCTGCACGGCAAGCAGTCGAAGGTCAAGCATCAGGGCGAGAACGCCGCCAACTACGTGAACCCCGAATACGACCGGCTGTTCGAACGCATGAAAGCGATGGACAGTGGTCCCGAACGGCAGCAGTTGATCGACCGCATGACGGCGATCCTGCGTCATGACGCCCCCTGGGTCTGGGGATTCCATCCCAAGGACTACAGCTTGCGCCACGCCTGGCTGGCCAATCGGAAGCCGAGCAAGGTCGGCCACAACACGCTGAAGTACCAGCGAGTGGATGCCGCATTGCGCGAGCAGCGTCGCAGTGAGTGGAATCGGCCCGTGCTGTGGCCGTTGGCGGCGATTGCGCTGGTACTCGGTGCGGCAATCTGGCCGGCGTGGAGCGGCTACCGGCGGCGGGAGACCGCGACGGCGCGCTGACTGGCAATTGTCGCCGTGTCGCCAGCGCCGACTTTTATGGTCTGCCGCCGGGCCGTCCCAAGGCAGACCCGTCAAAAGCCTGCGAGCGTAGCGAGCCGTGGTCACCCCTTCTCCTGGAGAAGGGGCCGGGGGAAGAGTCCTTTACTCCTCGACGGCCTGCCACTCGCCGTGGCGCAGGGCCTGAAGCGGCCGGAACCGGGCCTTGTAGGCCATCTTGCGGCTGTCGCGTATCCAGTAGCCGAGGTAGAGCCAGGGCAGGCCGACGTGCTGGCACTGGGCGATCTGCCAGAGGATGGCGAAGGTGCCGTAACTGGCATTCGTCACATCAGGATCGTAGAACGTATAGACGGACGAAAGACCGTCGGCCAGCACGTCGATTATGCAGACGACGCGCAACACGTCACCTTCGCGGAATTCGATGAGCCTGCTGTCCACGTGGGTCTGCAGCAGGAAGTGGGCGTACTGGTCGCGGCTGTCCTGGTCCATGCCGCCGCCGGAATGGCGCGCGGCCTGGTAGTGCTGGTAGAGCTGGTAGTGCTCTTCGCGGAAGGTCAGGCTGCATTCGCGCGCGGTGAGCCCGGCATGCTGGACCAGCGCGCGGCGCTGGCTGCGATTGGGCACGAAGGCATTCACGTCGAGCCGTACCGGCTGGCATTCGCGGCAGGCGTCGCAATAGGGGCGGTAGGTAAACACACCGCTGCGGCGGAAACCGGCCCGCACCAAATCGCTATAGGTCGCGCTGTCGATCAGGTGGGTGGGTGTGGCTACTTGTGAACGCGCGATGCGCCCGGGCAGGTAGGAGCAGCCATAGGGTGCGGTCGCATAGAACTGCAGCAGCGGGAAGGGCGGCAGGTCGCGCAGGTAAGTCATGCTGGGGTCATGCCGCGGGCCGGAAGTAGCCGTCCATCGCCGCTGCCGGCCATCGTCCCGGCCCGTCGCCCGACACGCACAACTCGTCCAGCCGCGCGGCGAAATCACGGCGGGCTATCGGTCGGGCGCCTAGCGAGGCAAGGTGTCGGGTTTCCATCTGGCAGTCGATTATGCCGAATCCGCGCTGTTTGAGGTAAGCGCACAAATGGGCGAGGGCGATCTTCGATGCGTCGCGCCGGTCGGCGAACATGGATTCACCGTAGAAGGCCCGGCCGATCGCAATGCCGTAAAGGCCCCCGGCCAGTGCACCATCGATCCAGGTTTCGACGCTGTGGGCATGGCCAAGGCGATGCAGTTCGCCGTAGGCCTCCTGCATTTCATCGGTGATCCAGGTTCCGGGCTGTCCCGCACGCGGGCGGCTGGCGCAGGCGCGGATGACGTCGTCGAAGGCCGTGTCCAGTCGCACCTGGTAGTCGCCGTTGCGCAAGGTCTTCGCCAGCGAGCGGGAAATCTTCAACTGCTCTGGCAGCAGCACCATGCGCGGGTCCGGACTCCACCAGAGGATCGGATCGCCGGCTGAGAACCAGGGGAAGATGCCGCGCCGGTAGGCGGCAAGCAGGCGTTGCGGACTCAGGTCGCCACCCGCGGCGAGCAGTCCGTTGGGTTCGGCCAGGGCCTTGGCGAGAGCGGGAAACACTGGCTCTGGAGGCAGCCAGGGAATCATTGGCAATCAGACTTGCTTGAAGGTGACCACGTGGTCGACATCGAGTCGGATGCCGATCCTTTCACCGATGGCATGGTTGTGGTGCGATGGGACCAGGGACAGGACCTGCACGCCCGACGCAAGGCGCAGGGTGTAAAGGAACTCGGCGCCGCGAAAAGCCTTGGCGACGACTTCGGCCTTGACCTCGCTGGCATCGTCGTGGATCACGTCGTCGGGCCGCAGCAGCACATCGAGCCGGCACTCACGCTGGCATTCTGCGCAACTCGAGCCACAATCCATCGGCACTTCGGAATCCAGCCTGCCCAGTTCCACTTCCACCACCTGTTTCGACAGGACCTCTCCCGACAGGAATACGCCCTGGCCGATGAAATCCGCGACGTGGCGCGTGGCCGGGCGGTGATACAGGTTGTAGGGCGTGTCCCACTGCTCGATGCGCCCGGCACGCATGATGCCGACGACATCGGCCACGGCGAACGCCTCGTTCTGGTCGTGGGTGACCAGTATCGCCGCCATGCCGGCGCGCTTGAGGATCTCGCGCACTTCGAGGGAAAGGCGTTCGCGCAGTTCGACATCGAGGTTGGAGAATGGCTCATCGAGCAGCAACAGGTGCGGTTGCGGCGCCAGCGCCCGGGCCAGCGCCACGCGCTGCTGCTGGCCGCCGGACAGTTCGTGGGGATAGCGTTCGCCGCGACCGGACAGGCCGATCAGGTCCAGCATTTCATCGACGCGCTGCCGTCGCGCCAGCGCCGACTTTTCGCGCAGGCCGAAGCCGATGTTGTCGGCGATCGACAGGTGCGGAAACAATGCGTAGTCCTGGAACACCATGCCGATGCGGCGTGCCTCGGCAGGCATTTGCGCCTTTTCGCTGGCGATGGTCACGCCGTTGAGCCGGATGCTGCCCGCAGACGGCATTTCGAAACCGGCGATCAGTCGCAGCATGGTCGTCTTGCCGCAGCCCGACGATCCGAGCAGGCAGGCGATCTCGCCTGGCGCCAGGTCGAACGACAGATCGCTCACCACGGCCTGCTTGCCGTAGGCATGGCTGACGCGGTCTACTTCGAGCAATGACATGGTCGTTGCGTTACTTGCCGATGGTGGAGAATGAGTCTCAATTATAATCGGCCGGTCGTGTCCCGCCCATTTCCATTCTCTCCGCTCCAGGTTCTTTCGCTCGCGCTCGCGGTTCTGGTAGCGCTGCCGGTGCTCGCGGTCGGCGTCAATCTCTTTACCGCCGGAACCGGCGATACCTGGGGCCACCTGATGGCGACGGTCCTGCCGGAGTATGTCGCGAACTCCGTCTGGCTGTGCCTTGGGGTCGGCATCGGTGTTGCCGCCATGGGTACCGGCGCTGCCTGGCTGGTGGCGCTCAACGATTTTCCGGGGCGGCGTATCGCCGAATGGGCGTTGTTGCTGCCGATGGCGATGCCGGCCTATGTGCTGGCCTACACCTATACCGATTTCCTGCAGTTCGTCGGTCCGGTACAGACCGGTCTGCGCGAGACTTTCGGCTGGCACAAGGATGACTACTGGTTCCCGGAAGTGCGTTCGCTGGGCGGCGCCATCGTGCTGTTTTCCTGCGTGCTCTATCCCTATGTCTACCTGCTGGTGCGCACCGCTTTCCTGGAGCGCGCCGGCGGCATGATCGAGGCGGCCCGCGCCCTGGGCCTCAATCCCTGGCAGGGCTTCTGGCGTGTCTCGATTCCTTTGGCGCGGCCTGCAATTGCCGCCGGCATGGCGCTCGCGTTGATGGAAACGCTCGCCGATTACGGTACCGTGGCCTACTTCGCGGTACAGACATTCACCACCGGCATCTACCGCGCGTGGTTCTCGCTGGGCGATCGCGTCGCCGCGGCCCAACTCGCCGCCGCGCTGCTCGGCTTCGTTTCGCTGTTGATCCTGCTCGAACGCGTCAGCCGCGGTCGTGCCCGCTACCACGACAGCAGCGGCCGCCGCCGCGCGACGCGCCAGATACTTACCGGGGGGCATGCGCTGCTGGCCCAGATCGGTTGCACGATTCCGGTCGCGATCGGATTCGTGTTGCCGGCGCTACTGCTGTTGCGCCTCGCGCTGGGCGAGGCCGGAGATGAATCGGTGGGTTTTGCCGGGCGCTTCCTCGTCCTGGCGCGTAACAGCTTCGTGCTGGCGGCGCTGGCTGCGGCGCTTGCCGCCCTGCTGGCACTGCTGCTCGGTTTTGCCGCGCGCGATGGGCGCAAGCTTTCGGTGCTGGCGAACCGGGTGGTCGGGTTGGGCTACGCCGTGCCGGGTTCGGTGATCGCGGTCGGTGTCCTTATTCCGGTGACACGGCTCGACCACTGGCTGGCGACGCTATGGCAGCAACTGACGGGGGCCAACCCGGGTCTCATCCTGACGGGCGGCATCGCTGCACTCGTCTACGCCTATCTGGCGCGCTTCCTGGCGATTGCGCTGCAAACGGTCGAAGCCGGCCTGGGTCGCATCACGCCGAGCATGGAGGCGGCGGCGCAAAGCCTGGGCAGCAGTCCGGGCGAAACCCTGCGCCGGGTGCATCTGCCGCTGATGCGCGGCAGCCTCCTTACAGCAGCACTGTTGGTGTTCGTCGATGTGATGAAGGAACTCCCTGCCACGCTGGTGATGCGGCCCTTCAATTTCGACACGCTGGCGACCCAGACCTTCACCCTGGCGGCCGACGAGCGGTTGGCGGAAGCTTCGACGGCTGCGCTGGCGATCGTCGTCGTTGGCCTGTTGCCTATCATCCTGCTGGCCCGGCAGATATCCGCCGGGCGCAGTGAGGTAAGTTCCTGTTGACGCACTTGGCAGTGAGCGTCACCCGCAGAGTATGAAACACGCGAAAGGCGAATTGACGGCTCGCCCCCCTCCCCTCCCCCCCGGGGGGCCCCGGTCCCCCCCCCCTCCCCCCACCATTACTCATCGCTCCGACCGATTTATTTCGCGCTAAAGGGACTTGTGGCTGCCATCGCACAGTGCGCCGTTGGCGCTGTGCTTGCAGCCGCAGAAATACACGGCCTTGCTTTCGTCCGCCGTGTACTTGACTGGCGTGAATTCCGAACCCTTGTGGCTGCCGTCGCAGAAGGGCTGCGACTTGCTCTTGCCGCAGGAGCACCAGTAATAATCCTTGCCCTTTTCAACAGTGACGGCGAAGGGTGATTTTGCGGCGATTTCGGGCTTGGACATGCTGTTCTCCGATGGCGTTGAAAGAAGGCGCACTATAGGCAATTCCTTCTTCACGCGATACCGGTGGGCGGAAACAGATTGTTTCGTCCGCACGAACAATGTCGGGCAGAAGTCGGCGCTGGCGACACGGGGTGCCGCCAGCGCGATGCTAGCTAGTGAGGCTTACTTCCATCCGGCCCGGTCGTAGGTGCGCTGTGCCGCAGCGGCATTCTTCGCCAGCGCGGCAACCGGTAGCGGGTCTGCCTTGAACTTGCCCATCGCCTCCAGCGCCGAGTTCTTGACTGCCACCGTGGGTACCGACGGCCACTCGTTGTTGCCGTCGGCGAAGTAGCGCTGCGCATCGTCGCTGGCCAGGTATTCGAGGAACTTGACCGCTGACTCCTTGTTCGGAGCGCTTTTCAGCATGCCGCCGCCCGAAATGTTGATATGCGCGCCAACGCCCTTCTGGTTCGGCCAGATGATCGCGACGCGTTCCATCATGCGGCGATCCTCGGGCTTTTCCGAGCGCAGCAGGCGCGCGAGGTAGTAGGTGTTGGAAACCGCCACGCCGCATTCCCCGGCAGCCACGGATTTGATCTGGTCGGTGTCGCCGCCCTTGGGCGCACGGGCGAAGTTGGCAACCACGCCACGCGCCCATTGTTCGGCCTTTTCTTCACCCATGCGGGCGATCAACGACGCCATCAACGAGATGTTGTAGGGATGGCTGCCGGAACGCGAACAGACCTTGCCCTTGAGTTTCGGGTTGGCCAGGTCCTCGTAGTTCTGCACGTCCTCGACTTTTACCTGCTCGCGATTGGCGACGATGACGCGGGCGCGGGTGGAGAAGGCGAACCAGTCCGGGCTGCGCAGGTTGGCCGGAATCCGGTCTTCGAGCAGTTTCGACCTGACCGGGGCGAACAGGCCGAGTTCGTCGGCCTTGGCCAAGCGTGCGGCATCGACGGTGAGGAAGATGTCGGCCGGACTATTGGCGCCCTCGTTGCGGATGCGTTCCAGCAGTTCGTCTTCCTTGGCCTCGATGCGATTTATCTTGATGCCGGTTTGCTTCGTGAAATTTGCGTAGAGCGCTTCATCCGTCTGGTAATGGCGGGCGGAATACAGGTTGAGAACCTTGTCCTGGCCGCTGGAGGCAGTGGCGGCAATCGCGAGCACTGCCGGAAAAAGGAAGCGAGTGAAGGTCTGTTTCATGGTCGGGATCCAGTTAAAAATTGGTCAGCGCCGGTATTGTATTAAGAATCATTCGCAATTACAAGTCGAAATAAAGCCAGCTCGACGCTGGCTGTCAGGATTTGGCTAGGGCAGGTATCAGGGATTGACCCGGCGTGCACCATTGAAGCGTTTCATCCAGTACCCGTCTCGCAAGTCCTCGATACGGACGTAACCGCCACTGCGCGGGGCGTGCACGAACTGGTTGTCGCCAAGATAGATACCGACATGCGAGAAGGCTTTGCGCATGGTATTGAAAAAGACCAAGTCACCGGGCTTGAGCTCGTCACGAGGGATGATTTCGCCGGTCTTGCTCATTTCCCGCGAACTGCGTGGCAGGACCAAGCCGAGACCCTCGCGGAAGACGTGGCTGACAAACCCCGAACAATCGAAGCCCGCTTCGGGCGAACTGCCGCCGCGCCGGTAGCGGATGCCGAGCAGATCCATGGCCTGATCTATTGCATCCTGCGCCGTTGCCGTCGCGCGATCAACAAACGAAACCATGGGTTGGGGCGGCACAACGACGGCTTCGTCGGCATGGGCTGCGGGGGAAATCAGAACCGCGGCCAGGAGCAAAACTCCCGTAATTTTTAGGGGTATTACTTGCATGGGGCCGGACCATAACACCGACCGGCCAAACCTGTAAACCCCTGCTCTTGCCCGTTCAGCGCTCCGTAAGCCTGCTCTGGCTATAATTAATCCTTGCAACGTCAATAAAAACAATTATGTCCCCGGCGTCGCCGGGGGCAGTATCCGAGCGATATGGCCAACCTTCGGGTGTGGCATGGATTCGAGGAGGCTACTGTGGGTTTCAAGGCTTACCTGATTAATCAGGAAGACGGAAAGGTTGCCAGCCGATTTGTCGAAATGGACGAAGCGCAGCTCGATCCTGGCGAAGTCACCATCGCCGTCACGCATTCGAGCATCAACTACAAGGACGCCCTGGCTGCAACGGGAGCGGGACGCATCATCCGCCGCTTTCCATGCATCGGTGGCATCGATTTGGCCGGGAGCGTTACGGCCAGTGCCGATCCCCGTTTCAAGCCGGGAGATGAGGTTCTCGCCACCAGCTACGACGTCGGAGTGGCCCATCACGGGGGCTATGCCGAGATGGCCCGCCTGCCCGCCGACTGGGTGGTGAAGCTGCCAGCCGGCTTGTCGCGCGGCGACGCGATGGCGCTTGGAACCGCTGGTTTCACCGCCGGATTGGCGGTGGTACGCATGGAGCACGATGGCCTCACGCCGGCCAAGGGTCCGGTGATCGTTTCCGGCGCCACGGGCGGCGTCGGCAGCATTGCCATCGAAATCCTGGCCAAGCGCGGCTATCACGTCGTTGCATTGACCGGCAAGGAAGCAGAAGCCGGCTACCTGACCGGGTTGGGCGCAAAGGAAGTCATGTTGCGCCAGTCGCTGGATCTGGCCAAGATCAAGCCGCTGGGCAAGGAAACCTGGGCCGGCGCGGTCGACAATCTCGGTGGCGACGTGTTGGCCTGGATGGCCAGCACCATGAAAGTCGGCGGGGCACTGGCCTCGATCGGCCTGGCCGCCAGCCACACCCTCAACACCACGGTCATGCCCTTCATCTTGCGCGGCGTAAGCCTCCTTGGCATCGATTCGGTGAATTGTTCGATGCCTCAGAGAACGGCGGTCTGGCAGCATCTGGCCACCGACATGCGGCCGGCACATCTGGCGCCAGGATCGAGCCCGATGGTGCGCGAAATCGCCTTCGATGACCTGCCCGCCGCGTTCGATGATTATCTGCAGGGACGGGTCAAGGGGCGAGTCGTAGTGAATATCGCCGCCTGAGCCGGCAAGTCAAAAGCCAACACATCAACCACAGCAAAACACAACCAAGCGAGGATCGTCATGGGAAAGTATGCGGAGTTTCACAAGCGCTCGATCAACCAACGCGATGAATTCTGGGCCGAAGAGGCCAAATTGATCGACTGGCAGACGCCACCCCAGCAGATTTGCGACTTTTCCCGCCCGCCATTTACCAAATGGTTCACCGGTGGCAAGACCAACCTCTGCCACAACGCGGTCGATCGCCATGCGGCCACGCGACCCAACGACCGGGCCCTGGTCTACATCTCGACCGAAACCGACGAGGAAAAGAGCTATACCTTCGCCGAGTTGAAGTCCGAAGTCATGCGCACGGCGGCGATCATGAAGTCGCTCGGCGTCGGTCGCGGCGACCGCGTGCTGGTTTACATGCCGATGATTGCCGAAGCGACCTTCGCCATCCTCGCCTGCGCCCGGATCGGCGCCATCCATTCGGTGGTGTTCGGCGGCTTTGCCTCGGGTTCGCTGGCCACGCGCATCGACGACGCCAAGCCCAAGCTGATCGTCTCCAGCGACGCCGGCATGCGCGGCGGCAAGGCCGTGCCCTACAAGCACCTGCTCGATGAAGCCTGCAAGCTCGCGGAGTTCCCGCCCGAAAAGGTGCTGATGATCGATCGCGGCCTCGACAAGGGCTGGCCGCGCGTCGCCGGGCGCGATGTCGACTATGCCGAACTGCGCGCACAGCATATGAATGCCGAGGTTCCCTGCGAGTGGATGGAGTCCAGCGAGCCCTCCTACATCCTCTACACATCCGGCACCACGGGCAAGCCCAAGGGCGTGCAACGCGATACCGGCGGCTATGCCGTTGCCCTGGCGGCATCGATGAAGCACATCTTTACCGGCGGCGCGGGCGAGACCATGTTCTCGACCTCGGACATCGGCTGGGTGGTCGGGCACAGCTACATCATCTATGGTCCGCTGATCGCCGGCATGGCTACCATCATGTACGAAGGCACGCCGATCCGTCCCGATCCGGGCATCTGGTGGCAGATCGTCGAGAAGTACAAGGTTACCGTGATGTTCTCGGCACCGACCGCCGTGCGCGTGCTGAAGAAAAGCGACAACAGCTGGCTGCACAAGTACGATCTGTCCACCCTCAAGCACCTGTTCCTGGCCGGCGAGCCGCTGGACCAGCCGACCCACGAATGGATCATGGGCGAACTCAAGCTGCCGGTGATCGACAACTACTGGCAGACCGAAACGGGCTGGCCGATCCTGTCGACGGTGCGTGGCATCGAGGACACCAAGATCAAGTTCGGCACCCCGAGCTTCCCGGTCTATGGCTACGACCTGCGCATCTTCCGCGAGGACGGCACGGAATGCGACGCCAACGAGAAGGGCATCGTCGGCATCGTCCCGCCACTGCCGCCGGGCTGCCTGTCGACCATCTGGGGTGATGACGAACGTTTCGTCAGCACCTATTTCAGCCTGTTCAAGGAACCGCAGGTGTATTCCTCGTTCGACTGGGGCATCAAGGACGACGAGGGCTACCACTACATCCTCGGCCGCACCGACGACGTGATCAACGTCGCCGGCCATCGCCTGGGCACCCGCGAGATCGAGGAAGCCGTGCAAGGCCACAATGCCGTGGCCGAAGTTGCCGTAGTCGGCGTCAATGACCAGTTGAAGGGTCAGGAGCCCGTCGCCTTCGCCGTGGTCAAGGATCCGGCACGGATCGCCACCCCGGAATTGCGTGCGGCGCTGGAAGCGGAAATCAAGAAGGTGGTCGACGGAAACCTCGGCGCCATCGCACGACCGAAGCGCGTGCACTTCGTCACCGGCCTGCCCAAAACCCGTTCCGGCAAGATGCTGCGCCGTTCCATCCAGGCGCTGGCCGAAGGGCGCGACGCCGGCGACCTGACGACGATCGACGATCCTTCGACCCTCGAACAGATCAAGGCCGCGCTGGCGGGTTGAGCGTTGTTCCAAACGACGGGCGTCCTTTGCGGGGCGCCCGTTTTTTTTCGTGCGGATTCGCGGCCTGCCGATGTTGAAGGGGCCATCCTTGCGACAGGTCGTAGCTGACTCCGCGTCGGGTACCGGCTAGGCGCGCCGATGCGTTCTGGTCGAGAGTTGTCCTGTCTGGGTTTGGAGGCATAATCCATACTCCAGTCCAGAGTAGTGTTTCTCATCCAAGATGAATCGACCTGATCGAGTCCGAGGCAACCGGAAAGCATGCAAGGCATGAGCGCGGATTCGCACTGGGACGGGAGCGAGCGTCGGCAAAGCACTGACGCCGAGTTTCCCGGGCCGGAGCGGCGCCTCGGCCTCTACACTCGGGTTGAAGGGGTCCGGGAAGATCGCCTGCACCACGATCCGCTGCTCGACTGCCTCGTTGAGTTGACCCGGATCCATGGGCGGCCAAGCACCCATGCTGCGCTGACCGCCGGGTTGCCGCTGCCGGCGGAAGGCTTGACGCCTTCGCTTTTCGTTCGGGCGGCGCAGCGCGCCGGCTTTGCCAGCAAGCTGGTGCGGCGCGCGCTGGACAAGATCGACACCGCATTATTGCCGGTCATCCTCTTGCTCAAGGGCAATGAAGCCTGCATCCTGCTGGGATGGGATGAGTCGGGCAGCCTCGCCCGCCTTCTCTTTCCCGATACCGGACAAGGTGCCGTGACGATGCCGCGGGAAGAACTGGCGACGCGCTATACCGGCATCGCCATTTTTGCCCGCCCGCACTTCCGTTTCGACCAGCGGTCGCCGGAAGTCGTCGAAGTTACTCAGCGCCACTGGTTCTGGGGGGCGATACTGGAGCAGTTGCCGGTCTATCGCGACATCATCGGTGCTGCGGCCCTGATCAATGTCTTCGCCCTCGCGATGCCGGTGTTCACGATGAACATCTATGACCGCGTGGTGCCCAACAACGCGATCGAAACACTGTGGATGCTGAGTGCCGGCCTGCTGCTGGTGTTCGGCATGGACTATGTGATCCGCCTGCTGCGCGGGCACTTCGTCGATCTCGCCAGTTCCCGCATCGACCTGAAACTGTCGTCCCTCATCATGGAGCGCGTGCTGGGCATGCGCCTCGCGCATCGGCCGGCCTCGGTAGGTTCGTTCGCGGCCAACCTGCGCGCGTTCGAAACCATCAGGGATTTCATCGCGTCGGCAACGGTCACCGCGGTGATCGATCTGCCCTTCACGGTGATGTTCCTTGCGGTGATGCTTTGGATCTCCTGGCCGCTGGTCGTGTTTCCGGTTCTGGGCATCGTCGGCGTGCTTATCTACAGCTATGTGATCCAGTACAAGATGCGCGAGCTTTCGGAAACAACCTTCCGTGCCTCCGCCATGCGCAACGCGACGCTGATCGAAAGCCTTACCGCGCTGGAAACCATCAAGGCCAACGGGGCCGAGGGCCTGATGCAGGCCAAGTGGGAAAGCACGGCTGCATTTCTGGCGCGTACCAGTGCCCGCCTGCGTCTGCTGTCGGCCTCGGCGATGAACGGTGCTTCGTCGATATCGCAACTGGTCAATCTGATGATCATCATCGGTGGTGTTTACCTGATCCACGAACGCTGGCTCACGATGGGCGGATTGATCGCGTGCACCATGCTGGCAGGACGTGCGATGGCGCCTCTGGGGCAGGTTGTCGGCTTGCTGATGCAGTTCGAAAATGCCAAGACGGCGCTGGCCGGCCTGGAAAGGACCATGACGACGCCCGGGGAGCGGGCGGAGGAATCCTCATTCGTCCATCGTCCGGAGATCCACGGCGAGATCGAGTTCCGAAATGTAAGTTTCGCCTATCCCGGGCACAGCCAGGAAGTCTTGCGCGATGTCTCGTTTCGCATCAAGCCCGGCGAGCGGGTGGTAGTCCTCGGCCGGGTCGGTTCCGGCAAGACGACCCTGCACAAGCTCATGCTCGGGCTCTACCAGCCGACGGAAGGGGCGGTGCTGCTGGACGGCGTAGATCTCCGGCAACTCGATCCGGCCGATCTCAGGCGCAATGTGGGCTATGTCGAGCAGGACACCCTGTTGTTCTACGGCAGCCTGCGCGAAAACATTGCCCTGCGCGCACCCTATGCTGACGACCTCGCGGTGGTCACGGCCGCCGAAGTCGGCGGCTTGTCTGAGTTCGTCAATCGCCACCCCGAAGGCTATGACATGGTTATCGGTGAGCGTGGCGCATCGCTGTCGGGCGGGCAGCGGCAAGGTGTCGCCATTGCCCGTGCCATGCTGCTCGATCCACCGGTGCTGTTGCTCGACGAACCGACCAGTTCCATGGATTTCACCTCTGAAAACCAGTTCAAGGAGAGCCTGAAACGGTTCATGGAACAGAAGACGATGGTACTGGTGACCCATCGTGTCAGCCTGATCGACCTGGCGGAGCGGATGATCGTGATCGATGACGGCAAGGTGGTCAAGGACGGCCCGCGGCAGGAAGTCATCGAATCCTTGCAGGCGGGACGGGTCGGGCGCGCATCATGAACCTGCAAACCGTGGCACAACGCTTGATGGCGGTGATCATCGGCCTCCAGGGGTGGCTTGAAGCAGTCAGGATGCGGGTGCAGCCGTACGTGGAGCGCTGGCTTGCCGACTGGAAGGAAAGCCCGGAAAACCGGGAGGCGGATTTCGTCCAGGACGCCGACTATTTCATCATTCATCAGGAGCCCCTGCGGGCCAGGGTCCTGGTCAAGACGATCCTGATAGCCGTTGCCCTGTTCATCATGTGGACAGCCGTGGCGCTGATCGACGAAATCACCAAAGGCGAAGGCAAGGTGATTCCTTCCAGCCAGATCCAGATACTGCAAAGCCTGGACGGCGGAATCGTGGCCGAAATCAATGTAAAAGAAGGCCAGGTGGTCGAAGCCGGGCAGATCCTGTTGCGGGTCGACCCGACCCGCTTCGAGTCGTCCGTTCGCGAAAATCGGTCGCAATACCTCGCCCTTACAGCCAAGGTGGCTCGATTGCGCGCGCTGGCGGAAGGATTGCCCTTCGTGCCGCCGCCGGAAGTCATGGTCGAGGATCCAAAAACCGTGCAGGACGAACAGCGGCTGTACCAGACCGCTCGCTCGAACGTCGAAGCGCAGATCTCGATTGCCCGGCAACAGTTGATACAACGCCAGCAGGAGCTCTCCGAAATGCGCTTCAAGCGCGAGCAGGCATCGCAGGCTTACGAACTCACCGCCAAGGAACTGGCTGTCACCAAGCCCCTGATTGATTCCGGCGCTGTATCCGAGGTCGAACTGCTGCGACTGGAGCGTGATACCTCCCGTTTCCGCGGGGAGCGCGACATGGCCTCGGCACAGATACTGCGGTCCCAGGCCGCGATGTCGGAGGCCTCGCGCAAGATCGAGGAAGTCGAACTGAACGCGCGCAACGAAGTGCGCAAGGATCTGGCCGAGACGATGGCCAAACTAAATGCCTTCACCGAAGGCGGCGTGGGCCTGGCCGACAAGGTGAAACATGCGGCGATACGCTCGCCGGTCAAGGGCACGGTCAGCCGACTTCTGGTGAACACGGTAGGTGGCGTGGTCCAGCCCGGTCGTGACCTGGTGGAGGTAGTTCCGCTTGACGATGCCCTTATCCTGGAAGCGAAGGTGGCACCCAAGGACATTGCCTTCCTGCGACCCGGACAACCGGCGATGGTCAAATTCACGGCCTACGACTTTTCGACCTATGGCGGACTCGAGGCGAAACTGGAACATATCGGTGCCGACTCCATTACCGATGAAAAGGGAAATACCTTCTTCCTCGTCAGGGTGCGTACCAACAAGTCCCGACTTGGCGCCAATTTGCCAATCATTCCCGGCATGGTCGCCGAAGTCGATATCATCACCGGACAGAAAAGTATCCTTGCCTATTTGCTGAAGCCGGTGCTCAGAGCCAAGCAGGGTGCGCTGACCGAGCGTTGACCGCAGTGCCAGCCCGGTCCTCAGCCCGCCATTTGTTTGTTTCGCCGACGGGCGAGGCCCTGCCTCGTTGGCGGGTTGCTTTCCCGGCCGCCGAAGTGACCAGCCTGAAGGCGGCGACAAAAGTATCCCGGAGCAAGGCAGTGGTCTGGCTGCGCCTCGACGGAGCGCAAGCTGCGACAGACCAGCTTGCGCAGCTTTACCAGTCGCTCGGCGAAGTCCGCGTTATCGTGCTTGCCGACCAGCCCGATGGCGATGAAGCGCTGAGCCTGTTTTCCGCCGGTGTGCGCGGCTATTGCAATGCACATGCGACGGCGGCCAGTTTGCGTCAGATCGCCGGCGTGATCGAGGCCGGCGGACTCTGGATCGGCGAGTCCCTGATGAAGCGGCTGGTCGTCTCTACCCGGGCGGCCATTTCACGACTCCCGGTCGCCAGGCTGCCGCTTGGACCCGTTTCTGGCGAGGGGAGCCCAATGTCGGCGCTGACGAAACGGGAAGTAGAAGTCGCCAGGGCCGTGGCAAGCGGTGCCAGCAACAAGGAAGTCGCCCGCCAGTGCGGCATAACCGAACGCACCGTCAAAGCCCACGTCGGCTCGGTTTTCCAGAAGCTCAAGGCGCGCGACAGACTCCATCTCGCTCTGATGCTCAACGGCCAGCGGCCGTCCTGAGGCTCCCCCGGTATTGTCCTTTGGTCCAATGGCGGTCCTTGCCGCCAGGGGGTAGAGTCGCCAGCATTTCCCAGTTCCGTCCGGAGTATCGATCATGGCAGATGCAGGCGATTACGTTGGCAAGGTGTCGGCAATTGAAGGCAGGGTCACTGCCAAGGGGACGGACGGAACGATCCGGGTGCTCAAGCTCGGCGACCCGGTATATGAAGGCGACGTAATCCAGACCCCCGAGGGGGGGCGGGTCGAACTCGCACTGAATGACGGTGTGGCGTACTTCCTGCGTGACAAGGAAACCGTCACCCTGGATGAAATGGTCCTCGGCGGACGCATCGCGGATGCACGCGAAGGGGCGCTCATGCCCGGCAGCCTTGGCGAACTGGAAGACATCTCACGTGCCATCGCGGAAGGCAGCAGCCTCGACCGCTTGCTCGAGGAAACCGCTGCCGGCAGGCCCGCCGTGTTCGGTCGGGTGGACGATGGCCATTCCTTCGTTCAGCTATTGCGCATTGCCGAGGCGATAGACCCGCTGGGTTACGAGTTTGCCACCCGCGAGGGAGGGCAGGGCGACGACGGCGGTCGCAATGGTGCGGGTGCGACGGACAACACGGCAAACGACACGGGAGGCAGCACGGCGGACGACGGCGTCGCGGACAAGACGCCCCCGGTTCCTGCAGCTCCCCCCGCCAACGACGCCACCACCATAGGCGGCGACACCAGCGCAGTCGGCGCCGAGGACACGGCACTGACCGGCACGCTCACCGCCAGCGACAGCGACGGCCTGCTCGACGGCACGGTATTTGGCGTCAGCACCCCGGCCGCGCACGGCACGGCCACGATCGACCCCGCCACCGGCGCCTGGAGCTACACCCCGGTGGCCGACTGGCACGGCGCCGACAGCTTCACCGTCACCGTCACCGACGACGAAGGCAACGCCACCACCCAGGTCATCAGCCTCACGGTCAATGCCGTGGTGGACATCACGAACGACAGCGTCAGCACCACGGAAGACAGCCCGGTCACCATCGCCGTCCTGGCCAACGACAGCTTCGAAGGCACGCCCACGGTCACGGCAGTGGGCGCCGCCGGCCACGGCAGCGTCGCCATCAACCCCGACGGCACCCTGGGCTACACCCCGGACGCCAACTTCCACGGCACCGACAGCTTCAGCTACACGGTCACCAGCCCGGCCGGCATCACCGAGACCGCCACGGTCACGGTCACCGTCACGCCGGCCAACGATGCCACCACCATAGGCGGCGACACCAGCGCAGTCGGCGCCGAGGACACGGCACTGACCGGCACGCTGACGGCGAGCGACGCCGACGGCCTGCTCGACGGCACGGTATTTGGCGTCAGCACCCCGGCCGCGCACGGCACCGCCAGCATCGATCCCGCCACCGGCGCCTGGAGCTACACCCCGGTGGCCGACTGGCACGGCGCCGACAGCTTCACCGTCACCGTCACCGACGACGAAGGCAACGCCACCACCCAGGTCATCAGCCTCACGGTCAATGCCGTGGTGGACATCACGAACGACAGCGTCAGCACCACGGAAGACAGCCCGGTCACCATCAGCGTCCTGGCCAACGACAGCTTCGAAGGCACGCCCACGGTCAGCGCGGTCGGCGCCGCCGGCCACGGCAGCGTCGCCATCAACCCCGACGGCACCCTGGGCTACACCCCGGACGCCAACTTCCACGGCACCGACAGCTTCAGCTACACGGTCACCAGCCCGGCCGGCATCACCGAGACCGCCACGGTCACGGTCACCGTCACGCCGGCCAACGACGCCACCACCATAGGCGGCGACACCAGCGCGGTCGGCGCCGAGGACACGGCACTGACCGGCACGCTCACCGCCAGCGACAGCGACGGCCTGCTCGACGGCACGGTATTTGGCGTCAGCACCCCGGCCGCGCACGGCACGGCCACGATCGATCCCGCCACCGGCGCCTGGAGCTACACCCCGGTGGCCGACTGGCACGGCGCCGACAGCTTCACCGTCACCGTCACCGACGACGAAGGCAACGCCACCACCCAGGTCATCAGCCTCACGGTCAATGCCGTGGTGGACATCACCAACGACAGCGTCAGCACCACGGAAGACAGCCCGGTCACCATCAGCGTCCTGGCCAACGACAGCTTCGAAGGCACGCCCACGGTCAGCGCCGTCGGCGCCGCCGGCCACGGCAGCGTCGCCATCAACCCCGACGGCACCCTGGGCTACACCCCGGACGCCAACTTCCACGGCACCGACAGCTTCAGCTACACGGTCACCAGCCCGGCCGGCATCACCGAGACCGCCACGGTCACGGTCACCGTCACGCCGGCCAACGATGCCACCACCATAGGCGGCGACACCAGCGCAGTCGGCGCCGAGGACACGGCACTCAGCGGAACGCTGACGGCGAGCGACGCCGACGGCCTGCTCGACGGCACGGTATTTGGCGTCAGCACCCCGGCCGCGCACGGCACCGCCAGCATCGATCCCGCCACCGGCGCCTGGAGCTACACCCCGGTGGCCGACTGGCACGGCGCCGACAGCTTCACCGTCACCGTCACCGACGACGAAGGCAACGCCACCACCCAGGTCATCAGCCTCACGGTCAATGCCGTGGTGGACATCACGAACGACAGCGTCAGCACCACGGAAGACAGCCCGGTCACCATCAGCGTCCTGGCCAACGACAGCTTCGAAGGCACGCCCACGGTCACGGCAGTGGGCGCCGCCGGCCACGGCAGCGTCGCCATCAACCCCGACGGCACCCTGGGCTACACCCCGGACGCCAACTTCCACGGCACCGACAGCTTCAGCTACACGGTCACCAGCCCGGCCGGCATCACCGAGACCGCCACGGTCACGGTCACCGTCACGCCGGCCAACGATGCCACCACCATAGGCGGCGACACCAGCGCAGTCGGCGCCGAGGACACGGCACTGAGCGGAACGCTGACGGCGAGCGACGCCGACGGCCTGCTCGACGGCACGGTATTTGGCGTCAGCACCCCGGCCGCGCACGGCACCGCCAGCATCGATCCCGCCACCGGCGCCTGGAGCTACACCCCGGTGGCCGACTGGCACGGCGCCGACAGCTTCACCGTCACCGTCACCGACGACGAAGGCAACGCCACCACCCAGGTCATCAGCCTCACGGTCAATGCCGTGGTGGACATCACGAACGACAGCGTCAGCACCACGGAAGACAGCCCGGTCACCATCAGCGTCCTGGCCAACGACAGCTTCGAAGGCACGCCCACGGTCAGCGCCGTCGGCGCCGCCGGCCACGGCAGCGTCGCCATCAACCCCGACGGCACCCTGGGCTACACCCCGGACAGCAATTGGCACGGCACCGACAGCTTCAGCTACACGGTCACCAGCCCGGCCGGCATCACCGAGACCGCCACGGTCACGGTCACCGTCACGCCGGCCAACGATGCCACCACCATAGGCGGCGACACCAGCGCAGTCGGCGCCGAGGACACGGCACTCAGCGGAACGCTGACGGCGAGCGACGCCGACGGCCTGCTCGACGGCACGGTATTTGGCGTCAGCACCCCGGCCGCGCACGGCACCGCCAGCATCGATCCCGCCACCGGCGCCTGGAGCTACACCCCGGTGGCCGACTGGCACGGCGCCGACAGCTTCACCGTCACCGTCACCGACGACGAAGGCAACGCCACCACCCAGGTCATCAGCCTCACGGTCAATGCCGTGGTGGACATCACGAACGACAGCGTCAGCACCACGGAAGACAGCCCGGTCACCATCAGCGTCCTGGCCAACGACAGCTTCGAAGGCACGCCCACGGTCACGGCCGTGGGCGCCGCCGGCCACGGCAGCGTCGCCATCAACCCCGACGGCACCCTGGGCTACACCCCGGACGCCAACTTCCACGGCACCGACAGCTTCAGCTACACGGTCACCAGCCCGGCCGGCATCACCGAGACCGCCACGGTCACGGTCACCGTCACGCCGGCCAACGACGCCACCACCATAGGCGGCGACACCAGCGCAGTCGGCGCCGAGGACACGGCACTGAGCGGAACGCTGACGGCGAGCGACGCCGACGGCCTGCTCGACGGCACGGTATTTGGCGTCAGCACCCCGGCCGCGCACGGCACCGCCAGCATCGATCCCGCCACCGGCGCCTGGAGCTACACCCCGGTGGCCGACTGGCACGGCGCCGACAGCTTCACCGTCACCGTCACCGACGACGAAGGCAACGCCACCACCCAGGTCATCAGCCTCACGGTCAATGCCGTGGTGGACATCACGAACGACAGCGTCAGCACCACGGAAGACAGCCCGGTCACCATCAGCGTCCTGGCCAACGACAGCTTCGAAGGCACGCCCACGGTCACGGCCGTGGGCGCCGCCGGCCACGGCAGCGTCGCCATCAACCCCGACGGCACCCTGGGCTACACCCCGGACGCCAACTTCCACGGCACCGACAGCTTCAGCTACACGGTCACCAGCCCGGCCGGCATCACCGAGACCGCCACGGTCACGGTCACCGTCACGCCGGCCAACGACGCCACCACCATAGGCGGCGACACCAGCGCAGTCGGCGCCGAGGACACGGCACTGAGCGGAACGCTGACGGCGAGCGACGCCGACGGCCTGCTCGACGGCACGGTATTTGGCGTCAGCACCCCGGCCGCGCACGGCAGCGCCAGCATCGATCCCGCCACCGGCGCCTGGAGCTACACCCCGGTGGCCGACTGGCACGGCGCCGACAGCTTCACCGTCACCGTCACCGACGACGAAGGCAACGCCACCACCCAGGTCATCAGCCTCACGGTCAATGCCGTGGTGGACATCACCAACGACAGCGTCAGCACCACGGAAGACAGCCCGGTCACCATCAGCGTCCTGGCCAACGACAGCTTCGAAGGCACGCCCACGGTCACGGCAGTGGGCGCCGCCGGCCACGGCAGCGTCGCCATCAACCCCGACGGCACCCTGGGCTACACCCCGGACGCCAACTTCCACGGCACCGACAGCTTCAGCTACACGGTCACCAGCCCGGCCGGCATCACCGAGACCGCCACGGTCACGGTCACCGTCACGCCGGCCAACGACGCCACCACCATAGGCGGCGACACCAGCGCAGTCGGCGCCGAGGACACGGCACTGACCGGCACGCTCACCGCCAGCGACAGCGACGGCCTGCTCGACGGCACGGTATTTGGCGTCAGCACCCCGGCCGCGCACGGCACGGCCACGATCGATCCCGCCACCGGCGCCTGGAGCTACACCCCGGTGGCCGACTGGCACGGCGCCGACAGCTTCACCGTCACCGTCACCGACGACGAAGGCAACGCCACCACCCAGGTCATCAGCCTCACGGTCAATGCCGTGGTGGACATCACGAACGACAGCGTCAGCACCACGGAAGACAGCCCGGTCACCATCAGCGTCCTGGCCAACGACAGCTTCGAAGGCACGCCCACGGTCACGGCAGTGGGCGCCGCCGGCCACGGCAGCGTCGCCATCAACCCCGACGGCACCCTGGGCTACACCCCGGACGCCAACTTCCACGGCACCGACAGCTTCAGCTACACGGTCACCAGCCCGGCCGGCATCACCGAGACCGCCACGGTCACGGTCACCGTCACGCCGGCCAACGACGCCACCACCATAGGCGGCGACACCAGCGCAGTCGGCGCCGAGGACACGGCACTGAGCGGAACGCTGACGGCGAGCGACGCCGACGGCCTGCTCGACGGCACGGTATTTGGCGTCAGCACCCCGGCCGCGCACGGCACCGCCAGCATCGATCCCGCCACCGGCGCCTGGAGCTACACCCCGGTGGCCGACTGGCACGGCGCCGACAGCTTCACCGTCACCGTCACCGACGACGAAGGCAACGCCACCACCCAGGTCATCAGCCTCACGGTCAATGCCGTGGTGGACATCACCAACGACAGCGTCAGCACCACGGAAGACAGCCCGGTCACCATCAGCGTCCTGGCCAACGACAGCTTCGAAGGCACGCCCACGGTCACGGCAGTGGGCGCCGCCGGCCACGGCAGCGTCGCCATCAACCCCGACGGCACCCTGGGCTACACCCCGGACGCCAACTTCCACGGCACCGACAGCTTCAGCTACACGGTCACCAGCCCGGCCGGCATCACCGAGACCGCCACGGTCACGGTCACCGTCACGCCGGCCAACGACGCCACCACCATAGGCGGCGACACCAGCGCAGTCGGCGCCGAGGACACGGCACTGAGCGGAACGCTGACGGCGAGCGACGCCGACGGCCTGCTCGACGGCACGGTATTTGGCGTCAGCACCCCGGCCGCGCACGGCACCGCCAGCATCGATCCCGCCACCGGCGCCTGGAGCTACACCCCGGTGGCCGACTGGCACGGCGCCGACAGCTTCACCGTCACCGTCACCGACGACGAAGGCAACGCCACCACCCAGGTCATCAGCCTCACGGTCAATGCCGTGGTGGACATCACGAACGACAGCGTCAGCACCACGGAAGACAGCCCGGTCACCATCAGCGTCCTGGCCAACGACAGCTTCGAAGGCACGCCCACGGTCACGGCCGTGGGCGCCGCCGGCCACGGCAGCGTCGCCATCAACCCCGACGGCACCCTGGGCTACACCCCGGACGCCAACTTCCACGGCACCGACAGCTTCAGCTACACGGTCACCAGCCCGGCCGGCATCACCGAGACCGCCACGGTCACGGTCACCGTCACGCCGGCCAACGACGCCACCACCATAGGCGGCGACACCAGCGCAGTCGGCGCCGAGGACACGGCACTCAGCGGCATGCTGACGGCGAGTGACGCCGACGGCCTGCTCGACGGCACGGTATTTGGCGTCAGCACCCCGGCCGCGCACGGCACCGCCAGCATCGATCCCGCCACCGGCGCCTGGAGCTACACCCCGGTGGCCGACTGGCACGGCGCCGACAGCTTCACCGTCACCGTCACCGACGACGAAGGCAACGCCACCACCCAGGTCATCAGCCTCACGGTCAATGCCGTGGTGGACATCACCAACGACAGCGTCAGCACCACGGAAGACAGCCCGGTCACCATCAGCGTCCTCGCCAACGACAGCTTCGAAGGCACGCCCACGGTCACGGCAGTGGGCGCCGCCGGCCACGGCAGCGTCGCCATCAACCCCGACGGCACCCTGGGCTACACCCCGGACAGCAATTGGCACGGCACCGACAGCTTCAGCTACACGGTCACCAGCCCGGCCGGCATCACCGAGACCGCCACGGTCACGGTCACCGTCACGCCGGCCAACGACGCCACCACCATAGGCGGCGACACCAGCGCAGTCGGCGCCGAGGACACGGCACTGAGCGGAACGCTGACGGCGAGCGACGCCGACGGCCTGCTCGACGGCACGGTATTTGGCGTCAGCACCCCGGCCGCGCACGGCACCGCCAGCATCGATCCCGCCACCGGCGCCTGGAGCTACACCCCGGTGGCCGACTGGCACGGCGCCGACAGCTTCACCGTCACCGTCACCGACGACGAAGGCAACGCCACCACCCAGGTCATCAGCCTCACGGTCAATGCCGTGGTGGACATCACCAACGACAGCGTCAGCACCACGGAAGACAGCCCGGTCACCATCAGCGTCCTGGCCAACGACAGCTTCGAAGGCACGCCCACGGTCACGGCAGTGGGCGCCGCCGGCCACGGCAGCGTCGCCATCAACCCCGACGGCACCCTGGGCTACACCCCGGACGCCAACTTCCACGGCACCGACAGCTTCAGCTACACGGTCACCAGCCCGGCCGGCATCACCGAGACCGCCACGGTCACGGTCACCGTCACGCCGGCCAACGACGCCACCACCATAGGCGGCGACACCAGCGCAGTCGGCGCCGAGGACACGGCACTGAGCGGAACGCTGACGGCGAGCGACGCCGACGGCCTGCTCGACGGCACGGTATTTGGCGTCAGCACCCCGGCCGCGCACGGCACCGCCAGCATCGATCCCGCCACCGGCGCCTGGAGCTACACCCCGGTGGCCGACTGGCACGGCGCCGACAGCTTCACCGTCACCGTCACCGACGACGAAGGCAACGCCACCACCCAGGTCATCAGCCTCACGGTCAATGCCGTGGTGGACATCACCAACGACAGCGTCAGCACCACGGAAGACAGCCCGGTCACCATCAGCGTCCTGGCCAACGACAGCTTCGAAGGCACGCCCACGGTCACGGCAGTGGGCGCCGCCGGCCACGGCAGCGTCGCCATCAACCCCGACGGCACCCTGGGCTACACCCCGGACGCCAACTTCCACGGCACCGACAGCTTCAGCTACACGGTCACCAGCCCGGCCGGCATCACCGAGACCGCCACGGTCACGGTCACCGTCACGCCGGCCAACGACGCCACCACCATAGGCGGCGACACCAGCGCAGTCGGCGCCGAGGACACGGCACTCAGCGGAACGCTGACGGCGAGCGACGCCGACGGCCTGCTCGACGGCACGGTATTTGGCGTCAGCACCCCGGCCGCGCACGGCACCGCCAGCATCGATCCCGCCACCGGCGCCTGGAGCTACACCCCGGTGGCCGACTGGCACGGCGCCGACAGCTTCACCGTCACCGTCACCGACGACGAAGGCAACGCCACCACCCAGGTCATCAGCCTCACGGTCAATGCCGTGGTGGACATCACGAACGACAGCGTCAGCACCACGGAAGACAGCCCGGTCACCATCAGCGTCCTCGCCAACGACAGCTTCGAAGGCACGCCCACGGTCAGCGCCGTCGGCGCCGCCGGCCACGGCAGCGTCGCCATCAACGGCGACGGCACCCTGAGCTACACCCCGGACGCCAACTTCCACGGCACCGACAGCTTCAGCTACACGGTCACCAGCCCGGCCGGCATCACCGAGACCGCCACGGTCACGGTCACCGTCACGCCGGCCAACGACGCCACCACCATAGGCGGCGACACCAGCGCAGTCGGCGCCGAGGACACGGCACTCAGCGGAACGCTGACGGCGAGCGACGCCGACGGCCTGCTCGACGGCACGGTATTTGGCGTCAGCACCCCGGCCGCGCACGGCACCGCCAGCATCGATCCCGCCACCGGCGCCTGGAGCTACACCCCGGTGGCCGACTGGCACGGCGCCGACAGCTTCACCGTCACCGTCACCGACGACGAAGGCAACGCCACCACCCAGGTCATCAGCCTCACGGTCAATGCCGTGGTGGACATCACCAACGACAGCGTCAGCACCACGGAAGACAGCCCGGTCACCATCGCCGTCCTCGCCAATGACAGCTTCGAAGGCACGCCCACGGTCACGGCAGTGGGCGCCGCCGGCCACGGCAGCGTCGCCATCAACCCCGACGGCACCCTGGGCTACACCCCGGACGCCAACTTCCACGGCACCGACAGCTTCAGCTACACGGTCACCAGCCCGGCCGGCATCACCGAGACCGCCACGGTCACGGTCACCGTCACGCCGGCCAACGATGCCACCACCATAGGCGGCGACACCAGCGCAGTCGGCGCCGAGGACACGGCACTCAGCGGAACGCTGACGGCGAGCGACGCCGACGGCCTGCTCGACGGCACGGTATTTGGCGTCAGCACCCCGGCCGCGCACGGCAGCGCCAGCATCGATCCCGCCACCGGCGCCTGGAGCTACACCCCGGTGGCCGACTGGCACGGCGCCGACAGCTTCACCGTCACCGTCACCGACGACGAAGGCAACGCCACCACCCAGGTCATCAGCCTCACGGTCAATGCCGTGGTGGACATCACCAACGACAGCGTCAGCACCACGGAAGACAGCCCGGTCACCATCAGCGTCCTGGCCAACGACAGCTTCGAAGGCACGCCCACGGTCACGGCAGTGGGCGCCGCCGGCCACGGCAGCGTCGCCATCAACCCCGACGGCACCCTGGGCTACACCCCGGACGCCAACTTCCACGGCACCGACAGCTTCAGCTACACGGTCACCAGCCCGGCCGGCATCACCGAGACCGCCACGGTCACGGTCACCGTCACGCCGGCCAACGACGCCACCACCATAGGCGGCGACACCAGCGCAGTCGGCGCCGAGGACACGGCACTCAGCGGAACGCTGACCGCGAGCGACGCCGACGGCCTGCTCGACGGCACGGTATTTGGCGTCAGCACCCCGGCCGCGCACGGCACCGCCAGCATCGATCCCGCCACCGGCGCCTGGAGCTACACCCCGGTGGCCGACTGGCACGGCGCCGACAGCTTCACCGTCACCGTCACCGACGACGAAGGCAACGCCACCACCCAGGTCATCAGCCTCACGGTCAATGCCGTGGTGGACATCACCAACGACAGCGTCAGCACCACGGAAGACAGCCCGGTCACCATCAGCGTCCTGGCCAACGACAGCTTCGAAGGCACGCCCACGGTCAGCGCCGTGGGCGCCGCCGGCCACGGCAGCGTCGCCATCAACCCCGACGGCACCCTGGGCTACACCCCCGGACGCCAACTTCCACGGCACCGACAGCTTCAGCTACACGGTCACCAGCCCGGCCGGCATCACCGAGACCGCCACGGTCACGGTCACCGTCACGCCGGCCAACGACGCCACCACCATAGGCGGCGACACCAGCGCAGTCGGCGCCGAGGACACGGCACTCAGCGGAACGCTGACGGCGAGCGACGCCGACGGCCTGCTCGACGGCACGGTATTTGGCGTCAGCACCCCGGCCGCGCACGGCACCGCCAGCATCGATCCCGCCACCGGCGCCTGGAGCTACACCCCGGTGGCCGACTGGCACGGCGCCGACAGCTTCACCGTCACCGTCACCGACGACGAAGGCAACGCCACCACCCAGGTCATCAGCCTCACGGTCAATGCCGTGGTGGACATCACGAACGACAGCGTCAGCACCACGGAAGACAGCCCGGTCACCATCAGCGTCCTGGCCAACGACAGCTTCGAAGGCACGCCCACGGTCACGGCAGTGGGCGCCGCCGGCCACGGCAGCGTCGCCATCAACCCCGACGGCACCCTGGGCTACACCCCGGACGCCAACTTCCACGGCACCGACAGCTTCAGCTACACGGTCACCAGCCCGGCCGGCATCACCGAGACCGCCACGGTCACGGTCACCGTCACGCCCGCCAACGACGCCACCACCATAGGCGGCGACACCAGCGCAGTCGGCGCCGAGGACACGGCACTCAGCGGAACGCTGACGGCGAGCGACGCCGACGGCCTGCTCGACGGCACGGTATTTGGCGTCAGCACCCCGGCCGCGCACGGCACCGCCAGCATCGATCCCGCCACCGGCGCCTGGAGCTACACCCCGGTGGCCGACTGGCACGGCGCCGACAGCTTCACCGTCACCGTCACCGACGACGAAGGCAACGCCACCACCCAGGTCATCAGCCTCACGGTCAATGCCGTGGTGGACATCACCAACGACAGCGTCAGCACCACGGAAGACAGCCCGGTCACCATCAGCGTCCTGGCCAACGACAGCTTCGAAGGCACGCCCACGGTCACGGCAGTGGCGCCGCCGGCCACGGCAGCGTCGCCATCAACCCCGACGGCACCCTGGGCTACACCCCGGACGCCAACTTCCACGGCACCGACAGCTTCAGCTACACGGTCACCAGCCCGGCCGGCATCACCGAGACCGCCACGGTCACGGTCACCGTCACGCCGGCCAACGACGCCACCACCATAGGCGGCGACACCAGCGCAGTCGGCGCCGAGGACACGGCACTCAGCGGAACGCTGACCGCGAGTGACGCCGACGGCCTGCTCGACGGCACGGTATTTGGCGTCAGCACCCCGGCCGCGCACGGCACCGCCAGCATCGATCCCGCCACCGGCGCCTGGAGCTACACCCCGGTGGCCGACTGGCACGGCGCCGACAGCTTCACCGTCACCGTCACCGACGACGAAGGCAACGCCACCACCCAGGTCATCAGCCTCACGGTCAATGCCGTGGTGGACATCACGAACGACAGCGTCAGCACCACGGAAGACAGCCCGGTCACCATCAGCGTCCTGGCCAACGACAGCTTCGAAGGCACGCCCACGGTCACGGCAGTGGGCGCCGCCGGCCACGGCAGCGTCGCCATCAACCCCGACGGCACCCTGGGCTACACCCCGGACGCCAACTTCCACGGCACCGACAGCTTCAGCTACACGGTCACCAGCCCGGCCGGCATCACCGAGACCGCCACGGTCACGGTCACCGTCACGCCGGCCAACGACGCCACCACCATAGGCGGCGACACCAGCGCAGTCGGCGCCGAGGACACGGCACTCAGCGGAACGCTGACCGCGAGTGACGCCGACGGCCTGCTCGACGGCACGGTATTTGGCGTCAGCACCCCGGCCGCGCACGGCACCGCCAGCATCGATCCCGCCACCGGCGCCTGGAGCTACACCCCGGTGGCCGACTGGCACGGCGCCGACAGCTTCACCGTCACCGTCACCGACGACGAAGGCAACGCCACCACCCAGGTCATCAGCCTCACGGTCAATGCCGTGGTGGACATCACGAACGACAGCGTCAGCACCACGGAAGACAGCCCGGTCACCATCGCCGTCCTCGCCAATGACAGCTTCGAAGGCACGCCCACGGTCACGGGTGGGCGCCGCCGGCCACGGCAGCGTCGCCATCAACCCGACGGCACCCTGGGCTACACCCCGGACAGCAATTGGCATGGCACCGACAGCTTCAGCTACACGGTGACCAGCCCGGCCGGCATCACCGAAACCGCCACGGTCACGGTCACCGTCACGCCGGCCGACGACGCCACCACCATAGGCGGCGACACCAGCGCGGTCGGCGCCGAGGACACGGCACTGACCGGCACGCTCACCGCCAGCGACAGCGACGGCCTGCTCGACGGCACGGTATTTGGCGTCAGCACCCCGGCCGCGCACGGCACGGCCAGCATCGATCCCGCCACCGGCGCCTGGAGCTACACCCCGGTGGCCGACTGGCACGGCGCCGACAGCTTCACCGTCACCGTCACCGACGACGAAGGCCACGCCACCACGCAGCTCATCAGCCTCACGGTCAATGCCGTGGTGGACATCAGCAACGACAGCGTCAGCACCGCCGAGGACAGCCCGGTCACCATCAGCGTCCTCGCCAACGACAGCTTCGAAGGCACGCCCACGGTCACGGCAGTGGGCGCCGCCGGCCACGGCAGCGTCGCCATCAACCCCGACGGCACCCTGGGCTACACCCCGGACAGCAATTGGCACGGCACGGACAGCTTCAGCTACACGGTCACCAGCCCGGCCGGCATCACCGAGACCGCCACGGTCACGGTCACCGTCACGCCGGCCAACGACGCCACCACCATAGGCGGCGACACCAGCGCAGTCGGCGCCGAGGACACGGCACTCAGCGGAACGCTGACGGCGAGCGACGCCGACGGCCTGCTCGACGGCACGGTATTTGGCGTCAGCACCCCGGCCGCGCACGGCACCGCCAGCATCGATCCCGCCACCGGCGCCTGGAGCTACACCCCGGTGGCCGACTGGCACGGCGCCGACAGCTTCACCGTCACCGTCACCGACGACGAAGGCAACGCCACCACCCAGGTCATCAGCCTCACGGTCAATGCCGTGGTGGACATCACCAACGACAGCGTCAGCACCACGGAAGACAGCCCGGTCACCATCAGCGTCCTGGCCAACGACAGCTTCGAAGGCACGCCCACGGTCACGGCAGTGGCGCCGGCCACGGCAGCGTCGCCATCAACCCCGACGGCACCCTGAGCTACACCCCCGGACGCCAACTTCCATGGCACGGACAGCTTCAGCTACACGGTCACCAGTCCGACCGGCATCACCGAAACCGCCACGGTCACGGTCACCGTCACGCCGGCCGACGACGCCACCACCATAGGCGGCGACACCAGCGCGGTCGGCGCCGAGGACACGGCACTGACCGGCACGCTCACCGCCAGCGACAGCGACGGCCTGCTCGACGGCACGGTATTTGGCGTCAGCAGCCCGGCCGCGCACGGCACGGCCACGATCGACCCCGCCACGGGCGCCTGGGACCACCCCGGTGGCCGACTGGCACGGCGCCGACAGCTTCACCGTCACCGTCACCGACGACGAAGGCAACGCCACCACCAGGTCATCAGCCTCACGGTCAATGCCGTGAGGACATCACCAACGACAGCGTCAGCACCACGGAAGACAGCCCGGTCACCATCAGCGTCCTGGCCAACGACAGCTTCGAAGGCACGCCCACGGTCAGCGGCCGTGGCGCGCCGGCCACGGCAGCGTCGCCATCAACCCCGACGGCACCCTGGCCGCTACCACCTGGACGCCAACTGCCACGGCACCGACAGCTTCAGCTATACGGTCACCAGCCCGGCCGGCATCACCGAGACCGCCACGGTCACGGTCACCGTCACGCCGGCGAACGATGCAACACCACCAACGGCAACGAACTGCCGGACTGGGTGGCGGGTCATGCCCAGACTTCCGGCACAGCCTTGTACTTCGACGGCAAGGGCGCGTCGCTGGCGGTGGATCCGATCGAACTGAACCCGATCACCCAGAACGCGACGGTCAGTTTCTGGATCAAGACCGCCCAGAACGCCACCACCGACCCGACACAGTTCACTGGCACCAACATCGGCTGGAACCGGCCCAGCGTGATCGGCTCCGAACAGAACGGCGCGGTCAATGATGCGCAATGGGGCTGGATCGACAATGCCGGCCGCATCGGCATCAACGTTGGCGACACCGCAGGCGCCAAGAGCACGACGGTGATTTCCGACAACGAGTGGCATTTCGTCGCGATGACTCGCACCACGGCCGGGGTGACCCAGATCTGGGTCGACGGGGTGCTCGAAAGCACGGTCAGCAATGCCGGCCTCGGCGGCACCATCACCAACGTGTTCGGCATCGGCTTCACCAATGGCGTCAATAACGACTTTTCGCGAAACATCACCAACGACAAGTACCTCAATGCCACTGTCGACGACCTGCGGATCTACAGCAACGTATTGACCGCCGAGCAGGTGCTTTCGATCCAGCGGATCGAGTCCAACCACCATGACGTCGCCATTGCCAATGACGGCTCGTCGTTCCAGTTCGACGTCACGGCGCGTGCCTTCGACACACTCACCGTGAAAGGCCTGCAAAGCGGCTGGACGATCTCCGACGGCACCCATAGCGCCACCAGCACCGGAGTCGGCCAGGTCATCGATATTTCGGCGTGGAACATCGACAATCCGCTGATCGTCACCGGCGTAACGGCGACCCAGTCGGCCCTGATCGACATCGCCGCGACCAACGGCGTTCATCAGGTGGACCAGGTGCTCAGCATCGTCAGCATCTCCAATGCCTACGAAGGCGATGCGGCGGCCAACACCACCGCGGGCACGGCGAACTCCGACTTCATCTTCGGCCAAGATGGCAACGACACGCTGAGCGGCGCCGCGGGCGACGACCGGCTCGATGGCGGTGCTGGCAACGACAGCCTGAGTGGCGGTGCCGGCAGC
The DNA here is from genome assembly GCA_016716965.1 of Sulfuritalea sp. Lineage (GTDB taxonomy): Bacteria > Pseudomonadota > Gammaproteobacteria > Burkholderiales > Rhodocyclaceae > Sulfuritalea. Next base: position 46,154 of record JADJUP010000008.1, on the reverse strand, counting down.
GACCTGCTGGTTGGCGGCCAGGGCGCGGACACGCTGGATGGCGGTCTGGGGGATCTTGCGACGGACATCTTCGCCTGGAAGCTCAACGACGGCGGAATCCCCGGAGCACCCGTCACCGACACGGTGACCAACTTTGGAACGGCAGCGCGTGCCGCCGGCGGCGACGTGCTCGATCTGCGCGACCTGCTCTCGGGCGAGTCGGCGGGTACCTTGCTCGGACAGGACAACCTTGCCGACTTCCTGCACTTCGAAAAGGCGGGGGCCGACACGATCGTGCATGTCAGCACCACCGGGGGCTTCGCCAGCGATCCGCATGCCGTGGGTGCTCCGTCGCCGACCGTTGCCGGGGCGACGGACCAGAAAATCATCCTGTCCGGGGTCGATGTGATCGGAGTTTTCTCGACCGACCAGCAGGTGATCCAGGACCTGCTGACGAAAGGAAAGCTCAACACCGACTGATGCCGTGCGACCATCGCCGACCCCTGGAGGTCGGCGCTCCAGAGGGACATCCTTCGGTCGCTGGCGCCACGGTGATTGCCGTGGTTCAGTGGAGCAGGCGCGGGGTACCGGTATGCGGTGCTTCGGTAGTGGCGTGGCCGCCACTACCGACATCGAGGGTCAGCCCCCATTCCGCCGCCGTGGCGGTTTGTTGCAGCAGGCGTGCCAGCACATGCAGCAGCTTTTCGTCCAGCTTGAGGTTGATGCCCTGGCCCAGTTGCGGCAGCAGCGTCAGCGTCTGCGCGTCGGCGGCAGCCGGATTGACGTTGATTCGGGCGAGCAGGACCGGTTCTTCGCCCAGCGGAAACACCGATCCCGGGTGGTACTGGCTGGCAAAGTCAGCATTGCCCACCGCCTTGCCGTGCGCCAGTTCCGAGAGCGTGCTGCGCGTCAGCGGGTCGCCGGACTTGCGCGCGCTGAAGGTGTCGGCGATGGTCATCAGCACCGGCCACAGTAGCGCTAGATAGCGCCGGGTGATCCAGAAACGGAACTCGGCATCGTCGCTGCTGCGGATGCGCAACAGGATCCTGTCCTGCGCTGCATCGTAGCTCGCGCTGAATTGTTCCAGTTGCGGTGGCTTGCTCACAAGCGGCACCCTATCCCGGGTGGCGGTATCGCGACGAGCGCATCCAGATTCAGGCGGCCGCCACGGCATGCCACATCCGGTAAGGATCCGATCGACATCGTTGCGCGGGCCGGAGGGAACATGGGATTCGATATAATTAAACAATTCAATCGTCGACATGGATTCTAGCAACAGTGAACGCTGCGCCCAGGCTGGCCTTGCTGTTTTTCGCGGCTTTGCTTTCCTTTGCCGGAGGCAGGGCGCTGGCGGCTGCACACTTGACGCTGAAGGAAGTCGTGCAGACGGTGGTGCTCACCAACCCGGAAGTGTTGGTCAAGTGGCATGCGTTCAAGAGTGCTTCCGCCGAGGTCGATGTTGCGCGTGCCGGATTCCTGCCCAAGCTCGATCTCACCGCCAGCGTCGGGCGGGAGCGCTTGCGGCAGCCTGGCGTCGCCGATCGCGATTTTTCGAGCAGCGGCAGTACGCTGACGCTGACACAGATGCTGTACGACGGCTTCACCACGTCGAACGATGTCAAGCGCATGGGCAAGGCCCAGTTGACCCGTTACTTCGAATTGCTCGATGCCGCCGAAGCCGCCGCGCTCGAAGGAGCACGCGCCTATTTCGACGTGATCCGCTATCGCCAGTTGATGCTGCTGGCGGAAAACAACTATGTCGAGCATCGTTCCAGCTACGAACTGCTGCTGCGGCGGGCGCAGTCGGGGGCAGGCAGGCGGGTGGACGTCGAACATGCCTCAAGCCGCCTGGCACTGGCCGAGCTGAACCTGAATACCGAGGCGGCCAATTTGCACGACGTGACGGCGCGCTTCCTGCGCCTGGTCGGCCATCCGCCACCGCCGGTGATGTTTGCCCCGCCGCGCATCGCGCGCGATTACCCCGGTAGCGAGCCGGATGCCCTCAAGATGGCCTTCCGCAGGAATCCCACGTTGCGCGCCGCGGTGGAAAACGTGGAATCGACGTTGCATGACCTGGAGATGCGGCGCGGCGCGTTTCACCCCAAGCTCGACCTGCGCTTGCGCAACGAATCCAACGGCAACTACCAGGGCACCATAGGCACGCGCCAGAACAATGTCGCCGAAGTGCTGCTGAGCTACAACCTGTTCAACGGCGGGGCGGATGTTGCTCGCCAGCGGGTGTTTTCGGAACGCAGGAACATGGCGCTGGACCAGCGCGACAAGGCCTGCGTCGATGTCCGCCAGACCCTGTCGATCGCCTACAACGAAGTGTTGAGGCTGCGTGCCCAGCAGGCAAATCTCGACCAGCAGGTCGGCGCCATCGAACGCACGCGCGATGCCTACAAGGCACAGTTCAACATCGGCCAGCGCTCGCTGCTTGATCTGCTGGATACCGAGAACGAACTGCTCAATGCCAGGCGCACCGCCGTCAATGCCGACGTCGACGTGGCGTTCGCGTACTTGCGCACACAGGCCGGCATCGGACGGCTCCTGGAGCACCTGGAGCTGAAGCGCATCGACGATGCTGACCAACCCGATCCCTCCGGGTTCGCCGTCATTGTCGAAGCCGACATTTGCCCGCCGGAGGCTCCCGGCAGCTATCTGGTCAATCTCGACGCGCTGACCGCGCGTGCCTTGGCGCAACTGGACGCGACCAAGCCCCCCGCTCCGCCGTTGCCGTTGCCGACACCCGCGGTGCCGGGCCCGAACGCGATGCTTCCTTCTGCCGATGCGCCGCCCCTGCAGCAGGCACGTGTGCCGGCATCCACCAGCGCCTCGGTGGCAGCGCCGGTCCGGCAGGATGTGTCGCCATCGTCCGCCTCCGGTGCAGAAGCGCAGGAACTCACGACGCGCGTCAAGGCATGGGCTGCAGCGTGGGCCGGCAGGGATATTGCGGGCTATGCCGCGTTCTATGCGCCGACTTTCGTGCCCGCCGACGGTTCGAGCCGCGACGCCTGGGCGAAACAGCGTGCGCAGCGCATTGCCGCCGCGGACCAGGTGCGCGTCGACGTCAGCAACTTTATCGTCAGGCACGAGGCCAGTGAAGCCGTGCTGGTCGAGTTCCAGCAGCAGTACCGGTCGACGACCTATCGCGACGTCACGCTCAAGGCGCTTCGCTGGATCAAGGTAGACGGGCAATGGCTGATCGAACGCGAGGCTGCGCGGCCGGTCCCCTCCATAGCGTCCATCCGGGAGGGGAGCGGGACATGAGTGCCTCGCTGTCGCGGCTACCGGCCATTGCACTGCTGATGCTCGCGGCTGCGCTGCCCCTGGCTCCGTCGGCAAGCGCCCAGGGCGTGACCATCCCCACGCTCGAGCGGATACGCCAGAACGGCGCAATCTATGTCGGATATCGCGAGTCGTCGGTTCCATTCTCCTATCTGGTGGGCGATAAGCCGGTCGGCTATTCGATGGACCTGTGCGAGGGCATAGTCGCTGCGGTCCGCGCGAAACTGGGCACTCCTGCGCTGCCTGTGGTGCATGTGCCGGCGAATAGCTCCACGCGCCTGCTTCTGTTGATGACCGGTGCGATCGACCTCGAATGCGGCTCCACCACCAATACCAGAACCCGGCAGAACCAGGTCGCCTTCAGCGTCACCACCTATGTTTCCGGCATCAAGGCGCTGGTTCACAAGGATAGTGGTTTGGAGCGCCTTGCGGACCTGAACGGCAAAGCGGTAGCGACCACTGCGGGCACGACTACCGAGCGCGCGGTGCGCATCGCCATGGCCGCGCGCAATGCCTCGGTGCGTTTCAAGAGCGGTCGCGACCATGGCGATTCGCTGATGATGGTCGTGTCGCGGCACGTCGATGCATTTGCTCTTGATGACGCTGTCCTTGCTGGCCTTTTGTCCGGCCTGCCCGACAGGGACCAGTACAGGCTGCTGGAAGAGAACTTCGGACTGGAGCCCTACGCAATCGCAATGCGCAAGGATGATCCGGATTTCAAAAATCTGGTCGATGACGCGTTGATCGCGATGATGGGCAGCGGAGAAATGGAACGACTCTACGAAAAATGGTTCATGTCGCCGATTCCGCCAAACAAGGTCAATCTGCGGATTCCGATGAGCGACATGCTCAGGGGAATGTTGCGCAATCCCAGCGATGCCGGAATCCAGTGATCAGGACCGTAGCGACATTGGGATGACTTCCCGCATTCCGAGTCGTAGCGGCAAGGCTTGCCGGTCGTGCCGACCCCGGTTTCGCCAAGCGATTGCCAGCCTGTGTGTCATTGCCATCGGTGTTGCATTTGCGGGAAGGCCGGCCAGCGCACAGGACGTTCCGGATTCGGCCGCGCCGTCCGACTCCGCGACGATCCCCACGACGCCGCTGCCCGAAGCCAACGAAAGGCGTGTCGAGCTCGAGCGGGAGATCGGAAAGCTTGAGGATAGGTTCCTCCAGCTCGAAAAATCCAATCAGGAACTGAAGGCGAGCAACGAGCAGTTGCGACAGAAGTTGCGCGTTGCCGCGGTTGCCGGCAAGGGCTTCTCGCGAAGCCTCGCGCGCCGGACCTCCAGCCGTGTGTCGCGCCACATCGCCGCAGCAGGAGGGGTTGCGGTACCTTATGTGGGCGCCGGGGTGCTCTCCGGCATGATTCGACTCGACGTCAGGGATGGCTGCGAGACCCTCGAAGAACTCAACGACCTGAATCGTGCGCTGGACCTGGATTCCGTGGAAACATCGCGGGTATGCGTCATGCAGGTGCCGACGGGCGAGCAGATCCTTGCCCAGGTCCTTGCCAACTGGCGTACCGCCTATGCCATATCGGCGGCATGGGCCAACCAGTACCAGGCCGTGCTGCCCCCGGAGCCGCCAGTGGTCCCCTATGCGGGGGCCAACGAATTGTGGATTGCGGTGTTCGGCGTCACCCCATCCCTTGCCGCACCGGTTTCGCCCAAGGGGACGTCCTCGCCGACGGCACCCGTGCCGCCGACCCCTCCGTTGCCGCCGGGCATCCGCCAGCCCTAAGCGACGGCCGGGCAGGGCGATCAGACGAAGGCGTCGCCTTCGCCGGCGCCACCGAGCTGGATTTGCCCTTCTTCCGCAAGGCGGCGCGCGACCTTGAGGATTTCCTTCTGCTCGTTCTCCACTTCCGAAAGGCGCACCGGGCCTTTCGATTCGAGGTCTTCGCGCAGCATTTCCGCGGCGCGCTGCGACATGTTCTTGAATACCTTTTCGCGCAGTTCCGGCGAGGCGCCCTTCAGTGCAATGATCAGGGCATCGGATTGCACTTCGCGCAGCAGCAACTGGATGCCGCGATCGTCGATATCGAGCAGGTTCTCGAAGATGAACATTTCGTCGAGGATCTTCTGCGCCAGGTCAGGGTCGTATTCCCTGACGTTGTCGATGATCGCTGTTTCGTTGGTCTGGCCGACGAAGTTGAGGATTTCCGCTGCGTGACGGATGCCGCCCATGGCGGTTTTCTTGATGTTTCCCGACGCACTGGAAAGGATGCGGGTCAGCGCTTCGTTCAATTCGCGCAACGCCGTCGGTTGCACTCCGTCCAGCGTCGCGATGCGCAGCAGGACGTCGTTGCGCAGGCGGTCGGTGAACTGCTTGAGGATGTCGCCGGCGTGGTCGAATTCGAGGTGGACCAGGATCGTGGCGATGATCTGCGGATGTTCGTTGCGGATCAGGTCGGCCACGCTGGCGGCGTCCATCCACTTCAGGCCCTCGATGCCTGCGGTATCGTTGCCGGACATGATGCGGCTGATGAGCGAGGCGGCGCGATCGTCGCCGAGCGCCTTGGTCAGCATGGCCTTGATGGTTTCGCTGTCGACGGACACCGGGCTGCCCTTGGAGGTCTGCTCGTTGAATTCGTCGATCACCGACTCGACCCGTTCGCGGGCCACCTGCTTCAGGGCCGCCATCGCATGACCGAGCTTCTGCACTTCCTTGGGCCCCAGGTTCTTCAGGACCTCGGCCGCTTCGTCCTTGCCGAGCGACAGCAGCAGGATGGCGCTTTTCTCGATGCCTTCGCTTTCAGTTGCCACCGTGGCCTACCCAATCCTTGATCATGGCGGCGACGGCCTTGGGATCCTGCTTGGCCATTTCGCGCGCCGCCGCCAGCTTGGTTTCATAGCTTTGCTGCGAACTGCCCACTTCGTCATGGGCATGGATCGCGGCCTGATGGGCGGCGGCGCGTGCCGCCGCTTCGGCGAATTGCTGCAGCAGCGGCTTGATCATTCGCGTCCAGAGCCAGAAGACCAACCCGAAGACGAGGAGGTAGCGGGCGCCATCAAGCACCATCGAGATCAGTTTGGCGTTTTCCCAGATCGGTGGCTCCGGCACGATCTCTCTTTCGATCACGGTAAATGGCGCGTTGGCGACATTGAGGGTGTCGCCACGTTCCTTGTTGAACCCCATCGCTTCGCGCGCTAGGTCGTTAATGAGCTTCAGGTCAGCCTCGCCGAGGGGCTGCGGTTGCGGTTTGGCTGCCGCCGCTGCGCCGGTTTTTGGGGCTTCCGCGCGGAAATTGACTACCACCGCCACCGATAGCCGCCGGACGCTGCCGGGGACGCCCTTGGTGTGGCGTACCGTCTTGTCGACCTCGTAATTGATGGTGGAATTCTTGCTGAAATTCTGCGATGCCTGAGCCGATGCCCCCAATGCGCTGGCGGGCGGCGAACCGGCGGCGCCAATCGGCGCGGTGGCCGGCGCCGGCGGCTGGTTGCTCAGCGCACCCGGGATTCCCGCCGCAGCCGGTGAGCCGCTCCCGGTTTCCTGGGTGAGCTGGCTGCGAATGGCGGTGCCGGGTGGCGGGTTGGGACGATAGGTTTCCGCAACCTGGTCGGTCTGCGAAAAGTCGATATCGGCTGCCACCTGGGCGCGAACGTTATTTGCACCGTATATCGGCGCCAGGATCGCTTCGATGCGCTTTACGTACGTGGATTCGATGTCGCGCACAAAGCGTATCTGTGACGCATCGAGGCCGGCGTCGCGCAGCGGATCCCGTTGCTGGGAAATCAGGTTGCCATCCTGGTCAACCACGCTGACATTGGCGGGGCTCAGCTGCGGCACGCTCGAAGCGACCAGGTTGACGATGCCGGCGACCTGGGCCGACTCCAGTCGGCGGCCGGGAGCGAGGCTGACCAGCACCGATGCCGACACCTTCTGGTCGTCACGCAGGAAAGCGGTCTGCTTGGGAATGGCCAGATGCACCCGGGCGCCCTTGACCACAGCCAGCGACTGAATCGAACGCGCCAGTTCGCCCTCAAGTCCGCGCTGGAAATTGACCTGCTCGGCAAACTGGCTGATGCCCAACTTCTGGTTTTCCAGCAGTTCGAAGCCTACCAACCCCCCTTTGGGCAAACCCTGCGCGGCGAGCTTGAGGCGGGTGTCGTGCACCAAGCCTTGGGGAACAAGGATCGTAAGGCCGCCATCGCTAAAGCGGTAAGGGATGTTCTGCTGTTGCAGGGCGGCGATGACCTGGCCGCCGTCCTTCTCGTCGGGAACGGAGAACAGCACGGCATAGGAGGGCTCCTTCGCCCACAAAATCCCGCCGACCAGCACCGCCACCATCAGCGCGACGCTGGCCATGGTCAGCAGCTTCTGGCCGACGCCGAGGCGACCGAATGCCTCCAGCGAGATCGGAAACGATGTCCCAGCCAATGCGGTGTCTGCCATTTTTTCCCGGTGGAGTCCTGTTTACAGTGTTGATTTCGGGGAAATTCCGCCCGCGTGCAGAGTATGGAGCGCCCCGGCAAGCCTGATTCCGGAAAGAAGCAGCCATTTTTGCCGGTATATCGGCTACCCATTTCCTTGTTTGCGGGCACCGATTCTGCCATCATCGGAACACATGTCCCACCCTTCCGTTCCCGCCCAGCCCCCGGCAGTACCGGCCTCGTCCGCGCAGGTTGCGGCAGGCGAGGCATTGCGCCTGACCGAGGCGTTCCGCATCTTCAGCCGTGCTTCCGAGGAACTTAGCGGCGCATACAGCGAACTGCAGGGGCAGATGGCCAGGCTTACGGAGGAACTGGCAGCAGCCAACGGCGCCTTGCGCCAGCAATACCAGGAAAAGGCGGCACTGACCGAAAGGCTCAGCCTGCTGCTCGATGCGCTGCCGGCCGGAGTGGTGGTGCTCGATGATGCGGGCAGCGTGGTCCAGCTCAATTCCGCTGCCAGCGACTTCCTTGACGAGGCGCAGGTCGGCGCGAATTGGGCGGCGATCTACGGCAAGGCGCTGATGCCGGGCGAAACGCCGGGAGAATTCCTCTGCGGCAGTCGTCACCTGGCGGTTGATGTGACCCCTTTGGCTTCGTCCGGGGGGCGCATAGTGCTGCTGCACGACATCACCGAAGCGCACCAGTTGAAGATCCAGGCCGAGCGCAACCAGCGGCTCGCCGCCATGGGCGAAATGGCCGCGCAACTGGCCCATCAGTTGCGCACGCCACTTGCCGCGGCACTGCTTTACGCGGGGAATCTGGAGAACGCCGACCTGCCTGCGGCCACCGGCGTCGCCATCGCGCAGAAGACCGTCGCCCGCCTGAAACACATCGAGCGCCTGATCCAGGACATGCTGCTGTTTGCGCGGGGCGAAGCGCTCGGCCGCGAACGCATCCCGGTGACTGAGCTGCTGGCGGAATTGACGCAGAACGTCGAGCCGCTGGTGCAGGGCAGTGGCGCGCAGTTCGTGGTCACCGACCACAGCGGCGGTGGCCAGCTTACCGGCACCCGCAAGTCCCTGGTCAGTGCCCTGACCAGCCTCCTGGAAAATGCGCTACAGGCCGTCGAGGGGGTCGATGCTGCACGCATCGAGCTTTCCGCGTCAAGCGCCGAGGGGGCACTGCTGTTTGTCGTGCGCGACAATGGTCTCGGCATGGACGGCGCCACCGTCAGTCGCCTGTTCGAGCCCTTCTTCACCACGCGTGGCGAGGGTACCGGCCTTGGCCTCGCCATCGCCCGCGGCGTGGTCCGCGCCCACGGCGGCAGTATCGATGTCCGCTCCAGCCCCGGTTCCGGGGCCGAATTCATTGTCAGCCTGCCATGTCCGAAAAGTTGAGCATCCTCGTCGTCGAAGACGATGACGCGCTGCGTGACGCGTTGCAACTCACGCTCGAATCCGCCGGCCACGAAGTCACCGGTGCCGATGGCGGACCGTCGGCGCTGGAGGCCTTGCGGCAAAAGACCTTCAACATGGTGGTCTCCGACCTGCGCATGAGCCCGATGGACGGGCTGGTCCTGCTTGGCGAGATTCGCAGCCGGCACCCCGGCCTGCCGGTGATGCTGATGACCGCCTTCGGCGATGTCGACAAGGCGGTCGCCGCGATGCGCGGCGGTGCTTGCGACTTCATGCTCAAGCCGTTCGAGCCGAAAGCGCTGATCGAGCAGATCGCCCGCTACGCGACGCCCCCGGCCCCGGCCGCTGGCGTGGTCGCCGTCGATGCCAGGACGCGGGCCACGCTGCTGCTCGCCGCGCGCGTGGCACGGACCGATGCCACGGTGTTGCTGACCGGCGAGTCCGGGGTGGGCAAGGAAGTCTTCGCGCACTACATCCATGAACAGTCGGTGCGGGCGAAAGGCCCCTTCGTCGCGATCAATTGCGCGGCGATTCCGGACAACCTGCTGGAAGCCACGCTGTTCGGCTACGAAAAGGGCGCATTTACCGGCGCCCAGACCGCGCAGGCGGGAAAATTCGAGCAGGCCAACGGCGGTACGCTGCTGCTCGACGAAATTTCCGAAATGCCGCTGGGCCTGCAGGCCAAGTTGTTGCGCGTGCTGCAGGAGCGCGAAGTGGAGCGCGTGGGGGGCAAGAAGCCGGTGCCGCTCGACATCCGGATTCTGGCCACCTCGAACCGGGACATGGCGGCCGAAGTCCGTGCCGGACGGTTTCGGGAAGACCTGTTCTACCGCCTCAACGTCTTTCCGCTGGAGATACCTTCGTTGCGTGAGCGCCCGGGCGATATCGTGCCCCTGGCGCGCCTGACCCTGGCAAAAATGGCCGCTGCGACCGGTCGGGCGGCAGTTTTTGCCGCTTCGGCGGAGGCACGGCTGGCAGCCCATGCGTGGCCGGGCAATGTTCGCGAACTGGAAAACGTCGTGCAACGCGCCCTGATCATGGATTCCGGCAAGGTGATCGAGGCGGCGGCGCTACCCTGGGCGAGGCCCCGGGTTTGCATCCGGGATCCACTCCGGTGGCAATGGAAGCGGTTGTACCTGCCGTGCCGCCGGCGCCGACTTCCGTCGACGCAATCGCCGGTGCGGGCGCCCCCGCCAACATGAAAGACCTCGAACGGCAGCATATCCTCGAGGTGCTGGCCAGCGTTGGGGGTTCGCGGCGCAAGGCCGTGGCCATCCTTGGCATCTCGGAGCGAACCTTGCGTTACAAGCTCAACCAGTATCGCAGCGAGGGATTCTTCAGCGGTAGCGAGGATGAGTGAGCTGGAATCCAGTTTGGCACGAAGATTGCTGTTTGCCTGCTGAAGAATACCTAGCGGATTGAAAGCCATGACCATCGACACACGACAACTCGACCAGATGCTTTCCGAACTGCGCGCCGCTTCGGCGCTGACCAGCGGCAAGAGTTCCGGCACGTCGGTACCGACGGGTGGTCCGGATTTCGCACAGGTGCTGAAGAGTACGATCGATGACGTCAGCGCCGCACAGGCGGACGCGCGCAAGATGGCCGAGGATTTTTCCAGCGGCCAGAGCGACGTCAATCTGCAGGACGTGATGATCAATCTGCAGAAGGCCAGCCTGTCGTTCCAGCAGATGGTGCAGGTGCGCAACCGGCTGGTGACTGCCTACCACGACATCATGAACATCCAGGTCTGATTTCAGGCGGTCGCCGACTCCGGCCGTATCTTCGGCATGGCAGCGACGACGCGGCAGTTAAAGCTTGACGGCTTGCGGCCGTTAATCCTTTCAGGAAGGTTGGGAACGCGTCGGCCTGGAACTTGTCGTGGCCACTGGGAAATCCCGCAATGTGTTCGCCGCGTCTGGCGCGGTCAACAGGGAATCACGCCCACTTGGCGCTGCTACTTGTGTTGTCGAAGAATTTAAGGGAAATCATGTCTGCATCGTGCATGCGGAAGTTCGTGGGTCTGCTGGCGTTCGCCGGTGCCTGTCAGGGAACGGCGCTTGCCAGCCAATGGCAGGGTGTCATTTCCGGTCGCAGCGAGACCATCGAGATCGACCGGGCGAGTGTCATGCCTGCGGCCGGCGGTGCAACGGCCTGGAGCCGAATCATTCTCGACCGTGCGGTAAAGGATCCGGGCGGCAGCTATGACGCCATCCACGCGCTCAATCTTTACGATTGCAAGTCGCGGCGGTTCACCACGCAGCGCCGGGCTTATTTCAATGGTGATACGCAGGTGCGCGAGGAGGAGGTCGCGCGCCAGCGTGCCAATACGGTGGCTGTCGGCAGCATCGACGAGCGGCTGTTCAATGTCGCCTGTCGTGTCATTGCAGGCAAGCCGGCGTTGCCATCCGCAACGGCGAAGGCGGGCGCGGATTCGCAGGCCGGCGAGCGTCCCGTGGCGATGCACGCCGACATGCGCACCCTTGCGTCGGATCAGGCGGGGCGGAAGATGATGCCCGTGGCAGATACCTCTCCGGTGGCCTCGGCCGAAAAGCCCAAGCTGATTGTCCTGCCACCAATCGACAAGGCGGCAGCGGCCCAGGCGGCTGCTGCGGTCGGACAACGGCCCGCGTCGGCGCCTCCGGCCCCGGCGGGCGTCACGAAGATGCCGGCAAGCAAGATGGCCCCGCCGGTCGCAACGACAACCGGCACGACGGAGAGCCTGGCGGACAAGCGCAGGCGCGAGTTGCACTACGCCAATTCCGGGCCGCCCCGCGCCACGCGCAAGAAGGCCGCCGCAGAGCCGGCCACCGCTGTTGAATCGCAGAAGCCTACTGTGTTGCGCGACATTCCATGGTCGTACGAGGGCGACGGCGGACCCTCGAACTGGGGCAAGCTTCGCGCCGACTACGCCACCTGCGCGACCGGCAAGCGCCAGTCACCGATCGACATCCGCGACGGAATCCGGGTCAATCTTGAGCCCATCAAGTTCGAATACGCGCGCACGCAGTTTCGCATCGTGGATACCGGTCACGCGGTTCAGGTTAGCGTTGGTGCAGGCCTCGGCCTGCGGGTGATGGGCAAACGCTTCGAGTTGTCGCACCTGGAGTTCCGGCGACCTGCGGAAGAGCGCGTCAACGGGCGCACCTATGACATGTCCGCGCAACTGGTGCATCGGAGCGACGACGGACAGACGGCGGTGGTCGTGGTGCTACTGGAAAAAGGCACGGAGCATCCACTGGTCCAGACCCTGTGGGACAACCTGCCGCTTGAGCGCGATGTCGAAGTTGCACCCGAAGCGGTCATCGACCTCAACATACTGCTGCCGGAGAATCGCGCCTACTGGACCTACATGGGTTCCCTGACAACGCCACCGTGCACCGAGGGCGTGCTCTGGATGGTACTGAAGCAGCCGATGCAGGTCGCGGCCGACCAGGTCGCGATATTCGCTCGCGTCTTCCGCAGTAACGCACGCCCGGTACAACCGGCCAACGGGCGCCTGGTCAAGGAGTCCCGCTAGGCAGTATCCGGCAGCGCGTGGCGCAGGTCATCGACCAGGGTGGTCATCTCGTCGATCAGCGTGTTGCAGCGGGTTTCGATCGTCGCCCGGTCAGGCTGTTCGCGCAGCGCCTGGTGCAGTGCTGCGGCCGCCGCGGCGACCGGACGGGCGCCGATGGTGCCCGCCGCTCCCTTGAGCGTATGCGCCAGTTGCTTCATGGCCAGCCGGTCGTCGCCGACCAGCGCGGCGCGAAGTTGCGGAATGTCTTCGGAGTGGGTTTCCGCAAACAGCCCCAGCATCCTCGCGTGTTTGGCGGCGTTGCCGCGCACCAGTGCCAGTCCATGCGCGACGTCGAGTCCGCGCACTTGTGCGAGCCGCCGACTCCACGCCAGGCCGTCGTCCGAATTCGTCGGTGTGGTCGGAGTCGCCGGCGAAGGCGGGATGGGTGACGCACCAGTTTGCGGTTCCTCCGTGGTCTTCGGCAGCCATTTCAGAAGGGCGGCATAGAGGTCGTCGGGATTCACCGGTTTGGCGACGAAGTCGTCCATGCCGGCTTCGGCGCAGGCGCGGCGATCTTCCTCGAAGGCATTGGCGGTCATCGCCAGGATCGGCGTAGCGGATCGACTTGACAGAGAGCGGATCAGTCGCGTTGCCTCCAGGCCGTCCATGCGCGGCATCTGCATGTCCATCAGGACCAGTGCATAGGGGGCGGAACGGAATTTTTCAACGGCCTCCAGGCCATCGACGGCGACATCAACCGCGAGGCCGGCACCGTGCAGCAGTTCCATCGCCACTTCGCGATTGATCGCGTTGTCTTCGGCGAGCAGCAGGCGCGCACCGCCATGCTGCCGGCGCAATTCGATCTCGATGTTCTCGACACGGGGAAGCGCGGATGCCGGCATGATGCCGCGTCCGCGCTGCAAACGCGCGGTGAACCAGAAGGTGCTGCCCGCTCCCGCCGTGCTGTCGGCGCCGACTTTGCCACCCATCAGTTCCGTCAGGCGCCGGGTGATGACCAGGCCCAGGCCGGTGCCGCCATACTTGCGGGTGGTCGAGGCGTCGCCCTGTTCGAAGGCATGGAACAGGCTCGCCATCTTTTCCGGTGCGATTCCAATGCCTGTGTCCTCGACCTCGAAACGCAGCAGCAACTCGTTGCCGGCGTCCTCCAGCAGCCGCGCGCGCAGTGTGACGCTGCCGCGTTCGGTGAACTTGATTGCATTGCCGGCGTAGTTGAGCAATGCCTGGCGCAGCCGAGTCGGATCGCCGCGCAGCCAGACCGGAACCCCTGCGGCGTCGATCCTGATTTCCAGTCCCTTGCGCCGCGCGCGATCCGAAATCAGCGAGCGCACCTGGTCGAGGACTGATGACAAGGGGAAGTCCGCGTGCTCCATTGCCAGCTTGCCGGCCTCGATCTTGGAAATGTCCAGGATGTCGTTGATGACAGCCAGCAGATGGTTGGCCGTAACATCGATCTTGTCCAGCTTGTCCGCCTGCTCCGGCGTCGGATTGGCGCGGCGCAGGATATGGGTGAGGCCGATGATGGCGTTCATCGGCGTGCGGATTTCATGGCTCATGTTGGCGAGAAACACGCTCTTGGCCATGTTGGCGGTGGCTGCCACCTGCATGGCGTTCGCCAGTTCGGTGGTGCGTTCGGCGACCCGGGCTTCGAGCTGGTCGTTCAGTTCGTGCATGGCTAGTTCGGCATGTTTTACGTCGGTTATGTCGCGCACGATGCCGATGACGCCGATCACTGCACCGCGCGAATCGCAAAGGGGTGAAGTCAGGTCCGAGGCCCATCCGCTGAGGCCGCCACCTCCGACGTCAAAACGGAACTCGACCTGGCCCGGGTGTTCGCCGTTCAGCGCGCGCTTCAGACGGGGCATGACCTTGTCTTCGGTGAGAAATGGGAAAACTTCATGTGGAAACCGACCGAGGACCTTCTCCGCGGCAAGGCCGCTGATCTTTTCCATGAAAGGATTCCAGACCTTGAAGCGCAGGTCGGGACCGTAGACGATGATCCCTTCCTGGGCGCCTGCAATGATTTGCCGGTTCAACTGGTTGGACTCCTGCAGGGCGAGCTCGGTTTTCCGGCTTTCGGTAATGTCCTTTACCATGCCGCGCAGCCGCAGCGCCTGACCGTCGGAGTCGTATTCCAGTCCGCCAAAGCCGCGTACCCAGCGCTCCTCCTGATCGACCTGGCGGACGATGCGAAAGGCCTTGTCGAAGGGCATGCCCTTGGCCAGCACGTCGTCCTTGATGTGGTCGATGACCATCAGGCGGTCGTCCGGATGGATCAGGGCCGCCCAGCTGTCAATCGAACGCTCGTAGCGCTCGTCGATGCCAAAGATCTGGTCGAATACCGGCGAACTCGTCCAGCGCGTGGTGTCGGCATCGATCGCATAGCTGCCCAGGCCGGCGATGCTCTGCGATTCGCTGAGCAGGCGCTCGCTCTCCTGCAATTCCACTTCGCGTTGCGCCACGATGCCGAGCAGGCGATTGAAGCCGCCGATCAGGTCGCCGATCTCGTCGCGGCGGGAGATCGTCAGCGGGGTAGGCGGCGTTGTCGATTCGGACATCGCGCCCAGCGTGCGGGCGGCCTCGCTCATCGGCGCCAGTTGGCGCCTCAGCATCCACCAGATCAGTCCCCCCGCCAGCAGGGTAAGGAAAAGCGCGGCAATCAGCATGCGCCGCTGCATGGCGCGAATCGGTGCAAAGGCTTCCTCCGTCGGCAGCACCGCGGCTAGGTACCAACCTGCTGCAGGCACAGCCTTGGCAGAGGCGAGTACTTCCACGCCCTGTGGATTCACGAAATGGGCCGACCCCTCCTGTCCGGCTATGAATTTGTCCAGCACCGGGATCGTTCCTGCCGCCGGCAGCGTTTCCATGATGCGGGACTTGTCCGTCGCCGTGACGACAAGCCGCTCCCGCGGCGAAACCAGGATGTAGCCGCCTGTCCTGCCCTGGCGATTTTGCGCCAGCCTGTCGAGGAAGTTTGGCAGGCCCAGGTTGATCACGCCCGCAAGTGCGCCCACCACTTCGCCACCAGGACCATGAATTGGTACGGCAATGCCAAGCACGGGGGCCTGGAGCTTCTTTCCCAAGGTCGGATGTCCGATCGCAGCCCGGCCGTCCCTGAGCGCAGCGGCCACGACATCGACATCCATGTAGTTGATGCCGACCCGACCGGTCGCAACCGGCAACTCGGCTATTGCAGTGCCGTCCAGTCGATGGACGATGATGCCGCCGTTGAACATGCGTTGCAAATTGGGATGCCGGGCGAGGAAGGCATTTGCTGCAGCCGCCCCTTTGGCCAGATAGGGGCCCGCGACCCTGGCGTTTTCCTTGAGCAGGTTCAACCGGTCGGACAGTTCATGGTCAATTTCGCTTGCGACCAGGGACACCGCGGAAAACTGCTGGTCGCCAAGCAGCTTTTCCATGTCCTCGCGCAAGGCGCTGCTGGCAAAAAACGTCAGCGACCAGACGCCGACAAGAAATATTGCCTGGGTGAATAGGATCACCCGTGCCTTGAGCGACCAGCCTTGCATGAAGTTCCAGTTCACTCGGGTACGTCCGGACGATGGGTTTGGTCGGCGGGAGATGCGACGCGCGGGAATCCGCAATGCATGCCACGTGGAAATTCGACGGCAGGTTTCGGACTTCGGGCTTCGGCTAGAACTTTAGCATCTTCTGGACGGGACTAGGGTCGGAAGCTTCCGGCATCCCGGCCCCGGGCGGTGCCGGGACGCCGGTCCATGTTTGTCGTGCGCAAACCAGGAAACGTATGTGGCTGACCACGATTTTCTCCAATGGAGGATAATCGCAAATTGAATTGTCGCTTCTGGCGTATGGCACTTTTACGCCGGGGCAGCGGTTGGCCTGTCGCCTCGGTGGCAGGGAAGGGGTGCGCGGCGAATGTGATCATCCGCTGCGGCGCCTCGGTGTTTCCTACCATGCGGAGTCGGGACGAAGTGAAGAGGTTCGCGTTACTGTTGTCGGTCATGTTGCTTGGTGCGTGCGGCGACACACAGACGGCTTTTGTCAGCGAAGGCAATTCGGACCAGTCGATTTCCGTGATCCGTGAACAGGCACATGCCGGCGGTTCGTGGCAATCGACCCTGATTGTCGCCGGTCTGCCGCAATGCCAGCGCCGATTCACTCTGCAGGACGTCGCTGCGGACCGCTTCCGGATCGACGTCTACCGGCCCGGCCCTGGCCTTTTCATCCTCAACGCCGGCAAGCGCTGGGATGTGGTCGAGTTGAAGAGTTGCAGCTACCAGACTTACAAGACGCCTCCGCCCGAACCGGGTGCGCTGGTGGGCAGCTTTGAAATGGTCGATGGCAAATTGCGCTATTCGGCGAAAAACGCCGCGCGCCCGGGGAAGCCATCCCAGTGAGCGAGCGTATTGCGGGCCGACTGCTTTCAGGATCTTTCCCATGTTGAAACGAATTGCCGTCAGTAACTTGCGGATGGGCATGCATATCCACGAACTTTGCGGATCGTGGATGGACCATCCCTTCTGGCGTACGCGCTTTGTCCTGGAAGATCCCGAGGATCTCCGCCGACTGCGCGAAAGCGGGGTCAGTGAACTGTGGATCGATACCGGAAAGGGGGTCGATGTTTCGGTTGCCGAAACGGTCTCCGAGGCCAGTTCCGAAGCTGAGGTCGAGGCTGAAATCGAACGCCAGCTGGCGCAGGCAGAATTGGCCGAGACCACGCCGAAGGCGATACCGATCGCGGAGGAGGTTCAGCGCGCGGCGAAGATATGTGCGCGCAGCAAGGACGCCATGGTCTCGATGTTCCAGGAGGTGCGCATGGGCAACGCGGTATCCGCGGGATTCGCCGGCGCCCTGGTCGATGAAATATCGAGTTCGGTGATGCGCAACCCCGGGGCCCTGATCAGCCTGGCGCGTCTCAAGACTGCCGACGATTACACCTACATGCATTCGGTGGCGGTGTGCGCGCTGATGGTGGCGCTATCCCGCCAGTTGGGTCTGGACGCGGAACTGACCCGCGAACTTGGAATGGCCGGTCTGTTGCACGATATGGGCAAGGCGCTGATCCCGACGGAAGTGCTCAACAAGCCGGGCAAGTTGACCGACGAGGAATTCACCATGATCAAACGCCATCCGGCGGAAGGACATCGGCTCCTGGTCGAGGGTGCCACGGTCGGCGACATACCGCTCGACGTCGTATTGCACCACCACGAGAAAGTTGATGGCAGCGGTTATCCCGAGAGGTTCAAGGGAGACGAGATCAGCCTCTACGCGAAAATGGGTGCGGTATGCGATGTCTATGATGCCATCACGTCAAACCGGCCATACAAGGCCGGCTGGGATCCTGCCGAATCGATTCGCAAGATGGCCGAG
The DNA here is from genome assembly GCA_016716965.1 of Sulfuritalea sp. Taxonomy (GTDB): domain Bacteria; phylum Pseudomonadota; class Gammaproteobacteria; order Burkholderiales; family Rhodocyclaceae; genus Sulfuritalea. Next base: position 28,230 of record JADJUP010000008.1, on the reverse strand, counting down.
TGGTGCCATGGTCATTTTGACGAACGGGTATTCCAGGCTTTCGTCAAATGCATCGGCATCTACCCGATAGGTTCGCTGGTGCGGTTGGCGTCAGGACGCCTCGGCGTGGTGACCGAGCAGTCCGGTGAATCGCTGCTGGCGCCGCGGGTCAAGGTCTTTTTCTCGATCCGCTCGCAAACACATATTCCGCCGGAAATCGTCGATCTCTCCCGCGCGGGCACCAAGGACAAGATCGTCAGTCGGGAAGATGCCGCAACCTGGGGCCTGAAGAACGTCGAACAACTCTGGGCACCTTGATGCGCCGCGCGCGCAGGGACACCATGGAATCCATCGGGCGGATCGGCATGCCGCCGGCAGGCGGCGCCGGCCGCAACCCGATGCTGTCTGCCTTGATTGCTCAAGTATTCGGCGTTCTGCTTGCTGGATTGATTGTTGTGTTCCTGGTGCCGCAACTGCCGCGACAGCCGCTGGCGCTGGCCGCAGTGCAAGGCGCTTGCGCAGTGCTCGTCTCGTGGCGGCTTGGCGAGCCCGCCTGGCGATTGCCGATCCATGCTGTATTCATCCCGGCGGCTGTTCTGGTGAATGGCCTGGAACTTCCCGTGTGGTTGTGGCCGCTAGGCTTCATTCTGCTTTTGCTGGTGTTCTGGCGAACCGATCGCAGTCAGGTACCCCTGTTCCTGAGCAACCGGAAATGCCGCGATTCCGTCACGGAACTGCTGCCGGCAAGGCCGTGCCGCGTGCTCGATCTGGGTTGTGGAGACGGAGCGCTGCTGCGCCACATGGCCCGTGCCCGGCCCGACTGCCGCTTTGTCGGCATCGAGCACGCGCCGCTTCCCTGGTGCTGGGCCTGGTTGTCGGCGCGCGGACGCGGCAACCTCGAAATCCGTTTCGGCAACTTCTGGAATCATTCACTGGAAGGCTACGCATTGGTGCATGCCTTTCTCTCCCCGGCGGCGATGCCGCGGCTGGCGGTCAAGGTGGACAATGAAATGACGGCAGGCGCGCGTCTCGTGAGCAACAGCTTTCCGGTCCCGGATCGACAGCCTGAGGCGGTGGTCGATGTCGCCGACCGGCGCCACACGCGCCTGCATGTTTATGCGCCGCGCGCAACGCAGTGGCAGTGAAGCATCGCGCGGTAATACAATGCCGCGGTATTGCGGGGATTCGCCGCGCATCGATCATGGCGGCACAATACTTGCGGCGAAATATTGGATCGATGACTCAAAGGTAAATCATGGCCGAGCCCACGAAACTGACGGAAATTGAAATCGCTCGCGAAACGCTGCGCGGACTTGCCGCGAAGAAGATTCCGCCAACCCCCGACAATTACCGCACGCTTTACTGCGAGATCGCAGGAGTCGCGGCAAAGAGCCCCTTCCCCGAACGCGAGTTGAAGGCCTTGCAGGCAAGCCTGCCGCGAACCGGTGCCGAGCAGCTCAAGTTCGCGCGGCAACTGGAGGTTGCCATTGCCAAGGCTAGCTGGGAAGGCCTGGGTGCTGCGCTCAACGAACTCCTGGCCAAGTCGGGTGGTGACCATGCAACCTGGCCCGTCCTGGTGCGTGAGCTGCTGCAGCAGCTCGAAACACACCATGCCGGACTGACCGCCGCGCGCAAGAAGGAAGCGCTTGATCACGTGCTTTCCGGTTCGGGGGCGTCCGAACTGCTCCTGTCCCGTCTTCAGTCGCTGATCCGCTCCTGGTCGCAGAACACGGTTGTGGATCGGAGCGAACGTTCCGCCACCGAAGGTGTTGACGCGCCTGTGTCGGCGGTGGCGATGACCGTGGCCACGCCGACAGCAATCGCCACGCCGGTCCCCCGCCCGGCTGTACAGTCCGCCTGGCAGGGCGGCATCCTCGATCTGCGCGAAATCATCGGCCAGTTGCTCGACAACACGCTCTCCATCGTCCTGCGCGACAGCCCCGAACTCGCCACCGAGGCATCCGAAATTGCTGCGTCGATTCGCGCCGCGCAAACGCCAGACGCTTTGGCGGGCCTTCCGGAACGATTGAAGAAACTCTGCTACAGGGCGCTTTTCGTTGCCGAGGATCAAGCCGAAATGGCGAGCGCATTGATGCACCTGGTACAACTGATCATTGAGAACATCGGTGAACTGGTGCTTGAAGACCAGTGGCTTACCGGCCAGATCAAGGTCGTGCGCGACCTGATCCAGCAACCCCTCAGCCTGCGTCGCCTGGACGACGTCGAACGACGCATGAAGGACGTCATCGTCAAGCAAAGCGCGCTGAAGAAGAGCCTGCACGAGGCCAACGATCGCCTCAAGCTGATGCTGGCGACCTTCGTTGACCGCCTGGCGGATTTCTCCGAGACCACCAGCGACTACCACAACAAGATCGAAAATTGCGCCGCGAAGATCACCAAGGCCGGCGACATCACCGAGCTGGCCGATGTGCTTGACGAGGTGATGCGAGAGACCCGCGTAGTGCAGGTCAACGCGGCGCGTTCGCGCGACGAGATGAACACCATGCGCTCGCGGGTCAAGGATGCCGAGGAGGCGGTGGCACGCACGCGCAATGAACTTGCCAGCGCCAGCGACCTGGTCCGGCATGACGCCCTGACCGGAGCACTGAACCGCAAGGGCCTCGACGAAGCTCTGGAGAAGGAAATTGCCCGCCTGCGGCGCCATAGCGGAACCCTGAGCCTGGCGTTGCTCGATATCGACAACTTCAAGACGCTCAACGACAGCCTCGGACATGCCGCCGGCGATGCCGCCCTGGTCCATCTGACTAAGGTGGTAAAGACCACGGTGCGGCCTCAGGATGCGCTGGCACGTTACGGTGGCGAGGAGTTCGTTGTGCTGCTTCCCAATACAGCGATCGAGGATGCCGTGGGAGTCATGATCAGGGTCCAGCGCGAACTTACGCGCGAATTTTTCCTCAACAACAACGAAAAAGTGCTGATCACCTTCAGTTGCGGCGTCGCTGAAATAAACGATGCCGAGGACCCCTACGAGGCATTGAAGCGTGCCGACGCAGCCATGTATCGCGCCAAGCGGGCGGGCAAGAACCGGGTCATTCCAGCCTGAGGGTGTCGGGAGTTGCGGCGGCGACGGAAAGCTACGTAGAGACCGCAGTTTGTCGCGTAAATCACGGATAAACAAACTTTCGCTGCTTTGCGATGATTTCTTTCGCATGGAAGTCGCGGCTTCGGGATGGCGTCTGTTGCACGTCGGATCTGGTTGCCGTTCCATTTTCTCGTCGGCGGACGGTAGGTGACGCTGACAGGCCGGACCAACATCAGGTGAGGGAGCTATTCATGTTTTTCGGTTCTACCATCCGCAAGGAACTTGAAGAAGCCCATGCGCAACTCCAGCAATGCCGCTCGGGGGAAGCGCAGGCCCAATCCCGAATTGCGGAACTGGAGGCACAAGTCTCGATGCAGGGCGACCGGCTTGGAGAACTAAGCGCGCGCGTCGATGCCTATCAGGGCTTGATGAAGCAACTCGATCGCTTCGGCGATTCGATCGACCTGTCCCAGCAGAGCCTGACCCGCCTCGCGGAAAGCATGAAGGCTGAGCGCAGCAACGCCAGCGAAACCTTCGGTGTGACCGAAATGAGCCGCGGTGCCATCGATCGCATCGCCAGGACGCTGTCGCAACTTGCCGCTACCTCGGCCACCGCGACCGGCAGCGTTGCCGTGCTGGGTGAGCGCGCAACGAAGATCGTCGGCATCGTCAACCTCATCAAGGAAATCGCCGACCAGACCAACTTGCTGGCGCTCAATGCCGCGATCGAGGCGGCGCGCGCAGGAGAACAGGGGCGCGGCTTTGCCGTGGTGGCCGACGAAGTGCGCAAGCTTGCCGAGCGCACGGCAAAGGCGACGGCCGAAATTTCCACGCTGGTCGGCCAGATCGGTGACGACACGGGCAGCGCCACCGAAAGCATGGTCGCGCTGGCGGCGGAAGCCGATCGTGCCAGCGCAGAAGGCGGTTCGGCCACCGGCAACATGCAGCGTCTGCTGGAACTCGCGACTCGCATGGATCAGGCGATCGCGGCGTCCAGCCTGCGCAGCTTCGTCGAAGTTGCGAAGCTCGACCATGTCAAATTCAAGTTCGAGATTTACAAGGCCTTCATGGGTCTCAAGAACATGGCGGCGGCGGATGTCGCCGATCACGGTCGTTGTCGGCTCGGCGCATGGTATTCCTCCGGCGAAGGCAGTGATCGGACATCGGGCCTGCCCGGATATCGCGACATCAATGCGCCGCATGCCGCAATGCATCGGGCCGCCGGGGATGCCCTCGATGCCGTACGTGACGGTGGCATGCAGGCGGCGGTCGATGCCATAGGCCGCATGGAAGATGCCAGCCTGGCACTCTCGGACGCGCTGGAACGTATTGCGGCGGCCGGTGAAGCAAGTCCGATGCTGCTGTGCCAGTCGGCCTGATGCCACTCGGATTCGCGGCGGTCTCCTGAACCGGGCGCGGTCGGGCATGGCCGGCCGCGATACGGTGGCGGTCGGGCGTTGCGACTGTGACTCGGCACTTGCCCTCGCGCCATTGCGATGCGGCATGATTCGCCTCCGATGATCCAGCCACTGACTCCCCTCGCGCCGGCTGCCCTGATCGGGTTGTTTCGAGGCGCCATCGACGCACCGCTGGTCGAGCGTGGGGCCGCCCGCGGCCTGGAACTGCTGGGGCGTTCCCATGATTTCTGGAGCAGCCTCGCCGTCACCGAGTTGCAGCGGATGGCGGCTGGCGGCAATGGCAACGCCCAGGCGGAACTGGCCTGGCGCCACGCCCATGGCGACAGGGTTTCGCGAAAACCCGCTGCAGCGTTGCGCTGGGCCTTGCGCAGTGCCGAGGCTGACTGCGCCTCGGGACTTGCGGTACTCGGCTGGCTGCTGCAGCACGGTTGCGGCCTGCCTCGTGATGCGGCCGAGGCGGCACGCCTGTTTGCCCTGTCTGCCCAGCGGGGCGTGCCATTGGCGCAGTACTGGATGGGCCGGTTGCTGTATCTCGGCAATGACGAAGGCGTTGGGCGCGACTTTCCGCTGGCGGTTCGCTGGCTGCAACCGGCGGCGGCGCAGGGGCACGCCGCGGCAGCCGACCTGCTGGCCCGTTGCTATTTCTTTGGTCGCGGTGTTGTCGAGGATCGCACGGCGGCGTGTCGTTTGTGGCGCGAGGCGGCCGCTGGCGGGGTAGCCAGCGCCAGCTACTCGCTCGGCATGTGCCTTTACGGCGGCGTCGAGACGGTGGCGGACCCGCAGGCGGCGATCGTGCACTTTCGTGCCGCCGCGGATGGCGGGGTTGTGGCGGCAATGTTCGTTCTCGGCCAGTGCGCGACGTTCGGTGTGGGCATGGCAAGGGATCCCGATGCGGGCCTGGCATGGTATCGGCGCGCGGCCGAGGGCGGCAGTCGCGACGCGGAGTTCGAACTGGGCGAATGCCTGGCGTATGGCGTGGGCGACGGCGGACGCGACCTGGTCGGCGCGCTGCGATGGTGGCGGGCCGCGGCGGCGAATGGGCATGTGCGGGCTCACCTGAAGATAGGGCACGCCTTTCGCTGGGGCGACGGTATCGCCGAAGACAAGCAGGCCGCGCTGGCCTGGTATCGCCGTGCGGCGGAACTGGGCGACGCCTCGGCCTGGGTCTGGCTGGGGGAATGCCACGAGCGCGGCGAAGGCGGTGAGGTCGATCCGGTCGCGGCACGTGATGCCTACGCGCGCGCGGCCACCGCTGGCGATGTGCATGGCTTGGCGGAGCACGGTCGATGCCTGTTGCATGGCCTCGGCGGAGCGGCTGCGCCCGAACAGGGGGAGGCATCGCTGCTGGCGGCGCTGGGTGCCGGCTGGCAGCAGGCGCGGGGTGAACTCGAACGCCATTGGTTCGGTCGTGGCATGGCGTTGTTGCGTTCCGCCAGCGACGCCGCTGATCCCGCCCTGAAGGAAGCCGTGGCCTGCCTGCGCCGGGCGGCGACCAGTGGTCACCGGCGCGCGGCGTTCATGCTCGGGGAATGCCTGCGCCACGGTACCGGGACCGCGATCGACCGGATCGAGGCTCTCGCCTGGTTGCGGCGGGCGGCGGCGCTGCCCGATGCAAAAGTCATTCTCGGCGACTTGTACTATTTCGGGCAGGGCGTGCCACGCGATGCTGTCGAGGCCTTTCGCTGGTACCAGAGCGCCGCCACGGAACACCAGGATGCCTATGCCATGTACAGCTGCGGGTATTGCCTGTTGCACGGAGAGGGCGTCGGGCGCGATGTCGACGCTGCGCTGGGCTGGTTGCGGCGTGCGGCGCAGCAAGGTGAAATCGACGCCTGCCACGAACTGGGCATGGCCTACTTGCGCCAGGGCAGGACGGGGCGGCATCTGGCGCGCCGCTGGTTGCGTGCCGCCGCCGACCTCGGCCACGCCGGGGCAAGGCGGGTCCTCGACGAGGTCGCATCCGGCCTGCATCCGGCCTGAGGGCGCGGCGACCAGCGCTTCAGCGTCCGGCAATCTCCCGCCGCAGGCCGGAAATGGATGAATCAAGTTGCTGCGCCATTTCGGCGAGCAGGTCGCGTCCCTGGCGGCGGGCATGGCGCGTGGCGACAAACAGCTCATACAGGCGCGAGCCAAACAGGCGATGCAGTTCCGCTTCTATCGTCGCCAGGCGCGCCCGCAGGCGCTCCACATGGAGTTGCGGCGCGGTCGACAGCGATGGGGTCGCCGCAGCGCCGGGCGTCGTCTCGCGGCTCGCTTCCAATTTCGCGGCCAGGCGGTGCAGCGATTGCTCGTCACCAAGGCGGTAGGCGTGGTTGGCTTCGATCATAAGTTGCGTGCGCCACGCGCGATCGGATTCGTCGTTGGCCCGGTCGGGATGGATTTGCTGCGCGATGCGGCGGAACAGGCGCTTTACCGCGTCGCCGCGGGGGCGGACGGGTGCCCGGTCTGCATCGGCCGCATTGAATCGCCGCGATTCGTTCGCCGATTGTTCTGCCTGTCGTTCGCGCGCCTCCGCTGCTGACCGAACTTCAGGGTCGGCTGGCTGGCGCTCGGCTGCGCGGCGCGCCAGCGCAGCCTGCAGTGCGTCCTGCTCGGCCAGGAGGCGGCCGACCCGCGCGTAGTAATCACGGGTGAATTCGTCCAGTTCGGCCTCGACACTGGCAAGTTCCAGTTCGAGGTCGGCTATGTCCTGCGTCAGCTGGGCGCGCTCGTGCAGCAGGCGGGAAGTTTCCTCGTGGGCCACGAGGCCGGTGGTCCCGGCGGAACCCGCATGTAAGCCGACCTGCAGCAGGCAGCTTGTCGCGGCGACCAGTTCGGGAGTCGCATCGCAGCGATAAAGCAGCGTGATGTCGACGTGGCGCGGCGCAAGCATCGCTCTGGCGGCGAGGGGGTGAACATGTACGGGAAACAGCGCGGCGAACTCCGGTGGAACGTCCCCGTCGGGCATCGACCAGGATTGCGCCCGCTGCCAGAGTTCGGAGCAGGCGGCCAGGCGCTGGCGCTGGTGGTTCCACGCGGCTGTCCGGCTTTCCTCGCCGTCCCGCCAGAGCCGACTTTTGAGCAGCGAGAGCGTAGCGCGCAGCGCAATCGTGGCCGCGAAGTCGGCCGCGGGGAGGACCAGACAAAGTGGACGGATGGCGAGCGCGAGTGCACTCGATAGTTCCGGCAGGGCTTCGTCGTCTGCCACCAGGATCAGCAGGCTGCGCCCATGGGCCAGTGCGATTGCGGCGAACGAGGCGAGGGTCGCCATCGGTTCCGGCGGCAAGCTTTCCTCGAAGGGCATGGCGCCCGGAGGCGCCTTTGTCAGGCGCGCGAACCAGCGTGCGGCCAACCGCGTTGCGGCGTCGCCGTCTGTCGCCATCATGCCGGGGCGGCGGTCAGCATCGTTGCCGCAGACTCATCCGGCGGCGGCGACCCTTTCCTCGACGGGAAAGAATGCGGAACGTGGCACGCCGCGCGAATGGCCACCCATGGCGAACAACTCCTTCATGTCGAGGATCAGCACGATTTTGCCGTTGGACAGTGTCGTGACGCCGGAGACGCCCTTGGGACGGAAGTCGTCTAGCGACTTGATCACGGCATCCTCGCGCCCCATGAATCCGTCGATGGCGACGATGAAGGAGGAGTGTTCCGACGTCTGCATCAGCACGCCGAAGCCCGGCGGACGCTCGGCCGGCCATCCCAGCAGGTGGGACAGCGGATACATCGGCAGCACTTCGCCGCGCACCACCATGGTCGCCCGACCACCGACTTCCTGGATGGCGGAGGGCTGGATGGGCATGATCTCGCGCACCAGCGAAAGCGGCACGGCAAAGGGCTGTTCGCCGAGTTGCACCAGCAGTACCGGCAGGATCGCCAGCGTCAGCGGCAGCGAGATGACGAAGGTCGAGCCGCGTCCCGCAGTGGATTTGATGGCGATGTTGCCTTTCATGCGCTGGATGTTGGTCTTGACCACGTCCATGCCGACGCCGCGACCGGATACGTCGGAGGCGACGTCCTTGGTCGAGAATCCGGGGAGCAGAATCAGTTCGAAGCTTTGCCTTTCGTCCATCGAGTTGGCTTCGTCGATGGTGATCAGCCCCTTCTCGACCGCCTTGGCGCGCAGGCGCTCAGGGTTCATGCCGCGCCCGTCATCGGCGATCAGAATCACGATGTGGTCGCCTTCCTGTCGGGCTTCCAGGCGGACATGGGACTTCGCCGGCTTGCCGGCGGCGCGGCGTTCCTCGGGTGACTCGATGCCGTGGTCGACCGCATTGCGGATCAGGTGGATGATCGGATCGCCGAGATCGTCGATCATCGTCTTGTCGATCTCGGTTTCTTCTCCGATCAGCAGCAGTTCCACATCCTTGCCGAGGCTGCGGGCCAGGTCACGGGCGATGCGCGGATACTTCTGGAACAGGCGGCCGACCGGTTGCATGCGGGTTTTCATCACCGCGTTTTGCATGTCCGAGACCAGAAGGTCGAGCTGGCTGATTGCCTGGTCCAGTGCATGCAGGGTTTCGGTATCGGTGCGGCCGCTGATGATGTCGGTGCGCAGTGCGTTCAGGCGATTCTTGGTGAGGCCGATTTCGCCGGAAAGGTTGAGCACCTGGTCGAGGCGAACGGTGTCCACCCGGATCGACATGTCGCGGGCCTTCTCGCTGTCGCGGCGTCCTGCCGGCGCCGCAGCGCCCGGCTTGTCGCCTGCGCGGCGGCCGATTGCGGCATTGACGATGGCGTCCGGAGTCTTTTCCGCAACGGCAGTGGAACCCGGCATTGCGGCGGGGACGGCGCCCGTTGCCGACACCACCGCTGGTGGCGTCGCAATGGCGGCGAAGAGGGTGTTCCAGTCCGGTCCGCCATCGCCGGCTACCATCGGCGCTGCGGCGGCGCCGGCGGCCGGAGGGGGCGCGGCGGGCACCGGTGCATTGGCAGCCGCCGGTGCCTGCCCGGCCAGCGCGGCCTTCAGGTCGGCCAGCAGCGCCGGGTCGGCCGCATTGGGTTGCAGCCCGCGTTCGAGCATGTCGAACATGCCGCGCACTGCCGCCGTCGCGGCAAGTATCACGTCCATGTTTTCGCCGGTCACCTGCAGTTCGTTTTTGCGCAGGCGATCGAAGAGGTTTTCGGTCAGGTGGCACAGGGTGACCAGTTCCGTGGCGTTGAGGAATCCGGCGCCGCCCTTTATGGTGTGGAAACCGCGAAATATTTCGTTAAGCAGGGCGTGGTCGCTCGGGTTCTGCTCGAGGTCGATCAGCTTGTTGTCGACGCCGGCCAGCAGTTCGCCCGCTTCGACCAGGAAATCCTGCAGCAGGTCTTCCATTCCCTCGAAATTGCTCATGACGGACTCCTAGTGAAAGCGCATGTTCAGAATCCCAGGCTTTCCAGCAGGTCGTCCACCTGCGCCTGGTTGCTGACGACGTCGACGCGCCCCTCAGGGCGGATCACCGGGCCATTGAGCAGTCCTTCCGGGGCTTCGACCTTGCGCTCCGGCGGCATGGCCTGGAGCAGAAGTCCCAGCAACTGCGTTTCCAGTCCCTGCACCATTTCGACGACTTTCTTGATGACCTGGCCGGTCAGGTCCTGGAAATCCTGCGCCATCATGATTTCCATGAGCTGCTCGTTGGTCAGCCTGAGCTTTTCCGGCGCCAGCGCGAAGTAGCCGCGGCTGTCGCTGGCCAGCGCCTTGAACTCGTCCACCGACAACTGGTTGGCGAACATCCGCTCCCAACGCTCGCCCAACGCCTGCGAGCGTGCCAGCAGGTCGTCCTGCAACGGTCGCGCGATGTCGGTGGCGTTGAGCACGCGCGAGGCGGCCTGTTCGGTCATCTGCGCGATGTAGGAAAGGCGCTCGCGCGCGTCGGGGATCTGGCGCGCGGAATCTTCCAGCAATTGATCCATGCCCAGGCCGCGCAGGCTGTCGTGCAACTGGCGGGCGAGCTGGCCGATGCCGTTGAACACGGCGTCCTGTGGAGCGCCTTCAGAAGTCGGCGCTCCACAGGGACTCCCTTCGGTCGCTGGCGGCACGGCGGCAGCGGGCGCCTGAGCCTGGCTCACGCTATCGAACAGCGCCTGCAGATCGTCCGAGTCGCCGCTATCGGATTGCATTGCCGTCGGCGCCGGTGCCGCGGGGGCGGCACCGGTTCGGGCACCGGCGCGGCACCGGCTGCGATGCTGTCGAACAGGGCCTGCAGGTCGGCGGAATCGCTGCCGTCGTCGTGTGCGAGTGGATTTGCCATGGTACGGTTTCCCGGTTGCGTTGCGAATGCCGTCAGGCATTCCATCCCAGCTTCTCGAATATCTTGGTGAGCTTTTCGCCCAGGGTCGCCGCAGTGAAGGGCTTGACGATGTAACCTGAGGCTCCGGCCTGCGCGGCCTGGATGATGTTTTCGCGCTTGGCTTCGGCCGTGATCATCAGTACCGGCAGGTGCTTCAGGGCGGGATCGGCGCGTACGGCCTGAAGCAGGGCCAGCCCGTCCATGTTCGGCATGTTCCAGTCGGTGACGATGAAGTCGATGCCGCCTGCCTTGAGCCGCTGCAATGCGACCGCGCCGTCTTCTGCCTCGTCAGCGTTGGCATAGCCGAGTTCCTTGAGCAGGTTGCGCACGATGCGGCGCATGGTCGAGAAGTCGTCGACGACGAGGAATTTGAGTTTGCTTGGATCAATTGCCATGTTTTGCCTCTATTTCAGTTCGTTGCATGCCTGAGCAATTGCGAACGCAGCGTCTGCGCCAGCGCTTCGGCATCGAATTTCGCCACGTAGGCATCCACGCCCACGCTCCTGCCCATGGCGTGATTGGCCTGGGACGAAAGCGAAGAGTGCATCACCACGGGAATCCCGTCAAAGCGTTTGTCGGACTTGATGTTGCGGGTCAGCACATAGCCGTCCATTTCAGGCATTTCGGCGTCGACCAGGATCAGGTCCAGTTCCTCGCGCACGCTGCGTCCGACCTGCTGGGCATGGGACGCCATGCCCGAAAGCCGGGTCCAGGCTTCCATCCCGTTCTGCGCAAACTTGTGGTGCACCGCGAGCTTGTCGAGGACCTCCGCGATTTTCTTGCGCGCGACCAGCGAATCGTCCACGAAGAACACATTGATCTCATGGCCATCGACCATCGGGTCGATCTGGCCGACCACGGCTTCGCCGAAGGTGTCGGCCATGATCTGTTCCACGTCGAGGATCGAAACCAGGCGTCCGTCGTCCAGTTCCGTGATCGCCAGGATGTAGCCCCCGGCCCCGGCCCCGTTCGCCTCCGAAGCGCGCACCTTTTCCCAGTCCACGCGGATGATGCGGTCTACGTCATGCACCAGAAAACCCAGGTTGCGCTTGTTGTATTCGGTGACCAGCATCGATCCGCCGCGGCCCGGAGGGGCATCCTCCAGCTTCATGGCGCCGGCCAGCGACAGCACCGGGATCACGCTGCCGCGCAGGCTGATGAGTCCTTCCACGCCGAAGGGCATGTTCGGCGTGCGGGTGATGTCGGGCGTGTCGCTGACTTCGCGCACCTTGAACACGTTTATGCCGAACAGTTCGTTGGTGCCGAGGGAAAACAGCAGGATCTCCATCCGGTTGGAACCGGCGAGGCGGGTACGCGCGTCGACGCTGTCGAGCATGCCGCCCGAAGCGCGCAAGGCCGGCAGCGAACTCGTCGGCGCACTGGACGATCCTGCGTCGTCGGGCTCCTGATGCGCGCCCACCAGCAGGCGCGCCAGTGTTTCGGAGAGGCGATGCGGTTCGAATTTCGGAATGTACTCGTCGACGCCCACCGAGTGGCCGAGCTGCTGGTTGGACGCGGATGACAGCGACGAATGCATCAGGACCGGAATGCCGATGAAGCGCGGATCGGCCTTGACGTTGCGTGTCAGCAGGTAGCCATCCATCTCCGGCATCTCGACGTCGGTCAGGATGAGCTGGATGTAATCCTTTGCCGGTCGGCGGGCCCGGTCCGCCTGGTCGGCGATGCGGCGCAGTTCATCCCACGCCGCACGTCCATTTACCGCACTGATGGCGTTTACGCCCATCGCCTCCAGGGTGCGCTGGATCTGACCTCGCGCCACCGAGGAATCGTCGGCGAACAGAACCGTGAGGTCGTTGCGCTCCAGCGCCGGAATGTTGGCGAACTGGGTCTCGTCGGGCTTGACTGTTTCCGCCAGGATTCGCTCGACGTCGAGCAACATGACCAGGCGACCGTCGGGCAGTTCGGTGACCGCCGTCACCAGGCCGCCCATCTGGCTGGTAAGCATTTCCGGCGGAACGCGCATCTGGGACCAGTCCAGGCGCAGGATGGTGTCTACCGATTCGACCAGAAAGCCCTGTGTATGATGGTTGTATTCCGTGACGATCATGATCTCGCGCGGTACTTCCGTCGCGATGCCGGCGTAATCGGAGAGGTCGATCACCGGCACCAGCGCGCCGCGCAGGCTGACCATGCCTTTCACGGCGGCAGCCATCTCCGGCACCACCGTGATCGGCGGCGTGCCCATCACCTCGCGCACCTTGAACACGTTGATGCCGAAGGTCTCGCGACGGTTGTTGCGCGGATCCTCGCCCAGCGAAAACAGGAGGATTTCGAGTTTGTTGGTTCCCGCCAGGCGGGTTCGCGCGTCGATATCTTTCAGCAGTTGGGACATGTCGTGCCTTTCGCTATACCTCGTTGCGCCATGGCTCAGCTTTGCAGCGCGCCGATCAGCGATTCGACCTCGGCCGCCGATTCTTCGAGCATGCTGCTCAGGGTCTGATCGTCCAGCGCGACATCGATTCTTGCCTCCGTGCCTTCGCGGCCCTTGCCGGCGAGCTGGGACAGCGGTGATTCCATCGGCGCCAGGCAGTCGGCCAGCAGCAGCGTGTCCGCCAGTGATTGCGGCGGCATGGCGAGGTAGCCCTGCCACATGCCCTCGATCGCTTCCATCACCGGCGCGGGCGCGCCAAGGCGCTTCAGTACCGCGCGTCCGATCAGCGCGGCGCCGCCTTCCTCCCAGGCCAGCAGGGTGCCGTGCTCGGCTTCCAGCAGGCCCGGATACTTTGCGGCGCGGGAAATCAGGTAGAACGCGCCGACCTCGTGGATGATGCCGGCGAAAAAGGCCGTGTCCGGGTCGACATGGGTGAAGCGGCGCGCGATCACCTGCGCCAGGGCGGCGACGTGCGCCGTGTGATGCCACAGGCGCACCGCCAGTTCGCGGTGGGCAGGAGTGCGCGCCATGCCTTCCATCTGTCGCACCACCACTGCGGCTGCAAGTACCCGTAGCGTATTGAAGCCGAGCCGGGAAACGGCATTGCGCACATCGGCGATCGCGCGGCCCGAGCGGTTGTAGATCACCGAGTTGGCGACCGCGACGACGCGTGCCGCCAGTAGCGGGTCGGCCTGCACCAGCTTGGCCAACTGGTCGATGGAACAATCCGGATCGTCGAGCACCCGCTGCACTTTCAGCGCCATTTCCGTAGTGGTCGGAAATACCAGTTCGTCGCTGCCGGCGCTCGCGGCGACGCTTTCCAGGATCGCTTGCACGTTCATCGGAGTTCCTTCACCGGAGCCGGCGGTGCCGGATTCCTGCGTTTGCGTAGGTGTGTTCATGGCCGCCGTCAGAAAAGTTCGATCTTCTTTTCGGTCGCCGGCCGCGTGGGGCGGGCCAGCGACTGTTCGTAGTCGCGCTCGGCCTTGACCACGTCCTGCACGCCGGGCTGGCTGATGGGCAGCCGGCGGCAGAAGGCGTCACCGCCGTCCGGAGTGAACAGGACCTTGCGCGACCAGGCGCCACCGAAATCCTTCGCGGCGAGCGGGATGCCTTCGCGTTCCAGCCAATCCTGGGCGAATTCGGCATTGCGCTGTCCGATTGCCATCAGGATCGACGTGACGATGGTGCCGCCGCCGAAGGCCTTGGCGATGATGCGCTGTTTGGCAGCACCCTTGCTCAGCATGGTATTCAGCAGCACTTCCATCGAATAGTCACCGGCCAGGATCACATCGGTGTCGTCGCCGGCGGTCTTGGTGCGGCTGGGCAGCAGGAAATGGTTCATACCCGCCAGGCGCAATTTGGGATCGTAGAGGCAGACGGCGACGCAGGAGCCGAGCAGCGTGGTGATCGGCCGTTCCGTCTCGACCGCCCAGCCGCCCGGATTGATGTTGCGGGCGCGGCGTTCGAGGTCTTTCGGGTCGTGGTCGATGGGCGGCATGGTGCGGGATTCCTGGAATGGTTCAGCCGTAGGCGATGATCTCGGCGGGGATGGCATCGAGCGGCACGATGCGATCCACGCCACCCATGCGGATGGCCTCTTTCGGCATGCCGAACACGATGCAGGTCGATTCATCCTCTGCGATTGTGCGCGCGCCGGCGTCGTGCATTTCCTTCATGCCACGCGCGCCGTCGTCGCCCATGCCGGTCATGATCACCCCCAACGCGTTGCGTCCGGCGATCTGCGCCACCGAGCGGAACAGGACATCGACCGATGGCTTGTGCCGATTGACCAAGGGGCCGTCGGCGACCTCGACGTAATACTGCGCACCGCTGCGCCGGAGCATCATGTGGCGGCCACCCGGTGCGATCAGGGCGCGGCCGGGCATGATGCGGTCGCCATTCTGCGCTTCGCGAACTTCCAGCTTGCACAGGCTGTTGAGGCGGTCGGCGAACATGGCGGTGAATTTTTCCGGCATGTGCTGGACGATGACGATGCCGCTGCCGACGTTGGGCAGCTTCGTCAGTACCGCCTCCAGGGCCTGGGTGCCGCCGGTCGAGGTGCCGATGGCGACCACGCGGTCGGTGGTTTCCGCCATGGCGCGCGTGCTGGCGGCCTGGGCGGCCAGCATGGCATCCATGCCGAGCTTGGGCGACGAAGCGAGCGGGCGTGCGGCGCCGCGGGTGAGGTGACCCATGTTGGCTCGTGCCGCGGCGCGCACGGCCGATACCAGGTCGTTGCCGGCGTCCTGGAGGAACTGCTTCACCCCCAGCTTGGGCTTGGTAATGATCGCCAGCGCACCGGCGGCCAGCGCGTCCATGGTTGCG
Source organism: Sulfuritalea sp. (assembly GCA_016716965.1). Taxonomy (GTDB): domain Bacteria; phylum Pseudomonadota; class Gammaproteobacteria; order Burkholderiales; family Rhodocyclaceae; genus Sulfuritalea. The sequence goes on along the minus strand of JADJUP010000008.1, from coordinate 12,816 downwards.
CTGGCGCCCTTCTCGGCGAGCGATGAACAGACGATGGTCGGCGTCGGATGCTCGCTCATGATCTTCTTGAGAAAGGTCAGCCCATCCATACGCGGCATCTCGATGTCGATCACCAGCACATCGGGCCATTGAGCCTTCATCTTGTCCAGCGCATACAGCGGGTCCGAGGCAACGCCGATAACCTCGATGTCGGCTTCGCGTTCCAGCGTCTCCCGGTTGACCTGGCGAACCACGGCCGAGTCGTCGACGATCATGACCTTGATCTTGTTTGCCATGGCTCAGGCGGGCAACCGATAAATGGTCGGCTTGACCGCTTGCAGCGTGTCCGTCAAGCCGTTGAGGCTTTCCGAATGGCCGACGATGAAGTAGCCGCCGGGATGCAACTGCTCGACCAGTCGCGCGACGACCTGGCGCTTGGTTTCGGAATCGAAATAGATCATGACGTTGCGCAGGAAAATGACGTGGAACTTGCCCAGCGCGGGTAGTGTACGGTTCAGGTTGACCTGCAGGAAGCGCGTGTGGCGCTTGATCTCCGGCGCAATCATGAAGCCGCCTTCCTGGCTGCGCACGCCCTTCAGGCAGTACTTGCGCAGATAGTTCTGTGGCAGGCCGCGCGTGCGGTCGAGCCAGTACAGGCCGCGCTGCGCGGTGGCGAGCACCGCGGTGGAGATGTCCGAGCCGGTGACACTCCACTGCGCGTCGATGCCAAGCGTATCGGCCAGCACGAAGGAAATGGTGTAGATCTCCTCGCCGGTTGACGAGGCCGCGCTCCAGACATTGAACGGGCTGCCCGGCGGGTGGCCGCCAACAATGGTCTTCGCGAGGAAGTCGAAATGTGCTTCTTCGCGAAAGAAATAAGTCTCGTTGGTGGTCAGCAGGTCGACCATGGTCTGCAACTCGTCGGCTTCGTTGCCGCTGGAAACCAGGCGGAAATAGTCCCCGAAGCTCGGCAGATTGAGATGCCGCAAGCGTCGCCCGAGTCGCCCGGCCAGCAATACCTTTTTCGAGTCGGCCAGGCTGATTCCGGCAATGCGGTAGATCAGTTTCTGGAACTGGGCGAACTCGGCGGTACTGATTTCCGGATTGTCGAATGCAGCCATAAATGTTTATGCAAGCAAGAGATGACTGATTTATTGACGGTTTGGCTGCCCACGACTGCCCCAAACGCAGCTAAAATGCGGCGTCAACAAGCGTTTAAACTAATTTTCAAGTCTGATTCCTTTTGCCTATGTTCTCAAAGAGGCCGCTTCTTGTGCATCCGGAAATTACGCTGCAAACTGCGGTATCTACGTAGGCGTGAAACGTCGCGCGATGTACGAGGATTCCGGCCCGCCGAAATGCGATAGAGGTTCTGCTTCTCGATGTCTACCAAGAAACCCGACCGACCCCAGCCGAACGTCTATCTGATCGACGACGACCAGGTAATCACCTTTCTCCTGGTCGACCTTGTCGAGTCGGTGGGCCTGCCCTATGCGGTGTTCAACGACGCGCCCAGCTTCCTCAAACAGGATCTGTCGTCGCTTGCCGGTTGCATAGTCACCGACGTTCGCATGCCCGGCATGAGCGGCCTGGAACTGCAGGACGAACTGCGGCACCAGGGCATCGACCTGCCGATCATATTCATATCGAGTTATGCCGAGGTGCCTTCGGTGGTGCGCGCCATGCGGGGCGGGGCGCTGGACTTCTTCCAGAAGCCGTTTTCCACGCAACGCCTGCTCGACCGCATCCAGGACGGCTTGCGCATCGACCGGGCGCGTGCCGAGATACAGGCGCGCAGCAGGGAAATCGGCGAGCGCATGGCACTATTGACTCCCCGAGAACGGGAGGTCCTCGAAGGCGTGTTCGAGGGCAAGCTGACCAAGACCATCGCCCACGAACTGGGCATCAGCCAGCGTACCGCCGAAACCTACCGGCACCTGATCATGCAGAAGCTGCAGGCCGGGTCGATCGCCGAACTGGTGCGACTGACGATGGAATTCATGCCCGGCAAAAGCTAGCATGCCTGGTCAGGTGGACGTCGCGCCTCACGCGGCGACGCCCGCACTGCTGCGGAACTCGCGCAAGGTGGCTGCGGCAGCTTCATAGTCGAAGGCCTCGATCCGGTCCTGCATCGCGGCGGCGACCGGCCCCATGGCACTGGTCAGCAACTCTGCCTCCTCCTTGGCCAGATAGCTTGCCGCCATGTCGCCCTGTTCGAGGAAGTTCTCAAGTTGGCTGAGGACCTCGGAAAGGCGCGTGGGCCTTTGCACGACTTCCCGGGGTTCGGCCAGTTCGGCCGATTCTTCGCGGATGTTGGCCACCAGTCGCGACAGATTCTCGGCGAGGTCCATGCTCAGGCGACGGATTTCCTCGACACCCTGGTTGTTATCCATGGCGGACAATACCGCGCTCGCCGCTTCCGAGACACCGACGGCGCCGAGCATGCCGGCGGATCCGCGCAGCGAATGCGCCAGCGGTTCGATCGCCGCGAGGTCGCCGGCGGCAAGCCGCGACAGGATCTGGTCGGCGTGCTGGTAGTACCCGTCGGCAAAGAGGACCAGCAGGCGGGCGAACTTGTCGACGTTGCCGCGCATCATTGCCAGGCCCAGGCCCAGATCGAGGCCCGGTATTCCCGCCAGTCGCCGCCGCAACAACTCATCGGTTTGCATCGGTCGTGGCGCCGCCGTCTCCGCGGCGGGCACGACGATGCTGCCTTCGCTTGCGCCGCCAGCCTTGCCGTTGCCCGGCAGCCACTTCAGCAAGCTCGCGTAGAACTGTGGCGGGTCGACCGGCTTGGCAACGAAATCGCTCATTCCGGCCTCCCGGCAGGCGTTGCGATCCTCGTCGAAGGCGTTCGCGGTCATGGCCAGAATCGGGGTGCGGGCGCCACCAGGCAGCAGCCGTATCGCGCGCGTGGCGTCGATGCCGTTCAGAACTGGCATCTGGATGTCCATCAGGATCAGGTCGTAGGCGATGTTGGTGGCCTTGGCGACCGCTTCGCCGCCGTTCTTCGCGATGTCCGCGGTCAGTCCGGCGGCATGGATCAGTTCCAGTGCGACTTCCCGATTGACCGCGTTGTCCTCGGCCAGCAGGATCCGGGCCCCGGCATGGCGGTGGCGCAGTTCGGATTCGATGTCGTCGTCTGTCGAGGCCGGCAGCTTCTTGGCAGTGGGCACGATGCCGTGGCCGCGTTGCAGCCGCACGGTGAACCAGAAGGTGCTGCCGCGTCCAACTTCGCTTTCGACGCCGGATTCGCCGTCCATCATGGTTGCCAGGCGGCGGCTGATCGCCAGCCCGAGGCCGGTGCCGCCATAGGTGCGGGTGGTGGACGCATCGGCCTGGACGAAGGCCTGGAACAGGCCTGGTAGCTGGTCGGCGGGGATGCCGATGCCGGTGTCTTCGACTTCGAAGCGGATCTTCACGTCCTCCGCGGTTTCCTCTTCCAGCAGGGCGCGCAGAGTGATCGTGCCGCGTTTTGTGAACTTGACGGCATTGACGGCGTAGTTGAGCAGTGCCTGGCGCAGGCGCGTCGGATCGCCACGCAACCAGTGGGGTACGCCTTCGCATTCGAGCCGGACGTCGATGCCCTTGGCGTGCGCCTGTTCCGCGATCAGCGACTGGGTGTGGTCGAGGATCGCCGAGAGCGAGAAATCGGTTTGTTCAAGTGTCAGCTTGCCGGCCTCGATCTTGGACAGGTCGAGGATGTCGTTGATGATCGCCAGCAGATGTTCCGCTGCCTCGTCGATCTTGGTCAGTTTCTCGGCCTGCTCCGGGGTCGGCTGGGTGCGGCGCAGGATGTAGGTAAGTCCGACGATGGCATTCATCGGCGTGCGGATCTCATGGCTCATGTTGGCCAGGAAGGTGCTCTTGGCCACGTTCGCAGCCTCGGCATGGCGCCGCGCTTCCTCGAGTTGTACGGTTCTGTTGGCCACCAGTTGCTCCAGGTGATGACGGTGCTGGTCGAGTTCCCGGCCGACGCGCCGCTTTTCGGTGATGTCCTCCTTCACCGCGACGTAATGGCTGATGGAACCGTCGGGCTGGTGGATGGGCGTGACGATCGCGAATTCCACGTACTCGCTGCCATCCTTCCGTCGGTTGAAAAACTCCCCTTTCCAGGGCAGGCCTTGGACCAGTTGCTCCCACATCGATGCATAGGTTTCTGGCGGCGTCTGCCCGGAATGCAGGATGCGCGGATTCTTGCCGAGGACTTCGTCGCGACGAAAGCCGGTGGTCCGGCAGAAGGCTTCGTTGACGTATTCGATTTCCGCCTTGATGTTGGTGATGACGATGCTTTCCGGGCTTTGTTCAACGGCCAGCGACAGCTTTCTAAGCATTTCGTCGGATTCGCGGCGTTCGCTGACGTCCATCATGATGCCGCGCAGCCAGCGCGGCGCGCCATCCTTGGTGACCACCGTGACTTTGTCATGGACCCAGACGGTGCGGCCATCGCGGGCGATCAGGCGATATTCCAGGTTGTAGGGTTCGCGCCGCTTTGCACAGTCGGAACGGTACTCCGGCGCCCATTCCCTGTCTTCCGGATGCAGGTGACGCACCCAGAATCCGGGCTGTGTCCATTCGCTGGCCGCATAGCCCAACAGGCGCTCGGCCTGGGGATTGACGAAAGTGAATTCGAAGGTGGTCGCGTCGGCTTCCCAGACGATGCCGTCGGTGGTGTTGACGAGATCGCGGAAGCGTTGCTCCGAGGCGCGCAGGATATCCTCCGCGGCCCGCCGTTCGCTGATGTCGCGGATATAGGCGGTGAACAGGTACTTTTCGCCGTCGCGCAGGGCGCCGATGGTCAGCTCGATCGGAAACTCGGCGCCGTCGGCGCGCATCCCGATCTGTTCCAGGCGCTTGCCGACAACATTGCGCTGGCCGGTACGGATGAAGCGTTCGAGGCCCAGGCGATGGCGCTCGCGATAGGCGGGCGGCACGATCAGGTCACCCAGCGAATGACCCAGGGCCTTCTCGGCCGGGTATTGAAAAATGTTCTCGGCGCTGGCATTCCAGGCCTGGACGATACCGTCCTGGTCGATGCAAATGACGGCGTCCATCGCCGAGTCGAGCAGCAGTTGCGCCCGTGCCAGGGAATCCTTGAGCGACGCGGCGGTCGCGGCGAGGTCGCGTTCCATCTGCTTGCGTTCGGTGATGTCGCGGGAGATGCCGAAGGTACCGATCACCTTGCCTTCGTCATCATGAAGCGGACCCCTGGTGGACAGCAGGGTGCGACTGCCGCTGCTGCCGGCGAGTGACTCTTCGCAGGTACGGATGCAATTGGCTTCGCGCAGGTCGTGGTCGAGCTCCATCAGCCGTTGCGCTTCTTCCGGAGCAAACAGTTCGCTGTCGGTCCTGCCGATCACGTCGGCGGCATCCTTGCCGACGAAGCGCGCGGCGACTGGATTGAACAGCAGATAGCGACCCGCTTCGTCCTTGACGAAAATCGCGTCGTCGGAGCCGCGCGCCAGCGCGTCCAGCAGTTCCAGCGAGCGCAGCTTTTCCGCGCGCTCGGCGCTTTCGCGTGCCGTCTCGGCGAGTCGGTGATGCTGGCGCCAGAGGATGGCGCCGATGGCCGCCAGGAACAGGGCCATCAAGCCCGCCAGCCCGATCCAGAGGCTCTCCAGCCAGGCCTTTTCGAACAGCTCGGCGCGATCGATCTTGGCAATGAGGTGCCAATTGGTGCCGGGGACGGGGCGTGCCACGCCAAGGACTGCCACGCCACGGTAATCCTCGCCCTCGAACATTCGGCCCGGCTCGATTTCGTCGCGCAGGGTCTGCGCCGCCAGCAGTGCCGGCGTCGCGATCGGCGCGCGCAGCTTTGTCGCTGCGTCCGCGGTGTGGCGCAATTCGTTGAGGTAGAGCACCTGATCGCCGTCGCGGCGGAACAGCAGGACTTCCGCGCTGGCGCTCGGCACCGGCCATGATTGCAGCAGCGGGAAGAGTTCTCGGGCCGGATCGACTCCAAGGATCACCACGCCGCCCGGCTGGCCGGGTTTGGTCGCCAGGGGCGCCATGAAGGCGATGTGAAGGCGTTCGGACGCATCGCGGTAGGGCAGGGGCAAGCCGGCCGCCTGTCGCTCGATGGCGCCGCCGGCAGCGAGCAGCAGGCGCGGGTCGCGCGGAGCGGCGTCGCCGGTGGAACTCCAGAGGGTTTGCCCGGCCGCGTCGAGCAGCGTCACCGAGGCATAGGGCTTGGTGACCCGGTAGTTGTCGAGGTGGAGGATCAATTCCGAGTAGGCCCGCGGGTCCTTGCTTGTCGTCCAGCCCGCATAGTCCTCGGCGAGGCTGCGGTCGGTGGCCAGATGCAGGGCATCACCGCGGCGTTCGCGCAGCCAGTCGACAATCTGCCGCGTCTTGGTATCGGTGATGGCTTGCATGCGGCTTGCTTCGGTTTGCCGGTGCTCCGCAAGCCGGAACTGGATGGCGGTCGCTGTCGCGCCAAGCACGACCAGGCCGATCAGCGCCAGCGGCAGTCGCAGCGAGCGGCGCGGACGCGGCGAGAAGGGACCCGGGGAAAAGCCGAATCCGGTCAGCAACAGATACAGCAGCAGCGCGGTGACTGCGACGAATGTCAGGCCCTTGAGCGTGCCCGCCACTGCGATCAGCGCCGGATCGTCCAGTACGCGGCGGACTGCTGCGTCGGAGAGCAATATCCATAGCGCACCGAACGCGGCATAGCCCAGTACCACCGCCAGGACGGCGGTACGGTTGCGGCCTGCCCTGTTCGGCGGGAGGGGATTCATGTCGCCGAGTCGCTGTGCTGCGCCGCAATTGCCGCGAATTCCTCGAATCCGGCGAGGAATGCATCGGTAATATCGGGGTCGAACTGGCGGTCGCGCTCGGAACTGATGATGTCGGCGACCTCGGCCAGCGGCATCGCATCCTTGTAGCAGCGCTTGGAAATCAGGGCGTCGAACACGTCGGCCATGGTCATCAGGCGCGCCGAAAGGGGGATCGCGTCTTCCTTCAGGCCGTCGGGATAGCCGCGGCCGTCCCAGCGCTCGTGGTGCCAGTGGGCGACTTCCTTGGCCAGCGCGAGAAACTCCACCGGGCGATCCATGTCGCGCTCGGCCTGCTCGATGGCGTCGCTGCCGAGCTTGGAATGGGTCTTCATGATTTCCCATTCCTCCGGCGTCAGCTTGCCCGGCTTTTGCAGGATGGAATCGGGAATGCCGACCTTGCCGATATCGTGCAGCGGCGCCGAGGCGGCCAGCATCTTGATGTAGGCGTCGTCGAGCGTGGCGGCAAAGCGGGCGTGGGTCTGCAGGCGCGTGGCCAGCAGGCGCACATAGCCCTGGGTGCGCAGGATGTGGTTGCCGGTTTCCGGGTCGCGGGTCTCCGCGAGGTGGGCCAGGGCGCGGATGCTGACGGCCTGGATCAGTTCGTTTTCCTCCATGCGCCGGGCGACTTCGGCTTCCAGCGCCGCGTTCTGGTCGCGCAGCCAGTTCCCCGCGAGGCGTGCCAGCAACTGGCTGCGCACGCGCGCCAGGACCACGTCGGGCTTGATCGGCTTGGTAATGTAGTCGGCCGCTCCATGCTGGAAGCCGCGCTCCTCGTCGCGCGCGTTGTCCAGCGCGGTCAGGAATATCACCGGAATGTCGCGCGTCAGCGGGTTCTGCCGAAGCGCGGAGAGCACCTGGTAGCCGTCCATCTCCGGCATCATCACGTCGAGCACGATCAGCGCCGGGCGCGGTTCCTGGGTGGCGTAGCGCAGGGCCGCGCGGCCCGAGGTGGCGGCCTTGACCTGATAGCCGGCGTCGTGCAGCAGGTCGCCGAGGATGCTCAGGTTGGCCGGCACATCGTCGACGATGAGCAGCAACGAACCCTTCACCGCATCGGCGGAAAGCGAGGGCTCGCTGTAGAGGATCTCACGTGGCGTGTTCATGGGCTCCTGTCACTTTCCCGACTCTACGGTACCCGGCGGGTTTCCCGTACCGCCAGCGCCGACTTTCGATTGTTCGATGTGAAAAAATTCCATCAGTTCCTGCAATTGCATGGCATTGCCGGACATTTCTTCCGCCGTCGCCGCGAGTTCTTCGGAGGCCGCCGCGTTGTGCTGGGTGGTCTGGTTCAGTTGGCCCATGGCGCGTCCGATCTGTTCCACGCCGATGCCCTGGTCGTCGCTCGCGGCGGCAATTTCGTGCACCAGGTCGGAGGTTCGGGTGATGCTGGGCAGCATTCGGTCCAGCAGCTTGCCGGCCTTCTCGGCAGTCTGCACGCTGCTATCGGCCAGCTTGCCGATTTCCTGGGCAGCGATCTGGCTGCGCTCGGCCAGCTTGCGGACCTCGGCGGCGACCACCGCGAAGCCGCGGCCGGCCGTTCCCGCCCGCGCCGCCTCGATGGCGGCATTGAGCGCCAGCAGGTTGGTCTGGTAGGCGATGTCGTCGATGATGCCGATCCGTCCGGCGATGGCCTGCATTGCTTCGGCCGTTTCGCGCACCGTGCGTCCGCCTTCGACGGCCTGGGCTGCCGCTTCGGCCGCCATGGTTTCGGTTGACTTGGCATTGCTGGTGTTGAGTTTGATGGATTCGCCCATGTCCACGATGCTTGCGGTCGATTGTTCGACCGTCGCCGCCTGTTCAGAGGCCGACTGCGACAGTGACTGCGCTGTTGCCGAAACCTGGGCCACCGCACCGTTGAGCGCATCGGCCGTGGTCATGACCTCGCCCATGGTCTGCGACAGCTTCTTCACGATGCGGTCGATCGAAACCTGCAGTTCGCCGATTTCGTCCTTGCGGTCCACCCGGACCTGGATCGTCAGGTCACCGTCCGCGATGTCGCGCGCCGCGCGCGAGGCATCGGCCACGTCGCGCAGCAGGCGCGTCAGGAGGACGACGAAGCTCATGCTGAAGGCGATCACGAGCACCACCGCCAGGTCGATCGCCAGGCCGGCGCGGGCGCTGGCGATCAGGTTTGCGGATTCCTTCTCGATGCCGGCGGCAAGCCGGTCTTCAAGCCCCTTCATGGCATCGATCTTGGCGGTGATGGTGGCAAACCAGGTCGCCGGCTCCACCTCGAAATTGCCGAGGAAGGCCTGCTCGATGGCGATGGCGCGCATGCGGTTGGTTTCCTGCGATGGCTTGTCCGCCAGCAACGCGGCAAGCGCCTGGGTGGACTCGGCGTCGGCCAGGTTGCGGAAGCTGGCGAGGTAGATTTCCTGGGCCGTAATAAGTCCTTGCAGGCGCTGGAACAGCGATACCACCAGCGGGCGGTCGGCGGCGAAGATGCCATTGACCGTGGCCCGTTCGCGTCCGGCCTGTTCCTTGGCGTGGAGGAACATGACGTACGCCGAATAGCGGCGCGCCATGCCGGCGTCGGCCAGGCTCGGTGCCACCAGGTTGAGCGTGGCAAGGAAGTTGTCGATGGTGCTGGTGTAAAAGGCGAACGATTCCGGTCCGGCCAGCGTCAGCGCGCTGACTTGCTGGCGGCGGGCGTCGAGCGCGGCGATCGCATCGCCGGCCTTTTTCAGGGTATCGGCGATTGCCGGGGGGGCCTGGTCGAGGTGAGACGCCATGATCGTCGTCAGTGCCTTGCGGCGAGCGTCCGTGTCGCCACGCTGCTTGGACAGTGCATCGCGGAACTTCTCCCCCTTCGAGGCGATGAAGCCGGCCGACAGTCCGCGTTCCTTCTGCAATTCATGGACCAGCGCGCTGCTGGCCACGGCGAGCCGGGTCACTGCCGCGATGCGGTTGCCATCTTGCAGGTTGGTGACCTCCTGGAGAATGCTGGAAACCACATACCACGCCGTGCCGAGCACCAGCAGTGAATAGAGCAGCAACAGGCGAACGCGAATCGATCCCAGCGCTTTCATGGCTTTCTCCTTTGCACGTCGTCCCGTGCACTTGATCTGTCTTCATTTATCCCGCCAGGCGATTTGGCGGCGGCATCCGGTGCATCGATGTTGAAGAAGTCCATCAGTTCCTGGAGCTGGGCGGCCTGGCCACCCATCTCTTCGGCGGTGGCGGCCAGTTCCTCGGAGGCGGAGGCGTTCTGCTGGGTGGCCTTGTTCAACTGCCCCATGGCGCCGTTGATCTGGCCCACGCCGGCACTCTGTTCCTTACTGGCGGCAGCGATTTCCTGAACGAGGTCGGAGGTCTTCTTGATGCTGGGCACCATTTCGTCGAGCAGCTTGCCGGCCTGTTCGGCCATCTTCACACTCGACCCGGCCAGTTGCCCGATCTCCTGCGCGGCGACCTGGCTGCGTTCGGCGAGCTTGCGCACTTCGGCGGCGACCACCGCGAAGCCCTTGCCGTGCTCGCCGGCGCGCGCCGCTTCGATCGCGGCGTTCAGGGCCAGCAGGTTGGTCTGGTAGGCGATGTCGTCGATGATGCCGATCTTGCCGGCGATGGACTTCATGGCTTCGACCGTGTCCTTGACGGCGCTGCCGCCTTCCTCGGCCTGCCGCGCGGCGGTAGCGGCGATCTTGTCGGTGACCTTGGCGTTCTCGGTGTTGCGGGATATCGATGCACTCATCTGCTCGATGCTGGCGGTCGTCTGTTCGACGGAGGCCGCCTGTTGCGAGGAGGACTGCGACAATGACTGCGCCGTTGCGGAAACCTGTCCAGAGGCGTTGGTCAGGGCGTCGGCATTGTGGGTGACTTCGTTGATGATTCCGGCCAGCTTCACCACCATGGATTCCACCGCCGCCGTGATGCTGGAGGTGTCGCCCGGCTTCACGTCGATGCGTACGGCGAGGTCGCCAGCCGCGACCTTCGACACCAGGGTGGCGACCTCGGCCGGTTCACCGCCGATGACCCGCTGCTGGAAGCGGCGTATGCCGAAGCCGAGCAAGCCAAGCATCAGCAGCGCGGAAAGTCCGGAAACCAGGATGTTCTTCCACAGGAAGTCGGCCGCGGCGGCGTCCACCTGGTTCAGCGAAATCTTCATGCTGATCACGCCCAGCACGGCGTTTTCGTCGGCGTCGTGGCATTCGAGGCAATTCTTGCCGAGGTACTTCTTGACGTTCTTCGTCGGTCGTATCACCAGCAGGTAGGAACCCTTTCCGTCGCGCCCGGTTTCGACCAGGTCCATGCCGGAGGCAATGACCTTGCTCTCCTGCGCCGTCGGCTTCAGGTTGTTGCGCGGCTTGCCCTCGTCCTTGGAGCTTTCGACGCCGAGCAGGGCCACGTCGGTCGGTACCACGCGCAACTCGCGCACCGATTCCATCTGCTTGACCTGGTCCAGCAGCAGGTGTGCCTTGTGCATGGTTTCGGTGATCATCATGGCGGTGAGTCCCGCCATGGTCGACTCGTGCAGGCTCAGCGATAACGCCACGGCCTGGTTGATCGCCGCGTCGCGGTTGTGGCGGCTGCTCCAGGCGATGGTGCCGCCGATCAGTACTGCCAGCGCAAGGAAGGCGACGGCGGTCAGCCGCAGCCACAAGGGCATCCTTGCAAAAGCGCCGTTCATGATGCCTGTCCGGCATTAATGCCGCGAATACCCGCGTCGCGCGCGGCGCCGCCTTTCGCCGAAAGGCGGAAAGTCGGTGCCGGCAACACGGCGCGGAATGTCACGCGGCGACCCCTGCCGCTTCGGACGAGCGGCCGCTGCCGCCAGATACCGTCGCCAGTTCGGCGATCTCATCGACCGAAAGAACCTTCTTGATATCGAGCATGATGACGAACTTGCCGCCGATCTTGCCCATGCCGGCGATGAAGTCGGCGCGGATGCGGGCGCCGAAGCTCGGCGCCGGTTCGATGTCGGCGGAGGACACCTCGAGCACTTCCGACACGGCATCGACCACGATGCCGATATCGTGATGCTCGTCCTCGGTCACCAGCTCGATGATCACGATGCAGGTACGACGCGACTGCTCGCTGGGGGCGCCGCCGAAGCGGGCCGCCAGGTCGATCACCGGCACCACCGCGCCGCGCAGGTTGATCACGCCGCGGATGAAGGCCGGCATCATCGGGATCTCCGTGAGCTGGCCGTACTCGATGATCTCCTTGACGTTGAGGATGCCCACCGCGTACATCTCGCCGGAAAGCAGGAAGGTCAGGTACTGCTGGATGTCCGGCGCATTGAGCAGCACCGGCGGCTTCCCGCCGGCACGGACCGGGGCGGCACTGGCTTGTTGGACGACGTTTGCCATGGTCTTCTCCCGTATCGGACTCAGAAGCGCTCGAAGTCGCCTTCGACCGCGGCCACCGGCGCATTGCGTGCCGCGCGCGGGGCAGGCGCGGGTGCGGCGTGCGGCCGGACGGGCACGCTTTGCCTTGCCGCCAGCGCCGACTTTCGAGCCGCCCTGCTCGATCTTGAAGAACTCCATCAGTTCCTGGAGCTGGGCGGCCTGGCCACCCATTTCCTCGGCCGTGGCGGCCAGTTCCTCGGAGGAGGAGGCGTTCTGCTGCGTGGCCTTGTTCAGTTGCCCCATGGCGCCGTTGATCTGGCCCACGCCGGCGCTTTGCTCCTGGCTGGCGGCGGCGATCTCCTGCACCAGGTCGGAGGTCTTCTTGATGCTGGGCACCATCTCGTCGAGCAGCTTGCCGGCCTGTTCGGCCATCTTCACGGAGGAACCGGCCAGTTGCCCGATCTCCTGCGCGGCGACCTGGCTGCGTTCGGCGAGCTTGCGCACTTCGGCGGCGACCACCGCGAAGCCCTTGCCATGCTCGCCGGCACGCGCCGCTTCGATCGCGGCATTGAGCGCCAGCAGGTTGGTCTGGTAGGCGATGTCGTCGATGATGCCGATCTTGCCGGCGATGGACTTCATGGCTTCGACCGTGTCCTTGACGGCGCTGCCGCCCTGTTCGGCTTCGGACGAGGACTTGGTGGCCATGTTGTCGGTGACGCTTGGCGTTCTCGGTGTTCTGCGTGATGCTGGCGGTCATCTGTTCGATGCTG
>JADJUP010000007.1 GCA_016716965.1 Sulfuritalea sp. | reverse complement strand
CCTGTTCGCTTGCTGCAGGGCTTATTGGAGCGTTTTGGCCTTCTCGAACACTTCCTCGATCGTGCCGACCATGTAGAACGCCTGCTCGGGAATCGTATCGCATTCGCCGTCGACGATCATCTTGAAGCCCTTGATGGTGTCGGCCAGCGGCACGATCTTGCCCGGCGTGCCGGTGAACACTTCGGCGACGTTGAAGGGCTGCGACAGGAAGCGCTGGATCTTGCGGGCGCGGGTCACGGCCAGCTTGTCTTCGGGGGCCAGTTCGTCCATGCCCAGAATCGCGATGATGTCGCGCAGTTCCTTGTAGCGCTGCAGGTTCGACTGCACGCGGCGGGCGACGCTGTAGTGCTCTTCGCCGACCACCAGCGGATCGAGCTGGCGCGAGGTGGAGTCGAGCGGATCGACCGCCGGGTAGATACCCAGCGAAGCGATGTCACGCGACAACACGACGGTCGCGTCGAGGTGGAGGAAGGTGGTTGCCGGGGACGGGTCGGTCAAGTCATCCGCAGGCACATACACGGCCTGGATCGAGGTGATCGAACCGACCTTGGTCGAGGTGATGCGCTCCTGCAGGCGGCCCATTTCGTCGGCCAGCGTCGGCTGGTAGCCCACGGCGGACGGCATGCGGCCGAGCAGCGCGGACACTTCGGTTCCGGCCAGCGTGTAGCGGTAGATGTTGTCGATGAAGAGCAGGATGTCCTTGCCTTCGTCGCGGAACTTCTCGGCCATGGTGAGGCCGGTCAGCGCCACGCGCAGGCGGTTGCCGGGAGGCTCGTTCATCTGGCCGAACACCATCGCCACCTTGTCGAGAACCTTCGACTCTTCCATCTCGTGGTAGAAGTCGTTGCCCTCGCGGGTACGCTCGCCGACGCCGGCGAATACCGAGTAGCCGCCGTAGGACTTGGCGATGTTGTTGATCAGCTCCATCATGTTCACGGTCTTGCCGACGCCGGCGCCGCCGAACAGGCCGACCTTGCCGCCCTTGGCGAACGGGCACATCAGGTCGATAACCTTGATGCCGGTGGGCAGCAGTTCGGTGGAAGGCGACAGCTCGTCGAACTTCGGTGCGCGGGCGTGAATCGGACGGCGCTCCTCACAGGGAACGTCGCCGGCCTCGTCAATCGGGCGACCCAATACGTCCATGATGCGGCCCAGGGTGCCGGATCCGACCGGAACCGTAATGGCGGCACCCGTCGGCTTGACCGACATGCCGCGACGCAGGCCGTCGGAAGAACCGAGCGCGATGGTGCGCACGATGCCGTCGCCGAGCTGTTGCTGTACCTCGAACGTCAGGCCGGCTTCGGCATTGCCGGAATCGGCTTCGTCGAGGGTCAGGGCTTCATATACCTTGGGCATGGCCTCGCGGGGGAATTTGATGTCCACCACCGCGCCGATGCACTGAACGATGTTTCCGTTGCTCATGGTTGTTTCCTCAATGTAAATCCGTTAACCGCAGTCGCTTCCGCGCCTAGTTGATTTGGTCTCGTCACAACATTCGCTTTGCTCATGTCAGCCCGCCCAATCATCCGGCAATCGCAGCGGCACCGCCGACGATTTCCGAGATTTCCTTGGTGATGGCCGCCTGGCGCGCCTTGTTGTAGATCAGCTGCAGTTCCTTGATGACGTTGCCCGCGTTGTCGGTCGCCGCCTTCATTGCCACCATGCGCGCCGATTGCTCGGAGGCCATGTTTTCGGCCACGCCCTGGTAGATCAGTGCCTCGACATAGCGCACCAGCAGTTCGTCGATCACGGTCTGCGCGTCGGGTTCGTACAGGTAATCCCAGCTGCGCTCCGGCGTGCCCATGCGTTCGCCCGACAGCGGCAACAGGGGCTCGATCACCGGCTCCTGCTTCATGGTGTTGATGAAGCGGGTGTAGGCGATATAGACGGCGTCCAGCTCGCCGGCCTGGAAGGCATCGATCATGACCTTCATCGGCCCGATCAGTTTTTCCAGGTGCGGCGTGTCGCCCAGATGGGTGATGTGCGAAATGACATTGGCACCCATGCGCTGCATGAAACCGAGGCCCTTGTTGCCGATGCAGGTGACGCGAATCTCCTTGGCACCTTCGGCTTCCCACTTGCGCATCGTGTTCAGCGACTGACGCAGGATGTTGGTGTTGAGGCCACCGCAGAGGCCCTTGTCCGTCGTCACCACGATCAGTCCGACACGCTGTACCACCGCTGCCTTGGTTTTGCCAAGGAAGGCATGGCGATACTCGGTCACATTGGCCTGGGAAAGATTCGCCGCGAGGCGACGGATCTTTTCGCTATAGGGACGAGCGGCACGCATCCGTTCCTGCGCCTTGCGCATTTTGGATGCGGCCACCATCTCCATGGCCTTGGTGATCTTGCGCGTGTTCTGAACGCTCTTGATCTTGGTGCGGATCTCTTTACTGCCCGGCATGATCGCTCCCCGTTAGTGTTCGTCAGCGGTTCGCGATCAGGCCCAGGACTTCTTGAACTCGGTAACCGCGGCCTTGAGTACGGCCTCGGCGTCCTTGTCCAGATCCTTGGTAGTCTCGATCTTGTTCATCAGGTCTGCGTGCTTCTGGTGCATGTACTGATGCAGTTCGCTTTCGAACGCCAGGATGCGCGGGACGTCGATGTCGTCCATGAAGCCTTCGTTGGACGCATACAGCGTGACGCCCATTTCGGCGACCGACAGCGGCGCGTACTGCAGCTGCTTCATCAGTTCCGTCACGCGACGGCCGCGCTCGAGCTGCTTGCGTGTGGCTTCGTCGAGGTCGGAGGCAAACTGGGCAAAGGCCGCGAGTTCGCGATACTGGGCGAGCGCGAGACGCACGCCGCCACCGAGCTTCTTGATGACCTTGGTCTGGGCGGCGCCGCCGACGCGGGACACCGAGACGCCGGCGTTCATGGCAGGACGGATGCCGGCGTTGAACAGGTCGGTTTCAAGGAAGATCTGGCCGTCGGTAATCGAAATCACGTTGGTCGGCACGAAGGCGGAAACGTCGCCAGCCTGGGTTTCGATGATCGGCAATGCCGTCAGCGAACCCGTCTTGCCCTTGACTTCGCCGTTGGTGAGCTTTTCGACCCAGGCTTCCGAAACGCGCGCGGCACGCTCGAGCAGGCGCGAGTGCAGGTAGAACACGTCGCCGGGATAGGCTTCGCGGCCGGGAGGACGGCGCAGCAGCAGCGAGATCTGGCGATAGGCCCAGGCCTGCTTGGTGAGGTCGTCATAAATGATCAGCGCGTCCATGCCGCGGTCGCGGAAGTACTCGCCCATCGAGCAGCCCGTGTAGGGAGCGATGAACTGGGTCGCGGCGGAATCGGAGGCGGTAGCGGCAACGACGATGGTGTATTCCATCGCGCCGTGTTCCTGCAGCTTGCGCACCACGTTGGCGACGGTCGAAGCCTTCTGACCGATCGCAACGTAGATGCAGAACATGTTCTGCCCCTTCTGGTTGATGATGGCATCAACCGCGACGGCCGTCTTGCCGGTCTGGCGGTCGCCGATGATCAGCTCGCGCTGGCCACGACCCACCGGAACCATCGAGTCGATGGCCTTGAGACCGGTTTGCACCGGCTGCGACACCGACTTGCGCCAGATCACGCCCGGCGCGACCTTTTCGATCTTGTCCGTCACTTTGGCGTTGATCGGACCCTTGCCGTCGATCGGCTCGCCCAGCGCATTGACCACGCGGCCAAGCAGCTCGGGGCCGACCGGCACTTCGAGAATGCGGCCGGTACATTTGACGGTGTCGCCTTCGGTGATGTGCTCATACTCGCCGAGCACCACGGCGCCGACGGAGTCGCGCTCCAGGTTGAGGGCGAGGCCGAAGGTGTTGCCGGGGAATTCCAGCATTTCGCCCTGCATCACGTCGGTCAGGCCATGGATGCGGCAGATGCCGTCGGTGACCGATACCACGGTGCCCTCGTTGCGGGCGGTGGCGGCCAACTGCATGTTCTGGATCCGGCTCTTGATCAGGTCGCTGATTTCGGATGGATTGAGGTTCATGGAATTACTCCTAGTTCTTTAGCGCGGTGGCCATCGCGGCAAGCTTGCCGCGGACCGAGGCATCGATCACTTCATCGCCGACGGCAATGCGCACGCCGCCGATGAGTTCGGCATCAACCCTGACTGTCGCCTGGATCTTGCACCCGAACTTGCGTTCGAGGTCGGCTACGAGGGTCTTCAACGTCGCATCGTCGAGGGCAAAGGCCGAGGTGATTTCGGCATCCTTGACGCCTTCATGACCATGCTTGAGTTCGTTGAAAAGCCCGGCAATCTCAGGCAGGACAAACAGCCTGTCGTTGTCGGCCAGCACGCGAACAAAGTTCTGCTGTTCCGTCGACAGGTTCAGGCTATTGCCGGAGGCAGCCACATCAAGGCAAAGCTGCGCCAGTTGGGCGGGGCTCAGCCGCGGATTGCCGATGCACTCCTCCATTTCCGGACGGCCTGCAACCGCGGAAAGCCGGGTGAGGACATCGGACCAGGCGGCCAGTGCTGCGCCGCTCTTGGCAAGCTGGAACGCGGCCTCGGCATACGGGCGCGCAAGGGTGACGTTTTCGGCCATGGCGGGTCAGAGTTCAGACTTGAGTTGCGTCAGCAGCTCGGCGTGGGCCTGGGCATTGATTTCCTTGCGCAGGATGCGCTCGGCACCAGCCACTGCCAGGGCGGCGACATGCTCGCGCAGAGCCTCCTTGGCACGCTGCGATGCAGCTCCAGCCTCGGCTTCGGCGGCCTCGCGGGCGGCGTTGACGATGCGGGCGCCTTCGGCACGCGCATCCTCGATCAATTGCGCCACCTGCCTTTCGGCTCCACTGCGAAACTCGGCCGCGGATTCGCGCGCCTTGCGCAATTCCTCGGACGCCTTCTTTTCCGCATGTGCCAGATCGGACTTGGCCTTGTCCGCGGCCGCTAGCCCGTCGGCTATCTTGCTGGCGCGCTCGTCGAGTGCCTTCATGATGGGCGGCCACACGAATTTCATCGTGAACCACGCCAAAATGAGGAACACAACCAGCTGGGCAAACAGCGTTGCGTTCAGATTCACGGTAATCGCTCCTTAGCGGTTAATGGAGTCGATTACTTGATGAACGGATTGGCAGTCGTGTACCACAGGGCGATACCGGTACCGATAATGAAGGCGGCATCGATAAGGCCAACCAGCAGGAACATCTTGGTTTGCAGCGTATTCATGAGCTCGGGCTGACGCGCCGAGGCTTCGAGGAAGCGGCTACCCATGATGCCGATGCCGATACAAGCGCCCGCGGCACCAAGACCGATGATCAAACCGGCGGCCAGCGCGACGAAACCAACGATGTTGCCTTCCATGATGACTCCTTGTGTGTAAAAGTGAAGGTTAAGTTGAGGCTTTGAGACTAGTGGCTTTCATGCGCCTGACCGATATACACCAGGGTCAGCATCATGAAGATGAAAGCTTGCAGCGTGATGATCAAAATATGGAAAATGGCCCAGATGGTTCCGGCGACGACGCCGCCCACCCAGAGCAGGCCGCTGCCGACCGTTCCGGCCCAGGCCGCGCCCATCAGCGCGATAAGCATGAAGATCAGTTCGCCGGCATACATGTTGCCGAACAGTCGCATGCCGTGGGAAACGGTCTTGGCGACGAACTCGATCATTTGCATGGCAAAGTTGATCGGGTAGAGCACCGGGTGGCTGCCGAAGGGCGCGGTAAAGAGCTCGTGCATCCAGCCGCCGAAGCCCTTGATCTTGACGCTGTACCAGAGGCAGAGGATCAGGACGCCGAGCGACATACCGAGCGTGGCGTTCAGGTCGGCGGTCGGCACCACGCGCATGTAGGCGTGGCTCGGATCATGGCCGGCAGCACCATAGACCGCGGCCCAGATATTGGGCAACAGGTCCAGCGGCAACAGGTCCATTGCGTTCATGAAGAAGATCCAGACGAACACGGTCAGTGCCAGTGGCGCGATGAAGCTGCGGTCGCCATGGACGATCGATTTCGATTGCGATTCGACCATTTCGACCAGGATCTCGACCGCTGCCTGGAAACGCCCGGGTACGCCCGAGGTGGCCTTGGAGGCGGCCCGCGCAAGAATCAGGATGGCGATCAGTCCGAGTGTGACGGACCAGAACAGGGTATCAAGGTGGAATACCGACCAATCGACCAGCTTGGCCTGTTTGTGACCCAGGCTGTTCAGGTGCGTCAGGTGGTGAACGATGTATTCCGATGCGTTCGGAGCGTGCTCGGCTGCCATGGTCAGTCAGGCCCTAATCAATATCACTATCAGATTCGCTTTCAGCGCAACGAACAGCCCCGCCAGCATTGCCAGCCAGTGCAGATCCCGATACGCCCCCGCCACTATCACAAGCAACGCCAGCGTTGCCGCGACCTTGATCATCTCACCTACAAAAAACCGCCCCACCGATGCCCTGCCGGCATGCGCCGCCGCCCAGAGACTCAAGGCGAAAAACAGGTTCGGCACCGCGACCGCCGCTCCGCCAAGTGCCGCCGAAACGGCACCGTGCTGCCCTGCCCAGAACCACGATAGGGCGGCGACGATCAGTGTTGCGAGGCTTTGATGAAAAACAGCCTTGAACATCTATGCCAGGCCGCTTCCAAAAGCCCGCGAATATAGGGCATTGATCATAGGTTGTCAATTAATTTATGTTGCAGCGCGCCATTTTTTGTTTGATCTCCCAATCCTGTTGTGCTGCAACCTTGCTCGATGGCGCTGCGGATGCTCAAGACGCCCTCGCGGTACTGTATTTCATCCGAGTCGTGCCAGCAGTCCATCGAGCTGGTCCAGGCTTCCGAAACGGATCGTCAGGCTGCCGCCACCCTTGCGATTGGCGCTGATGTTCACCGTCGCCCCAAGTCGGTCTGAAAGCTCCTCTTCCAGCCGAAGCAGGTCCCGATCGGGCTTCTTGCCGGATTCCTTCTTCTGCGGCGGATTGAGTTCGCGCGCGACCAGCTTTTCCGTTTCGCGCACGGAAAATCCCTTGTCGACCACCAGCGCCGCCACCCTGCCCTGCTCGGCCTTCGATAAGGGCAGCAGCGCCCGCGCGTGGCCCATTTCGATGTCACCGGCCATCAGCATGTCCTGCGCGGGTTTGGCCAACTGTAGCAGGCGCAGCAGATTGGACGCCGCCGAGCGCGAACGTCCGACGGCATCGGCAGCCTGCTGATGAGTCATCTGGAATTCATCGATCAGGCGCTGTATGCCGGCGGCTTCCTCGAGCGGATTGAGGTCCTCGCGCTGAATGTTTTCGATCAGCGACATCGCCAGCGCGGCATCGTCGGGTATGTCGCGGATCAGCACCGGAACTTCGCTCAGTCCGGCAATCTGCGCCGCGCGCCAGCGGCGCTCGCCGGCAATGATCTCAAAGCGGCCCGCTTCGACCGGCCGCACCGAGATCGGCTGAATCAACCCCTGCGCCTTGATCGAGGCTGCCAGTTCTTCCAGCGACCCCGGGTCCATGCGGGTTCGCGGCTGGTATTTGCCGGGCTGCAGCGCACCCACGGCCAGCGTTTCCTGTCGCTGCGTTTCGGACGTTACATTGGCCGCGAGGAGGGCATCGAGCCCGCGGCCGAGGCCCTTCTGTTTTGGTGGGTTCACGCGGTTTCCTTCCACGAATTGACGCGATCTATCATCTCCACGGCAAAGGCCATGTAGGCCTGCGCCCCCTTTGCCGCCTTGTCGAACAGCACCCCGGGGACGCCGTAGCTTGGCGCCTCTGCCAGCCGCACGTTGCGCGGTACCAGGGTCTTGAACACCTTGTCGCCGAAGTGTTCTTCCAGCTGCGCCGACACCTGGTTGGAAAGCGTGTTGCGCGGATCGAACATCACCCGCAGCAGGCCGATGATCTTCAGGTCACGATTCAGGTTCGCGTGTACCTTCTTGATCGTATTCACCAGGTCGGACAAGCCTTCCAGTGCATAGTATTCACATTGCATTGGTATGATGACGCCATGGGCGGCACACAATCCGTTCAGCGTCAGCATCGACAGCGACGGGGGGCAGTCGATCAGGACAAAGTCATACTCGTCGCGATGGTTTGCCAAGGCCGCCTTGAGGCGCATTTCGCGTGCCTCCAGGTCGACCAGTTCGACTTCCGCGCCGGCCAGATCGCGATTTGCCGGCAACACATCGTACTTTCCGGAGGGCGACGGCGCACGGGCATCGGCCAGGCTCGAGAGACGCAACAAAACCTGATAGACCGAGGACTTGAGGCTGCGCTTGTCGACGCCGCTCCCCATGGTGGCATTGCCCTGCGGATCGAGATCCACCAGCAGGGTACGCTGGCCGTTGGCGGCCAGCGCAGCGGCAAGATTGACCGCGGTGGTGGTCTTGCCCACCCCGCCCTTTTGATTGGCAATCGCAAATATGTGCATCCTCAAACCTTCTCTATAACTATCAAATGGCGCTGCGCATGCAGTCCCGGTACCTTGAGTGGCATGCAAGCGACGGTCGTCCAACCCGGCGGCAACTTGCCCAACTCGTCGTCCGGAAGGCGTCCCTTCATGGCGTATAGGCGCCCGCACGGCGCCAACAAATGTCCGGCCTGGCGGATGAAATCGGCAATCTCCGCAAACGCGCGCGATACGACCGCGTCGAAGCCTCCGGCTTCGACGTCTTCCACCCGACGATTGAGCACGCTTATGTTCGACAAGCCGAGTTCAATTTTTGCCTGACGCTGAAACGCCGACTTCTTGTCTACTGCCTCGATCAGCGTCATGTCGAGGTCCGGACGCGCAATGGCCAGGGGTATTCCGGGAAGCCCGGCGCCGCTTCCGATATCCGCCCAGCGCCGTCCCGCCAGCGCCGACTCCTGCACCGCCGGCAGCACCGAAAGCGAATCGAGCAGATGCTGAACGACCATTTCCGCCTCATCACGGATTGCGGTCAGGTTGTAGGTCCGATTCCATTTCTTCAGCAGCGCGACATAGGCGAGCAGGGTCGCCTGCGACGCTGCAGGCAGCGCCAGCCCCATCGCCGCGAGACCGTCCCCCAACTGTTGCGACAGGCTCATGCTGCCTTACGTCGCTTCATATGCACCAACAACAGAGAGATCGCCGCCGGCGTGATGCCCTGGAGGCGGGATGCCTGGCCGAGGGTCTGCGGGCGTGCCTGGGTAAGCCGTTGGCGAACCTCGAACGACAGGCCATGCACCTGAGCGTAATCGAAGTCCGCCGGGAGCGGCATCGACTCGTGGGCCAGGCTCTTGTCGATCTCTTCCTGCTGCCGCGCAATGTAGCCTTGGTACTTGGCCTGGATTTCGACCTGCTCGATGACTTCCGGCATCGCAACCCCCTCGCCTGCCCCGGGCAATGTCAGCAAACTGGCGTAGCTGACTTGCGGGCGGCACAGCAGGTCGAACAGGCGGTATTCGCGTTCCATCGGCTGTCCAAGAACGCGCAGTGCGTCCGCCTCAGGAAGTTGGCGGGGATTTACCCAGGTCGATTTCAGCCGCTCCGCTTCGCGCGCGACCGCATCGCGTTTTCGGTTGAACGCATCCCAGCGTACGTCGTCCACCAGGCCCAGTTCCCGTCCAGTTTCGGTAAGGCGCAGGTCGGCGTTGTCTTCGCGCAACGACAGGCGATACTCGGCGCGACTGGTAAACATCCGGTAGGGTTCCGAAACACCGCGCGTAATCAGGTCGTCCACCAGCACGCCAAGATAGGCCTGGTCCCTGCGCGGGGCCCAGGAGGGTAGTTGCCGCGCCTGACGCGCCGCGTTGATTCCCGCCAGCAATCCCTGTGCGGCGGCCTCTTCGTAACCTGTTGTACCGTTGATCTGGCCCGCGAAAAACAAGCCGCCGATCGATTTGGTTTCAAGGCTGTCCCTGAGGTTGCGGGGATCGAAATAGTCGTATTCGATCGCATACCCCGGGCGGGTGATATGCGCGTTTTCAAGCCCGCGAATTGAACGCACCAGAGACAGCTGGATGTCGAATGGCAAGCTGGTGGACACACCCTGCGGGTAGAACTCGTGGGTATCCAGGCCCTCGGGTTCGAGAAAGATCTGGTGGCTGTCCTTGCCCGAGAACCTGTGGATCTTGTCTTCGATCGACGGGCAGTAGCGTGGCCCGATGCCTTCGATGACACCGGTAAACATCGGCGAACGATCCAGGCCCGAGCGGATGATGTCATGCGTTCTCGAATTGGTATGCGTGATCCAGCAAGGCACTTGGCGCGGGTGCTGGTTGCGAGAACCAAGAAAGGAGAACACGGGTACCGGATCGTCCCCGGCTTGCTCCTGCATTACGGAAAAATCGATGCTGCGGCCGTCAAGACGGGGCGGCGTCCCGGTTTTCAGGCGCCCCACCGGCAGCTGGATTTCCTTCAGGCGCCCGGCCAGCGATGTCGACGCCGGATCGCCGAAGCGACCTGCTCGATAGTTGGCCATGCCGACATGGACCAGGCCATTGAGGAAGGTGCCGGCCGTCAGAACGACAGCGGGCGCCTCGAAGCGGATTCCCAATTGCGTAACGACGCCAGTGACACGATCCCCGGTGAGGATGAGGTCATCGGCAGCCTGCTGGAACAAGGTCAGGTTCGGCTGGTTTTCCAGGCATTCCCGTATGGCCTTCTTGTATAGCTGGCGATCGGCCTGGGCTCGCGTCGCGCGCACTGCGGGGCCCTTGGAAGCATTCAGGATGCGAAACTGAATGCCAGCGACGTCGGTTGCCGCAGCCATCGCTCCGCCCAACGCATCGACCTCTTTCACGAGATGACCCTTGCCGATGCCACCGATCGATGGATTGCAGGACATCGCGCCCAAGGTTTCTATGTTGTGGGTCAGCAGCAGGGTTTGCGCGCCCGAACGCGCAGCAGCAAGGGCTGCCTCGGTTCCGGCATGCCCCCCGCCAATCACTATCACATCGAATGAGTCCGGAAAGCGCACGCTGCTCGGTCCTGGGGATTTGCTTCGGCTGGCTGGCACGCAACGTAAAAGTCGCGTTTCCAAAAAGAGGCGCAATCATACGCCTCCCACTTAAAAAACACAGCCGCCACTCGTTCCCAATTGCATCCCGGAGTTCAAAGAGGAAAGCTATTGGACCTATGCCCAGTTTCACGTGAAACAGGAACCCCAAGTTTCACGTGAAACAACCGCAGCAGGGTAGAAGACTATTGCTTGCCACCAAGCCCCAAATAGGACTCCACCACCTTCGGATCATCCAGCAAAACACTGCTCGCACCTTCAAGGGCCATTTCACCGGTTTCAAGAACGTACCCGTAATCAGCAACCTTCAGCGCCGCTCGCGCATTCTGCTCGACCAACAGAATCGAAACCCCGGTACTTTTAAGATCAGCAATGACTCGAAATATCTCCTTGACGATCAGTGGCGCCAAACCGAGACTCGGCTCATCCAGCATCAACAATTTGGGCTTGGCCATCAATGCCCGCCCGACAGCAAGCATCTGTCTTTCACCACCGGAAAGGGTGCCCGCGTACTGGCTTCTGCGCTCCTTCAGCCGGGGGAATATCCGGAAAACATCCGACATGGTGCTCTCATGATCGCGAAATCCCATACGCCGCCGCATGAAAGCACCCAGCAACAAGTTATCCTCGACGCTCATTTCACCAAACAACGCGCGCGACTCCGGCACCAGCGTGATGCCCCTGGCCACCATCTGCTCCACCTCGGTGTCCCCGACATCATCTCCAAGAAATCGGATCTCACCTTTGGTATGCGGCAGCACACCCATGATCGCGGAAAGCATGGTGGTTTTTCCCGCACCATTTGGACCAATTACGGTAACGATCTGTCCTTCCCCCACCCGGATCCCTACATGGTGCAAAGCCTCTACCTTGCCGTACGCAACACAGAGATCGTCAACTTCGAGTATCGAGCGCACTTCACCCATCAGTCGACCCCTCCGAGGTAAGCCTCTAGCACCGCCGGGTTTCGCTGTACTTCTTCGGGCAAACCTTCGGCAATCTTTTCACCAAACTCCATGACCACGACTCGATCTGCAAGACCCATGACGAAATCCATGTCGTGCTCCACCAGCAGAATCCCCATCCCCTCGGAGCGCAACTTTCGGAGCAACTCAGCCAGTGCCTGCTTTTCAAGATAGCGCAAACCGGCCGCCGGTTCATCCAAAAGCAGCAGGCAGGGGTCGGCACAAAGCGCGCGTGCAATCTCAAGGGTCCGTTGCTGACCCAACGCCAGACTGCCTGCAGCTTCAAACATTGAATCCTTGAGGCCGACGCGCTCGACCTGGCGCGCCGCCTCGGCCAGCAAGCGCTTTTCTTCCATCCGCTCAAGATGCAACATCGCCGGAAAGACACCCTTGCTACCCCGCAGGTGGCCGCCTATGGCGACATTCTCGAGGACGCTCATTGCCGGCAAAAGGCGAACATGCTGAAACGTACGACTCATTCCCAACCGCGCGATCTGCCGTGAATTGAGCCGTGTCACTTCCTGACCACAGAACAACACCTCGCCCTCGGTAGCGGAATCGACCCCGGAAATGCAGTTGAACATGGTCGATTTGCCCGCGCCATTCGGTCCGATCAGCGCCATGACCTCCCCGGCTTTCACAGTCAGATCGAGATTGTTGTTCGCCACCAACCCGCCAAATCGTTTGACGATACTCCTCGCCTCCAGCAAAACCTTCCCTGGCTCCGGGAGCGCTTTCCTGGCCAGCGCCGGAGCATCCTCGATAGCCGATGGCGTACTGCGTTGGGGAACAAGCCGGGTCAGCATCGGCCACAGCCCCTCTCGTGCGCGCTGTAGAACGACGATCATCATGATGCCAAACACGATCATCTCGAAGTTTCCCGAAGCACCGAGCAAACTCGGTAGCAAGTCCTGAAGCCACTGCTTGAGCACCGTTATCACCGCCGCACCAACAACCGCACCCCAGACATGACCAGCACCGCCGACCACTGCCATGAAAAGGTACTCGATACCCAGATGCAGGCCGAAAGGTGTCGGATTGACGAAGCGCTGCATGTGCGCGTACAACCAGCCGGAAACACAGGAAAACAAGGCCGCAACCAGAAAGATCACGGTTTTCGAACGAGTGGTGTCGACACCCATGGCCTCAGCCATGACCACCCCCCCCTTCAAAGCTCGAATGGCCCGCCCTTCCCGCGAATCCAGCAGATTTTTGCTGAGCCAGACAGCGCCCAGAACCACACCCCAGATGACATAAAAAAAGCTGCGCCCTTCCTTAAGCGGATACCCGAACAAGGACAAGGCAGGGATTCCCGCCAGCCCGGTATGTCCGCCGAGAAACTGCAGATTGCCAAACAGGAAGTAGAGGCTGAGCCCCCAGGCCAGCGTCCCAAGCGGCAGAAAATGGCCGGAAAGCCCCAAGGTCAACAATCCAAGAACATAGGCAACGACTGCGGTGACCAGCAAGCCCACCAACAAGCCCAACCATGGCGAGCCGCCAAGCATCGATAGCCAGCCGGGAAGCCCCTCGCCAATCGACAGGTACGCCGTCGCGTAGGCACCGAGTCCGACAAAAGCCGCCTGCCCGAACGAAGTCAATCCACCGACTCCGGTAAGCAACACCAAGCCCAAAGCCACCAATGCCGACAGGCCGATGTAATTGAGCAAGGTGACATGGAACTCGGAAACAACATGTGGCGCAACCGCCACCAAAGCCAGAAAGATCCCCAGCAACAATCGCGGCGCCATCACTCCTCCTCCTCGACGTGCCGCGTCGTCAGCGACAGCCAGATCAGGACCGGTATGATCACCGTGAAAACAATGACCTCCTTGAACGCCGACGCCCAGAAGGACGAAAAGGCTTCCAGCAAGCCGACCAGGATCGCCCCCGCCGCTGCAATCGGATAGCTGCCCAAGCCACCGACAATGGCACCTACAAACCCTTTGAGACCGATCAGGAATCCGGTGTCGTAATAAATGGTGGTTATCGGCGCGATGAGCACTCCCGAAAAGGCACCAATCAACGCAGCCAGCAAGAAGGACAACTTGCCAGCCATCACCGTGGAGATCCCCATCAACCGCGCACCGGTGCGATTCATCGCGGTTGCACGCAAGGCCTTGCCGTAGATCGTCCGCTCAAAGAACAGATAAAGCGCAACGATCAGGAAAAGGCTTGCGCCCAGAACCCAAACCGTCTGGCCGGTAACGGTGAGCAGCCCAAATTCGAAACTCGCATCGGAAAAGGCCGGCGTTCGCGAGCCCTCCGCGCCAAAAAAGAGTAGCCCGAGGCCTGTCATCGCAAAATGCACGGCTACCGAAACGATCAGCAACACCAGAACACTGGCCTCGGCGAGCGGTTGATAGGCCAGGCGATAAATCATGGGCCCAAGCGGAACCACCAGAACCAGAGCCAGGATGATCTGTGCCAGCAATGGCAACTCGCCAGGTTTGAGCAGAAAAACAACGGCGGCGGCGATCGCCGGATACAGAAGATTCCAGCCCACTATCCGTGGAATCTTTCGTAGAGTGCGCGCGCGCAAGACCTGATGGAGATCGAGTATGGCCACGGCGATGCCGGCAGCGATCAACAGCCACAAGGTTCCCGGTGTCTTGCCTGCCTGAAAGCTGGCGAGTGTCAGCGCGCCATAGGCAACGAACTCGCCCTGCGGAATGTAGATAACCCGGGTGACAGCAAAAACCAGAACAAGAGCAAGGGACAGCAACGCATAGATCGCGCCGTTGGTAATGCCATCCTGCCCCAGCAACAGCGCAATTTGCAGGTCCATAACTCCGCTCTCTCGTTAGCCTGGAAGCCGCCCCCGACGACCCCGCACAAACCTCGGCCGCCAAATCATTTGCCGACAGTCCGCCTGGAAATGTCTATCCGGATGCTCTCGAGTATACAGTATACATTTCCAAAAAACCCCTCGCAAGCCATTGTCAAGGATAAACAAACAACCACCCGGCCTTCAGATGCAAAAGGTCCGATGGTCAATCGGCCTGATCGCCAGGCGCAGCCGACTGGACAGGCATGACGATGGCCGATTGCGGACCATCAGGAAAAAGTATCGTAGCCCAAACGGGCAATGAGGATGCCCGCCACAACGATGAAGACTCCGCGGACAAAACCGCTGCCGTGATGCAGGGCGAGCCGTGACCCCATTACGGCGCCGAGAATGTTGAACACGGCCATGGCCAGCCCGACCATCCAGAGCACGTGCCCGGTAGGCGCAAAGTACGCCAAGGCGGCGGCATTGGTCGCAAAGTTGACCACCTTCGCCGCACTCGACGCGTGCAGGAAATCCAGCCTGAAAAAATGCACGAATGCAAAAATCATGAAGCTGCCGGCCCCCGGGCCAAAGAAGCCGTCATAGAAACCCAGCACCGCGCCTGCCACGAGTCCCCATTTCCGCTCCCTGGCAGCCGACAACCTCGTCCCGGCCACATGCCCGAAATCGGGCCGGGCCACCGTGTAAACCATGACCAGTATCAGCATTCCAAGCACCAGCGGGCGCACGACATCCTTGGGCATCCACGCCACTGCCGCCGCCCCTCCGAATGAAAATACAAAAGCCGCCCCCGCGGCCGGCAAGGCGATGCCCCAAGGCAGCGCTATCCGTCGGGCATATCGCAGCGCGGCGTTGCCGGTACCAAAAATGCTCGACAATTTATTGGTACCAAACACTGTCGCCGGAGCCTCGCCGGGCAGCGCTACAAGCAGCGCCGGAACCTGGATCAGCCCACCACCTCCCGCCACCGCATCGACGAAACCGGCGAAAAGTGCGGCAACCAACAGGAGGACCAGGTCGATTTCGGACAAGAAATCCGCCTATTTGCCGATGCAGAAACGCGAGAAGATTTCTCCCAGCAGATCATCCGCGGAAAACTCGCCGGTTATGCGGGAAAGCGCCTCCTGCGCAAGCCGCAACTCTTCCGCGCACAATTCGATCCGCTCCAGCTGCCGTGCCGCCAGCGCCGACTTTTCGGCGGCAACGCCGAGCGCCTCGAGATGACGTTCCCGCGCCAGCACGACGTCTTCGCCATGCCCGCTCCAACCCGCCACCCGCAGCAACTCATCATGGAGCAGCCCCATGCCGTCGCCGGTCATCGCCGACACGCACAGACGCACGACGCCATCCCGCGCCTGCCGAGCCGGTGCCCGCCGCGCCAGGTCGCATTTGTTTTCCACCACGATGCGCTCGACACCGACCGGAAGCAGTGCAGCGATCTCCAGATCCGCAGGGGTTTCACCGGTGCGCGCATCAACCAGTTGCACCACCACGTCGGCGCGTTCAATTTCGCGCCACGTGCGTTCGATTCCCATCCGCTCCACCACGTCATCGGTGTCCCGCAAACCTGCCGTATCCACGATATGCAGCGGGATTCCTTCGATCTGGATGGTTTCGCGCACGGCGTCACGGGTAGTACCCGCAACCGCGGTGACAATTGCCCGTTCGTCACCCGCCAGCCGGTTCAACAGCGACGACTTGCCGACGTTCGGCAAACCGGCAAGCACGACCTGCATACCCGACCGGAGCAGGCGGCCGGCCCGAGCACGTCCAAGCAGGCCGGCAAGGTCGGCGCGAATCCGCCCCAGGCGCTGCGCCGCGTCGGTGTCACGAAGTACGTCGATTTCCTCTTCGGGAAAATCCAGCGTCGCTTCCACCAGCATGCGCAACTCGACCAGGCGCGCCACCAGCGCATGAACCTCACGCGAGAACTCGCCCGACAGCGAGCGCAAGGCCGAGCGCGCCGCTGCCGCAGTACCCGCTTCGATCAGGTCGGCGATCGCTTCGGCCTGAACCAGGTCCAGCTTGTCATTGAGAAACGCGCGCTGCGAAAATTCGCCGGGCTCCGCGAGGCGCGCCCCGAGCTCAAGGCAGCGGCCCAGCAACATCTGCATCACCACCGGCCCGCCGTGCCCCTGAAGTTCGAGAACGTCCTCGCCGGTAAAGGAGTGCGGCGCCGGAAAGTAAAGCAGGATGCCCTGGTCGATGGCCACCCCGTCGGCGCCGGAAAATCGGCAAAGAGTCGCGCAGCGCGGTTCGGGAGATTTTCCGCAGAGGGCTTGGGCAAAGGGCAAAAGCCCGGGTCCGGAAACCCGAACTACGCCGATTCCACCCCGGCCGGCAGCCGTAGCGACGGCAGCGATAATCCCGGTGCGCGGCTGACCCATCCTGCCCTTCCGTAGTCAGCGCGGTGAATTGACCGACGTCCCAACCGGCAGGATCGAAACCACGCCTACTTCTTTTCGCCGGCCTCGACCAGGCGGGTGATCTGCCACTGCTGCGCGATCGAGAGGATGTTGTTCACCGTCCAGTAGAGCACCAGGCCAGCCGGGAACCAGAGGAACATCACGGTAAACATGATCGGCATGAACAACATGACCTTGGCCTGGATGGGATCAGGCGGCGTCGGGTTCAGCTTGGTCTGGATGAACATCGTGGCGCCCATGATGAGTGGCAGCACATAGTAGGGATCCTTCACCGAAAGGTCGGTGATCCAGCCCAGCCACGGCGCATTGCGCATCTCAACGGTACCCAGCAACACCCAGTAAAGCGCGATGAAAACCGGGATCTGAACCAGAACCGGCAGGCAGCCGCCGAGGGGATTGACCTTCTCCTTCTTGTAGAGCGCCATCATTTCCTGGTTCAGGCGCTGCTTGTCGTCGCCGTAGACTTCCTTCAACTTCACCAGCTTGGGCGTCAGGACGCGCATTTTCGCCATCGACTTGTAACTGGCCGCCGAAAGCGGGAAAAAGGCCAGTTTAAGCAACAGGGTAAGGCCCATGATTGCCCAGCCCCAGTTGCCGACCAGTTTGTAGATGGCCGCAAGCACCCAGAACAAGGGAGCTGCGATAACCGTCAGCCAGCCGTAGTCCACGACCAGATCAAGGCCGGGAGCCACCTGTTCAAGCTTTGCCTGCTCCTGCGGACCGACATAAAGAGACACGGTGCTTTGCCCGTCCGCGCCGACTGGAACAATGACGCCAGCGGAATAAAGGTCCTCGCCAACCTTGCGCATGAAGAACTCGCGCGCTGAACCGGTTGGAGGCAGCCATGCCGAAACGAAATAGTGCTGGATCATCGCAACCCAGCCGTTATCGGCCTTTTGCGCAAACTTCGCCTTGCCCTTGAGAATGTCCGCAAACTCCACCTTCTGGAATTTTTCGGCATCGGTATATACCGCTGGGCCGGTGAATGTCACCACACCCATCATCATCGCGTTGCTTTGTTCGCCGGCCGGCTTTCCGTCGCGCGTTATCTGGTAGTAGGCATGCGCACCCGGTGCCACGCCTTCGTGACGAACCTCGATTTGATAGCTGCCACGGGTGAAAACATAGGTTTTGGCCACCTTCGCGCCATTTGCCGCGGTAGCTTCGAGACGGAATTCGAGCTTGTCCTCGCCATCCTTCAGCGCCCGCTCGCCCGGCGTCAACTTCCATTCCATTTTGTGGTTGGGTAATCCATCGCCGATCACCCCGGACTGCGCGAGATAAATATGCTTGCCGCCATTTTCGAGGAGGACGAAGTGTTTCGCCTTGTCCTCCGAATCCGGATGCCGAACCAACTCGACCCGGGTAATGTCACCGCCGTGTGAAGATATTTCAACGACCAGCAGGTCGGTCAGGATACGCGCAATTGCCGTACCCGGCGGCACCACGACACCGGTTGCCGGCACGCCGGCCGCTCCCGCAGTGGCCGCTGGCAAGGTGGGCGTAGGTACCACGCCGGCCCCTGGTGCCGTCGCCGTCGCCGTCGCAGACGGAGCCGAGGCAACTGTTGGTTTCGGTGCGCTCTGTCGCTGCCATGCGTCCCACAGCATGATCAGCGAGAAACTGAAAACCAGAAGCAGAATCAATCGTCGGTTATCCATTACGGTCTCGGCAATCTTTCAATTCAGTACGGCGGACTTTTCAGGGTACCGGATCATAACCGCCCGGATGCCAGGGATGGCAAGACCCGACGCGTCGCACGGCAAGCCATAAGCCCTTCAACAGGCCGTGGCGCCGCAATGCCTCAATGGCATAGTCCGAGCAACTGGGATGAAATCGACAGCGATTGCCCAGCATGGGGCTTATCGCCAACTGGTAGCCACGGATCAGCCACAACAGCGGTTGGATCGGTCGCCACCTGTTCATTTCAAACTCGAAACAACCGGCAGCTTTCCCAGGAGGCTCTCTATTTCAGAACGCCAGACCTTGCGCTGCTGAGCGTCCGTAGCCCGGCTTCCACTGATCGCTCTTTTCAACCGGAAAACCAGATCACGGGGAGCCAGGTCTTGCGCCACCAGGCGAAAAGCTTCACGCCCCTGCCGTTTGACTGCATTACGAAGCGAAGCGTTTCGCGCCAACCGCTTCGGTACGATCCATCCGAGCCGAGCTATTCCTTCCGTCGCTTCCCGACCGAAGTGCAAATCGAAACACTCACCCCTGACAACTCGCCTCGCTTCCATAACGACCGAAAACTCTCCCGGCCGGTGCAAACGCTGAGCAAAACCAAACGGGGCTTTGTGTTCAGACTCCGAGACGATGACGACCCTTGGCACGACGCGCACGGATCACAGCACGACCACCGCGGGT
Source organism: Sulfuritalea sp. (assembly GCA_016716965.1). GTDB lineage: Bacteria > Pseudomonadota > Gammaproteobacteria > Burkholderiales > Rhodocyclaceae > Sulfuritalea. The sequence goes on along the minus strand of JADJUP010000007.1, from coordinate 14,612 downwards.
ACGCATGCGCACGAGGAAGCCGTGGGTGCGCTTGCGGCGCACAACCGATGGCTGATAGGTGCGTTTCATGGCAAAACCCCTTATTCAAGAAAAGCGGCGGATTACAGCCGTTTGCCGTCATTTTGTCAAGTGAAACAGCTTCACTGCCCTGTGGATAACTTACCTTGAAACCGCTAGAATGCGCGTTGGACAGACCGAAAGCGGCCTGCAAAATAAAAAAGAGCCTTCCGTACCATCCACATCCAGCGTGTCCCGTCCCGAAACGAATTGATGGTCATGAACGAATTTTGGTCGCTTTGCCTGAATCGCTTTGGGCAAGACCTTCCCGCACAGCAGTTCAACACCTGGATCAAGGGTCTTCGTCTCGAAGCCGCTCCGTCTGAACCGGACTGCTTGAAACTGGTGGCGCCCAATCGTTTCGTCATGCAATGGGTGAGGGAACGTTACCTGGCGAAGATCGAGGCAATGGCACAAGCCCATTTTCCGACGCCAAAAACCATCAAGCTGGCGGTCGCTGAAGTAACTTCCGAAGTACCGGAACCTGAAACTGTCGAATCCATCGAGCAAACAAACGTATCCAAACCACCTGCGCGGGCCGTCATTAGCGATTCCGGATACGAGAAGACCAGGCTGAATGCCGATTTCACCTTCGACAATCTGGTGACCGGTCGCGCCAACGATCTTGCCCGCGCCGCAGCCCAGCAGGTTGCACTGAATCCCGGCGTTTCATACAACCCCCTATTCATATATGGCGGTGTCGGCCTTGGCAAGACCCACCTCATACACGCCATCGGCAATTCGATCTACGCCGCGAATCCCGGTATGGAAGTTCGCTACGTCCATGCGGAAGACTATTTCTCCGACGTGGTGCGGGCATTCCAGCAGAACTCGCGCGAGGCGTTCAAACATTACTATCGTTCACTGGATCTGCTGCTCATCGACGATATCCAGTTCTTCAATCGGAAGGACCGGACCCAGGAAGAGTTCTTCTATGCCTTCAATGCGCTGGTTGAGGCCAAGAAGCAGATCATCATTACCTGCGATACCTACCCCAAGGACGTCCAGGGTCTGGAAGAACGTCTGGTATCACGTTTCGACTGGGGTCTGACCGTCGCCATCGAGCCTCCCGAACTCGAAATGCGCATCGCGATCCTCAAGAAGAAGGCAGAAGCCGAAAAGATCGTCGTCTCAGACGAAGTTTCCTTCCTGATCGCCAAGAACCTTCGATCCAATGTCCGGGAACTCGAAGGCGCCCTGAATCGGGTCATCGCCTACGCCCGCTTCCATGGCCGCGAAATCAACCTTGATGTCGCCAAGGAAGCGCTCCGCGACATCATCGGCGCCACCAACCGCCAGATTTCGCTCGAACTGGTGCAAAAAACCGTCTCCGACTTCTACAAGATCAAGGTCGCCGACATGTATTCCCAGAAACGCACCCGTGCCATTGCCCGGCCGCGCCAAGTCGCCATGTGGCTTACACGTGAACTCACTGCGCACAGCCTGCCTGAAATTGGCGAAGCTTTCGGCGGGCGCGATCACACCACCGTGATGCATGCTTGCCGAACGATCGTGGACCTGCGCGGCAAGGACTCGAAGCTCAACAATGACCTTCACGTCCTGATCCAGACCATTAAAGGCTAGCCTGTGATCAAATTCATCAAAATGCTATTAGAAATTGTGGATAAGTTGCTACCTTGATCCGGGCGCGAACTTTCATCCACATTGACACACATTCAAAACGCTCAATCATCAACACGCTTATTCACGTTATAATTTGTTGTATTTAATGAAAAATAGTCGGTTTTCCACAGACAAGCGCTTCCCTTATTAATCATAAGAGCTCTATATATGATCCTATTTAAAGGTCCACGCGATCAATTGCTTTCACCATTGCAGTCCGTCTGCGGCATCGTGGAAAAGCGACATACACTTCCCATTCTCTCCAACGTGTTGATGGAAAAGAATGGCGAAAAGCTGACCCTGCTGGCGACCGACATAGAAATTCAGATCACCACCGAAACACCGACGGTCGGACCTGAAAAAGCCGCGATGACGGTCGGTGCCCGGAAATTGCAGGACATCCTGCGTTCGCTTCCGGAATCGGCCGAGGTAAGCCTGGCGCTCGACGACAAGCGCCTGCAGCTCAAGGCCGGCAAAAGCCGCTTCAACCTGCAGACTCTGCCCGCGGAGGATTTCCCGCGCATGAGCACGGTCGATGGGCAGGCAACGCGCCTGTCGATCACGCAGCGACAGATGAAGCGCCTGCTGGGGTTGGTCCAGTACGCCATGGCGCAGCAGGACATCCGCTACTACCTCAACGGATTGCTGCTGGTGGCAAAGGGCAATGAGCTGCGCATGGTGGCTACCGATGGCCATCGTCTGGCCTATGCCGCCGAAACCCTGGCGGAAGCGCCGGCGCCGATCGAAGTCATCCTGCCGCGCAAGACGGTGCTCGAACTGTCGCGCCAACTCGCGGATAACGATGATCCGCTGGAAATCAGCCTGACGCCGACCCAGGCCCGCTTCAGTTTCGGCAGCATCGAACTGGTATCGAAACTTATCGACGGAAAGTTTCCCGATTACGAGCGGGTGATTCCGCAGCATCACAGCAAGCTCATTCGCCTTTCGCGCAATGCGTTGTTGCACTCCCTGCTGCGCGCGGCGATCCTGACCAATGAAAAATTCCGCGGCGTGCGCCTGGTCCTTGCTCCCGGCAGCCTCAAGATCATTTCCAGCAATGCCGAACAGGAAGAAGCGCAGGAAGAGATCGAAATCGAATATTCCGGGGACGCGCTCGACGTTGGCTTCAATGTCACCTATCTGCTGGATGTCCTCAATAACGTCAGCAATGAAGGCATCGAGCTGCATCTGGCCGACGCCAACTCCAGTGCCCTCTTCATCCTTCCCGGCAACGACACGTTCAAATACGTCGTAATGCCGATGCGAATTTGATGCACCAGCCGAAAACCAATACATGACCCCGAACGCACCTGCATACGACGAATCCAGCATCCAGCAACTTGAAGGCCTCGAGGCAGTCCGCAAACGCCCGGGGATGTACATCGGCGATACCTCCGACGGTACCGGCCTGCACCACATGGTGTTCGAGGTTGTAGACAACGCCATCGACGAGGCGCTGGCTGGTTACTGCGACGACATTGTCATCACCATCCACACCGACAGCTCGATCTCGGTGACCGACAATGGTCGCGGCATCCCGACCGGGATCAAGTTCGACGACAAACATGAACCGAAGCGCTCGGCGGCCGAGATCGTCATGTGCGTCCTGCATGCCGGCGGCAAGTTCAACCAGAACTCGTACAAGGTTTCCGGCGGCCTTCATGGCGTCGGCGTTTCCTGCGTCAATGCCCTGTCGAAGTGGCTGCGGCTCATCATCCGGCGCGACGGCAAGAAATACCAGATGGAATTCAATCGCGGCCACGCGGTTGACCGCGTCATGGAAGTCCAGAACGGAGTCGAGGTGTCACCTTTGCGAGTCCTGGGTGAAACCGAGAAACGCGGTACCGAAGTCCATTTCATGGCCGACGAAGAAATCTTCGGCAACGTCGAATATCACTACGACATCCTGGCCAAGCGCCTGCGCGAACTTTCCTTCCTCAACAACGGCGTCAAGATCCGCCTCATCGACCAGCGCAACGTCAAGGAAGAAGACTTCGCCTTCTCCGGCGGCGTCAAGGGTTTCGTCGAGTACATCAACCGCACCAAGACCGTATTGCACCCTTCCGTGTTCCATTCCTCGGGAGTGTCGGTGCAAAACGGCGTCAACATCGACGTCGAAGTGGCGATGCAATGGAACGACTCCTACGCCGAACAGGTCCTGTGCTTCACCAACAACATTCCGCAGTCGGACGGCGGCACCCACCTCACCGGCCTGCGCGCCGCCATGACGCGGGTGATCAACAAATACATCGAAGAAAACGAGATCGCCAAGAAGGCCAAGGTAGAGATTACCGGCGATGACATGCGCGAAGGCCTGGCCTGCGTGCTCTCGGTGAAGATGCCCGATCCGAAGTTCGCCTCGCAGACCAAGATGAAGCTGGTGTCTTCGGAAGCCCGGCCCGCCATCGAGGAAGTCGTCGCGCAGAAGCTCGCCGACTACCTCCAGGAAAAGCCGCTCGACGCCAAGATCATCACCGGCAAGATCGTCGAAGCCGCCCGCGCCCGCGAGGCCGCGCGCAAGGCTCGCGACATGACTCGCCGCAAGGGCGTGCTGGACGGCCTCGGCCTGCCCGGCAAGCTGGCAGACTGCCAGGAGAAGGATCCGGCCCTGTGCGAGATGTACATCGTCGAGGGCGATTCGGCCGGCGGCTCGGCCAAGCAGGGACGCGACCGGAAATTTCAGGCCATCCTGCCGCTGCGCGGCAAGGTGCTCAACGTCGAAAAGGCCCGCTATGACAAGCTTATCTCCAGCGAACAGATCGTCACGCTGGTGACGGCGCTGGGCTGCGGCATCGGCACCGAGGATTTCGACATCGCCAAGCTGCGCTACCACCGCATCATCATCATGACCGATGCCGACGTCGACGGCGCCCACATCCGCACCCTGCTGCTGACCTTCTTCTACCGGCAGATGCCGGAACTGGTCGAGCGCGGCTACATCTACATTGCCCAGCCTCCGCTGTACAAGATCAAGCACGGCAAGAGCGAAACCTACATCAAGGACGACCACGAGCTGAACCAGCACTTGCTGCGCCTGGCCCTGGAAGGCACCCAGCTCACGCCGCGCGCCGGAGCAGCCGTCGTCGAAGGCGAGGCCCTCGGCGGCCTGGCCCGCGCCTACCTGCTGTCCGAAGCGGTGATCCGCCGCGTCACGGACTTCATCGACGGCGAAGTGTTGCACGCCCTGCTGGCGCACGATATCTCGATCGACACCTCGAGCGAAGCCGCCACACGCGACAGCGCCGAGCGCGTCAGCGCCAGGTTGTCGCCCGAAGTCCGCATCGAACCGCGCTTCGACGACACGCACGAGCGCTGGATGCTTGCCGTGATCCGCATGCGGCACGGCAACCTCCGCGTCGGTCGCATCGACGAGGACTTCCTGCTCTCCGGCGATTACCTGCAGATCCGCCGCACCGCGCAGATGATCGCCGGTCTCATGGGCGAAGGCGCCTCCATCAGCCGTGGCGACAAGACCCTGGCGGTGACCAGCTTCGCCGAAGCCATGAAGTGGATGCTCAACGAGGTCGAGCGCGGCCTTGCCAAGCAGCGCTACAAAGGCCTCGGCGAAATGAACCCCGGTCAGCTCTGGGAAACCACCATGGATCCGGCGGTTCGCCGCCTGCTTAGGGTCCAGATCGACGATGCCATCGCCGCCGATGAAATTTTCACCACGCTGATGGGTGACGATGTCGAGCCGCGCCGCGCATTCATCGAATCCAACGCCCTGTACGCGAGGAATATCGACGTCTGACCGCGATGGCGATCGCCGTTGCCATGCCGGTTAGAGGAAAGCGCCTACTCTTCGCGCCATTGGAGTATTAGCATTTGCTTACTCCTCCTCTGATCCGCATGGATTGGATTCACCCGGTACCACGGTACCGGGTTTTTTTCGCCCCACCTTCCTCCGAAGAAGGCCGCCGGATCGGCAAGCAAGGTGCTACCGAAGTAGTGCATGGGTGGCCGGACCAATGTTGCGTCGCAGCATAAAAGCTTGACAAGGGGCACGTTAGCAAGTAAATTCGCTGTATTGCAGCGCAACAATTCGGTGTGGTCGCGGGTTTCGCAAGCTCAGGGTTTCAGATCTTTAAGGAGGTCCCCATGCACCAGACATCCCAACAGTTCAACGGTGCCAATGAAGTAGGCATCCAGGCTTTCGAACGTCTCGCCGGCATCGCTTTTGCCGGTGCCGAGCGCCTTGCGGCGCTGAATCTGAATACGGCCCGCAACCTGCTCGAACAGGGTGCGGCCACCAGCCGGGCACTGCTGGATGCAAAGGACCCGGAAGCACTGGTGACATTGCAGACCCGGCTCAGCCGGACCGACACGCGGGAAGCTGCGGAATATTCGCGTCGCGTGGTTGAAATCGCCACCCAGACCGGGGCGACGGTGTCGAAACTGGTTGAAACCGGCGTTTCGGAACTCAGGCTTTCCCTTGATCAGGCCCTAGACCGGGCCGCCGACAAGGCGCCAGCCGGTGCCGATCTCGCCCTGAATTCCCTGCGCTCCGCCGTAACCGCGGCGAACGCAGCGTTCGACAGCATGAACGTCGCGGCACGGCAGGCCAATGAAGTCGCGGAGGCCAATCTTGCAGTTCTGGCCAAATTGATAGCAGGTTCAAAACAGACGCCACCCCGGGCGCGCTGAAAAGTTTCACGGAAGCATCGGTCCCCGATCCGCTTCCGCGCAAAACGAACCGTGCCGCGTGATTCGGCCGGGCAAATCTGGTACGGAGCACGCCGCGATCATTTGCGGCGCTGTTTGGCGCGCCTCGCATGACCCTCTCAGTGCCCCTACCGGGGCGGGGTTCAGGCCGCGGCGGTGCTTCCGCAGCAAAGGATGAAACATGACAGCAACACTTTCACAGCAATTCGCGATGTTTCGTGGCAAAGGAACATTCTTCAATTACCTGCATATCGACATGGCCGTCATTGGGCTCGCCGGCCTTCTGTTCCTCGCCGTGGAACTGGTGAGCGGAATAGACATTCCCGCCCTGCCGAAGATAGTGGCCACCGAAGCGGCAAGCGGTGCCGACGCACCGGTGGCAACCCGCGCCGACGCGGTCAAGCCGGTACTGCAACCCGCCCTGGCCACCGCCCTTGACTCCGTCGCGCAGCGTTACCGCGTAGCGCCGCAAGCGCTGCAACCGATATTCGCTGCCGCCCAGACCGCCGCCCGCGCCAGGAACCTCGACCCCTTGCTGCTCATCGCCGTGATCGGCATCGAATCCGGCTTCAATCCCTACGCCCAAAGTCCCATGGGTGCGCAAGGCTTGATGCAGGTGATACCGCGCTTTCACCTGGACAAGCTGCCCAACGATGCCGGCAAGCAAGCCTTCCTCGATCCCGTCATCAATGTCCATGTCGGCGCCAGGATCCTGCAGGAAGCCATTCGCCGCCAGGGCGGCCTGATGGAAGGCCTGCAATACTACGGCGGGGTTTCCTATGACCCCGATCAGGCCTACGCCAATCGCGTGCTCACCGAAAAGCAGCGAATCGAGCAGGTACTGCGCCGCAAGGATGCGGTGAATGCCGGCACCGAAGCCAAAGCGGAGATGGTTCCCGTCCGCAGCAGCGCGAGCTGAACCGCCGGTCGGTTTGACCATGTCTTGAACATGGCTATACTTGAAACGCCACGGTTTCCCGTTTGACGTTCAGGGAGGTTCAAGGTGTCGAATCCAGCCAGCAAGCCTGATTTTCCGTCCCCGCCGGCCGCGGTCCGCAACCCCGGCGCGCCAGGGGCCACGCACGACGAATGGCAGGGGCTGCGTCATGATCTGGTCGATGCGCAGGTCGAAACCTTGCGCATGTACCTCGAAAAGCAGCCGCCGGCGCGCTTCATCGTCGCGCTCGACAGGCTCATCGAATGTACCCGCGCAAGCTTCCGGCAGGAAGAAGACCTCATGGAATGCCTGACCTCGATCGCCGATCCCCGCCACCGCGCGCGCCACGATGCCGTGATCGCCCAGCTCGAATCCTTGCGCAACGGCGCCAGCGAGCTCGATCGCGGGCGGCTCCTCGCGCAGCTCATCGTGGTCGATCGCGAATTGACCTCGCATCTCTCGGGCGCCGTCCGGGCGCCACTGCCAAGGCAGCAGAATCGCACGCCGGCCGAACCCGCGGCGGCACGCGACGACCTCCTGGCGCACCACTGAGCCCGCTCCCGCAAGGCTTGCCGTTGCCGGCCGTGCCCGCCGCCAGCGCATGGCAAGCCACGTCGTCCGTGGGCATAATGTGTGCGCGGCCTGCCCGGGCCGCACCCCGCCCCGGGGCCCGAAATCGCCAAGGACGCCGACCATGACCATTGCCCGCCCGATCACATCGCCGATCCGCGGCCTGCGTTTCTCTTCATGATTGCCCGCGCCCGCGGATCCACGCCGATTGCATCGATCCCGCAATGGTTGTACCTCGCCCTGCCCGTCGCCTGCGCACTGTTCCTGTTCGCCAGCGCAAGCCCTGCCGCCGCCGGTCAGCCGCTCGCGGAACTGGCCAAGCCCGGCCGCCTGCTGATGCTGCGCCACGCCACCGCGCCGGGCAACGGCGATCCGCCCGGCTTTCGCCTCGACGACTGCGCCACGCAGCGCAACCTCGACGCCGAGGGCCGCCGCCAGGCCGCCGACCTGGGCCAGCGCCTCGCGCGCGCCGGCATCGTGCGCGCCAGGGTGTACTCCAGCCAGTGGTGCCGCTGTCTCGAAACCGCGCGGCTGCTCGGCCTCGGCCCGGTCGAACCGCTGCCGGCGCTGAACTCCTTCTACCCGCGGCCCGAAGAACGCGAGGCGCGGCTCGCCGCGCTCAGGGATTTCCTCGCCCGCCTGCCCATCGACGGCCTGCCCGTGGTGCTGGTGACCCACCAATTCACCATCACCGGCTTTACCTCCGGCCCCACCGCGTCCGGCAGCGGCAGCCTGTTCCAGCTCAACGGCTCGGGCAATCCGCAATGGCTGGGGACGCTCGGCGACCCGTGACCCCGGCCGCAGGGCCTTGCCGGGCAAGCCGCAGGGCATGAGCGCAAGGCCGATGGCCGCAAGCGCGCTCGCGCTCGCCTCGGTGCTGGTGCTGGCCGCTGCTGCTGCACTGGTCTGCCCGGATCGCGCCTGCCCGCCACCCGCCGCCGACCTTGCCGGCCTGTCGGCATTCAATGGCTGGCGCGCATCCTGGCTCGATCATGGCTTCGCCGCCCTTACCTGGTTCGGCTCGCTCTACCTCCTCGCGCCGGCAGCGCTGTGGCTCGCCTGGCGCGACTGGAACCGCACCGATCGCCGCCATGCCGCCGCCTTCATCCCGCTCGCGCTCGCCGGCGCCAGCGCGCTCGCCCATGTGGCGAAGCATCTGGTCGATCGCCCGCGCCCGGACCTGTACCCCGCGCTGGTGGCGATGCCGCAGGACGCCAGCTTTCCCAGCGCCCACGCCATGCAGGCCACCGCCTTCCTCGCCGCGTGGCTGCTCGCGGCGCGCCGGCCGTTTGCCGCAGGCGCGGTGGTGGCGGCGACGGCGGCCGTGCTCGCCGTCGCGCTCTCGCGCATCTACCTTCAGGTCCATTTTCCCAGCGACGTCGCCTTCGGCATGGTCGCCGCCGTGCTGTGGGTGCTCGCCTGCGAGCGCGCTACCCGAAGGAATTTTCGCAACTAGCAAAAGTCGGCGCTGGCGGCACGGCGACCATCCCCAAACGCGCACGACCTTCGCGCCGTCTTTTCGGCGCAAGCCGGAATCCAGCCGGCGGCCGTTACTGGATCCCGGGTCAGCGTCCGGGCTTGGCAAGGCCGACGCGCCCGAGTCCGGAAAGGCGCAGCGCCGGGCGCGCGATGTCGATGCCGAGCGTTAGCCCGAGCAGATTGATCTCGATGCCTTCCTCGGCGGCGACCAGAACGCCGGCGAGGCCGAGCACGGAAAGCTGGACGCCGCTTCCGCTGGGCGCGGACGCGATCGCCGAAGCGAGCGGCAGATAGTCCTTGCCGACGGCATTCGCCGGCAGGTCGAGCCGCAACTCGGGGACCGCACGCGCGACATGCGCAACGAAGGTGTTGCTGTTCGGCCCCGGCCAGGTGCGGTAGGTGTCGGCGTAGGGATAGCGGCGCACCGCCTCGTCGATACGGCCTATCAAGGCCTCGACGCCATCGCCGCGACGGTCGGCGAGCAGCACAGGCATCGATCCGAACCACAGCGCGTCGGGATCGAGATAGTCGACATGGACATAGGGCGGCCCGGTCCAGCCGACCACATCGTAACGCGTGAAGGTCGGCGCGCCGGTGCGCTTGGCGACGATCCAGGTGTGCACCCCGAGGGCGCCGCGGCGGCCGAACGCCGGCGCGGCAAAGACCTGGATGATCGGCTCCCTGACCGTCGCCGGATCGGGCGACAGGCCGGTCGGTGTCAGTGCCGCTTCCTCCACGACACCTTCGAGGGCGAGTGAAGGGCGACGCTGATCGCCGGCGGGACGACGAAAAAGGCAGCGATCAGCAGCAGCATGAAAACTCTCGGACGACGGACAGTAGGGCGCACTATCAAACCTTCAACATCCGGGCTTCGCCAGGGCACTCATGCTCTGTCCCTCGTCAGCCCAAGCGCCCGCAGCCAGGCACGAACCTGCATGAACGCATCGACTTGAATCTGCTCCGCGGTCATCTCCCCCAGCGCATCCGATTCGGCGAGAAAGGCCTTTACCGTCTGCGGCCCGAAATCATCCTCATGCTGAAACTTGCCGGCAATGTTCCGATAGCCCGTCGTCACGGATTCGTCCGCCAGCAATTCCTTGCAAGCCTCCGCCAGCGCAATCGGCCCGCCATCGAAATTCCTTACCGAAAAATAGATGTCGTAGGCATCCTTCTTCTTGTCGCGGCCGATGAGTGCATAGCCCTTCATCACCAGGAATGCCGGGATCGATGCCACCAGCAGGTCGACCGAATTGTTGCGGCCGTCCGGCATCCGGCCTTCGATATGGCGCACCACGTTGTGATCCAGCGCCACGCGTCCCCCGCTGGCCTCAATGACGCGCAAGCCGTCGACCAGGGGTGGCCGGTTCTTTCGGGTCTTGGCATCGTCGGGCATCATCAGGTCGATGAGGATCGCGATCGGTTCGCCTGCATCCAGGCGCACCCAGCGCCTGAGTTGAAACGGTTTCAGATCATCCAGACCACGCTCGTAGCCCGCCGTTTCGAGACTCTCGATCAAGCTCGCGTACTCGCCGGCCGACAACGCCTCTGGCGACAGGTTCAGGTCTACATCCAGCGTGCCGATATGCGACGGCCGCACATTGGGCATCAGCAGCCAGGGCACGGCGCCACCCACAATCACGAACTTCTGACGGTAGGCGCCGAGCACCTGACCCAGCTCGATCAGCACCGAAAAGGCGGCCGCCGAACCGCGGGCGTCGTAGTCGCGAGCGATATCCGGCAGATTCATTTCGCCGCCTGCCAAAGCGGTGCAATGCGCGTCTGGCGCAAATGTTCGGCGGCCTCGGCGCCGCGCTCGCCGGCGGCGTGGAGGTCGAGGTAGGTTTGCGCCAGGCCGGTGCACCAGATTCCCGGCGCTGCCTCATCCCGATCTGCAAGAACGCCTTCATCGGCGGGGCGTTCGACGATGACGGTTTCACCTTTGGTCACCGGCTCCAGCTCAAGCCACTGCTGCAGAATCGGTTCTCCGACTTCATCCGCGTAAAACAGATGTATCGGATACCGCGCAAACGGCGCCTGCCATTGTGCAGCCGAAAACGAAGCCAGAAGCGCGTGCTCCCCCTGTCCGGCCGCGTTCAACGCGGCCTTGATCTGTTCTTCAAGTGCATCGCCGCGCTGCATCGTGTAATAACGCTTGCGTTCGACCCCGCGCTTTTCGTAGGCATTGCGCCAGGCGTCCAGTACGGCATCCGCGCGCCGCAGTATCAAACCATCCGCTCTTGCCTCCGCCCATTCGCGATCCAGCAAGGCCTTGCGCACGTTGCTGACCTGCCCGAGGCTGACACCTGCGGCCGCTTCCAATTCCTTGACACGCCAGATTCGACCGGGTTCGCGCAGCAGGCAACGCATGATCCGGGCAGCCTTGGGCGCAAAAATCGAACGCAGCCCGCGCTTTTCCGTCTTCGGATTGCCCGCTCCCGAGCGCTCGATGAAAACGGTGCCAAAAGTCAGATGGCAGTTGCCGGCGAAATCCGCATAACCCACCCCGGCCTGCCGGCAGATTTCCGCCGACTCGGGCGAAAAATAGGGCGCCAGCAAGACCGGATAGACCGCGGGATCAGCCAATGCAGCCAGATACTCTTTCATTTCCAGGATCAGCGTTCGCGCCTGGCGCGGCTGGACCTGGCTTTCTACTTTGCAGGCGAGCCGCCACCGATCATTTCCTGCATGCACGGACAACATAAAGTCCGGGTTGCGCGGCACCGGCAGGCCAAAGAGAGGCGGAGCTTCGGCGGCGCCGATGGAAACAAACGCGGCTCGCCCCAGAAGCTCGCGCAGCGTGGCTTTGGCTTCCGCTATCTGTTGGATTTCGGCGTTCATAGTGTTTTCAACAACCGTTGAAAGCTATCGATTGGGTGAAATAATAGGCTAACTTTTCACCATAATCAACAGTTTCAACATCCGTTGGAACTACAAACCGCCTCGCGCTCGCATGGCAACAAAAGTCGGCGCCGGCGACACGGCGCCAATCCCGGCGCAAGGCCACCCTCGACTCAGGGCAGCCCCTTCTCCGTCACCGGCCCGGCCAGCGTCGCCAGCGTGGCCGAGCGGCTGTCGCGCCAGTAGAGCACCGCCACCACCCAGGACGCCGCCAGCACCAGCGCCCAGGGCTGGATGAACCACGCCAGCGCCGCCAGCCCGAAGAAATACGCGCGCAGCCCGCGGTTGAAGCTGGCGAAACCGTGCGTCACCATCATCGCCGCGCGCGGCGCGAAATCGGCCCGGTCCGGCGCATCCTTCTCCGCCGGCATCGGCGCCGAGGCGAACAGCATCAGCGTGAAGTTGAACTGGCGCAGCGACCAGGTGAACTTGAAGAAGGCAAACACGAAAATCCCGATCAGCACAAGGATCCGGATCTCCAGCGTCTCTGGACGACGGTGGAGGCCTTCAAGGGGAAGGCAGCGACTCCAATCGCTCCGCCACCTTGCGGCAGGCGGCGATCAGGTCGGTGACCAGGCGCTCATCGACATTGAAATCGCCTTCGTACTCGCCCAGGTTGCGCACGTCGTGGCATTTCGCCAATACACGCCAGACTTCCGGGCCGAGGCCAAGCGTATGCGGGAGCAATTGGAAAACAATGTAGCGGTTGGTCGAACGATAGCCGTGGCGACGCAAGGCAGCGAGGCAAAGCGCATGGGCGGCGTTGTAAGCCAGATCGAATCGGCCCTCGAGCGAGAGCCCCGCGAACTCTGCATCCTTCAGCCTGACCCGTCCGAATCGGCACAGGCCGGCGAACTCCTTCGCGTCCGGCGGTTCCGCCTTCAGCGGCTTGCCGAAGCCCGTCAGGTTCTCAAATGGCGAGGTCATCGTCGCCGCCGATCAGCCAGAGCTTGGGTTGCGCCAGCACCCGCGTGACGAAAGCGCTGTCGCCGGCCACGCGCTTTGCCAGTTCCTTGCGGGTCATCAGGGTCGGATTCACCGGCCGGCCGAGCCGGGCGCCGACATCCTCCAGCACCGCGAAGACATCGGCGTAGCCCAGCGTGTCGCTGATCAGCATCAGGTCGATGTCGCTCGCCGCCGTGTCCTGTCGCTTGGCCACCGATCCATAGACGAAGGCCGCAGCGATCTTCTTCGCCAGCGGCGCCAGCGCCTCGCGCAGGGGCTCGGCCAGGCCGACCGTCTTCTGCGCAATGCCGCACAGCTCGGCATAGATCGGCGAATCCGGGTTGGCCCGGTAATGCTTCTGGTTGCCCAGCGGATGCATCGTCACCAGCCCGCTCTGGGCCAGCCGCGCCAGCTCGCGCTGCACCGCGCCCGAGCCGGCACCGGTGAGCCCGATCAGCTCAGTCGCGTAGAAGCTGCGCCCGGGCTGGCCGAATATCAGCCCCAGCACCCGCTGCTGCGTGCCCGAAAACAAGGCATCGGCGAGGCTGGTCTGCGTGGAAGGCGGTTTGGTGTTCATGCCCATTTTGGGAATGGTAATGCCCATAATGGGCATAGTCAATGATTGTGAAAGTCGGCGCCGGCGGTACGGCGACAACCCCCAAACGCGCGTACGACCTTCGCGTCGTCATTCCGGCGCAAGCCGGAATCCAGGCTTTGCGGTGTATAGCCGCCACCCCCGCCTCAGGGCAACCCCTTCTCCGTCACCGGCCCGGCCAGCGTGGCCAGCGTTGCCGAACGGCTGTCGCGCCAGTAGAGCACCGCCACCACCCAGGACGACGCCAGCACCAGCGCCCAGGGCTGGATGAACCAGGCCAGCGCCGCCAGCCCGAAGAAATACGCGCGCAGCCCGCGGTTGAAGCTGGCGAAACCGTGCGTCACCATCATCGCCGCGCGCGGCGCGAAATCGGCCCGGTCCGGCGCATCCTTCTCCGCCGGCATCGGCGCCGAGGCGAACAGCATCAGCGTGAAGTTGAACTGGCGCAGCGACCAGGTGAACTTGAAGAAGGCAAACACGAAAATCCCGATCAGCACCAGGATCCTCACCTCCAGCGTCTCGCGCGATGACACGGCGATGAAGCCGATGCCCGAGACCATCGCCTGCACCCGCTCCACCGCGCCGAGGCTGCTGATCAGGCCGGCGATGATGAACAGCGTGGTGGTGATGAACAGGTTGTCGCTGCGCATCACCGTCTGCAACACCACCGTGTCGGCGATGCGGTTTTCCCGCTCCAGCACCCGCCGCATCCAGCGCAGCCGGTATTCGTGCAGCACGCTGGCCAGCTCGCGCGTGCCCCAGCGGCGATGGTCCGCGTACCAGGCGTAGCCGACCCAGCAGAGAAAGAACCAGCCCAGCGCCAGCATGTCGGGCAGCGGCAGGATC
>JADJUP010000006.1 GCA_016716965.1 Sulfuritalea sp. | reverse complement strand
ACCGCGTCAGACTCGCCGATACCGAACTCTGGATCGAGGTCGAGAAGGACTACACGATCCACGGCGAGGAAGTGAAATTCGGTGGCGGAAAGGTGATCCGCGACGGCATGGGGCAGGGACAGAAACTGGCGAAGGACGTGGCAGACACGGTGATCACCAACGCGCTGATCGTCGATGCCGTGCAGGGCATCGTCAAGGCCGACGTCGGCTTGAAGGGCGGCATGATCGCGGCCATCGGCAAGGCCGGCAATCCGGACGTGCAGCCGGGCGTCACCATCGCCATCGGCGCCGGCACCGAGGTCATCGCCGGCGAAGGCATGATCCTCACCGCCGGCGGCATCGACGCGCACATCCATTTCATCTGCCCGCAGCAGATCGAAGAAGCGCTGACCAGCGGCGTTACCACCCTGATCGGCGGCGGCACCGGCCCGGCCACCGGCACCTTCGCCACCACCTGCACGCCGGGGCCGTGGCATCCGCGCCATGCTCGCCGCGGCCGATGCCTTCCCGATGAACCTCGGCTTTCTCGGCAAGGGCAACGCCGCCTGCCGGGGCCGCTCGCGAACAGGTCGCCGCCGGCGCCATGGGCCTCAAGCTGCACGAGGACTGGGGCACCACGCCGGCCGCGATCGACAACTGCCTGACGGTGGCCGACGCAGTGGACGTGCAGGTCGCGATCCACACCGACACGCTCAACGAATCCGGCTTCGTCGAAGCTACGCTGGCCGCCTTCAAGGGCCGCGCCATCCATACTTTCCATACCGAAGGCGCCGGTGGCGGTCATGCGCCCGACATCATCAAGGCCGCCGGCCTGCCCAACGTGCTGCCTTCGTCGACCAACCCGACCATGCCCTACACGGTCAACACCATCGACGAGCACCTCGACATGCTGATGGTCTGCCACCACCTCGACCCGGCGATCGCCGAGGACGTCGCCTTCGCCGAGTCGCGCATCCGCCGCGAGACCATCGCCGCCGAGGACATCCTGCACGACCTCGGCGCGTTTTCGATGATGAGCTCGGATTCGCAGGCCATGGGCCGCGTCGGCGAGGTGCTGATCCGCACCTGGCAGACCGCGCACAAGATGAAGCTGCAGCGCGGCGCGCTGAAGGAAGACACGGCGCGGAACGACAACTTGCGCGTCGGCGCTACATCGCCAAGTACCATCAACCCGGCGATCACCCACGGCATCGGCCATGTCGTCGGCTCCATCGAGCCGGGCAAGCTCGCCGACCTGGTGCTGTGGAAGCCGGCCTTCTTCGGCGTCAAGCCGAGCCTGATCCTCAAGGGCGGCATGATCGCCGCCGCCGCGATGGGCGACCCCAACGCCTCGATCCCGACGCCGCAGCCGGTGCATTACCGGCCGATGTTCGGCAGCTTCGCCGGCGGGCTCAAGACCTCGCTGACCTTCGTATCGCAGGCGGCATTGCAGAATCCGGCGGTGGCGGCGCTAAATCTCGCCAAGCGCCTGGAGCCGGTGAAGAACTGCCGCAAGGTGAGCAAGGCCGACATGGTGCACAACAGCGCCACGCCGGTGATCGAGGTCGACAGCGAAACCTACGCCGTGCGTGCCGACGGCGAACTGCTGGTCTGCGAGCCGGCCAAGTCGCTGCCGATGACGCAGCGCTATTTCCTGTTTTGACGATGCTGGTCATCGAAAGCTTCGCCGAGCCAAAGTCGGTCGCCAGCGAGCGGCTGGAACTCAGCTTCGACCTGCGCTGCAAGAGCCGCCTGCGGACGACGCTTGCCGGTGGCGAGGAGTGCGGCCTCTTCCTCGAACGCGGCACGGTGCTGCGCGGCGGCGACCGGCTGCTGGGCAAGGACGGGCGCGTGGTCGAGGTGGTCGCCGCGCCCGAGGCCTTGCTCGAAGCGGTGAGCGGCGATCCGCTGCTGATCGCCAAGGCCGCCTACCACCTGGGCAATCGCCACGTCGCCGTGCATCTGCTGCCGGGCAGGCTGCGTTTCGTCGCCGACCATGTGCTGGGCGAAATGGTGCGCGGCCTGGGCCTGAAAGTGGCCGCCGTCGAAGCACCCTTCGAGCCGGAAAGCGGCGCCTACGGCGCGCATGGCGGCCACGGCCACAGCGCCGACGGCGAGGGCCGCGGCCCGCGCATCCACGACCATTTCGCCAAGCGATGAGCGCCGCCCGCAGGGCCGCCCCAAGGGCGGCGCAGCCAGGAACCGGAGCCGCACAGCGGCGAACCGACGTCACCCCCTTCCCTGGGAAGGGGGCTGGGGGGATGGCTCAGCAATGCCTTGCGCTAGCCAGGCTGCTGCAACTGGCCCGGCGCCTTGCCGGTCGGCGCCTACAGCTATTCGCAGGGCCTGGAGTGGGCGATCGAGGCCGGCACGGTGAAGGACGAGGCAGGCGCGCTGCGCTGGATGGGCGATCAGCTCGAGTGGAACCTGGGCCGCTACGAGGCTCCGCTGCTGGCGCGGATGATGGACGCCTGGCGAGTCGGCGCCGACGACACGGCGCGCGAACTCGACGAGCGTTACCTCGCCAGCCGCGAGAGCGCCGAACTGCGCGCCGAGACCCTGCAGATGGGGCATTCGCTGCGCCGCCTGCTGGCCGACCTGCGCGAGCTTCCGCCCGAATTCGTCGCGCAGATCGCCGTGTCGCCAGCGCCGACTTTCATGTTCGTCTGGAGCGGCCTCGCGGCGATCTGGAAAATATCACCGCCCGACGCGATGACGGCATGGCTCTGGAGCTGGGCGGAGAACCAGACCATGGCGGCGCTCAAGGCCGTGCCGCTGGGACAGGCTGCCGGCCAGCGCATCCTGCTCGAACTCGGCGGCCGGATTCCCGCCATCGTCGAGCGCGCGCTGGACACCGCGGACGACGACTTCAGCAACTTCGCGCCGGGCTTCGCCATTGCCTGTGCGCGCCACGAAACCCAGTATTCGAGACTCTTCAGATCATGAAACAGGCACTCAGAGTAGAAGCATCGGCGGTCCCGGCCCCGTCGGTTCCGGCAAGACGGCACTGACCCTGGCCCTGTGCCAGGCGCTGCGCGACAAATACAACATCGCCGCCGTCACCAACGACATCTACACGGAGGAGGACGCCCAGTTCCTGGTCAAGCACGCGGCGCTGGCGCCGGAGCGCATCATCGGCGTCGAGACCGGCGGCTGCCCGCACACGGCGATCCGCGAGGACGCCTCGATCAACCTCGAAGCCGTCGACCGGCTCAATGCGCGCTTTCCGGGGCTGGAGATCGTCTTCATCGAAAGCGGCGGCGACAACCTCGCCGCCACCTTCAGCCCCGAACTGTCCGACCTCACGCTCTACGTGATCGACGTCGCCGCCGGCGACAAGATTCCGCGCAAGGGCGGGCCGGGCATCACCAAGTCCGACCTGCTCGTCATCAACAAGATCGACCTCGCGCCCATGGTCGGCGCCTCGCTGGAAGTGATGGACCGCGACGCGAAGAAGATGCGCGGGGGTGACACGGGGCGGCCCTTCGTGTTTTCCAACATGAAGACCGGCCAGGGGCTGGACACCATCATCGCCTTCATCGAAAGCCAGGGCATGCTCGGCCCCCGGTAGGCCGCTACCGGGCGATCAGGATTCGCGGCCGCCGGCTAGTGCCGGCGCAAAGGACGCAGCCAGCGCAGGACGCACTGATGCAGTGCATCGGCGGTGACAGGCTTGCCAAGGTGGTCGCTGGCGCCGGCCTCCAGGCTGGCCCGGCGATCTTCTTCCATGGCATTGGCGGTCATTGCGACAATCGGCACGTCGCGGCCATGCGGCATGGCGCGGATTGCACGGGTCGCATCCAGGCCGTTCATCACCGGCATCTGGATATCCATCAGGATCAGGTCGTAGCTGCCGCGTTGTTCAGCCGCGACTGCCTCGGCGCCATCATTGGCTGTTTCGATCACGAGGCCGGTGTCACCCAGCAGCAGTTCCGCGACTTCCCGATTGACCGGATCATCTTCGACGATGAGGACACGCTTACCGGCACAGTCCCGGCGCAGCAGTTCCACGGCGTCGGGCAGCGCTTCATCGGCAAGGAGCTGCTCGGGGGGAATCAATCCGAGTCGCAGGGTCGCCCAGAAGGTGCTGCCGCAGCCCTTTTCGCTGACGGCGCCGACATCGCCATCCATCAGCGTGGCAAGCCGCTTGGAGATGATCAGGCCCAGTCCCGTGCCACCGTACTTGCGCGTCGTCGAACTGTCGGCCTGGGTGAAGGGATGGAACAGGCGGGACAACTGCTCGTCGTCGATGCCGATGCCCTGGTCTTCGACCTCCAGGCGCAGGCGCACTTCCTGCGACCCGATCGCTTCCGCGAGGACTCGCACCTGGATGCGACCCTGCGCGGAGAACTTGATGGCATTGGATGTCAGGTTGATCAGTATCTGGCTCAGGCGCACCGAGTCGCCGACGAGGTCTTCCGGCAGTTCCGGTGCGACGCCCCAGTAAAGCTGCAGTCCCTTGGCTTCCGCAGCGCCCCGCTGCATTTCCATCACGCCGGAAATCACCGATCGCAGGAGGAACGGCGCCTTTTCGAGCACGATCCGGTCGGCCTCGATCTTCGATATATCGAGGATGTCGTTGATCACGCCGAGCAGGTGGAGCGACGAGGCCTTGCTCTTGGCGAGCCAGTCCGCAATCTTCGGATCGCTGGTGTGACGCAGCGCCAGTTCGGTCATGCCCATGATGCCGTTCATCGGCGTGCGCAATTCGTGGCTCATGTTGGCGAGGAAGATCGACTTCGCGCGGTTGGCCGCTTCGGCGGCATCCCTGGCCTGTTCCAGTTCGGCAGTGCGCTGGCGCACCTGGGATTCCAGCCACGAGCGACGTCCCTCCAGCGCCGCCCTGGCGTGGTGCCGTTCGGAGACATCGCGCAGGAACACGAACATGCGTCCCCCGGCGACCGGCCGGTAGGTGGCGCTGACCTCTACATGCCAGGTACTGCCGTCCCGCCGTCGATGGATGGTTTCGAACTGGGCGCTGCCGGTTTCGATGACGCGGCGCAGATGGTCCGGGAACTGGGGGCGTGTCGATGGCGATTCGAGGTCGTGGAGTCGCATCGTCAGCAATTCCGCCCGGGAAAAGCCCGACTGCTGGCAGTACCTGAGATTGGCCTCGGTCAGCTTTCCGCCGGAATCCGCCCCCACGAAGCCATCGAGCGTGGTGTTGACGATGCTGAGGAACGCCTCCTGTCCCTCCCTCAGCGCGACCTCGGCCTGTTTGCGGTGGGTGATGTTCTCCTGTATCCCATCCCAAAGAATGTCGCCGTTGGCCTGCCAGGATGGCGTCGAACTGAGCCGCATCCAGCGGATTTCGCTGCCGACGACAAAGCGCCCCTCCCAGCGGAACTGCCCGCCGCCCTTGCGTGCGGCCGCGTTGGCAGTGGCGAAGGAGGTCCGGTCGTCGGGATGGATCAATGACTCCACGACATTGTTATCACCCAGCACGGCATCGCGCTCCACGCCCAGTTGCTGGCACCACAGCGGGCTGACGTACTCGAAGCGGACGTTGCCGGCGGCAAGCATGCGGTAGCGATAGACGCCCACCGGAATGGCTTCGATCAGCGCTTCGCGTTCCCGGTTGGCGGTCTCGACCGCCATATGAAGGCGATGGCTTTCGCTGACGTCGGTCAGTGCCAGAAGCAGCGAATCGCCGCCGCCACCTCCGGTATCGCCGCCGGCGCGGGAGGTGACCCCGCCCACCTGCACATGACGCCATTCACCCTGGGCAGAGAGAATCGTGACTTCCATCGCCTTGCCGACCGGCTGGGCAAGCCATGCGCGGAAACGCGAAAGGAAGGAATGTCGATCCGGAGGTGCGAGGAAGTCGGCAAAGCCCTTGCCGATGATGTCGTCGCCGTCCCGCCCGACCAGATTGCAGAAGGTTTCGTTGACCTCGATGATCGTGGTGCTTGCATCGAGTACCAGGTAGGAAACCGGGGCGTTGTCGAACAGGTGCCGGTAGCGGTCGCGGGAGGCGGAGAGCTGCGCTTCGGTGTGCCGCAGTTCTTCGTTCTGCAACTCCAGTTCTATCTGATGGACGCGCAGGTCCTGGATCAGGCGCGCCGCCTCTTCCGGGCCCGGCGCGGGTTCGATGTTCGTGGCGGCGGGCAGCAGCCCTTCGGCGCGTCGCTTCAGTTCATCCCTGGATTCCATCGCAATTAATCGCGGCCTGCAGCTTTGCGCCGGGCCTTGGCGGCTGGCTTGGGTGGTGGGTCGAAGCGCTCGATGCGCGGGCAACTGCCGCAGAGCAGCCCCGGCTGCCCGGTGATGTCCTGGAGGATGCCAACCAGGGCAAGTTGCCGATTGGCGTCGTCGTCTATCGCCGAAGTCAGTTCGTGGATCACGCGCACTGCGCCATCCGGGAGGAGTACCCGGAATACGGAGTCCCCCGGCTGTCCCTGGGCGGCGCTCTCGCGGCGCTCGACGTCATAGCGGTCGCGGTCGTCGGGATGGATCAGTGCGAGGAACTGCTCGTGGTCGTGGGGAAGCAGTTCGTCGGCAATTCCGAAAAGGGTCGCTGTGCCGGACGACCAGCCCATCGAGCCGGTCTCGAGGTTGAGCCGCCAACTGCAGGTGGCGGCAAGCCGCCGCGTGTTGCTGAGTACCGCC
The DNA here is from genome assembly GCA_016716965.1 of Sulfuritalea sp. Taxonomy (GTDB): domain Bacteria; phylum Pseudomonadota; class Gammaproteobacteria; order Burkholderiales; family Rhodocyclaceae; genus Sulfuritalea. The sequence continues at coordinate 10,175 of JADJUP010000006.1, read as the reverse complement.
TTGGCCTCCCGCAATTCGAGCCGTGCGGCCTGCAGCGAAGCGATGTCGATGAATGTCAGCAGAACCCCGGAGGGCGTGCTGCCGCCAACGTGGTAGGGCATGACCTGCATCAGGTAGCTGCCGCCATCGCGGGTCAGGACCGGCTTCGTCACACGCCGGCCGGTCTTGGCGACTTCGGAGACGGATGTCAGCGGATCTTCGCCGACCAGGGTATGGGTCAGATGCACGAACGGCCGACCCACGTCCGAACCGATGATGCGGAAGACCTTGGTCAGCTCGGGAGTGAACTTGCGAATGTTGAGGTTCTCGTCGAGGAACAGGGTCGCCAGCTCCGTGGCCGCCATGAGGTTCTCGAGGTCGTTGGTCATCTCCGTCAGTTCCAGTATCTTGGTCTGGTACTCGGTATTGACCGTGTGCAGTTCCTCGTTGACCGATTGCAGTTCCTCGTTGGTGCTCTGCAGTTCTTCGTTGCTGGCAAGCAGTTCCTCGTTGGTCGCCTGCAGTTCTTCGTTCGAGGTTTCCAGTTCCTCGATCGTTGCCTGCAGGTTCTCTTTCGTGAACTGAAGCTCCTGCTCCAGGTCGCGGATGCGCTCCTCCGCCTCGTGGCTGAGGTCGTACACGGCAACATCCGTTGGCGGTTCCGCCTTGACGTTGGGCATCTCGCGGATGAAGACGCCGGCAAGCGGCTCCTGCCCGCGCTTCCCGGCAAGGGCTCGGATGTGCATCTGGACGGTACGTATGCCGTCGGTTTGCGCCAGCTTGATGTTGTTGTACTTCAGCTCGCGCTGGCCACTGAAAACCTTCTGCAGGCCGGTGGCCAGGGGAATGGCCAATTCGCGCTCGGCCATGCGCGTGATGTCGTTGATCTGCTTTCCGCTGGGCAGTCGCAGCAGGCCTGCACTTTCACCGGAAAGGTGCAGCAGTTCGAGGCGTTCATTGACGACCGCCACCATCGAAACAAGTTCGCTTGCCAGCGTTTCGAGCAGTCGCTCCAGCATCCTCTCCTCATCCCGCAAGGTTGCGGGATGCCCGCCGCGTACATAGCGGGAAATGGGCTGGCTGCGGCCCATGTCGATGATCGGAGAGAACAGCGGCCGGCTTTCCGCGGACGGATGCTTGCGGCCGCGGGAACGGTAGATCTTGTGCTTGCCGTGTATGGGCTCGAAATATGTCGCCATCTCGCCCGGGGTCTCGCTGGTACCGAGCAGCATCAGCCCCTGGGGCTTCAATGAAAAATTGAAGAACTCGAAAACCTTCTGCTGCAGCACGGGCTGCAAATAGATCAGCAGGTTCCGGCAGCTCAGCAGGTCGATGTTGGTGAAGGGCGGGTCCTTGATGATGTTGTGCGCGGCGAAGACGACCATCTCGCGCAGGCTGCGGCTGACATGGTATTGGTTGTCGCGGTGCGTGAAGTACTTTCCGGCCAGGCCCGCGGGCAGGTCGGCGACGATGCTTTCCGGGTAGATGCCGCTGCCCGCGCGCAGGATGGCGTCGCGGTCGACGTCGGTGGCGAAGATCTTGATCGGGATCTTGCGCTGCAGGCGCGCCATGCATTCCTGGGCGAGGATGGCCAGCGTGTAGGCTTCTTCGCCGCTGGAGCAGCCGGCCACCCAGAAGCGCAATTCCTCCCGGCTGTCGGCGCTGGCAATCAGTGCGGAAAGTTCGCCTTCGGCAAGGGTGTCGAAGACTTCGCGATCGCGGAAAAAGCTGGTGACGCCGATCAACAGCTCGCGGTACAGCGTGGCGATCTCGCTCGGGCGGGATTCCACCAGCCGCACGTATTCGCGCAGGTCGCTGCACTGGCAAACCGAGACCCGGCGCTCGATGCGGCGCAGCACGGTACTCGGTTTGTAAAAGGTGAAGTCGAGCTTGGACTGCTCGCGCAGTAGCGAAAATATTCGCGTCAGGCCATCTTCATCGGGCAGCACCAGGCTGGAGCGGTCGGCCTGGGTGGTGAAGGGGCGCCGCAGGAAACCGGCCAGTCGGGCCGGCATTTCTTCGGGCGGCAGGACAACGTCAACCAGGCCGGTATCGATGGCGGCGCGCGGCATGCCGTCGAACTTGGCGGATTCCGTGCTTTGGGCCATTACCATTCCGCCGGCCTCCTTGATGGCGCGCAGGCCACGGACACCGTCGCTCCCGGTTCCTGACAGGATGATGCCGATGGACTTTTCGCCCTGGTCCTCGCCCAGCGAGCGCAGGAAAATGTCGATAGGCAGGTTGAGCCCCTTGCCGGGATCGATGTCGGTCAGCAGCAGCTTGCCGTGGAAGATGCGCAGCACCTTGCGCGGGGGGATCAGATAAACGGTGTTGGCCTCGACGTCCATCCCCTCCTCGGCGCGACGAACCGGCATGGCGGTCCGCTTCGACAGGAGTTCGACCATCAGGCTCTTGTAGTCGGGCGAAAGATGCTGCACCACGATGAAGGCGCAACCGGTATCGATCGGTGCCGCGGCGAAAAAGGATTCGAGCGCCTCTAGCCCGCCGGCGGAGGCACCGATACCAACGAAATAGACCGGCGCCTTGACGGCGGCGACGGGCTGCGATGGTTCTTCAGTCATGTGAAATGGCGCGGCCGCCGGGGTAGTCAGGATCGGGCGCCATTTTGACGTGTTTGCCTTTATCTCTATTGATATAAGTCAAGACGTTCGCTGCGGCGCAGCATGGCGGCCATGGCCCGGGTCGCCGCAGGGCCGGCTACCGACCGCAGTGGACCGTTCAGCCCGCTTCCTTGCGCGCCGCGCCGATCCCGATTTCCGCCGCGCGTTTCATCTCGCCGGCGTCGAACATGCCGGGGTTGTCGACGAAGGAATTGGCCCAGGCGATCGCATCGCTGCCCCAGAAGTTCTGCCCCTTGAAGGAAAGTGTCGGCACGCCGAACACGCCTGCTTCCGTTGCGTCCGATGTGTTGTCGGCGAGCTGCCGCTTCACCGCCGGGTCTGCAGTCATCGTCGCGGCCTGCTCGACGCCGACGCCCAGGCGCGCGCAGAACTGAGGCCATTCCGCGGCGAGGTCGCGACCCTCGGCCCAGACGAAATCGAAGGCGGCTTCCACGGTCGGCCGCGAGGCGCCAAGCGCGATCAGCAGGCGCTGCGCGTGCAGCGGATTGAAGGGGTGCTGCGGTGGCAGTCGGAAGGGGATGCCGTGCTGTTGCGCGGCGAACACGCAACTGCGATAGGTGTGCAGCCGCTTGGGTGCCAGTTCGGCCGGCCCCTTGTTGTCGAAGTGCTTGAGCAGGCCGGCGAAGAGCACCGGCACCGGCATGATGTCCAGCGCCGGATTCAGTTCGTTGAAGCGCTTGAGATGCAGGTAGGCATAGGGCGAGACGATGTCGAAAAACCAGCGGGCGGGAAGTGGCGGTTTCATGGGTGGCGGATGGTCGCGCGGCGGCAGGGACGGAAGGTGCGAAGGCTAAAACCATCGCCTCCGGCGTGCAAGCCCCCGGCGGCCGACAAGCCATGCGCATCGAATGGTTGCCGCGAGTCGTGCCCGGCCTACCGCATGGAATGGCAGGCCGCTGGCAGTCTGGAGCGTCGCCTGCGCGCCTGCTTCCTTGGCCTGCGCGCCGAAATGCCGGCCTATCGCTCCGGGGACCTGCTTGCGCCGCAGGTGTTCCTCGCGCAGCGGGCGCAGGGCCTCGCGCTCGAAGCGCCGGGGGTGCGGCGATGAAGCCGCGCCGTGTCGCGGGCGCCGACTCTTGTGCGCCGCCGATTGACGGCGGCGCAGGCCATGCCGATACTTTGTCCATCCCGATCCGGAGGCGACCATGACACGCAAGCTTGCAGCCGCATTCCTTTTCGCGCTGGCCGCCGCGGGCGCGGTCGCCGGCGGCTCGAACTACGGCGTCACGCCCGGCGCGCTCAAGCAGGTCGCCGGGCAGGTGCGCGAATGGCCGGTGCCGACGCCGAGCTTCGCGCGCGACCCGGCGCCCGCGCCCGACGGCAACATCTACATCGCCGTGATGCATGGCAACCGGATCGCGCGCTTCGACACCGCCGCAGAAAAATTCACCGAGTGGGAACTGCCGCCTGGCGCGAAGCCGCACGGCCTCCTTGTCGATGAGGCCGGCATCGTCTGGTACACCGGCAACGGCAACGGCACCATCGGCCGCCTCGATCCGAAAAGCGGCAAGGTCACCGAGTACAAGGTGCCCGGCGGCGGCGATCCGCACACCATCGTCATCGATGCCAACGGCAAGCTGTGGTTCACCATCCAGAACGGCCAGCGCGTCGGCCGCCTGGATCGCGCCAGCGGCAGGATCGACGAGTACCCGATGAGCGGCAATCCCTACGGCCTCGCCATCGACCGCGATGGCATCGTCTGGGTCTGCCGCCTGGCCGGCGACGCGCTGGGCTGGATCGATCCCGCCAGCGGCAAGACCGGGTCGGTAGCGACCGGCGCCGGTTCGCTGCCGCGCCGCATCGCCACCGCGCCCGACGGCAGCCTGTGGGTGGCCTACTACGGCAACGGCCTGCTGGCCAAGCTCGATCCGAAGGCGAAGCGCATCGTCAAGACCTGGGCGCTGCCGAAGGCCGGCGGCGAGCGCGCCTACGCCGTCACCGCCGACGCCGCCGGGCGCATCTGGATCAACGGCATCGACACCGACACCGTCTCCGTGTTCGATCCGGCGAAAGAGGAATTCCGCGTCATCACCCTGCCCTCGAAGAACCTCGGCATCCGCAAGGCCATCATCGATGCCGCCGGGCGCTACTGGTACATGGGCAGCCACAACGGGCGGCTGGGGGTGGCGCAGTAGTCGCGCGTGCGCTGGATCCGGCGGGCGGTGTGCGTGGCAACCACTTCCGCCTTCGGCCACAACCAGCCTCTGGCCTACGGCGTGCGTCGGGCCGCCAACGACCTATTGCAGGGCTTAATTTTCCTGACATGTTGTTCCGCACGCACACGGTTGAAAGCATAGGCGTGTCTGTTTATCTCCCGAGTATTCGTGGTGCTCTTGTGGCTTGTAGTAAGCCGACGTTGTCGTTGTGTCGGCGTATCGAGTCACCCGAATACGCAACGCCACACGAATCACGAATTTTTCAGACAATGGACGAAGCTAGAGCTTGGCTACAGGGCTGAGGGTTTGATAGTCCGAAATAGGGCGATGCAGCCCCGACAGCGCTCCACTGACAGAGCGCAGAGGGCACGGTCCCGCCGTTCCGCAGTCGCCGACTTTCTCTTCGAACGATTGATCGCGCAACGCGCAGCGAGCCAGACCAGCAGGCGGGACTTGCTGACGAGAAGCGCGGCGCTATGCGGCCACCCCTTGCAGTCCGTGTGGCGCCGGCAACGCCGAAATTCAAGTTTCGTTCCGCAGCAAACGCTGGTCGCGTTCACCAATCGTCATTGCAGGGATTACGGGCGCCGGCCGGGCGCTCCTGTTACCTCAGCTTCTTTAGCGGTTGGTGGAGCAGCGTGCACCGCCGATGCCCGCGATTCCCCAGTGGATGCCCATGTCGATTGCGATCAGCACGATGCCGATGACCATGGCCTCGGGTATCGAGCCTCCAGCGTCCTGGAGCATAAGGGCGACGATCAATGAACCCGCAGGATGGGTATCGCCGATACGTGTCGATAGGATCTTCCGGATCCTTGCGCCAGGCGATGCATGAGCCAGGCAAGAAAGATTCGGAAGTTCGGGGCGCCAGGTGGCCGCCGAAGGACCGAAGCCGCGGGGCCAGCCAAAGCCAAACCGGGGCGGGGGAATCGAGTTCGGCTTGGGTCAGCATGGGTGGTCCGGAAACGGTGGTCAGGGGCTTTCGGAAATGCTATGCCGGATAGTCTCCTACATGGCGCCCGGCGATCGCGCCAGGATCAGGAAGGCAGGTCATCCGCGCGGTTGCATATCGGGTGCAATCTGTCCAAAGAGTTACCATTGCGCCATGAGTTCCGATGACCTTTTCTCCGCCGACGCGGTACCGGACTGCTATTGCTGGGTCCCGATCGCCCGGCTCACTCCCGGCATGGTGATCGCGCGTCCGGTGCAGGGCGGGCACGGCAACCAGGTCACGCTGCGCATCGCCGTGGGCACCGGCGTCACCACCAGCACCATCGCGCAACTGGTGAACAAGGGCGTCGAATGTGTCGCCGTGCTTCAGGACGCCGCGCCTGACGAGGCGGCACGGGCGGCGGCCGTCGCCGGCCACGAGCAGCGCCTGGCCGAGATCTTCGGCGACCAGCCCAACAAGCCTGCCGCCGCCTGCGCGACGCGCTGCTGGCCTGCGGCCCGTCCACATGCTGACCGTAGATAGGCTTTCCGGTCGCGATCGCGACGATCGCCAAACACCTGCCGCCCTTTCCCAAGGGTGGTGCTGCAGCTGCTGGAGATGCTGCGCGACGAGGACGCGTCGATGGATGCCCTGACCCGCCTGGCCCGCAACGACCCGGTGATCACCTCCGGCATCCTCGCCACCGCCAACCGGCTGCGGCGCATTAACGCGCAGCCGGATCTGCAGGACCCTTCGTCGCCGCCTCGCTGATCGGCATCGCCCAGGTCCAGCGCATCGTCGCCACCGCGGCGATGAACAAGTTCATGGCCGACGACAAGGGCGCCACCTTCCTCTTCAATCATTCCCATGCCGTCGCCATCGTGGCGCAGGAACTGGCGCAGCTGTGCGGCGTGTCGACCGAAAAAGGCCTATGTCGCCGGCATCCTGCACGATGTCGGCCAACTGTGCTTCCACATCATGGACGCGGAGCGCTTCCGGAGGCCTACCGCCAATCCATGGTCGATGGCCGCCTCATCGAACGCGAGGCCGCCATCTTCGGCGTGGACCACACCCTGATCGGCGCCGCGCTGGCTGCCCACTGGCAGCTTCCCGAGGACTTCATCCTTTCCATTCGAGACCACCATGAGGACGCGGTGGTGACCAGCCGGTTGCAGGCGGTAATCAATGTCGCGGGAGAGCGTCGCGCGCGCTGGACATTCCTTCGTCGCCGAAGAACCGGGTAACGCGGATCAATTCCCAGGCCGTCGAGGAACTCGGCCTCGACTGGAATTCCTGGCCATGCACGACTGCTTCGGCCGCTGCCGCGCGATTCCAGTACATGGTGCAATGAGCGGTGGGCCGCGGCGCCGCACCGTGCCGCCGCCGCCGACTTTCGTGATGCGCCGGCGTGGCGTATCGTTGCTTCTCCAAACCTTTCGGGGAGTACCTTGAATGGCTACCGGCACCGTCCGATTTCACCGCGTGATACGCGCACCGGCCGAGCGCATCTACCGCGCCTTCCTCGACGCCGATGCCATGGCCAAGTGGCTGCCGCCCAACGGCTTCACCGGCCGCGTGCATCACATGGAGGCGAAGGTGGGCGGCGGCTTCCGCATGTCCTTCACCAACTTCAGCAACCAGCAGGCCCATGCCTTCGGCGGCGAGTACTGGAACTGGTGCCCCATGAGCGGATTTCCTATACCGACCGCTTCGACGACCCCAAGCTCGCCGGCGTGATGAAGACCACGGTGAGCCTGCGGGCGACGAACTTCGGCACCGAGCTGAACATCGTGCAGGATGGCATCCCGGAACCGATCCCGGTCGAAGCCTGCTACCTGGGCTGGCAGGAATCGCTCGCGCTGCTGGCGAAGCTGGTCGAGGCGGAAGTCACGGAGTAGCAGGGCGACGGCATCACGGCATAAGCCGATAGCCCGATTGGCATGCCCTGCGTCGATGAATGCGGGCCGATCGAGAAGGAGAAAGCGGGATATGCTGATGCCGACCCATCCAGCACTCACTACGCGGAGCAAGAAAATGACCCACTGGTTACTGGCGATGATTGCCGGCGGCGCCTTCGTACTGCCCGCCCTGGCGCAAGACAAGGCGGCACAGGCACCGCGGGAGCGCACGATCTATGTCGCGGCGGTGGAGTCCAAGGGTGGCGTGCATGTGGACCACGAACCGTTTCCGACCGACCCGATTCCGGAAGGTGGCGGCTACCTGCTGAAAAAGCCGGACGACAAGGGCCGCTGGGAGGTGTCCAGCTACCGCTGGGACCCCGGCACCATCGTGGTGAACCAGGGTGACAAGGTCACCCCGGAGATCGTCGGCATCAACGGCAACGAACACCCCGTTCACCATCGAGGGCTACTGGCTGACCGGCACGGTGCGGCGCGGCCAGATCACCCGGCTCACCTTTACCGCCGACAAGGCCGGCATCTTCAAGATCATCGGCCGCACGCCTTCGCCGTCCATGCAGGCGGACTGGTGGTGCTGGCCAACAAATAGCGACTGTCCGGCGCGCGGCTCAGCGGCTGCCTGGCGTCGGCGCACGGTCGGGCGCGGCGGACGCTGAAACGCTCGCGGATGTAATCGACCACCGCTTCGATTTCCTCCTGGCTCAGGCGTGGGCGCGCCCTGTCATCGGCGTGTGCGGACGGCCGTCGCGGACGATGGCGATCGTGGACTCGCGGTTGAGCCGCAAGCGCGCTTCCAGCGCCGTGGGGTTCCTCGGGCGCTTGGCGAGTGCGCCCGTGCGAGGCTGTTGGCGTCGCCCTTTTCGCCGTGCAGGCGGAGCAGACCCGCAGGTAAATGGCCGCCGCGTCAGACTGTCCCGTCGGCCTTCGCCGGATCGGCGGCCACGGGTGCGGCAAGTGCCGGAGAAGCGCGCCTGTCGCTGTCTGCGCAAATCGAAAGAAAGGCTTCGGCGATGTTCCTTGCCCGGTTTCCCGGAGCTCCGCCACCGCGCATCGGCAACGGCAAAAGTCCGGACGCGACATGCGGTCGCTGGTGTTGCCGGGCTCACTATAAGGGAGGGTGCGCGGTTCTGTCACTTGCTGGTGGCACGATGTTCGCCGTGTCGCCACGCCGCTCTTGGCGCTTGCCGCACAATGTGCGAACTTCAGTACCGTGAAGGCCCGCCATGCATCCCACCCCTGAACGCCTGCTGCAATACGCCTGCCTGCCGCTGGCCGCGCCCGTCCAGGCGGGTTGCTGGAGTCCGCCGCTGCGGGCCGAGGCAACGACGAAGGCCGCGCCTGTCCATTCGGTGAGTCCGATCGGCTGGTGCGCAAGTCAGGCGGCAGGACCTTCATCGAGGTCGAGCCGCGCTACCGGGCGGCGCTGCTCGCCGTCGATCAATTGTCGTCGCTCTGGGTGTTCTGGTGGTTCGATCGCAACGATGCCCTGACAAGCGCGGATCCTGCAGGTGCATCCGCGCGGCAATCCCGACAATCCGCTGCGCGGCGTGTCGCCACACGCTCGCCGTTCCGGCCCAACCTGATCGCGCTGACGCAGGTGACGGTGATCGCGGTGCGCGGCAACATGATCGAGATCGGCGAGATCGACGCCTTCGCCGACACGCCAGGTGCTCGACCTGAAGCCTTACTGAGATTATTCCGCGATCACCTTGTCCGCCCATTCGATGCTGGCGACCAGGGTGGCGGGGCTGCCGATCGTGGCGCTGAAGGCGGCGAGGTCGTCGTCGCTGATGCGCGCGCGGTGCGGCAGGCATCGCAGACTTCGATCTTGACGCCGAGGTCGACGCAGCTCTGCCATTGCTCCGCCAGCGCCGGCCAGCCGACCGGGGAGCTGGTCGCGAATGGCCTTGCGCGCCAGCACCGGGCCTCGCCGAGCAGGAAGATGCGGATCTCGTGGCCAGCTTTCGCCAGTGCCGCGCTGTGGCCGAACACCATCGCGGCGCGGGTCGGGTCGTCGCTACCCCAGGGGAGGGACTTCGCGAATATCTTCGACATGTGCTGCCCCGCCTTTCATGCATGCCGCGTCCGACCCGGCGGGCCGGACGCGCGGGATAGCCCCCTCAGTAGATCTTGTAGGGCGGGAACTTGCCCGACTGACGATGTTCACCGGTCGCCGTTGGGATTCGGTTCGCGCTCCAGATCCATCTTGAAATCGATCGCCGACATGATGCCGTCGCCGAATTCCTCGTGGATGAGCTCCTTCAGGGTCGTTCCGTACAGCGATCAGTTCGTAGAGCGGTAGATGAGTAGATCGGTCGGCGCCGAAGTCGCCGAGCCCTTGGGAGGCACTACCTGCAGAGCCCACTTCATCCGGCGGCAGGCCGAAAACCTTGCCGAGCACGGCGGCCCCTTCATGCCGAAAGTCATCTGGCCAGAGGCAGCCGGCGGTGGCCCATTCCTTGGACAGTCCGACTTTCCTTGCCACGTCCTCCCATTTGAGGCCTTTCCGATCTGTAGGCGGCGATGATCATTTCGGGTGATGTCATTG
>JADJUP010000005.1 GCA_016716965.1 Sulfuritalea sp. | reverse complement strand
GAATTCGTGCCACAGGTCGTCGACCGCCTGCGAGGGCATGGAAACGAACTTCCTGCCGCTTTGCAGGTAGGCCAGGAAGAACTGGCGCAGGCCGCGCGCGATCAGCGCGCAGTCTTTGGTTTCGAGCTCCGGCCGACGTTTGCGCAGTTTGTCGTAAAGCCCCCGCGGCAGCGGGTAGTCGCGGACGAAGCGTTCGCGGGCCAGGCGCCGGTAGCGCTGCCAGATGATGATGGCAACGAGGCCGGCGATGGCGGCGAGGATCAGTCCGGGGACCATGCCTAAGAAGTCGGCGCCGGCGCTACGGCGCTCAGGCCCGCTTTTTCGCCGCCGCCTTGGCGCGCAGTTTCTTCGCCGCTTCCAGTTCGTCGAACAGCGCGGCGAACTCCAGCGTTACCTTGTGGCTGCGGTCGAGGTGGATCATCGGCTTCGCCTGCTGGTGCGATTCCTTTACCTTCACCGAGGACGACAGGAAGGAGGCCAGCACCGGCAGGCCTTCCTCGCGCAGTTCGTTGATGATCTGCTGCGGCAGGCTGGCGCGGGCCTGGAACTGGTTGATGACGATGCCTTCGACCTCGAGGCCGGCATTGTGGTCGGCGCGGATCTCATTGACGTTGTCCATCAGCGTGTACAGCGCGCGGCGGGCGAACTCGTCGCAGTCGAAGGGGATCAGGCAGGCGTCGGCCGCGATCAGCGCCGAGCGGGTGTAGAAGTGCAGTGCCGGCGGCGTGTCGATGAAAATTTCGTCGTAGCCTTCGAGGGCGTCGAGCGCCTCGCGCAGCTTGTAGATCTTGTAGCGCGATTCGAGCTTGGCCTGCAGTTCTTCCAGCGCCGGGCCGGAGGGCAGGATGGAGAGGTTCTCGAAGGGCGTCGCGGTGATGAAGTCCTCGGTCGGCAGCGGGCGCAGCTTGAAGCTCAGCATCTGGTCGAAGAACTGGTTGGCGGTGAGTTCCAGGTTGTTCGCCGCGTCGCCGAGCAGGTACTGGGTCGAATTGGCCTGGGGGTCGAGGTCGATGACCAGGGTGCGGGCGCCGCGCGCGGCGGCGATCGCGGCCAGGTTGCAGGTGATGGTGCTCTTGCCGACACCGCCCTTTTGGTTGAATACGACGCGCTTCATGATGCCTCCTTCAATGGAATGCGCCGGATTCTACCGGCCGCGGTGGCGTCGTGGATTTCCGTAATGGTGCTGTCAGGCTGGGGAGCCTATGATTCGCCGCTTGACCAGAAAACTGAAGGAGGCCCGCCATGTCCAAGGAAGAAGAGAACCTCTCCGCCGCCGCTCTCGAGTACCACGAGTGGCCCACCCCGGGAAAGATCGCCGTGGTGCCGACCAAGGGCCTCACCAACCAGCGCGACCTGGCGCTGGCCTACTCGCCGGGCGTCGCCGCGGCGTGCAACGCCATCGTCGCCGATCCGGCGATGGCCAGCCGCCTGACCTCGCGCGCCAACCTGGTCGGCGTGGTCACCAACGGTACCGCCGTGCTGGGCCTTGGCAACATCGGGCCGCTGGCGGGCAAGCCGGTGATGGAAGGCAAGGGCGTGCTGTTCAAGAAGTTCGCCGGCATCGACGTCTTCGACATCGAACTGGCGGAGAACGACGCCGACAAGCTGATCGACATGATCGCGGCCATGGAGCCGACCTTCGGCGGCATCAACCTCGAAGACATCAAGGCGCCCGAGTGCTTCTACATCGAAGCCAAGCTGCGCGAGCGCATGAAGATCCCGGTCTTCCACGACGACCAGCACGGCACGGCGATCGTAGTCGGCGCGGCAATCCTCAACGGTCTCACCCTGGTCGGCAAGAAGGTCGAAGAGGTCAAGGTGGTCACCTCCGGCGCCGGTGCGGCGGCGCTGGCCTGCCTCGATCTGCTGGTCAATCTCGGCGTCAAGGTGGAGAACATCTGGGTTACCGACATCGAGGGCGTGGTGTATGTCGGGCGCGAAAAGTTGATGGACCCGATCAAGGACCGCTACGCCAAGAAGACCGACGCCCGTGCGCTGACCGACATCATGCAGGACGCCGACGTGTTCCTCGGCCTCTCCGCCGGCGGCGTGGTCAAGCCCGCCATGGTGGCGAAGATGGCGAAGAACCCGCTGATCCTGGCGCTGGCCAACCCGACGCCGGAAATCACGCCCGAGGAAGTCAAGGCCGTGCGCGATGACGCGATCATCGCCACCGGCCGTTCGGACTATCCGAACCAGGTCAACAACGTGCTGTGCTTCCCCTTCATCTTCCGCGGCGCGCTGGATGCGGGCGCCACCACCATCACCGAGCAGATGAAGCTGGCCGCCGTGCGCGCCATCGCCGAACTGGCCCAGGCCGAAGCCTCCGACGTGGTGGCCCAGGCCTACGGCGGCGAGAGCCTGGCCTTCGGCCGCGAATACCTGATCCCGCGCCCCTTCGATCCGCGCCTGATCGTCAAGATCGCGCCGGCCGTGGCCAAGGCGGCGGCGGAATCCGGCGTGGCGACGCGCCCGATCCTCGACTTCGACGCCTACCGCGACAAGCTCAACAGCTTCGTCTACCACTCCGGCTTCGTCATGAAGCCGGTCTTCGCCGCGGCGAAGAAGGCGCCGCGCCGCGTCATCTACTGCGAAGGCGAGGACGAGCGCGTGCTGCGCGCGGTGCAGGCGGTGCTCGACGAAGGCCTGGCGCAGCCGGTGCTGATCGGCCGCCCCGAGGTGATCGGCATGCGCATCGAGAAGGCCGGCCTGCGCATCGCGGCCGGGCGCGACTTCGAGGTGGTGAATCCGGATTCCGACCCGCGCTACAAGGAACTCTGGTCCGACTACCACGCCATCATGGGCCGCCAGGGCGTGACGCCGGGCATCGCCAAGCAGGCGATGCGTTCCGACGCCACCCTGATCGGCGCCATGCTGCTGCGTCGCGGCTATGTCGATGCCATGCTCTGCGGCGTGGTCGGCCGCCATGCCCAGCACCTCAAGCACGTCGCCGACGTGATCGGCCTGGAAGCCGACGCCCACTGCTACGCGGCGATGAACATGCTGCTGCTGGCCAAGCACACGCTGTTCCTCTGTGACACCTACGTCAACGAGGACCCTTCCGCCGAGCAGGTTGCCGAGATCGCCCTGATGGCGGCCAAGGAAGTGCGCCGCTTCGGCGTCGAGCCCAAGGTGGCGCTGCTCTCGCATTCCAACTTCGGCAGCGTGCGCTCCGATTCCGCGCTGAAGATGGCGGCGGCGCGGGCCATCATCGAGGCGCGCGCGCCGGGCCTCGAGGTCGATGGCGAAATGCACGGCGACGCCGCGCTGTCCCAGGAAATCCGCGAGAAGCTCTACCCCGATTCGCGGCTGACGGGCGAAGCCAACCTGCTGATCATGCCCAATGTCGATGCCGCCAACATCTCCTTCAACCTGATCAAGGCCACCTCGGGCGACGGCATCACGGTCGGCCCGGTGCTGCTCGGCGCGGCCAAGCCGGTGCATATCCTGACCGCCACCGCGACGGTGCGCCGCCTGGTGAACATGACCGCGCTGGCCGTGGTGGACGCCAACCACCTGCGGGAGAAGCGGGGCGGCTGATTCGCCACAGCGCCAGCGCCGTCCGCAGGGGATACCGCCCCGGTTCTGCCGGTGGCATAACTTTGGTGCCGCCCCGGCTCAGCCGGACCACCAGCGCGACGGCAGGAGGCGGCGGCCATGCCCGAGCCGCGCATCCAGCCACAGGGCCAGACGCCGCCAGCGGCTGCCGGCGAGCCGGCGCCACAGCCGCGCCGGCCAGCGCGTGAAATCGCGGTTGTAGGGGCAGACGCGGACGCAGATCGCGCAGTCGGTGTTCTGCTGCGCCCAGTAACCGAAGCACTTTTCCGCATCCACCGTCCACTTGATCACGCCGCGCAGGTAGGAAGGTCCGGAGGGTGGCGGGCCGGGCGGACCCTTGGGCACCGCCTTCACCGGGCAGCCGTCGGAACAGGCGCGGCAGATGTCGCAGAATTCGCGCACACCGAAGCCGCGCGGCGCGTCCTGCGCCAGAGGCAGGTCGGTGAAGATCTTGCCCAGGCGCACGCGCGGCCCGAATTCCGGCGTGATCAAGAGGCCGAGCCGACCGTACTCGCCGAGGCCGGCCTTGATCGCCAGCGGCACCGCCAGGGCCGAATCGTTGGCGCTGGCGATTGCGCCATAGCCCAGGTTGCGCAGGTACTGCGTTACCGCCAGCAGCGTCATGGTGTCGTGCGAATAGCCCCAGCCGGTGGCGGCGCCGGAAAGCGCCGAGGGCACGGTAGATAGCAGTTCGCGGTCCATCGGCATGACGATCACGATCACATGGTCGAGTTCCGGCGGGATATCCACTGGCCGTTCGATGCCGCTCATGTCGCTCATCTTGGCCGTGTACATCCAGCGTTCGTCGCGCGCCGCGATGCCGACGGCGCCGGCGCCGAAGGCCCGCGCCACGCGTTTCACCTCGGCTGCCGCGGCCTCCGGCGTGGCGAAGGCGACGCGCGCCGAAGCCGGCGGCAACTGTTGCGTGTAGGGATCGGAAAATCCCTCGCGCCTGTCGTCGTCGCGGCGTGCCTCGGTGAACAAGTCGCTGACATGCCAGGCCGCGTTGCGCAGCGCATAGTCGCGCTGGGTGAAGCCGTCGGCCTTGCGCCATTGCGAGAGCGGCTGGCGATAAGTGGCGTAGAAGCGGTCGGTCTTCTCGTTGCGCACCACAGGATCCCAGAAGGAACGGCGGTAGATGTCGTTGCGCTGCGGGAAGGCTTCGAAATCCGACCCGATCTCAAAGCCGGCTGCGCGGTCGGTGGCGGTATCGGTTGTCATTGCTCGATATCGGTAGGGGGGAATCCCGGGTGGAGCCCGGCTTGCTGCGGCTGGGCGCACAGGCGCAGGCGAACATTTCGGCACCAGTATCCCCGAGCCTGGCAGCCGAGGTCAATGCGCCGTGGCAGTTGAATTTTCGGCGCGGGCAGGGTAGCTTGCGTGGCTTCTGTCACACAACAACTGAGGAGATACCATGAGCCACGCCATCCGCTTCCACACCCCCGGCGGTCCTGAAGTCCTGCGCTGGGAGGAAGTCGGCGTCGGCGACACGGCGCCCAACGAGGCGCGCGTGCGCCACCACGCCGTCGGCCTCAATTACATCGACATCTACCACCGCACCGGCGCCTATCCGCTGCCCATGCCGTCCGGCATCGGCCTGGAAGGCGCGGGCGTGGTCGAGGCGGTGGGTAGCGCGGTCACCGATCTCAAGGTCGGCGACCGCGTGGCCTATGCCGGCGGCCCGGTCGGCGCCTATGCCGAGCTGCGCAACATCCCCGCCGACCGCCTGGTCAAGCTGCCCGACGCGATCGACTTCAAGACCGGCGCGGCGATGATGCTGCAGGGCATGACCGCGCAATACCTGCTGCGCCGCACGTGCCCGGTGCAGGCCGGCGACATCATCCTGATCCATGCCGCCGCCGGCGGCGTCGGCCTCATCGTCTGCCAGTGGGCGCGGGCCCTGGGCGTCACGGTGATCGGTACCGTCAGTTCCGACGAGAAGGCGGCGCTGGCCAAGGCCCACGGCTGCGACCACACCATCATCTACACGCGCGAGAATTTCGTCGAGCGGGTCAAGGAGATCACCGGGGGCAAGGGCGTGCGCGTGGTGTACGACTCGATCGGCAAGGACACCTTCATGGGTTCGCTGGAGTGCCTGCGGCCCTTGGGCATGATGGTGCTGTTCGGCGCCGCCTCCGGCCCGGTGGCACCCTTCGATCTGGGCCTGCTGGCCAAGATGGGTTCGCTGTTCATCACGCGGCCGACGCTATTTACCTACATTGCGCAGCGCAGCGACCTGCTGGCGATTTCGGGCGACCTGTTCGACGTCGTCACCTCCGGCAAGGTGAAGATCGAGGTCAACCAGACCTACGCGCTGAAGGATGCGGCGCAGGCGCAGACCGACCTCGTCGCACGCAAGACTACGGGTTCCACGATATTGCTGCCGTAAGCGGGTAAATGGAATCCTTCCTGATCGCCAATCCCAAGGGCGGGGTCGGCAAGTCCACGCTGGCGACCAACCTCGCCGGCTATTTCGCGCGCCAGGGAAAGCGCGTGATGCTGGGCGACATCGACCGCCAGCAGTCCTCGCGCGAATGGCTCAGGCTGCGCTCGCCGTCGCTGCCGCACATCGCGACCTGGGAAATCGAGCCCGAGCAGCCGGCGCGGCCGCCGAAGGAAACCACGCACGTCGTGCTCGACACCCCGGCCGGCCTGCATGGCAAGAAGCTGGGCAACGTGCTGAAGCTGGTGCGGCGCGTGATCGTGCCGCTGCAGCCCTCGATCTTCGACATTTTGGCGACGCGCAGCTTCCTTGATCGCCTGTTCGAGGAAAAGGAAATTCGCAGGCACGAGGCCTACGTCGCCATCGTCGCCATGCGCGTCGACGCGCGCACCCGCGCCGCGGCGGAACTCGAACGCTTCCTCGAAGGCACCGGCCTGCCGGTGGTGGCGCACCTGCGCGATACGCAGGTATATGTGCAGGCCGCCGCCCACGGCATGAGTCTCTTCGACCTGCCGCCGAGTCGCGCCGACAAGGATGTCGAGCAGTGGCAGCCGCTGCTCGACTGGGTGCGGCGCCCGGTCTGATCCTAGAAGAGTTCGATCGATCCGACTGCGCCGGCTTGCTGGCAAACTGTCCCGCGGCGAACAGTTCGGCGTAGCTCGCCACCTGGTTGCGGCCATGTTCCTTGGCCCAGTAGAGCGCGTTGTCGGCGTTGTCGAGGATTACCGAGGGTTGGTCGCCCAAGGCGATGGCGGCATAGCCGATGCTGACCGTGACGCGCCCGACCTGCGGAAAATCGCGCGCCTCGATGGCGGCCCGGAAACGATCGAAAATCCGCCGGGCATCCTCGCCGGTGTTGGGTTTCAACAGCACGATGAACTCCTCGCCACCGAAGCGGAACAGCTTGTCGTGGGTGCGAAACGAGTTGGTCATCATGGTCGCCACCAGCAACAGCACCTCGTCGCCGATCAGGTGGCCGAAGTTGTCGTTCACCCGCTTGAAGTGGTCGATGTCGATCACCGCCAGCCAGTGGTCGAGGCCCTCCGGGTTCGGCTGGCGCCGGCTCGGGAGGCGCAGTGATTCAAGCCGGGTGTCGTCGCTGCCGGAAAGGCTGGACAGTATGCGCAGCAGGTAGTCGTCGAAGGTCTTGCGGTTGAGCAGGCCGGTCAGCGTGTCGACCTCGCTGTAGTCGAGCAGCGCCAGCATGTTCATGAAAATCGCCTGGAGGCGTTCGGCGACCTCGATCTGCGCCTCGTCGATCGCGCATCCCTCGATGTCGACAAAGCCGAAGCAGGCGCCGTTGGCCTTCAGCAGGGGGAACAGTTCCTTGCCTGCCTCGGCCAGGTGGCTTCCGCGATCGAGGCAGGCCTGCAGCCGCGGCAGGCGCCCGACCGACACCATGTCGGCGGGAACCGATACGCCGTCGTCGTGCACCCGCGTGCCGTCGGCGTCCACCACGACGGCGGGCCAGACGAAGGATTCCTGGGGTGTCTGCGACAGCTTCAGGATGCTGACGCGCGTGGCGCCGAGGAGGTCGCGCAGGGCGGACGCCAAAGCGGCTTCGAGCAATGGCCGTTCGCGCTCCTGCGTCAGGCTTTGCAGGTGGGACAGCAGTCGAGTTGTGCTGGGCAGGAACATGAAATGCCAACTGGAAAGTTCTTGCCAATTGTATATCCATGCGACGGAATTTCGCCAGGCGAAATTCGGCTGCCGGCGCGGGACGGGGGAGTAAAATTGGCAGGCCATGTCCGCCCCATCTCCCTTGCCAGGATTCGTCCATCTCCGGCTTCACAGCGAATACTCGATCACCGATGGCGTCACGCGCATCGATGACGTCGTCGCGCAGGCGGCAGCCGACGGCCAGCCGGCGCTGGCGATCACCGACCTGGCCAACCTGTTCGGCATGGTCAAGTTCTACACTGCGGCGCGCGCCAAGGGCATCAAGCCCATCATCGGTTGCGATGTCTGGATCGGCGACGAGGACGGCGGAGACAAGAACGATGTCCCGACGCGCCTGCTGCTGCTGGCGAAAAATCGCGCGGGCTACCTTCGACTGTGCGAACTGCTGTCGGCGGCCTATCTGGCACCGCGCCGCCATGGCCGCGCCGGGATCACCCGCGGCATGCTGGCAAGTGTGTCAAACGCAGGCGACAACAGCGGCCTGATCGCACTGTCGGGCGGGCCACTGGGCGACATCGGGCAGATGCTGGCGGCGGGCAAGCTCGACCAGGCCGATGTGCGGGCCCAGGCTTGGGCGCAATTGTTCCCCGGCAGTTATTACGTCGAAGTGCAGCGTCCCGGCGGTCGCGACGGCGCCGCGGCCGACGACGTCCTGGTGGCGGCCAGCGCCGACCTCGCCGCACGCCTCGGCCTCCCTCTGGTGGCGACCCATCCGGTGCAGTTCCTCGCGAGCGACGACCACAAGGCGCACGAGGCGCGCGTCTGCATCGCCGAGGGCTACGTGCTGGGCGACAAGCGGCGGCCGCAGCGCTTCAGTCCGGAGCAGTATTTCAAGACGCGGGCGGAAATGACCGAGCTGTTCGCCGACCTGCCCGAGGCCCTGCAGAATTCGGTGGAGATCGCCCGTCGTTGCAGCCTCACGGTGGAACTGGGCAAGAGCCGCCTGCCGGATTTCCCGACGCCGGGCGGCGAGCCGCTGGAGGCCTTCCTCGGCAGTGAATCTCACGCCGGCCTCGCGCGTCGGCTGGAATTGCTCTACCCCGATGCCGGCGAGCGTGAACGACAGCGGCCGACTTACGTCGAGCGGCTCGACTTCGAGATCGCGACCATCATCAGCATGGGCTTCCCCGGCTACTTCCTGATCGTTGCCGACTTCATCAACTGGGCCAAGCACAACGGCGTGCCGGTGGGTCCCGGGCGCGGCTCCGGCGCCGGTTCGCTGGTGGCCTACAGCCTGGGCATCACCGACCTCGACCCGCTGCGCTACGACCTGCTGTTCGAGCGCTTCCTGAATCCGGAACGCGTGTCGATGCCCGACTTCGACATCGACTTCTGCCAGGAAGGCCGCGACCGCGTCATCGACTACGTCAAGAAGAAATACGGCGCCCACGCCGTGTCGCAGATCGCCACCTTCGGCACCATGGCGGCCAAGGCGGTGATTCGCGATGTCGGACGCGTGCTCGACCTCGGCTTCAACTTCGTCGACCAGTTCGCCAAGCTGATCCCCAACGAACTGGGCATCACGCTCAAGGATGCGCTGGAAAAGGAGCCGCTGATCCGGCAGCGGGTCGATGCCGAAGAGGAGGTCGCGGAACTGTGGGCGCTGGCGCTGAAGCTGGAAGGCCTTACGCGCAACGTCGGCATGCATGCCGGCGGCGTACTGATCGCGCCGGGCAAGCTGACCGACTTCTGTCCCCTGTATGCGGCGGCCGGCGCCGAGTCGGTGGTGTCGCAGTTCGACAAGGACGACGTCGAGAAGGCGGGCCTGGTCAAGTTCGACTTCCTCGGCCTGCGTACGCTGACCATCCTCGACGAGGCGGTGCGCCTGGCGAAGGAAGTCGAGGGCGTCGACATCGACCTTGCGACCCTGCCGCTCGACGACCGCGCGACCTATGACGCGGTGTTCAAGAGCGCCAACACCACGGCGGTGTTCCAGTTCGAATCGGGCGGCATGAAGGACACCCTGGTGCAGGCCCGGCCCGACCGCCTGGAAGACCTGATCGCGCTCAATGCCCTGTACCGGCCGGGACCGATGGACTTCATCCCGACCTTCATCGCCCGCAAGCACGGCCGCGAGCGCGTGGTCTACCCGCATCCCTGCCTGGAGCCGGTGCTGGCCAATACCTACGGCATCATGGTGTACCAGGAGCAGGTGATGCAGACGGCGCAGGTCGCGGCCCGCTATTCGCTGGGCGGCGCCGACCTGCTGCGGCGCGCCATGGGCAAGAAGAAGCCCGAGGAAATGGCCAAGCAGCGCGAGATCTTCGTCAAGGGCGCGGCGGAAAACTCGATCGGCGCGGAAACGGCCAACGAAATCTTCGACACCATGGAGAAGTTCGCCGGCTACGGCTTCAACAAGTCGCACGCCGCCGCCTATTCCCTGGTCGCCTACCAGACCGGTTGGCTCAAGCAGCACCATCCGGCGGCCTTCGCGGCGGCGACGCTGTCCTCGGAAATGGCCAACACCGACAAGGTGCAGTTCTTCCACCAGGACGCCATCGACAACGGGCTCACGTTCCTGCCGCCCGACGTCAACCAGAGCGGCATCCGCTTTCGCCCGGTGGACGGCAAGACCATCCGCTACGGCCTCGGTGCGATCAAGGGCACCGGCGAGGCGGCGCTCTCGGTGATCCTCAAGGCGCGTGAAACCGCGGGGCCGTTCAGGGACCTGTTCGATTTCTGCCGCCGCATCGACAAGCGCGTGGCCAATCGCCGCGTGATCGAGGCGCTGGTCCGCGCCGGTGCCTTCGACGCGATCGACGACCATCGCGCCAAGCTGCTGGCCTCGGTCGGCGTCGCGCTCGAGGCGGCCGAGCAGGCCGAGCGCAATGCCATGCAAGGCGGCCTGTTCGACACGGGCAGCGGCGCGCAGGAAGACACCGCGCACTATGTCGAGGTCCCTCGCTGGAGCGAGCGCGAACAGCTGATGAACGAAAAGCCGGCGCTGGGCTTTTTCTTTTCCGGCCACCCCTACCATGCCTATGCCGATGAGCTGGCCGCTTTCGTCAAGCGCCGCCTCGGTCAGCTCGAACCGCAGCGCGAGCCGGTGCTGCTGGCCGGCGTGGTGATGTCCACCCGTACCCAGATGACCCGCCGCGGCAAGATGGGCGTGGTCCAGCTCGACGACGGCACCACCCAGCTCGAAGTGACGGTGTTCAATGAACTCTGGGAAGCCGAGCGGGCCAAGATCAAGGAAGACGAACTGCTGCTGGTCGAGGGCAAGGTGCAGAAGGACGATTTCAGCGGCGGCCTGCGCATTACCGCCGACAAGCTGCACACCCTGGCTGAGGCGCGCGGCCGCTATGCGCGCGGCCTGCGCCTGACGATGAACGGCGGTTCCGACGCCAAACGCCTGCAGGCCCTGCTGGCACCCTTCCGCAACGGGCCCTGTCCGGTGCGGCTTTCCTACAGCAATGGCGCCGCCATGGCCGAACTGCCGCTGCCCGACGGCTGGCGGGTCCGGCTCGACGATGCCCTGCTGGCGGGGCTCGCCGACTGGCTAAAGGCCGAGAATGTAAAGGTCATCTACCAATGATCACGCTGATCGACGACGCCATGCTTGATGCGCTCTGCGCCGAAGCCGCGGCCAGCCCGCGCCGGCGCAAGAACCGCAACTTCCACCCGACGGATGCCCATCCCGGCCACCGCCTGCTCAACGCCATGCAGCAGGATTCCTACATTCCGCCGCACCGCCATCTCGACGCCAACAAGGACGAGACCTTCGTCGTGCTGCGCGGCACCCTGGGCGTGCTGCTCCTCGATGACGAGGGCAAGGTGCTGCAGGCCGTGAAAGTCGGCGCTGGTGGCACGGCGATCGGCGTGGACATTCCCCATGGCGCCTGGCACACGGCAGTGGCGCTGGTGGACGACACGGTGTTCCTCGAAGCCAAGGCCGGTCCCTACCTGCCGCCCGCCGCTGAGGAAAAGCCGCCATGGGCGCCGGCGGAGAACTCGGCCGGGGCCGCGGCCTACCTGGCGGGAATGAAGGCGCTGTTCGCCTGAGACCGGTTCAGGAAACGATGTAGGCGCCGGCGCCGGTCGACAGCAGCTTGCCGTCGGCGCCGCGAAATTCCATGCGCGTGGTGGCGACGCGCGAACCGAGGCGCAGCACCTCGGCATGCAGTTCGAAGTGCTCGCCGATGCCGGGGCGCAGGTAGTCGATGCGCAGGTCGATGGTGCCCAGTTTGCCGAAGCGGTGCAGGCGTTGCGCCGCGGCCTCGTCCATGTGCCGGGCGCCGATCGCCGCCATCACCGCCAGGCCGCCCATCGCGTCGAGGCTGGCGCTGATGACGCCGCCATGGAGGCGGTTGGGGCTGCCCACCAGTTCGGGGCGCATGGCGATGGCACCCGAGACGCGTTCCGGCGTGATCGAGGTGATCTTGAGGCCGAGCACCTGGTTGAAGGTGATCATTTCCTCGAAGATATTCTTCAGTCCGGCAACGAATTCCGGCTCGAACTCCTTGGGAGCTTCGGCCGCAACGGCTTTTTTCATGTCTTTCGGGTGCGGGTCTCTAGGCGGGGGCCGGCGGCAGGATCAGTTCCCGCGCCCTGGCCGCGACGGCCTCCGGAAAGGGCTGCGACTTGCGGCTTTCCGGATTGAGGCAGACCACGGTGAAATCACAGATCGAGCAGATGTCACCGGTTTCGGTGTTGAACAACTCGTGGCGGAAACGCAGTACCTTGTCGCGCATTTCCAGCACGCCAGTGCGCACCGCCACGGTGTCGCCGGGGTAGAGTTCCTTGCGGTAGCTGATGTTTTGCTGCACTGCCGCCAAGTGCAGCGCGCCGCTGCGCAGCAAGGACGGCGTCATGCCGAGCATGGCGTAAAACTGCCAGCAGGCTTCTTCGAGAAATTCCATGTAGGCGCGCACGTTGATGTGGCCCATGTGGTCGCGCTGCCACTCGTGGACCGTGCCACGTGCCGTCTCGATCATGATCGTCCCGTCTGAAGCAGGAACGCGGGCCGAATGGCCGGCGTGTCGCTTGCAGTCTTACTTCTGGGCGTCGGCCAGGTCCTTGTCGGTGACCTTGCCCGACTGGTGCAGCCAGAGCAGGATGGCGAGGGGCTTGGGGATGTTGCGCCCGGACTCGTAGCGCGAGCCGCCGGACTGGGTCACGCCATAACGCGTCCAGAAGTCCTTCTGGTTCAGGTTGAGTTTCTTGCGGGCGGTGGCGATATCGGAAAAGTCGAGTTTTTTCTTGCGGGCCATGATGAACTCCTCGGCGGGTGGATTAATGAGGCCTCAAGCATACCGCTAATTATGCCGAATGGGGTAGTTCAATCAACTTTTTTCTGCATGCCGATATCCTGCAATGCCTGCGCGGCAATCATGGTGATTGCATCGAGGCCCGCGGCTTGCGCCACGGCGAGGGCTTTGCGATAGGCCGTTGCGGCTTCAGTTGCGGCCTGGTCACGCTGGATGTCGCCGATCAGCAGCCAGTCGCGCGCGATCTTCTCCGGCAGCGCCAGGCGACGGTCGATGTCGAGTGCGGCATGGGCCGCAACCAGTCCGCCGGCCAAGTCGCCGCTCGCGTGGCGCGCCGCGGCAACGAGCCGCCAGGCGTTGCCGGTTTCGGCGGCTTCGTCCTTGCCCTGCAGCAGTTTCAGTGCGGCGTCGGCATGCGCAAGGGCATCCGCAATGCGCTTGTCGGCGAGTGCATGACGCGCCTGCAACAGATGCAGGCTGGCGGCTCGCGGGCAGGCGCCGGCGCAGAGCGCCGCTGCTTCGGCGAGGCTGTTCCGCACCTCGTCGGTACGACCCAGGCCGAGTAGCGCCTGTGCCTTGAGCATCCTGATGTCGAGCGCGAAGCCGGCGTCGCCCGCTGCATCCGTGGCATCCAGCAGGGCCAGCGCGGCTTCGTCGCGGCCCTGCACCAGATCGCTGCGCGCCAGGTGCAGGCGGTTGCGTGCCACGCCGGTGGCATCGTCGATGCTGGCATGGAGCTTCGCCGCCTCGGCGAAGCGGCGCGCCGCGACCACGTAGTCGCCCCGCTCGTAGCGCTTGGCGCCATCGCTTTCGGCTTCCAGCGCGGCACGCAGGCGGGGCGGGTCGACCTGCTTCGGCGTCGAGCCGCAGGCGCCGAGCAGCAGCGCCAGCATGATGGCCAGTTCAGCGCGCACGGCCGGCCTCCCCGCGCGGGTCGCTGTCGGCCTTCAGCCGTGCCGGTGCGGGCGCATCGATCATGCTGCTGATCGGCCAGGTCTGCTTGGCGCCGCCAACGATTTCGCGCACGTCGGCGGCGACCGCGCTGCCGTCGCGCAGGGCGGGCGGTACGCTGGCTTCGGCTTCCGCGCTGATCTTCTCGACATGGTCCAGCACCTGCTGGGTGCGGTCGAGCATGCCGGGCAGGCGCTGGTTCGCGGCTTGCAGCGTTTGCCCGAGGTGGGTCAGGTCCTCCTCGGTCTTGCCCAGCACACGGATGGCGGTGCTGCCGATACCCTCGACCTGGCGGTTGCCGTTGGCCAGCAGCACGTTGAGCGCTTCGGAACTGGCGCGGATCTGGGCCAGGGTGCCGGGCAATCCCTTCTGCGGATCGGCGAGGGCGCCGGTGATGGCCTTGATGTCCTTGAGGATGGGCACGAACTCGTCGCGCACCTGGTTGGCCAGCGCGCCGAGTCCGTCGGCCCGCGAGAAGGCGAGACGTGCCTGCGCCGCTGCCAGCCGGGTCTTGTCCGGCCCCGGCACGATCTCCATCGTCGGCGAGCCGACCAGGCCTTCCTTGCGCAGTTCGATGCGGGCATCATGGGTAACGAAGCGTGCGTGATCGGCGTCGACTTCGAAGTTCACCGCCACCGAGCCGTCATCGCGAAGGTCGACATCGGTGACGGATCCGACACGGAAGCCGGCGATGCGCACCGCCTGGCCCTTGGCGATGTCCTGCGCGGTGTCGGCGACGAAGCTGTAGCTCACCGTCTGCCGCAGCAGCCCCTGGCGGATGAAGATCGCCGCCACCAGGGCGACCGTGATCAGGACGGCAAAGATCAGGAAGCGCCGCGTCGCGCGTCGCACGGAGCGGGCATCGGCGTCGTATTGGGTCAGCAGGGACATGTGGCCTCCGCGAGATGGGTCACGCTGCGGCACTCGGGCAGCTCGGGCAATTCGTGGCTGTCGAGATCGACGAAGAGTGCAGTGCGAAATGGATGACGGCGATGGTAGGTCGCCTGGGTGGCGGTGAGTTCCTCCGCTTCCCGTCGCGTCAGGCCGGCGAACAGGCGGTCGATGACCAGAAGTTCAGGCGGACGCAGCAACCAGCGGGCGAGGCCGACCGTCCAGCGTTCGTTGCGCGCCAGCTTCATCGGTTGTTCGCCGCCCAGCGTGGCGATGCGCTGCGGCGTCAGCCCGCAGAGCTGCAGGGCGGCTTCCATTTCACGCTCGTCCTCCCGTGCGTCGATGTCCTCCTGCCCGTAGCGCAGGGCGAGGGCGAGGCTTTCGGCCACCGTCATGGCGCCGGGCAGGCTGCCCATGGCGGTCAGTACGCCGACTCCGGGGCAGGATTCGAGGGCCGCCACCGCGCGGCGCGCGCTGGCGATGTCGTCGACCACGAGGCGATGGCGACCACCTTCGTCCAGCGCCAGGTCCAGGCAGGGCGCGTCACCGGCGCGCAGCACAAGGTGCCGGGCTTCGATCGAGGCGGTCAGGGTGGAGTTCATTTCAGTGCCCACACCAATGCCGCTGTCGCCACGTCGATGACGAAGACCGCGACCAGGCAGGCGCCGACGGACTTGATCGCCGCGTCGGAGATCGCCTGCGCCGAGGCTTCGCCGCTGCTGCCCTGGTGGCAGGCGATGATGCCGATCACGGCACCGGTCAGCGCGCTCTTGGCCAGGCTCAGCACCACCAGCCAGGGGTTGGCGAAGTCGAGAAAATGCGTTGCCGTTTCCAGCAGAGGGCGGCCATCGAGCAGCGAAGAGGCCAGCCAGCCGCTGGCCACGGCGCAGGCCTGGAACACCGCGGTGACGGCGGGCAGCGCGATGGCCAGGCCGAAAATGCGGGGCAGCAGCAGGAAATCCGCCGGCGGCACGCCCAGCCGGCGCAGCGCGGTGAACTCGTCGTGCAGGTTCATCACCGCCAGCTCGGAGGAAATGCTGGCGCTGCTGCGCGCCACCACCACCAGGGCCGACAGCAGCGGAGCCAGCTCGAAGAACAGGCCGAGGAAGATCAGGCGCTGGGTCAGGTCGTTGTCGACGCCGATCAGGGTGCCCAGCTGGGTGCTGACCGCCGCGCCGGTGATCAGCGCCAGGATCACGATGATCGGCAGCGCGGCAATGCCTGCAGCATGGATCTGGCGCTGCAGTTGGTTGCGCAGCAGCGGCCGGCCCAGTTCGCGATGGCGACTGCCGGCGAACCACAGCAGCGCGAGGTAGGAACCCAGCCGGCCGCGTTCGACTGCTGCGCTCATGGGACTGCCCTCCCCCCAGCCCCCTGCCCAAGGCAGGGGGTGACGTTGGTTCGCCGCTGCGCGGCTCCGTGGGTTGGCTGCGCACCCCTTGGGGCGGCCCGGCGGGCTGCGCTCATGCCCCACCTTCCTGCACCGCCAGCGGCGGCGGGGTCCAGCCCCAGACGGCCAGCCCGTCGCTGCCCGCCGTACCCAGTTCGACCAGGCCGCCGCCATAGCCGACGGCCGCCGCTACGGCTTGCGTGCACAGCACCGGATGGCCGAGCTCGCCGGTCATCGCCTGGAGCCGGCTGGCAATGCCGACGGAATCGCCGATCACGGAAAACTCGCGCCGCTGGGTCGAGCCGACGTAGCCGGCGAGGACTTCGCCGCTGTGGATGCCGATGCCGATCCGCAGCGGTTCGAGGCCTTCTTCGGCCAATTCCGTGTTCAGACGATCTACCCGCAACAACAGGTCGCGCGCGGCTTCAAGCGCGTTGCGCTGCGGCGCTTCCAGCGGCTGCGGCAGGCCGAAGGTCGCCGTCAGGCCATCGCCGACATACTTGTCCACTGCGCCGCCGCTGGTCTGGATCGCCAGGCTGGCTGCCGCATGGAAGCGGTTGAGCAGGTCGATCGTCGCCTGTGGGGTCGAGTTCGCGGCGCGCGTGGCGAAGCCGCGAATGCCGACCGCAAACAGGGTGACCTGCTGGGTTTGGCCATTCTCTTCGACCTGGAGTTCGCCACCGAGCAGGGCGCGCATGACTTGCGGACTGACGTGTCCGGCGAACATGGTGCGCAGCATCTGCCGTTCGCGGAAATGGCGGATGAAATCCCAGGCCTGGCGTGCGCCGTAGGCGAGCAGGGTGACCATGACGATGTTCGCCACGCGCAGGTAGTCGCCTTGCCACAAGGCGTGGGTGGACAGCGCGAGCAGTGCCGTCAGCGCCGCGACCAGCGCCAGGCCCTTGATCCAGCCGGCGCGACCGAACCAGAACAGGGCACCGAGGCCGGCCAGCAGCAGAGACAGATTTTCCGGCGCGCGCTCGATCAGGCCGCGCGCCAGCAGCGAACGCAGGGCCTGGATATGAACCACCGCGGCGGGCTCGGTGCGGCTGCCCGGATCCCAGCCGGCGAGGGCGACGGGCAGGCGATGGCGGGTTTCGGTCGGCAGCAGGCTGGCCACCACCACGGCACGGCCCTTGACCAGTGCGCGCAGCGGTTCGGTTTCGCCGCGGTGGATCCAGCCCAGCACGGTGAGCAGCGGGGTGTACTCGATGGTGCCGCCGACGCTGTAGTCGATCATGCCGCTGGGCGAGCCCTGGCGCCCAAGGCGCTTGGCCATTGCCAGCGCCAGCGGATCGCGTTTGTCCTCCGACCGGCAGCGGCGCTGGTTGATGCGCCGCACGATGCCATCGGTATCCTCGCAGATCGCCAGCGAGGCGAGATCCTTCTCGCCGATCGCCGCCAGAAGTTCGGGAGAAATCGGCCGCAGGCGACCGCCGATGCCGGGCGGCTGCCCGACCACGAGCGGGGCGGTAGTCTTCAGCCGGTGGATGCCGGAAATCAGCGCGGCATCGATGTCCTTCACCAGGAAATCATAGGAGCGCACCGGCAGCGGAATCGCCAGGCCGACCACCGCCGGCTCGGCGGCGGAGAGGCCGGCAAACAGGGTGCCCAGGTGCGTGTGCCAGAGCGCGGCGGGCTCGGGTATGGCGACGTAGGCCGCCTCGTCGACTCCGATGACAACCACATCCTGGGCAAGGGGCGTCGGCGAGCTGGCGCGCAGCCAGGAGATCTGGGTGTCGTAGAGGGCCAGGTCGGCGAAACGCAGGGCGCGTGTTCCCATCAGGCTCCAGCCGGCGGCGCATACCAGCAGGAAACCGATCAGGAGGTCGCGGGGGATGCGGAACATGCTTTGATTATGGCATGGAGAAAAGTCGGCGCCGGCGACACGGCGGGCACCGCCTGCCACGCTTCCTCCGGATACCGTCCATCCTTTCAGGAACGGACCAAAAAAAGGCCGCCCCCGGAAGGAGCGGCCTGGGTCGAACGTGATGCGGATCAGAGAACCGCGGCGTTCTCCGCGAGGTACTTGGCGACGCCGTCGGTCGAGGCGGTCATGCCTTTCTTGCCCTTCTGCCAGCCGGCGGGGCAGACCTCACCGTGCTCTTCGGTGAATTGCAGGGCGTCGACCATGCGCAGCATTTCGTCGATGTCGCGGCCCAGCGGCAGGTTGTTCACCACCTGGTGCTGCACGATGCCGGCCTTGTCGATCAGGAAGGAACCGCGGAAGGCGACGCCGCCGGCGGCCTCGACGTCATAGGCCTGGCAGATGGCGTGGTTGATGTCGGCCACCAGCGGGTAGCCGACCTGGCCGATGCCGCCGTTGTTGATCGGGGTGTTCTTCCACGCGAGGTGGGTGAACTGCGAATCGATCGAGCAGCCGATGACTTCGACGCCGCGCTTCTTGAATTCGTCGAGGCGATGGTCGAAGGCGATCAGTTCGGACGGGCAGACGAAGGTGAAGTCGAGCGGGTAGAAAAACAGCACGACGTGCTTGCCCTTGAACGAGGACAGCTTGAGGTCCTTGATTTCGTTGTTGCCATAGACGGCAGTTGCGGTGAAATCGGGGGCGGCTTTGCCAACGAGTACGGCCATGTGATGCTCCTTGCAGGGTGGGTTGGATTAACCCTGCTAGGATAAAGGCAATACGCGAAATTTCAAGCAGTCGGCAACAAATCGAATCCCGAAAAGTTGCCGGTGGCGCTTTCCACCATGACCTCATTGACCGCCGCTCCGGCCGGACCGATCCGGCTCCAGGCCAGCATCTCCGCGACCTGTGCGGCATCGCCGGCGATCATCGCCTCGACGCTGCCATCGCGCCGGTTGCGCACCCAGCCAGTGACACCCATCAGTCGTGCCTGCGCAGTCATCGCATAGCGAAAGCCGACACCCTGCACCACGCCGCGAATGACCAGGCGGCGCACTTCCACTACTTCACCCGCATGCCCGGTTGCGCGCCGCTGTCGGGCGACAGCAGGTAGATGCCGGGCGACTTGCCGTCGGCATCCGAGGCGGCCAGCACCATGCCTTCCGACATGCCGAACTTCATCTTGCGCGGCGCCAGGTTGGCGACCATCACCGTCAGCCGCCCGACCAGTTGCGCCGGATCGTAGGCCGACTTGATGCCGGCGAAGACGTTGCGCGTCTCGGTGCCGAGGTCGAGCGTGAGCTGGATCAGCTTGTCGGCGCCCTCGACGTGCTTCGCATCGGCGATGCGCGCGATGCGCAGGTCGACCTTGGCGAAATCGTCGATCGAGATGTGCTGGGCTTTGGGTTCGGCCTGTCCCTGCGTCTTGTCCTCGGTGGCCTGCTGGTGCTGGGCCTTGCGTTGCGGCGAGGGCTCGGGAGTCGGCGCCGGCGCCACGGCGGCACTCGTCGGCGCCAGCGACTCGCGGTTGGCCGCCACCAGGGCTTCGATTTGCTTCGGGTCGATGCGCTGCATCAGGTGCTCGTAGGCGTTGATCAGGTGGGCCGGCGGCAGCAGGTGGCCGGCATCGGCCCAGTGCAGCGGCGCCACGTTGAGGAATTCCTCGGCGCGTTGCGCCAGCTTGGGCAGCACCGGCTTGAGGTAGATGGTGAGCAGGCGGAAGGCATTGATCAGCAGCGAGCAGACCTCCTGCAGCTTGGCGTCCTGCCCCTCCTGCTTGGCCAGTTGCCAGGGCTGGTGCTTGTCCACGTACTGGTTGATCTGGTCGGCCAGCGCCATCACGCGGCGCAGGGCGCGCGCGAAATCACGCGCCTCGTACTGCGCGGCGATTTCCTCGCCGGCCTCGATCAGGCCGGGCAACTCGGCGCGGAAGGTCTCATTGAGATGGCGCGCATCGAGCTTGCCGCCAAAGCGTTTGGCGATGAAGCCGGCGGCGCGGCTGGCGATGTTGATGTACTTGCCGACGAGGTCGGAATTGACCCGGCTGACGAAGTCGTCAAGGTTGAGGTCGATGTCCTCCATGCTGCCGTTGAGCTTGGCGGCGAAGTAGTAGCGCAGCCATTCCGGATTGAGGCCTTGCGTCAGGTAACTCTCGGCGGTGATGAAGGTGCCGCGCGACTTCGACATCTTGGCGCCATCCACCGTCAGGAAGCCGTGGGCGAAGACGCTGGTGGGGATGCGATAGCCGGCGTGTTCCAGTTCGGCCGGCCAGAACAGGGCGTGGAAGTAGAGGATGTCCTTGCCGATGAAGTGATACAGCTCCGCTTGCGAACCCTTGCCCCAGAAGGCGTCGAAGTCGAGGCCCTTTTTCTTGCAGAGGTTCTTGAACGAGCCCATGTAGCCGATCGGCGCATCGAGCCAGACGTAGAAGAATTTTCCCGGCGCGCCGGGAATCTCGAAACCGAAATAGGGCGCATCACGCGAGATGTCCCAGTCGGTGAGCTTGTTCTCGCCCGGCTCGCCCAGCCATTCCTGCAGCTTGTTGATCGCCTCGGGCTGGTTCTCGCAAACGGCGCGCGTGGCGCGGCGCAGGAACTCCTGGCAGCGCGGGTCGGAGAGCTTGAAGAAGTAGTGGTCCGAGGAGCGCAGCTCGGGCTTGGCGCCGGACACAGCCGAGTAGGGATTCTTCAGCTCGGTTGGCGCATAGGCCGCGCCGCAGGATTCGCAGGCATCGCCGTACTGGTCCTTGGCGCCACACTTGGGGCACTCGCCCTTGATGAAGCGATCGGGCAGGAACATGTTCTTGACCGGATCGTAGAACTGCTCGATCGAGCGTACCTCGATCAGTCCGGCGGCCTTGAGCTTGCCGTAGATGTCCTCGGAATAGAAACGCGTCTCGTCCGAATGCGTCGTGTGGTAGTTGTCGAAGGCGACGTGGAAGCCGGCGAAATCGCGCGAATGCTCGGCATGGACGCGGGCGATCAGCGCTTCGGGCGAGATGCCCTCCTTTTCGGCGCGCAGCATGATCGGTGTGCCGTGGGTGTCGTCGGCGCAAACGTACCAGCACTCGTGGCCGCGCATCTTCTGGAAGCGGGTCCAGATGTCGGTCTGGATGTATTCGACCAGGTGGCCGAGGTGGATCGCGCCGTTGGCATAGGGCAGGGCGCTGGTGACGAGGATCTTGCGGGTCATGGATGGCTTTCCGGTTGCCGGCGGCGGCCGCGTGGCCTGCCGCTGTTCAAGGGCCGAATTGTACCGGGGAGGGGGATTGGCCGGGATTCGATCGCCGTGTCGCCAGGGCCGACTGTGGGGCGCCGACTTTTGGAATTTCGTCGTTTCGGCGCGCGCAGCAATTCGCGACGGTTGTGAATCGTCGGAGTTCGTTCCGATGCATCGGTTGGCACATCAGCTGTTCCTGATATAAAATCCCGACTAATTCACTCAAGTATGGCAATCAGGTTACGGGACATAATCCGCGACCCAAGAATTTCTTTCCCACCCTACGTCACCCGCAAAGGCCTTTCATGTCCATCAACGAACAAAGCATCCAGGACGCACTCAAGGTAGTCGTCGATCCCAATACCGGCAAGGACCTGGTCACCAGCCGCAGCGTCAAGAACATCAAGGTCACGGGCAGCGACGTTTCGCTCGACGTGGAACTGGGCTACCCGGCGAAGAGCCAGATCGAGGGCATCCGCAGCGCGGTGATCGCCGCGCTGAAGCCGCTGCCCGGCATCGGCAACATCAGCGCCAACGTGTTCTCGAAGGTGGTGACCCACGCCGTGCAGAAGGGCGTCAAGCTGATCCCCGGCGTCAAGAACATCATCGCCGTGGCCAGCGGCAAGGGCGGCGTCGGCAAGTCCACCACCGCCGTCAACCTGGCGCTGGGCCTGGCCGCCGAGGGCGCCACCGTCGGCCTGCTCGACGCCGACATCTACGGCCCGTCGCTGCCGACCATGCTCGGCATCGCCACCGGCCGTCCGGAATCCGCCGACGGCAAGAGCCTGGAGCCGATGGATGCGCATGGCATCCAGGCGATGTCGATCGGCTTCCTGATCGATCCCGAGCAGCCCATGGTCTGGCGCGGCCCGATGGTGACCCAGGCCCTGACCCAGTTGCTGACCGAAACGCGCTGGCGCGACGTCGATTACCTGGTCATCGACATGCCGCCCGGCACCGGTGACATCCAGCTGACGCTGGCGCAGCAGGTGCCGGTGACCGGCGCGGTGATCGTCACCACGCCGCAGGACATCGCCCTGCTCGACGCGCGCAAGGGCCTCAAGATGTTCGAGAAGGTCGGCATCCCGATCCTCGGCATCATCGAGAACATGAGCATCCACATCTGCTCCAAGTGCGGCCATGCCGAACACATTTTCGGCTCCGGCGGCGGCGACCGCATGGCGAAGGACTACGAGGTGGAAATGCTCGGCGCCCTGCCGCTGGCGATGTCGATCCGCGAACAGATGGACGGCGGCAAGCCGACCGTCGAGGCCGATCCCGACGGCCCGGCCACCGTGATCTACAAGACCATCGCGCGCCGCATCGCGGTGAAGATCGCCGAGAAGGCCAAGGACCACAGCAGCAAGTTCCCCAGCATCAAGGTGATGAATACCTGAGTCGAAAATGCATTTGGTCCGCAGATTTCGCGGATTGACGCAGATGAATCGGGTCGCACTGTTGTTCCATCTGCGTCAATCTGCGCAATCTGCGGATTGAAGCAAGCTCCTCCGGTTTACTTCCCGGATTTGGGCGGCAGGCTGGCCGCCAGGGCGTCCAGCAGGCGGTCGATGTCCGAAGTCGTGAGCGTGCTGTTGATCGCCAGGCGCAGGCGGCTGCTGCCGGGGGCGACGGTCGGCGGGCGGATCGCGACGGCGAGGAAGCCTGCGGCGTCGAGGCGCGCGGCGGCGGCCAGGGTGTCGTCCTCGGCGCCGATCACCGCCGGCACGATCTGGGTCGTCGATTCCAGTGTCGAAACGCCGAGCGCGGCGAGCGCGTCGCGCAGGCGCTGCGCGTGGGCGGCTACCTGCGCGCGTTCCGCCTCCATCCCCGGAATCAGGTCCAGCGCGGCATCGACCGCGCCGAGCACGGGCGGCGGCAGCGCCGTGGTGAAGATGAAGCCCGCGCAAGCGTTGACCAGCCAGTCGACCAGCGCGCGCGATCCCGCGACGTAGGCGCCGAAAGCGCCGAAAGCCTTGCCCAGCGTGCCCATCACGACATCGACGCCCGCAACCCCGGCCGCCAGCCCGCGCCCCTGCGGGCCGAGGATGCCGGTGGCGTGCGCCTCGTCGACATAGAGCAGCGCGCCGTGGCGTTCGGCCAGCGCGGCCAGCGCGGACAAGTCGGCGCGGTCGCCGTCCATGCTGAACACGGATTCCGTGACGATCAGCTTGCGACCGGCGTGTTCGCCCAAAAGGCTGTCGAGGTGGGCAAGGTCGTTGTGGCGGAAGACCTTGACCGGACAGCGCGCGGCGCGCGCGCCGTGGATGATGCTGGCGTGGTTGAGCGCGTCGCTGAAAATCGTTGTCGCATTTGCCGTGTCGCCGGCGCCGACTCTTGTGCCGAGCCGCGTTAACGCCGGAATCACCGTGGCATTGGCCTGGAAGCCGCTGGAAAACAATAGCGCCGCCTCGCGGCCCTTGAAGGCGGCGAGCTTTTGTTCCACCGCCAGCGTGATGTCGCGCGTGCCGGCCACCAGGCGCGAGGCCGGCGCGCCGGCACCGTGGCGCAAGGCCCACTCGGCGGCGCGGTCCTTGACCAGGGGGTGCTGGGAGAGGCCGAGGTAGTCGTTGGACGATACGTCGGTCAGCGGCCGCCCGCTCGCATCGTGCAGGCGCCCCTCACTGTAGCCGACGGCGCGCAGGCGGCGGCGCCGCGAACCGGCATCGAGCGTGGCCAGTTCCTGCTGCAGCAGCGCGTCAAAGGACTTCTTCACGGCAGCGCGGCGGCGCGCTCGGTCAGCACCCGGCGCACCGCGCCGGTGAGCAGGGAGAGGTCGTCGGGTTCGATGACGAAGGGCGGCATCAGGTACACCACCTTGCCGAAGGGCCGCACCCAGACGCCGAGCTCGGCGAAACGCCGGCGCAGGCCGTCGAGGTCGATCGCTCCGCAAAGCTCCACGGCGCCGATCGCGCCCTTGATGCGTACGTCGGCGACGCCACCGAGTTCGCCGCAGGGCGCCAGCTCGGTCGCCAGTTGCGCCTCGATCGCCGCCACCTGCGCCAGGCGTGGCTCACTGGCGAAGAGGTCGAGCGAGGCATTCGCGGCGGCGCAGGCCAGCGCATTGGCCATGTAGGTCGGGCCGTGCATCAGCGCCGCGCCGGGGTCGTCGGCGAGGAAGGCCTCGAACACGTGACGCCGCGCCACGGTGGCCGCCAGCGGCAGCGTGCCGCCGGTCAGCGCCTTGGACAGGCAGATGATGTCGGGGACAACGCCGGCTTCCTCGCAGGCGAACATGCGCCCCGTGCGGCCGAAGCCGGTCATGATCTCGTCGGCGATCAGCAGCACCTCGTGGCGGCGGCAGGCCTCGCCGATGCAGGCGAGCGTCGCCGCATCGTGCATCTGCATGCCGCCGGCGCCCTGCACCAGCGGTTCGACGATGACGGCGGCGATGCGTTCGGCATGGGTGTCCAGCAGCAGGTCGAAGGCGCGGCCCAGGTTGCCGTCGGTCGGCAGCTCGGCCATGATCTGGTCCGGCATGCTGCCGGCGAACAGCGCGTGCATGCCTTCTTCGGGATCGCACAGCGCCATCGTGGCGAAGGTGTCGCCGTGGTAGCCGTGGCGGAAATACACGATGCGCTGCTTTTGCTCGCGCCCGAGGTTGCGCCAGTACTGGATCGCCATCTTGAGCGCGACTTCGACCGCCACCGAGCCGGACTCGGTGAAGAAGACGCGTTCCAGGTCGCCCGGCAGCAGGGCCGCCAGCCGTGCCGCCAGCCGCGCCGCGGGTTCATGCACCAGTCCGGCGAACATCACGTGCGGCAGCGCGGCGAGCTGGGCTTCGATGGCGGCGCGGATATGCGGGTGGCTGTAGCCGTGGCAGGCGGTCCACCACGACGAAATGCCATCGACCAGTTCGCGGCCGTCGGCCAGCGTCAGGCGCACACCTTGCGAGGAGACCACCGGCAGCGGCGCCGGCGCGGTCTTCATCTGCGTGTAGGGCAGCCACAGATGGGCCAGGCCCGGGGTCAGCCAGTCGGACATGTCGAGCGCGGTGGCGGTGCCGGCTAGAATGCGCCGGCGGAGGAACGATGGGCGCGAATTTTATCACCGGCACCGGTACCGACATCGGCAAGACCTGGCTGGCCAGCGCCCTGCTGCGCCATTGGCGGGCACAGGGTTTGTCGCCCGCGGCCTTCAAGCCGGTGCTGTCCGGCTTCGATCCGGCCTGCCCCGAGGCCAGCGACGCCGGAGCTTTGCTGGCGGCGCTGGGCCGCGAAGTGAGCACTACCGAACTCGACGCGATCGCGCCCTGGCGCTTCGCCGCGCCCTTGTCGCCGGACATGGCGGCGGCGCGCGAAGGGCGCTCGATAGATTTTGCGGAGCTGGTCGCTTTCACGCGCCGTAGCGTCGGCGCCGACTCTTGTACCACCCTGGTCGAAGGCGTCGGTGGCGTCATGGTGCCGCTTGACGAGCGCCACACGGTGCGCGACTGGATTGTCGCCAGCGGCCTGCCCTGCGTGCTGGTGACCGGCTCCTACCTAGGCAGCCTGAGCCACACCCTGACTGCGCTGGAAGCGCTAGCAAGAGTCGGCGCCGGCGTTACGGCGATCGCGGTCAATGAAACCCCGGATTCACCCGTTGCGCTCGCCGCCACCGTGGCAAGCCTGTCGCGCCATGCGCCGGGCATCGCCGTGGTCGCGATCGGGCGTGCCCGGCCCGGGCCGGGAGTCGCCACGCTAAGCGAACTGCTGCAAACCCCCATCAGGTCGTATACTGCGGCCCCTTGAGTTCCGTAAGTCCCTTAGCCAACTTTCCCCGGATGAACCATGAGCATCAAGTCTGACAAGTGGATCCGCCGCATGGCGGAGCAGCACAAGATGATCGAACCCTTCGAGGCCGGCCAGGTGCGCGAGGCCAACGGCCAGAAGATCGTCTCCTACGGCACCTCGAGCTACGGCTACGACATCCGCTGCTCGCGCGAATTCAAGCTGTTCACCAACATCAACAGCACCATCGTCGACCCGAAGAACTTCGACCCGAATTCCTTCGTCGAGGTGAATGCCGACTTCTGCATCATCCCGCCCAATTCCTTCGCCCTGGCGCGCACCGTCGAGTACTTCCGCATTCCGCGCAACGTGCTCACCATCTGCCTGGGCAAGAGCACCTATGCGCGCTGCGGCATCATCGTCAATGTCACGCCCTTCGAGCCGGAATGGGAAGGCTACGTGACACTGGAATTTTCCAACACGACGCCGCTGCCGGCCAAGATCTACGCCGGCGAAGGCTGCGCCCAGGTGCTGTTCTTCGAATCCGACGAGGTCTGCGAAACCTCCTACAAGGACAGGGGCGGCAAGTACCAGGGGCAGGTCGGCGTGACCTTGCCCAAGATCTGACACCTAGCGGTAACCGAGTCCCTCCATACTGCGACCCGCCCGTCGGCGGGTCTTTGCTTTTCAGGAGCAGCCATGCGCTTCCATTTCCCGATCATCATCATCGACGAGGACTTCCGTTCCGAGAACGCCTCGGGCCTCGGCATCCGCGCCCTGGCCGACGCCATAGAAAAGGAAGGCATGGACGTGCTGGGGGTCACCAGCTACGGCGACCTTTCCTCGTTCGCCCAGCAGCAGAGCCGCGCCTCGGCCTTCATCCTCTCGATCGATGACGAGGAACTGGCCAATCGCGAAAAGGAGACCATCGCCGAGCTGCGGGCCTTCGTCGAGCAGATTCGTTACAAGAACGCCGAGATCCCGATCTTCCTGCACGGCGAGACGCGCACCAGCCGCCACATCCCCAACGACATCCTGCGCGAGTTGCACGGCTTCATCCACATGTACGAGGACACGCCGGAATTCATCGCCCGCCACGTCGTGCGCGAGGCCAAGGCCTACATGGATTCGCTGCCGCCGCCCTTCTTCCGCGCCCTGGTGCATTACGCGGCCGACGGCTCGTATTCCTGGCACTGCCCGGGCCATTCCGGCGGCGTCGCCTTCCTCAAGAGCCCGGTGGGCCAGATGTTCCACCAGTTCTTCGGCGAGAACATGCTGCGCGCCGACGTCTGCAACGCCGTCGAGGAACTCGGCCAGCTGCTCGACCACACCGGCCCGGTGGCGGCCTCCGAGCGCAATGCCGCGCGCATCTTCAACAGCGACCACCTGTTCTTCGTCACCAACGGCACCTCGACCTCGAACAAGATCGTCTGGCACTCGACGGTGGCACCGGGCGACGTCGTCATTGTCGACCGCAACTGCCACAAGTCCATCCTCCACGCCATCATGATGACAGGCGCGATCCCGGTGTTCCTGATGCCGACGCGCAACAACTACGGCATCATCGGCCCGATCCCGAAGGAAGAGTTCCGCTGGAAGAACATCCAGAAGAAGATCGCCGCCCATCCCTTCGCCAGCCAGGTCAAGGGTAAGCCGCGGGTGTTGACCATCACCCAGAGCACCTATGACGGCATCCTCTACAACGTCGAGGACATCAAGGAGGAGCTCGACGGCAAGATCGACACCCTGCATTTCGACGAAGCCTGGCTGCCGCACGCGGCCTTCCACGATTTCTACGGCGACTACCACGCCATCGGCGCCGACCGTCCGCGCTGCAAGGAATCCATGATCTTCTCCACGCAGTCCACCCACAAGCTGCTGGCCGGCCTTTCGCAGGCCTCGCAGATCCTGGTGCAGGACGCCGAGCACAACAAGCTCGACCGCGACGTGTTCAACGAGGCCTATCTGATGCACACCTCGACCTCGCCGCAGTACTCGATCATCGCCTCCTGCGACGTGGCAGCCGCCATGATGGAAGAGCCGGGCGGCAAGGCGCTGGTCGAGGAATCGATCATGGAGGCGCTGGATTTCCGCCGCGCCATGCGCAAGGTGGACAAGGAATGGGGCGCCGACTGGTGGTTCCAGGTCTGGGGACCGAAGGACCTGTCGGAAGAAGGCATCGAGGAGCGCGAGGCCTGGATGCTCAAGCCCGGCGAACGCTGGCACGGCTTCGGCAAGCTGGCCAAGGGCTTCAACCTGCTCGACCCGATCAAGGCCACGGTCATCACCCCGGGCCTCGATGTGGAAGGCGACTTTTCCGACGCCAACGGCATTCCGGCGGCAATCGTCACCAAGTACCTCGCCGAGCACGGCGTCATCGTCGAGAAGTGCGGCCTCTACTCCTTCTTCATCATGTTCACCATCGGCATCACCAAGGGCCGCTGGAACACGCTGGTCACCGCCCTGCAGCAGTTCAAGGACGACTACGACCGCAACCATCCGCTATGGAAGGTGCTGCCCGAATTCGTCGCCAAGCATCCGCGTTACGAGCGCGTCGGCCTCAAGGACTTGTGCACCCAGATCCATGAGGTATATAAGGCGCGCGACATCGCCCGCCTGACCACCGAAATGTACCTGTCCAACATGGTGCCGGCGATGCGGCCGGCCGATGCCTTCGCCAAAATGGCCCACCGCGAGATCGACCGCGTGCCGATCGATGAACTGGAAGGCCGCGTCACCGCTGTGCTGCTGACGCCCTACCCGCCGGGCATACCGCTGCTGATCCCGGGCGAGCAGTTCAACGCCACGATCGTCCGCTACCTGCAATTCGCCAGAGAGTTCAACGAAAAATTCCCCGGCTTCGAGACCGACATCCACGGCCTGGTCAAGGACGGCAGCAACGGCGCGGTGCGCTATTACGTGGATTGCGTCGCAAACTGAGGGGCCGCAGGCGTCGCTGGTTCAAGGGCGGTGCCGGAGGTAAGGCGCGTATTTCCGGTCTTCGTCCCGGATGTGGTTCAGGAACCAGTCCTGCATCGTCTGCAGGATGACTTCGGCCGAAACGGAGCCCTGATCGGTCGGGAAAGCGTCCCTGGCGGCATGTACCTTATGCGCAAAGGCATCGTGCAGGGCCTTGTGCTTGTCGATGTCGGGGTAGCCCGCTTCGCGCATCAGGGACTCTTCTGCGGCGAGATGCATGATGACATATTCGGCCAGAAAGGCGATCTGCTGCTGCATGGTAGCCCGCATGTCTTGGTCCGGTGCCTCGCTGAACTCCTTGACCATCTGGAAAAATACTCGATGATGTGCGTCCATCAGCACGTTACCTACGCTGTACGCATCGCTCCACTCGACAATTTCCATGCAGTTCTCCTGTGTTTGGCGAGCGCCTGCTCGTGCCACGAGCGTTGCCAGCGCCCACGTGGTGTGATGTCGGACTATATATGCGGGCGGTCCTTTCGCAAAATATGCCCCGTCCATGTTGGACGTCGCTTTAGCGGCTTTCTGAAACCGCTCCGCCACGCTGCCGAATTCTCTCGTAGCTGCCGCGGCCGTAGCCGAGACCTGCTTCGTCATGGTAGGTTTCACTCGCGGCTTCCCGCCACCGTAGGGCGGAACTAGAGGGGGTAGAGTTGTTTTGCTTTCTCAGCATCCGATCCCCGGCGATGCTGCGGATGCTTGAGTGCCACGAAGCGAACTGCAGTAACTTGAACTCCGGAAATTGACGGATCAGCGATGCGAAGCAATTCTCGAAACATCCACGACTCCTCTGGCGTAAGCCGCCGCAAAAGTCGGCGCTCACGGTACGGCGCGCGCCATGGCTAGCATGCTTGACCACGCACTCCTCGCCGATCTGCGGGCCGCGCAGCGCGTGGTCGTGTTCACCGGCGCCGGCATGTCGGCGGAAAGTGGCATCCCGACCTTTCGCGATCGCCTGACCGGGCTCTGGGCGCAGGTCGACCCGATGGAAATCGCCACGCCCTGGGCGTTTCGCGCCGATCCGCAGCGGGTGTGGGACTGGCACGTGCATCTGGCCGAGGCGGTGCGCGCGGCGCGGCCG
Organism: Sulfuritalea sp.; assembly: GCA_016716965.1. Lineage (GTDB taxonomy): Bacteria > Pseudomonadota > Gammaproteobacteria > Burkholderiales > Rhodocyclaceae > Sulfuritalea. The sequence continues at coordinate 152,261 of JADJUP010000005.1, read as the reverse complement.
AACGCCGGGCACGAGGCGATTGCGGTTCTGGAGCGGGCGGGGCTGGAGGTGACGGTGGTCACCCAGAACATCGACAACCTGCACCAGCGCGCCGGCAGCGCGAAGGTCATCGAACTGCATGGCAACCTGCTGCGGCTGAAATCCTTTGTCGATGAAGAGGCGGCGTTCGCCGCCGAAGCGGCGCCGGTGATCTGCCCGGTATGCGAGGGCTATGCCGTGTGGGAGCAATGTGACCCCTGGGCGGAACGCGCCGATCTGCGGGCCATCGAGCTGCGCGCCGGGAGCGTGCCGCGTTGTCCCGGTTGCGGTGCCCTGCTGCGGCCCGACGTGGTGTGGTTCGGCGAGCCGCTGGCGATCGAGATGCTGGAGGCGGCATGGAACGCCGTCGAAGGGTGCGATGCCTTGATCGCGGTCGGCGCGTCGCTGGAAGTGGAGCCGGCGGCCAGCCTGCCCTGGCGGGCGCTGCACAGGGGGGCGCGGGTGGTCGAGGTCAATCCGGTGCCGACGGCGCTGGCCGCGCATTGCCACGCCAGCATCGGCGCCCCCGCCGCCCAAACCTTGCCCGAACTGTTCGCGACGATCTGGCCGCTGCGTTGAGCGGCGTGTCGGTGGCCGCGCTGCGGTCGACGCTGCTGGAACGGCGATTCCCGCTTTGGCCCAAGTTCCAAGGTGCCGGCATGTCGCTTGATATCCCGTTTGGTTCACAGCAGAATGCGGGGTGAAAAGCACCTTTCCACAGCTTCCTCGGACCGCGCATGCCTTCGCCCTACACCCTTTCCCCGCAACAGTTTGCTGCCGTGTCCAAGCTCCCCGGACCGGATCGGTACAGGCATTTCGTAAGCCGTGTCGCCGATTGGCAAAGCGTCTGGGGCCTGCGAAATGAAGGCGGCTGGGTTGCTGCAGGTGACGAGAGTGGCACGTCCGCGTTTCCGGTCTGGCCCCATCCGGACTACGCGGCCGCTTGCGCACTCGGCGAATGGAGCGGCAATTTTCCTGCCGCGATTGAGGTGCATGACTTCATTGATTCGTGGCTGCCGGACATGGCTGCAGAGGGCGTTCTGGTCGCGGTCTTTCCCACCCCCATGCTTCGTGGCGCAATTGTTCCTGCGGCCCAACTCCAGGCTCACATCCATGACGAGCTTTCTCGAATCGAGTAAGTCGCGATCGTGCCTTGCGGACGGCCAGGTTCCCTTCAGTCGCCGGGCGTTGCGCGAAGCCGCCGCGCCACGCCGCGCGCCTGCACGTTGAGGTTCATATGACGAGGGAAGGCGAAACCTTCGCTACGTCGGAGGATGTCAGGAAGGCTCTTGCCGAAAGCGACGAGATCTTTCGTTACTGCCACTTCGAAACGGCCCAACTGGAGGGCGGAGACTCAGATGGAGTCTTTCTTTCGTGTACTTTCCAGGATTTCAAATGGTATTGGGGCATCTTCAATCTGGCATTGTTTGTCGGCTGCAAATTCGTAGGCTGTACGTTTCGCGGGACCGCGTTTTCCGGTTGCCGTTTTGTTGAGTGCTCATTCACCGAGTGCCATTTTCTGGCAGATAACCTTGGTGGCCTATGCAGTGCATCCGAAACAAATACTTACGGATGTTCTGCGACGGATTGTGTGGGGTTCAATGAGCTGTTTCAGCAAACCGGAGCGACATGAGTCGGTGTAACTTCCCGGCATCTGTTTTCCAGTGACGAAGTGGATTCGTGACCGGCACAAATTGAGTAGCAGGAACCCGAATTTCGAGAACTCAGAGATCAGCCGCGAAATGAAGCGACAAGTAGCTCTGGCCCGTTTGGCTACCGGCTTGGCACACCAGGAAACCCCAGCCCCCCCCCCCCCTTCTCCCCCCCCCCCCCCCCCCCGCGGGCTCCCCCCCCCCGGCGCCCCCCCCAACGCAGGGGCCCCCCCCCCGCCCCCCCCCCCCCGCGGCTCGGGGCCTGGCGGATCGCGGTTAGCGGATGCGTTCGTAGCTGACGAAGGCGTGGCGCAGCCCGGCCTCGTCGGTCTGCGCTTCGCGCGCCGTTTCGCGCCACTGATTGGGGTCGCGCTCGGGAAAGTGCGTGTCGCCCGCGTAGTCGGCGTCGATCTCGGTGAGGTCGAGCCGGTCGGCCAGCGGTAGTGCGGCGGCATAGAGCTCGGCACCGCCGATGACGAAGGCTACGCCGCTTTCGGCCAGTGCCACCGCCGCCGGCAGCGAGGCGGCGACAACAGCGCCCTCGGCGCGAAACGCGGCGTTGCGCGTGACGACGATGTTGCGCCGGCCCGGCAGCGGGCGGAACTTCCCGGGCAGCGATTCCCAGGTCTTGCGACCCATGATCACGGTGTGGCCGGTGGTCAGTTCCTTGAAATGCCTGAGGTCGGCCGGCAGGTGCCAGGGCAGGCGATTGTCGATGCCGATCACGCCGTTCCTGGCGATGGCGGCGATCAGGCTGAGTATCGGTTTCGGCATGGTGTGCGATTACAGGCTGCGGTACAGGTCGGCATAGTGGCGCGCGGCGGTGGCCCAGCTCGAATCACGGGCCATGCCGTGCTTCTGCAGGCGGCGCCAGAGCGCGGGATCGCGCCAGGCCGTGGTGGCGCGTTGCGCGGCGTCGAGCAGGGCCGCGGCCGTGGGCGGGCCGAAGACGAAACCGTTGCCGTGCTTCTGGTCGGCCGCGTCGACCACGGTGTCGGCCAGGCCGCCGGTGGCGCGCACCACGGGCGGCGTGCCGTAGCGCAGGCTGTACATCTGGTTGAGGCCGCAGGGCTCGAAACGCGACGGCATGAGGAAGATGTCGGCGCCGGCCTCGATGCGATGGGCGAAGCCCTCGTCGAAGCCGATGCGCACCGCGCATTGGCCGGGATGGCGGTGGGCGAGGCTGGCGAAGGCGTGCTCCATGGCGCGGTCGCCGCTGCCGAGGATCACCAGTTGCGCCGGCAGCTCGAGCGCCTGCGGCGTGATCTGCAGCAGCAGGTCGAGTCCCTTCTGTTCGGTGAGGCGGCTGACGACCGCCAGCAAGGGCAGGTCGTCGCGCACCTCGAGGCCGACTTCCTCCTGCAGCCTGGCCTTGTTGACGGCCTTTTCCTCCAGCCGGCGCGGGCCGTAGTGATGCGGCAGGTGGTGGTCGGTCGCCGGGTTCCAGGCCTCGGTGTCGATGCCGTTGAGGATGCCCGAGAGCCGCGCCGCGCGATGGCGCAGCAGGCCGGCCATGCCCATGCCTTCGGCATCGGTCTGGATCTCGCGGGCGTAGCTCGGGCTGACCGTGCTGATGGCGTCCGCCAGTTGCAGGCCGGCCTTGAGGAAGGACAGGTAGCCGTAGTACTCGACGCCATTCAGGTTCCACGAGGCGTCGGGCAGGCCCAGTTCGAACAGCGAGGCGTGGTCGAACAGGCCCTGGAAGGCCAGGTTGTGCACGGTGAGCAGCGACTTCGCCAGCCGCCCGGGGAGGAACTGCAGGTAGGCCGGCGCCAGCCCGGTCTGCCAGTCGTTGCAGTGGATGACATCGGGCTGCCAGTCCAGCGTGCTGGCTTCGGACCCGATCCAGGCGGCGACCCGCGACAGGAGGCCGAAGCGCAAATGGTTGTCGAGCCAGTCGCGTCCCTCGGGGCCGAGGTAGGGGTTGCCCGGACGGTCGAAATAATGCGGGTAGTCGAGCAGCAGCAGCGGCGTGCCGTCGGGCATCGCGGCCTGCTTCAGGCCCGGCGTCGGCAGCAGGCCGCCGAGCCAGTGCGGGCGGGCGATTTCGACCGCGTCGGGAAAGGCCTGCACCAGCGCCGGATAGGCCGGCACCAGTACGCGCACGTCGATGCCCTGCGCGCGCAGCGCCGCCGGCAGCGACCCGGCGACGTCGCCGAGGCCGCCGGTCTTGACCCAGGGAGCGAGCTCGGAGGTGGCGAAAAGGACCTTCATCCCGCAAAAAGCATCTGATTCGCAGATTTCGCAGATTGACGCAGATGAGTCGGGGCAATACCTGGATAGGTCGGATCACCTGTTGGGCGATCCATGGGCGCCTGCCACCCAATTACTCCCTGAGCGGAATCTGCAAAATCTGCGTCATCTGCGGATTGAATCGAGGTTCTTTGGTTCATGACTTGCAGGCGGCGATCAGTCCGGCCGTGGAGCTGTCGAGTTCTGCGGCAGATGCCTTGCCTTCGATGATCGGCAGCAGGCGGTTGGCGAGCTGCTTGCCGTATTCGACGCCCCACTGGTCGAAGGGATTGATGTTCCAGATGATGCTTTCGACGAAGACCTTGTGTTCGTAGAGCGCCAGCAGCGCGCCCAGCGTGTGCGGGTCGAGGCGCGGCAGCAGCAGCGTGGTGGAGGGCTGGTTGCCGGCGAAGCTGCGGTAGGGCGCCAGCGCGGCGGCCTTGTCGGCGGGCATGCCGGCGGCCAAGAGTTCGGCGGTGGTTTCCGCCAGCGTCTTGCCGCGCATCAGCGCCTCGCCCTGCGCGAAGCAGTTGGCGAGCAGCTTTTCGTGGTGCCCGGGCAGGGCGAAGTCGGGCTGCTGGCAGACGATGAATTCGCAGGGCACCAGGCGCCCGCCCTGGTGGATCAACTGATAGAAGGCGTGCTGGCCGTTGGTGCCGGGTTCGCCCCAGAGGATGGGCGCCACGGAGTGGTCGAGGGCCTGGCCCTGGCGGTTCACCGGCTTGCCGTTGGATTCCATTTCGAGTTGCTGCAGGTAGCGCGGCAGGAGGCCCAGCGACTGGCTGTAAGGCAGCAGGGCGCGGTTGCCGGCACCGAGGAAATTGCTGTTCCAGACTTCCAGCAAGGCCAGCGTGCCCGGCAGGTTCTCGGCGGGCGGCGCGGTGAAGAAGTGCTCGTCCATCGCGTGCGCGCCGGCCAGCAGGCGACTGAAATTCTCGAAGCCGACGGCCAGTGCCAGCGGCAGCCCGATGGCGGACCACAGCGAATAGCGCCCACCCACCCAGTCCCAGAAGGCGAAGGCGTTTTCCGGATCGATGCCGAAGCGCGCCACTTCGGCGAGGTTGGTCGACACGGCGACGAAGTGGCGGGCGACGGCCGCCTCGCCCAGCGCCTGCACCAGCCAGGTGCGGGCCGAGGCGGCATTCTGCATGGTTTCCTGGGTGGTGAAGGTCTTGCTGGCGATGACGAACAGGGTGGTGCGCGGCTGCAGCGTCGAGAGCGTAGTGGCGAGGTCGGCGCCGTCGAGGTTGGCCACGTAATGCACGCGCAGGCCGGGCTGGTGGAAGGCCGCCAGCGCCTGGGTGGCCATGCGCGGGCCGAGGTCGGAGCCGCCGATGCCGATGTTCACGATGTCGCTGATCGGCTCGCCGGTGGTGCCGCGCCAGTGGCGGCCGTGGATCGCGGCACAGAAGGCGCGCATCTTTTCCAGCTCGGCATGCACGGCCGGCATTACGTCCTGTCCGTGGTGCAGCAGCGCGCCCTTGCCCGCCGGATGGCGCAGGGCGATGTGCAGCGCGGCGCGGCCCTCGGTGTGGTTGATGTCCTCGCCGGCACGCATGCGCGCAATCCACGCCGGCACGTCGGCAGCGTGCCAGAGCGCATGCAGCAGGTCCATGCTTTGGGCATCGACGCGCTGCTTGGAGACATCCAGCAGCCAGTGGTTCCAGGTGATGGACAGACGGGCGAAGCGCCCCGGGTCGGCCGCGAACAGGTCGCGCAGCGGAGTCGCGCGGCCGGCCTCGGCGGCCCGCGCCAGGGTTTGCCAGGCGGCATTCATGGCCGGAGTCATGGCGGCGCTCCTACAGCCAGAGCATCATGCCCATCTCGAAGGGATGGGTCAGCAGGCGATGGGTGGGGAACACGCGGACGCGGTATTCCATCTTGCCGCACTGGTCGGGTGTCAGTTCGCGGGCGAACAGGTGCTCGCCGTTGCCTAATGGGCGCTCATGTTTCAGCACGTAGCGGCGGGCCCGCGCCGTGGTCGGTTCGCCGGGACGGGTGAACACCATTTCGACCGTCAGGTCGTCCGGCGTCAGGCCGTCGAGCTGGACCGCCACCTCGAAACGCATGGTTTCGCCATAGCGGATGCGTGGCACCGCCTGGTCTAGCCGGCGCAAGGCGATGCGCGGCCAGGCGGCGCGTATCCGCGCCTTCCATTCGGCGACGTGGCGCGCCCCCGAAAAGCCGTCGCCCGCATAGCGGCGCCATTGCTCCGCCGCCGGCGAATAGAATTTCTCGACGTAATCGGTGAGCATGCGCTGCATGTTGAAGCGCGGCATGATGGAAGCGATCGAGGCCTTGGCCATCGCCACCCATTCCGGCGAATAGCCGAGCGAGGTGTTGCGGTAGTACATCGGGATCACGCTGTCCTGCAGCAGTTCGTAGAGCGTGCGCGCCTCGTCGGCGTCACGTTCGGAAGGATCGAGCCCTTCGGCCGCCGGCTTGATGGCCCAGCCGTTGCCGCCGTCGTAGCCTTCGCCCCACCAGCCGTCGAGCACCGACAGGTTGATCGCGCCATTGATCGCGGCCTTCATGCCCGAGGTGCCGGAGGCTTCCAGCGGATAGATCGGATTGTTGAGCCAGACGTCGACGCCGGCGACCATCCGCCGCGCCAAGTGGAGGTCGTAGCCTTCGACCAGCAGGATGCGGCCTTCGAACTCGCGCTTGTGCGAGAGCTCGGCGATCTGGCGGATCAGTTCCCGTCCCGGCTCGTCGGCCGGATGGGCCTTGCCGGCGAAGATGAACAGCACCGGGCGCTGCGCGTCGGAAAGGATTTCACGCAGCCAGTCGAGGTTGTTGAACAGCAGCGTGGCGCGCTTGTAGGTGGCGAAGCGGCGTGCGAAGCCGATGGTCAGCACCGTAGGATTGGCCGGATCGGCGCTGCGCAGCACGCGGTCGAGGTGGGCCTCGGAGCCCTGGTTGCGCAAGTGCTGCTGGCGCACGCGGCTGCGCACCAGGTGCAACAACTGAGCCTTGAGCGACTGGCGGATGCTCCAGAAGATCTGGTCGGGAATGCGATGGACTCCGTCCCAGCAGGCCTGGTCGGTCAGGCGGTGCTGCCAGCCCAGGCCGAGGTGGCGGTCGAAGGTCTCGTACCAGTCGGTTGCGAGGAAGGTCGGCACGTGCACCGCGTTGGTGACGTAGTCCATCGGGTTTTCCGGCGCGGTGACCTGCGGCCACATGTTGGCGCAGATGCGAGCGGAGACTTCGCCGTGGATGCGCGATACGCCGTTGTGAAAGCGCGAGCCGCGCAGGGCCAGCGCCGTCATGTTGAACTCGCTGCCACCGTCCCCGACGCGTCCCATGCCGAGCAGTCCATCGCGGTCGAGGCCCGCCGCCGCGCAGAATTCGCCGAAGTAATGCATCACCATGTCATCGGCGAAATGGTCGTGGCCGGCCGGAACCGGCGTATGCGTGGTGAACACGGTATTGGCGGAGGCGGCTTCCAGCGCCGCGGCAAAGCTCATGTCCTGCCGGATCAGGTTGCGGATGCGTTCCAGCACCAGGAAGGCGGCGTGGCCTTCGTTGATGTGCCAGACCGTGGGACGCAGGCCGAGCGCGGAAAGCGCGCGCACGCCGCCGACGCCGAGGATGATCTCCTGCTCGATGCGCGTGCGGCGGTCACCGCCATAGAGCTGGTGCAGGATGCCGCGGTCGGCATCGCTGTTCTCGTCGAGCTGGGTGTCGAGCAGGTAGAGCCGGTTGTTGCCGACCCGGGCGCGCCAGATCCGGGCCCACACAATGCGCCCCGGAAACTCGACGCCGACGCGCAGTTCCTTGCCGTCCTCGCCATGCACCAGTTCGATCGGCATGTCGTCGAAATCGTTGTCGCCGTAGTGCGCGGTCTGCCGGCCCTCGCGGTCGATCGACTGGCGGAAATAGCCCTGGCGATAGAGCAGGCCGACGGCGACGAAGGGCAGGCGCAGGTCGGAGGCGCCCTTGCAGTGGTCGCCGGCGAGGATGCCGAGGCCGCCCGAGTAGATCGGCAGGCTTTCGTGGAAGCCGAACTCGGCGCAGAAGTAGGCGATCAGGTCGCTCGACTGCAGCGGCGGCTTGCCCGGCAACTCAAGCCGAGGTTCGGCGTGGTAGGAATCGAAGGCGGACAGAACCCGATTCATCGTGCCGAGGAATACCGGATCCTCGGCGGCTTCGTCGATGCGCTTCTGGTCCATGCGCTTCATGAACGCCTTGGGACTGTGGTGCACCGCGCGCCAGAGGCCGGCGGAAAGCCGCGCGAAGAGGGATCGGGTGGGCCGGTCCCAGCTGTACCAGAGGTTGTTGGCCAGTTCGTCGAGGCGCGCCAGGCGCGGCGGGATTTCGGGATTTACTTCGAGTTGATAGCGGGTGCCGGGCATGATGTTGGGCGTATGGAAGTGGGGGACGGGGTCGCTGGATTCTACGATGCAACCGGTAGCGCACGCAGCGTGATGCGCTGCTCGGCGCCGCCGGCCGGCGACCAGGCGAGCGTGATGCATACCGCCTGCATGATCTTTTCGAAGCCGGCTTCGGATTGCGATACGGTGCGATGCGCGCAGGCATCGCAGCTGACCGGCAGGCTGGCCTCGATTCGCAGCGAGCCGCGCAGTTCGCTGTCGTCCAGCGTGAGCGAGCGCGTGTCCTCGATCCGCAGCGGATCGCCGAAGCCGCCGGGCACGCTGCCGTCGGCGAGGATGTAACGGCCGCCGAAGCCGTCGCAGCTGGGCATGGCGAGGTTGATCTCGGTTTCGATGGTGGCCGGCGGTCGCGCGCCCTCGATGCGGAAGGTGACGCTCAGCGTATCGTCCTCGAGGGCGTAGCGCTTTTCGATGCGCCAGCCTTCGCCGCCGGCTACCCAGCGGCCGGGCTCGGCACCGGGCACGTAGCCGTCGAGCGGCCGCATCATGTCATTGGCGTCGATCGCGGAATCGAGGAAAAGGCCGCGCGGCCGCTCATCCGGGTCGGCGTCGCCGTGCAGGATGGTGTGCAGGTAGGCGACGCGGTCGTGCGCCGAGGCGATGCCGGCACCGCTCGCGGCGGCGCGGGCGCCGGCATCGCCGTAGCGGATCTTGTCGTGGTAAGCCTCGGGATAGGCACGCAGCGTGTCGCCGAAGTTGTGCGCCAGCGCCAGGCTGGAAAACTCCACCAGTGCGGCGTGGCCGTCGTCGCGCACGTAGGCATGGAGCAGCGGGCTGCGCAGGGCGGTCTCGACGTGGCCGTCATGGTCCAGGTCGCCCTGCTGCTGGCGCGGCCAGGGTGCGAGCCGTTCCAGCGCGGCTTCGAGCTGGAGCAGGTTGTTCCAGATGGCGCGGCGCAGGTGGGGCAGGTAGAGGCCGCCGAACAGGCCGTGCCAGTAGGCGTCGTTGGCCTGCGAGCGGTGCAGCCATTCCTGCATCTCGGGCGCGCGCTGCGCGGCGGGCAGCGCGGCCAGCCGCCGCGAGGCGCCGAGCATGCGTTTGTGCATCCAGTTGGCTTCGCTGTAGCGAGACATGAAGTTGCGCCAGATGCCGCCGCGCAGGAAGGGCTTGTGCGCCTCGAAGCGCCCGGTCGCCTTCTCGGACTCGACCAGCGCGTGGTACTCGCGGGCGCGGCTGGCCGGCAGCGTCCACTCGTTCATTTCGATGTAGGAGGTGGTGGGCAGGTACACGATGCCGCGCGTGCGCTCCCGGGCATGGTAGTCGGCATAGGTCTCGGTGCGAATCAGCGGGGATGCGAGGACGCCCTCGATGAACTGGGTCAGCCAGCCCTTTTCGAATACCCATTCGTAGGTTTCCGGCCAGATGCCGAACTTTTCGATGTCGTCGAAGTAGATCGCCGCGCGCCGTCCCTGGCGCGCCAGGTCCTCCAGCCAGGCGACGGCCTCGCCGGCCGGCGAGAAAGGCAGGCGGTAGCGCGCGCCCTCGGAAATCGGGAACAGGTCGAGGCGGCGGCCGTCCTCGTCGGTGGAGAAAAAGCTGTCGAGGCGGTCCTGGCTCTCGCCGGCGCAGAGGAAGTGGTAGTCGTCCACCGCCACGTAGCGGATGCCGGTGGCGACCAGCGAGGTGACCACCGAGGATTCCCAGACCCGCTCGGTGAGCCAGGCGCCGGAAGGGCGCATGCCGAAGCGGCGCTCGATCTTGTCCGACAGGGTGGCGATCTGCGTCACCCGGTCGCGGTGCGGGATCGCCGCCAGCACCGGCTCGCAGTCGCCCGAGCCGAACCACTCGACCTGGCCGCGCCGGGTCATCGCCGCGAGGCGCGCCATGTCGTCGGGAAAGCGTTCGAGCAATACGTCGAGCAGCCAGCCCGAGAAATGCACGCTGAAGCGAAACGCGGGGTAGCGCTCCATGACACGCAGGAACATGCCGTAACTGCGGATGTGGGCGTCGTCGATGACGGCCGGGAAATTGCCGACGGGCTGGTGGGCGTGGACGCCGAACAGGAGGCTGATGGTCATGATTGGCCCTGACGCGAAACGACACGCCTGGGAACGTTGAGCGCCGACATTCAGTAGCCCGGAGGCGAGGCTACTTGCAACCTGCCCGCGGAGGGGGCGGGGGGGCGGGCCGATTTTCTTCGGCGATGGCATTGCAGGGTAGTGAGCGGTTCATGGATTGGACGTGGCTTGCGAAGCCAGGGAATTAGTTGGGAGAAGCCGTGACGCGCCGCATCGAGCCGCCGGTGGCGGAATCCGATCCGGCGCAGATGGGGGTGTCGAGCTGGGCCGGCGGTTCCAGTTGCAACAGGCGATATAGACGCGCCAGGTTGCGCCGGTACAGGCTGTCGAAACTGGCGACGGCGGCGGAGGGGTTGTAGTCGCCGAACCACCAGAACCAGTCGGAACTTTCGCAGATCGCCAGTTGTGCCTCGACGGCGGCGACCTGCGCCGGATCGAGGCGTCCGCTGGCGAGGACCCGGTCGCAGCTTTGCTTGGCTTCGCACAACAGGTCCCAGCCGCGATTCTTGGCCTGGTCGCCGATCCATGTCGAGAGCGTGCCATAGACCCAACTGCCGGCGACGAGGCGCGGCAGCACGGTGGCGGGCGGCGGCGCCGGCCGCGCCAGCAGTTCGGCGTAGGTGGTGGTGCGGATCGCGGGATGCTCGGCCAGCAGGCCGTAGAGGTCGTCGAAAAAGTAGTAGCCGTTGTAGGGGTAGTGTTCCCAGGCGTTTTCACCGTCGAGGATGATGCTGACCACTGGCGTTTCGCCGTCGGCCGCCGTATCGAGGATCGCCTCCAGTTGGTGCACGAGGTGCTGCGCGGCGTCGCGGCCGTGCCATTTGGCGTAGTCGAAGCCGATCAGGTCGGACAGCCGCTCGTCGCGGAAGAACAGCGTCAGGCCGGGGGCCTGCGCCAGACGCCAGGGGTGGTAGGCGGCGCGCGGGTCGGCGATGCCGCTGGCGACCAGGCTGTTGTTCAGCACGCCCTCGCCGCTGGCGATCCACTGGCAGCCGGCGGTGCCCAGGTGCTTGACGAATTCCGTGGAGATCGCACCTTCGGCCGGCCACATGCCTGTGGGCGGTGCGCCGAAGCGTCGGGCGTGGCTGACGCGCGCGGCGTCGATGTGGGTCAGCACCCGGCTGCGACCGCCGGGGTAGGCCGCCGTGAACGGCAGCGGCGCCTCGGGCAGGCTTTCGCGGGCGGCGCCGAAGTCGAGCATCAGCGGCGCCAGCGGGTGGGTATGCGGCGTGGACGACAGCTCGACCTGTCCGCGCGCGGCGAGCGCGCGCCAGCGTGGTATCAGGCCGGCCAGCAGTTCGCCGATGCTGGCGAGCAGTAGCTGCCGATCGCCCGCGTCATAGCGTTCGCCCTGGCTCATCAGCCTGGCCAGCAGCGGATTGCGCCGCCGTTCGGTTTCCCCGGTCCAGGCCAGGTGGTACCAGGTGACGAGGTCGGAGAAATACGAGCCGGAAAGGTAGCGGCAGGAGGATTCGTTGTCAGCCACCAGCAGCCGATAGATGTCGTGCAGGCGCTGGTAGTGCGGGAAGGGCGCCAGCATGGTGGTGTGGTTGCTGCGGAAACAGGTGTTCAGCAGCAGCCTGCGTTCGGAATCGTCTATTTTTTCCAGGTCCGGCGTAGCCAGCATGCGCAGCAAGGGGTCGCGAAAGCGGCCGTCGGCGAACTGCTGCGCATAGTCCTCGATCTGTTCCAGCAGCACCGGCACCAGATTGACCACGCACCGGATCTGCGGGTGGCGCTCCAGGTGCGCCGCCATGTCGACGTAGTCCTTCATCGCGTGCAGGTAGACCCAGGGCAGGACGAACTCGCCCCCTGCCGTATCGCCAGCGCCGACTCTTGCATCCTGCGCCGTACCGGTCGCGCCATGGTCGCGATAGTCCGGCTGGTGCATGTGCCAGAGGAAGACCAGGTCGAGATGTTTCATGACTGGAGCCAGCTCCGGGGCGCGCGGAAGCCAATCTCAAAATCGAGCGCAGCGAGCAAGCTTTGGCCCCCGCCCCGGGGCGGGGGGTGGGGGGCATTAGTTGCTTTGGTGACTTTCATTCTGAAAGTCACCGTATGTGGTGTGCCTGCTGACCGAGCATTTCCGGCGTTACCAGCGTGATGCCGTTGTCGCTGACATGGAAGCGCTTGCGGTCGGCCTCGGCGTCGTAGCCGATCAGCATGCCCTCGGGAACCCGGCAATGCTTGTCCATCACCACCCGGCGCAGCTTGGCGTGGCGGCCGATATCGACATCGGGCAGGATCACCGAGTCCTCGATCTGTGCGTAGCTGTGCACATGGACCCGCGAAAACAGCAGCGAATGGCGCACCAGTGCGCCGCTGATGATGTCGCCGCCCGACACCAGGGAGTCGACCGCCATGCCGCGCCGGCCGTCGTCGTCGAAGACGAACTTGGCCGGAGGCAACTGCTCCTGGTGGGTCCAGATCGGCCAGTCGTCGTCGTAGAGGTTGAGCTCCGGCGTGACCTTGGTCAGTTCCATGTTGGCTTCCCAGTAGGCGTCGATGGTGCCGGCGTCACGCCAGTAGGGAATCTTCGTGTCATCCATGCCGACGCAGGAGTTGACGAAGTTGTGGGCGAACACCCGGTAGCGATCGACGCAATGCGGGATCACGTCCTTGCCGAAGTCATGCGTCGAGCGCGGATCGTCGTGGTCACGGATCAGTTGTTCGTAGAGGAATTCGGCATTGAAGGCATAGACGCCCATGCTGGCCAGCGCGCGGTCCGGTCGCCCCGGCATTGGCGGAGGGTCTGCGGGCTTTTCGACGAAGTCCACCACGCGCTGCTGGTCGTCGACGTGCATGACGCCGAAACCGCTGGCTTCATGCCGGGGCACGTCGATGCAGGCCACGCTGAAGTCTGCCTGGCGTTCGACGTGCTCCGTCAGCATGCGTGTGTAGTTCATCTTGTAGACATGGTCGCCGGAAAGCACCAGCACATGCTTGGGCCGGTTGCGGCGGATCAGGTCGAGGTTCTGGAATACCGCGTCGGCCGTGCCGCGGTACCAGTGTTCGCTGATCTGCTGCTGCGCCGGGAGGATGTCGATGAACTCGTGGAAGCGGCCGTCGAGGAAGCTCCAGCCGCGCTGCAGGTGCTGGATCAGGCTTTGTGCCTTGTACTGGGTGGCGACGCCGATGCGGCGGATGCCGGAATTGACGCAGTTCGACAGCGTGAAGTCGATGATGCGGAACTTGCCGCCGAAGGGTACCGCCGGTTTGGAGCGCCAGTCCGTCAGTTGCATCAGGCGGCTGCCGCGTCCGCCGGCGAGCACGATGCCGAAGGTGTTGCGCGCGATCTCGGCGGTCTTCATGACTGCACTACCTTGCCAGCATCGGTCCGAGCGGCGTCGGAACCGGCCGGTTCTGCATACCAATCCATGGTGAATCCTCCCTTGCGGCTACAATCCGCACGATAGCAAAAAACTCCTTCGACTATATACCTATGCCTGACGCTGCCTTCAGTGCGCTGTTCGAGGCGCGTGAACATGATCCGTTTTCCGTGCTCGGACTCCACGCGCAGGGTGCCGATTGGCGCCTGCGGGTTTTTCGTCCGCGTGCCTCGGCTGTCGCGGTGGAACTCGCGGATGGCGCCTGGGCGCCGCTCAAGCGCCGCAGCGGCACCGACTTGTTCGAGTGGCAGGGAAGCGCACCGCCGCCCCGTCCGTGGCGGCTCAAGATCGATGGCGCGACGAGCTACGATGCCTACGCGTTTGCGCCTCGCCCGCCTGCCGACGACCTGTTCCTGTTCAATGCCGGACGCTTGCGCCAGGCCTGGCGCAGCCAGGGGGCGCTGCCCGAACAGCGCGATGGCATCGAGGGCGTCTGCTTTCGCGTCTGGGCACCCAATGCCGAGCGCGTTTCGGTGGTCGGCGATTTCAACGGCTGGGACGGCCGCGTGCATCCGATGGCGACGCTGGGCGCTTCCGGTGTCTGGGAACTGTTCGTTCCGGAGATCGCCACCGGCGCCTTGTATCGGTTCGAATTGCGCGTGCGCGGCAGCGGCGCGCTGCGCCTGAAGAGCGATCCCTACGCGCAGGCCTTCGAGCGCCGGCCGGCTACGGCCTGCCGCGTCACGGCCCCCGCGGCACACGTCTGGAACGATGATGCCTGGCTGCAGGCACGTGCGAGGCGCGACTGGCTGTCGGCACCGATGAGCATCTACGAGATGCATCTGGGCAGCTGGATGCGGCATCCCGATCGCAGCTTCTACAGTTATCGCGACCTCGCCGAGCGGCTGGTTCCCTACCTGGTCGAGATGGGCTATACCCATGTCGAATTCATGCCGCTGATGGAGCATCCGCTCGACGAATCGTGGGGCTACCAGTGCACCGGCTTCTTCGCGCCCAGTTCGCGTTTCGGCAGCGCCGACGAACTGCGCTTCCTGATCGATGCGCTGCACCAGGCCGAGATCGGCGTGATCCTCGACTGGGTGCCCGGGCATTTCCCGGCCGACGACTGGGCCCTGGCGCATTTCGACGGCAGCGCGCTCTACGAACACCAGGACCCGAAGCAGAAGATGCATCCCGACTGGGGCACCCATGTCTTCAACTACGGGCGCAACGAAGTCCGCAGCTTCCTCATGTCCTCGGCCGCCTACTGGCTGGGCGAGTTCCACGTCGATGCGCTGCGCGTCGACGCCGTGGCCTCGATGATCTACCTCGACTACTCGCGGAAGGCCGGCGAATGGACACCGAACATCCACGGCGGGCGCGAGAACCTCGAAGCCATCGCCTTCCTGCGTGAAATGAACGAGATGGTGCATGCCGATTTTCCCGGTGCGCTGACCATAGCCGAGGAATCCACGGCCTGGCCGATGGTGTCGCGCCCGACCTGGCTGGGCGGCCTGGGCTTCTCGATGAAGTGGAACATGGGCTGGATGAACGACACGCTCGACTACATGGAGCACGACCCGATCTACCGGCGCTACAACCATGAGCGATTGACCTTCGGCCAGCTTTACGCCTACAGCGAGAACTTCGTGCTGCCCCTGTCGCATGACGAAGTGGTGCATGGCAAGCGCTCGCTGCTGGGCAAGATGCCGGGCGACGAATGGCAGCGCTTTGCCAACCTGCGCCTGTTGCTGGCCTACCAGATGACGGCGCCGGGCAAAAAGTTGCAGTTCATGGGCGCCGAACTCGGGCAACCCTGGGAATGGCGCCCTGCCGAGGAACTGCCGTGGCAACTCCTGCAGCTTCCGCTTCATGCGGGGATCCGGGCGCTGGCGCGCGAACTGAACCACTTGTATGTCGGTGAAGCGGCTTTGCATGAACTCGACTTCTCCTCCCTGGGTTTCCAGTGGATCGATTGCCACGATGCCGACCAGTCGGTGGTGAGCTGGTTGCGCCGCGGGCGCGACGGCAGCCACGTGGTAGTGGTGTTGAACTTCACCCCGGTGCCACGCCACGGCTATCGCCTCGGCGTGCCACGCACAGGACCCTACCGCGAACGCATCAACACGGACTCGGCGCACTACGGGGGCAGCGACCTTGGCAATGGCGGCCACGTAGAGGCCGTCGCGCAGTCGTGGATGGGCTTCCCCGCCTCGCTGACGCTGACCCTCCCGCCGCTCGCGGCGCTTGTGCTGCTGCCGGACTGAACCTCCGGGCGCTCAGCCGCCCAGTCGCCCTTCCGCCAGCAGGCGATCGATCTCGGCTTCGGCCTGCACCCAGTCTTCCAGCGGATTGCCCGGCGCGAAACCACGCCGCTCGGCGATGTAATACGCGGCCATCTCGATGTAATTCCGCCGTTGCTCGGCCGGCACGGATTTGGGTTTCTTCGCGCGCGCGACGGCGGGCTTCGCCGGCGCTTTCTTCGGCGTCGGTTTCGGGTCGCTCATCTTGACTGTCGGCTTCTTCTCCGTCGTCACGGTCTTTGCGGGCGTAGCTTTCCTGGTTGCCGGAGCCTTGGTCTTGGTCGCGGCTGCGGCTTTCGTTGCCGCACCGGTACCGCTGGTTTTTGTGCTGCTCTTTGGACCCGTCATGTAGCGTTCCTCCTGATCATCAATGCGTTGATCGATATAGTGCGCCGCTCCTATGACAGCGCGTTGACAATCGTCAAGCGCGCTGCTTGGCGATTTCGAGCGCGCCATTCAGCCCCAGCAGCGGATCGGTGGCGACGTGGATCGGCATGCGCGCGGCGATCGCCGCATGTTCCGCCTTGGCTCCGAAGGCCGCAAGGAAACCGCTGCGCGGCAGCAAAGGCAACAGCTTGCCGGCGATGCCGCCGGCGATGAAGACGCCGCCGCGCGCCAGGCAGGCCAGGGCCATGTCGCCGGCGAACGCGCCGTAGGCGGCGAGGAACATGTCCAGCGAGCGCGCCTCGGCACTCGCCGGATCCGTTGCCGCGAGCGCGGCTATATCCGCCGGTGACCGTTCGGTTCCGGCGACGAACTCATGGATCGCGGCAAGGCCCGGGCCGGACACCACGCGTTCCCATGTGACCCGGCCATGGCGCGCGCGCAGGAAGTTCCACAGCGCCGCCTGCGTCTCGTCCGCGGGAGCGAAGGCGGCGTGCCCGCCTTCCCCGGCGACGATCCGCCAGCGTTCGCCGTCCGGCAGGACGATGGCCATGCCGAGTCCGGTTCCGGCGCCGACCACCAGGCAGGGCGCCGTCGCCAGCGGATCGCCGTGCTGCAGGGTATGCCGCTGCGCTGGCGACGACGACACCGCGCCCATCGCGGCTGCCGCGAAATCGTTGGCCAGGTGCAGGGCGGGCAGGCCGAAACGCTGCGTCAGCCCGGCACCGTCGATGCGCCACGGCAGGTTGGTGAGTTGCGCCGAACGCCCGTCGTCGGCGATCGGGCCGGCTACGGCCAGGCAACCGCCGTCGACCTGCGTCGGGTCCGTCTGCGTGTCGGCGAGGAAGGCGGCAAGAACGCCGGCGAAATCCTGAAAGTCGGCGTTGGCGTAACGGCGATCGACGAAAAGTTCGCCCTGCGCGGCCAAGCCCAGCAGGGTCTTGGTACCGCCGATGTCGGCGCAAAGCAGGAGTCGCCCTTGCGCCATGGCGCCTGCGCCGGACGATTTTTGCGGCGCGGGGTTCACACCGCCACCGGCGCCGCGATGTGAGGATGCGGATCGTAGGCTTCGAGCGTGAAGTCCTCGTAGCGGAAGCCGAAGATGTCCTTGACCGCGGGGTTGAGTCGCATCCTCGGCAGCGGTCGCGGCTCGCGGGAAAGTTGCAGGCGCGCCTGGTCGAGGTGGTTGGAATAGAGGTGGCAGTCGCCGCCGGTCCACACGAAATCGCCCGGCGCGAAATCGCAGACCTGCGCCACCATCAGCGTGAACAGCGCGTAGGAGGCGATGTTGAAAGGCACGCCGAGGAAGATGTCGGCACTGCGCTGGTAGAGCTGGCAACTCAGCCGGGGAGCCTTTCCCGGGCTTGTCGGCGGAGCGACGTAGAACTGGAACAGCGCGTGGCAGGGCGGCAGCTTCATCTGCGGGATGTCGGCCGGGTTCCAGGCCGAGACGATGTGGCGCCGCGAATCCGGATTCTTCTTCAGCCCGGCGATCAGTTCGGCGATCTGGTCGATCTCGCCGTCGGGGTTGTCAACTGAGCCGCCCGGCCAGTGGCGCCACTGGTGGCCATAGACCGGCCCGAGGTTGCCTTCGGCGTCGGCCCAGTCGTCCCAGATCGAAACACCGTTTTCCTTCAGGTAGCGGATGTTGGTGTCGCCCTGCAGGAACCACAGCAGTTCGTGGATGATCGAGCGCAGGTGCAGCTTTTTCGTCGTCAGCAGCGGAAAGCCCTCGGCCAGGTCGAAGCGCATCTGCCAGCCGAATACCGAGCGGGTGCCGGTGCCGGTGCGATCGGATTTTTCGTTGCCGTGCTGGAGCACGTGGCGCATCAGGTCGAGGTAGGGGCGCATGGTGGACGGCGGGACTTGGGTCGAGCGGTCTATTCTAGGGTTTATTGCCGCGTGATTCATCCATCGGAGGGCGGTGGGGGCTGCCGGTCGGAGGGGGAAGGCGGTCGCCATCCCGCCGCCCGCTGACGCTCTTTCGGCAGCAACGGATTCCGGTAGCAATAGATGTTGCACGCGCCCTGACGCTGCTGGCACAATGGCGGCGCGGGATTCAAAGCGCCGCCGTCCCCGCCGCGCGGTAATTCACCCACTGGAAACGTCCATGCTCGGATTCTTTTCCAAACAGCCGGTCCATCCCCTGGCCGACCCCAAGGAAGCCAAGATCATCCTCGGCGAGATCGTGACGCGCGAGCCCCTGCTCGCCGTGGAGGATGCCAGCGCCTGGCTGGAATCCGTTGCAGCTGACACCACCTTCAAGCCCCTGCAGCGGCTCGACCTGGCGCTGCGGCTTGACGAGGCGGCGGTGGCCCAGGCGCGGCGCCTGGCGCGCGACTACCCGTCCCTGAGCGACCAGAGCCGCGCCATGGAATCTCGCCAGTGGGGCATCGGCCGCGGCTATTGGCAGCTGCTGGTCAGTGCCTATCTCGACTGCCTGGCGCGCCTGAAGGCCGGCGAAAAGGAGGCCGAGGCGATGCGGCCGCAGTTGGGGGTGCTCTACGGTCGGCTGATCGGCGCGCTTGCCGCGCGGCTCAAATGGGACCAGTTTCGCTACGGGCCGGTCGATCCCGAATTTTGGCTGAACCTCGGTGGAACCTACCTGACCGCCTTCGATGCCAAACTCGACCGCAAGCCGCTGCAACTGTACACCGGGGCGCCCGAGACCACGATTGAGGCGGAGTACCTCAAGGTGCTGGTGTTCCAGGCCACCTCGATGGACAAGCTCAAGCCCTTGCAGATCGAAATCGCCGAACACCTTGTCGCGCATTTCCTGCCCCACTTCTCCCTGATTCGCGAATTGCGGCCGGAGAATGTCTACTGGGTCGACGCCGCCAAGCCGGTGCCCCCCACCAGGCTTGCCAAGCTTCCCGAGGTTTCGCCGACCCTGCGCTTCTTCAACGGCACCCAGGCGCTGGAGGCGGTGAACGAAACCGCCGAGCAGATCGCCAAGGATCGCAGGGTGCCGCCGAACATCAATCTTGGTGCGCAATATGACGCCGATACGGTGCTGCCGGTCCTGCGCCACCTGGCGATGTACTGGGCGCCCAAGCCACCCATGCGCAATACCAACCGGCGCCGGATCGCTTCGCCGCTCAAGGTGGTCAATGGCATGACCGGCGTGCATCGCCGCTTGTCCGGTTACGGATCCGATACGGAGGGCGTCGAGTCCTGGATCGTCGACGATGTCAGCCTGGGTGGACTGGGTGCCCATGCCACCCTGTCCCGTGCCGGGTGGCTGCGCATCGGCGCCCTGGTCGCGGTTCAGCCGGACGGCGGCGACAACTGGCTGATCGGCGTCGTCCGGCGCTATGTGCGCACCGGCGCCAATGATCATTCCATCGGCATCGAGACGATTTCGAAAGCGCCGCGTGCGGTGCTCGCCGATGCCGGCGGCCTGCTCACCGAGGCGCTGCTGCTGGACGTGCCCGAGGTCGGCGAATACGCGCGCATGGCCTTGCCG
The DNA here is from genome assembly GCA_016716965.1 of Sulfuritalea sp. GTDB lineage: Bacteria > Pseudomonadota > Gammaproteobacteria > Burkholderiales > Rhodocyclaceae > Sulfuritalea. Next base: position 132,465 of record JADJUP010000005.1, on the reverse strand, counting down.
CACAACACCATCGAAGAGGGCGTTGCGCTGCTGTTCAAGGTCGACGAGAAGAACGCCCGCCTGCACCCGCGCGAGACCATCGCCACCGGCCCCGATTTCGTCGTCGCCAACTTCTTCGTCCAGTCGTATTCCTGAACGCCGCCAGCCGGCTACTTCGCCCGGATTGCCGACTTGGGCCGGAAGGCCTTGATTACCGATTCGTTGGTCTCGACGTAGGGGCCGCCGATCAGGTCGAGGCAATACGGTACGGCGGCGAAGATGCCCGGCACCAGCGGTCTTCCCTCCGCATCTTTCGCGCCCTCCAGGGTTTCCCTTATCGCCTTGGGCTGCCCCGGCAGGTTGAGGATCAGCGATCTTCCGCGGATGGCGCCGACCTGGCGCGAGAGGATGGCCGTCGGCACGAAGGCCAGCGAGATCTGCCGCATCTGTTCGCCGAAGCCGGGCATCAGCTTGTGCGCCACGGCCAATGTTGCCTCCGGCGTCACGTCGCGCGGTGCCGGACCGGTGCCGCCGGTGGTCAGCACCAGATGGCAACCGACCGTGTCGCACAGTTCGATCAGGGTCTGCTCGATCACCGGCTGCTCGTCGGGAATCAGGCGCGTTTCCATGCGCCAGGACGATGCCAGGGCAGTGCCGAACCACTCCTGCAGCGCAGGGATGCCCTTGTCTTCGTAGACCCCGCTGGAGGCGCGGTCGGAAATGGATACGAGGCCGATCAGAAGTTCGTCGTTCATGGCTTCTCCGCAGGGCCGCCCCAAGGAGGAGCGGCCAAAAAGTGGAGCGGGCAAGGCCCGCGAACAATGGTCACCCCCTTTCCTGGAAAAGGGGATGGGGGGAATGTCATTTCATTTCCTTCAGGCGGTAGAAGAGGCGGCCGAGGTATTCGTTGAGCGCCCAGCGGCTGCCGGCCAGGCTGCTGGGCAAAAGGTTTTCCAGCAGGGAGGGCGATGGCATGCTGAAAGCGGTCGGCGCGGCGACCACTTGCAGACCCTGTTGCTCGAACAGCGGGATCGCACGCGGCAGGTGCCAGCCGTGGCTGATCAGCGCGATGCGGGTGATGCCGGCGGCGGCGAGCAGCGGCGCCGTGAGGCGGGCGCTTTCTGCGGTGTCGCGCGATGCCGATTCGACCCAGCGCACCGCGACGCCGAATTCCTGTTCCAGCGCCTCGCGCATCGATTCGGCCTCGGCGCGGCCGCCGTAGGGCGCGCCGCCGGTGACCAGCAGCGGCAGGCGGGTCTTGCGCGCCAGCCATGCACCGTAGCGAATGCGCTCCAGGGTCGGGCCGCCTATGGTGTCGCCGCCATACTCGGGGGCGCCGTAGTAGGAACCGCCGCCGAGGATGACGATGGCCTGGACACCCTTCAATTGCCCGGGCGCGATCGCCGGATGCGGCTGCAGCGGCGCCATCAGTGCATGGCCGACGATGGGCGTGGAAAGGGCCAGCAGCGACGCCAGCGAAAGCGTCGCCAGGATGATGCCGCCGTACTGCCAGCGCCGACTCTTGCGCCGCGACAGCCAGAGCCCGAACAGCGCCAGCAGGACCGGTCCGGTCGGCGGCAGGATCAGGGCGGCAAGGATTTTCTTGAGCAGGAACATGGGCCGGGAAGCAGTCTGATCGCGTATCATCGCACGGCGGCGGGCCGCCATTATCGGCGCAATTGCTCCGCCCCGGACGCGTACCCCATGAGCGATCACCAGTACGGAATCGAGACCCTCTGCCTGCATGCCGGCGCCCAGCCGGACGCGGCGACCGGCGCGCGCGCGCTGCCGATCCACCAGACCAGTTCCTTCGTCTTCGATTCCGCCGAGCATGCCGCCAGCCTGTTCAACCTGCAGACCTTCGGCAACGTCTATTCGCGCATCGGCAACCCGACCGTCGCCGCCTTCGAGGAGCGCGTCGCCGCGCTGGAGGGCGGTCGTGCCGCGGTGGCGGCAGCCACCGGCCTCGCCGCGCAGACGCTGGCCCTGCTGACCCTGTGCCAGGCCGGCGACCGCATCGTCGCCGCGCGCTCGCTCTACGGCGGCACTTTCTCCCAGCTCGACGTCAGCTTCCGCAAGCTCGGCATCGAAACGGTGTTCGTCGATTCCGACGACCCGGAGAACTTCCGCGCCGCGCTGTCCGACAATACGCGTTGCATCTTCGCCGAAACCGTCGCCAATCCGCGCCTCAACGTGCTCGACATCGCCGCCGTGGCGAAAGTGGCGCACGACCATCGCGTGCCGCTGATCATCGACAACACCGTGCCTTCGCCCTACCTTTGCCGGCCCTTCGAGCACGGCGCCGACATCGTGGTGCATTCGGCGACCAAGTTCCTCGGCGGCCACGGCACCACGCTGGGCGGCGTGGTGGTCGAGTCGGGCAAATTCGACTGGGGCAACGGCAAGTTTCCCGGCATGACCGAGCCCTCGGCCGGTTACCACGGCGTCAAGTTCTACGAGACCTTCGGCGACTTCGGCTTCACCATGAAGGCGCGCATGGAAACCCTGCGTACCTTCGGCCCGGCGCTGTCGCCGTTCTCAGCCTGGCAACTGATGCAGGGCATCGAGACCCTGCACCTGCGCATGCAGCGCCACTGCGAGAACGCGCTGGCCGTGGCGCGACATCTCGAATCCCATCCGCGCGTCGCCTGGGTGAATTATCCGGGCCTGCCGTCCAGTCCGGCCTACGCCCTCGCCCAGCGCTACCTCGGTACGCCGCGCCACCCCGGCGCCGGCGCGCTGCTGGCCTTCGGTGTCAAGGGCGGGCAAGCCGCCGGCGAGCGCTTCATCGACGCCCTGCAGTTCTGTTCGCACCTGGCCAACATCGGCGACGCCAAGACCCTGGTGATCCATCCGGCATCGACCACCCATCGCCAGATGAACGAGGCCGACCAGCGCGCCTCCGGCGTCACGCCGGACATGGTGCGCCTGTCGATCGGCCTCGAAACACTGGACGACATCCTGTGGGATATCGACCAGGCCCTGGAGCGCAGCACGTCGTGAGCGAAACTCCGCAGGGCGGCGGCGATCCGGGCAAGCGCATCAACGGGCTGGTTGTCATCCTCCTGGTGCTGGTCGGTGTCATGGGCGCCTGGATCATGTTCAAATCCCTGCAGTCCTCGGCGCCGCCGGCCACCGAGGCGGCCGCATCGCCGGCCCAGCAGTCCGCTGCGCGTTCCGGCGCCGCGCGCCACGCCATCCAGCTCAGCCCCTACAGCGAGGTCGCCACCGCCGAGGATGTGCGCGCCAAGCTGGAAACATTGGGAATTCCTTCCAGCCTGCGCGTCGAGGCGCATGTCACCGTGGGGCCGTTCCGCACACCGGAGGAGGCCGAAGCCGCGCGTGCAAAACTCAAGGAACTGGGCGTCTATGGCGCCCAGGCCATAACCCTGAAACAGTGAGAACCCAAACATGACCCGCAAGATCATTTCCACCGCCGCCGCACCCGCCGCCATCGGCACCTATTCCCAGGCCGTGCAGGTCGGGGACACCGTCTACATGTCGGGCCAGATCGGCCTCGACCCGGCGACCATGACCATGGTCGAGGGCATCGACGCGCAGATCGTGCGTGTCTTCGACAACCTCAAGGCGGTGGCGGAAGCCGCCGGCGCATCGCTCAACGACGCGGTCAAGCTCAACATCTACCTGACCGACCTGGCCAACTTCGCCAGGGTGAATGAGACCATGGCGAAGTACTTCAGCCAGCCCTTCCCGGCCCGCGCCGCGGTCGGCGTCAAGGAGTTGCCGCGCGGCGCCCTGGTCGAGGCGGACGCCGTGCTCGTCCTTGGCTGAAAAGAAGGCATCGCCGCAGGGCAACACGCTCGCCGGCCGCCTGGCCCGGCTCGGCCTCAAGACAGACGCCGACTTCGTCCTGCATCTGCCGCTGCGCTACGAGGACGAAACGCGCATTACCGCGCTGGCTGACGCGCGCCCCGGCGTCGCCGCGCAGTTCGAGGTCGAGGTCACCGACTGTGAAGTCGCCTACCGTCCGCGCCGCCAACTGATCGCGCGGGTGCGCGACGCCGGCGGGGCGCTTTCGCTTCGCTTCCTGAACTTCTACCCCAGCCAGCAGAAGGTGCTGCAGCCCGGCACGCGCCTGCGGATCTTCGGCGAGGTGCACGAGGGCTACCTCGGCCCCGAGATCATCCACCCGCGCTTCCATCCGGTGGCGGCCGGCGCATCCCTGCCCGAAGGCCTGACGCCGGTCTATCCGACCACGGCCGGCCTCGGCCAGGCCACCTTGCGCCGCCTGATCGAAAAGGCGCTGGCGCGGGTCGACCTCAGCGACACGCTGGCGCCGGACCTGCTGCGCCGCCTCGACCTTCCCGGCATCGCCGAATCGATACGCTTCCTGCACAACCCGCCGCCCGAGATGGCGCAGGCGGTGCTCGAAGCGCGCGACTTTCCGGCCTGGCGCCGCGTGCAGTTCGACGAACTGCTGGCGCAGCAACTCAGCCTGCGCCGCGCCTACACGGCGCGCCGCGCGCGCGGCGCGCCGAGGCTGCGCGGCACGGCGCAACTCACCGACGCGCTGCTGGCCTCGCTGCCCTTCAGGCTCACCGGAGCGCAGCAGCGCGCCTGGCGCGAAATCGCCGCCGACCTCGGCCAGCCGCATCCGATGCAGCGCCTGCTGCAGGGCGACGTCGGCAGCGGCAAGACCGTGGTCGCCGCGCTGGCCATGCTGCACGCGGTCGAAGCCGGCCACCAGGCCGCGCTGATGGCGCCCACCGAGATCCTCGCCGAGCAGCACTACCGCAAGCTCGCGACCTGGCTGCAGCCGCTGGGGCTGGAAGTCGCCTGGCTCACCGGCAGCCTGAAAAAGCGCGACAAGGAGGCGGCGATTGCAAGAGTCGGCGCCGGCGACACGGCGATCGCGATCGGCACCCATGCCCTGATCGAGGACAAGGTCGAGTTCGCGCGCCTGGGGCTTGCCATCGTCGACGAGCAACACCGCTTCGGCGTGCGCCAGCGCCTCGCGCTCAAGGACAAGGGCAGCTTCGCCCACCAGTTGGCGATGTCGGCCACGCCGATTCCGCGCACCCTGGCCATGAGTTACTACGCCGACCTCGATGTGTCGGTGCTCGACGAACTGCCGCCGGGACGCAGCCCGGTCACCACCAAGCTGGTCGCCGAAGCGCGCCGCAGCGAAGTGCTGAGGCGCGTGCATGAGGCTTGCCGGGCGGGGGGGCAGGCCTACTGGGTATGTCCGCTGATCGAAGAGAGCGAAAACCTGCAACTGAAGACCGCAGAGGAGACCTACGCGCGGCTCGCCGTCGAGCTACCGGACCTGAAGGTCGGCCTGGTGCATGGCCGGCTCAAGGCCGCCGACAAGGCGGCGGTGATGGCTGCCTTCGTCCGCAACGAAATCCAGGTGCTGGTGGCGACCACGGTGATCGAGGTCGGCGTCGATGTGCCCAATGCCAGCCTGATGGTGATCGAGCACGCCGAACGCTTCGGCCTCGCGCAACTGCACCAGTTGCGCGGCCGCGTCGGGCGCGGCGCCGCGCAATCGGCCTGCATCCTGCTCTACGCCCAGCCGCTGGGCGAACTGGCGCGCGCCCGACTGAAAGCCATCTTCGAAACCAACGACGGCTTCGAGATCGCGCGCGAGGATTTGCGCCTGCGCGGCCCGGGCGAATTCATCGGCGCGCGCCAGAGCGGCATGCCGCTGCTGCGCTACGCCGACCTCGAAGACGCGGCCTTGGTCGAGCGGGCACGCGCCGTCGCCGAAGACATGCTGCGCGACGCGCCGGAACGGGCCGCGGCGCACCTGCAGCGCTGGCTGGGCGGGCGCGAGGAACTGCTCAAGGCGTAAAATTGGCGCATGGATTTTGCCCAAGTCAAAGAGCGCCTCGACCTCTACGAAAAACTGATGCGGCTGGACAAGCCGATCGGCACCTTGCTGCTGCTGTGGCCCACCCTGTGCGCGCTGTGGATCGCCAGCCGCGGGCAACCGAGCTGGCCGCTGGTCTGGATCTTCGCCCTCGGCACGCTGCTGATGCGCTCCGCCGGTTGCGTCATCAACGACTATGCCGACCGCGATTTCGACCCGCATGTCGAGCGTACCCGCGACCGTCCGCTGGCGGCACGCAAGGTATCCACGCGCGAAGCGCTCACGCTGGCCGGCGTGCTGGCGCTCTGTTCCTTCCTGCTGATCCTGCCGATCATCGGCGATGTCTGGTGGCTGGCGCTGATCGCGCTGTTCCTCGCCGCCAGCTATCCCTTCACCAAGCGCTTCTTCGCGCTGCCGCAGGCCTACCTCGGGGTTGCCTTCGGCTTCGGCATACCGATGGCCTTCGCCGCCGTCACCGGCGAGGTCGGTGCGGTGGGCTGGACCCTGCTGGCGGCCAACGTGTTCTGGGCGCTGGCCTACGATACGGAATACGCCATGGTGGATCGCGAGGACGACCTCAAGATCGGCATCCGCACCGCGGCGATCACCTTCGGCAGTTTCGACGTCGCGGCGGTAATGATCTGCTACGGCATCACGCTGCTGATACTGGTCGAGGTCGGCCTGCGGCTGGCCTACGGCTGGCCGTATTTCGCCGGACTCGGCGCAGCCGCGATGATCGCCGGCTACCATTTCCTGCTGATCCGCGACCGCAATCGCGATGGCTGCTTCGCCGCCTTCCGCCACAACAAGTGGTTTGGCGCGGCGGTTTTCGCCGGCATCGTTGCCGAGCTCAACCTGGGGCCCTGGCTGGCGTCGTGAGCTTACTGCGGCTTACGAGCCGACCTGCCTGGCCTGGGGCGCATCTTGCTGGTTCGCGTCAATCGCCTCGGCCAGCGCGGCGCGCATGCGTCCCGGTTTGATGGGTTTGTGCAGCATGATCAGGTTTGCCGCGCGGGCCGCCTGCAATGCCGCCTGACTCGTGTCGCCGGTGATCAGCAGCGCCGGCAGCCGGGTACCGAAACGACCCCTGAGGGCGACGATGGCGTCGATGCCATTGCCTTGGCCCGGCAGCCCCATGTCGGAAATGACCACGTCGATCGGCGCGGGGCCGGCCGCAGCCCGCTCGAGCGCCTCGGCGGCGGACCCGGCCGTGGTCACCTCGCAGCCCCAGCCTTGCAGCAGGTCGCGCATGCCGGTACGGATGGCTTCTTCGTCGTCGATCATGAGGACCCGGCGACCGGCAATCTTGTCGGTGAGGTGGCCGGGTTCCGCTTCGGGCAAAAGCGCGTCGGGCAGGCCGTCGGCCGGATCGGCAAGAGCCACCGTGACGCTGAAGCAGGAGCCTCGCCCCGGTATGGAGCGCATGGCCAGCGCATGGTCGAGCAGGCGCACCACGCGCTCGACGATCGCCAGCCCGAGTCCAAGTCCCTGGTTGCGGTCCCGCGCCTGGTTGCCGACCTGGTAGAACTCGCCGAAGATCTTCGAATGCTGGTCGGGCGCGATGCCGATGCCGGTATCGAACACCGCGATGGCGAGTTGGTTGCCGCGACGCCTGCAGCCGAGCAGGATGCGGCCGGACGGCGCATAGCGCAAGGCGTTTGAAAGCAGGTTGCGTAACACCTGGCCGAGCAAAACCGGATCGCTGACGACGAGCGCCGAACAGGGCATGACGCGCAGCCGGATCTTCATCTGCCCGGCGATCGGCATGAACTCGCTTTCCATCTGGTTGAGCAGGGTCTGCACCGGGAAGGCGCGGCAGTTCGGGGTGATGACATTGGCGTCAAGTCGCGAAACGTCGAGCAGCGCATCGAGCAGGGTGCGCATTCCCTCCGCGGCTTTCTGGGCGTTGGCGAGGATGCTCGCGCCACGTCCGGATGTCCCCATTTCGTGATGGAGAAGTTCGTGGAAGATCGATATGGCTTGCATGGGCTGGCGCAGGTCGTGGCTGGCGGCGGCAAGGAAGCGCGCCTTGGCCAGGTAGGCCTGTTCCGCGGCATCGCGCTGCGCCGTGAGTTCCCTCGCCAGACTTTCGTTGCGGAAGCGCAGTTGCTGGGCTTCGATGAACACCCGATTGCGCTTGCGCGCCTGCCAGATGGTCATCGGCACGAAGACCAGCAACATCAGGCCGAGGATGGTGTGCAGACGATCGCCGACGGTCAGCAGCCAGAGCGCTGGCGGGCCGATGGCGGCGAGGATGAAGGAGCGTGATGGCGGAACGTAGGAGAAGCCTTCCGATGCATTGCTCGAGGCGGCAACCGTGATCACCGTCAGGATCACCAGTTGGTACTCGGTCGGCAGGTGCGCCAGCATGGCGGTGCTGGCGACGCCCCAGCAAACGCCGGACAAGGCGCCGCTGATGGCCTGGGTGCGTCCCCAGTCCAGCGTGCTGCGGCTGGTCGGTGCGCGGTGGTATTGCCACACCAGCCAGGCGCGTACCAGGGTGACGACATAGAGGGCCAGCAGCGCGGGCTGCCAGGTCCAGCCCGGGACGCCGTCGTGCACCACATATACGAGCAGGCTCAACACCAGTGCGCCGGCCAGGTTCTGGTCGTTGGTCTCGCTGTAAAAGGCCCTGATCTGTTCGGCCTTGACGACAGCGCGCTCTTCTTCCGACTGGAAATCGATGGACATCGTGCGTGAGGGGTTCTGCGGAAGGCGGATAGTATCAATAGCGGGCTTTGACATGACCTCAGACCTCATCGCGCCGTGGTGCCGGCGACCGAAGGAAGTCCCTGTGGGGCGCCGACTTTTGCGAAAATTGCCCTGACTCATAAACATGTACGGACGCGGTTAAACTCTCTCCATGAAATACGCCGACCTGCGCGACTTCGTCCGCCAGCTTGAAGCCATCGGCCAGCTCAAGCGCATCACGGTGGAGGTCGATCCCAAGCTGGAGATGACCGAGATCGCGGATCGCGTGCTGCGCGCCGGCGGTCCCGCCCTGTTGTTCGAAAAGCCCAGGGGCCATTCCATGCCGGTGCTGGCCAACCTGTTCGGCACCCCCGAACGCGTTGCCATGGGCATCGACGCGGGCGCGGCAGCGGAGGGCGCGGCGGCCGACTGGAAGACCCGCCTGCGCGAAGTCGGCGAACTGCTGGCCTACCTCAAGGAACCGGAACCGCCCAAGGGTCTCAAGGACGCCTGGGATAAATTGCCGGTGCTCAAGCAGGTACTCAACATGGCGCCCAAGGTCGTCTCGTCCGCGCCCTGCCAGGAAGTCGTGTGGGAGGGCCGCGACGTCGACCTCGGCCGACTGCCGATCCAGACCTGCTGGCCCGGTGATGCCGCGCCGCTGGTCACCTGGGGCCTGGTGGTGACGCGCGGACCGCACAAGACGCGGCAGAACCTCGGCATCTACCGCCAGCAACTGCTCGGCGCCGAACAAGCTGATCATGCGCTGGCTGGCGCATCGCGGCGGTGCGCTGGATTTCCGCGAACATTGCGCGGCGAAGCCCGGCCAGCCGTTCCCGGTGGCGGTGGTGATCGGCGCCGATCCGGCGACCATCCTCGGTGCCGTGACGCCGGTGCCCGACACGCTGTCGGAATACCAGTTCGCCGGCCTGTTGCGCGGCGCCAAGACCGAAGTGGTGAAATGCATCGGCTCCGACCTGCAGGTGCCGGCCTCTGCCGAGATCGTGCTCGAAGGCCTGATCCATCCCGGCGAGACGGCAGCTGAAGGCCCTTACGGCGACCACACCGGCTATTACAACGAGGTCTCCGAGTTTCCGGTGTTCACGGTGCAGCGCATCACCCTGCGGCGCGACGCGATCTACCATTCCACCTATACCGGCAAGCCGCCCGACGAACCGGCGATGCTTGGCCTTGCACTTAACGAGGTCTTTGTGCCGCTGTTGCGCAAGACCTTCCCCGAGATCGTCGACTTCTACCTGCCGCCCGAGGGCTGCTCCTACCGCATGGCGCTGGTCTCGATCCGCAAGGCCTATCCCGGCCATGCGAAGCGGATCATGTTCGGCATCTGGAGCTTCCTGCGCCAGTTCATGTACACCAAGTTCATCATCGTCACCGACGAGGATGTCGACGTGCGTTCCTGGCCCGAGGTGATCTGGGCGCTGACGACGCGGGTCGATGCGGCGCGTGATACCCTGATTGCCGAGAATACGCCCATTGATTACCTCGATTTCGCTTCACCGGTGGCGGGCCTCGGGAGCAAAATGGGCATCGACGCGACCAACAAGTGGCCGGGCGAGACGACACGCGAATGGGGCCGCCCGATCGCCATGGATCCCGCCGTGAAGCAGCGCATCGACATGCTCTGGAAACAGTTGGGTCTCGAGGAGGACAGATGACCGAAGCCGAAGTGTTTTCCGCTCGCGATGACGGCGACCTGGACGGACCGCGCGCGTGGTGCCATGTAATGTACGGGCTGCACGCGATTTCGGCGATATCCGGCGTGCTCACTTCCGCCACCGTGGTCGGTGCCTTCGTCTTCGGCTGGCCCTCGATCATCGCGGTGATAATCAATTACGTCACACGCGACAAGGTGCGCGGCACCTGGCTGGCGACGCACTGGCGCTGGCAGATGCGAACCTTCTGGTTCGCCGCGCTCTGGCTGCTGGTCGCCGGCGTCCTGATGCTGACCTTGATCGGCATTCCGGCGGCGATCCTGGTCATCGTCAGCACGGGGCTCTGGGTGCTCTACCGCGTGATCCGCGGCTGGCTGGCGCTGATCGACCGGCGGGCCATGCCGGTACCGGCCGAGGCCTCGGCCGCCTGATTTTCCGCGATGCCGGCGCCCGGCCGCCCGGCTTGCCGCGTTGCAGGCGGCGTCTATACTCTGCCCATGCCGCGCCTGTTCGCCGCCCTCCTGATGTTCCTGTTCGGCTGCGTCTCGTCGCCCGCGCTGCTGGCGGCGGATGTGGCCGAAGCCCGTTCCGTGTTGCTGATCGCGGCCGAAGGCATGGCCGATCCGCGCTTTCGCCAGAGCGTGGTCCTCGTCACCCGGCATGGCCGCAGCCGATCGACCATCGGCGTCATCGTCAATCGTGCGCTTGACCTGTCGCTGGCGCCGTTGTTTCCCGGGCTGGAGGCGGCGGCCGGGCATCGACTGCATTACGGCGGCCCGGTCGCGCCGGCGCAGATCGTGTTCCTGGTGCGCGCCGAGGTGGCTCCGGCGGCGGCGATCAACCTCGCCGAGCGCCTGTTCATCAGCAGCGACGGCGAGAGCCTGCGGAGATTGCTCGACGCGGCCACCCCCGACAGCCGCCTGCGGGTATTTCGCGGCATTGCCAGTTGGGCGCCGAACCAGCTCGAAGCCGAGGTCGATCGCGGCGACTGGTACCTGCTGCCGGTCGATACCGATGCGCTGTTCAACGATCCGCTCGACGAACTGTGGCCGAAGCTGTGGCGTCGCGCGACTCAGGTGATGGTGCGCGCGCCGGCGGCGGCGCCGCTGCCGCGGGTCGAGGTCGCGGCGTGGCGGCCGGCGCTGCGGTGATTGCCTGCGCCCTGCGCGGGGCGCTGCTTGCCTGCCTGCTCCTGCCGCTGGCCGGCGCGGCGGCCGACATCGGCTGCGACGGCGGTCCGGCCCATGTGGTGGATCCCGCCAAGCGCGAGCTCGGACCGCGCCACCATCCCTTCGGCCGGCCGCTGCCTGCCGCGCCGGGCTTCAACGCGCCCGACCGCTGCCGCGACGGCATCTGGTTCTTCGATCAGAATGGCAATGGCATGGCCGATGCCGCCGAACCACGCCTGTTCGGCCCGCAACGGGTGGTGGATTGCGATTCCTGCCATGGTGACTCGGCGGAAGCCAAGTCACCCCAGTCGGCCAGCGTCTTCCTGCGCCAGGATGCCTCCCGACTCTGCCTGGTCTGCCACCGGATCTGACTATCCGGACGCGCCGCCGGTTTAGGCGGCGCCGACTACCCGCCGGGGCGCCTGCGCCCCATACTGCGCGTCCCGCGTCACCTCTACTGGAATCACCATGACCCTTTGCCCGATCGCCATCGTCGCCGGCTGCCAGAAATGCCCGGCATTCAAGATCTGCCCGCTCAAGGGCGTGATCGGTGACAAGCCGCCGGCGCCGGCGGCCAATGCGAAGCCAGCGGCAAAGCCGCGCAAGTCCGGCGCCACGCGGAAGAAGTAGCGGCACCCGGTGACCGGTGGCACTTGCCGGTCCGCGCTTGATGCAGCGCACCAATACGGAGCAGGGATTTTTTTCGCATACGCCATTCTGGTGCGTGGCGGTTTTCCGCCGTGACCCTGTCCGGGGCAGGGGAGCTTGAGGCTTAAACCAGCAACAACAGTGGATTGCAGCGGTTTCGATGTTGGCAATCCGTGCATGGCACGCCCTTCGCTATGTAAGAACTGCACCGTTTCAATCCAGACGGTCGGTCCGCTTACATCCATCGAAAGGGGTACACCATGCAACGTCGCAATTTCGTCAAGGCTACTGCCGTAACCATCGCACTGGCCGCCGCCGGCTTCATCACCCAGCCCGCCGTCGCCGCCGACACCATCAAGGTAGGCATCCTGCATTCGTTGTCGGGAACCATGGCGATTTCCGAGACCGCGCTCAAGGAAACGGCGCTGATGGCCATTGAGGAAATCAACGCCAAGGGCGGCGTGCTGGGCAAGAAGCTCGAGCCCGTGGTGGTCGACCCTGCCTCGAACTGGCCGCTGTTCGCCGAGAAGGCGCGCCAGCTGCTGACCCAGGACAAGGTCGCCGTCACCTTCGGTTGCTGGACCTCGGTGTCGCGCAAGTCGGTGAACCCGGTGTTCAAGGAACTCAACGGCCTCTTGTTCTACCCCGTCCAGTACGAGGGCGAAGAACTTGAAAAGAACGTCTTCTACACCGGCGCCGCGCCCAACCAGCAGGCGATTCCGGCTGTCGAATACCTGATGTCGAAGGACGGCGGCTCGGCCAAGCGCTGGGTCCTGCTAGGCACCGACTACGTCTATCCGCGCACCACCAACAAGATCCTGCGCGCCTTCCTGAAATCGAAGGGCGTTGCCGAAGCCGACATCATGGAGGAGTACACCCCCTTCGGCCACAGCGATTACCAGACCATCATCGCCAAGATCAAGAAGTTCGCCGGCGAGGGCAAGAAGACGGCCGTGGTGTCGACCATCAACGGCGACTCCAACGTGCCCTTCTACAAGGAACTCGGCAACGCCGGCCTGAAGGCTACGGACGTGCCGGTGGTCGCCTTCTCGGTGGGTGAAGAGGAATTGCGCGGCGTCGATACCAAGCCGCTTGTGGGTCACCTCGCCGCCTGGAACTACTTCCAGTCGATCAAGAACCCGGAGAATGACAAGTTCATCAAGCAGTACCGCGACTGGGCCAAGAAGCAGAAGTTGCCGAAGGCCGATACGGTCGTGACCAACGACCCGATGGAAGCCACCTACATCGGCATCCACATGTGGAAGCAGGCGGTCGAGAAGGCCAAGAGCACCGATGTCGACAAGGTCATCGCCGCGATGGGCGGGCAGACGTTCAAGGCGCCGTCCGGCTTTACCATCAAGATGGATGAGAAGAACCACCACCTGCATCGCGCCGTGTTCATCGGCGAAGTGAAGGCGGACGGCCAGTTCAACGTGGTGTGGAAGACCAAGGGCCCGGTCAAGGCCCAACCCTGGTCGCCCTTCATTGCCGGCAACGACAAGAAGAAGGACGAGCCCGAGGTCGCCAAGGCCAAGTAAGAAGTTTTGCGTAGGTAGAGAGAGAGTAGCAATTGCGCGGCCGGCAACGGCCGGCCGCGCCCTTTTCCAGACATCCATGATCCCGCGAATTTTCCTCCTGCTGATGCTGTTGCTGGGTTGCGCTGCGCACGCTGCGCCGAACCCGGCCCTGGTGCGCCAATTGGCGGCGGAGGAATCCGACGACAAGATCGCCGCCATCCAGAAGCTGGCGCTGACCGCCGAGCCTGAGGCCCTGGCGGTATTGCAGCAACTGGCTGATGGCAGCCTGAAGGATGACAAGGGCGAGGACATATCGATCAACAACCGCGTGCGCCGCGAACTCGAAGGCGCGCTGGCGGTGCTGAAACTCATCGATCCCGACCCGGTAGTGCGCTTTGCGGCGGTCAAGGAAATCGCCGGCAATGTAGACGCCGCAATGGCGCCGATGCTGGCGAAGGCCCGCGACCGCGAAACCGTGCCAAAGATACGCGCCCTGCTGGTCGAGATTCATGCGGCGGCGACACTCAAGGACCCCGATCCGCAGGTGCGCATCGCAGCGGCGAAATCCCTGGCATCCAGCGCCGACCCCAATACCCAGGCCATGCTCAAGGCACAGTCCGAGCCGGCCAACGAGACCGAAGTCGAGGTGCGTCGCGCCGCCTTCCAGTCCTACCTCGCGGTCAAGGACAGGCTGACCCTCGCGGAAAACATCGGCCGCGTCTTCTCCGGCCTCAGCCTCGGCTCCATCCTGCTGCTCGCGGCCTTGGGCCTGGCCATCACCTACGGAGTGATGGGCGTGATCAACATGGCCCACGGCGAGCTGCTGATGATTGGCGCCTATGCCACCTACGCCATGCAGGGCATGTTCCGCAGCTATTTTCCCGACCATCTTGACTGGTACCTGCTGGCCGCCGTGCCGGTCGCCTTCTTCGCCGCCGCCGCCGTCGGTGTGCTGCTCGAGCGCACGGTGATCCGCTGGCTCTACGGCCGCGCGCTGGAAACCCTGCTCGCCACCTGGGGCTTGTCGCTGATGCTGATCCAGGCGGCGCGCGTGATCTTCGGCGCGCAGAACGTGGAAGTCGCCAACCCGACCTGGATGTCGGGCGGCATCGAGATCCTGCCGTCCATCGTCCTGCCGCTCAATCGCATCGTCATCGTCGGCTTCGCCCTCTTCGTGCTGGCCCTGGTCTGGGCGCTGATGAACAAGACTCGGCTGGGCATGTTCGTCCGGGCCGTGACGCAGAACCGTGCCATGGCGGGCTGCGTCGGCGTGCCGACCGGGCGCATCGACACCGTGGCCTTCGCCCTTGGCGCCGGCATCGCGGGCCTGGGCGGCGTCGCCCTGTCGCAGATCGCCAACGTCGGCCCCGACATGGGCCAGGGCTACATCGTCGATTCCTTCATGGTCGTGGTGCTGGGCGGCGTCGGCCAGCTCGCCGGCGCGGTGTGGGCGGCGCTGGGGCTGGGCATCGTCACCAAGTTCATCGAGGCCTGGTCAGGCGCGGTGATCGCCAAGATCGTGGTGCTGGTGTTCATCATCATGTTCATCCAGAAGCGTCCGCAGGGGCTTTTCGCCCTCAAGGGCCGCTTCGTGGAAAGCTGAAATGAAGCGCGTTCCATTCATCGTCCGCTTCTTCAGCGCCACGCCGAAGCAGGGCTGGATCGCCATCGCCGTCGCCGCGGTGGTTACCATGATCCTGCTGCCGGCCCTGCACCTGCTGGTGCCTGCGGGCAGTCCCTTCCATGTCTCGGCCTACGTCATCACCCTGGTCGGCAAGATCATGTGCTATGCCATCGTGGCAGTTGCCATGGACCTGATCTGGGGCTACACGGGCATCCTCTCGCTCGGTCACGGCCTCTTCTTCGCCCTCGGCGGCTACGCCTTCGGCATGTACCTGATGCGCCAGATCGGGCGCGACGGCTCCTACCAGTCCGACCTGCCAGACTTCATGGTCTTCCTCGACTGGAAGGCGCTGCCCTGGTACTGGACAGGTTCCGACTCCATCCTCTGGGTGCTGTTCCTGGTGCTCACCGTGCCGGCGCTGGTGGCGCTGATCTTCGGCTTCTTCGCCTTCCGCTCGCGGATCAAGGGCGTGTACTTCTCGATCATCACCCAGGCCATGGTCTTCGCCGCGATGCTGTTCTTCTTCAGGAACGAAACCGGTTTCGGCGGCAACAATGGCTTCACCGACTTCAAGCGCATCCTCGGCTACAGCATTACCGCGCCGGAAATGCGCGTCAGCCTGTTCGCGCTCACCGCCGCCATGCTGCTGGCGACGCTGGTGCTGGGCCGCTATCTCGTCACCTCGAAACTCGGCCGGGTGCTGGCGGCGATTCGTGACGCCGAGTCGCGCGTCATGTTCATCGGCTACAACCCGCTGCACTACAAGCTGTTCATCTGGACCCTGTCGGCGCTGCTGTGCGGCATCGCCGGTGCGCTGTACGTGCCCCAGGTCGGCATCATCAACCCGGGCGAGATGTCGCCGGCCAACTCGATCGAAATCGCGATCTGGGTCGCGGTCGGCGGGCGAGCCACGCTGATCGGCCCGGTGATCGGCGCCTTCATCGTCAATCTGGCCAAGAGCTTCTTCACCATGGCCTTCCCCGAGTACTGGCTGTTCTTCCTCGGAGCCCTGTTCGTCGGCGTCACGCTGTGGCTGCCCGACGGCGTGGTCGGGCTGTGGCGCAAGCTGCGGGAAAAGCGCGCGCAGGTGGTTGCCAAATGAGCGGGCCGAGCATCCTGTTGCTGCATGAAGTCACGGTCAGCTTCGACGGCTTCCGCGCGCTGAACGAGTTGTCGCTGGACATCGAGGAAGGCGAGCTGCGCTGCATCATCGGCCCCAACGGCGCCGGCAAGACCACCATGATGGACGTCATCACCGGCAAGACGCGCGCCGATCGCGGCAAGGTGATGTTCGACCAGAACATCGACGTGCGCCGCATGTCGGAGCCCGAGATCGCCCACCTGGGCATCGGCCGCAAGTTCCAGAAGCCGACCATCTTCGAGAACCTGACGGTGTTCGAGAACCTCGAACTCTCGATGAAGACCGACAAGCGCGCCCGCACCAGCCTCTTCGCCTGGCTCGACGACGAGGCCAACGACAAGATTTCCGACACCCTGCGCCTGATCCGCCTCGATGGCGAGGCCGGGCGCCAGTCCGGCCTGCTTTCGCACGGCCAGAAGCAGTGGCTGGAAATCGGCATGCTGCTGATGCAGGACCCCAAGCTGCTGCTGCTCGACGAGCCGGTGGCCGGCATGACCGACGACGAAACCGCACGCACCGGCGAGCTGTTCAAGTCGCTGGCCGGCAAGCACAGCCTGGTGGTGGTCGAGCACGACATGGCCTTCATCGAACAGCTCGGCGGCAAGGTCACGGTGCTGCACGAAGGCTCGGTGCTGGCCGAGGGCGACCTCGCCACGGTGCAGAACGACCAGCGAGTGATCGAGGTGTATCTTGGGCGCTGAGCCGAAGGCGAGCCAATAAATCATGCTTAAAGTCGAAAACCTCAACCAGTACTACAGCGGCAGCCACATCCTGCGCGACGTCAGCTTCGAGGCGCCGATCGGCAAGGTAACCACCGTGCTCGGCCGCAACGGCGTCGGCAAGACCACGCTGCTGAAATGCCTGACGGGCCTGGTGCCATCGAAGAGCGGCAGCATTTCATTTTCCGGACGAGACCTCACCCGCGCTCCCTCGCACGAACGCGTCAGGGCCGGCATCGGCTACGTGCCGCAGGGCCGCGAGATCTTTCCGCGCCTGACGGTGCTGGAAAACCTGCAGATGGGCCTCGCCACGCGGCCCGGCGGCACGCCGATCCCGGAGCGCATTTTCGAGATGTTCCCGGTGCTGAAGCAGATGCTGAAGCGCCGCGGCGGCGACCTTTCCGGCGGCCAGCAGCAGCAACTCGCCATCGGCCGCGCGCTGGCCTTCGGCCCCAGCCTCCTGATCCTCGACGAGCCGACCGAAGGCATCCAGCCCTCGATCATCAAGGATATCGAGCGCGCCATCCGAACCTTGGCCGAGGAAGGCAACATGGCCATCCTGCTGGTCGAACAGTATTACGACTTCGCCGAGAGCCTGGCCGATCAGTATCTGGTCATGGAGCGCGGCGAAATCATCAAGCGCGGGGCCGGCAAGGACATGGCGGCGGATGGGGTCAGGGAACTGCTGGCGGTATGATCGCCCCATGCAGGTCACCGAACCCGTCTCAGCTTCCTGGCAGGCGTCACTCGCGCTAGGCTTCTCGCGCCGCGAGGATTCGACCATTCTCGGGCGGCGCGAGCATTGCGGTCCGCTGCGGGTGCAGAAGGCGCTCTATCCCGAAGGTCCCGGCCTGTGCCATGCCATCGTGCTGCACCCGCCTTCCGGCATCGTCGGCGGCGACCGATTGCAGATCGACGTGGAGGTCGGCGGCGATGCGCAGGCCCTGCTCACCACGCCCGGCGCCGGCAAGTGGTATCGCTCCGCCGGTCCCATCGCGGAACAATGGGTTCATTTGAAAGTCGGCGCTGGCGCCACGGCGGAATGGCTGCCGCAGGAGGCATCGTCTTCTCGGGCGCGCAGGCGCGCATGGGTACTACCGTGGAACTCGGTCACGGCGCGCGCTACATCGGCGTCGAAACCCTGTGCCTGGGCCGTCGCGCCAGCGGCGAGCAATTCGAGCGCGGCAGCTTGCGGCTCGCCAGCGATATCCGCATCGACGGCCGGCTGCTGTGGCAGGAACGCGGCCGCATCGCGGGGGATTCCCCGCTGCTGCAGTCGCCGATCGGGCTGGCCGGTTACAGCGTCTGCTCCACGGTGCTGGCCGCCGGCATGGATATCCCGGCGCAAACCCTGGCGGCCTGTCGTGCGGCGGGATCGATGGAAGTTGCCGCGCAATGGGGCGTCAGCGCCATGCCCGGCCTGTTCGTCGGGCGCTACCTCGGCCATTCGGCGGAAGCGGCACGCGAGTGGTTCGTCGCACTGTGGCAACACTTGCGCCCGATCATGGTCGGGCGCGAAGCGGCCGTGCCACGCATCTGGAATACCTGAGAACTGAAAAGGAGAGCGAATGGAACTCACGCCACGCGAGAAGGACAAGCTACTGATCTTCACCGCCGCCCTGGTTGCCGAACGGCGCAAGGATCGCGGCCTCAAGCTCAACTACCCGGAGGCGGTGGCCTTCATCACCGCCGGCATCCTCGAAGGCGCGCGCGACGGGCGCAGCGTGGCCGAGCTGATGAGCCATGGCACCACGCTGCTGAAGCGCGACGAGGTGATGGAAGGCGTGCCGGAAATGATTCCCGACATCCAGGTCGAGGCGACCTTTCCGGATGGAACCAAATTGGTCACCGTCCATAACCCCATCGTCTGAGGAAAACAAAATGATTCCAGGCGAAATGAAAATCGAGGCCGGCGAGATCGAACTCAACGCCGGCCGCCGCACGCTGACCGTCGAGGTCGCCAACACCGGCGACCGCCCGATCCAGGTCGGCTCCCACTATCACTTCTTCGAAACCAACGCGGCCCTGTCCTTCGATCGCGCCGCCGCGCGCGGCATGCGGCTCAACATCGCGGCCGGCACGGCGGTGCGCTTCGAGCCGGGCCAGACGCGGACGGTCGAACTGGTCGACTACGCCGGGGAACGAAAAGTTTATGGCTTTCAGGGCAAGGTCATGGGAGGCCTGAAATGAAGATAACCCGCAATGCCTATGCCGAGATGTTCGGCCCCACCACCGGCGACCGCGTCAGCCTCGCCGACACCGAACTCTGGATCGAGGTCGAGAAGGACTACACGATCCACGGCGAGGAAGTGAAGTTCGGCGGCGGCAAGGTGATCCGCGACGGCATGGGGCAGGGCCAGAAGCTGGCGAAGGATGTGGCCGACACCGTGATCACCAACGCGCTGATCATCGACGCCATGCTGGGCATCGTCAAAGCCGACGTCGGCTTGAAGGGCGGCATGATTGCCGCCATCGGCAAGGCCGGCAATCCGGATGTGCAGCCGGGCGTCACCATCGCCATCGGCGCCGGCACCGAGATCATCGCCGGCGAGGGCATGATCCTCACCGCCGGCGGCATCGACTCGCACATCCATTTCATCTGCCCGCAGCAGATCGAGGAGGCGCTGATGTCCGGCGTCACCACCATGATCGGCGGCGGCACCGGGCCGGCCACGGGAACCTTCGCCACCACCTGCACGCCGGGGCCGTGGCACATCCATTCCATGCTCGCCGCGGCTGATGCCTTCCCGATGAACCTCGGCTTCCTCGGCAAGGGCAACGCCTCGCTGCCGGGGCCGCTCGCCGAACAGGTCGCCGCCGGCGCCATGGGCCTCAAGCTGCACGAAGACTGGGGCACCACGCCGGCCGCGATCGACAACTGCCTGACGGTGGCCGACGCGATGGACGTGCAGGTGGCGATCCACACCGACACGCTCAACGAATCCGGCTTCGTCGAAGCTACGCTGGCCGCCTTCAAGGGCCGCGCCATCCATACTTTCCACACCGAAGGCGCGGGTGGCGGTCATGCGCCCGACATCATCAAGGCCGCCGGCCTGCCCAACGTGCTGCCCTCGTCGACCAATCCGACCATGCCCTACACGGTCAACACCATCGACGAGCACCTCGACATGCTGATGGTCTGCCACCACCTCGATCCGGCGATCGCCGAGGACGTGGCCTTCGCCGAGTCGCGCATCCGGCGCGAGACCATCGCCGCCGAAGACATCCTGCACGACCTCGGCGCCTTCTCCATGATGTCCTCGGATTCGCAGGCCATGGGCCGCGTCGGCGAGGTGCTGATCCGCACCTGGCAGACCGCGCACAAGATGAAGCTGCAGCGCGGCGCGCTGAAGGAGGACACGGCACGCAACGACAACATGCGCGTGCGGCGCTACATCGCCAAGTACACCATCAACCCGGCGATCACCCACGGCATCGGCCATGTCGTCGGCTCCATCGAGCCGGGCAAGCTGGCCGACCTGGTGCTGTGGAGGCCGGCCTTCTTCGGCGTCAAGCCGAGCCTGATCCTCAAGGGCGGCATGATCGCCGCCGCCGCGATGGGGGATCCCAACGCATCGATCCCGACGCCGCAGCCGGTGCATTACCGGCCGATGTTCGGCAGCTTCGCCGGCGGGCTCAAGACCTCGCTGACCTTCGTTTCGCAGGCGGCGATGACGAATCCCGCCGTCGCGGCGCTGGGTCTCGCCAAGCGACTGGAGCCGGTGAAGAACTGCCGCAAGGTGAGCAAGGCCGACATGGTGCACAACAGCGCCACGCCGGTGATCGAGGTCGACAGCGAAACCTACGCCGTGCGCGCCGATGGCGAACTGCTGGTCTGCGAGCCGGCCAAGTCGCTGCCGATGACGCAGCGCTATTTCCTGTTCTGACGATGCTGGTCATCGAAAGCTTCGCCGAGCCCAAGGCGGTCGCCAGCGAGCGGCTGGAACTCGGCTTCGACCTGCGCTGCAAGAGCCGCCTGCGGACGACGCTTGCCGGTGGCGAGGAGTGCGGCCTCTTCCTCGAACGCGGCACGGTGCTGCGCGGCGGCGACCGGCTGCTGGGCAAGGACGGGCGCGTGGTCGAGGTGGTCGCCGCGCCGGAGGGCCTGCTCGAAGCGGTGAGCGGCGATCCGCTGCTGATCGCCAAGGCCGCCTACCACCTTGGCAACCGCCACGTCGCCGTGCAGCTGCTGCCGGGCAAGCTGCGCTTCGTCGCCGACCATGTGCTGGGCGAAATGGTGCGCGGCCTGGGCCTGAAAGTGGCCGCCGTCGAAGCACCCTTCGAGCCGGAAAGCGGCGCCTACGGCGCGCATGGCGGCCACGGCCACAGCGCCGACGGGGAAGGCCGCGGCCCGCGCATCCACGATCATTTCGCCAAGCGATGAGCGCCGCCCGCAGGTCCGCCCCAAGGGCGGCGCAGCCAGGAACCGGAGCCGCACAGCGGCGAACCGACGTCACCCCCTTCCCTGGGAAGGGGGCTGGGGGGATGGCTCAGCAATGCCTTGCGCTAGCCAGGCTGCTGCAGCTCGCCAGCCCGGCCCTGCCGGTCGGCGCCTACAGCTATTCGCAGGGCCTGGAGTGGGCGATCGAGGCCGGCACGGTGAAGGACGAGGCGGGCGCGCTGCGCTGGATGGGCGATCAGCTCGAGTGGAACCTCGGCCGCTACGAGGCTCCGCTGCTGGCGCGGATGATGGACGCCTGGCGAGTCGGCGCCGACGACACGGCGCGCGAACTCGATGAGCGCTACCTCGCCAGTCGCGAGAGCGCCGAGTTGCGGGCCGAAACCCTGCAGATGGGGCATTCGCTGCGGCGCCTGCTGGCCGACCTGCGCGAACTGCCGCCCGAATTCGTCGCGCAGATCGCCGCGTTGCCGGCGACCGAAGGAAGTCCCCGTGGGGCGCCGACTTTCATGTTCGTCTGGAGCGGCCTCGCGGCGATCTGGAAAATCTCGCCGCCCGACGCCATGACGGCTTGGCTCTGGAGTTGGGCGGAGAACCAGACCATGGCGGCGCTCAAGGCCGTGCCGCTGGGCCAGGCCGCCGGACAACGCATCCTGCTCGAACTCGGCGCCCGCATTCCCGTCGTGGTCGAGCGTGCGCTGGATACCGCGGACGACGATTTCAGCAACTTCGCGCCGGGCTTCGCCATTGCCTGCGCGCGCCACGAAACCCAGTATTCGAGGCTTTTCAGATCATGAGCAAGCAGGCACTTCGCATTGGCATCGGCGGCCCCGTCGGCTCCGGCAAGACGGCACTGACCCTGGCCCTGTGCCAGGCGTTGCGCGACAAGTACAACATCGCCGCCGTCACCAACGACATCTATACGGAGGAGGACGCCCAGTTCCTGGTGAAGAACGCCGCGCTGGCGCCGGAGCGCATCATCGGCGTCGAGACCGGCGGCTGTCCGCACACGGCGATCCGCGAGGATGCCTCGATCAACCTCGAAGCCGTAGACCGGCTCAACGCGCGCTTTCCGGGGCTGGAGATCGTCTTCATCGAAAGTGGCGGCGACAACCTCGCCGCCACTTTCAGCCCCGAGCTGTCCGACCTCACGCTCTACGTGATCGACGTCGCCGCCGGCGACAAGCCAGGGCATGCTGCCGGCACGCTGAGCGACGGTTGCCCAGGACCGGAAGTCGGCGCTGACGGTACGGCGTTCCTGCCGGCAGCGCAGAGGTTCCGGCGACGCCGGTCACTTCATCAGTCTGACCAGGACCAGCGAGATCGAGGGAAAGCTGATCAGGATGCCGAGGCGAATGATGTCGGCGCTGATGAAGGGGATCAGACCCTTGAAGATCGTTTTCAAGGGAACGTGGGAAAGACATGCCTTGAGCACGAAGACGTTCATGCCGACCGGTGGCGTGATCAGTCCGATTTCCGTCAGCACCACCGCGATCACGCCGAACCAGATCAGGTCGAATCCGTGCGCCGCCAGCGTCGGCAGGAACAGCGGCACGCAGATCAGGATGATGGCCATGGTGTCCATCACGCAGCCGAGCAGGATGAACACCGCCAGCACGGCGAACAGCGTGCCATAGGCGCCGAGGCCGGCGCTGCGCATCATTTCGAGGAGGCCTTCGCCAAGTCCGGAATAGGACACCAGCTTGGCGAAGAGCATGGCGCCGAACAGTACGAAGTAGAGCATGGTCGAGGTGCTTGCCGTCTCGACGAAGACCTCGCGGAAGCCCTTCCAGGTCAGGCGCCCTTGCATCAGGGCGATGATCAGGGCGAATCCGGCGCCCATGCCGGCGGCCTCGGTGGCGGTGAAGATGGCGCCGTAGAGGCCGCCGATGATCAGCAGGAAAAGCAGGGCGAAGGGCCAGACGCCGCGCAGCGAGGCGAGCTTCTCGTTCCATCCGACGGGATCGCCCGCCGGGGCCTCGTGGGGGCGCCGCCAGGCCACCCAGACGATGGCGCACATGTAGAGCGCCAGGCCGACCAGGCCCGGCAGCACGCCGGCGATGAACAGGTGGCCGATGTTGGTTTGCGTCAGGAAGCCGTAGATCATCAGGATGATCGAGGGCGGAATCAGGATGCCCAGGGTGCCGCCGGCGGCGATGGTGGCGGTGGCGAGTTCTTCCGAATAGCCGTAGCGCTTCATGCTCGGGTAGGCGACCTTGGACATGGTGGCGGCGGTGGCCAGGCTGGAGCCGCAGACGGCGGAAAAGCCGGCGCAGGTCACCATGGTCGATAGTGCCAGTCCGCCGCGCACCGAGCCGAGGAAGGCATAGGCGGCGCGAAACAGGTCGTCGGAAATCCCGGTGCGCGACAGGATGTTGCCCATCAGGATGAACATCGGCACCACCGCCAGGTCGTAGGAGAACACCGCCTCCGTGATGGTCAGCGGCACCAGCGTATTGGCGTTGTCCCAGCCATTGACCAGGCCGAGGCCGGCCCAGGACACGATCAGCATCGAGAAGCCGAGCGGCACGCGGGCGAAGGCCAGTACGAGTACCGCCAGCAGGGCAAGGATGCCGATGGTCATGGTCTGTACTCCATCAAACGGCTCCGCCGTCGATCATTTCCTGCACGTTGTGGGCGTGGTGCGGCGTGTGTTTGGCGAGCAGGGCGAGAACTCCGGAAAGTCCCGCCGACACGGCCATGTACCAGTAGATCCAGCCGCGCGGGATCGACAGTTCCTGGCTGATCTCGCGGATCTTGACCGCGTCGATGGCGGCGAGGCCGTATTGCCAGGCCACCACGAACAAGGTGCCGGCCATGGCCACGGCAATCGTGTGGTGCCACCACATCAGGCGCGGATGGCCGAGGAAACGATCGAACAGGTCGACGCAGAGGTGGCCGCGTTGCGCCGTGAGCAGCGGCAGGCCGGCGAACACGATCAAGGCCATCAGGTGCTCGGTGAGGTCGTGCGCGCCATACACCGGTTTGGAGAACAGCTTGCGCCCCAGCACATCGGCGAAGGTCAGGGCGATCATGAGGAACAGCATCAGGATCATCGCCCCTTCCAATGGCCGTCGCAGCTTTTCCATCAATGCCTGCATCGCCTGCTCCCTGATGACATGCGGACCGGGATGCATTCATCTTGGTCATCCGCGATTATTGCTTCGCGTGGCTCTTGTATTGCTTCTCGAAGAAATCGACGACTTCCTTAGGATTGCTCAGGCCGAAGCTGGCGCCTTCCGCCATCCAGTCCTTGAGCATGGCGTTGCGCACCGTGGTGATGCGGTCCATGAGCGCTTTCGACGGCTCGCTGAAGGTGTGCTTGTCGTTGCGCAGCTTGGCTTCCGCTGCCTTGTTCTCGGTGTTGAACTGTGCGCCCCAGCGTTTGGTCAGTACCGGGCCGGAGACCTTCATGATGGCATCGCGGTCGGCTTGCGAGAGCTTGTTCCACTTGGCCTGGTTGATGATGATGAAGAAGGTGGCGTCGTAGAGGCCGCCGGGTATCTTGGTGTGGAATTTCAGCTTCTCGTCGACGCGAAAGTTGACCACCGATTCCAGCGGGTGCAGCGAGGCATCGATGACGCCGCCTTCGAGCATTTCGTAAGCCTTGGGCCCGGGCGCCGCCACCGGGATCGCGCCCAGATCTTCCAGCAGGCGCTTCTGGATTGGCCCGCCCATGCGGATCTTCTGGTTCTTCAGGTCGGCGATGTCGGCGATGGGCTTGCTGCCGTGATTGAAGACGCCACCGCCGAGCGTGCCGACGCCGAGCATCACCACGCCTTCGTAGGCGGCGTTCTTGGCCAGGTACTTCTGGTAGGTGTCCCACAAGGCCAGCGAACTGGCCTCGGCGTCACTGCCGACGAAGGGCATTTCGGCGAACCAGACCGACTTGAAGCGGTCCGGTTCGTAGGTGAAGTTGCCCCAGGTGATGTCGGCCACGCCCTTGCGCGCCAGTTCCCAGTGCTGCGGCGGGCTGCCCACCGGCTTGGGCAGGATCTTGATCGTGACCCGTCCCTCGGTGGCTTTGGCGACGTCGGCCATCCACGGTTCCAGGACTTTGGTTTGTACGTAATGGGTGGGCGGCACCCAGCTCGACATGTTCAGGGTTTCGGCCGCCGCGGCGGGGGCCAATGCGACGGATGCCAGGGCGGCCAACAGATTGCGTAGCTTCACGGCGTATTCCTCCTTGGATAAATTTTAAAGAAGCGCTCGGCCAATGCCACCCAGTAGGCGGCACCCAGCGGCAGGCACTCGTCGTTGAAATCGAAATGCGGGTTATGCACGCTGCACGGCCCGACGCGCAAGCCGCCGTCGTGGCCATTGTCGCCGTTGCCGATCATCAGGTAGCAGCCGGGTACCCGCTGCAGCATGTAGGCGAAGTCCTCGCTGCCGGCCAGCGGCAGGGCGTCGGCATCCACCTGCGATTCAACGAAGCGCTGGCGCGCCACGTCGGCGGCAAAGCGGGTTTCCGCTTCGCTGTTCACCAGCACCGGGTAGCCGCGCTCGTAGCTGATCTCGGCGCGCACGCCGTGGGCGGCGGCATGGCCCTCGGCGACGGCGAGGATGCGCGCCTGCAACTGGTCGCGCACCGCCGGATCGAGCGCACGCACGCTGAGTTCGAGTTCGGCGGTTTGCGGGATCACGTTGTACATGCTGCCGGCCGTGATGCGTCCCACGCTGATGACGGCGGTATCCTTGATCGGGTCGATGTTGCGCCCGACGATACCTTGCAGGGCAAGCACCGTGGCCGCCGCCGGCAGCGTCGGATCGACCGCGAGATGGGGCATGGCGCCGTGGCCGCCCTTGCCGTGGAAGCGGATCAGCACCTTGTCGGACGAGGCCATGAACGGGCCGCTGCGGAAATGGAAACGGCCGGTGGGCATCCCCGGATAGTTGTGCATGGCGAAGATCGCGTCACAGGGAAAGCGCTCGAACAGGCCTTCCTCGATCATGCGCCGGGCGCCGCCGCCGCCGCCGAGTTCCTCCGCTGGCTGGAAGATCAGGTGGGCGGTGCCGCCGTCGCCGAGTTGGCCGTCGGCCGCCGCTTGCGCCAGCACCTGTGCGGCGCCGAGCAGCATCGCCGTGTGGCCATCATGGCCGCAGGCGTGCATCTGGCCGGGAGTCGCGCTTGCCCAGGGCAGGCCGGTGGCTTCCTCGATCGGCAGGGCGTCCATGTCGGCGCGCAGTCCGAGGCGCAGGCCGTCCTCATGGCGGCCCCAGCGCAGCGTGCCCACCACCCCGGTCACCGCCAGGCCGGTCGTCACCCCATAGCCCCATTGGCCGAGCAGGTCGGCAACCAGGGTGCTGGTCTTGAATTCCTTGAATCCGAGTTCCGGATGACGGTGTATGGTATGCCGCCAGGCCGTCATTGCCTCGGCATCGGGATCGGTCGGAAAAGTATCGCGTGCATTCATGAAGCCATGGTAGGTGTACGCAGTGCACCAAATAAAGTGATATTTTCCGCTTGGTGACAACCAGAACGAATCACCAAAATTTATGAAAGACCATCATCTCAGGGCGCTGGTGCAGGTGGCGGAGAGCAATTCGATCCGTGCCGCCGCGCGCGCCATGAATCTCAGCCAGAGCGCGCTGACCAAGGCCTTGCGCGAGCTTGAGGAAGCCGTCGGCGCGGAACTGCTGTTGCGCAGCTACAAGGGCATCGAGTTCACGCCGGCCGGCAATACGCTGTTGACGCGCGCGCGCCTGGCCTTGTCGATCCTCGACAAGGCTCAGGAAGAGATACGCCTGTTGCGTGGCGGCGCCGGGGTGCGCGTGGTGATCGCGGTAACCCCGATGGCGGCGGCCCTGGTGTTGCCGCGCGTCTTGCGCGACTACGAGCGCCTGCAACCGGATGCCGAAATCGGCTTGACCGAAGGCCTGTTGACCACGGTGCTGCCCGATCTTTTTGAAGGCCGGCTGGATTTCGCCGTGGCGATTGCCGACGCCGCCGACCTGCCCTACGAAATCGACTTCGAGCCCCTGGCCACGGTGCAGCCGGCGCTGGGTGGCCGCAAGGGGCACCCGCTGGCCGGGGCTAAGCGCTGGAGCGAACTCCGGGAGGCGAAATGGGTGCTCAACCTCAGTCCCGGCAGTCAAGGCAACAACCTGCTGGCTTGGATGACGGCCCACGGCATCGATGGTCCGCGCCAGGTCATTCGCTGCGCCTCACCCTTGCTGATGACCGAGATGATGCGCCGTACCGACCGGATCTGCATCGGGCCGGCGCAGTTGTTCAATGATGCCTTGTTCGGCCACGGCATCGTCTGCTTCGACGTGAAGCCCTTGCCGCCACCGATGACGCTGGGCCTGTTGAAACTGCGCGGGGTGCCTCTGTCCAGCGCGGCGAAGCCGCTCGCCGCTCTATTCGCCCGCTACCTGCGGGCCTGATCAGTGCCGCGAAACGGGCAGGACCCAATGCCAGCGCACGGCCGCCAGGCGGAAGGCCGCGATCACGACGATCGCGATCCATACCGCCAGTTCGCCGGATAGCGGAGTGCGTGCCAGACCGAAATAAAGGTAGCAGCCGGCAAAGGCACAGGTGGCGTACAGCGGCGTCTGGCGGAATAGCGAGGGCAGCTCGTTGCACAGGACATCACGGATCACGCCGCCGAAAGTTCCGGTCATCACGCCCATCAGCGCGGCGATGAACAGCGAGGTGCCGGCTTCCAGCGCATAGCCGGCGCCCGCCACGCTGAACAGCCCCAGCCCGACCGCATCGGCAACAAGCAGCACGCCGGCCGGCACGCGTCCGGTCGCGGGGATCAGTGCGAATGCCAGTGACAGCCCCATGATCGCGATGGCATAGATGTCGTGCTCGATCCAGAACAGGGGGCTGCGGTCCAGCAGCAGGTCGCGCAGGGTGCCGCCGCCAAAGGCCGTCACCAGCGCAACCACGAACAGTCCGACCAGGTCCATGTCGCGCCGCCGCGCCTCCAGCAAGCCGGAGAGGGCGAAGGCAAAGACACCGATGGCGTCGACTACGGGAAGAATGCTCACTGCAAGGCACCTGCGGATCGTCGGAGGGCGCGAGTTATACAACGACGGAGGGATTTGGTCCAGATTGGCGGAAGATGAACGAATGCGCGTCGGCCAACGCGCGCTTCCCTGGCCTGGAGATCGTCTTCATCGAAGGCGGCGGCGACAATCCCGCGCCGATGGTCGGCGCCTCGCGGGAAGTGATGGAGCGCGCTGCGAAGAAGACGCGCGGCGAGCCACATTTCGCGAGTTGACGCACCGCAAGCGGATTGGCTCGCGGTCATGCAACACTGCTTTGTCCAATACCACCGCCAAAACCCATGCCGCATCGAATCCGTTGGGAAGACGAGGGCTTCTTCGCCGAATTCTCGAGCGAGGTGTCGTCTTGGGAAATCGAGGCCGTAAACTAAGAGCTCACCGGCGAACCGAGGCTTGACACGGTGCGCTTTGCCCTTTGGGACATGAGCCGCATTGTCCGGCTGAACATCGGCGATGAAGAGATCGAAACCGCAGCGGCCACCGACAAGGGTGCGTCGATCATCAGGAGTTCGTTGCGGGGCGCCATCGTCGTACCCGATGGCCATGTGCGTGAACGGGTGGAACATTACCTGTCGGTGTCCGGCGATCTCGAAAACATTTGGGATACGCGGCTTTTCGACAATATCGAGTCGGCTTTGCGCTGGCTTTCCAGCTAAAACCGCGAAAGCCGGCGCCCGCCCCGCGCCGACACTCAGACGCAGCGATTGACCAGGCGCCCCACGCCGTCGATCGAGACCTCGACCGTGTCGCCATCGGCCAGCGCCCCGGCGCCGACCGAGGTGCCGCAGGCGATCACGTCGCCGGGTTCCAGCGTCATGTCATGCGAGATGTGGCTGACGATTTCCGCCGGCGAAAAGAACATGTCGGCCACCGGGTAGTTCTGCAACTCGCGCCCGGCGACGATGGCGCGCACGCGCAGGCCGGCCGGGTCGAGCCCGCTGGCGATCACCGGGCCGAAGGGGCCGAAGCTGTCGAAGCTCTTGGCGCGCGTCCAGTGCACGAAGGCCGGGTCGAGCCGCATCAGGTCGCGCGCGGTGACGTCATTGACGCAGGTGTAGCCGAAGATCGCCGCCGGCGCCGCCGCGACATCGATGCAGGAAACCCGCTTGCCGATCACGATGCCGAGTTCCGCCTCGAACACCATCGCGCCGGCATAGCCCGGCGGGCGGCGGATGGCCTCGCCGTGGGCGGCGACGCAGGTGGCGGCCTTGAGGAAATAGAGTGGATGCGCGGGGCGCTGCAGGCCCTCCTTTGCCGCGCGCTCGTGGAAGTTGTTCCACAGGCCGATCATCTTGCCCGGCCGGCAGGGGGCGAGGATGCGCACGTCGGCGAGCGGAAAGCCAAGGTCGGTTGGCTGCGGGCCGGCGAACATGTCGCCGCGCCAGACGGTCACCCTGCCGCCGTCGAGGGTGCCGAAATGCTCCTTGCCTGCTGCCGAGAAACGTAGCCAGAAAGCCATGATGCGTCGCCGGTGGTTGCGGGGCGGCGAGTGTAGCACCGCCGATTTGCCGCCGCTGCGCCGCGCCGCGCATTGACGGCGCCCGTGGGCGCCCGGATACTTGAACCTCGTCCGATCGGGAGGGAACCATGTCCACTGGCCGTGCTTGCATCCTTGCCCTTGCCATCGTCGCCGGCAGCGCGATCGCCGGCGGCTCGAACTATGGCGTTACGCCGGGCGCGCTGAAACAGATCGCCGGGCAGGCGCGCGAATGGCCGGTGCCGACGCCCAGCTTCGCGCGCGACCCGGCGCCCGCGCCCGACGGCAACATCTACATTGCCGTGATGCATGGCAACCGCATCGCGCGCTTCGCCACCGCCACCGAAAAATTCACGGAGTGGGAACTGCCGCCCGGCGCAAGGCCGCACGGCCTCCTTGTCGACGAGGCCGGCATCGTCTGGTACACCGGCAACGGCAACGGCACCATCGGCCGCCTCGATCCGAAGAGCGGCAAGGTCAGCGAGTACAAGGTACCCGGCGGCGGCGACCCGCACACCATCGTCATCGACGGCAAGGGCCTGCTGTGGTTCACCATCCAGAACGGCCAGCGCGTCGGCCGCCTGGATCGCGCCAGCGGCAGGATCGACGAGTACCCGATGAGCGGCAATCCCTACGGCCTCGCCATCGACCGCGATGGCATCGTCTGGGTCTGCCGCCTGGCCGGCGACGCGCTGGGCTGGATCGATCCCGCCAGCGGGAAGACCGGTGCGGTAGCGACCGGCGCCGGCTCGCTGCCGCGCCGCATCGCCACCGCGCCCGACGGCAGCCTGTGGGTGGCCTACTATGGCAATGGCCGGCTGGCGAAGCTGGATCCCAAGGCGAAGCGCATCGTCAAGACCTGGGCGCTGCCGAAGGCCGGCGGCGAGCGCGCCTACGCCGTCACCGCCGACGCCGCCGGGCGCATCTGGATCAACGGCATCGACACCGACACCGTCTCCGTGTTCGATCCGGCGAAAGAGGAATTCCGCGTCGTCACGCTGCCCTCGAAGAACCTCGGCATCCGCAAGGCCGTCATCGACGCCGCCGGGCGCTACTGGTACATGGGCAGCCACAACGGGCGGCTGGGGGTGGTGCAGTAATTGAGTGCGCTGGATCCGGCGGGCGGTGTGCGTGGCAACTACTTCCGCACTCGGCCACAACCAGCCTCTGGCCTACTGAGTGCCTGGTGCCGCAACGAACCTATTGCAGACACTATTTTTCCTGACATGTTGGTCTACGCTAATAGTATGAAATGAAGAGTGATGGGAGGAGATGACTCATGTCCTATGAAGTTCTGTGGGAGCCTGATGGAGTCGTGAAGCGGTTCCACGGATGTCTTTCTCGCGAGGACTGGCTTTCTGCACACCGCGCAGTTACTGAAGACCCGCGTTTGGATAGTTCGAAGTGGGTAATCAACGACTTTTCCGATGTGACTAGCCATAACCTCACTGATGACGATTTAATGACGCACACGGTTGAAAGCATAGGCGTGTCTGTTTATCTCCCGAGTATTCGTGGTGCTCTTGTGGCTTGTAGTAAGCCGACGTTGTCGTTGTGTCGGCGTATCGAGTCACCCGAATACGCAACGCCACACGAATCACGAATTTTTCAGACAATGGACGAAGCTAGAGCTTGGCTACAGGGCTGAGGGTTTGATAGTCCGAAATGAGGCGATTGCAGCCCGACAGCCGGCCAAGCTGACAGAGCGCAGAGGGCACGGTCCCGCCGTTCCGCGGTCGCCGACTTTCTCTTCGAACGATTGATCGCGCAACGCGCAGCGAGCCAGACCAGCAGGCGGGACTTGCTGACGAGAAGCGCGGCGCATGCGACCGCGACCACCTTGCAGTCCGTGTGGTGCCGGCAACGTCGAAATTCAAGTTTCATTCCCGCAGCAGACACTGGTCGCGTTCGAATCGTCATTGCAAGGATTGCGGGCGCCGGCCGGGCGCTCCTGTTACCTCAGCTTCTTTAGCAGTTGGTGGAGCAGGTGCACGCCGATGCCCGCGATTCCCCAGTGGATGCCTCCCATGTCGATTACGATCAGCACGATGCCGATGACCATGGCCTCGGGTATCGAGCCCAGCGTCCTGAGCATGAGGGCGACGATCAATGAACCCAGGATGGGTATCGCCGATACGTGTCGATAGGAGTCTTCCGGATCCTTGCGCAGGCGATGCATGAGCCAGGCAAGAAAGATTCGGAAGTTCAGGACGCACAGGTATCCGCCGAGGACGAAGCCGCCCCAGGCCAGCCAAACCAGGCCGGGGGGCAGGGAATCGAGTTCGCTTGAGGTCAGCATGGGTGGTCCGGAAACGGTGGTCGGGGCTTTCGGGCAAATGCTATGCCGGAGGTATCCTACATGGCGCCCGGCGATCGCGCCGGGGCCGGCATTGTGCAAGGTCATCCGCGGTGGCATATCGGGTGCAATCTGTCCAAAGAGTTACCATTGCGCCATGAGTTCCGATGACCTTTTCTCCGCCGACGCGGTACCCGACTGCTACTGCTGGCTCCCGATCGCCCGGCTCACTCCCGGCATGGTGATCGCGCGTCCGGTCCAGGGCGGGCACGGCAACCAGGTCACGCTGCGCATCGCCGTGGGCACCGGCGTCACCACCAGCACCATCGCGCAACTGGTGAACAAGGGCGTCGAATGTGTCGCCGTGCTTCAGGACGCCGCGCCTGACGAGGCGGCACGGGCGGCGGCCGTCGCCGGCCACGAGCAGCGCCTGGCCGAGATCTTCGGCGACCAGCCCAACGAAGCCTGCCGCCGCCTGCGCGACGCGCTGCTGGCCTGCGGCCCGTCCACATGCTGACCGTAGATAGGCTTCCGGTCGCGATCGCGACGATCGCCAAACACCTGCCGCCCTTTCCCAAGGTGGTGCTGCAACTGCTGGAGATGCTGCGCGACGAGGACGCGTCGATGGATGCCCTGACCCGCCTGGCCCGCAACGACCCGGTGATCACCTCCGGCATCCTCGCCACCGCCAACCGGCTGCGGCGCATTAACGCGCAGCCGGATCTGCACGACCCCTTCGTCGCTGCCTCGCTGATCGGCATCGCCCAGGTCCAGCGCATCGTCGTTACAGCGGCAATGAACAAGTTCATGGCCGACGACAAGGGCGCCACCTTCCTCTTCAACCATTCGCATGCCGTCGCCATCGTGGCGCAGGAACTGGCGCAACTGTGCGGCGTGTCGACCGAAAAGGCCTACGTCGCCGGCATCCTGCACGACGTCGGCCAACTGTGCTTCCACATCATGGACGCGGAGCGCTTCCAGGAGGCCTACCGCCAATCCATGGTCGATGGCCGCCTCATCGAACGCGAGGCCGCCATCTTCGGCGTGGACCACACCCTGATCGGCGCCGCGCTGGCTGCCCACTGGCAGCTTCCCGAGGACTTCATCCTTTCCATTCGAGACCACCATGAGGACGCGGTGGTCACCAGCCGGTTGCAGGCGGTCATCAATGTCGCGGAGAGCGTCGCGCGCGCGCTGGACATTCCTTCGTCGCCGAAGAACCGGGTAACGCGGATCAATTCCCCGGCCGTCGAGGAACTCGGCCTCGACTGGAATTCCCCGGCCATGCACGACTGCTTCGGCCGCTGCCGCGCGCGATTCCAGTACATGGTGCAATGAGCGGTGGGCCGCGGCGCCGCACCGTGCCGCCGCCGCCGACTTTCGTGATGCGCCGGCGTGGCGTATCGTTGCTTCTCCAAACCTTTCGGGGAGTACCTTGAATGGCTACCGGCACCGTCCGATTTCACCGCGTGATTCGCGCACCGGCCGAGCGGATCTACCGCGCCTTCCTCGATGCCGACGCCATGGCCAAGTGGCTGCCGCCCAACGGCTTCACCGGCCGCGTGCATCACATGGAGGCGAAGGTGGGCGGCGGCTTCCGCATGTCCTTCACCAACTTCAGCAACCAGCAGGCCCATGCCTTCGGCGGCGAGTACCTGGAACTGGTGCCCCATGAGCGGATTTCCTATACCGACCGCTTCGACGACCCCAAGCTCGCCGGCGTGATGAAGACCACGGTGAGCCTGCGGGCGACGAACTTCGGCACCGAGCTGAACATCGTGCAGGATGGCATCCCGGAACCGATCCCGGTCGAAGCCTGCTACCTGGGCTGGCAGGAATCGCTCGCGCTGCTGGCGAAGCTGGTCGAGGCGGAAGTCACGGAGTAGCAGGGCGACGGCATCACGGCATAAGCCGATAGCCCGATTGGCATGCCCTGCGTCGATGAATGCGGGCCGATCGAGAAGGAGAAAGCGGGATATGCTGATGCCGACCCATCCAGCACTCACTACGCGGAGCAAGAAAATGACCCACTGGTTACTGGCGATGATTGCCGGCGGCGCCTTCGTACTGCCCGCCCTGGCGCAAGACAAGGCGGCACAGGCACCGCGGGAGCGCACGATCTATGTCGCGGCGGTGGAGTCCAAGGGTGGCGTGCATGTGGACCACGAACCGTTTCCGACCGACCCGATTCCGGAAGGTGGCGGCTACCTGCTGAAAAAGCCGGACGACAAGGGCCGCTGGGAGGTGTCCAGCTACCGCTGGGACCCCGGCACCATCGTGGTGAACCAGGGTGACAAGGTCACCCTGGAGATCGTCGGCATCAACGGCAACGAACACCCGTTCACCATCGAGGGCTACTGGCTGACCGGCACGGTGCGGCGCGGCCAGATCACCCGGCTCACCTTTACCGCCGACAAGGCCGGCATCTTCAAGATCATCTGCCGCACGCATTCGCCGTCCATGCAGGCGGACCTGGTGGTGCTGGCCAACAAATAGCGACTGTCCGGCGCGCGGCTCAGCGGCTGCCTGGCGTCGGCGCACGGTCGGGCGCGGCGGACATGAAACGCTCGCGGATGTAATCGACCACCGCTTCGATTTCCTCCTGGCTCAGGCGTGAGGCGCGCCCTGTCATCGGCGTATGCGGACGGCCGTCGCGGACGATGGCGATCATGTACTCGCGGTTGAGCCGCAAGCGCGCTTCCGGCGCCGTGAAGTTCCTCGGGCGCTTGGCGAGTGCGCCCCGTGCGAGGCTGTTGGCGTCGCCCTTTTCGCCGTGGCAGGCGGAGCAGACCCGCAGGTAGATGGCCGCCGCGTCGACTGTCCCGTCGGCCTTCGCCGGATCGGCGGCCACGGGTGCGGCAAGTGCCAGGAGAAGCGCGCCTGTCGCTGTCTGCGCAAATCGAAAGAAGAGCTTCATGAGATGTTCCTTGCCCGGTTTCCCGGGAGCTCCGCCACCGCGCATCGGCAACGGCGCAAAAGTCCCGGACGCGACATGCGGTCGCTGGTGTTTGCCGGGCTCACTATAAGGGAGGGTGCGCGGTCCTGTCACTTGCTGGTGGCACGATGTTCGCCGTGTCGCCACCGCCGACTTTTGGCGCTTGCCGCACAATGTGCGAACTTCAATGACCCGTGAAGGCCCGCCATGCATCCCACCCCTGAACGCCTGCTGCAATACGCCTGCCTGCCGCTGGCCGCGCTTGTCCTGGCGGTTTGCTGGAGTCCGCCGCTACGGGCCGAGGCAACGACGAAGGCCGCGCCTGTCTATTCGGTGAGTCCGATCGGCTGGGTGCGCAAGTCAGGCGGCAGGACCTTCATCGAGGTCGAGCCGCGCTACCAGGCGGCGCTGCTCGGCGTCGATCAATTGTCGTCGCTCTGGGTGTTCTGGTGGTTCGATCGCAACGATGCACCTGACAAGCGCGCGATCCTGCAGGTGCATCCGCGCGGCAATCCCGACAATCCGCTGCGCGGCGTATTTGCCACACGCTCGCCGTTCCGGCCCAACCTGATCGCGCTGACGCAGGTGACGGTGATCGCGGTGCGCGGCAACATGATCGAGATCGGCGAGATCGACGCCTTCGCCGACACGCCGGTGCTCGACCTGAAGCCTTACTGAGATTATTCCGCGATCACCTTGTCCGCCCATTCGATGCCGGCGACCAGGGTGGCGGGGCTGCCGATCGTGGCGCTGAAGGCGGCGAGGTCGTCGTCGCTGATGCCGCGCGCGATGCGGCAGGCATCGCAGACTTCGATCTTGACGCCGAGGTCGACGCAGCTCTGCCATTGCTCCGCCAGCGCCGGCCAGCCGACCGGGAAGAGCTGGTCGCGAATGGCCTTGCGCGCCAGCACCGAGGCCTCGCCGAGCAGGAAGATGCGGATCTCGTGGCCGGCTTTCGCCAGTGCCGCGCTGTGGCCGAACACCATCGCGGCGCGGGTCGGGTCGTCGCTGCCCCAGGAGGACTTCATGAAAATCTTCGACATGTGCTGCCTTGCCTTTCGTGCATGCCGCGTCCGACCCGGCGGGCCGGACGCGCGGGATGGGCCTAGTAGGTCTTGTAGGGCAGGAACTTGCCCGACATGACGATGTTCACTCGGTCGCCGTTGGGATTCGGTTCGCGTTTCAGATCCATCTTGAAATCGATGGCGGACATGATGCCGTCGCCGAATTCCTCGTGGATCAGTTCCTTGAAGGTCGTGCCGTACACGCTGATCAGTTCGTAGAAGCGGTAGATGAGTGGATCGGTCGGCACCGAGGTCGGCAGCGAGCCCTTGTAGGGCACCACCTGCAGCAGCGCCACGGCATCCGGCGGCAGGCCGAAAACCTTGCCGAGCACGGCGGCCTGCTTCTTGTCGAAAGTCATCTGGCCGAGGCAGCCGGCGGTGACCCATTCCTTGGACAGTCCGACTTTCTTCGCCACGTCCTCCCATTTGAGGCCTTTCTTGATCTTGGCGGCGATGATCATTTCGGTGACGTCATTGCGGTTCATGTGTTTCTCCTTTGGCGTGAAATGCTTCGTGCGGAATCCCCGGCGACAAGCGCGCGCAGCGCGCTGAACAGTAACCCCCCGCGAGGGGGGAAAGGGGGCGGGCGAACAATTGGCTTTTCGTCTGTTTCATCTCAGCGGGTGACGCTTGATGCCATGAACGTTGTGTCCTACTGATTGACTGCGTGTTTGACCTGCTGCAACTGGGAGGTGACCTTTTCCGTCGCCAGCGTGATTACCGGTGCGCGTTCGCCATCGAGTCCGGGGCGGACCACGGGTGGGTTCTTCGCGTCGTGGGCCGTTTCGGCTTCTGCGCCGGCGTAGGTCTTCGAGCGATTGACGAGGAAATCCACCAGGTGGTTGCGGATCCGGTAGTACTGCGGATCGTGATGGATTTCAGCGCGGGTCCGGCTGCGCGGCATGGTGATCTCGACGATTTCCGCGATCTTGGCATGCGGGCCGTTGCTCATCAGCAGGATCTTGTCGGCGAGCAGGATGGCCTCGTCGACGTCGTGCGTGATCATGAACACGGTCTGGTGCGTGGCCTGCACGATTTTCAGCAACTCGTCCTGGATGGTGCCGCGCGTCAGCGCATCGAGCGCGCCGAAGGGTTCGTCGAGCAGCAGCATCTTGGGCTGGATGGCGAAGGCGCGGGCGATGCCGACGCGCTGCTTCATGCCGCCCGAGAGTTCCGCCGGCTTCTTGTGCACGGCGTGGCCGAGGCCGACCATTTCCAGGTAGCCGGTGCAGTGTTCGGCGACCTTCTGCTTGGACCAGTCCGGCCACTTGGATTTCACGGCGAAGGCGACGTTGCCCAGCACGCTCATCCAGGGCATCAGGGCGTGGCTCTGGAACACCACGCCGCGATCGAGGCTGGGGCCTTTGACTTCGCGGCCGTCCATGAAGGCGCCGCCCGAGCTGGCTTCGTCGAGCCCGGCCAGCACGTTGAGGATGGTGGTCTTGCCGCAGCCGGAGTGGCCGACGATGCAGACGAACTCGCCCTTGTCGATGTGGAAGTTGATGTCGTCGAACACCGGCAGGTTGGCGACGCCGTTGGTTGCCGGGAAGACTTTCTTGAGGCTTTCAACAGTAAGGAAGTGCGTGCTCATGGTGTGTTCATTCCCGATAGGTGACCAGCTTCTGCAGCCAGCCGAACAGCAGGTCCAGCACCATGCCGACCAGGCCGATCATGGTGATCGCGAAGATCACGTTGGGCAGGGCCAGGTTGTTCCACTCGTTCCAGACGAAGTAGCCGATCCCGGTGCCGCCGACCAGCATCTCGGCGGCGACGATCACCAGCCAGGCGATGCCCATCGAGATGCGCATGCCGGTCAGTATCGTCGGCGCCGCGGCCGGCAGGATCACCAGAAAGGCCTTGCGCAGCGGATTGACTTCCAGGGTGCGGGCGACGTTGATCCAGTCGCGGCGCACCGAAGCGACGCCGAAGGCGGTGTTGATCAGCATCGGCCAGATCGAGCAGATGAAGATGACGAAGATGCCGGAGACGTTCGAGTCCTTCAGCGTGTAAAGCGCCAGCGGCATCCACGCCAGCGGCGAGATCGGCTTCAACACCTGGATGAAGGGGTCGAGCGCTTTCATCGCCAGCGGCGACATGCCGATCAGGAAGCCCACCGGAACCGCGATCACGATGGCGATGGCGAAGCCGATTGCCACCCGCAGCAGCGAATAGCCGAGCTGGATGGCGATGCCCTTGTCGTTGGGCCCCTTGTCGTACATGGGGTCCGACAGGTAATGCACGAAGGCTTTGCCTATCTCCGCCGGGGGCGGGAAGCCGTCGCTCTTCTGTGCTCCCGCGCCCATCAGCTTGGCATACTCGGCATCCGCGGCGGAAACCGCGCCGCCCGTCGGCAGGGTTGCCAGATGCCAGGCGCCGATGAACACGGCGAAGAGAATCGCCGAAAGGAAGGCGGCCTTGAGTGTCAGGCGGTTCATGGCCGTTCCCTAGCTGCGCTTGATGGCAAAGCTGTTCACGTAGGCTTCGGGCTTGCTGTAGTCGAACTCCTTGCCCATCACCTTGAACTTCTGGTAGTCCGCCTTCGGCGCCGTCATGCCGAGTTCGGCCATGCGCTTCCTGGCGTCGGTCAGCAGGTACACCTTCTCGGCGATGTCCTTGTAGCGGATGTCGCCCTTGACGTAACCCCAGCGCTTCATCTGCGTCAGGATCCACACCGCCATCGAATACCACGGGAAGGGATCGAAATCGGCGCGGTTCGGCACGTTCTGCACGTTGCCCAGGCCGTCGGCGAACTTGCCGGTGAGCACCTGTTCGAGCACGGTCTTCGGCTGGTTCAGGTAGTTCGCCGGCGACAGCACCTCGGCCATCAGCGAGCGGTTCTTCGGGTCGCGGGCCATTGCCGCAGCGGTCAGCACGGCGCGGTAGAGCGCGGCGAAGGTGTTCGGGTTCTGCTTGACGAAGTCCGCCGGCACGCCGAAGGAGCAGCAGGGGTGGCCCTCCCACAGGTCTTTCGAAAGGATGTGCAGGAAGCCGACTTCGTCATACACCGCGCGCTGGTTGAAGGGGTCGGGGCCGAGGTAGCCGTCGAGGTTGCCGGCGCGCAGGTTGGCCACCATCTCGGGCGGCGGCACGACGCGGATCTGGATGTCCTTGTCCGGGTCGAGGCCGTGTTCGGCGACGTAGTAGCGCAACAGGAAGTTGTGCATCGAGTATTCGAAGGGCACGGCGAACTTGAAGCCCTTCCACATCTTCGGATCGCGCTTGTCCTTGTGCTTGACGTGCAGGGTGATGGCCTGGCCGTTGGTGTTCTGGATGGTGGCGACGTTGATCGGCATCGGATTGGAACCGGCGCCCATGGACATGGCCAGCGGCATCGGCGCCAGCATGTGCGAGGCGTCGTATTCGCGGTTCTGCACCTTGTCGCGGATCAGCGCCCAGCCGGCGGTCTTGATCACGCTGACATTGAGCCCCTGCTTCTTGTAGAAGCCCAGCGGGTCGGCCATGATCAGCGGGCTGGCACAGGTGATCGGGATGAAGCCGATCTTCAGGTCCTTCTTCTCCAGGCTGCCCTTCTCCTGCGCCATCGCCTCCAGCGTGCCGAAGGGAATCAGCGAGGAGATGGCGGCC
The DNA here is from genome assembly GCA_016716965.1 of Sulfuritalea sp. GTDB lineage: Bacteria > Pseudomonadota > Gammaproteobacteria > Burkholderiales > Rhodocyclaceae > Sulfuritalea. Next base: position 92,701 of record JADJUP010000005.1, on the reverse strand, counting down.
CAGGCGGTTGACGCACCGACGGCAGAAAGGAATTTGCGGCGCTCGGCATCCTGCGGAAACAGGGCGCGCATGACCACGGACTGGACCACGCGGCTGTTGAGGGCGTCCACATCGCCGGCAGCCACGGCAATGTCGTGCTCGGACTGGGAGCCGTGGTTGCCGCAACTGCAGCGCGACAGGGGGCGATCAGGATCGAACGGGTTGTTGAGGGATGACATGGTGATCTCCTTTGATTTGGTTCGGGTTCGGGGCGTGTTCTTCAGGAGCCGGAACTAGGCCTTGATCGACAGCGTCTTCAGGTAGGCGTCGGGCTTGGCCGGATCGAAGGTCTTGCCCATGATCTGGTGCGTGCTCATGTTGGATTTCGGCGCCGGCATCCCGAGCTCCTGCATGCGCTTGCGGGCATCGGTCGCCAGATACACCTTTTCGGCGATGTCCTTGTAATTCACGTCGCCCTTGATGTAACCCCAGCGCTTCATCTGCGTCAGCATCCAGATCGCCATCGAGTGCCAGGGGAAGGGATCGAAATCGATGCGGTTCGGCAGGTCGCGCACCTTGCCCAGGCCATCGGCAAAGCGGCCGGTCAGGACCTGCTCGACCACCGTGACCGGCTGGTTGAGGTAGTTGGCCGGCGCGATCATCTGCGCCACGCCCTTGCGGTTCTCCGGCTTGTGCGCGAACTGGGTGGCACGCATGATGGCGCGCACCAGCGCGGCAAAGGTGTTCGGATTCTGCTTGGCGAATTCGCCGGTGGCGGCGAAAGCGCAGCAGGGGTGGTTGTCCCAGATTTCGCTGGTCAGGGCATGGATGAAGCCGATGTTTTCGTACACGGCGCGCTGGTTGAACGGCTCGGCGACGATGAAGCCATCGATGTTGTCTGACTTGAGGTTGGCCACCATGTCGGGCGGCGCCATGACCCGCAGCTGGACGTCCTTGTCGGGATCGAGGCCGTGTTCGGCCAGGTAGTGCCGCAGCAGGAAGTTGTGCATCGAGTAGTCGAAAGGAATGGCGAATTTCATGCCCTTCCAGTTCTTCGGGTCGCGGTTGTTCTTGTGCCGCATCGCCAGGGTGATGGCGTTGCCGTTGATGTTCTCCATCACCGGCATCACCATCGGCACGGCGCCGGAACCGGCGCCCATGGTGATGGCCAGCGGCATCGGCGACAGCATGTGGGAGGCATCGAATTCCTTTGCCAGCACCTTGTCGCGCACGATCGCCCAGCCGGCGGTCTTCTGCAGCGAGACGTTGAGGCCTTCCTTGGCGTAGAAGTCGGCGGCGCCCGCAAAGATGATCGGGGTCGCGCAGGTGATCGGCAGGAAGCCGATCTTCAGATCCTTCTTCTCCAGCGGGCCCTTTTCCTGTGCCATGGCTTCCAGCGCGCCGAAGGGAACCAGCGATGAGATCGCGGCCCAGGCGGTGGAGGCACCGACGGCAGCAAGGAAATTGCGCCGCTCGGCATCCCTGGGGAACAGTGCCTTCATCACGGCGGTCTGCACCAGCCGGCCGTTCGGCGCATCGCCGTCACCGGCGCCGACGGCGATGTCGTGCTGGGCCTGCGAGGCGTGCTGGCCGCAGTTGCAACTGCTGATGGAACTGTTCGCGTCGAAAGGATCGTGCAGTGCCATGGTGCTCTCCGGGTGGATGGTATGGGCAGTCCAATGCAGGCACCGTGCCATCGAATCCAAGCGATTGATTCGGCGCGAATATCGGCCGTGTTCCTGGCGCTTGGCGGAGAAATATGCGCGATTGCTTATGCTGCTGCGCACCACGTCGGGGCGCGACGTTCTGCGGCGTACTCCAGATTGGTGCCAAGCTTGCGCGCCGCGGGTGCGGCGATTCAGTTCTTCCGCAGCAGGAGGCGCAGGTCTGCCGCAATGTCCGTTGCGGAAAGCGCATCGGACAAACGCAGGCGCAGGTGCCCGTCGGGATCGTAGGCGTAGGAGAACACCGCGTGGTCGATGTTGTAGTAGCCGGGCGTCGAGCTCGGCACCTTGCGGTAATAAATGCGGAACTTCAGCGCCAGTTCAGGTGTTTGCGCGGGCGTGGTGTACAGGCCGAGGAAGGACGGATGGAAGTTGGCCACGTACTCTTTCAGCGCCATGGGCGTATCGCGTTCCGGATCGACGGTGACGAACAGCACCTGCACCCGCTTGGCGTCGTCGCCGAGCAGGTGCATCACCTCGGCCAATCGCGCCAGCGTCATCGGGCAATAGTTGGGGCACTGCAGGTAGCCGAAGAACAGCACCACGGCCTTGCCGCGAAAATCGGCCAGCGTGCGCGGCTTGCCGTTGTGGTCGGTGAGCGTGAAATCCTGCGCGTAGCTGCGCACGCGACCGATCTCGGTACCGTGGAATGCCGTCGTGCCTGCGGCCGGTGCGGCGCAGGAGATGGCGCAGAGCAAGCCGCAGAGCAGGGTGCGGCACAATCCGGGGCGCGGGTTCATGTCCGAAGCGTAACCCATGTCCGCGGCGCCGTGCCGTGAGCGCCGACTCTCATATAATGCGTCGCAAATGCTGGAACACAGGATCCGGCAAAAATGCATCCAGGAGGAGGGGAACAACCGATGCGACGACTGAGCGTGCTGGCGCTGTGCCTCGCACTCGCCATGCCGGTGCTGGCGCAGACCGCGGCCGACCCCGAGCACCAGCGCCGCCTCGCGGAGCAGAAGCTCAAGCTGGTCGAGATGCTGGTCAACGCACCGGCCGCCAAGGCCGCCGCCGCGAGCAAGGATGGCGAAGTCGCCGCCCTCATCGAACGCAGTCGCGGCCTGCTCGACGGCGCGCGCGCGGCTTTGGCGGCGCAGCGCTATCCGGAAGCCGCGACGGCGCTCGACGAAGCCCTGCGCAATGTCTCGAAGGCGAACAGCCGCAATTCCGGCGGTCTTTCCGACAGCGTGCAGAAGCAGCGCCTGGACGACATGGGCGAGCAGGTCGCTACTTATCGAGGCAGTCTGGTCGAGATCGCCAAGGGGCCGAAGAACGGCGCCGAGGCGCAGGCGGCGCTGACGCGCGTCGATGCACTGGCGGCGGAGGCGAAACGCCTGGCGACCGCCGGCCGGCTGGGCGACGCCAACAAGAAGATGGCCGAGGCCTACAAGCTGGCGGTGGAGGAGATTTCGCGCCTGCGCTCGGGCGAGGTGGTGACCATGTCGCTGAAGTTCAATACGCCGGCCGAGGAGTTCGCCTACGAGCAGAAGCGGGTGCAGTCCAACGAAATCCTGGTCAACATGATGATCGCCGAGGGCCGCGCCGACGGCGAAAAGCGGCGCATGGTCGACGGCTTCATCCAGGATGCCGGGCGCCACAAGTCGGATGCCGCCGGCCACGCCATGAACAACAAGCACAAGGAGGCCGTCGAGTCGATGGAAAAGGCCTTCGCCCAACTCAACCGCGCCCTGCAGACCATGGGCGTGCCGGCGTTTTAGGGTATGACAACCATGCGAACCATCTTCCGTCTCTGGCTGCTCCTGCTGCTGACCTGCGCGGCCTTGCCTGCCGGCGCCCAGGCCACCGATGGCGAAGCCATCAACCTTGCCGGGCAGCAGCGCATGCTGTCGCAGCGCATCGTCAAGTCCTGGGTGCAGATCGGGCTCAACGTCCAGCCGGGGCTGTCCAAGCGCCAGCTCGACGAGTCGATCCGCCGCTTCGAGCAGAACCTGCGGGTACTCGAACCCATGGTTTCCACTACCGAGGCGCGCGCTGCGCTGGGCGGGCTGCAGGCGGCCTGGGCGCCGTTGCGCACCTCGGCGCTGGGCGTAATCCGTCAGACCGATGCGGCGCTGGTCGATGCGCGCGGCGAGGACGTGCTGATGGCCGCGGAGCGCCTGACGCGCACCTTGCAGGACCAGGCCACGGCGCCGGCCAGTCGCTGGGTGAACCTCGCGGGCCGCCAGCGCATGCTCTCGCAGCGCCTGGTGAAGATCTACATGCTGCGCCAGTGGGGAGTGGATAGCGCGCGCATGCGCGAGGATCTGGAATCGGTGCAGAACGAGTTCTCCGGCGCGCTGGCCAACATGCAGCAGCGTGCCGACAACGGCGCGGCGCTGGCCGAGGAGCTCGACAAGCTGGCGCTGCAATGGGAGTGGCTGCGCACCGCACTGGCCACCGAGGGCGCCGAATCCTTCCGCCTGATCCTCGCCGAGGGTGGCGACGCCGTGCTGGACCTGGCGCACGAAGTCACGCGCCTCTACCAGCAGCCCTGATCCGGAGAAACACGATGCTCGTCCGCCGCCGCCAGTTCCTCCAGTCAGCCGCCGCGCTTGGCGCTTCTCTCGCGCTGCCCGCCGTCGCCGCGCCCATCGCAGCCTCGGCCCGCAAGGAAAGCCGCTTCGAGCTGATTCCCGCCGATTTCAAGGTTGCGCTCGATCCGGCCAGCCCGGTGCAAACCGGCGTCTGGAGCTTCAACGACCGCTTTCCCGGCCCCCTGCTGCGCTTCCGTCGCGGCGACCGCGCCAGCATCACGGTACGCAACCAGTTGCCGCAGGAAACCGCGATCCACTGGCACGGCCTGCGCGTGCCCAACGGCATGGACGGCGTGCCCGGCGTGACGCAGGAGCCGATTCCCGTCGGCGGCCGCTTCGAATACCGTTTCGACCTGCCCGACTCCGGCACCTACTGGTACCACCCGCACCAGGCCAGCTTCGAGCAGGTACCGCGCGGGCTGTACGGCGCGCTGATCGTCGAGGAAGACAAGCCGCCCAGGGTCGACCGCGACGAAGTCTGGGTGCTGTCCGACATCAAGCTCGACGAGCGGCGCCAGCAGGTCGAGGATTTCGGCCGCATCCTCGACATTGCCAACGACGGACGGCGCGGCAACCAGTTGCTGGTCAATGGCCTTGTGGCCGGGCCCGAGCGCAAGATCGCCGTGCGTTCCGGAGAACGCCTGCGCCTGCGCCTGATCAATGCCGCTTCGGCGCGCTTCTTCAAGCTGTCGATCGAAGGCCACGCGGCCAGCATCGTCGCCTGGGATGGCCAGGGCCTGGAACTTCCCCAGACGGCACCGGCCGACGGCATCGTGCTGGGGCCGGGCATGCGGGTGGACCTGATCCTCGACTGCATGGAAAAGCCCGGTGGCCGCTTCGAAATTCGCGAGTCGGCACGGCCCAGGTCTCCCGCCATTGTGCTCGGCGTCATTGCCTACACCGCCCAGCCGGCGCTGCGTGCCAAGCCGCTGGCGACCCCGATCCTGGTGCCGCCCAACGTGTTGCCGGAACCCGATCTGGCCAAGGCCAGCGACCACTACATCATGTTCCAGGGCGGCATGCGCGGCGCGCCGACGATAGGCATGGTGGACGGCAAGCCCTCGCGCATCCAGGACATCATGGCCAGGCAGGGCCTGGCCTGGACCATGAACTACAACGCCCAGCACGAACACGCGCTGATGCACGAACCGCTGCTGACGCTGAGCCGGGGCGAGCACGTGATCCTGCACATGGTGAACGAAACCGACTTCGTGCATCCGATGCACCTGCACGGCCATTTCTTCCGCGTGGTGGGTATAAACGGCGTCGCCAATCCGGCGCGCGAATGGCGCGATACGGTCATCATGGCGCCGCGCCAGAGCATTGATGTCGCCTTCATCGCCGACAACCCGGGCGAATGGATGTACCACTGCCACATCCTCGACCATGCCGCCGGCGGCATGATGGGCACCATCGTCGTCGAGTAGCGCAGATGCCGCCGCCGATCGAAAGTCGGCGCCCCACGGGGACTTCCTTCGGTCGCCGGCGCCAAAGCGACGGTGCAAGTCCGCACGACGCGTCGCTTGCGAATCATCGGCCGCGCCGCTGCCGCCGATACACCCAGGGGCAAGGACTTGCCGCAATCCGTCTTCGGGCCGGCGTTTGCGGTTTCGTGGAGTATCGTGTTGCACGGTTTCGTTTCCTGTCTTTCGACGAACTGCGGGAATAATCCGCTGACGACGTTGGGTCCATGGGTCCGGCGCACGCCGGCGGCGTCACCGGACTGGTCGTCGGCAAATGAGGGTTGGGGGTAAAAATGCTGGCCATAGTGTTGACTCCACTGCTCCTGCTCCTGTCGGTCTTCCCGGCCGGCGCGAACGCCGCAGACGCGGAAAGATTGCCGGTCTTCGATCTTCATTTTGCCGTCATCACGAAGAATGCCGACGCTCACGGCGTCGCAACGCTGGCGCAGTTGAAGAGAGAAGTCGACATCCTCAACACCTATTTCGTCACCGAGGATCGCAAGCCGCTCGTGACGTTCCGCTTCAAGTCGGCCGCGTTTTACGACGAAACCCGGCAGTCTCGCTGCGAACTGGTCGGGCTCGGCGATGCCGACGTGCCCTACGATTCGACGCGACTGGCCGAGCTGTTCAATGCCTGCGACGACCCGAAGGTCCGCGATCCGCAGGCGATCAATATCTACGTCTACGACAGCCACGACGCCAGGGGCGGGCGCGCGGACACCACCGGACATGGCAAGCGCAATTCCAACAGGCCGTTCATCCTGCTCGACTGGGAGAGGCTGGACCACCGGGACCAAAGTCCGGAGGAGCATGAAATGGGGCACGCGTTCGGACTGGGTCACGAGTGCGCGCCCGGAGCGAAGCGTGGAACCTCGACCAACATCATGGCCAGCGCGGAGTGCGGCCGAGGCAGTGCGGGACGCCGGGACATCGGATTCAGTCCGGCCCAGGCCAGGACAATCCTGGATTACGCCCGGAAGATCCAGGAGCGCCTGCGGAGGGAGTAGCATGCATCGGGCGCCCTGAAGGGCGCTTCAACCGAAAGGCCGGCGACCATGAAGCGGATCATCCAGATTCTCGGCGTCGTGGCAGCCGCAATCGCCGTGTTGCCCAGCCATGCGGCGGAAGACAGGGTCGAGTTTTCGACCGATGGTGACTTTTCCGAGGCGGCCATCCGGCGCGGCGTGAAGGCCACGAGGGCGCAATGCGAGAAGGTGGAAAACGCGGTCTGGGTCAGTACGCCCGATCACGGCGAAGAGTGCCTCAAGTACTGGACCGCCGGTTTTCCCGGCACCACCGCGGGGCGCGCCGTCGTGTTCTTCCATGGCGACGTCTGGGTCGGTCCCGGAAAGACCAGCAGGGCATACCTGCGGACGAGCGAATGGTCGATCCAGCGCGATGCCGAGAAGTGGGCGCGGCGTATCGAGGCGCCATACGTTTTCTTCGGCCGGCCGGGCGCGTTCGGATCCTCCGGTGATCACATGCAGCGGCGACGCGAGGGCGAATCGGTCCTGATCTCGGCCGCGCTCGACCAGATCAAGGACCGGTTGAAAATCAGGGAGTTCGTCATCGCCGGCCAGAGCGGGGGAGGTCATGTCACGTCCGCACTCCTCGCCCGCCGTGCCGACATCGTCTGCGCCGTGCCCACCTCTGCGCCCTCCTCGCCGCGAGTGCGCTGGCTTACCAAGGGTCTGAAGAAGGACACGACCGGCTTTGGCGACTCCTACGAGCCCACGGATCATCTGCGAGCGGGCCGGGCGCACGAACAACTGCGCGTGTTCGTGCTCGGCGATCCCGCCGATGCGAACGTGGTCTGGCCCTCGCAGACCGTGATGGCCGACAAGCTCAAGGCCATCGGCATGCGCGTCGAGATTCTGCACGGAAACGGAACCGGTCCCGACAGCCATAGCCTCAGCGACTCGGCCCGCATTGTCGCGGGCTGGTGCTATCAGGATATGCCCACCGGGGAAATCCTTCGCAAGGCGGCGGAGGGACTTCGGGGGTGAGGCAACGTCGCGCCCGGATAGCCTTGGTCTTGCTGCCGGCCGCAGCCGGGTTCGAGGACATGGTCCGCAAGACACCGCGCGAGGCGTGCCTGCGGAATCGCCGCCTTTCATAAGGATGGACGCGACACGGCAACGCCGGAGGCATTGGTTTCCCTGTTGCTGAAGATCTGGCGCACCGAAGCGCTGAGCCCCGCCGGCACCGCAATGCTGCCCGATTTCATGCATCGATGTGAAACGGGAAGGCAGCGGCTCGAAGGAGGCCTGCCACGCGGTACCCGGGTTGCGCACGAGACGGGCACCCTGCGTCCCAATGTGGCCAACGGCATCGGCATCATCGAGCTTCCCGGTGGCGCGGGGCACGTCATCGTCGCGGTTCTGATCAAGGAAACCGCCCAGCACCTGCGCGCGCAGGAGCGTGCCATTGCGGCGATTTCCCGGGCCGCCTACGACAACTTCGAATCAACTGCGGGACGCACGAACTGATACGCGAGCCCTGCCGCCGCGATGTTGCCGGGCGTTGCGCCGCGCCCGGTGGCGCTGGACGCCGTGCCGCCGGCGCCGACTTGCGACCGATCAGTTTTTTTCATGCGCCGATAGGGCGTGCAGGGCTGTTTCGGTCTTCCAGCCTGATAGTCTCTCGCGCTACAACAACCAAATTCAGGAGGAGGCATCATGGCCAACATCGTAATTCTTGGCGCAGGCATCGGCGGCCTGCCTGCTGCGTATGAAATGCGCGACCTCATGCGCCCCGGCGATACGCTGACGGTGATCTCCAACAACCCCAAGCACCACTTCACGCCGTCCAACCCCTGGGTGGCGGTCGATTGGCGCAAGCGCGGCGAGATCGAGGTGGAGATCGCCCCCCTGCTGGCGAAGAAAGGCATCGGCTTCATCCCGGTGGGCGCCAAGCGCGTGCACCCGGACCGGAACCAGATCGAACTCGACGATGGCCGCAACATCGACTACGACTTCCTGGTGATCGCCACCGGTCCCAAACTGGCCTTCGACGAGGTCGAGGGACTCGGGCCGCAAGGGCATACGCATTCGGTCTGCCACGTCGATCACGCGGTCGAGGCCGAACGGGCCTGGCAGGAATTCGTCAAGAGCCCCGGCCCCATCGTGGTGGGGGCGGTGCAGATGGCCTCCTGCTACGGCCCGGCCTACGAGTTCGCCATGATCATGGACACCGACCTGCGCCGGCGCAAGATCCGCGACAAGGTGCCGATGACCTTCGTCACCGCCGAACCCTACATCGGCCACCTCGGCCTGGGCGGCGTGGGCGACTCCAAGGGTCTTATCGAGTCGGTGATGCGCGAGCGCCACATCAAGTGGATCTGCAACGCCAAGACCACCAGGGTCGAGGCCGGCAAGATGCACGTCACCGAGCACAACGAGGATGGCACGCCGAAGAAAGAGCACGTGCTCGACTTCAAATACTCGATGATGCTGCCGGCCTTCAAGGGCATCGACGCCGTGATCGGCATCGAGGGCCTGGCCAATCCGCGCGGCTTCATCCTGATCGATGCCTTCCAGCGCAATCCGAAGTTCAAGAACGTCTATTCGGTCGGCGTCTGCGTCGCCATCCCGCCGGTGGAGGCAACACCTGTGCCGACCGGCGCGCCGAAGACGGGCTACATGATCGAATCGATGGTCAGCGCCACGGTGCACAACATCCGCGAGGCACTCGACGGCAAGGAGCCGACGCACAAGGCGACCTGGAATGCCGTTTGCCTGGCCGACTTCGGCGACAACGGCGCGGCCTTCGTCGCCCTGCCGCAGATACCACCGCGCAACGTGAACTGGTTCTCCCAGGGCAGATGGGTGCATATTGCCAAGGTGGCCTTCGAGAAGTTCTACATGCGCAAGATCAAGAAGGGCACCAGCGAGCACATCTTCGAAAAGATGGTGCTCAACGCCATGGGCATCATGAAATTGAAGGACAAGTAGCCGTATTCCCCGCGCGCCGCCTGCCCGGATCCCGGGCGCTCAGCGCGGATCGATGCGCAGCCACAGCGGCGCCGCGTGGCTGCCGGCGCGACCGAGTTCGGTGCGCGCCTTGAACTTGCCGGCCGCATCGCGTTGCGGATCGCCTTCCACTTCCAGCCAGAGCGGAAATGCCGCGCCCGGCGCGATGCCGGCTTCGACCAGGTCGAGCGCCAGCTCGTAGCGGCGGTGGCCGCTGACGGCGCTGGCGCCGCGCGCCCGTTCGTAGATGTCCCAGTCGGTGCGCCGCCGCGACGGATTGTCGCCCCAGGGGAACAGCGTCTGGCGCAGCGAACTCGGGGCGCCGTGGCGGCCGACAAAGGCGCGCTCGTTGTCCAGCCAGGGTGACAGCCCGATGTGGAACCAGACCCGGAACTGGTCGAAGCCCTCGCTCGTCGTGTCGGCCGGCACGTCGGCGGCGAAGTAGATGTGGCGCCGGTCCGCGGCGACATGCACCACCGTGCCCAGCGCCTGCGGCGCCAGTTCGATGCGGCGCGCGCCGCGCCATTCGTCGGCACCGATGCTGCCGTCGACCAGCGGCGGCGTCGCGAGGTCGGGGATGTCCAGCACTTCCTGCCCGGCCGGCGCCGTGCGCGCGGCGGCCAGGCGGCTGCGCGCGGCCTTGGTCCAGTCCTCGAAATTGCGCCAGGGCGGGAAGTACCAGCGTCGCGCCTGCCCGCCGTCGAGGCGCGACCAGCCCTCGTCCTCGACCAGCAGTGCATAGCGCGCCAAACGCTGGTGGTCGTCGGCGACGTCCGGCCAGCGCGGCTCCGCCGGCATCGTCACGAACAGCAGTTGCGCCGCGAGCAAGGCCGCCGCGAGGAAATAGCCGCGGCCGGCCCATGACAGCTTGCGCAGCCAGCCGATCCACACCGCCAGCGCGATCAGGCCCATGAGGATCGCCGAGCCGGCGAAGACCATGCGCCCGACGTTGACGCCGTCGAAACCCATTGTCAGCCAGAGGCCGCCAAGATTGCCGGAGGCGGAGAAGCCGCGCCGGCTGCCGCCCCAGGCTATCCAGGCCGGGATCACGGCAAACAGCGTCAGGATGCAGTTGCCGATCAAGGCCTGCACCCAGGGCGGCGTGCGGCCCTGGCTGAGCAGGCTGGCACCGGCCAGGGCGAACACGCCGCCCGCCGCCAGCAGCACCCAGACCGGCGCGTTGAGCCCGCTCAAGGCATGGGGCCAGAGGCCGGAACCCAGGGCCATGATGCCGCCGCCGATCGCCAGGGCGATCAGGCCGAAGGCATCATGTTGTCCGCGACTGGCGCTCATTGACAGCCTTCAGTCACCACCCGCGGTGCTCGTTGCCGCCAACACCTGCCAGGCGCGCGATTCCTCGCAGAGCGCGGTCAGTGGGCGACGTATGGCCTTGGCGGGCGTGGGCATGGCCTGATTGTCCCGCAAAACCCCGGGTGCCAAGCGCGACCTGCTGCTGAAAGTCGGCGCTGGCGAGACGGCGGGCCGCTACTGCTGCGCCTGCTCCTGCTCGGTGGCAATCGAAGGCGCGCCTTCCATCCAGGCTTCGGGCGCGCGGCGCAGGTCCAGCGTCAGCGGGTAATCCGGGTTGCGGCCTTCGCGCCGCACGTGCATCGGGCCCGGCGTGTGGCCGTGGTTCCAGAAGCGCGCGACGCGGCGCGATTCGGCCTCGTTGGCATTGACCGGGAAGGTGTCGTAGCTGCGCCCGCCGGGGTGGGCGACGTGGTAGGTGCAGCCGCCGATCGAACGCCCGCTCCAGCTGTCGACCAGGTCGAACACCAGCGGCGCCTGCACGCCGATGGTCGGGTGCAGGCCGGAAGGCGGGCTCCAGGCGCGGTAGCGCACGCCGGCCACGTACTCGCCGCGCGTGCCGGTGCCGGTCAGCGGCAGGGGGCGCCCGTTGCAGGTCAGGATGTGGCGGTTGTCGTGCATGTGGCGCACCTTCACCTGCAGGCGTTCGACCGAGGAATCGACATAGCGCGCCGTGCCGCCGGCGGCGACTTCCTCGCCCAGCACGTGCCAGGGTTCGATGGCCTGGCGCAGCTCGATCTCGATGCCGTGATAGACCACGGTGCCGAAGCGCGGGAAGCGGAATTCGAGGAAGGGCGCGAACCAGTCGAACTCGAAGGCATAGCCGGCGCGCTGCAGGTCGAGCACCACGTCCTTCATGTCCTGGGCGACGAAGTGCGGCAGCATGAAACGGTCATGCAGGCCGGTGCCCCAGCGCATCAGGCCTTTCCCGCTGCCGGTGTAGGGCGTCTGCCAGAAGCGCGCCACCAGCGCGCGCAAGAGCAGCATCTGCAAGAGCGACATCTGCGCGTGCGGCGGCATTTCGAAGCCGCGGAATTCGACAAGGCCGAGGCGTCCGGTGGCGCTGTCGGGCGAGTAGAGCTTGTCGATGCAGAACTCGGCGCGATGGGTGTTGCCGGAAAGGTCGACCAGAAGGTTCCTCAGCAGCCTGTCGACCAGCCAGGGCTGCAGCGTCTCCTCGCCCGGCTTGATTCGCGCGGCCATCTGCTGGAAGGCGATTTCGAGTTCGTAGAGGCTTTCGTGGCGCGCCTCGTCGACGCGCGGGGCCTGGCTGGTGGGGCCGATGAACATGCCGGAGAACAGATAGGACAGTGCCGGATGATGTTGCCAGTAGGTGATCAGGCTCATCAGCAGGTCCGGCCGGCGCAGGCAGGGCGAATCGGCCGGGCTGGCGGCGCCGAGCGTGATGTGGTTGCCCCCGCCCGTGCCGGTGTGGCGCCCGTCGAGCATGAACTTCTCGGTGCCCAGGCGCGTCAGGCGCGCTTCTTCGTAGAGGGTCTCGGTATTCGCGACGAGTTGTGTCCAACCGCTGGCCGGGTGGATGTTGACTTCGATGACGCCGGGATCGGGCGTGATGCGGAATTCCTTGAGGCGCGGGTCGGACGGCGGCGTGTAGCCTTCGAGGCGCACCGGCAGTTTCAGGTCGGCGGCGGTCGCTTCGATCGCGGCCAGCAGCGTGACGAAATCCTCGAGCAGCGGCACCGGCGGCAGGAAGATGCACAGCACGCCGTCGCGCACTTCGGCGCACAGGGCGGTGTGCACGATCTCGCGCGGGTCGTAGCCGGATTTGGGCGTGGCCGGCGCCGGCTCGATCTTGCGCCGCGGCGCCGCGGCTTCGGCCGCCGCGTCCGCTTCGGCGGCGACTGGGTCGGCCAGGGGTTCCTGCGCAGCAAACGGATCGCGGCTGTATTCCTCCTCCTTGTCGCCCGGCGCGACCCAGGGCAGCGACGCCAGCGGCAGGCGCAGGCCGAGCGGCGAATCGCCGGGGATCAGGTAGAGGTGTTCGCGGCGCAGCGGCCAGGGGCTGGAGCGGAAGCGGGATGAAGAGTCGGCGCCCCACGGGGACTGGCGGCACGGCGCTTGTTAGCTGCGGCAACGGGCGGCAGCGCCTTCAGCGGCAGCACGTAGCCGGCCGCTTCGCCAAGGCCGCGTTCGAGCAGCTTCGCCACGCGCAGGCGTTCGTCGGGCTTCTTCAGGTCGGCCTTGAGCGGGTCGAAATTCTCCGGCCAGCGCTGTTCCTCGTCGATGATGCGTGTCACGTCTTCGTAGGCCGATATCACGAAGCCGGGATCGATGCCGAGTTCGCGTGTCAGGCGGCGGATGAAGTGCAGGGCGTCGTGCGGCTTGCGCGTTCCGGCGCCGTCCTCGGTAACCATCAGTCTGGCGTCCTGCCACAGCGGCTTGCCGTCGGTGCGCCAGTAGCAGCCCAGCGCCCAGCGCGGCAGCGGCTCGCCGGGGTACCACTTGCCCTGGCCAAAGTGCAGCATTGCGCCCGGTGCGAAGTGCCCCTGCAGGCGGTTCAGCAGGTCGCCGGCGAGTTCGCGCTTCTTGTCCGACAGCGCGGTGTAGTTCCACTCGGCGCCGTCCATGTCGTCGATCGAGACGAAGGTCGGTTCGCCGCCCATGGTCAGGCGCACGTCGTGCTTCACCAGTTCGGCGTCGACCTGGTGGCCCAGATCCAGCACCGCCTGCCACTGCGCCTCCGTGTAGGGTTTGGTGACGCGGGGATCCTCATGGATGCGTGTCACCTGCATGGCGAAGTCGAAATGCGATTCGCATTTGCCGGTGGCGCCGATCACCGGCGCGGCCGACGCCGGCATCGCGGTGCAGGCCAGCGGGATGTGGCCTTCGCCGGCCAGCAGGCCCGAAGTCGGGTCGAGCCCGATCCATCCCGCGCCCGGGATGAAGACCTCCGTCCAGGCGTGCAGGTCGGTAAAGTCGTGGTCGGTGCCGGAAGGGCCGTCGAGCGCCTTCTGGTCCGCCGTGAGCTGGATCAGGTAGCCCGAGGCGAAGCGTGCCGCGAGGCCGAGGTGGCGCAGCGCCTGCACCAGCAGCCAGGCCGAGTCACGGCAGGAGCCGCGCTTCAGTTCCAGGGTTTCCTCCGGCGTCTGCACGCCGGCTTCCAGACGCACGATGTAGCCGACTTCTCCCTGCACGCGCTGGTTGACGCCGACCAGCATGTCGATGGTGCGCATCTCTTTGGCCAGCAGTTCCTTGCGCGTGCGCGCGAGCCAGTCGGCCAGCAGCGGTCCGGCCGGATCGGCTTCGAGGTAGGGGCCGAGTTCGCGCTTGAGGCCATCCGGATACTCGAAGGGAAACGTCTCGGCGGATTCGTCCATGAAGAAGTCGAAGGGGTTGATCACCGTCATGTCGGCGACCAGGTCGACCGTGATCGAAAGCGCTTCCGCCTTTTCGGGGAAGACAAGTCGCGCCACCCAGTTGCCGAACGGGTCCTGCTGCCAGTTGAGGAAATGGCCGGCCGGTTCGATCTTCAGCGAATAGCCGAGGATGGGCGTGCGGGCATGGGCGGCCGGGCGCAGGCGCACCTCGTGCGGAAACAGCTGGACGGCGCGATCGAAGCTGTAGCGGGTCTGGTGGTGGAGCGCGACGCGGATGGTCATCGGGTGCCGTTCAGAAGGAAAAAGAGGGACGGCGGCGGCGCCGGGCGCGTGCTACCACTCGGGATTGGGCAGTTCGGCGAAGGCGCGGCGCACGCCTTCTCCCCAGCTTTGGCGAAGGCGCAGGAAGTAGGGATCGTGCTCGTCGAAGTGATGGCTGTTGCCAAGCTGCAGGGTGTCGCGCCCGTAGCAGGTGAGGTCGATCGGCATGCCCACGGACAGGTTGGAGCGCATGGTCGAATCGAAGGAAACCAGCACGCACTTGATCACGTCGTCCATGCAGGTACCGGCCGAGATCACGCGGTCGATGATCGGCTTGCCGTACTTGACCTCGCCGATCTGGAAATAGGGCGTTTCCGGCGTCGCTTCGATGAAATTGCCTTCGGCATAGACGAGGAACAGGCGCTGGCTTTCCCCGGCAATCTGGCCGCCGACGATGAAGTTGGCGCTTGCGTCGACATTGTTCTCCATGAGGAAGGGGCCGTCTCGGTGGCGTACCTCGCGCAGTGCGGCGCCGACCAGTTCGGCGACGTCGTACATCGAATACACGCTCATCAGGTTCGGTTCGGTGCCGCGCCGGATCGCCTGTTCGAGATGGTTGATGGTGGCCTGGGTGATGGCCAGGTTGCCGGAATTGATGATCACCAGGGCGCGGTCGCCGGCGCGCTCGAAGGTCTTCATCTTGCGGAAGGTGGAAATGCAATCCACGCCGGCGTTGGTGCGGGAATCGGACGCAAAGACAATGCCGGCGTCGATCATGGTGGCTACACAATAGGTCATGCTGGTCTCACCTCGTCGTCAGCGGGCCATCAGTTGGCCCGCAACCGGCATGTTGAACGATTGCACGGGCGGCGGCAAGCCGGCGGGCAATTCGTCGGTGGACCAGAAATAGGTGGTGTTGATCAGGTCGCCGAGGTCGTAGATGCGTTCCAGGAACTCGGAGAGGTATTCATGCAGACCGCGCCCGAAAATGTCGTCGATGCTGCCGAAGCGCAACTCGCCGTGGAGGCGCCCGCAGCGGCGCAGCAACTCACCCGAACTCGGGCCGTTGATCTCCTGGATCAGGCGATTGACTTCGTTCATGCAGGCCATCAGCGAACGCGGCATGTCGGGGCGCAGGATCAGCAGTTCGGCCACGCGCGTGGGCGTGATCAGGTCACGGTAGACCTTGCGATACGCGGCCAGGGCCGATACCGACCGCAGCAACGCGCTCCAGTGGTAGTAGTCGGCGGCGCCGCCGATGTCGCTGACGCTGGGAAGCAGGATGTGGTACTTGACGTCGAGGATGCGTGCCGTGTTGTCGGCCCGCTCGAGGAAGGACCCCAGGCGCAGGAAGCGGAAGGTGTCATCGCGCAGCAGGGTGCCGTGGGCGACCCCGCGCGACAGGTGCGAGCGTTCCTTGACCCATTCGAAGAAGGGCGAGACGCCGTCCTCGGGAATGCCGTCGGCGTGGATCTTGCGCATTTCCAGCCAGGTGGCGTTGATCGTCTCCCACATTTCGACCGAGATCGATCCGCGCACCGCGCGGGCGTTCTCGCGCGCGTTGAGGATGCTGTTGTAGATGCTGCCGGGATTGTCGACGTCCAGCGCCATGAACTGCATGACGTTGTCGGCGCTGGGTTCGTCGTAGCGGGCTTCGAAATCCTCGTGCAGGCCGCTGATCGAGAGCATGGCGCGCCATTCGTGGTGCGGTTCGACGACGGTTTGCTTGAGCAGCGACATGCGGTAGGTGACGTCGAGCATGCGCGCGGTATTTTCCGCCCGCTCCATGCTGCGGGCGAGCCAGTAAAGGTGGTCGGCGGTTGATGAGAGCATGTCGGTTTCCTCCTAGTGTTCGAGTACCCAGGTGTCCTTGGTGCCGCCGCCCTGAGAGGAGTTCACCACCAGCGAACCCTCCTTCAGCGCGACCCGCGTCAGGCCGCCGGGCACCATGCTGATTTCCTTGCCGGAAAGCACGTAAGGGCGCAGGTCTATGTGCCTCGGGGCGACGCCGCTCTCGACGTAGGTGGGACAGGTCGACAGCGACAGCGTCGGCTGCGCGATGTAGTTGTCCGGCGTGGCGAGGATCTTGGCGCGGAAGGCCTCGATCTCGGCATTGCTCGACGTCGGCCCGACCAGCATGCCGTAGCCGCCCGAGCCGTGCACTTCCTTGACCACCAGTTCGGCCAGGTGTTCCAGCACGTAGGCAAGGTCGTCCGCCTTTGCCAGTTCCCAGGTCGGCACGTTGGAGAGTATCGGCTCTTCGCCGCAGTAGAAGCGGATCATTTCCGGGACGTGGATGTACATCGCCTTGTCGTCGGCTATTCCGGTGCCGATGGCATTGGCCAGGGTCACACGGCCGGCGCGGTAGGCGTTGAACAGGCCCGGTACGCCGAGCACCGAATCCTTGCGGAAGGCCAGCGGGTCGAGGAAGTCGTCGTCGATGCGGCGGTAGATCACGTCCACCCGCTGCGGGCCCTGCGTGGTGCGCATGAACACGGTGTCGTTGCGCACGAAGAGGTCGTTGCCCTCGACCAGTTCGATGCCCATCTGCTGGGCGAGGAAGGCATGCTCGAAATAGGCGCTGTTGAACTGGCCCGGCGTCAGCAGCACGACATTGGGATTGGCCACGTTTTCGGGCGCGACGGAGCGCAGGTTTTCCAGCAGCAGGTCGGGATAGTGCTCGACGGGCGCGATGGCGATGCGGCTGAACAGGTCGGGGAAGAGCCGCATCATCATCTTGCGGTCTTCCAGCATGTAGGACACGCCCGAGGGCGTGCGCAGGTTGTCCTCCAGCACGTAGTACTCGCCCTCGCCGGCGCGCACCAGGTCCACCCCGGCGATGTGGGCATAGGTTCCGCCCGGCACGTTGACGCCGGCCATCTCGGCGCGGTACTGCGAGTTGCCCAGCACCTGCGCGGCGGGAATGCGCCCGGCCTTGAGGATTTCCTGGTCGTGGTAGATGTCGTCGAGGAAGGCATTGAGTGCCTTCACGCGCTGGCGCAGGCCGGCTTCCATGCGTTGCCATTCGGCGGCCGGGATGATGCGCGGAATGATGTCGAAGGGGATCAGGCGTTCCTTGCCGGCCTCTTCTCCGTAGACAGCGAAAGTGATGCCGACACGGTGGAAGGCCAGGTCGGCTTCCTCGCGCTTGCGTGCGATGACCTCGGCGGGGGTCGAGTCGAGCCAGGCGGCGAAACTTCCATAGCTCGGACGGACGCCTTGCGTGGCGTCGAACATTTCATCGTAGGCGGGCTTCTTCACGGTACTTTCCGGCGGCGGTTTTCCGTCAACGCAGCAGAAACCATGCCCGTAAAAAATTGCTATCTAAATCATGTGCTTTTATCGGTGCCCGGGAATGTGTTGCACCATATGGGGGCGTCGTGCCGCATGTTGGTGCGCACCGACTGCGGCCGGGCTGTTCAGGCTGTTGCCGAATCGAAGACGAAACTGTCGAGCGCCAGCGCGCCGAGCTGGAAGTCGCTGAATGCTGTCGCGGCCTGCGCGTCATCTCCAGCGGCGCCGAGCGCGACGAAGAGCGGCAACAGGTGCTCCGCTGTCGGGTGCGCGCGCCGGGCATGCGGCATCCGCCCTTGCCAGTCGAACAGGGCCGGCAGGTCGCGCCGCTGCAGCGCATCGACGAAGGCGTCGCGGAATTCGCGGACATGCGGCAGGGCGATGCCGTCCGCGGCATCCCACACCACATCGCCCAGGTTGTGGGTCAGGCCGCCCGAGGCGAGGACCAGTACGCCGTCCTGCGCCAGGGCTCGCAGTTTGCGGCCGAGCTGGTAGTGCGCGGCGGCGCTCTCGCGCGGCATGACGGCAAACTGGATCACTGGAATATCCGCCATCGGATACATCGCGCGAAGCGGCGACCAGGCGCCGTGATCCAGTCCGCGGCGTGCATCGACATGGATGCCGGGCAGCAGCGCGGCGACTTGCGCGGCCAGCTCGGGTGTGCCGGGCGCCGGGTAGTCGAGGTCGTAGAGCGCCTCGGGAAATCCGTAGAAATCGTGGATGGTCTGTGGCGGCGCGGCGGCGCTGACGGCGGGCGCCATGGCGGTCCAGTGCGCGGAAACGGCGAGGATCGCGCGCGGCCGCGGCAGCGATCGCGCCAGCGCCTGCCACGCCGGCCCGGCACGCCCGGGTTCCAGCATCAGCATCGGCGAGCCGTGGGAAATGAAGATGGGCGGAATGAAGTTCATGGCCGCAGTCTAGCGGTGCGGCCATGCGCAGCCCAGACGCGCGCGCGGAATTGACTGTTACCGGCGGCGCAACACGATGCCACCTATTCCCATGCGGTTTTAAATTGTATACAGTATCCCCAAGTTGCCCCGCGACTCGCGGAACGGCGACAACACACGGAGGGAGGGCATGGCGCAAGTGGCAGCCGATATTTCCGATCTCGGTTCGATCATCCAGTGGCTGGACGCGCGCGGTCGCCTGGTGCGCGTGCGCTCCGAGGTCGACCCCGCCCATCAGCTTGCGGGCATAGCCGCGAAGTTCGAGCGCGGACCGCGTGCGGTGCTGTTCGAGAAGGTGAAGGGCTCTTCCTTTCCGGTATTCACCGGCCTCTACTGGTCGCGCGAGCTGCTCGGCGAACTCCTCGACAAGCCGGTGTTGAGCCTGCCGCAGTATGTGGCCGAATGCATCCGCGACTGGCAGACGAAGCCCGTCGCTGCGGTAGTGGTGCGCAACGGTCCGGTGCGCGAAGTCACCGAGGACAGCGTCGACCTCTCCATCCTGCCCGTGCCGACCCACGCCGAGCTCGACGGCGGGCCTTATTTCGATGCCGGCGTGGTGATCACCAAGGACCCGGAGACCGGCATCCGCAATACCTCGATCCAGCGCTTCCAGGTGGTCGGCAAGGACCGGCTGGCGATCAACATCGACGCCGGCCGTCATCTCGAACTGTGCCTGGCCAAGGCGGCAGCGCGCAGCCAGACACTGCCGTTCACGCTCAACATCGGCGTCGGTCCCGGCCTGCATTTCGCGGCCGCCACGCCGGCCGAGGCGGCACCCTTCGGCACCGACGAACTCGGCATCGCCAGCCGCTTCCACGGCCGGCCGCTGGAACTGGTCGGCAGTTCGCTGACCCACGTCGAAATGGTGGCCGACGCCATGTTTGCGCTGGAATGCGAGATCATGCCCGGCGAAGTCCATGCGGAAGGGCCCTTCGCCGAGGTCACCGGCTACTACGCGACCGTGGCGCCGCGGCCGCTGGTGCGCGTGCGGCGCATCCACCGCCGCCGGCATCCGGTGTTCCAGACCATCATCTCGGGCGGCGAGGTGTTCAATTCGGTCGGCCTGCTCGGCGAGGCCAACGTGCTCGCCCTGCTGCAAAAACAGGTGCCCGGCGTCAAGGACGTGTACTTCTCGCACGGCGGCTGCGGCTTCTACCACGCCGTGGTGCAGATCGCGCAGAAGCGCGCCGGCTGGGCCAAGCAGGCGCTGATGGCGGCATTTGCAGCGTTCCCGCCGCTGAAGATGGTGACCGTGGTCGATGATGACGTGGACATCCGCAATCCGGCCGACGTCGAATGGGCGATGGCGACACGCCTCGACCCCAGGCACGGCATCATGGTGATCGACAACGTCTTTGGCCACGGCCTGAATCCGACCTTCCCCGACTATCTGGGAAGCAAGGTCGGCTTCGACGCCACGCGCCCCTTCCCGCACACGCCGAACTTCACCCGCGCCAGGGTCAAGCCGGCGACGCTCGACGGGCTTGACATCGAGGTGCCAGAAATCAGGTAAAAACGCCCTACCCGCCGCGCGTCCGGCAGTGCGCGCAGTCAATAACAGGAGGAGTCAGCATGAACCGTCGCACCACGCTTTCTGCAATCGCCGCCGCGCTCGCCGCCGGCCTGTTCGGCCTGCCGCAGGCCGCATCCGCCGCCGAGGTCACGCTGACCTATGCCTTCTTCGCGCCGGCCAAGACCTTCCCGGCGCGTCAGATGACGCACTGGGCGGAACAGCTAGCCAAACGCACCAACGGCAAGGTCGACGTCAAGACATTCCCCGGCGGCACGCTGCTCGGCGCCAAGGACATGTATGACGGCGTCACCAAGGGCGTGGCCGACATCGGCCTCGGCTCGCCGTCCTACGATCCGGGCCGCTTCCCGCTGACCTCGGGCGTGGCGCTGCCGGTGGGCTTCACCACGGCCACCCAGGCCAGCCGTACGCTGTGGGCCCTGACCAAGGAGTTCAAGCCCAAGGAATACGAGGGCTTCAAGGTGATCGCGATGTTCACCACCGAGCCCGGTTTCATCCAGACCAAGACTGCCGTCAAGAGCGCTGCCGACCTCGCCGGCATGAAGTTGCGCGCCGCCGGGACCGGCGTGCCGGTGTTGAAGGCACTGGGCGCCGCGCCGATCGGCATGCCGATGCCGGAAGTGCCGCAGTCGGTGCAGACCGGAGTGATCAACGGCACCATGACCTCGCGCGAAGTGCTGCAGGACTTCAAGCTGGCCGAATCGCTCAAGTTCGTCACCGATTACCCGACCGTGGTGGTGGCCTTCGCCGCCGTGATGGACCAGAAGAAGTGGGACAAGCTGCCGGCCGACGTGAAGAAGGTGATCGAGGAACTGGCCGAGGAAATGCCCGGCTGGACCGGCAACTACCACGACAACGAGAACGTCGGCGCGGCGATGGCCTGGGCCGCCAAAGAGCACAAGCTGCAGGTGGTGTCGCTCGCCGCCGACGAGCGCGCACGGTGGGACGGCAAACTCAAACCGATGGAAGACGAGTGGGTCAAGGATATGTCCGCCAAGGGCCTGCCCGCCGCCGCCTATCTCAAGCGCATGCGTGAATTGCGCGACCAGTTCGCCAAGAAGTAACCCGCAATGACTTCCGCCGTGCAACCGGGTGCGGGCGCCGCAACCGGTGGTGTGATGCACTTGCTCGACCGGGCCAGTTTCTTCCTCAACGAAGGGCTGGCCTGGGCGGCGGCGGCGTTGCTCGGCGCCATGATGCTGTTCTCGGTGACCGACATGGTGATGCGCGCGTTCGGCGTTACCGTCGCCGGTTCCTACGAGGTGATCGGCTGGCTCTCGGCGGCGGCGATGGCGCTGGCCCTGGGCACGGTGCAGCGCCACAAGGGGCATGTCGCGATGGAACTCGCGGTGGTCCGGATGGGGCGCCGCAGCCGCGCGATTACCGATGCGCTGATGGCGCTGGTCTCGCTGGCGCTGTTCGCCGTGGTGGCCTTCTATGTGGCGCGCTATGGGCGCGTGCTGCACGAAACCGGCTCGCTTTCCGAAACCCTGCGCATCATCGTCTATCCCTGGGTCTACGTCGTGGCCCTGGGTTGCGCGGGGCTGACGCTGGCCCTGCTGGTGGATTTCCTGCGCTCGATCGCGGCCTTGCTGTCCGCGCTGCGCGGCTGACGGCGGAAAGGACGCATGGATCCCCTGATCGCGGCCGTGGTCGGCCTGGTGCTGATGTCGGCGCTGATGCTGTTCGGCATGCCCATCGCATTCACCATGCTGGCCGCCGGCCTGCTCGGCAATGCCTACCTGTTGTCCGTCCCGGCTGCCACCCACCTGGCGGCGACCAATGTCTGGGAGCAGTTTTCCTCGTATGGCCTGTCGGTGATTCCGCTGTTCGTGCTTATGGGCCAGTTCGCCTATCGCGCCGGCACCACCGAACGCCTCTATAACGCGGCCTACACCTGGGTAGGGCGCATGCCCGGGGGGCTGGCCGCCACCACGGTGGCAGCCAGTGCCGGCTTCTCTGCGATCTGCGGTTCCAACTCGGCGACCACGGCAACCATGGGCACCATCGCCATGCCGGAAATGCGGCGCTACGGCTACGATCCGGCGCTGTCCACCGGCGCCATCGCCGTCGGCGGCACGCTCGGCGTGGTGATTCCGCCCAGCGTGGTGTTGATCGTGATTGCGGTGCAGACAGAACAGTCGCTGCTGCGCCTGTTCCTCGCCGCCGTGATACCGGGTCTGATCCTGACCGCGCTGTTTCTCGCGACCATCGTCTGGATGTGCATGCGCAATCCGGCCTTGGGACCGCTCGGCCCGCAAACCAGCTGGCGCGAGAAGCTGGTTGCGCTGTCCGGCGTGGTCGAGGCGCTGCTGCTGTTCAGCCTGGTTATCGGTGGCCTTTACCTGGGCTGGTTCACACCCACAGAAGCCGGCGCCGCCGGTGCCTTCGGCGCGCTGGCGATCGGTCTCGCGCAGCGCAGCCTCGACTTCAAGGGCATCGTCAGGTCGGTCGTGGAAAGCGTGCGCATCTCGGCCATGGTGGTGCTGCTGATCGCCGGTGCCGTGCTCTTCGGCCGCTTCCTCACCGTGTCGCGCCTGCCCTTCGAACTGGCCGAATGGGCGGCGGCCCTGCCGGTGGCGCCCTTCGTCATCCTGCTGGTGGTGCTGGGCATCTACCTGGTCGGCGGCATGCTGATGGACGCCCTGGGATTCCTCGTCGTTACCATCCCGATCTTCTTCCCGCTCGGTGTTGCGCTGGGCTACGACCCGGTCTGGTACACCGTGATCCTCACCATCGTCACCACCATGGGCGCGGTGACGCCGCCGGTGGGCGTCAATGTCTTCATCGTGCATGGCCTCGCGCCGGATATCCCGATCCACACCATCTTTCGCGGCGTCTTCTATTTCATGATTTCCTTTGCGCTCTGCATCGTCATGATGTGGGTCTTTCCGCCGACGGTGCTGGCGCTGCCGAACTGGATGCTGGGGGCCGGATGAAAGTCGGCGTTGGCGATACGGCGATCGCGGAGGCAGGCCCATGCGCATAGCCGTACTGGGCGGTGGCAACGGTTCCTACGCCGCCGCCGCCGACCTCTCCGACCTCGGTCACGAGGTGCGCTTCTGGCGGCGCAATGCGCAACAGTTCGGCGAACTGGCGACGACGCGGCGCCTGATGCTGAAGGACATCGCCGGCCGGCGCGAAGTGTCCATCGCCATGGTGACCGACGACCTCGCTGCGGCGCTGCGCGGGGCCGAGCTGATCCTGATCCCGACGCCGGCCTTCGCCCAGGAGGACATCGCCCGCGCCATGGCGCCGCACCTGGCCGACGGCCAGGTGATCTACCTGCCGCCGGGCAGCTTCGGCAGCGTCGCCATGATGCAGGCCCTGCGCCATGCCGGCTGCGCAGCAGATGTCGCCTTCGCCGAGACCGGCACCCTGCCCTGGCTGACGCGCAAGCACGGCCCGGCCGAAGTCGCCATCACCATGCGCGCCACGCGCCTGCCGACCGGCGTGTTCCCCGCCGACAAGGCGGCGCAGGCCTTCGCCGTGCTGCGCGCGGCCTTCCCCTCGGTCGAGCCGATCGAGGATGCGCTGGCCGGCGCGCTGATGAACGCCGGACCGATCATCCACCCGCCGCTGATCCTGATGAACGCCGGCCCGCTGGAACACTTCGAACGCTGGGACATCCACAACGAGGGCACGCAGCCGGCGATCCGCCGTGTCACCAACGCGCTCGATGCCGAACGCATCGCGGTGCGTTCGGCGCTGGGCTACACCGGCGAGCATTTTCCGCTGCGCGACCACTACGAGAACGACCGCTGGATGTACGGCGACGCCCACAAGCGCCTCACCGACAGCGGCGACTGGCGCGAGCACATCGTGCTCACCGAGCATCGCTACATGACCGAGGACATCCACTACGGCCTCGCCTTCCTCGTCTCGGTGGCCGACTGGGCCGGCGTCGATGTGCCGATCGCCAGCGGCCTGCTGGCGCTGGCCTCGGCGGTCTGCGAGCGCGACTTGCGCGCCGGGCCGCGCACGCTGGAAGCCCTGGGACTGGCCGCGCTCGACCGCGCCGGCATGCGCCGGCTGTTGGCCACGGGCCACGCCTGATGGGCGCTGCCCGCCGGGCCGCCCCAAGGGCAGCGCAGCCAGCACCCCGGAGCGGGCGCAGCCCGCGAACTGCCGTCACCCCCTCTCCCGGAGAGGGGGATGGGGGGAGGGCATTCCGCGTCGCTGCGCTCGGTGCCGGGCGCATGGGGCGCGGCATCGCCCACGCCTTCGCCTACGCCGGCCACGAGGTCTGGCTGGTCGACGCCAAGCCGCGCGAGTCCGAGGCCGCACGCGCGCTCGAAGCCGAGGCGCGACGCGAGATCGATGCCAGCCTGCGTACCCTGGCCGAACTCGGCGTCTTCGATGCCGCGCTGATCCCCGGCATGCTGGCCCGCGTGCATTTTGCCGCGCGCGACGCCGCGCCGGAGGTGCTCGGGCGCGTGGACGTGCTGTTCGAGGGCGTGCCCGAGAAGCTCGACGCCAAGCGCGAGGCCTTCGCCTTCGCCTGCCGGCACCTGCGCGCAGACGCACTGCTGGCCTCCACCACCTCGACCATGCTGTCGACGGAACTGGCGGGACTGGTCACGCACCCCGGACGCTTCCTCAACGCGCACTGGCTGAACCCGGCCTACCTGATCCCGCTGGTCGAAGTCTCGCCGCATCCCGCGACCGACCCGGCCGTGACGCAGCGGCTGTGCGATCTGCTGACGGCGATAGGCAAGCAGCCGGTGCTGTGCCAGGCCGCGCCCGGCTACATCGTGCCGCGCCTGCAGGCCTTGCTGATGAACGAGGCGGCGCGCATGGTGGAGCAGGGTGTCGCCACCGCCGAGGACATCGACCGCGCCGTGCGCTACGGCTTCGGGCCGCGCTTCGCCAGCATGGGCATCGTCGAGTTCATCGACTTCGGCGGGCTCGACATCCTCTACTACGCCAGCCACTACCTGGCCAAGGCGCTGGACGACCCGCGCCATGCGCCGCCGGCCATCGTTGATCGCTACATGCATGAAGGCCGCGCCGGCCTGCGTGCCGGCAAGGGCTTCTTCGACTGGTCGCAGGTCGATGCCGCAGCGTATCGCCGCGAAGTCATGCAACGCCAACTTGCGCTGCTGCGCCAGCTCGACATGGTGCCTGCGCCCGGAAATCCCGCAACGCCTTCAGCCTGAGCCATTCCCGGCGGGGGAAGGCATATACTCCCACGAGCATTGTGGCCGGCGGCGGCGGGCGGATCGACGCCGCAATGCATCAAGAGTCAATGGGCCGGCGCGGACAGCCGGTGATTGCGACCGTGTCGATGGAGGCAGACGAGTGCTGGCAGGCCTGGTTTCGGAGTTTCGAGCGCGCGGGGCAGGTGCGTGTGGCTGGCGCCTGGTGGCACCGGTTGCGCTGTCGCTGCTTGCCGCATGCGCCCCGCCGGAGCCGTTGCGCATCGGATTCCTCGGCGGGATATCGGGCCGCGTCGCCGATCTCGGCCTCGGTGGCCGCAATGCCGTGACTCTCGCGGTGGAGATGCGCAACAAGGCGGGCGGCATCGGCGGGCGCCAGGTCGAGTTGTTGGTGGAGGACGATCAGCAGGATGCCGAGGTCGCGCGCAAGGCTTTTGCGCGCCTCGCCGAGCGCAAGGTCGAGGCCGTCGTCGGGCCGATGACCAGCGCCATGGCGCTGGCGGTGGTGCCCCTGGCCAACGATGCGAAATTGCTGCTGGTGAGCCCGACCGTGACCACCACGGCACTGTCGGGCATCGATGATCAGTTCCTGCGCGTCATACGCGCGACCACCCCCTACGCACAGAAATCGGCGGGCCATCATTTGCACCAACAGGGCAGCCGCCGCGTAGCGGTGGCCTACGACCAGCGCAACCAGGCGTATTCGGAAAGCTGGCTGGCCGATTACCGGCAGGCCTTCGAAAACGGCGGCGGCAAGATCGTCGCTGCCGAAGGCTTCCAGTCCAATGAAGCCGCCCGGTTTGACGTATTGGCGGCGCACCTCCTCGAAGCCGCGCCGGATGCCGTGCTGTTGATTGCGAACTCGGTGGATGCCGCGTTGCTGGCCCAGCAATTGCGAGCGCGACGGCCGGACCTGCAACTCAACGCTTCGGAGTGGGCGGCGACCGAGCGCCTGATCGAGCTAGGCGGCAAGGCGGTGGAGGGCATGACGATGGCCCAGTTCATCGATCGCGGCAGCCGGCAACCGGCCTATCTGGCGTTTCGCCAGGCCTATCGCGATCGATTCGGGCACGAACCGGGCTTTGCCGGCCTGACGGCCTTCGATGCCGCCAATGTGGTGCTTGACGGGCTCGCAGCGCGACGTGAGGGACAGGGGCTGAAGCGGGCCATTCTCGATAAGCGCGAATTTTCCGGCGCGCAGTCGCCGCTGCGCTTCGATGCCACCGGCGATGCCAGTCGAGAGACCTATCTGACCGTGATCCGCGACGGCGCCTTCGTCCGAATCGACTAGCGGACCACGCATGGCACGCTCGCTCCGCTTCTGGCTGTCCCTCGGCTTGTCCACCCTGGTGGCACTGGCGGTGCTGATCGTGCTCGGCGTCGTGCTCGGCGTGCTGCTGCCGCGGCTCAATGCCGAGGTCGAATCGCGCAACCTTGGCCTTGGCGAGGTTGCCGCGCGCCAGGTGGCCAGCCGCCTCGACGATTTTGCGTCGGACATGACGCTGCTGGCTTCCGATCTTGCCCTGTCCCCGGCGCGCAGCGAAGAACACCGGCGCATCGCGATCGACACCGTGGCGCAGATGAAGAAGTCGCTGGAGACCTTGTACGTGCTCGATGCCGCCGACCGGGTAATCGATGTCGGCATGCCATTGGAACGCCGGGCGGCGCGCGCCAACCTGATGGGCATCGACTTTTCCAGCCGCGAGTTCGTGCGCCAGGCGCGCGCTCGCGGCGGCCTGGTCTGGTCCGATACCTACCTGTCGGTCGATGGCCACATCGTGGTCGCGCTGGCGATCGCCTTGCGCTCGGCGCCCGGCGGCTCGAACAATACGGAAGTCATCGTCGGCGAACTCGATCTTCAGGAGCTTTCGCATTTCGCCGCCGACCTGAGCCAGGGGGGCGCGCTGCTGCCGATCATCCTCGATGCGCGCAGCCATGTGGTCGGCCACCCGCGCCCGGAACGCGCCCTGCGCCAGGAGAACCTCGGCCACCTGCCGCTGCTGGCAAAGGGGGAGCCCGCTCCGCCGCGCTCCGCGCGCTTCCGCCTGGACGAGATCGAATACATCGGCAGTTATACGCCGCTGGGAAAACATGGCTGGGGCGTGGTGATGGCACAACCGGTCGACCTGGCCTTTGCCACCGTGCGCAAGACGCTGTTGGCGCTGGGGGTCGGCAGCACGCTGGCGATGGCGCTGGCCCTGCTTGCCGCCGTGCTCGCCGGGCGGCGCATGACCCGCCGTGTCGCCGAGTTTGCCGCGCAGATCGAGGGCATCGCGGCCGGCGATTACCGGGCGCGTTTGCCGCGCTCGACGACCGACGAGATCGAGCGCCTGGTGCAGAGCACGCGGCGCATGGCGGCTGCGGTGCTGGAGCGGGAATCGGCCCTGCGTCGCAGCGAGGCCAAGTATCGCAGCCTGATCGAAACCTCACACGACCTGATCACACGCCTGGATATCGACGGTCGCCTGACCTTCGTCAATCCGATGGCGACGACCTACTTCGGGCTTCCGGCGGACCAATGCGTGGGGCTGTCCGCGTTCGAGTTCGTCCATTCCGAGGATCGCGCGGCGGCCGAGGCCGCGTTCGCCCAATGGATCGCTGCCGGCAGCGATGAAGCCTTCGAGTTCGAGAGTCGCCAGGTGTCACGCGATGGCGTGGTTTTCCTGATGCAATGGTGCCTGGTCGCGGAACGCGAGCAGGCGAACGGAAATGGCAACGGGCACGGAAATGGCAATGGCAACGGGCACGGCAATGGCAATGGCAATGGCGAGACGTCTTCCGGCGGCCGCCTGTTGGTCGGCTTTTCGGGCATCGCGCACGATGTCACGGCGGAGCGGGCGGCGAAGGCCGAACTCGCGGCCTCCGAGCAACGCTACCGTGACATGTTCCTGCGCGCCCCGCTGGCCTACCAGTCGCTCGACATGGAGACCCGCATCATCGATGTCAATGACGCCTGGCTGAACCTGCTCGGCGGCTATCGGCGCGAGGAGGTGCTCGGGCGGGAGATCACCGATTTCATTGCCGAGGGTTCGTGCGCGGCGATGGCGGAAAAGTTTCCCGAGTTCTTTTCGCGCGGCAGCCTGGACGGTCCGGTGTTCGACATCCGGCGCAAGGATGGACAGGCGCGAACCGTCACCATCAATGGCCGCATCGGCCATGAGGCGTCGGGCGCCGCCCGTACCCACTGCATCCTCATCGACATCACTGATCGCCTGCGTGCCGAGGAAGCGCAGCGCCTGGCGGCGACGGTGTTCGCTTCCAGCGTCGAGGGCATCTGCATCACCGACGCGCAGCGCCGCATCCTGGCCGTGAATCCGGCGCTCGAGGCAATTACCGGCTATGCGGCGGCCGAGGTTGTGGGAAAAACGCCTTCGGTGTTCAGCTCCGGTCGGCATGACTCGCTTTTCTATCGAAGCATGTGGCAGGCGATCACGCGCGATGGATTCTGGCGCGGCGAGGTGTGGAACCGGCGCAAGGGCGGCGAGGTCTTCCCCGAACTGCTTACCGTCACCGCGGTGCGCGACTCGTTCGGGAATGCGACCCACTATATCGGCAGCCTGTTCGACATCACCGAAACCAAGCGGACGGAAACCGAGCTCGAAAATTACCGCCACCACCTCGAAAGGCTGGTCGAGGAACGCACCGCCGCGCTGTCGGTGGCCAAGGAGGCGGCGGAGGCCGCCAGCCGCGCCAAGAGCACCTTCCTTGCCAACATGAGCCATGAACTGCGCACGCCGATGAACGCCATCATGGGCATGACCAGCCTGGTCATGCGGCGCACCATGGACGCCAAGCTGCGCAGCCAGCTCGACCGGATCGACCAGTCTTCGCACCATTTGCTCGGCGTCATCAACAACATCCTCGACATCTCCAAGATCGAAGCCGAGCGCCTGAGCCTGGAGCAGGTCGATTTCACGCTGGACGACGTGCTGAACAACCTGTCGGCGCTGATCGGGCACAAGGTCGCGGAAAAGGGCCTCGGCCTGCACATCGACGTGACGCCCGGAAGATGCGCGGCGGCAGCTCAAGGGCGACCCGCTGCGGCTGGGGCAGATCCTGCTCAACCTGGCCGGCAACGCCGTCAAGTTCACCGACGCCGGCAGCATCACGCTGCGGGTCCGGGTCGAGGAACTCGGCGGCGACGAGCTGCGGCTGCGGATCGACGTCACGGACACCGGCATCGGCATCGCCGCCGAGGACCAGAAGCGGCTGTTCACCGCCTTCGAACAGGCCGATGGCTCGATGACCCGCAAGTATGGCGGCACCGGTCTGGGGCTGGCCATCAGCCGGCGTCTGGCGCGGATGATGGGCGGCGATATCGACGTCACGAGCCGGCCGGGGGCCGGCAGCACCTTCCGGCTCCATGTGACGCTGCGGAAGGCCACCGGCGCCGTGGCGCCGGCGCCGACTTCCGGGCCGGGCACGACGGAGGCACGGCTGCAGGCGGAATTCGGCGGCACCCGGATCCTGCTTGCGGAAGACGAGCCGACCAACCGCGACGTGGCGCGCTGGCTGCTGGAAGACCGCGGGCTGGTGGTGGACCTGGCCGAGGACGGCGCGCAGGCGGTGGACCTCGCGAGCCGCACGCGCTACGCGCTGATCCTGATGGACATGCAGATGCCCAGACTCAACGGCGTCGATGCGACGCGGGCAATCCGTGCGCTGCCGGGGCACGAGCGCACGCCGATCCTGGCGATGACGGCGAATGCCTTCGCCGAGGACCGCCAGGTCTGCCTCGACGCCGGGATGGACGACCACATCGGCAAGCCGGTCGATCCGGACCTGCTGTTCGAGGTGCTGCTCTACTGGCTGGACCGGGCGCGGGCCTGAGTGGCCGCTCGTGCGGCCGTTACTTGCGCTGGACCAGTTCGATCTTGTAGCCGTCCGGATCCTCAACGAAGGCGATCACGCGCGTGCCGCCCTTCATCGGGCCGGCGTCACGTGTCACCTTGCCGCCGCGTGCCTTGATCTCGGCGCAGGCCGCGTAGGCGTCGTCGACGGCCAGCGCGATGTGGCCGTAGCCGGTGCCGATCTCGTAGCGATCGACGCCCCAGTTGTGGGTCAGTTCCAGCACGGCGCCGTCGGCTTCTTCCTCGTAGCCGACGAAGGCCAGGGTGAACTTGCCTTCCGGATAGTCATTGCGCCGCAGCAGGCGCATGCCGAGGACTTCGGTATAAAACGCCAGCGACCTGTCGAGGTCGCCGACGCGCAACATGGTATGCAGGATTCTCATTTGGATTTCCTTCCGCCGACAAAAGGCAATTGATCTGCAGATTTCGCCGATTTTCGCAGATGGATCATGACGCCGGAACTCGCTCGTCTTCTCTGCGTAATCTGCGTCCCCTGCGGATTGAATCTGGATTCCTGGGCTCAGAGAATTGGTAGCGAGGTGGTGCGCTGCTTGAGTTCGCCGCGCGCCGCCTTCCAGTCCGGGTAGATCGATTCGACCACGGCCCAGAAGCGCTTGCTGTGGTTCATTTCCAGCAGGTGCGCGACTTCGTGGGCGACCACGTAGTCACCCAACTGCGTCGGCAAGTGGATCAGGCGCCAGTTGACGCGGATGCCGCCATGCCGGCTGCAACTGCCCCAGCGCGTCTGCGCCGACGACAAACTGAGTTTCGGCACGGCGATTTCGAGCCGGCCGGTGAAGTGGGCAAGGCGCTCGCCGAAATGGGCCAGCGCGCGCTGCTGCAGGGCGCGCACGGCGAGGCGGGCGAGGTCCGCCTCCGGGCGTGCCGCGAGCACCAGCGTGTCGCCGACCCAGCGTACGCGGTTGGCGCCGGGCAGCACGCGCACTTCCGCCTCGCCGTCGAGCAGTGGCAGGCGCAATCCGTCCTTGACTGTGACATGGCGCGGTTGCGTGGCGTGGGCGAGTTCGGCCAGCTTCTTCAGGACCCAATCGCCGTGGCCGTGCACGAAGGCTTCGATTTCGGTGAGGGGCAGCCGGTGCGGCGCGCCGATGCGCAGACCGCGCTCGTCGATGGTCATCGACAGCCGCGTGGCGCCGCTCTTCAGGCGGTAATCGACGATGCGCCCGCCGATAAGCAGGTGGCGCGTTCTTGCCTCGGGCGGCGGCGAGGGCAGGCGGAACAGCTTGAGTTGTTCGATGAACATCGGCGCTCAACCGGTGGCCGTGGGCATGCCGAACAGGTCGAGCCCGGCCTGTTCCGGAGGCAAGGCGGCGATGCCGCGCGCGATAGCCTGCTCGATGGCGGGCAGCGGCTGCTGGATCAGGCGCCAGTTGCAACGCAGGGTGTTCGGTGCCTGCGCCTCGACCCAGTGTCCGCGTGCGGCAAATGAAAGCGCCAGGCGCGGCGTGTACGAAGCCGCCGACGCGGCGCGACGTTCGACGAACTTCTGCTCGATCACCTGTTGCAGCACGCGAGTGGCTTCCTCGCGCAACCAGGCTTCGGCGCGGTCCTGGATCTGGCGCGGGCTGGCCTGGGGCGGCAGCGGCAGGGACAGCGTGTCGCCGCAGCGAATGGCGTCGCGCTGTTCGGTGCCGAGCAGCAGGCGCAGCTTGCCGCCGAGGTAATCGAGTGTTGCGCCGTCGTGCCAGACCTCCGCCGGGTCGGGCTGGCCGGCGTCGAGCCGGAGCGCGAATTGCGGATCGCGCCGGCTGGTCACGGTGTCGCTCCGTACAGTTGCGGGCTGATTCGAGCCATTTCCGCCTCGATCCAGGATTCGGCGCGAGCCAGCACTTCGCCGGCCGAAAGGCCTGCAGGGTCGATGCCGGGACCGACGCTGACGGTAACCGTGCCACATTTCTTGAACAGCGCATTGCGGCCCCAGAACTCGCCAGAGTTCAGCGCGACCGGCACCACCAGGGCGCCGGTCTCGACGGCTAGATGCGCGCCGCCGACCTTGTAGCGGTTCTTGAAACCGGGCTTCGAGCGGGTGCCTTCGGGAAAGATGACCACGGTGTAGCCGTTGGCGAGCCGGTCGCGACCCTGGTCGACGAGGCTCTTCAGCGCGGCCTTGGTCGCACTGCGGTCGGTCTCGATCATCGGGATCGAGGCCAGCGCCCAGCCGAAGAAGGGGATGTACTTGATTTCCTTCTTCCAGACGAAGACCGTGTCGCGGAACACCTCCTGCAGCATGAAGGTCTCCCAAGCCGACTGGTGCTTGGCCAGCACGATGGCGGAATGGGCAGGAATGTTTTCCGCGCCGAGCAGGCGGTAGGGAATGCCGAGCACATGCTTGACCAGCCAGATCACAAAATTCACCCAGGGCACTACCGAGTGGCGCCGCATCTTGTGCGGCAGCGGCCGGCACAGGATGACGAGAAGCGTGTAGGGCGGCGTCGCCACGATCAGGATCAGCATGAACAACAGGGAGCGCAGCGCCGCCATCGCGGAAGGATCAGTGCGCGATGTGTGCCGCAGCGGCGGCGAGGTCGGGGAACACCAGCGTGCCCGGCGGCAGGGCCGGATCGTCGACGGTCTTGCGGCCCTTGCCGGTCAGCACCAGCATCGGTTGCGCGCCGACCGCGACGGCAGCCTGCAGGTCGCGCAGCGAATCGCCGATCGCCGGCACACCGGTCAGGTCGGCATTGAAGCGGCCGGCAATTTCCTTGAACAAGCCCGGCTTGGGCTTGCGGCAGTCGCACTTGTCGTCGTTGGTGTGCGGGCAGAAGAAGATTGCGTCGACGCGCCCGCCGACCTGGGTCAATGCCTTCAGCATCTTGTCGTGGATCGCGAGCAGGGTGTCGGTTTCGAACAGTCCGCGGCCGACGCCCGACTGGTTGGTCGCTACGACCACGCGATAGCCGGCCTGGTTGAGGCGAGCGATGGCGGCCAGGCTGCCGGGTATCGGGCGCCACTCGTCTGGCGACTTGATGTATTGGTCCGAGTCGTGGTTGATGACGCCGTCGCGGTCGAGGATGACTAGCTTCATGGATGACGTGAATGACGGGTTCCGAGTGACTGGTGATGGTCGGGCGCAGCGAGGTGACTGACAGCCGCCCCGCGAGGGGAGGGCGGGAGGGGCGGATGTTTCATGGTGCTGCGCGCTTCATTTTCGCCGTGGCGCCGGCGCCGACTTTGCCGAACACCGGCGCAAAAGAGGCTTTGTTTGCCATGCCCCGCGTCAGGCCGACAGCCGCGATATGTCGGCGACCCGGTTCATCAGGCCGGCCAGGCGCAGCAGCAGCGCGAGCCGGTTGGCGCGCAGTTTCGCGTCCTCGGCCATGACCATCACGCCGTCGAAGAATGCATCCACCGCGCCGCGCAATCCGGCCAGCGCTTTCAGCGCGCCGGCGTAATCGGCGGCGGCGAGTTGCGCTTCGATGCCCGGCGCGACGGCTTCGACCTGCAGCCACAGGGCTTTCTCGGCGTCTTCCGCGAGCAGCGCGGAGTCGATAGCGTCGCCCGCTTCGGCGCCGGATTTGCGCAGGATGTTTACGATGCGCTTGTTGGCGGCGGCCAGCGCGTCCGCTTCGGGCAGCGCGGCGAAGGCCTTGACCGCGGCGAGCCGCGCCGGCACCTGATCGATGCGCGTCGGGTCGAGCGCCAGCACGGCGTCGACCGCTTTCGGATCGTGGCCGGCATCGCGCAGCATGTGGCGCAGGCGCTCCTTGAAGAAGTCGGCGCTGGCGGCACGCCAGTCGCCGCTGAAAAGTTCCGGCGCGAAGCCGGCGGCGGCATCGTCGATCAGGCCCGGCAGGGCCAGCGGCAGCGGCGTATCCATCAGCATGCGCAGCACGCCGAGCGCGGCGCGGCGCAGGCCGAACGGGTCCTTGTCGCCGGTCGGAATCTGGCCGATGCCGAAGAAGCCGACCAGCGCATCGAGCTTGTCGGCCAGCGCCACGGCGCAGGCCACCTGGCCCTGCGGCAGCGCGTCGCCGTTGAAGCGCGGCTGGTAGTGGCTCTGGATCGCGTCGGCGACCACCGCCGACTCGCCGTCGGACAGCGCGTAGTAGCGGCCCATGATGCCCTGCAGTTCGGGGAACTCGCCGACCATGTCGCTGACCAGGTCGGCCTTGGCCAGCAGCGCGGCGCGTTCGGCCTGCGCGACGTCGGCACCGAGCCGCTGCGCGATTTTCGCCGCGAGCTTGACCAGGCGGTCGACGCGCTCGCCCTGGCTGCCCAGCTTGTTGTGGTAGACCACGCGCGACAGCTTGCCGATGCGCGCCGAGAGCGGTGTCTTCTTGTCCGTCTCGAAGAAGAACTTGGCGTCCGACAGGCGCGGCCGCACCACGCGGGCGTTGCCGGTGACGATGTTGGTCGGGTCCGCGACCTTCATGTTGGAGACGACGAGGAAACGGTTGGTGAGTTTCGCGGCGGAACTCGTGCCATCCATCAGCGGGAAGTATTTCTGGTTCGCCTTCATGGTCAGGATCAGGCATTCCTGCGGCACGGCGAGGAACTCGTCGTCGAAGCCGGCTTCATATACGGCGGGGAACTCGACCAGCGCGGTGACTTCGTCGAGCAGCGCGTCGTCCTGCAGCCAGGAGCGACCGGCGGCGACGGCGTCGAGCTGTTGGCGGATCATTTCGCGGCGCTTGTCGAAGGAGGCGATGACGCGGCCTTCCTTCTCCAGGATGGCCTCGTAATCCTCCGCGCGCGGGATGTCGATCACGCCGACGCTCATGAATCTATGCCCGCGCGTGATGTTGCGGCTGGGCAGGCCCAGCACTTCGCCGCCGACGGTGCGTCCGTCGTGCATCAGGATCAGGCCGTGCACCGGGCGCACGAACTGCGCGTCGCCGTCGCCCCAGCGCATCAGCTTGGCCACCGGCAGCTTCTTCAACGCCGCCTCGACCATGCCGGCCAGGTATTCGTCGATGCGGCCGCCGGTCTTCTTGATGCGGGCAACGAAATACTCCGCCTTGCCGTCGTTCAGCTTCTCCAGTTGCGCGAACTCGACTCCGGCCGAGCGCATGAAGCCTTCGAGTGCCTTGGTCGCCGTGCCGTCAGCGCCGACTCCCGCGGCGACCGCGGGGCCCTTCTTTTCGATCACGCGATCGGGCTGGCTTTCCAGGCAGTCGTCGAACTGCAGCGCAAGGCGGCGCGGCGTGGCGTACCAGCGGCCGGCATTGGCGGCCTCGATGAAGCCGGCCTCGGCCAGCGCCTTCTGCATCTGCTCGCGGAAGGACAGGCCGAGCTTCGCCAGCGACTTCGGCGGCAATTCCTCGGTGAGGAGTTCGATCAGCAGGGTTGCCTTCATGCCGCGACTCCCGCTGTTTGCTTGCCCAGCATGGGAAAGCCGAGCCGCTCGCGCGAATCGTAATAGGCCTGGGCGATCTCGCGCGCCAGGGCGCGCACGCGGCCGATGTAGGCGGCGCGCTCGGTGACCGAGATGGCGCCGCGCGCGTCGAGCAGGTTGAAGCTGTGCGAGGCCTTCATCACCATCTCGAAGCCGGGCAGCGGCAGGTTGAGCCCGATCAGGCGCTTGGCTTCCGATTCGAACTTGGAGAACTGCGCGAACAGCCAGTCGACGTCGGAGTGTTCGAAGTTGTAGGTGGATTGCTCGACCTCGTTCTGGTGATAGACGTCGCCATACGTGACGCCCGGCGACCAGACCAGGTCGAAGACGTTCTCCACGCTCTGCAGGTACATCGCCAGGCGCTCGATGCCGTAGGTGATTTCGCCCAGCACCGGGCGGCAGGCGAGCGAGCCGACTTCCTGGAAATAGGTGAACTGGGTGACTTCCATGCCGTCGAGCCAGACTTCCCAGCCCAGGCCCCAGGCACCCAGCGTCGGCGACTCCCAGTCGTCCTCGACGAAGCGGATGTCATGTTCGGAGGTGTTGATGCCCAGCGCGCGCAAGCTGTCGAGGTAGAGTTCCTGGATGTTCGGCGGATTCGGCTTCAGCACCACCTGGTACTGGTAGTAGTGCTGCAGCCGGTTCGGGTTCTCGCCATAGCGACCATCCTTCGGGCGGCGCGACGGCTGCACGTAGGCGGCCCTCCACGGCTCCGGGCCGATCGCACGGAGGAAGGTGGCGGTGTGGAAGGTGCCGGCGCCGACTTCGATGTCATAGGGCTGGAGCAATACGCAGCCCTGCTTGTTCCAGAAGTCCTGCAAGCGCAGGATGACTTCCTGAAAAGTCGGCCCGTGGCCGGCTTTCAGTGGAGACTCATGCGCGGGTTTGCGCGTGACGTCGGAACTAAACGTCGGTTCTTTCTTCATCGGGAATCCTTGTAAACGCGCCCGTCAATTCGCGAGAGCGGCGATTTTACAGGGTTTCCGCGGCACGCTTGCGTGCGCGAGGAGGCTGCCGGCAGAGCATTCCCGCGGCGCAGTCCGCCGTTCGCCGCGCGGCGTGATTTTCAATGCCGTTCGTGCCTTCCGGTATCATTCACGCCAGTCAGCCAAACAGTCAAGGAGCGGTACCGTGGATCATGAAGTGAGCGTGGTGTTGAAGAACGGCGAGCGTTTCGATTTTCCCCTCGGCGCAGATGAACTCGCTGCCGTCGATGCAGCCACGGCGCGCCACTGGATCGCCGAGGAGTTCGGCAAGGCCGGTCTGGAGAATCCGAACCCGATGGGCAAGATGCTGCTGGTCGACCAGATCCTGCTGCTTGCGGGCAACATCAAGGCTGCCGACCTGCATCCGGCAACGCCGGAAGTGCGGCGATTCTTCTGCGCGGCACTGAAGGCCATGGGCCGACCGACCCTGACCATCGACCTCGCTGCCTACAAGCTCTAGTCGTTACGTCGTCGTGTTGCCGCCAGGCAGGCGCCGCCGGCGATCAGCAGTGCCAGCGTATTGCCCCAGCGCGCGTAGGGCGTCAGTCCGCTGCGCCCTTGGGCCTGGACCACGAGTGCCGCGGTGGTGAAGGGCGGCAGCGCGGCCGCGATCGCCCCGTCCGGATTCACCATCGCCGTCATGCCGGTGTTCGTCGCGCGCAGCATCACGCGCCCGGTTTCGATGGCACGCAGGCGGGCGATCTGCAAATGCTGCGGTTGCGCCAGCGAATTGCCGAACCACGCGGTATTGGACAGGTTCACCAGCAGCGTCGCCGTCGGCAGCGCAGCGAGCAGTTCCTCGCCGAACAAATCCTCGTAGCAGATGTTGGGCGCAATGCGTTGCCCGCCCACGGACAATGCTTCCTGGCGCTGCGGTCCGGCGGTGAATTCGGACATCGGGATGCGCGCGAAGCGGAAGAACCAGGCGAATCCCGGCGGCGGATATTCGCCGAAGGGCACCAGGTGGCGCTTGGCATAGGCGCTGGCGGCAAGCTCGCGGGTCAGTGCCACGGCGCCGTTGGTATAACCGCCGTCGGTGGTGCCCACGGCGACGCCGATCAGCGCATCGCCATGGGTCGTCACGTCGCGCAGGACGTCGCGCGGGACTTCGTCGAAGAACAGCGGCAGCGCGGTTTCGGGCAGCACCGTGAGCGCGGCCGGGTGCGCCTTGGCCAGTTGTACGTAGGTATTGACCGAACGCGGCAGGTGTTCCGGATCCCACTTCAGGCTCTGCGGCACGTTGCCCTGCAGCAGGCTGACCGTGATCGGCGTGCCTACCGGCTGGGTCCAGTCCATCGCGCGCAGCAGGCCGCCGCCGCCGAGCAGGGCGGCGACCACGGCCCAGGTCGCCGGCTTGCGCCAGCCGGTGGCGAGCAAGGCGGCGATCAGCGCGACGATGAAGCCAAGGCCGTACACGCCGAGCACCGAGGCCCAGCCGGCGAGCGGGCTGGGCGGGCTTTGCGAATAGCCGATCGCGAGCCACGGGAAGCCGGTGAACAGCGTGCCGCGCAGCCATTCGGTGAGTGCCCACGCGCCCGCAAAGAGCGATGCATCGGCAATCGGTCGTGAGAAGTCGGCGCTGGCGACACGGCGAAACGTGTAGCCGGCGAGCGCGGGGAAAAGCGCGAGGTAGAGGCAGAACGCCAGGGTGGCCGCCGCCGCCGCGGGCGGCGCCATGCCGCCGAACTGCGACAGGCTGACATACACCCAGGAAACGCCGACCAGGAAGCAGCCGCCGCCCCAGGCCAGCCCCAGCAGCGCCGCCTCGCGCGGCGTGGCGGCGCGCCAGAGCAGGTAGAGGCCGCCCAGCGCAAGAGTCGGCGCCGGCCACACGGCGAACCAGGCATCGAAGGGGGCGAAACCGAGGACACAGGACGCACCCAGCAGTCCCGCCAGGATCAGGCGCGGGGCCAGGCGCCGCTTGGCGCCGCCTGCTGCAATTGCGGACAGCGGCCCTCCCGCGTCAGCCATCCGAGAGCGGCAGACCCTTCTGTGGATCGACCAGCAGGGTATGCACGCGGCGGCTGTCGGCGCGCAGGACCTGCATGCGCAAGCCGTCGATGGTCAGCACTTCGTTGCGCTTGGGCAGGCGACCCAGGTGATGGATCACCAGTCCGCCGACGGTATCGAAATGCTCGTCGGAAAATTCGGTGGCGAAGGCCGTGTTGAAGTCGGCGATCTCGGTCAGCGCCTTGACCCGGTAACGGCCGGTGTTGTCCCTGACGATGTTGTCCTCGGTCTCGTCGAAGTCGTACTCGTCCTCGATGTCGCCGACGATCTGTTCCAGCACGTCCTCGATGGTGACCAGACCGGCGACGCCGCCGTATTCGTCGACCACGATCGCCATGTGGTTGCGCGACGCCCGGAATTCTCGCAACAGGACGTTCAGTCGCTTCGATTCGGGAATGAAGATCGCCGGGCGCAGCGTGTCGCGCAGGTCGAATTCCTTGCCGGCGAAATAGCGCAGCAGATCCTTGGCGAGCAGGATGCCGAGCACGTCGTCCTTGCTTTCGCCGATCGCCGGAAAGCGCGAGTGCGCCGTTTCCAGCACGACTTCGGCGATCTGTTCCGGCGTTTCCTTGATGTCGACCACGTCCATCTGGGCGCGCGGCACCATGATGTCGCGCACCGCCATGTCGGCGACCGATAACGCACCTTCGATGATGGACAGCGCGTCGGCATCCATCAGGTGGCGCTCGAAGGCGCCGTGGAGCAGTTCCAGGAGTTGTTCGCGGTCCTCGGGTTCGCGCAACAGCAGCGCGGTGAGACGTTCGATCAGGCCGGGTTTACTGGATGGGTCCATTGCTGGATGCGGGGGTCGCTAGGCGTAAGGGTCGGGATAGCCAAGGCCAGCCAGAATTTCGCGCTCGATCGCTTCCATTCGTCTTGCATCGGCGCGCCCGGTCTCGTGGTCATGGCCCTGTAAATGCAGCATACCATGCACCACCATGTGCGCGTAGTGGGCTTCCGGCGCCTTGCCCTGTTCGCGCGCCTCGCGCTCGACGACCTCGCGGCACAGCACCAGGTCGCCTTGCACGCGGTCGCCGTTTTCATACGGGAAGGACAACACGTTGGTCGCGTAATCCTTGCCGCGGTAGTCGCGATTGAGGTCGCGCCCCTCGTCGCCGTCGACGAAACGCACCGCGACCTCGGCCGGGATCGTGCAACTTGCGCGCACCCAGCGCCGGACCTGCGGCCGGGTCGGCGCGCCTGCGCTGCCCGCCGGGTACTGCACCGACAGGTGCAACTCAGGCAGGCGCCGAACGGTTCGCATCATGCTTCTGGTAGGCGTCGACGATGCGCGCGACCAGCGGATGGCGCACCACGTCGGACGCGTCGAAATCGGTGAAGGCGAGTCCGCGCACGTCAGCCAGGATGCGGCGCGCTTCGACCAGGCCCGACTTCTGCCCGCGCGGCAGGTCGATCTGCGTCACGTCGCCGGTGACCACTGCGCGGGCGCCGATGCCGATGCGGGTGAGGAACATTTTCATCTGTTCCGGCGTGGTGTTCTGCGCTTCGTCGAGAATGATGAAGGCATGGTTCAGCGTGCGCCCGCGCATGTAGGCCAGCGGCGCGATTTCGATGTTCTGTTTCTCGAAGAGGCGGGCGACCTTCTCGAAACCCATCAGGTCGTAGAGCGCGTCGTAGAGCGGGCGCAGGTAGGGATCGATCTTCTGCGCTAGGTCACCGGGCAGGAAGCCCAGGCGTTCGCCGGCCTCGACCGCGGGCCGGGTGAGCACGATGCGGCTGACCAGGTCGCGCTCGAAGGCGTCCACGGCACTGGCGACGGCGAGGTAGGTCTTGCCGGTACCGGCCGGACCGATGCCGAAGGTGATGTCGTGTTCCTGGATGTCGCGCAGGTACTTGACCTGGTTCGGCGTGCGTCCGTGCAGGTCGCTCTTGCGCGTGACGAGCCCGGCGCCGGGCGGCAGCGGCGCACGGGCATTGCGGTGGCGCGCGACCTCGATCAGGCCGAGCTGGACCTCGTCGATCGAGAGCGGTTGCGCTGCCTGTTCGTAAAAGTGCTGGAGCGCGTTGGCGGCCAGGCGGGCTTGCGCCTGCTCGCCGCCAATGTGGAAGCGCTGGCCGCGGCGACCGATGGTGACGTCGAAGGCGGCTTCGATCTGGCGCAGGTTTTCGTCGAGCGCGCCGCACAGGTTTTGCAGCCGCGCGTTGTCGGGCGGCGCGAGGTCGATGTCGAGCGATCTGGGTTTCGGCGGCACGGCCGGAGTATGCCTCAAGTCGGCATCCGGGTCGGCGGACCGGGTGGCCTCGAATCCACGCGCGCCTAGTTTGCCGCGGCCGTGACGACTTCTCCGCGCAGGCTGTGCGGCAGCGCGGCGGTGATGGTGACGTCGACGAAATGGCCGACCAGGCGCGCGGCGCCGGCAAAGTTCACGACGCGATTGTTGTCGGTGCGGCCGGCCAGTTCGGTTGCGTCCTTGCGCGCATGGCCTTCCACCAGCACGCGCTGCACGGTGCCGACCATGGCCTGGCTGATTTTCAAGGCCTGCGCCTCGATGGTTTTCTGCAGGCGCATCAGCCTCTGTATCTTGAGTTCCGCCGGCGTATCGTCGGCCATCTCGGCGGCCGGTGTGCCGGGACGCGGGCTGTAGACGAAGGAAAAGCTGTTGTCGAAATTCAGTTCCTCGACCAGGCGCATGGTCTTTTCGAAATCTTCCGCGGTTTCGCCCGGAAAGCCGATGATGAAATCGGAGGAAAGCGACAGGTCGGGCCGGGCGGCCTTGAGCTTCTTCACCAGCGACTTGAACTCGAGCACCGTGTAGCCGCGCTTCATCGCCGCCAGGATGCGGTCGGAACCCGATTGCACCGGCAGGTGCAGGTGCGAGACCAGCTTGGGGACGCTGCGATAGACGTCGATCAGGCGCTGTGTCATTTCGCGCGGATGCGAGGTGGTGTAGCGGATGCGTTCGATGCCGGGCATGTCGGCCAGGGTCTCGATCAGTAAGGCGAGGTCGGCGGTATCGTCGTCGTCCGTCGCGCCCTGGTAGGCATTGACGTTCTGGCCGAGCAGGGTGACCTCGCGCACGCCGCGTTGCGTCAGCGCCGCAATCTCGGCGATCACATCGGCGAAGGGGCGCGATACCTCCTCGCCGCGCGTATAGGGCACGACGCAGAAACTGCAGTATTTCGAGCAGCCTTCCATGATCGAGACGAAGGCCGAGGTTCCGGTCACGCTGGCCGGCGGCAGCGCGTCGAACTTTTCGATTTCGGGAAAGGAGATGTCGACCTGCGGGCGTCCGC
This sequence comes from Sulfuritalea sp., assembly GCA_016716965.1. Taxonomy (GTDB): domain Bacteria; phylum Pseudomonadota; class Gammaproteobacteria; order Burkholderiales; family Rhodocyclaceae; genus Sulfuritalea. The sequence continues at coordinate 50,732 of JADJUP010000005.1, read as the reverse complement.
TTTCCCGTCGCGCGGCGATCATCTGCGGCAGGCGGTGCAGGGTCTGCGGGCCGAATACGAGGTCGACGTAAGGAGCGCGCGCGACGATCGCCGCGCCCTCCTGGCTGGCGACGCAGCCACCGACGCCGATCACCAGGTTCGGGTTGATCTGCTTCAGGTGCCGCACCCGGCCGAGGTCGTGGAACACCTTCTCCTGCGCCTTTTCGCGCACCGAGCAGGTGTTGAACAGGATGATGTCGGCTTCCTCGGGATTGTCGGTCTTGACCGCACCGTCGCTGCCGGCAAGTACGTCGGCCATCTTGTCGGAGTCGTATTCGTTCATCTGGCAACCGAAGGTGCGGATGAACACTTTCTTGGGCATCGTTGCTTGCCGGGCGAGGGTTGGACAGGAAAAGATTATAGATGAGGCGGTCGCCCCGCCCCTTTGCTACCATCGCGCCATGCAACCCGCCGTCGTCCTCCTTTCCGGTGGCCTCGATTCCGCAACCGTGCTGGCCATGGCGCGCGAGCGCGGCTATGCCTGCCATTGCCTGTCGCTCGATTACGGCCAGCGCCATGGCGCCGAGCTGCAGGCGGCGGCCCGGGTTGCGGCCGCCCTGGGGGCGGCGGCGCACCGGGTGCTGAAGCTCGATCTCGGCCAGTTGGGCGGTTCCGCCCTTACCGATAGCTCGATTGCGGTGCCGATCTCCGGCGTGCAGCCCGGCATCCCCGTCACCTATGTGCCGGCACGCAACACCATCATGCTCTCGCTGGCACTGGCCTGGGCCGAGGTGCTCGATGCCCAGGACATCTTCGTCGGCGTCAATGCGGTGGACTATTCCGGCTATCCGGACTGTCGTCCGGAATTCATCCGCGCCTTCGAGACAATGGCCAACCTGGCGACCAAGGCCGCCGTCGAAGGCCGGCCGCTGCGGCTGCATGCGCCGCTGATCGAGCTGAGCAAGGCGCGGATCATCGCCGAGGGGACCCGACTCGGTGTCGACTTCGGACTGACGGTTTCCTGCTACCAGGCCGACGCGGAGGGGCGGGCCTGCGGCCTGTGCGATTCCTGCCGGCTGCGCAAGGAAGGCTTTGCCGGTGCAGGGCTGGCGGATCCGACGCGATACCGCGCTGGGAATTGATTGCCATTATTTGCGGCCAAAGAACTCTGATTCCGGGTGCGGGGCATTGAACTTAGAATTGCCGACCGTTCAAGGGTCCGCCAGCGACCCGGACTCAAGGGGGTGACATGGAATTCACGATTCATCTGCAGATTCTCGGCATCGTTCTTGTCACCGCCATCGTCATGGGCGTGGTGGCCAACAAGACCAATTTTTGTACCATGGGTGCTGTCTCCGACTGGGTAAATATGGGGGACACTGGCCGCCTGCGGGCTTGGCTGCTCGCCATCGCTGTGGCGCTGCTTGGCGTCACGTTGCTTGAAGCCTCGGGCAAGGCCACGATCGGTACCGGTACCTTCCCGCCCTATCGGACCCCCAATCTGGCGTGGCTGCGCTACGTCCTGGGCGGCCTGATGTTCGGCGTCGGCATGACGCTCGCTTCCGGGTGCGGCAACAAGACCCTGGTCCGCATCGGTGGCGGCAACCTGAAATCGCTGGTGGTGCTGGCGATCGCCTCGGTCTGCGCCTACGCCATGTTGTGGACCAATTTCTACGACACGCTGTTCGGCAGCATGATGTCGGCCACGACGGTCAACCTTGCGGCGGCAGGCAAGGCCAGCCAGGCACTGGGAGACCTGACGGGGGTCGGCAATCTGGCCTTCGGCCTCGCACTGGCGGTTGCGCTGATCGGTTTCGCGTTTTCCTCGAGCGATTTTCGTGGCAACTTCGACCACATCCTGGGCGGTGTCGTCATCGGGGTTGCGGTAGTCGTCGGCTGGTATGTCACGGGCGGTACCATGGGCGCGGCCTGGAAGGAGTTCGCCGATTTCGCCGACGTCAAGCCGTTGCGGGTGGAAACCCAGTCCTTCACCTTCATGAGTCCGATGGGTGACCTGGCGCGCTACTTGATGAATCCGGCGGATACGTCGCTGATCAATTTCGGCATCGTCGCCCTGGTCGGGGTGATCCTCGGTTCGCTGATTTATTCGCTGGTTTCCCGCAGCTTTCGCATCGAATGGTTCGTCAATGCCGGCGATTTCCTCAATCATGCGGTCGGCGCGGTGCTGATGGGCATTGGCGGCGTCCTGTCGATGGGTTGCACCATCGGGCAGGGAATCACCGGAGTGTCGACCCTTGCCCTGGGGTCGGTGCTGACGCTGATCGCGATCGTGGCGGGTTCGGCGGCCATGATGAAGTACCAGTACTGGCGGATGATGCAGGAAGCCTGACCGACCGCAAGGTCGGTATCCGGGCTGCGATGGTGCAGCTTCGGTCAATGGAATCGGCAAATTCCTATTTGACACGCCCTTTGGCGATTGGTTAGAATGCTCGGCTTTCCGTGAAGCGCACGGGTCATTTGACTCCCTGCCGCGCTGGACGGGTAATCGAAGCAAGCAAGGAACAGCGAATGAAAACATTTTCCGCCAAGCCGCATGAAGTCCAGCACGACTGGTATGTCGTGGATGCGACTGACAAGGTGCTCGGCCGCCTGGCTACCGAGATCGCCCGCCGCCTGCGGGGCAAGCACAAGCCGATTTTCACGCCGCACGTCGATACCGGCGATTTCATCGTTGTGGTCAACGTCGAAAAGCTGCGCGTTACCGGCAACAAGGCACAGGACAAGATGTACTACCGCCACACCGGCTATCCAGGCGGTATCCGGGAAACCAATTTCACCAAGCTGCAGCAGCGTTTCCCCGGCCGCATTCTGGAAAAGGCCGTCAAGGGCATGCTGCCGAAGGGCCCTCTGGGCTATGCGATGTTGAAGAAAATGAAGTGCTATGCCGGTGGCGCCCATCCGCACACCGCCCAGCAACCCAAGGCGCTGGAAATTTAAGGAGCTTTCATGGCAGTCACCCAATATTACGGAACCGGTCGCCGCAAAACGGCCATTGCCCGCGTGTTCATGCGAAGCGGTAGCGGCAAGTTCGTGGTCAACGACAAGCCTGTCGACGAGTTCTTCTCGCGCGAAACCGGCCGCATGGTCGTGCGCCAGCCTCTCGAACTGACCCAGCACACCAACACCTTCGACATCCTGGTAAATGTCGAGGGCGGCGGCGAGTCCGGCCAGGCAGGTGCCGTGCGCCACGGCATTACCCGCGCCCTGATCGAATACGATGCGACGCTTAAGCCCGCACTTTCGAACGCCGGGTTCGTCACGCGTGACGCCCGCGAAGTCGAGAGAAAGAAGGTCGGCTTCCGCAAGGCGCGCCGGCGCAAGCAGTTCTCGAAGCGCTAAGCTTCAGCGGTATTTGCGCTGTCGCACGAAAAGCCGCCTTCGGGCGGCTTTTTCATCCGTGGGTTACCATCAATCCTTCGCAGCGAGGGGAGTGTCATGATCAAGGCGGGTATCGTCGGCGGTACGGGATACACGGGGGTGGAACTGTTGCGCCTGCTGGCGCGCCACCCTGGCGTGGAGATGACCGCCATTACGTCGCGCGGCGAGGCGGGAACTCCGGTTGCGGACATGTTTCCCAGCCTGCGCGGCGCGGTCGGCCTGAAATTCAGCGACCCGAAGGATGCGGCGCTGGTGGATTGCGACGTGGTGTTCTTCGCCACACCCAATGGCATCGCCATGCAGCAGGCCGCCGGCCTGCTCGATGCCGGGGTGAAGGTGATCGATCTCGCGGCCGATTTCCGCATCAAGGACATCGGCATGTGGGAAAAGTGGTATGGCATGAGCCATGCCAGCCCGGCGCTGGTCGCCGAGGCGGTCTATGGCTTGCCCGAAGTCAACCGCGAGCAGATCCGCGGCGCCAGGATCGTCGCCAACCCGGGTTGCTACCCGACGGCGACACAACTCGGCTTCCTGCCGTTGATCGAGTCCGGCTGCGTCGATATCGCGCATCTGATCGCCGATGCCAAGTCCGGTGTTTCCGGGGCCGGACGCAAGGCTGAAATCGGCATCCTGTTTTCCGAGGCGTCTGACAACTTCAAGGCCTACGGCGTGCCGGGCCATCGCCACCTGCCCGAAATCAGGCAGGGACTGGCGCGCGCGGCGGGCAAGCCGATGGACCAGATCGGCCTGACCTTCGTTCCGCATCTCACGCCGATGATACGCGGCATTCACTCGACGCTCTACGCCCGTATAACGCGCGAAGTCGATTTCCAGGCATTGTTCGAACAGCGTTACGCCAACGAGCCATTCGTCGACGTCCTGCCGCCGAAATCGCATCCCGACACCCGCTCGGTGCGGGCCGCCAATACCTGCCGCATCGCGGTGCATCGGCCACAAGGTGGCGACACCCTGGTCGTCCTGTCGGTTATCGACAACCTGGTCAAGGGCGCGGCCGGGCAGGCGGTGCAGAACATGAATTTGATGTTCGGTCTGGACGAATGTTCGGGTCTTTCGCAAGTTCCCGTCTTGCCCTGACGCTGAGGCGGCTGCGTGGCCGCTTCGGCATCTCTGCCCCGCGGGTCGCGGTGCGGACCCACCTGCCGTGGTACTGGCGCGCGCTCTCCGTGATCGTCCTTGCCGGAGCGTCACTGGCGCTGGCCGGCTGGATCTATGACGCCGGCCAGCGCTTTGCAGGCTTTCACCAGGGCGCGAGCGAGCATGAAATCGCTGAGATGCGTGCGCGGATCGGCCAACTGGAGGCCGAACTGGAAGGGGCGCGTAAAGTCGCGAATGCCAGCGAAAGTCGTTTGCGGATCGAAAGTACGTCGCAAGAACGGCTCGCGACGCAGATCAAGACCCTTGAGGAGCAGAATGCCCTGCTCAAATCCGACCTGGCAACATTTGAAAGCTTGGCAGGTGGCGAGACCGGCAGTTCCGGGCTGGCAATCAGTCGGTTGCAGATAGATCCGGTGGGTGACGGCCAGTATCGCTACCGCCTTCTGCTCGCGCAAACCGGTGATAAGAAAGACAAAGACAAGGAATTCAAGGGCATGGTCCAGATGCTGGCTACCGTGCAGCGCGGCAAGGAGACTGCTATGATCCAGTTTCCGGCCGCCGGGGATCCTGCGGCGGATCAATATCAGGTGAATTTTCGGTACTTTCGACGCCTGGAAGGCTCCTTCAATGTGGGGGGCGGAGCGCGGGTTCTGCGCGTTGAGGTACGCCTGGTTCAGGATGGCATTGTCAAGGCGACCCAGAGCATCGCACTATGATCGGTAAACGATTGACTTCAATTGCAGGCGAGGAGACTTCCAATCATGTTTGGCAAGAAAATCAATAAACCACAGGGACGTATCGATAGCTTGATAGGTGTCGGCACTTCGCTTGAAGGCGACGTGACGTTTTCCGGCGGGCTGCGGGTGGACGGCGAGATCAAAGGCAACGTTCGCGCGGCGGACGGCCAGCCTGCCACCCTGGTCATCAGCGAACACGCGAGGATCGAGGGCGAGATCTCGGTTTCCCACCTGGTTATTAACGGAACCGTAATTGGGCCGGTGCATTCCAGTGATTTCGTGGAACTCCAGGCGCGCGCCCGGGTCACCGGTGATGTCGAATACAGCACGATCGAAATGCACCTTGGTGCCGTGGTTCAGGGCCGGTTGGTGCATCAGGGCCTGCCGGCCAAGGCCGTGGAGTTGAAGCTTGCGGCGAGCAATTGACCTTTCCCGGCATTGAATTCATAATTAGTGGACTTATTTGGTAAACTATTAAAGCCCCCCTCAGGAGAACACCATGAACGCACCCACCGAAATGCCGGCACCGCTGAATTTCACCGATAGCGCCGCAAGCAAGGTCAAGGAACTCATCGCCGAAGAAGGCAACCCGGAACTCAAGTTGCGCGTGTTCGTGACCGGCGGCGGATGCTCTGGCTTCCAGTACGGTTTCACCTTCGACGAAGTGACCAACGAAGACGATACCGTGATGGAGAAGAACGGCGTCTCCTTGCTGATCGATCCCATGAGCTACCAGTATCTTGTGGGCGCTGAGATCGATTACTCGGAAGGTCTTGAAGGCTCGCAGTTCGTGATCAAGAATCCCAACGCGACCAGCACTTGCGGTTGCGGTTCTTCCTTCTCGGCCTGATTCGGGGTTTCAAAGAGCTGCACGATCGTGAAGCCTAAGGCTTCGCGGCATTCCTGATTGCAGGTGCAGACTGCGGGGATGTTCCCGTCCGGTCCTAGCGTGGATAGATGGCGCCGAGTATTCGCGGACCGCGCGCGCCGGTAACTTCGGTGAGGTTGCCCGGCTCATTGTTCAGGGTGCGCCAGGCAAGCCATGCGAAAGCAATCGCTTCGACCCAATCGGCGCCTTGCCCCAGAGAGTCGGTGCTGGCGACACGGCAGTTGGCGGCATGATGCTGCAGGCGAGCCATCAGGCTTCGGTTGCGCGCGCCGCCGCCGCATACATACAGTTCATCGGGGATGCCCCACCAGCGTGCGATTGCCCCATACGCGGAGCGGGCGGTAAGTTCAAGCAGCGTCGCCTGAACGTCTTCCGGCCTTTCGCCGCCTGAAAGCCGGCGTTCGAGCCATGGAAGGTTGAATTCCTCGCGGCCGCAGCTCTTGGGTGGGCTCCCGGCAAAGAAACTGTCCGCGAGCATGCTAGCCAGCAGGTCGGGTAGCACCCTGCCCGTTGCCCCCCATTGGCCGCTCTCGTCATAAGGCTGCCCCCGGTGGCGTTCAATCCAGGCGTCCATCAGAAGATTTCCGGGGCCGCAATCGAAGCCGCCTACCGCTTCCCCGGGCTTTAGATTCGTCAGGTTGGCGATGCCGCCGATGTTGAGGATCACCCGATGGCGCTGGGAATCGCCAAACACGGCGGCATGAAACGCAGGCACCAGAGGTGCGCCTTGGCCGCCTGCGGCGATGTCACGATTGCGGAAATCCGCCACCACGGCGATTCCAGTCAATTCGGCCAGTAGCGCCGGGTTGTTCAACTGCACGCTGTAACCTGCTGCGGGTTGGTGGCGGATGGTCTGGCCGTGGCAGCCAATTGCCTCAATCTGCGAGGCATCGACGCCAGCTTTCTCGAGGAGGCGGTCGACGGCTTCTGCATAGCAACGGGCCAACGTGTTGGCCAGCATTGCGGCAAGATGGATTTCATTGTGCTGCGCGCTTTGCAGCAGCATGGCCTGGCGGCGAACTTCCGGCGCATAGGGCTGCCAGAAGGTTGCCAGTGTTTGCGGTAGTGCTTGCGAAAAGTCAACCAGCGCCGCATCGATGCCATCCAGGCTTGTCCCCGACATAAGCCCGATGACCAGCGGCGGCCTCGATGCCATGTCAGTCTGATTGGGCGAGATTGAATCCGCGAATCAGGTCGAGGCGAGCGAGGTGGGTACCGGTTTGCGCCTGGAATTGCGCCAGTTGCTGCGGCATCAGTGGCGGCGCGCTGGGCAGGGCGATCGCGAGTGGATTCTGGTGCACGTCGCCGACGCGGAACTCGTAGTGGAGGTGCGGCCCGCTGGCGAGGCCGGTAGCGCCGACGAAGGCGATCACGTCCCCTTGGCTAATGCGACTGCCCTTGCGCAGGCCGGACGCAAAACCGGAAAGGTGACCGTAGAGCGTCGTGTAACGCCCCTGGTGACGCAGGATGACTACCTTGCCGTAGCCGCCCTGTACGCCGACGAATTCCACGACACCATTGCCGGTCGCCCTGACCCGCGTTCCAACTGGCGCGCCATAGTCGACGCCGCGATGCGCGCGCCATTTTTGCAGTACCGGATGAAAGCGCGCTGAAGTAAATCCCGAGGTAATGCGCGAAAACTCCAGGGGCGAGCGAAGAAATGCCTTGCGAATGTTCTTGCCCTCGGCGGTGTAATAGCCGCCGGTGTTTTCGCCGCCAGCATCATCCGCGAACCAGGCGGCACGATAGGTCTTCCCGTTATTGACGAATTCGGCAGCCAGGATGCGTCCGCTACGCACCGCGCGCCCAAGGTGATTTACCGACTCGTAGATAACCGCGAATCGATCCCCTTTGCGCAGATCGCGATGGAAATCGATGTCGCCACCAAAAATATCAGCCAGTTGCGTTGCCACAGCATCGGGAATCCCGGCGGCATCGGAGGCGCCAAACAAGGAATACCGGATATCTGCGGTCTTCATGACGACCTGGGTTTCCAGCGGCAACGCCTGTTCCGAAGCGACGAAGCGGTCGTCCTGGCGCTCGACGACGAGCGCCTGATCCTTGCCGCCGTTCAACGGGAACACCAGCGTATGCAATTCACCCTGCGGTCCGGTGCGGGCTGTAAGGTTTTTGCCCGGACTCAATTGGCGGAACAGGCTCTGGGTCGCGGAGCTACCCTTGAGGAAGCTGACAGCCGCGGGATCATCCACGCCAAGTCGCAGCAGCAACTCCATGACAGTGTCGCCGCGTTGAACACGTTCTTCGCGCAAAAATGTCTGGTCCGCATCCGTTGCTGCCGTCAGCGGCGGCAGGGCCAGTTGCTCGACAACGTTCAGCCGCTGAATGTTTTCAATGCCGGAATCGTTCACGGTGCCAAAAGCGGCGACCATGCCAAAAAGCGAGACCCCCATCACTGCGGCGACGGCCCAGAAATGCCGCGTATGGCGGGTTTGGCCGCTGGGGAGTTGCGCTAAAATCTCGGTCTTGTTTTTTCGCAATTGGATTGGGGCTGGCGACTAAAAGTCGTGGGAGTGTAGCAAATATCCCCCTTCCGTCAAATCGGGTTTATCACTAATGGTCGATATCGAGTCCCAACTGGCCCTCATCAAGCGCGGCGCAGATGAATTGCTGATCGAGTCCGAACTCGTTGGGAAATTGAATTCCGGTCGCCCGCTGCGCGTCAAGGCGGGATTCGATCCAACGGCGCCGGACTTGCATCTTGGACATACGGTACTGATCAACAAGTTGCGCCATTTCCAGGATCTCGGCCACCACGTGATGTTCCTGATCGGGGATTTCACCGGAATGATCGGTGACCCGAGTGGAAAAAACGCGACCCGGCCGCCACTGTCCCGCGAGCAGATACTGGAGAACGCGAATACCTATCGCGAACAGGTGTTCAAGATTCTTGATCCGGTAAAAACAGAAGTCTGCTTCAACTCGACATGGTTCGAGCCTCTGGGCGCAGCGGGGATGATCAAGCTCGCAGCAAGGCATACGGTGGCGCGCATGCTGGAGCGTGACGACTTTTCCAAGCGCTATGTCGGCGGTCAGCCGATCGCGATCCACGAATTCCTTTACCCCCTTTGTCAAGGCTACGATTCGGTCGCCATGAAAGCCGACGTCGAGTTGGGAGGCACGGACCAGAAGTTCAACCTGCTGGTGGGGCGCGAATTGCAGAAACACTACGGGCAGGCACCGCAGTGCGTCCTCATGATGCCCCTGCTAGAGGGGTTGGACGGCGTGAACAAGATGTCCAAGTCGCTCGGCAATTACATCGGGATAGCCGAGTCGCCGACCGAGATCTTCGGTAAGCTGATGTCGGTCTCGGATGAACTGATGTGGCGCTACTACGACCTTCTTTCATTTCGTGGCAACGACGAAATTGCGCGATTCAAACGCGAAGTCGCCGATGGACGCAATCCGCGCGACGTCAAGGTGCTGCTGGGGCGGGAAATCGTTGCCAGATTCCATTCTGTTGCCAAGGCGGAGGCGGCTCTTGCCGAGTTTGAGGCGCGATTCCAGCGTGGCGTGCTGCCCGATGACATGCCGGAAATAAGTGTCGCCGCGGGATCGCTGGCCCAGATTTTGAAAGCCGCAGGGCTCACGTCAAGCACCTCCGACGCGTTGCGCATGATTGAAGGAGGCGGCGTGCGGATCAACGGCGAAAAAGTCGGCGATCGCAGCACGGCGCTTGCTGCTGGCGACAGCGTAGTGCTGCAAGTTGGCAAGCGCAAATTTGCTCGCGTCACGCTGCTGTAAAAGATTCTGATGATTTTTCGCTGAAGTTGTTGACCGCGCATTCGCGATCCGTATAATGCGCCCCTCTTTGCTGCACGACTGATCGTTTGCAGCCCGTTCTTTAAAAACCAAACAACCGATAGGTGTAGGTGCTTGCTGGGCTGGTGGTGGTGGTGGGCAGTTGGCTCGAAATCGAAGAGGCGATTGCTGGTTCTGGTTGAAAAACCTGGGCCGAGTTCTGAGGGTGGTGCGAAAGTGCTGCGTGAAGGATCTGCTGCTGCTGGATGCTAAGAGTATTAAAAGCAAGTGCTTACACGAAATAAAACAGTAAGGTTAAATGCAAATTTAGCCTCTGAAATTCGTTTGAGCGAGTAGTAAAAAAGACAGATTGAACTGAAGAGTTTGATCCTGGCTCAGATTGAACGCTGGCGGAATGCTTTACACATGCAAGTCGAGCGGCAGCGCGGGGGCAACCCTGGCGGCGAGCGGCGAACGGGTGAGTAACATATCGGAACGTACCCTGTCGTGGGGGATAACTATCCGAAAGGATAGCTAATACCGCATACGACCTGAGGGTGAAAGCGGGGGATCGCAAGACCTCGCGCGATAGGAGCGGCCGATATCGGATTAGCTAGTTGGTGGGGTAAAGGCTCACCAAGGCGACGATCCGTAGCTGGTCTGAGAGGACGACCAGCCACACTGGAACTGAGACACGGTCCAGACTCCTACGGGAGGCAGCAGTGGGGAATTTTGGACAATGGGGGCAACCCTGATCCAGCCATTCCGCGTGAGTGAAGAAGGCCTTCGGGTTGTAAAGCTCTTTCGGCAGGAACGAAACGGTGGCCCCTAATACGGGCTACTAATGACGGTACCTGAAGAAGAAGCACCGGCTAACTACGTGCCAGCAGCCGCGGTAATACGTAGGGTGCGAGCGTTAATCGGAATTACTGGGCGTAAAGCGTGCGCAGGCGGTTCTATAAGACAGATGTGAAATCCCCGGGCTTAACCTGGGAACTGCGTTTGTGACTGTAGGACTCGAGTGTGGCAGAGGGGGGTGGAATTCCACGTGTAGCAGTGAAATGCGTAGAGATGTGGAGGAACACCGATGGCGAAGGCAGCCCCCTGGGTCAACACTGACGCTCATGCACGAAAGCGTGGGGAGCAAACAGGATTAGATACCCTGGTAGTCCACGCCCTAAACGATGCGAACTAGGTGTTGGGGAAGGAGACTTTCTTAGTACCGCAGCTAACGCGTGAAGTTCGCCGCCTGGGGAGTACGGTCGCAAGATTAAAACTCAAAGGAATTGACGGGGACCCGCACAAGCGGTGGATGATGTGGATTAATTCGATGCAACGCGAAAAACCTTACCTACCCTTGACATGTCAGGAAGTCTGCTGAGAGGTGGATGTGCCCGAAAGGGAACCTGAACACAGGTGCTGCATGGCTGTCGTCAGCTCGTGTCGTGAGATGTTGGGTTAAGTCCCGCAACGAGCGCAACCCTTGTCATTAATTGCCATCATTCAGTTGGGCACTTTAATGAGACTGCCGGTGACAAACCGGAGGAAGGTGGGGATGACGTCAAGTCCTCATGGCCCTTATGGGTAGGGCTTCACACGTCATACAATGGTCGGTACAGAGGGTTGCCAACCCGCGAGGGGGAGCCAATCCCACAAAGCCGATCGTAGTCCGGATCGCAGTCTGCAACTCGACTGCGTGAAGTCGGAATCGCTAGTAATCGTGGATCAGCATGTCACGGTGAATACGTTCCCGGGTCTTGTACACACCGCCCGTCACACCATGGGAGTGGGTTCCACCAGAAGTAGGTAGTCTAACCGCAAGGAGGGCGCTTACCACGGTGGGATTCATGACTGGGGTGAAGTCGTAACAAGGTAGCCGTATCGGAAGGTGCGGCTGGATCACCTCCTTTCTAGAGCAAAGGCGCGGTGAGCACCTACAACCTATCGGTTGTTTAGAACCCAACAGCGGGTCTGTAGCTCAGCTGGTTAGAGCACCGTCTTGATAAGGCGGGGGTCGATGGTTCGAACCCATCCAGACCCACCATTGGTCTGCGATAACCGGCGCGATTCGGCGTTGTCGCCTCGCTTGCATACCAATGCGTATGCGGCGCGATGCTCCGCCTTGACTCGCTTGATTCTCGCAGGCCAATGTAGTCGCAAGGGGCGATGGCTTTTTGCAACGGGGTAATACGCCGCAAAAGGGGGATTAGCTCAGCTGGGAGAGCACCTGCTTTGCAAGCAGGGGGTCGTCGGTTCGATCCCGTCATCCTCCACCAAGCCTCCTTCATCAAGGGCGGTGTGGCGAGACATGAAGCGTAATGAGTAACGAGAAGCGGAAGGCTTCTCCTTAGTCATTACTCCTTATGAGTAAGCGGTTGTTGGATCTTTAAAAATTCGGAAGAAGTAAGGTTGTGTCACCCTGGAAGGGGTGGCACATGGGTTGTGATTGTATCTTCACGACTCCCGTCCTTTGAACCGGCGCGGGAGTCTGAACAAGTAATACTTTGGTTGCTTCCTGTAGAGGAGGACTTTGGGGAACCGGAGTTCAATGTTATAGGGTCAAGTGACTAAGTGCATGTGGTGGATGCCTTGGCGATTACAGGCGATGAAGGACGTTGTAGCCTGCGAAAAGCTGCGGGGAGCTGGCAAACAAGCTTTGATCCGCAGATGTCCGAATGGGGAAACCCACTCCGCAAGGAGTATCCCTGACTGAATACATAGGTCAGTGGAAGCGAACCCGGCGAACTGAAACATCTAAGTAGCCGGAGGAAAAGAAATCAACCGAGATTCCCTAAGTAGTGGCGAGCGAACAGGGACCAGCCTGCAAGAGATAACTATTTTGTTAGTGGAACGCTCTGGAAAGTGCGGCCGTAGTGGGTGATAGCCCCGTACGCGAAAACAAAGTAGCGAGACTAAGTTTGCGACAAGTAGGGCGGGACACGTGAAATCCTGTCTGAAGATGGGGGGACCATCCTCCAAGGCTAAATACTCGTAATCGACCGATAGTGAACCAGTACCGTGAGGGAAAGGCGAAAAGAACCCCGGGAGGGGAGTGAAATAGATCCTGAAACCGCATGCATACAAACAGTGGGAGCCCCGCAAGGGGTGACTGCGTACCTTTTGTATAATGGGTCAGCGACTTACGTTCTGTAGCGAGCTTAACCGAATAGGGGAGGCGTAGCGAAAGCGAGTCTGATAAGGGCGCTTTAGTTGCAGGGCGTAGACCGAAACCAGATGATCTATCCATGGCCAGGATGAAGGTGCCGTAACAGGTACTGGAGGTCCGAACCCACTAATGTTGAAAAATTAGGGGATGAGCTGTGGATAGGGGTGAAAGGCTAAACAAATCTGGAAATAGCTGGTTCTCCCCGAAAGCTATTTAGGTAGCGCCTCATGTATCACTCGCGGGGGTAGAGCACTGTAATGGTTGGAGGGGTCATTGCGATCTACTCCGCCATAGCAAACTCCGAATACCGTGAAGTGCGAGCATGGGAGACAGACGGTGGGTGCTAACGTTCATCGTCAAGAGGGAAACAACCCAGACCGCCAGCTAAGGTCCCCAAGCCATGGTTAAGTGGAAAACGAGGTGGGAAGGCATAGACAGTCAGGAAGTTGGCTTAGAAGCAGCCATCCTTCAAAGAAAGCGTAATAGCTCACTGATCGAGTCGTCCTGCGCGGAAGATGTACCGGGGCTCAAACCATGCACCGAAGCTGCGGATATCCGTAAGGATATGGTAGGGGAGCGTTCTGTAGGTCTGCGAAGGTGTGGTGTAAACCATGCTGGAGATATCAGAAGTGCGAATGCTGACATGAGTAGCGATAAAGCGTGTGAAAAGCACGCTCGCCGAAAGCCAAGGTTTCCTGCGCAACGTTCATCGGCGCAGGGTGAGTCGGCCCCTAAGGCGAGGCCGAAAGGCGTAGTCGATGGGAAACGGGTCAATATTCCCGTACCGATCTGTAATGCGATGGGGGACGGAGAAGGTTAGCTCAGCCGGGTGTTGGACGTCCCGGTTTAAGCGTGTAGGCGTGCTGCATAGGCAAATCCGTGCGGCTTAGCCAAGGCGTGATGACGAGGATCTTCGGATCTGAAGTGAGTGATACCCTGCTTCCAGGAAAAGCCTCTAAGCTTCAGTTACAGATTGACCGTACCGCAAACCGACACAGGTGGGCAGGATGAAAATTCTAAGGCGCTTGAGAGAACTCAGGAGAAGGAACTCGGCAAATTGATACCGTAACTTCGGGAGAAGGTATGCCTCGGTAGCGTGAAGCCCCTGCGGGTGGAGCGTGATGAGGTCGCAGAGAATCGGTGGCTGCAACTGTTTAATAAAAACACAGCACTCTGCAAAGGCGAAAGCCGACGTATAGGGTGTGACGCCTGCCCGGTGCCGGAAGGTTAAGTGATGGGGTGCAAGCTCTTGATCGAAGCCCCGGTAAACGGCGGCCGTAACTATAACGGTCCTAAGGTAGCGAAATTCCTTGTCGGGTAAGTTCCGACCTGCACGAATGGCGTAATGATGGCCACACTGTCTCCTCCTGAGACTCAGCGAAGTTGAAATGTTTGTGAAGATGCAATCTCCCCGCGGCTAGACGGAAAGACCCCATGAACCTTTACTGTAGCTTTGCATTGGACTTTGACGGGACTTGTGTAGGATAGGTGGGAGGCTGTGAGGCGTGGTCGCCAGATCGCGCGGAGCCAACCTTGAAATACCACCCTGGTGTCGTTGAGGTTCTAACCTTGGTCCGTGAATCCGGATCGGGGACCGTGCATGGCAGGCAGTTTGACTGGGGCGGTCTCCTCCCAAAGAGTAACGGAGGAGTACGAAGGTCTTCTAAGCACGGTCGGACATCGTGCTCATAGTGCAATGGCAAAAGAAGGCTTGACTGCGAGACCCACAAGTCGAGCAGGTGCGAAAGCAGGTCATAGTGATCCGGTGGTTCTGTATGGAAGGGCCATCGCTCAACGGATAAAAGGTACTCTGGGGATAACAGGCTGATTCCGCCCAAGAGTTCATATCGACGGCGGAGTTTGGCACCTCGATGTCGGCTCATCACATCCTGGGGCTGTAGCCGGTCCCAAGGGTATGGCTGTTCGCCATTTAAAGTGGTACGTGAGCTGGGTTTAAAACGTCGTGAGACAGTTTGGTCCCTATCTGCCGTGGGCGCTGGATATTTGAGGGGACCTGCTCCTAGTACGAGAGGACCGGAGTGGACGGATCAATGGTACACCAGTTGTCACGCCAGTGGCATCGCCGGGTAGCTAAATCCGGAAGAGATAAACGCTGAAAGCATCTAAGCGTGAAACTCGCCTCAAGATGAGATATCCCGGGGGTTCAACCCCCCTGAAGGGTCGTCCAAGACCAGGACGTTGATAGGTCGGGTGTGGAAGCGCAGCAATGCGTTAAGCTAACCGATACTAATTGCCCGTGCGGCTTGACCCTATAACATTGAGCTCAATGCAGTACCGAGCCTATGTCTATGCGCAGTAACCAAAGACACGCAATCACCACCCAATACCCTTACTTCCTCCGAATCATGTGCGACGTCACAAGGCCCCTTCACCGGACACCCTTCCCGTCGCACCCCCTTTCAGTCTGGTGTCCATAGCGTCTTGGTACCACCCCTTCCCATCCCGAACAGGACCGTGAAACGAGACCGCGCCGATGATATTGCACTTCACCGTGTGAGAAAGTAGGTCAACGCCAGACTAACCCCTCAAAAACCCCCTCCCGGATTGCCGGGCAGGGGGTTTTTATTTGACGGTCGCCGTGGTTGCGATTCCATTGCTGTCCACATTTCATCGTAAAGGGCTCTATTGACACTTCGCCGACGCCGGATCCGGACTTCGTCGGTGTCAAAACCACCCAGCGAAACACTTTCAGAGCAGCACCAGATTGTCACGATGAATCAATTCCGCGCTATCGATGTAGCCCAGCAGGGCTTCGATGTCCTGCGTGCCGTGGCCGGCGATGCGACGGGCTTCGGAACTTGAATAATTGATCAGGCCGCGCGCAATCTCGCGGCCATCCGGGGCGCGGCAGGCAACCGCGGCACCGCGCTGGAAGTCGCCCTCGACGCGCGCAACTCCAACGGCCAGTAAGCTGCGTCCCCCCGCCAGCGCCTGCACGGCGCCAGCATCCAGTGTCAGCGCGCCAGCCAGTTGCAGATGGTCGGCAAGCCATTGTTTGCGCGCAGCAAGCGGCGATTCGGCTGCGTAGAGCAGTGTGCCAATGTTGTTCCCGCGTGCCGCCGCCAGCAGCGAACCGGGTTCGCGGCCGCTGACAATGAGAGTATGGGCGCCGCTACGCGCGGCACGCTGAGCGGCGCGTATTTTGGTGATCATGCCGCCCTTGGAAATTCCCGAACCAGCGCCGCCGGCCATAGCCTCGAAAGAACGATCGTCGGCGCGCCCCTCCTCGATCAGGGTGGCAGCGGGATCCTGGCGCGGATCGGCGCTGTACAGACCCTTTTGGTCGGTGAGGATGAGCAGGGCTTCGGCTTCGACCAAGTTCGCCACCAGCGCTCCGAGCGTGTCGTTGTCGCCGAATTTGATTTCGTCCGTGACGACGGTGTCGTTCTCGTTGATGATCGGCACCACGCCAAGGTCGAGCAGGGTCTGCAGGGTTGAACGTGCGTTGAGGTAGCGGGTGCGGTCGGCCAGGTCTTCGTGCGTGAGGAGGATTTGCGCTGCCTTCAGGCCATGGTCGAGAAAAGTCGTCTCATAGGCCTGGGCCAGGCCCATCTGGCCTACGGCGGCGGCGGCCTGCAGGTCGTGCATGGCGTGGGGCCGTGTTGTCCACCCCAGGCGCTGCATGCCCGCGGCAATAGCACCGGACGACACCAGCAGCACCTGGCGCCCGTCGGCATGCAGCTGAGCGATCTGGCGCGCGCATTCGGCGATGAAGCCGTGATCGAGGCCCTGGCCGTTGTTGGTGACCAGTGCGCTGCCGACCTTGACGACAAGGCGCCTCGCCTCAGCTATCTGCCTTCTCATGCTTGCGGTGTTGTTCCAGGTAATCCATCACGGCGAAGGTGACTTCGCGACAGCCGGCTCCGGAGATGGCTGAAATCACGAAATGCTTCTTCGGTTTGTAGCTCTTCACCAGCGCTGCGATGCGCGCCTCGCGTTCGCCTTCCGGCACCAGGTCGATCTTGTTGATCAGCAGCCAGCGCGGCTTCTTGTAGAGCGCCTCGTCGTACTTCTTAAGTTCCTTGAGGATGGCCTTGGCGTCCTTGGCGGGATCGGCATCGGGATCGAAGGGCGAAATGTCGACGAGGTGCAACAGCAGGCCGGTGCGCTGCAGGTGCTTGAGGAAGCGGTGGCCAAGGCCGGCGCCTTCCGCCGCACCCTCGATCAGGCCGGGGATGTCGGCGATGACGAAGCTGCGATTGTCGTCAACGCGTACTACGCCAAGGTTGGGGTGCAGGGTGGTGAATGGGTAGTCGGCAACCTTGGGTTTCGCCGCCGATACGGCACGGATGAAGGTGGATTTGCCGGCATTGGGCAGGCCAAGCAGGCCGATGTCGGCCAGCACCTTGAGTTCGAGCTGCAGCTCGCGCTTCTCGCCCTCCTGTCCTGGAGTGCTCTGGCGCGGCGCGCGATTGGTGCTGGACTTGAAGCGCGCATTGCCCAGGCCGCCATTGCCACCCTTGGCGACGAGGAAGCGCTTGCCGTCGGTATCGAGGTCGGCGACCAGTTCGCCGGTGTTGCTGTCGGTGATCACCGTGCCCACCGGCATGCGCAGTATCAGGTCCTCGCCACCCTTGCCGAAGCGGTCTGAGCCGTGCCCCTGCTCGCCCTTCTGGCCGCGAAACACGCGGGTGTAACGGAAATCGATCAGGGTATTGAGGTTGCGGTCGGCCACGGCCCAGATGCTGGCGCCCTTGCCGCCGTCGCCGCCGTCCGGGCCGCCGAGGGGAATGTATTTCTCGCGACGAAACGAAACCGAGCCGTTACCGCCATCGCCGGCAAGGACTTCAATGCGTGCTTCGTCGAAGAATTTCATGGATTTCGAGGGACCAGAAACGCGAAAGCCCTATCGAGCCGATAGGGCTTTCGGCGCGAAAGGGTGAGGCTTAGGCTGCCGCCGGAACGATGCTGACCGTGCGACGCTTGGCCGGGCCCTTGACGGCGAACTGCACGGTGCCATCGACCTTGGCGAACAGCGTGTGATCCTTGCCCATGCCGACGTTGTCGCCGGGATGGAACTCGGTGCCGCGCTGACGCACGATGATGCTGCCGGCGGAAATCAGCTCGCCGCCGTAGCTTTTGACGCCCAGGCGTTTCGATTCCGAGTCGCGGCCGTTACGCGAACTGCCGCCTGCTTTTTTGTGTGCCATGTTTTAGCTCCTGATTCTCGTCGGGCTCAGGCGGCAATGCCGCTGATCTCGATTTCGGTGAAGTTCTGGCGATGGCCCTGGTGCTTCTGGTAGTGCTTGCGACGGCGCATCTTGAAAATGGTGACCTTGGGATGGCGGCCCTGAGCTATCACTTTCGCCGTGACCTTGGCGCCGGCGAGCATGGGGGAACCGATCTTGACCGATTCGCCTTCGCCGACCATGAGTACCTGGTCGAGAGTGATTTCAGTGCCTACATCAGCCGGTATCTGTTCTATTTTGAGTTTTTCGCCAGCGGCAACGCGATACTGCTTGCCACCGGTTTTTATGACCGCATACATGATGGAGACTCCAATGGGATGACGCAAAGAACCGCGCAGTATACCGATCGTCCCGCCGTCGGTCAATGTGTTTTCGGCGTCGTTTTGGGAGCCTGGTAGCCGATCGCCAGCGATATGGCGTCAGCGGTTTGCTTGACGCGCTCGATCCAGTCCGGGTTGTGGCGCTCGGCGGGGGCTGAAACGGAAAGGCCGGCCACCAGTTCACCGGTGTCGTCACGCACCGGCGCGGCGACGCAGCGCAGGCCCTGCTCGATTTCCTCGTTGTCGAAGGCCACGCCGTGGCGTCGCGCCCGGTCGACATCGCGTTCCAGCGCCGCGACGGTGGTGAGCGAAGTTGGGGTATAGCCGGGAAGCCCGGTGCGTTTGGCGTAGTCGCGGAGCTTCTGCGGGCCGTCCTCGGCAAGGTAGAGCTTGCCCACGGCGGTGACGTGCAGCGGTGCCCGCGCGCCCACCAGATGCACCACCCGGATCGACGAGCGGCCGCTGGAGGTTCGTTCGACATAGACGATCTCGTCGCCCTGGCGCACGCCGAGGTTGACGCTTTCGCCGATTTCGCGGTGCAGGCGCTCCATCAGCGGCATCGCCGCCTTGCCGATGCTGATGCGCGACTTGACGACATTGCCCAGTTCCAGGAGGCGGATGCCGAGGCGGTAGGTGCCGGGATCGGCCCGTTCGACAAAGCCCGACGCCGACATCGCGGCGAGGATGCGGTGCGCGGTCGATGGGTGCAAGCCGGTCTCCAGCGCCAACTGCTTGAGGCTCACCGGATCGGGATGGTAGGAAAGTACATCGAGCAGTTTCATCATGCGCTCGATGACCTGGATGCCGCCGCGGGGTTCCGCTGCGGCATCCGTGCGAGGTGTAGGCACGGCAATCTCTTCGTGACAACGGGAGTTCGGATACTATAGCAAAAGCCATCGTCGTCCATCGGCGATAAATAACAACGACATACGGAGAGAGGCCTTGGCAAACATGCGCGTGGGACTGTTCGTGACCTGCCTGGTGGACCTGATGCGCCCGAGCATCGGCTTCGCTGCACTGAAACTGCTGGAAAACGCCGGTTGCGAAGTTGTCGTTCCGGACACGCAGACCTGCTGCGGACAGCCGGCATGGAATTCCGGCGACAAGCCCGGAGCCGAGGCGCTGGCGAAGAAGACCATCGCCGAATTCGAGGGCTTCGACTATGTCGTGGTGCCTTCCGGATCCTGCGGCGACCACATCCGCACCGAATACCTGGGCATGTTCGCCACAGAACCCGAGTGGCGCGACCGCGCCACGGCGATGGCGGCACGCACCTACGAACTTACCGATTTCCTCGTCAGCGTGCTCAAGGTAGAGGCCGTGCCCGGCAACTACACGGGCAGCGTGACCTACCACGATTCCTGCACCGGCCTGCGCAGCCTCGGCATCAAGGCGCAGCCGCGCGCGCTATTGGCCAAGGTCAAGGGCGTGGAACTCAAGGAGATGAACGGCTGCGAGGAGTGCTGCGGTTTCGGCGGCACCTTCTCGGTCAAGTTCGGCGACGTCTCGGCGGCCATTGCCGAGCGCAAGTGCGACTTTATCCACTCAAGCGGCGCCAAGGCGGTGGCAGGAGGCGACCTCGGCTGCCTGCTAAATATCGAGGGCAAATTGCGGCGCATGGGCGACGAGACGACACGCGTGCTGCACGTGGCCGAAATCCTTGCCGGGGAGGTCTGAGCCGTGGAAATCAAATCGATGCGCTTCAAGGCCAACGCCTCGGCGTCGCTGGCCAACGTAGTCCTGCAGGGCAACCTCAAAAATGCCAAGGGCAAGTTCGTCACCAAGCGAGCCGAGGCGCTGCGCGACCTCGACGACTTCGAGGGTACGCGCGATGCGGCAAAGGCGATCCGCAACAAGGTGATCGACAACCTCGACCTGTGGCTGGAACGTTTCGAGCGCAAGGCGCTGGACACGGGCGCCCATGTGCTTTGGGCCAAGGATGGCGCGGAGGTCTGCCGCCTGGTGACCGAAATCGCCAGGAAGCACGGCGTGAAGAAGGTCACCAAGTCGAAGTCGATGCTGTCCGAAGAGGCGGGGCTCAACCAGGCGCTGGAGGCTGCAGGAATCCAGCCGGTGGAAACGGATCTGGGCGAATACATCCTGCAGGTGGACAACAACGAGCCGCCCAGCCACATCATCGCGCCGGCGGTGCACAAGAGCCTGGACGACGTCGCCGACCTGTTCCACAAGGTGCATGGCACGCCGCGCAAGACTGAAATCCCGGCGCTCACGCGCGAGGCGCGCGAAGTTCTGCGTGGGCATTTCATGACCGCCGAGATGGGCCTGTCCGGCGGCAACTTCCTCGTCGCCGAGACCGGTTCGGTGGCGCTGGTCACCAACGAGGGCAACGGCCGCATGGTGACGACGATGCCAAAGGTGCACGTGGTGATCACCGGTATCGAGAAGGTGATCCCGACCCTGGAGGACCTTTCCACCCTGATGCGCCTGCTGCCGCGCTCGGCCACCGGGCAGTCGATCTCGAACTATTTTTCCATCCTCACCGGGGTCAAGAAACCCGAGGAGCATGACGGGCCGGAACACCTGTATTTCGTGCTGGTCGACAGCGGCCGCGCCGACGTGGTCGGCGGCGATTTCCACGAGATGCTGCGCTGCATCCGCTGCGGCGCCTGCATGAACCACTGCCCGGTGTACCAGACCATCGGCGGCCACGCCTACGGCTGGGTCTATCCGGGGCCGATGGGTTCGGTGCTGACGCCGCTCTACGCGGGGATCGAGAATTCGATCGACCTGCCGCACGCGGCGACGCTGTGCAACCAGTGCGGCGTCGTCTGCCCGGTGGGCATTCCGCTGCCCGAACTGCTGCGCAAGTTGCGCGAGAAACAGACCGACGCCGGCCTGCGCCCGCTCACCGAGCGCATCGGACTGCGCCTGTGGGCCTGGGTGGCGCAGCAGCCGACGCTCTATGCCCTGGGCGCGCGCTTCGGTGTGCGCTACCTCAAGTGGCTGGCCGGCAAATCCGATCGCATCAGCCTGTTGCCCATGGCCCCGGAATGGACCCGTGGCCGCGAGTTCCCGGCCCCGCAAGGTAAAACCTTCCGCGAAATGTACGCCGCCAGGAGGGCAGCGCAATGAGTTCCCGTGATGACATCCTCGGCCGCGTCCGCGCCGGCCTCCAGCGCAATGCGGGCAATGCCGCCGCCGGGCGCGAGATCATGCAGGCCGCGATGGAAGGCCGGGTCGAGGGCCCCAAGCCGGCCATGGACACCGCGCCTGCGGCGCTGCTCGAACGTTTCCGTATCAAGTCGGAGCTGCAGTCGAGCACTGTGGAGGTGGTCGCGCAGGAGTCCGACGTGCCGGCGGCGGTGGCCCGCTACCTGGCGGCGATGAAGCTGCCGACGACGGCAGTAGTGCAGCCGGCGCTGGCGGCGCTGGAGTGGGCTGCGGCGGGCCTGAAGGTCGAGGCGCGCGGGGCGCGCGACGCCGACCTGGTCGGCATCACCGGCTGCTTCTGTGCCGTCGCCGAAACCGGCACGCTGATGATGTGCTCCTCGCCCGATACCCCGGCCGCTGTCAGCCTGCTGCCCGAAACACATGTCGCCGTGGTGCGCGCCGCGCGCATCCTGCCGTATATGGAGGACGCCTGGAACCTGGCGCGCGCGGAGCTCGGCACCCTGCCGCGCGCGGTGAATTTCATTTCCGGGCCGTCGCGCACCGGCGACATCGAACAGACCATCGTGCTCGGCGCGCACGGGCCGTACCGTGTGCATCTGGTGATCGTGGAGAACTGAAATGCGCCGCCTGCTGATCGCGCTGACCCTGCTGCTTGCCGTGTCGTCAGCGCCGACTCTTGCCCAGATCGGCGACGAAGTTCTGCCGCCGACGTTCGTCGAAACCCTGCTCGAAATGCCCGATGACGCCGCGCAGGCCGCAAAGTCGGGCAAGCGCCTGCTGCTCTATTTCGGGCAGCAGGGCTGTCCCTACTGCAAGGAACTGATGCAGACCAGTTTCACGCAGAAGGCCATTGTGGACAAGGTGAACAAGCATTTCGTCGCGATCGCCTTCAATCTCTTCGGCGACCGCGAAGTGACCTGGTTCGACGGCAAGGTACGCAGCGAAAAGGAGTTCGCCAAATTCCTCAAGGTGCAGTTCACTCCGACAGTGCTGTTGCTGGACGAAAAGGGCACCATCATCGCGCGCATCAACGGCTATTACCCGCCCCACCGTTTCTCGGCGGCGCTCGACTACTCCGCGCAACGCCTGGAACGCAAGCTCGAGTTTGCGGAACACATGAAGGCTGTGCCGCAAACGGGTGCCAGCGCAACGCTCAACGAGCAGCCCTTCTTCGTCAAGGCGCCCTTCGACCTGGCGCGCAAGTCCGGCGGCAAGCCGCTGGCGGTGCTGTTCGAAACCCGCCATTGCGCGCCCTGCGATGAACTGCACAAGGAAGGCTTCAAGCGCGACGCGACGCGGGCCGCGCTGGCGCAGTTCGACGTCGCGCGTTTTTCGCTTGCGGGCCGCGAGAACCTGACCACGCCCGACGGCCGCCGCATGACGGCGGAAGCCTGGGGCCGTGACCTCAAGATCAGCTATACGCCCAGCGTGGTGTTCTTCGACGAACGGGGCAAGGAAGTATTCCGCCTCGAAGCCTACCTGCGGCCCTTCCACTTCGCCTCGTCCTTCGAGTATGTCGCCAGCGGTGCCTACAAGAAGGAGCCGGAGTTCCAGCGCTTCCTGCAGCACAAGGCCGAACTCATGAAGGAGCGCGGCGAGAAACTGGAGCTCTGGAAGTAGTCAGCGCCGCAAGCGCTTTTCGATCTCGATCACGACCATTGCCGCCAGCGCAATCGCGGTGATTTCTCCCCAGGCGCGCGCATCGATTGGTGCCGTGGCAAAGGCTGCGTTGAGCGGCGCCCAGTAGGTGATCGCCAGTTGCAGCAGGACCTGCAGGCCGGCACCGGCCCAGACCCAGGGGTTGGAGAAGGCCGGAACCGCCGTCACCGCCAGGTGCAGCGAGCGACAGCTGAACAGATAGACGATCTCGATCGCGACGAAGACATTCATCGCGATAGTGCGCGCCTCGGCCATGTCCTGCCCGCGCTCCATTGCCAGCAAGAACATGCCGAACGAACCGGCCAGCATCAGCACGCCGACCAGCACGATGCGCCCGATCAGCACGCCGTCGAGCACGGGCGCGCCGGGAGGGCGCGGCGGGCGGCGCATGATGCCATGCTCGGGCGGCTCGAAGGCCAGCGGCAGGCCGAGCAGCACGGCGGTGGTCATGTTGATCCAGAGAATCTGCAGCGGCGTGATCGGCAGCGTGACGCCGGCGACGATGGCGGCGAGGATCACCAGGCCTTCGCCGAAGTTGGTCGGCAGGGTCCAGGTGATGAATTTCACCAGGTTGTCGTAGATGCCGCGGCCTTCCTCCACCGCTGCTTCGATGGTGGCGAAGTTGTCGTCGGTAAGCACCATGGCCGCGGCCTCCTTGGCCACGTCGGTGCCGCCCAGGCCCATGGCGATGCCGATGTCGGCCTGCTTCAGCGCCGGCGCGTCGTTCACGCCGTCGCCGGTCATCGCGACGACCTCGCCCTGCGCCTGCAGCGCGCGCACCAGGCGCAGCTTCTGTTCCGGTTCGACGCGGGCGAAGACATGCACCGTGCTGGCCGCCGCCATCAGCGCGGCATCGTCCAGTTGCGCCAGGTCGCGCCCGGTGAGCACCCCTGCCGCGGGGCCATCCTTGACGATGCCGATTTGCGCCGCGATCGAGCGCGCGGTGTCGGCGTGGTCGCCGGTGATCATCTTCACCACGATGCCGGCCGCATGGCAGGCGCGCACCGCGGTGATCGCCTGCTTGCGTGGCGGATCCATCATCGCCGCCAGGCCGAGGAAGGTCAGCCCGTTGTCCAGCGCCGTTTCTTCCAGTTCGATTCCCGCCTGCGCATCGCGTCGTGCCAGGGTCAGCACTCGCAAGCCGCGGGTGGCCATGCCGGCGGCGGCGGCGGCGATCAGTTCCCGTCCGGCGGCATCGAGCGGGATTTCGCCGCCGTCGGCGGCGAGCAGCGCGGCGCAGGCGGGAAGGATCTTCTCGATGGCACCCTTGGCATACAGCGTCGGCCGCCCCTCGACATCATGCAGCGTCGCCATGGTTTGCCGCGCGGAATCGAAGGGGAGCTCGTCCTGGCGCGGAAAGACATGGCGCAAGGTGGTCTCGTCCAGCCCGGCCTTGCGCGCCGCGACCAGCAGCGCGACTTCGGTCGGGTCGCCGGCGTGTTGCCAGCGCCGACTTTCGAGACGCAGCGAGGCATCGTTGCATAGCGCTCCGGCGATCAGCGTCTCGCGCAGTGCCGCTCCGGGTTCGCCGCCACTCAGTGAGCCCGAGGGATCGTATCCGTGACCCGTGACCGTGAAGATCGCGCCGGCCGCCCATAGCTCGGTAACGGTCATCGCGTTCTCGGTCAGTGTGCCGGTCTTGTCCGAACAGATCACCGTGGTGCTGCCCAGCGCTTCGACCGCCGGCAGGTGGCGGATGATGGCGCGACGCTTGGCCATGCGGCTGACGCCGATCGCCAGCGTGATGCTCATGGCCGCCGGCAGTCCTTCCGGGATCGCGCCGACGGCGAGCGCCACCGCCGCCATCAGCATCGCCGTCATCGGCTCGCCGCGCATCACGCCGATGCCGAAGGTGAGCGCGGCCAGGCCGAGGATCACCCACAGCAGCAGGCCGGCGAACTTGCCCATTTTCTTCGTCAGCGGCGTGGCGATTTCGGGCGCGCTGGCGATCAGGCCGGAGATGCGCCCGGTCTCGGTGGCGTCACCGGTGGCGACTACGAGGCCATGACCCTGGCCGGCGACCACGGTGGTGCCGGCGTAGGCCATGTTGCGCCGGTCGGCGAGCTGCGTGTCCGGCGGCAGTCCGTCGTGGTGCTTGTCGATTGGTGCGGCTTCGCCGGTCAGCGCCGCCTCGACGGTGCGCAACTGGCGCCCGGAAATGATGCGCAGGTCGGCCGGCACCTTGTCGCCGGCACTCAGCCAGACCACGTCGCCGGGGACGAGGTGCACGGCATCCATGCGTCGCCGGTGGCCGTCGCGCAGCACCGTGACTTCGGTCGCCACGGCGCGCGCCAGCGCCGCCAGTGCCGCCTCGGCCTTGCCTTCCTGCAGGTAGCCGATCACCGCGTTGATGACCACGACGCCGAAAATCACCGAGCTGTCGATCCATTCGCCGAGCGCTGCAGTGGCGCAGCCGGCACCAATCAGCACCAGCACCAGGGGTTCCGTGAATTGGCCAAGAAAGCGCGAGAGCGCGCTGCGTCCGGGCTTCTGGCTGGGGCGGTTGGCGCCATGGCGTGCCAGCCGTGCAGCCGCCTCATCCTCGGTCAGGCCGCGGTCCAGTTGCACGCCGTGATCGGCCAGCACGTCGACAGTCGTCAGGGCGTGCCATGCGCGCGCGTCGGACTTGTGTTGCGATTCGGGGGAGGGGTTCATCGGTTCATTATCCGCCTCCCTGCATTCGGGCTAGTTGATCGCGGGCAAATGCAGGCTGACGACAAGCCCGCGGTCGTCCGGCCCGTGCTCGAGCAGCAGGCTGCCGCCGTGAAGTTCGGCGATGCGGCGAACGATCGACAGGCCCAGGCCGCTGCCCGGTGCATCCGTTCCCTGTATGGCACTGCCGGCGAGGACGGCCGAAGAGTCGGCGCTGGCGCCACGGCGAAAACGCTGCTGCACGGCCTCGATTTCGCCTTCCGGGATGCCTTTGCCGTTGTCGCTGACGCTGAGCACGGCGCGGTGGCCCTGCTGTTCGATGGCCACCTCGATGCGGGAAGGCGCGGCGTGGCGCAGGGCATTGTCCACCAGGTTGCGCAACAGGGCCTGCAGCAGCGCAACGTCACCGCGCACCCGCGCGTCGCCGTCGGCCAGCACCAGTTCGCAGTGGCGCGCAATGGCGCCGCCGGCGGCATCCGCCAGCACATCGGCGGCGATCGGGCGCAAGGTCAGCGGCTGCAAGGCCTCGCCGCTGTCGGCGTCCAGCCTTGCCAGGGTGAGCAACTGGGTAAGGAGATGGGTGGCCCGGTCACAGCCGACCAGGATCTGGTCCAGCGCATGGCGGCGCTGGGTTTCGTCGGTGGCGGCCAGCGCGACCTGGGCCTGCGCCTTGAGCGCGGCCAGCGGCGTGCGCAATTCGTGCGAGGCATCGGCCGTGAAGCGGCGTTCGTTTTCCAGGGCCCGGTCGATCCCGGCGAAGAGTTCGTTCAGGCGCTGCACCAGCGGCAGGATCTCGCGCGGTGTGTCGCTGTCGGCGATCGGCGTCAGCCGGTTCGGCGCGCGTGCCGCGACGTCGTCCGCTATGCGGCGCAGGGGGCGCAACGAAATGCCGACCGCGACCAGCAGCACCAGCGCCAGCCCGGGCAGGGCGTAGAGCATCGGCGTCAGCAGGTGCTCCGCAATTTCGCCGGCGATGTCGGCGCGATCCTCCTGCATGTGGCTGGCCGTGGCGGGGGGATGGTTGAGCAGTTCCTCGATTTCGTGCAGCGCCGAGCGCCAGGTGAAGGCGGCGGTGACCAGCCAGACCACCGCTACTGCGGCGGTGGTCAGCAGCACCAGGCGCAGCAGCAGGGAGCCGCCCGGCTTCATGCGGCGTCCTTCGCCATCACGTAGCCGATCCCGCGCAGGGTGCGGATCGCGTCGGCACCGAGCTTGCGGCGCAGGTGGTGGATGTAGACCTCGACCGTATTGCTGCCGATTTCGTCGCCCCAGGCATAGAGATGCTGTTCGAGCTGGGCGCGCGACAGGGCGCGCCCCGGTTGCTGCATCAGCGCGTGCAGCAGCGCGTATTCCTTGGCAGAGAGTTCCACGGCCCTGCCTTCATGACTCACGGCGTGCGTCGCCGGGTCGAGCGTGATGCCGGACGCCGTCAGAACCGGCGCCGGCTGGCCGCCGGCGCGGCGCAATAGGGCGCGCAACCGCGCGTTCAGTTCGCCGAGATCAAAGGGCTTGACGAGGTAGTCGTCGGCCCCGGCGTCGAGTCCCTTGATTCGGTCATCGACGGTGTCGCGTGCGGTCAGGACCAGCACCGGCAGCGCACGCTTTTTCGCGCGCAGCCAGCGCAACACGTCGAGCCCGTCCTTGCGCGGCAGGCCGAGGTCGAGCACCACCGCGGCATAGTCTTCGGCGGCCAGCGCGACTTCCGCGGCGATACCGTCGCGCGTCCAGTCGACGGCGTGGCCGGCCTGTTTCAGGCCGGCCTGCAGCGCGTCGCCCAGCAGGGCATCGTCTTCAACCAGCAGGATTCTCATTGCGGATGTCTTTGCGTCCCGTGATCATCGCCTTGACCAGATTCTCTCCATGCAGCCAGCTGCTGACGACCACGCCGGCCAGGTGGATCACGACCATCGCCATCATGCCATTGGCAGCGGCTTCGTGGACTTCTTCCATGAAATGCCCGCCGAATTCATTGTAGGTGGCATAGCCACTGGCGGCGGCGGTGATGCCGAAGCCGAGCAACAGGAAGATCGCCACCGCGCCGGCCGGATTGTGGCCGACGTAGTGTTGCGGCTTTCCGGCCAACAAGGATTTCAGGTAGCCGATGACTTTCGCCGGCGTCGGCAGGAAGTCGGCGAAGCGCGAATGACCACCGCCGACGAAGCCCCACAGGATGCGGAAGGCGATCAGGGCGGCCATGCCGTAGCCGGCCAGGACGTGGATGTCGCGCAGCTTCTCCGAGTCCGAGGTGACGAAGGCGACGACGAAGCTGGTGGCCAGCGACCAGTGGAATATGCGCGTCGGCAGGTCCCAGACGCGAACCGGCTTGCCATCGGTACCGGCATCGGCCGGCGCCAAGACTGTGCTTTGCTGTGCATTCATGGTGGTTCTCACTTTGGAATGTTGATCGAACGTTCGCTGTAGTCGCCTGCTGCAGCCCGCGCATGGCAGGCCGTGCAGTTGGCCGGGCTCTTGATCGAGGCGCGTTTCCAGGTTGCGGGAGCGATTTCGCGATGCTTCTTTTCGAAGCGCGCGGTCTCGGTTATGCGCAACAGCGGCTTGCCGGAGGCATCGCGCGTGGTGCCGGTCTTGCGGCCGCCGGCGTGGGTGACCAGAAAGTCGGTGATGGCGACACGGCGTTTTTCGTCGAGGCTGGCATCCGATCCGAAGTGATGCGCGAGGTCGCCCATCATCGCGCGCCAGGAGTCGGCGTGCAGCATCTGCGGCGGAAAGGCCATGTGGCAGGAAGCGCATTCCTCCTCGAACACGGCATGCTTCGGCAGGCTGTAGTTGTCGGCATGGGCGCTCACGGCGAGCAGCAGCAGGGCGGCGGGAATCAATCGTTTCATGGGAGTCTCCGGCTTATTTCAGTGTCAGCAGCCAGGCCATGACGTCGGCCTTTTCCTGCGCGCTGCAGAGGCGATTCACGGTGTCGTTGCAGTTGCGGCGGAACCACTTGTCCACCTTGGCGGCGTCGGTGAAGCGCTCGGCATTGGCGACCGGCGCCAGCGCCGCGATCGGCTTGTCGGTCTTGGCGTGGCGTCCGGCCTGGGTCGGCTTGTCGGTGTGGCAGGAGGCGCAGCTCCACTCGCCGCCCTGCTTGGTGTTGAAGAAGCGCGCGCCGCGCTCGGCGGAGGCGGCGCCGCCGGCCTCCTTTTCGAAGCGCGTCAGGAAATCGCGCGGGGTTTCGGCCTGGGCGCCGGTGGCGGCGAGCAGGGCGGCGATGATGAAAAGTTTGCGCATGTGAACCTCCATGAATGATCAGTGCTGCGCATCATGGAGGGCGCCGCTTAAAGCGCGCTTAAGCAGGGAATGTGGCGGCAAGGCCGCAGGCAGGGCGGCCGGCTATTTCTTCGCCGGCTGGTAGAACTCGCGCAGCGAGGCATAGCGCGCCGCGCGGACTTCGCGCACGTGCTGGATCGCATGCTTCATCGGAATGCCGGCCTGGACCAGGGTTTCGGCGGCGATCAGCAGGCTGCTCTCCAGCACTTCCGGAATCACCTCGGTGGCGCCGGCAGCCTTGAGGCGGTCAACATCCTTGTCGTCAGTGGTGCGCACCACGATCGGGATGTCGGGCCGGGTCGCGCGCACGATACGAACCACGCGTTCCGCCGAGTGCGCGTCGGGATAGGTGACCACCACGGCGCGTGCGCGGGCAATGCCGGCCGCCTGCAATACCTCGCGGCGGTCGGCGTTGCCGAAGACGACATTGATGCCCTCGGCGCGCGCGTCGGCGATGCGTTGCGGATCGACGTCCAGCGCGATGAAGGGGATGCTTTCGATGGCGAGGAATTCGGCGATGCGCCCGCCGGTGCGCCCGTAGCCGCAGATCACCACGTGCTCGCCGAGGTCGATGCTGTGCACCGCGATGTCGTGGATCACGGTGGCCCGGTGCGCCCAGTCGCCGCGTCCCATGTCGCCGGAAAGTCGTGCGGCGCGGGCGATCAGGAAGGGCGCGATGAACATCGAGATCAGCATTGCCGAAAGGGTGATCTGGAACGCGCTGTCGTTGATCAGCTTGAGCTGGCGCGCCAGTTCGATCAGCACCAGGCCGAACTCGCCGGCCTGCGCCAGTTGGGCCGCCGTACGCAGGCTGGCTACCAGCGGCGTTCGCGCGATGCGTGTCACGATCAGCATGACGACGGCCTTGCCTGCGATCAGCAGCACTACAGCCAGCAGCAGCTTGTGTGCATTGGCCAGGACATAGTGGATGTCGAGCAACATGCCGACCGTGACGAAGAAGAGGCCGAGAAGGATGTCGCGGAACGGGCGGATGTCACCTTCGACCTGGTGGCGATACACGGTCTCCGAAATCAGCATGCCGCCGACGAAGGCTCCCAGCGCGAGCGAGAGGCCGCTTTGTGCCGTGAGGAAGGAAAGCCCGACCACGATCCACAGCGTGGTCAGCACCAGCAGTTCGTTGGAGCGGATCCGGGCCGCGGCATCGAGCACGCGGCCCATGAGCTTCTGGCCGAGCCAGATCAGCAGCGCCAGGACGAGGGCCATCTGGCCTGCGGCGACGGCCAGCGAGTGCCACAGGTCATCGCCGGAAGCGGCCAGCGCCGGCAGCAGGATCAGGCAGGGCGCGACGGCAAGGTCCTGGAACAGCAACACGCCCATGGTCTGGCGCCCCGACCGTGAGTGCAGTTCGAAACGGTCGGACAGCATCTTGGCGACGATGGCGGTGGAAGACATGGCGACCGCCAGGCCGATGGCGATGCCGCTGCGCCACCCCTGCCCGTAAGCCAGCGACGTGGCCAGCCCGGTGCCGAGTGCGGTCAGCGCCATCTGTGCGGAACCGAATCCGAACACCAGGTGGCGCATTGTCTGCAGGCGCTGCAGGCTGAACTCGAGGCCGATCGAAAACATCAGGAAGACCACGCCGAACTCGGCGAAGCCCTGCACCTCCTGGCTTTCCGCCAGCAGCGCCAGTCCGTGCGGACCGAGGGCGATGCCGATGACAAGGTAGGCCAGCATCGAAGGCAGCTTGAAGCGGCGAGCGACGGAGACCGCGCCTACGGCAGCGGTGAGCAGCAGCAGGACCGAGAGCAGGTTGGAGTGCATGCGACAATGATAGCGTGGCGCCGCCTCGATCAACTTGACATGGATGAATGAAACGCGCGTCAGCAGTGTGCGCGTCGGTCCTGCACCGGCTGCGGAGGCCGTCGGCTATGTCGACTCGTTGGTCGAATTGAACAGCCTTGGCGCGCCGGGGAAGGCTGCGGGTCGCCGGCGCGACCCGCAGCCTTATTTGACGATCGTCACCGGGCAGCCGCTCAGGCGTATGACGTCGGTGGTTACCGACCCCATCAGCGCGTTGCGCAACGTACCGGCGCCGTGGGACCCCATCACGACTTCATCGCATTTCCGTTCGCTGGCCAGGCGAGTGATGGATTCGGCCACCGGTCCGAGGGCGACTTCCGGCACGTAGGCGACTCCGGCGGCATCGAGCAGCGCCCGTGCCGAGGCCATGGCGTCGCCGCCACGCGATTCCTGCATCGCCTCGATTTCGCGCGCAGGCATGTGCCCCAGCACTTCCGGCGCGTTGATCGGCGCTTGGACATTGAGCAGCAGGACCTCGTAATCGGCACAGCCTTTGGCGACCCGGATGACATGACGGGTGACGCGATCGGAGTGTTCGGAACCATCGACAGGCAACAATATTTTCATGACAAACCCTAAGTCTTCGGCGACGTTCAAGTTTAGCGCATTCCCCGTCATCCGCTCTGTACGAGCGATCCAGGTG
The DNA here is from genome assembly GCA_016716965.1 of Sulfuritalea sp. Taxonomy (GTDB): domain Bacteria; phylum Pseudomonadota; class Gammaproteobacteria; order Burkholderiales; family Rhodocyclaceae; genus Sulfuritalea. The sequence continues at coordinate 18,971 of JADJUP010000005.1, read as the reverse complement.
CGTCAGGCTGCTACAATTCGCCGACAAAAAAATAGACTGGAGCGGCTGATGACACCTATGCATCGAATGATCGGATCCCGACCTGTGGCGGGCCGTTTCCCGGCGCTTCTGGCGCTGCTGTTGGTGTCGCCGCTGGTGCAGGCTGCAGATGCGGCCGCTGTGGTGACCTCGCCAACCCTGTTCGGCATTCCAGTCGATTTCATACTGTTCGCCGCGACCCTGCTAGGCGTCGCCCTGTTTCACCATTACGTTTTGCAGGTTGCGCTGACCGGCCTGGTCGCGATCACCACCTACAAGGTCATGTTTACCGGTTTCAAGACCGGCGCCGGCATTGCCGGGTTTGGCATGCACATGACCCACGAATGGGTGTTGCTCGCCAACCTGCTGGGCCTCTTGGTCGGATTTGCCTTGCTCGCCAGGCATTTCGAGGACAGCGGAGTGCCGGAGGTGCTGCCCAGGCTGCTGCCTGAAGGCTGGCTCGGCCCCTTCACGCTGCTGGTGATCATCTTCGTACTTTCCGGCTTCCTCGACAACATCGCCGCCGCGCTGATCGGCGCCACGGTGGCGGCCAGCGTATTCAAGCGCAAGGTGCATATCGGTTACCTCGCCGCCATCGTAGCCGCCTCGAATGGCGGCGGTGCGGGCTCGGTGGTCGGCGATACCACAACGACCATGATGTGGCTGGACGGCATCAGCCCGCTCGACGTGGTCGAGGCCTACATTCCGGCGGCCGTGGCGACGGTGGTGTTCGGCATTCCGGCGGCGCTGATGCAGCACAAGCACATGGCCATCAGCCGCGATTTCCATGCGGCGCACCATATCGACTGGGCACGGGTCGGCATCGTGATCTTCATCCTGGTGTGCGCGATCATCACCAATGTCACTGTTAACCTCAAATTTGCCGCTGCGGCGGAACACTTCCCCTTCCTCGGCGCCGCCATCTGGGTCGCCCTGCTGTTGGCGGTGCCCCTGCGCAAGCCGGAGTGGAGCCTGGTGCCGGGCGCCTTCAAAGGCTCGGTGTTCCTGCTTTCGCTGGTGACCTGCGCCTCGATGATGCCGGTCGAGAGCCTGCCGCCGGCATCCTGGCCATCCGCCCTGGCGCTCGGATTCATTTCCGCGGTGTTCGACAACATTCCATTGACCGCGCTGGCCTTGAAGCAGGGCGGCTACGACTGGGGCTTCCTGGCCTATGCCGTCGGCTTCGGCGGTTCGATGCTGTGGTTCGGCTCCTCGGCCGGCGTTGCGGTCGCCAACCTGTTTCCCGAGGCGAAGTCGGTCGGCCAGTGGCTGCGCCACGGCTGGTTTATCCCCGTCGGGTACGTGGTGGGATTCTTTGCCCTGCTGGCGATCCTTGGCTGGCATCCGCACGAAAAGCTCAAGGACGCCCCGGCGGCGGCCGTCCAGGTGCAAAAGGCGGTGCCTGCCGATGTGACAACGCCGTCGCCGGTTGGCGCGCCGGGATACGCCCAGTAAGCCGTCATCCGGCAGGAGGGCTCCAGCTCACCGGCGCCTTGCGGATCGCCTCTACTGCAGGATGGCGGATGCGCCGCTCATTGGAAATCGCGTAGTACTGCTCGCGGACCTCGTCCATTACGCCGACCGGTTCGGCGCCGAGTTGCGCCGCGATGTCGGCACCCAGCACCGAAGGCGCCGGGAAGAGGCCGATGCCGGCACGGCCGAAGGTGGTCAGCAGCGCGCTGTCCTCGAATTCACCGACTACCAGCGGCGCCACGTCATGGGTTTCCTGCCAGCGTTCAATTTGTCCCCGCAGCGCGTTGCCGCGGGTGGGCAGCAGCATTGGCGCGGCATCGAGGCTGCGCGGAAAATTCTTGCGGTAACGCCCGGCCAGGGCCGGCGCCCCGAAGAGCGTGATTTCGAAGTCGCCCAGCGCATGGCTGAACACCTTGAGGTTGCCTCCGTGCGGCGCCGGTCGGTCGGTCAGCACCACATCGAGCCGATGCAGTGCAAGTTCAGCGAGCAACGTGTCGAATTCGCCTTCCCGGCAGACCAGGCGCACCTGCTGAGGCAGGTCGAATACGGCCTCCATAAGGCGATAGGCGATCAGTTTTGGCAGCGCATCGGAGATGCCGACCGCAAGTCGCAGGGTGTTCGTCGCGTCGGATTCGCGCAACGCGGCGTCCATGCGTTCGCCGAGTTGGAAGATCTGGTCGGCGTAGGCCAGCGCCAGCCGTCCGGCCTCTGTCGGCACCAGGCGGCGGCCCTGCGGCACCAGCAGCGCCTTGCCCAGCGACTGTTCGAGCCGGGCGACCTGCACGCTGATGGTCTGCACTGCCACGCCGAGCCGGCGCGCGGCGCGCGTGACGCTGCCTTCGCGAGCGACGACCCAGAAGTAGCGCAGGTGGTGAAAGTTCAGCGCGGCCGATTTCATTTTCGTATTTTACGAAGTTAACATCATTTATTGTTCGGTTAGTCGGAAGCTTGATTTTCCGTAGAATCGCTGCATCTAAGCCTTCACGACGAAGGCGACAGGTGCCGTCGGCCGATCCCGGCCGGCGTGCGGCTCCGGCCAGGGTCTTTTCGGGAGATTGAAATGAAACGCATCGTGCTGTTCCTGGTCACCAACATCGCCGTGATGCTGGTGTTGTCGATCGCCGCCAGCGTGCTGGGGGTGAACCGTTACTTGACCGCCAACGGCCTCAACCTCGGCATGCTTCTGGTATTCGCCGGCATCATGGGTTTCGGTGGCTCCTTCATTTCGCTGGCGATGTCGAAGATGATTGCCAAGTGGTCGACCGGCGCGCGCATCATCGACAGTCCGTCGACCTCGACCGAGTTCTGGCTGGTCGAAACCGTGCGCAAGCAGTCCACAAAGGCCGGCATCGCGATGCCCGAAGTGGCGATCTACGAGGGCGCGCCGAATGCGTTCGCCACCGGTCCGAGCAAGAACAACTCGCTGGTAGCGGTGTCCACCGGGCTGTTGCAGGGCATGAGCCGGGGAGGAAGTCGAGGCCGTGCTGGCGCACGAGGTCAGCCACGTCGCCAATGGCGACATGGTGACGCTGACGCTGATCCAAGGCGTGGTCAATACTTTTGTCATCTTCGTCTCGCGCATCGTCGGCTACCTGGTAGACAGCTTCCTGCGGCGCGGCGACAGCCAGTCATCCGGTCCCGGCATCGGCTACACGATCACCGTGATCGTCTGCGACATCCTGTTCGGCATTCTTGCCAGCGTCATCGTCGCCTGGTTCTCGCGCCAGCGCGAGTTTCGCGCCGATGCCGGCGCCGCCGGCCTGATGGGTTCGCCCCGGCCGATGATCTCGGCACTGCAAAGGCTTGGCGGCCTTTCGGTGGAGCCGCTGCCGAAGAGCCTCGCGAGTTCCGGCATCGCGGGTGGCAAGGGCCTGATGGCACTGTTTGCCAGCCACCCGAGCATGGAAGAGCGTATTGCCGCGCTCTCCGCCCAAGGCCGGTGATTCTCTCCCGGCGGACGCGCCGGTGCGGGCCCTCGCCAATCGCGGGGGCCTTTTTGCTTTTTCACTCCGTTGCGGCGGTCGGTATTCACTGTCCTGCCCAAGCGTCGGCGGCAGCGTCGGTTGCGGCCGCGCCGCTATAATCCGCGCCTCCTTTCCGCGCCACCGACAACGTGTCCGATCGCCTCGCCGTCCTGCCCCAGTATCTTCTGCCGAAACAGGCGCTCACCCGGCTGGCCGGTGCTTTTGCAGCAGCGCGGGCCGGAGCGGTCACGACATCGGTGATCCGCTGGTTCGTCGGTCGCTACGGCGTCAACATGGCCGAGGCGGCGAATCCCGACATTGCCGGTTATGCCAGCTTCAACGAATTCTTCACGCGACCGCTGAAGCAGGGGGTCCGGCCATTGGCCGTTGCCGATTACGTCTGCCCGGTCGACGGCGCGATCAGCCAGTTCGGCGCCATCGAGCGCGACCAGATATTCCAGGCCAAAGGCCACAGTTATTCGACGACCGCGCTTGTCGGTGGCGACGCCGCGCTGGCCGCAGGTTTTGAGAACGGCCATTTCGCCACGCTGTACCTCAGTCCGAAGGACTACCACCGCATCCACATGCCCTGCGCGGGCAGGTTGCTGCGCATGATCCACGTGCCGGGGGCGCTGTTCTCGGTGAACCCGGTGACCGCGCGCGGCGTGCCGGGGCTTTTTGCGCGAAATGAGCGGGTGGTCTGCGTGTTCGAGGGCGAACACGGGCCATTTGCCATGGTGCTGGTCGGCGCCACCATCGTCGGCAGCATGGCCACGGTCTGGCATGGCGTGGTGAATCCGCCGCGCCCCGGCCACTTGCGCGACTGGAACTACGAGGGTCAGGACCTGAACTACCGCCAGGGTGACGAAATGGGCCGCTTCCTGCTCGGTTCGACCGTGGTGATGCTGTTTCCGGCGAACACACTGGGTTTCAATCCCGACTGGGCGCCGCAACGGGCGATCCGGATGGGCGAGGAAATGGGCCGGCACCGCGCCTGAGCAAGCTCGGCCGCGCTGGGGCGCGGCTCCGCCGGGACACTTCCCGGCATCTTGAACCATGCGCGCCGGTTCTGCCGCGCGTAGCGCCCGGGGAACTCCCCGGCAAGCGCTGTCTTCTCATAAACCACATTCAGTATGCCGCGTATCCATACTGATTTTATTGAGAAAAAAATCTCACATAAATTCTCGAATCCCGCGTCTAAGCCATTGTTGCGCTTGGAAAAATAGCCCTTTTCAACCTTGACCTAGGTCAAAAAGTGTCTTAAAGTGGGTTCTAGTGGGGTTAGGTGGGAAATTAGGTCGATTGACGGTCTGAATCCTGCCGGGGGAGACGGAATGTTCCAAGGTGCGACGTCGCTGAATCTGGATGCCAAGGGCCGCATGGCGGTGCCCAGCCGGCACCGCGACGCGCTGGCGGTGATCGGTCAGGGCCGTCTGGTGGTGACCGCCCATCCGCACCGTTGCCTGCTGCTCTATCCCGGGCCGGCCTGGGAGCCGATCCGCGACCAGATACTGGCCGCATCCAGCTTGCAGCCCGAAGCCGCGATGGTCCGCCGCCTGCTGGTGGGCTTCGCCGAGGATGTGGAACTCGACGGCGCCGGACGACTGCTGCTCTCGCCCTCCTTGCGTCGCTACGCGGGGCTGGAAAAGGAGATCTGGCTGATCGGCCAGGGCCGCCACTTCGAAATCTGGTCGGATGCCGGCTGGAAGGCGCAGCAGGATGCGATCTTCGCCGTCGGCGACAAGCTTCTGCCTCCGGGCCTGGAAAACCTTGCGTTGTGAGTGCCGATTCCCACGTCAGCGTGCTGCTCGCCGAGTCGGTGGCAGCGCTGGCGATACAGCCCCATGGAATTTACGTCGATGCCACCTTTGGTCGCGGCGGGCACAGCCGGGCAATCCTTGCCGCGCTCGGGCCGCAGGGGCGGCTGATCGCGCTGGATCGGGACCCGGCGGCGATCGCGGCCGGCGCATCGATCGCGGATCCACGATTCACCCTGGTCCATGCCGCGTTCAGCGACTTCGACGCGGTGCTGGACAAATTGGGCGTGGGGCAGGTGGATGGCGTGTTGCTGGACATCGGCGTTTCGTCGCCGCAACTGAATACGCCCGAACGGGGCATGAGTTTTCGTTTCGATGCGCCGCTGGACATGCGCATGGATACGACGCAGGGGGAGACCGCCGCTGAGTTCCTGGCGCGGGCATCGCAACCAGAAATAGAAAAGGTGATCAGAGACTATGGCGAAGAACGGTTTGCTCATGCGATTGCAAAGGCGCTTGTTGCTGCTCGGGGCGAGCACGGTATTTCAGGGACAGGACAGCTTGCCGCGCTCGTGGCGCAAACAGTCCGCACGCGGGAACCGGGCCAGCATCCGGCGACGCGGACCTTTCAGGCTTTACGGATTCACGTCAATCGGGAGCTTGAGGAGCTGTCGCTAGTCCTGCCACGGGCCCTCGACCGACTGGCACCGGGTGGACGCATGGCCGTAATCAGCTTTCATTCCCTCGAAGATCGCATCGTCAAGCGCTTCCTGCGCGACGCGGCACAACCGCCGCAGCCGCCGAAGGGCGTGCCGCTGCGCGCGGTCGAACTGCCGCAGCCGGTTGCAAGGCTGGTAGGCAAGGCCATTTTCCCGTCGGACGCCGAGGTCGCGGCCAATCCGCGCTGCCGCAGCGCAGTGCTGCGCATCGCGCAGAAGCTCGAACCGGTACTCGGGCCGACAAGCGGTGGGGGCCACTAATTGGCTCGGCTCAACCTTCTGCTGATCCTGGTCCTGCTCGGCTGCGCCCTGTCGCTGGTCAGTTCCAACCATCACGCGCGCAAGCTGTTTACGGAGCTGGAAGCCGGGCAGAAACGCATGCGTGACCTCGATGTCGAATTCGGGCAGTTGCAGCTGGAGCAGAGCACCGTGGCGGCCCATGTGCGGGTCGAGAAGCTGGCGCGCGACAAGCTGGGCATGCGGCAGCCGGCGCCGGGGCAGATTATCTCCGTGGACGTCGGGCCGGCAAGGTGATGCAGGCATGAAGCCGATCAAGTTCGCCCGGAGCCCGCTGCTCTCCGAACGATTGCCGCCGTGGCGGCAGCGTCTGGTGCTGGTGTTGCTGCTGGGTGCCTTTGCGTTGCTGATCGGGCGTTCGCTCTACCTGCAGGGCTTCAATAACGAATTCCTCGGCGACAAGGGGCGTGCGCGCTTCGAACGCCAGATCGACATTTCCGCGACGCGCGGACGCATTACCGACCGCCATGGTGACGTGCTGGCGGTATCCACCCCGGTGCGGTCGATCTGGGCGATTCCGGAGGACGCGCAACTGGCGCCTGCGCAGGCGCGCAACCTGGCCGCCCTACTCGGCATGGACGTGCAGGAAATCAACCGCAAGCTTGCCGTCGAGCGCGACTTCGTTTATGTCAAACGGCAACTGTCGCCCGAAACGGCGGAAAAGGTCAGCTCGCTGAATTTGCCCGGAATCCACCAAAAGAACGAGTATCGGCGCTACTACCCGGCCGGCGAGGTCATGGCGCACGTGCTGGGTTTCACCGGCGTCGAGGACATCGGGCAGGAAGGCATCGAACTGGCCTTCAATGGCGCGCTTGCCGGCAAGCCGGGCAGTCGCCGCGTGATCAAGGACCGGCGCGGCAACGTCGTCGAGGATGTCGAAAGCGTACGTCCGCCGCTGGACGGCAAGGACATCGCGCTTGCCATCGACTCGAAGGTGCAGTACCTGGCCTATACCCACCTCAAGCAGGCGCTGGCCGAGCATCGTGCCAAGGCCGGTGGCGTGGTGGTTCTCGACGCCGACAGCGGGGAGATCCTGGCCCTGGTCAACCTGCCCACCTACAACCCGAACAATCGCACCAAACTGGCCGGTGCGCAGTTGCGCAACCGGGCGCTGACCGATACCTTCGAGCCCGGCTCGACGCTCAAGCCGTTTACCGCAGCGCTGGCGCTGGAACAGGGCAAGGTGCGCTTCGACACGCCGATCCAGACCGCGCCGGGCAAGATGACCATCGGCTCGGCGACGATCCATGACGCGCACATGCACGGCACCCTGACCGTGGCGCAGGTGATCCAGAAGTCTTCCAACGTCGGCTCGGCGAAACTCGCGCTGTCGATGAAGCCGGAGGACATGTGGGCGATGTTCGACAGTCTCGGCTTCGGTGCGCCCCTCAAGCTGGGATTCCCCGGCGAGGCGGGCGGCCGGTTGCGTCCGGCGAAGACCTGGAAGCCGATCGAGCAGGCGACCATGGCCTATGGCCACGGCATCTCGGTGACCCTGATCCAGCTGGCGCGCGCCTACCAGGCGTTCGCCCGCGATGGCGACCTGCTGCCGCTGTCGCTGTCGCGCGTGGGGGTGCCGCCGACTTCCGGCAAGCAGGTGTTCTCGGCGCAGACCGCGCGCGAAGTGCGCGCCATGCTGGAAATGGCTGTGCGTCCCGGCGGCACCGCGCCAAAGGCGCAGATTCCCGGCTATCGCGTCGCGGGCAAGACGGGCACTGCGCACAAGCTCGAAAGCGGCGCTTACGCCAACCGTTATGTCGCCTCCTTTGTCGGCTTCGCACCGGTGTCCGACCCGCGCCTGATCGTCGCCGTCATGGTCGACGAGCCGTCCAACGGCAAGTACTACGGCGGCGACGTCGCCGCGCCGGTGTTTGCCCAGGTCATGGCAGGCAGTTTGCGCACGCTGGGCATTGCCCCCGACGCGCCGTTGGCGCCGCTGCTGATGACGGCCGCCGAGCCGGTACGGGAAGAGATGTGAGCGCCGCCATGATGATCATCGAACAACTCAAGTCAAAGGGCATTACGCCGATCCGCCTGACGGCCGATTCGCGCCGCGTGCAGCCCGGCGACGTTTTCGTTGCCTTTCCCGGCGCGCACGTCGATGGCCGCGATTTCATCGCGCAGGCGGTTGCGCAGGGTGCGGCGGCGGTGCTTGCCGAAGCCAATCGCAGCGGCGCAACGGAAGTCGGCGCTGGCGATACGGTACTGGTGGAAGTCAATGGTCTCGCGGCGCTGTCTGGCGAGATCGCGCACCTTGTCTATGGTCGTCCCTCCGAAAGGCTCTGGGTCGCAGGCATTACCGGCACCAACGGCAAGACCTCGATCTCGCAGTGGATCGCCCAGGCGATGGACGGGCTGGGCAAGCGCTGCGCCGTGGTCGGTACGCTGGGCAATGGCTTCGTCGATGCGCTGGCCGGGTCGCCCAACACCACGCCCGACGCGATCACCCTGCATGCCGCGCTGGCGGGATTCGTCGAGCACGGCGCACAGGCATGCGCGATGGAGGTGTCCTCGATCGGGCTCGACCAGGGACGGGTGAACGGCGTCGCCTTCGACGTCGGGGTATTCACCAACCTGACGCGCGACCACCTCGAATACCACGGCAGCATGGAGGCCTACGCGGCGGCCAAGGCGCGGCTGTTCGCCATGCCAGGCCTCGGCGCCGCCGTGCTCAATCTTGATGATCCATTCGGCATCGAGCTGGCGCAGCGCCTCCGCGGCCGGCTGCCGACCCTGGGCTACACGCTGGGTGATGCCGCCACCGCATGCGACGACGTCCTGCGTGCCGAGGACCTGCGCATGGGCGCGGCAGGAATCGAATTCGAACTGCGCGGCGTGACCATCGCGGCGCCGGTGGTGGGCCGCTTCAATGCGTCCAACCTGCTGGCCGTCGCCGGCGCGCTCCTCAGTCGCGGCGAATCACTCGACGCGATCGCCGGGGCATTGCGTGGCATCCACCCGCCGCCGGGACGCATGCAGGCGCTCGGCGGGCACGGCCAGCCGCTGGTCGTAGTCGATTACGCGCATACGCCGGATGCCATGGAAAAGGTCCTCGGCGTGCTGCGCGAAATGGCTACGGTGCGTGGCGGTGAGCTGATTTGCGTGTTCGGTTGCGGCGGCGAGCGCGACCCGGGCAAGCGGCCGCAGATGGGCGCGATTGCCGAACGTCTCGCCGATCGCGTACTGGTCACCAGCGACAACCCGCGCGGCGAGGATCCGCAGGCCATCATCGACGCCATCCTCGCCGGCATGAAGTCAGCGCCGCTGGTACAGGCAGCGCGCGACCAGGCCGTGGCCACCGCCATCGCGACTGCGGATGCGCGGGACGTGATCCTGCTGGCCGGCAAGGGGCACGAGCCCTACCAGGAGGTCGCCGGCACGCGCCATCCCTACTCCGACCTCGATGCCGCAAAGTCGGCGCTTGCCGGCCCGCGAAGCGGCGTCCCCGGCAGGCAGAGCAAGGCACGGCGATGATGCGACTTTCAGAAGCCGGCGCCTCCTTCGGCGTGATGCACGCGGGACCCGATGCGGAATTCCTTGCCGTGGGCACCGATTCGCGCGCGGTGGTTCCCGGCATGCTGTTCGTCGCACTCAAGGGCGAGCGCTTCGACGGTCATGACTACGTGCGCGAGGTGCTGGCCAAGGGAGCCGCCGGCGCCATGGTCGAACACACCTGGGCCGCGGCCAATCCGGGCCTGCCGCTGATTCCGGTGAACGACACGCGCCTCGCGCTGGGCCAACTCGCCGCCGCCTGGCGAAGCCGCTTCGCGATTCCCCTGCTGGGCATCACCGGCAGCAACGGCAAGACCACGGTCAAGGAAATGTGCGCTGCGATCCTGCGCGCCCAGTTTGACGGCGCCAGGGAGAGCGTGCTGGCGACCGAGGGCAATTTCAATAACGACATCGGCATGCCGCTGACCCTGCTCAAGCTGCGTCCGACGCATCGCGCCGCAGTGATCGAGATGGGCATGAACCACGCCGGCGAGATCGACTACCTGACGCGGCTTGCGGCGCCCACCGTGGCCCTGGTCAACAACGCCCAGCGCGCACACCTCGAAGGCCTGGTCACGGTGCAGGACGTGGCGCTGGCCAAGGGCGAGATCTTCGTCGGCCTCGCGCCCGACGGGGTCGCGGTGTTCAATGCCGACGACGCACAGGCGGAGATCTGGCGCGAACTCTCGCGCGAACGCCGGCAACTGCGCTTCGGCCTGGACCGCGAGGCGGACGTGCGCGGCACCTTCATCCCGCACGGCCTCGGCGGCGAACTTCGACTGGACACGCCGGACGGGCAGTTCACCGTCGCGCTCGCCGTGCCGGGACGCCACAACGCGCGCAATGCCTGCGCGGCGGCGGCGGCGGCCCTCGCTGCGGGCGCCACGCAGGATGCCGTGAAGCAGGGCCTGGAAGCCTTCACCGGTGTCAAGGGCCGTTTGCAGCGTCGCGTCGGTCGCCAGGGCGCGCTGGTGGTGGATGACAGTTACAACGCCAATCCGGATTCGATGCGCGCCGCGATCGACGTCCTGGCCTCGGTGCCCGGCAAACGCATCTTCGTCATGGGCGATATGGGCGAGGCGGGTTCGGCGGCCGCGCAATTTCACGACGAGATCGGCGGCTACGCCAAGAGCCACGGCATCGACCGCCTGTTCTGCCTCGGCGATCTGTCGGTCGCCGCCGCGGCCAATTTCGGCGAAGGCGGACAGCATTTCACGCGCATCGAGGACCTGCTCAAGGCATTGGCCGGCGAACTCGATGCACATACCACGGTGCTGGTCAAAGGTTCGCGTTTCATGAAGATGGAACGCGTGGTTGCCGCCCTGGCAGATGAAGGAAATCCGGATGCTTCTTGAACTTGCACAGTGGCTGGCGAAAGACTTTCGGGTCTTCAACGTGTTCGGCTACATCACGCTGCGCGCGGTACTGGCGACCATGACGGCGCTGGCGATTTCCTTCGTGTTCGGCCCCGCCGTGATCCGCTGGCTGGCGGCCAAGAAGATCGGCCAGTCGGTGCGCAGCGACGGACCGCAGACACACCTGATCAAGGCCGGCACGCCGACCATGGGCGGCGCGCTGATCCTGATTTCGCTCGGGGTGTCGACCCTGCTTTGGGCCGACCTGTCGAACCGCTTCGTCTGGATCATCCTGATCGTGACGCTGGGCTACGGCGCGGTAGGCTGGGTCGACGACTGGCGCAAGGTGGTGTATCGCAATCCTGACGGACTCTCGGCGCGGGCCAAATTCTTCTGGCAATCGGTGATCGGCCTGGTGGCGGCGATCTACATCGCCTTCTCGATTTCGGCGCCGAACAACGAGAAGGTGGTCCAGCTCTTCTTCCAGTGGGTGTCGTCCGGCTTCACGCTGGAACTGCCGAGCAGACGGCGCTGATCGTGCCCTTCTTCAAGACCGTGTCCTACCCGCTGGGCATGTTCGGCTTCATCCTGCTGACCTACCTGGTGATCGTCGGCACCAGCAACGCGGTGAACCTGACCGACGGCCTCGACGGCCTGGCGATCATGCCGACGGTGCTGGTCGGCGCCGCGCTGGGGATCTTTGCCTACGTCGCCGGCAACTCGGTGTTTTCCAAGTACCTGCTGCTGCCCTACATTCCCGGCGCGGGGGAACTGACGGTGTTCTGCGGCGCGCTGGCCGGGGCTGGCCTGGGCTTCCTCTGGTTCAACGCCTATCCGGCCGAGGTGTTCATGGGCGACGTCGGCGCCCTGGCGCTGGGCGCCGCGCTCGGCGCGGTCGCCGTCGTCGCCCGACAGGAGATCGTACTGTTCATCATGGGCGGCGTTTTCGTCGCCGAAACCCTGTCGGTGATGCTGCAGGTCGGCTGGTTCAAATACACCAAGAAGCGCTACGGCGAGGGGCGTCGCATCCTGCGCATGGCGCCCCTGCACCACCACTTCGAGCAGACCGGCTGGAAGGAGACCCAGGTCGTGGTGCGCTTCTGGATCATCACCATCCTGCTGGTGCTGTTCGGCCTGTCGACCCTGAAGATCCGGTGATGAAACTCGCAGGCAGACACGTCCTCGTCCTCGGCCTCGGCGAATCCGGCCTGGCCTGCGCGCGCTGGTGCGCGAGGCAGGGCGCGCGGGTGCGCGTGGCCGATACGCGGACGGTGCCGCCCTATCTGGACGAGTTGAAACGCCGTGTCACCAGCGCCGACTTTCGGCCCGGCGAGTTCGACAAGGACCTGCTCGACGGCATCGACCTGCTGGTGCTGTCGCCGGGGCTTTCCGGCGGCCTGATGGTGGTGATCCATGCGCGCGCCGCCGACATCCCGGTGGTTGGCGAAATCGAGCTGTTCGCCCACGCTTTGCGCGATATGAATGCCGACCGCCAGCAACTGCCACCGGTACTGGCAATCACCGGCACCAACGGCAAGACGACGACCACGGCGCTCACCGGCCACCTGCTGCGATCCACCGGCAGGACGGTCGGCGTCGCCGGCAACATCTCGCCGGCCGCGCTGACCGCGCTGATGGACGCGCAGGACGCGCATGCCCTGCCCGACGCCTGGGTGCTGGAACTGTCCAGTTTTCAGCTGGAAACCACCGAGACCCTGAATCCGGTCGCGGCGACGGTACTCAACATTTCCGACGACCACCTCGATCGCTACATCGACCTCGACGAATACGCGTCGGTCAAGGCGAAGGTGTTCCAGAGCGCCGCCGGGACGCCCGGCATCCAGGTGCTCAACCGCAATGATCCGCGCGTGTGCCGCATGGTGCTGCCCGACCGCCAGATCGTAAGTTTCGGCCTCGATGCGCCGGCCGCCGCCGAAGACTTCGGCCTGCGCGTGCAGCGCGGCGAAACCTGGCTGGTGCAGGGCGCGAACTTCCTGATGCCGGTATCGGAACTGCCGCTGGCCGGCCTGCACAATGCCGCCAACGCCATGGCCGCGCTGGCCCTGTGCGGCAGCCTCGGCGTCGAAGCGGCGACGCTGCTGCCAGCGCTGCGCAGCTTTCGCGGCCTGCCGCATCGCGTGGAAAAGGTCGCCGACCGTGACGGCGTCACCTGGTACGACGACTCCAAGGGCACCAACGTCGGCGCCACGGTGGCGGCGCTGGAAGGTATCGGCGGCCAACTGGCGCACGCCGGCAATCAGAATGATCACAAGATCATTCTGATTGCCGGCGGCGACGGCAAGGGCCAGGACTTTTCGCCCCTGCGCCTCGCGGTGGCGAGCCACGCCCGCGCCGTGATCCTGATCGGTCGCGACGGGCCGCTGATCGGCAAGGCGATCGCCAATTCCGGCGTGCCGATCGAGGTCGCGGTCGACATGGATGATGCCGTGCGCCGTGCCGCCGCGCTGGCGCAGGCGGGCGATGCCGTGCTGCTGTCGCCGGCTTGCGCCAGCTTCGACATGTACCGTAACTACGAACACCGGGCGCAGGTGTTCGTCACCGCCGTGAAGGCGCTGGCGGCGAACAGTGAAAACGGGGCGGGGCAATCATGAGCCACGCTTACGCGGCTCCCACTCATCGCGCTCCGGCCGAACTCGATGGCCTCTTGCTGTGGCCCGCACTGGGCCTGCTGCTGCTGGGGTTGGTGATGGTGTATTCGTCATCGATCGCAATGGCCGAGGGCAGCCGTTTCACCGGCAACCAGTCGGCCTATTTCCTGTTTCGCCACGCGGTGTTCCTCTGTATCGGCCTGGTCGCCGGCGTGATGGCCTTCCAGATTCCGCTGCGCTTGTGGCAACAGGCCTCGCCATGGCTGTTCGTGGCCGGCGTTGTGCTGCTGCTGCTGGTGCTGGTGCCGCACGTCGGCCGTTCGGTCAACGGAGCGCAGCGCTGGATCGGACTCGGCCCGATCAACCTGCAACCCTCCGAGCTGATGAAACTGTTCGCGGTGCTGTATGCCGCCGACTACACCACGCGCAAGCTCGACGACATGGGCAGCTTCGTGCGCGGCTTCTTTCCGATGGCGCTGGTGATGGTGCTGGTCGGCGTGCTGCTGTTGCGGGAACCGGATTTCGGCGCACTGGTGGTGATCCTCGCGATTGCCACGGGCATTCTCTTCCTGGGCGGCATCAACGCCCGCGTGTTCGCCATCCTGGTGGGAGTGCTGGCGCTCAGCTTCGTGGTCATGATCTGGGTTTCCGACTACCGACGGCAGCGCATCTTCGGCTTCATGGATCCGTGGCAGGATGCGTACGGCAAGGGATACCAGTTGTCCCACGCGCTGATCGCATTCGGCCGCGGCGAGTGGTTCGGCGTCGGGCTCGGCGCCAGCGTCGAGAAGCTGTTCTACCTGCCCGAAGCGCACACCGACTTCCTGCTGGCGGTGATCGCCGAGGAACTCGGCTTCGTCGGCGTCTGCATCGTGGTCGGACTCTTCGCCCTGCTGGTGCAGCGCTGCTTCGCCATCGGTCGCCAGTCCATGGTGCTGGGCAGGGTCTACTCCGGCCTGGTGGCGCAGGGCGTCGGCATCTGGCTCGGCGTGCAGGGCTTCATCAACATGGGCGTGAACATGGGCCTGCTGCCGACCAAGGGCCTGACCTTGCCGCTGATGAGCTTCGGCGGTTCCGGCATCGTCGCCAATTGCCTGGCGCTCGGCATCCTCCTGCGTGTCGACTGGGAGAACAGACAGATGATGCGGGGGCAGCAGGTATGAGGGGAGGAGGGGGGGGGGGGGGGAGGGGGGGGGCGGGGGCCCCCCCCCCCGCCCGGGCCCCTCCCCTTCCCCTTCCCCCCCGCCACACCTTGCTCGTCATGGCCGGCGGCACCGGCGGCCATATCATGCCCGGGCTGGCGGTGGCGGAGCATCTTCGCGCGCAGGGCTGGAAGATCGCCTGGATGGGTAATCCGGATGGCATGGAGGCGAAGCTGACCGCAGGGCGCGGCTACGAGATGGCCTGGGTGAAATTCACGGCGCTGCGCGGCAAGGGACTTCTGCGCAAACTGCTGCTGCCGCTCAACCTGTTGCGCGGATTCAGCCAGGCCTGGTCGCAGCTCAAGCGCATCCGGCCCGACGTGGTGCTGGGCATGGGCGGCTACGTCAGCTTTCCGGGCGGCATGATGGCCTCCCTGCGCGGCATTCCGCTGGTGCTGCACGAACAGAACTCGGTGGCCGGGCTGGCCAACCGGGTTCTCGCCGGAGTGGCCGACCGCATCCTCGCCGGTTTTCCCGGTGCACTGGCGAAGGCAGACTGGGTGGGCAATCCGGTGCGTCCTGAAATCGCCGTGTTGCCGGCGCCGACTCTTCGTTACGCGCAGCATCAGGGGCCGCTGCGGATCCTGGTGGTGGGCGGCAGCCTCGGCGCACAGGCGCTGAACGAAGTTGTGCCCAAGGCGCTGGCGCTGATCGCCGAGGACGAACGCCCGCAGGTGGTGCACCAGGCCGGGGAAAAACACCTGCCTTTGCTGGAAAGCCATTACATCTCGGCCGGCGTCAAGGCCAATTGCGTGGCCTTCATCGAGGACATGGCTGGCGCCTACGAGTGGGCCGACCTGGTGATCTGCCGCGCAGGCGCGCTGACCGTGGCCGAACTGGCCGCCGCCGGCGTCGCCAGCCTGCTGGTGCCGTATCCGCACGCAGTGGATGACCACCAGACGGGCAATGCGCGCTTCCTGAGCTCGGCCGGCGCCGCGATCCTGCTGCCGCAGGACCAGTTGACGCCGGCGCGGCTGGCCGAGATCAGAACCCTGTCGCGCGGCCAGTTGGCGCAGATGGCGGAAAAGGCGCGCGAGCTGGCGCGGCCCGAGGCCACAGCCAACGTCGCGCAGGCCTGTGCCGAACTGGCGCGGAAAGGAAAACCGGAATGAAACACAAGGTCAAGCGCATCCACTTCGTCGGCATCGGCGGCTCGGGCATGTCGGGCATCGCCGAGGTGCTGGCGAACCAGGGCTTCGAGGTCAGCGGCTCCGACCTCGGCGAGAGCGCGACGACGCGGCGCCTGGCGGCGCAGGGCATCCGCATTGATATCGGCCACGCCGCGCAGAACGTCGCGCAGGCCGATGCGGTGGTGGTCTCCACGGCGGTGAAGGAAGACAACCCCGAGGTGCAAATGGCGCGCGAACGCCGGGTACCGGTGGTACCGCGGGCGCAAATGCTGGCCGAACTGATGCGCATCAAGCAGGGTATTGCGATCGCCGGCACGCACGGCAAGACCACCACCACCAGCCTGGTCGCCTGCTGCCTCGCCGAGGGCGGCTTCGATCCGACCTTCGTCATCGGCGGGCGCCTTAACTCGGCCGGTGCGAACGCGAAGCTGGGCGACGGCGAGTTCCTGGTCGCCGAGGCCGACGAGTCGGATGCCTCCTTCCTCTTCCTCTCGCCCGTCGTCTCGGTGGTCACCAACATCGATGCCGACCACATGGAGACCTACGGCCACGATTTCGGCCGCCTGAAGCAGGCCTTCGTCGATTTCCTGCACCGCCTGCCTTTTTACGGCGTCGCCGTGGTCTGTGGCGACGATCCCAACGTGCGCGACATCATCCCGCGCGTGGCCAAGCAGATCGTCACCTACGGCATAGACAGCGACGCCAATTTCCGCGCCGCGGACGTGGTGGCCGATGCCGGCACCATGCGCTTCACCTGCGTGCGCACCAACGGCAGCGTGACTCGCCTGCCCATCGTGCTCAACCTGCCGGGACGCCACAACGTGCTCAATGCGCTGGCGGCGATCGCGGTGGCCACGGAAGTCGGCGTTGGCGACACGGCGATCGCCAAGGCGCTGGCCGATTTTCGCGGCGTCGGCCGCCGCTTCCAGCGCCACGGCGAGATCGCCTGTCCGGCGGGCGGCACATTCACCCTGGTCGACGACTACGGCCACCATCCGGTGGAAATGGCGGCGACGCTGGCGGCGGCGCGCGGCGCCTTTCCCGGCCGCCGCCTGCTGCTGGCCTTCCAGCCGCATCGCTACACCCGCACGCGCGATTGCTTCGAGGATTTCGTCAAGGTGCTCGGTGGCGTCGACGCATTGCTGCTGGCCGAGGTCTATGCCGCCGGCGAGGCGCCGATCATCGCCGCCGACAGCCGTGCGCTGATCCGCTCCCTGCGCGTGGCCGGCAAAGTCGAGCCGGTCTTCGTCGAGGACATCGCCGCCATGCCGGCCGCGATCCTGTCCGCCGCGCGCGACGGCGACGTGGTGATCACCATGGGCGCCGGCTCCATCGGCGGCGTTCCCGGGAAGCTCGTTGATGGTTGATCCGACGACACCATCCGAGCGCAGCGAGCAAAAAGTCACCCCTCCCGCGCGGGAGGGGGCGGGGGAGGGCGGGCGATCAGGGTTCCGGGGCTCATTGCGCAGCAATGAGCCAATGGCGAGTCACGTTTCATGGCGCGCCGGCGGTCCGGCGGCGCGTGCCTTCTTTCCCGCCGACCTCGACGATCTCGCTGCATTCCTTGGTGGCATGCGCCACGACGAGCCGCTACTGCTGGTCGGCCTGGGCAGCAACCTGCTGGTGCGCGACGGTGGTTTCGACGGCACGGCGATCTTCACCCATGGCGCGCTCGACACGCTGCGCCGCGAGACCGGACGGCAGTTTCTACGCCGAGGCCGGTGTAGCCTCGCCCAAGCTGGCCCGTTTTGCCGGCAACAATGCCTGTGCCGAAGCCGAGTTCCTCGCCGGCATTCCCGGTACCGTCGGTGGCGCGCTGGCGATGAACGCCGGCTGCCACGGCGGCGAAACCTGGCGCTACGTGGAAAGGGTCCTGATGCTGAATCGCCAGGGGCGGCTGCTGCGCGGGCCGGATGACTTCACCATCGGCTATCGCCACGTCGGCCTGAAAAGCGCCACCGACGAAGTGTTCGCCGCGGCATGGTTCCGCTTTCCGCCGGGCGATGCCGGGGTTGCGCAGGCGCGCATGAAAGAACTGCTGGAACGGCGCGTCGCGACCCAGCCGCTTGCCTTGCCCAATGCCGGGTCGGTGTTTCGCAATCCGCCGGGCGACCATGCGGCGCGACTGATCGAGGCGGCGGGCCTCAAGGGCACACAGATCGATGGCGCGCAGGTGTCCGAAAAGCATGCGAATTTCATCGTTAATCCAGAGGGCGCGGCATCCGCGAGTGGGATAGAAATGCTAATCGGCCGGATTCAGGCGGAAGTACGGCGAAAAGTTCGGGATTTCGCTGGTGCGCGAAGTGCGCATTCGTCGGTGCGGTGGCGGTCGGGGCAGGAAGGAAGGTCTTGATGGATTTCGGCAAGGTGGCGGTGATGATGGGCGGCAAGTCGGCCGAGCGCGAGGTTTCGCTGAAAAGCGGTGCTGCCGTGCTGGCCGCCCTGCGTACGTCCGGCGTCGATGCCCACGCTTTCGACCCGCGCGAGAAGGCGCTGGAGGCGCTCCATGCCGAAGGCTTCAAGCGCGTCTTCATCGCCCTGCACGGCCGCGGTGGCGAGGACGGCACGCTGCAGGGCGCACTCGACCTGTTGGCAATCCCCTATACCGGCAGCGGTGTGCTGGCTTCCGCCCTGGCCATGGACAAGTGGCGCTCGAAGCTGGTCTGGCAGGCGACCGGGCTGCCGGTGCCGGATTTCGCCGTGCTGGACGGTGCCAGCGATTTCGCCGCCGTCGAGCGGCGCCTCGGCCTGCCGCTGTTCGTCAAACCGGCCAACGAGGGCTCCAGCATCGGCATCAGCAAGGTCAAGCAGGCCGGTACCCTGAAGGCGGCGTACGACGTCGCGGCCCGCTACGACAGCTGCGTGCTGGCCGAGCGCTACCTCGCCGGCGGCGAGTACACCGTCGGCATTCTGGCGGGCGAGGCCTTGCCGGTGATCCATATCGTGCCGGCCACC
>JADJUP010000004.1 GCA_016716965.1 Sulfuritalea sp. | reverse complement strand
CGTTGAACGCCGTTGAACCGTAGCGGTGTTTGGCCTATACTGACACGGTTCGTTCAGCGGGAGGCGGCCATGACCACCATGATTCTTTCGGGCAAGCGGCAAGTTGTGCTGCCCGCCGAGCTTTGCCGTCCGAATGGAGAAGGATTCTGGTGCGCCCGCCAGTGCCGGGGAAGCAAAGCCGGCCTCGGTCCCGTTCGATCGCGTCCAGCGTCGCGGCAAGTTCCTGCGGTCGAGGACTTGTGGGTTTGGCGGTGGCGAAGAAGCAGGGCAAGCCGTGATCGCGCTGACACCAACGTCCTTAACGTCCATCGCGGTTGAAATCGATGCCGATGCGGCGACCAAGGCAAAGAAAGCGCGCCCAGTCCTTGCTGTCGTCAGGGAGCCGGTTGTTCGTGCCGGTGACGGTGATCGAGGAACTTCGGAGTGGGTGCTGCGCGGCGCTTACGGCATGCCGCCGGACGATATCGCCGCCGGTAAGTCTGAAGACATGCTTGCGGTCGAGAACCTGACCGTCGACCGCGCCGCCGCCGTCGGCCAGGCACTGGTCTGGTATCGGCAGGGACTGATTTCTCCGACGCCTTTGCACCTTGCCCAGTCCGGTTCAGGTAGCGGACTCGCCACCTTCGATGCGCGCTTTGTGCAGAAGACCGCGCGCCGTCTTGGGTTGGACCCCCGCGTCGGCGCCGGGTAGGACCGCGGGATTTCGCGCGGATGGCCGCATCTCCGGCCCGGATTCGCCGTCCTTCCAGCGCCGACTTTGATGCTTGGCAGTGCGTTTCCGGCTAAACCGTCTGCTTTCCTTTGAACCCACTCCGCAGGCCGCCACCATGCCCAGTCAACTACGCCACCCCGCCCCAGAAGCCCCGTTCCCGTCGCCGGCGTGCGCTCGGCACCGCTGAAGCCGGCATCCGCGAGAAGGATCGCCGCGACCTGACGCTGGTCGAGCTGGTGCTGGCACACTGCGCCGCGGGGGTGCTCACCCAGAACCGCTGCTGCTGCGGCGCCGGTGACGGTCTGCCGCGAGCACCCGCGGGCGATGGCAGCCTGCGTGCGCTGGTGATCAACACCGGTATCGCCAATGCCGCCACCGGCGAGCAGGGGCATGGTCGCGGCGCGCGACCTGCGATGCGGTGGTCGGCTTGTTCGGCTGCGCGCCGCGCGAGGTGCTGCTGTTCTCCACCGGCGTGGGATCTCGGAACACCTGCCGGTGGACAAGCTGATAGCCGGCTTGCCGGCCGCGCAGGCGGATCTCGCGACAGACCACTGGGCACGCCGCGGCGGCCATCATGACCACCGGACACCGTGGCTGGCGTCCGCTGCGCCGCATCGAGCTGGGCGGCAAGACCATCACCGTCACCGGTATCAGCAAGGGTGCCGGCACGATCCGGCCCAACATGGCGACCATGCTCGGCTTCGTCGCCACCGATGCCGAGCATTGCTGCCGGCCCGTTGGCCCAACCGGCCGAGACGCGGCGGACCAGAGCTTCAGCTGCATCACGGTCGATGGCGGATACCTCGACCACATGACTCCTTCGTCGTCATTGCCACCGGGCCTTACTGGAGGTCGATGCCGCGTTCCGCACTGGCCGGTGCCCGCGACGCGGTGATAGCCGTGGCACAGGAACTGGCACAGGCCATCGTGCGCGACGGCGAGGGCGCGACCAAGTTCATCACGGTGAAAGGAGCTGGCGCCACGGCGGAAGAATGCCGCCAGGTGGGCCTATGCTATCGGCCATTCGCCGTGCTGGTGAAGACGGCTTTCGCCTCCGACCCCAATCCTCGGACGGATACTGGCCGCGATCGGCTACGCCGGCATCACCGACCATGCCGCCGCCGGGTGCGCGTCTGGTTGGGTTCGGGCAGCGAGGAAGTGCTGCTTTCGAGAACGGCGGGCCGCCAGCTACCGCGAGGGAGACGGCTCGCGCATCATGAAGCACGCCGAGATCACGGTGCGCGTGGATCTCGGCCGCGGCATGGCGGCGGCCACGGTGGACCCGCGACTTCTTACGATTACGCGTGAAGATCAACGCCCGACTACCGGAGTTGAGCGCGCGCCGATGATGGACCAACCGCCGCTGGCCATCGGTTGCGCTCGATGCCTTGCTGCATTCGCTGCTCGCCGGCCTGGGTCGTCAAGGCGGCGTAGGCGCGGTAGGCCGATTCACCCCCGGTACCGGCTGGCCTTCAACGGCGTGGCGCTGCTCTCGATCCCGCCGCTGATCTGGTTGAGCGTACCGCCGGGCGCGGAGCCGTGGGTCGAACGGCGCCTTGGCCTCGCTGGTTAACGGCCTTGCTGCCGCCGCGCTGTTCGGTGCGATGGAGCCGTCGCAGGCCTACGCCATGAACGATTTCTCGGTCTCGGCGTGCTGGGCGGCGACAAGGCGATCGAACCCGACGTGTTCCGGGCCTGTCGACCCGCATCGCTTTGTGCGCCATCCCTGGTACAGCTTCCGCCCCACATCGTCTGACCCGCGATATGAACGCGGCGATGCTGGTTTCGGCGCTGGCGATCACGATCTATTTCGTCGCCGGTTCATGGTTGGAGGAAAAGAAGCTGATCGCCATCCACGGCGACACCTACCGCCGCTACTGGGAGCGCGTGCCCGGCCTGTTGCCCCTGCCGTGGAAATACCTGCGAAGCGAGGAGGTGAAGGTTTACTTGAGCCGGCGGGTCGCCCAGCGGGTACCATAGCGGGCTTTGCAATTACAAGAAAACAGGAGGACGTCCATGATCAGGACCCGGTCCGTTTTGAGCGGGCCATCGCCTTTTCGACGCGGCCAACGCCGAAGATCCGAACCAGGACGAAGGCCAGCCCAAGAGCTGCTTCTACGCCAGGCGCATGCCGGACATGATCGGCCGTTACGCGCCGGATGCCAGCGGCGAGGCGGCTTGCCGTGCGCGCCCAGCACATCAAGCGCTGGACGGTGCCGCGCAACAGCCAGCCGATGACCAAGGAGGGCTACCGCCTGGCGCACGGGGCTCTACAGGTTCCACGCCGAGACGGCGGGCGAGCTGATGCGGCAGGCCGGCTACGACCAGGAGATGATCGACCGGGTGATGATGGCGGTCGGCAAGCGCCAGCTCAAGCTGAATCCGGACACGCAGATGATGGAGGATGTCACCGACCTGGTCTTTATCGAGTATTACCTACTTGGTTTCGCCGGCCAGCACGCGGACTACAGCGAGGAGAAGTGGCTCGAAATCATCTTGCAAGACCTGGAGGAAGATGTCGGATCGCGCCACGCCTTCGCCACCGGGCGGCGGTATCAAACTCGCCGGAGCCCCTTGGTGCCCTACTGATACCGAGACACCCCCGCCCCGGTTTTGAAAACGGCCCCCCCCCCCCCCCCCCCGGGGGGGGGGGGGGCCCGGTGGCGGACAACCGCCCTCCGTTTTTCCTCCGTCAAGCCGTCTCGGAGGAAAAGAAATGAATGTCGGATTCATGGGGCTTGGGCCTGATGGGCCGCCCGATGGCGCTGCACCTGAAAAGGCCGGCCACAGGCTGCACCTGTGGGCGCGCCGCCCGAGTCGCTGGCGCTGTTTGCGAACGTCAATGCCAAGACTTACGCGACGCCGGCACAGGTGGCGGCGAATGCAGATGTCGTGATCACCATGGTGGCCGACGCGCCGGATGTCGAAAACGTTCGCCTCGGCGCCGATGGCCTCGCGGCCGCCGGCAAGCCCGGGCTGATCGTGGTCGACATGTCCACCATCAACCCCAAGCGGCGCGCAACATCGGCAGCGCCTGGAGAAAGGGCATCGCGTTCGTCGACGCCCCGGTTTCCGGTGGCGACGGGCGCGATCAATGCGGCGCTGACCATCATGGTCGGCGGCACGCGGCGGCCTTCGAGAAGGTCAAGCCGCTGCTCGAAAAGATGGGCAAGTCGGTGACATTGATCGGCGGTTCGGCGCGGGCGATGTGGCCAAGGCCTGCAACCAGATACTCACCGGGGTCGGCGTCGTGATGGCGGTGGCAGAGGCCTTCAACTTCGCGGCGAAGAGCGGGGTTGACGCGGCCAAGGTGCGCGAGGCCCTGCTCGGCGGCTTCGCCTACTCAAAATCCTGGAGAACCACGGCCAGCGCATGCTCGACCGCAACTTCAAGCCCGGCTTCAAGGCCTGGATGCACCAGAAGGACTTGCGCATCGTCATGGAAGCGCACCGCATGGGCCTCATGCTGCCTTCGGCGGCGGCCACGGCGCAAGCCTTCAATGCCATCGTCGGCAGCGGCATGGGCGAGAACGATTCGATCACCGCCCTGCAACTGCTGGAGAAGATGAGCAGCGCGGGAATGTGTCGCATGGCCAAACATTGGCTTCATTGGCTTCGGCACCATGGGGCGGCCCATGGCCGAACACCTCATCAAGGCCGGGCATGTGCTGCGTCTGGAGCCGCCGTGCCGCCAGCGCCGACTTTGGTCGCCCTGGGTGCGCTGCGTTGCGGCTCGGTGCATGATCTGGCGATGGGCAGCGAGATCGTCTGCACCAACGTCACCGGCAGCGCCGATGTGGCGGCTTTGGCCGACGCGCCTCACGGTCGGCCTTGCGCCGGGCGCGATCCATCTGATTTTTCCACCATTGCACCGGGCGCGGCGCGCGCGATCGCGGGGCGGGAACACGCCGTCGGGAATCGGCGTCGAGTTCGTCGATGCACCGGTGTCGGGCGGCGGCGCGTCGGCGCACGCAATGCCACGCTGGCTATCATAGGGGCGGCGCGGGGAACTCGCGCCGCGCCCGGCGCCGATTTTTGCGGTGCTGGGCAAGAGCGCGGTGCGGCATCGGCGAGGCCGGTGCCGGCCAGGTGGCTGGGCCTGCAACCAGATGATCCTGGTCAACCTGATCCAGGCCTGTGCCGAAGCCGCTACGGCAGCGACGCCGCGGCCGGGCTTGATTTCAGGCTGGTGCGCGAGGCGATGCTGGGCGGTTCCGGCCGGCTCACGCGCGCTGGAGGTCTTCGGCGCGCGCATGGCGGGACCGCAATTTCGCGGCCGGCGTCGAAGCGCGGCTGCACCACAAGGACTACGCGCTGCTGATGGACGAGGCCACGCATCGGCGCGCCGCCGCCGGTGGCGGCGGCGGTCTGGCAGCTCAATGCATTGATGGCGCAGGGCTGGGGAGCCCGCGATACCTCTTCGCTGCTGCCCGTGCTCGAGGTCGCGACGGGCCGGCGTACGGACTGAGGGGCGGTCGAAAGATGGTGCAGGCGCCGAAAAAGGCCGTCCTCGAACTCAACGCGATCTTCGAGAACGCGACGGTCGGCATCCTGTTCACCAAACATCGGCGGCTGACGCAGGCCAACCGCCTGTGCGCCGGGATGTTCGGCTATGAACTGGACGAGTTCCTCGGCCAGTCGGCGCTGATCCTGTATGCGGACGACGAGGCATATTCCGCGCTCGGCCGCGTGGCGGGGCCGGTGTTGCCCGAGGGCAAGTCCTTCCGCGCCGAAACCCAGCTCAAGCGCCGCGACGGCAGCCTGTTCTGGTGCCGTGTGTCCGCCAAGGCGGTCGATCCCGAGCGGCCGCGCGACGGCACGCGCTGTGGATCATCGAGGACATGACCGATGATCACCGCATGCTCGAGGCGCTGGAACGCAGCACGCGGGAGCTGACGGCGATCCTCGATACCGCCTCGATCGGCATTGCCGTGGTGCGCAACCGCGAGTTCGTGCGCTGCAACCGGCGCTTCGAGGAATTGTTCGACCTCGAGGCGGGCTCGCTGGTGGGGAGCTCGGCGCGGGTGCTGTTTGACAGCGACGAGGAATACGAGCGCATCGGCCAGCAGGTCTATGCCGAGTTCGCCGCCGGGCAGGTCCATCACCGCGAGCAGCTGCACCGGCGCAGTGACGGCCGGGATTGTCGTGGCTGCGGGTCAGCGGCAGCGTTTCGATGCGACCACCCTGCATGCCGGTTTCGGTCTGGCTGACCGAGGAGTTCTGCGACGCGAGGCGGAGGCGGGCGCCGCGGCCTACGACGAGCAGCAGATCATCTTCGACAACGCGAAAGCGGTGGGCATCCTGTTCGCCAGCGACCGCATGGTGAGGCGCTGCAACCGGCGCTTGGCCGAGATCTTCGGCTACGAGGCGGAGGAACTTGCCGGGCGCTCGACGCGGGTGTTTTTTCTGGCGAGGAGGACTACGAGGCCCTGCTGCGTGCCCACGAGGAACTCGAACAGCGCGTGGTCGAGCGCCCCGCCGACCTCGCCAGCGCGAACACGCAGTTGCAGGAGGAAGTCTTCGAGCGCATGCAGGCCGAGCAGCGCATCTGGCAGGTGGCCCACCACGACAGCCTGACCGGGTTGCCCAACCGCGCGCTGCTGCACGACCGGCTGGAACAGGCGCTGGCCAAGGCGCAGCGCAGCCGCAACCGCGTCGCGGTGATGTTCCTCGACCTCGATCGCTTCAAGTCGGTGAATGACACGCTGGGCCATGCCATCGGCGACGAGCTGCTGAAGTACGTCGCGGCGCGACTGACCAGCGTGGTGCGGGCGGTCGACACGGTATCGCGCCTGGGCGGCGACGAGTTCGTGATCGTGCTGCATGAAGCAAGCTCGTCCGATGACGTGGCAGGTCGCGGAAAAGATCCTCGATGCCCTCTCGCCTGAAGTGAACATCGGCGGCCACCCCTTGCGTGCCACGCCCTCGATCGGCATCAGCATCTACCCGGACGACGGCGACGAAGTGTTCGCGCTGATGAAGAACGCCGACACCGCGATGTACCACGCCAAGGCCGCCGGACGGAACAACTACCAGTTCTTCGCGCGCAAGATGAACGAGCAGGCGGCGCACTTCTTCAAGCTGGAGAGCCGCCTGCGCCACGCCATCGACAGCGGCGCGGTGCTGCTGCACTACCAGCCGCTGATCGACTGGCCGCGCCGCGCCGTGTGCGGCATGGAAGCCCTGGCGCGCTGGAAGGATGCCGAAAACGGATTGATCGCGCCGGCCGATTTCGTTCCCATTGCCGAGGAGACCGGCCTCATCGTGCCGGTCGGCGAATGGGTGTTGGCGCGGCGCTGCGCCAGAACCGGCTTTGGCAGCAGCACGGGCGGCCCCTGCTGCCGGTGTCCGGTCAACCTTTCACCGCGCCAGTTCCGCCAGAAGGACCTGGTCGGCACCCTGCGCCGCATCCTGGCCGACACCGGGCAGCCGGCGCGCTGCTGGAACTGGAAATCACCGAGAGCACCCTGATGCACGACATCGAGGAGACCCAGGCGCGCCTGCAGGAGATTGCGGCGATGGGCGTGGGGCTGGTGATCGACGATTTCGGCACCGGCTATTCGAGCCTCGCTTACCTCAAGCGCTTCCCGGTGCACAAGCTGAAGGTCGACCAGGGCTTCGTGCGCGAGTTGACGCACGACCCGGAAGACGCCGCGATCGTCACCGCGATCATCGGCCTGGCCCGCAGCCTGGCGCTCGACATCCTGGCCGAAGGTGTCGAGACCCGGCCCCAGCTCGACGCGCTGCTGGCGCTCGGTTGCGAAAAGTTCCAGGGCCACCTGTTCTCGCGGGCGCAACCGCCGATCAACGCCGACGAAATCTTCCGGCCATGGCTGCCACGGGCCAGTCAGGCATAATCCCCGCGTCCAACCACCCATCCACGGAGCAATGCAATGACACAAGTCACCACGGCCAGCGGCCTGATCATCGAAGAACTGGTAGTCGGCGAGGGCGCCGAAGCCACGGCCGGGCAGCAGGTATCCGTGCATTGCACGGGCTGGCTGACCAACGGTACCAAGTTCGATTCGAGCAAGGATCGCAACGATCCTTCGAGTTCGCACTGGGCGCGCGGCATGTCATCGCCGGGTGGGACGAGGGCGTGCAGGGCATGAAGATCGGCGGCACGCGCAAGCTCACCATTCCGCCGGAACTGGGCTACGGCGCGCGCGGCGCGGGCGGCGTGATTCCGCCCAATGCGACGCTGGTGTTCGAGGTGGAACTGCTCGGACTGTCCTGAGCCTTACCCGCCGATCAGCAAGACGGCGCGGCCGCGCGCTCCGGCGCCGGCGCGCCGTTCCCGGACTGCCTCAACCATGAGCCTGTACTTTCCGTCGCGCCTGCCCAACGTCGGCACCACCATCTTCACCGTCATGTCGCGCCTTGCCGTCGAGCACGGCGCGATCAACCTGTCGCAGGGCTTCCCCGATTTTTCCCCGTCGCCACTGCTGCTGGAGCGCGTCACGCACCACATGGCGGCGGGAGCCAACCAGTATCCGCCGATGGCGGGCGTGGCGGCGCTGCGTGAAGCCATCGCAGAAAAGGTCGCGCGCCTTTACCTCGCCAGCTACGATCCGGAAAGCGAAATAACGGTTACGGCCGGCGCCACGCAGGCGATCTACACCGCCATCGCCGCCTGTGTCCGCCCCGGCGACGAAGTCATCGTCTTCGCCCCGGTGTATGACTCCTACGTGCCGGGGATCGAGCTCAACGGCGGGCGTGCGGTGTGCGCACCTGCGCCATCCAGACTATCGGCCAGATTGGGACGAGGTGCGCGCGCTGATCACGCCGCGCACGCGAATGATCATCATCAATTCGCCGCACAATCCCAGCGGTTCCGTGTGGTCGGCGGACGACATGGCGATGCTGGAAACCCTGGTGCGCAACACCAAGATCGTGGTGGTCAGCGACGAGGTCTACGAGCATGTGGTGTTTGCCGCGGACGATGGCACCGCAACCGCGCGCAGGCACGAAAGCGTGACCCGCTATCCGGGCTTGCGCGAGCGCAGTTTCGTCGTTTCCAGTTTCGGCAAGACCTACCATGTGACCGGCTGGAAGGTGGCCTACTGCCTCGCACCGCGTGCGCTGACCAGCGAATTCCGCAAGGCGCATCAGTTCATAGTATTTACCGTGCATCATCCGTCGCAGCTCGCGCTGGCGGGACTTCATGCGCGCCCAGCCGCAGTTTGCCGACAAGCTGGCGGCCTTCTACCAGGCGCGCCGGGATTTCTTTCGGCGCCAGCTCGAGGGCTCGCGCTTCGTCCTGCTGCCGTGTGCCGGCACCTATTTCCAGCTTGCCACCTATTCGGCAATCAGCGACGAGCCGGACACGCAGTTCGTCCAGCGCCTTACCCGAGAGCATGGTGTAGCCGCGATTCCGGTATCGGTCTTCAATCCCGACGGGGAAGACCGCCGCGTGATCCGCTTCTGTTTCGCCAAGAACGAAGCCACGCTGGCGGCGGCGGGCGAGCGTCTGAGGAAGATTTAAGCGGCGCGTGCCGTAGCGCCGGCGCCGACTTTTAGGCTGCGACCGCGATATCACGGCGATGCCGGTTGCGCTGCTTGGCGCAGACGCAATAAAAAAGACCCGATGCGTTGCGGCATCGGGTCTGAAACCAGCCCCTTTGCGGGGCCGGAGGAGGAGACGTTACAGTGTTACTTAGGCGGCCTTCTTTGGCCTTCGGAGCGGCGGCGCCGTTGCCGACAGCCTTGACGGTCGCGGTGGTCGCGGCGGCAACATTGGCTTCAGCGATTTCGGCGACTTGCTTGGCAGCCTTGGTCATGCTGTCGTAGGCCGAGTTGGCGGCGGCGATGGCCGACTTCACAGCGGCGACGGCGACATCGGAACCGGCCGGGGCGTTCTTGGCAGCCTTGTCCAGGGCGGTGGCGACGTTCTTGTTGATTTCCGAGAACTGGCCTTCGACGACCTTCGACAGCTCTTCCTGGGTCTGGGTGGCGATTTCATACACGCTGCGGGAGTAGGCAACGGCCTTCTCGACGGCGGGCTGGGCCAGCGTGGTCTGCATCGCGATGAACTGCTGAACGTCCTTGACGGCGAGCAGGGCCTTGGCGCTGGCAACGCTGTCTTCCAGCATGGCGCGGGCGGTGTTCAGGTTCAGGGCGGCAAGGCGCTCGGCGCTGGCGAAAGCGGTGTTGGCGATGGTCAGCAGGGTCTCGACGTTGGCTTTGTTGGCGCTGGCGAATTGTTCGGTGGTGGCGTTCATGATGTTCTCCTGGATTGAATTCAAAAAAGTCTGAAAATTGGTTTTGTATCGCTCGCCCCTCTGTTCCGGGTCGATGTTGCGGTGCATCATGGTTCGTATTATAGGGATGGGAAACGCCCTGTCAAGACTTTTTTGGTGCAACGCAACAAATAATTTTCTATGAATTTAATTTCATATTAAACATGGTGTTATGAAAATAAAAAAGGCCCATTCGGGCCTTTTTATGGTGCGACGCGGAAGGATTTTCGCACCGAATGCCGGGCGAACCGCCCGGCTGGCGCGTCAGCAGTCGCGGAAAACCGGCTTGCGCTTCTCGACGAAGGCTTTCATGCCTTCCTTCTGGTCGGCCAGGGCGAAGGTCGCGTGGAAACTGCGGCGCTCGAACAGCAGGCCTTCCTGCAGGCCTGATTCGTAGGATCGATTGACCGATTCCTCGATCATCATGGCCACGGGCAGCGAATATCCGGCGATGGTCGCCGCCGCTGTCATGGTTTCCTCGAGAAGTTTCTCGGTCGGGAAGATGCGCGCGACAAGACCTACGCGTTCAGCCTCGGCAGCATCCATGAAACGTGAAGTGAGGCACATGTCCATGGCCTTGGCCTTGCCCACCGCGCGCGGCAGGCGCTGCGTGCCGCCCGAGCCGGGAATCACGCCCAGCTTGATTTCGGGCTGGCCGAACTTCGCGCTGTCGGCGGCATAGATCATGTCGCACATCATCGCCAATTCGCAACCGCCGCCCAGGGCGAAGCCGGCCACGGCCGCGATCAGCGGCTTGCGGCAGCGGGCTATGCGGTCCCAGTTGCGGCTGATGTAGTTGGTCTTGTAGACGTCCATGAAATTCCACTCGGACATGGCGCCGATGTCGGCGCCCGCGGCGAAGGCCTTTTCCGAACCGGTGAGGACGATGCAGCCGATGCCGTCGTCGGCCTCGAAGGCGTCGAGCGCGGCGCCGAGTTCGTCGATCAGCTTGTCGTTCAGCGCATTGAGCGCCTTGGGCCGATTGAGCGTGATCAGTCCGACCTTGCCGCGTACCTCGGTGATGATATTTTCGTAGCTCACTTGCTAGTCTCCTGACGGGTGTTGATATCCACGGCGCCCTTGAGCGCCGGCGCGAGGGTGGCCTCCGGGCGCGACGTTGCCGCGCCGGTGGCCGGGGTCTTGGGCTGGATCACGGCCCGTACGCGCTCGCCGCTGCCTGCCTGGGCGCGGGTGCCGTTGGGGCCGCTGGTGACGAAGTACTGCTCGGAGAGCGCGTCGTAGGAAATGAACTGGCCGCGCACTTCGTCGAGCCCGCTCTTGACCCGCGCGCGATTGAAGAATTGCGTCTTCTCGGCTTTGGCGTCATGTTCGATGCGTTCGGCTTCGCCTTCGATGTAGCCGTCCTGGGCCTCGCGCTTCTGGCGGAAGGTGGGCAGTACGCCGGGGCTGCCGGTGGCGACGCCGCGCTGGTAGCCGTCGTCGTCCTGGATCACGACGATGCGTTCGGCGCGGATCACCAGCGTGCCCTTGGACAACTGCACGTTGCCTTCGAAGGTCTGCACCTTCTTCACATCATCGACGCTGACCCGATCCGCTTCGATGTTGACCGGCTTGTCACGGTCGGCCTTTTCCGCCCGCGCCGCAGTTGCGGCCAGGAGGGTGGCGGTGATGCCGGCCAGGGCGGCGTAGCGAAGGATTGCATTCATGGTTTTTCTGTCCGGTTGCTGTGGAGGGTGCCGGTGACGCGTCCGCGCAGGACCGTGACGCCGGTTTTGTTGTCGAACTCGAGTCCGTTGCCGCGCAGGACGCTCCTGCCCTGGGTGATGAGTACCGGCGCGCCGGTGCGTCCCTTTTCGGCATCGGGAAAGATTTTCAGTGCCCGGGTTTCCAGCACGGTCGGCGGCACGTCGCCCGTCGCGCCTTGGCGGACTACGCGCACGTCATCGACGAGGTCGATCTCCTTGCCGTCGGTGCCGACATAGGCCATGCGCGCCGAAATCTCGGCCGGAGCCCCGCGGTGGTAGGTGAGTTGCGGCGCGGTGACGATCGTGGTGTCGTCATCCGGGTAATGAACGAGCTTCTTGGCGATCAGGGTGTGCTGTAGTTTTCCATCAATGTCGAACCGGCGCACCTCGAAATTCTCGACCCAGTAATCGGGATCATGCCGTTGCGGTCCGCGCGGCTTGTCGCCCTCGATCACCCGGTTGAGCCAGAAGGTCAGGGCCGCGAGCAGCACCAGCATGGCCAGCGGGAACAGCGAGGCGCTGCGGTGGTCCTTCATGCCAGGTACTCCGCCATGGCGTCGTCCCACTTGCCGCTGGCGCGCAGGATCAGGTCGCAGACTTCGCGCACGGCGCCGCCGCCGCCTTTCCTGGCCGCAACGTAATCCACGCGGCCGAGCACCTCGTCGTGCGCATCGGCCACCGCCGCGGAAAAGCCGCAGGCACGCAGTACCGGCAGATCGACCACGTCGTCGCCCATGTAGCCGGCCCGGGCGAATCCGATTCCCCGCCGGGCGAGCAGTTCGCCCATCACCGCGCGCTTGTCCTCGACACCCATGTGCAACTCCGCGATGCCCAGATTCGCCGCCCGCAGTTCCAGTGCGGCGGAACTGCGGCCGCTGATGATGGCAACTTCGACGCCACCACGCTGCAACATCTTCAGGCCGTGGCCGTCGAGGCTGGAGAAGGCCTTCATCGCATCGCCCTCGGCGCTGAAATAGAGGGTCCCGTCGGTCAGCACGCCGTCGACGTCGAATCCCATCAGGATCACCTGACCGGCCTTGGCCATTGCGCTGGGCGACCCGCCGGCCATCAGACCACTTTCGCCCGGAACAGGTCGTGCATGTTCAATGCGCCCAGCAGTGCGCCGGTATCGTCCGTCACCAACAGCTGGTTGATCTTGTTGGCCTCCATCATTTCCACCGCTTCCACGGCCAGGCGGCGCGAGCCGATGCTGCGAGGATGACGCGTCATCACCGCAGAAACCGGCGTCGCGCGCAGGTCGCCGAGGCGTTCCAGGGCGCGCCGCAGGTCGCCATCGGTGAAGATGCCGGTGATCTTCCTCGTGGCATCGAGCACCACGGCCATGCCCATGCCGCCCTGGGTCATCGCGGCCAGCGCAGCGGGCACGGGGGTCTCCTCGACCAGTGTTGGCACCGCGGTCTGCATCACGTCGCCGACGTGGGTAAGCAATTTCCGGCCGAGCGCGCCGCCGGGGTGGGAGCGGGCGAAATCGTCGGCGCCGAAGCCGCGCGCGTCGAGCAGGGCGACGGCCAACGCGTCGCCCAGCGCCAGCGCCGCCGTGGTGCTGGCGGTCGGGGCGAGGTTCAACGGGCAGGCTTCCTGGTCGACGCGGGCATCGAGATGGATGTCGGCTTCCTGGGCCAGCGAAGAGCCTTCGTTGCCGGTGATCGCGATCAGCTTGCCGCCCAGTCGCTTGACCAGCGGCACGATGGTGAGCAGTTCGTCGTTCTCGCCGGAATTGGAAATTGCGATCAGCACGTCGTCGCGCGTGATCATGCCGAGGTCGCCGTGCACCGCCTCGGCGGCATGGACGAAATAGGCCGGGGTGCCGGTGCTGGCAAAGGTGGCGGCCAGCTTCCTGGCGATGTGGCCCGACTTGCCGATGCCGCTGACCACGACGCGGCCGCGACTGTCGAGGATCAGCCTGACCGCGGCGCTGAACTCGGGGCCCAGGCGGCGTGCCAGCACGGCCACTGCGGCGGCCTCGATCTCCAACACCTGCCGGCCCATGGCGACGGAGCGATCCGCGTCGTTCCTGGTCCCGGCTGTCGGCGGAATGGCTTGGTTCATCTCGGGCTGACGTTTATGATGGAGCCAAATTATAGCAACCGCGTTGCGCGGCCTTTTTCTTCTTTCGCCCCTGCCTGCGACCGCCCGATGACCGACACACTGCCGCTGATCCTGCTCTTGCTGGCCGCTGCCGTGGTCGTCGTGGTCATCTTCCGCATGCTCGGACTGCCGCCGATCATGGGCTATCTGCTGGTCGGTGCCGGCTTGGGTCCACACGCCGCGGGCTGGGTGCCCGATACCGAGCAGACGCGGCACCTGGCCGAGTTCGGTGTCGTGTTCCTGATGTTCAGCATCGGACTGGAGTTCTCGCTGTCGCGCCTGTACAGCATGAAGCGCATCGTGTTCGGTTTGGGCACGGTCCAGGTGCTGGCCAGCACACTGGTCGCGACCGTACTGGCCCGTGTGGCGGGCATCCCGTGGCTGGCCGGACTGGCGCTCGGCGGCGCGCTGGCAATGTCGTCGACGGCGATGCTGTCCAAGATGCTGACCGAGCGCGGCGAGCTCGATGCCCCCCATGGCCGCGAGGTGATCGGCGTGTTGCTGTTCCAGGATATTGCCGTGGTGCCGCTGCTGGTGCTGATTCCGGCCCTGTCGCAGCCACTCGACGTGATGGCCGAGGCGCTGCTGTGGGCGGGCATCAAGGCCACCGTGCTGCTTTCGCTGGTACTGTTCATCGGCCAGCGCGCCCTTTCCGCATGGTTCTACCTCGTTGCACGCCGCAGGTCCGCCGAGCTCTTCATGCTCAACGTGCTGCTGATCACGCTCGGGCTGGCCTGGCTGACCGAACTGGCCGGACTGTCGCTGGCGCTGGGCGCTTTCACGGCCGGCATGCTGATCGGCGAAACCGAATACCGCTACCAGGTGGAAGAAGACATCAAGCCCTTCCGCGATGTCCTGCTGGGCCTGTTTTTCGTTGCCATCGGCATGCGCCTCAACGTGCCTCAGATCGTCGAACAATGGCCGCTGGTGGTCGGCCTGCTGGTTGCACTGATGGCGATAAAGTTGCTGGTGGTCGGCGTCGCGTCAAGGCTGCTCGGCAGCGCGCCGGGCACGGCACTGCGCAGCGGCCTGTGGCTCTGCGCCGGCGGCGAATTCGGATTCGTCATCCTTGCCCGCAGCGACGATGTCAATCTGCTTGATGCGGCGACGCTGCAGCCCGTGCTGGCGGCCATGGTTCTGTCCCTGTTGCTGGCGCCGCTGGTCGTGCATTTTTCCGATCGCCTGGTGTTTCGTTTCGTGGCGTCGGAATGGCTGTTGCGCTCGATGCAACTGACGCAACTGGCGGCGCAATCACTTTCGTCCGACAAGCACGCCATCATCTGCGGCTATGGCCGTACCGGGCAGCACCTGGCCCGCTTCCTCGAAGCCGAAGGGGTTTCCTTCATGGCGCTCGACCTCGATCCGGAACGGGTACGCGAAGCCAGCATGGCGGCCGAGGCGGTTTCCTATGGCGATTCCTCGAAGAAGGAAACCCTCCTGGCGGCCGGCCTATCGCGCGCCAGCGTGGTGATCATCACCTTCGCGGATGTCGACGCCGCGGCGCGGGTGATACACCGCGTACGCGAGTTGCGGCCCGATGTTTCCATCGTCGCCCGCGCGCGGGAACAGGACGACGGTGAGAAGCTCTACGCGGCGGGCGCCGCCGAAGTTGTGCCGGAAGCCCTGGAATCGAGCGTGATGCTCGCCACCCACGCGCTGGCGCTGTCGGGCATACCGATGCACAAGGTGATCAAGCGCCTGCGCGAAATGCGCGAGCAGCACTATGCGCTGCTGCGCGGCTTCTTCCATGGCGCCACCGATGCCGGGGCGCACCTGGCCGATGCCGACCAGCCGCGCCTGCACGCGGTGACCCTGACGCCCGGAGCCTGGGCCATAGGCCGCGCAGTCGGCTCACTCAACCTGGAAGAAGTCGGCGCTGGCGCCACGGCAATCCGCCGTCGCACGCAGCGCGTGATCAGGTTGGAGCCAGCGCTGGAACTGATCGAAGGCGACGTGGTGGTGCTGATCGGGACCGCTGCAGCGGTGACGGCGGGAGAGGAACGGCTGCTGCGCGGAAAATAAAAAAAGCCCGCCGAAGCGGGCTTTCAGGATGTGGCGTCGATCTTGATTCAGAGACCCATGCAGACCACGTAGGAGGTTGCATCATCCGTCAGCAGGGTCGATACCGGCAAACTGTTGCGTGTGGCCCGATTTGCCATGGTAATGACGCGCATGTTGCCGGTTGCCGTCTGGCCATCATCGAGTGTGGTATCGAGTTGCTTGGCGTACTTGCCGAGGATGCCTTCGGAACAGATAAGGTAGGTCGGCGAGAACGTCGTCGGGGTTCCCAGGGCCGTAACCGCACCGGTAGTCGCGTCGACCGCGCCGTTCTGAATCAGGGCTCCGCCAGTGGCGCCGCCACCGCTTTCGATGCCGATCAGGCCGCCGTCGGCATTGCGTGGCAGGTAGTTGGCATCCGCCGTGTTCGTCGGTCCTGCGCCGAGGCCGGCTAGCCGGGCGTGTTGCCAGAAAGTGAAGGTTTCGTCGGTAATCGCCGTGGCGGTCCATACACCATTGATTACACCGTTACCTTTGGCGCAAATCCCTGCAGCGTCGGGGGTGCAACTCGTACCGGAGGTACCGAATCGGCCGGCGGCGGCTCCCGTGACCTGGGCATCGTCGCCGGGCAAGGCCTTGAACTTGTCCTGGTAGCCGTAGATCAGAAGTGGAATGTTGCGAAAGTCGGTGGCAAAGTTCTTTACCTTCGCACTATTGATAAGCTCCTGACCTTTCAGCACGCCGCCCAGCAACAGGCCGATGATGACCAGCACGATCGCAATTTCGATCAGGGTAAAGCCGGATTGTTTGTTGTTCATGATCGTCTCCCCTTTGGGGTGGTTGTTGATGTCTAAACCATAAGCACAGGCCATGCCAGCTAATAAAAATAATAACAATCAACAAGATAGTGGATGTGCTTAAACGCGATCCGAATGATATCTGTCGATTATTGGACAGGTTCGTCAGCTATTTGGCAGACCAAGGGAGGGCGTGCTGGCTAGAATCGGCCTATCCTTCCCGCTTCCTGCCTCCCGATTCGGCGATTTCCCGTGGCGATCCTTCCGGTTCCTGAAACGCTTTCCGCGCGATTGATCGCGGTGCGCCGCGGCTTGCTACTGGCCATGCTCGCGGCCCTGTATCTTGTCTTGTGGCAGGGGCCGCACAGCCTCCTTGGACGTACCCTGTTCATCGCCCATCTGGGGCTGTTCATGCTCTGGCAACCCTTCGTGCAGACGGAGCGGCGGCTTTCACCGACGTCCCTGATGGCGGTCGTGGCGGTGGCCTTGCTGGCCGGTGCCTACCTCAAGGGCTGGATGATCGTGCTTTGGATCATGATGCTGGCCGGCATCATCGGCGGCAAGGTTCTGCTTTATGGAAGCCGGGCGTCGCGCCTGTTCTACTTGTTCGCGCTGGCCTTCCTCCTGCTCGCGCTGATGATCATGGCGGCGCCGATGGCGGTGCCCATCGCCAAACCGCCGGCGGAAATCCTCTGGCTGGGCTTCACCGGGCTGCCCCTGGTGCTGATGCTGATGGCGCTGCTGCCGCCGGGCCAGGAAGTGGAAAAAGCGCGCGAAGTCGTCGATTTTGTTTCCAGCCTGTTCGTATTCCTGTTGCTCACCGTGCTGATGCTCGGCAGCCTGGCGGCCATGTTGCTGCTGGGCAGCGGCTATATCGAGGCAATGCTGCAGACCTTGCTGGTCACGGGTTTGACGCTCCTGCTGCTGGGCCTCGTATCGAATCCACGGACAGGGTTTGCCGGCATCGGCAGCATGATCTCCCGTTACATGATGTCGATCGGCCTGCCCATGGAGCAGTGGTTGCAGGCTTTGTCCAACCTCGCCCTGCGCGAGGAAGATCCGCAGGCCTTCCTTGAACAGGCTTGCGTCGAAATCGCGCAGCGCCTGCCCTGGGTTCGCGGCGGCGAATGGATTGCCGGCAGGAGCAGCGGCAGCTTCGGCATCCTGGAAGGCCGCCGCTCAGAGTTCAGCCATGGCGGCATGGTGCTGGTGTTCTATACGCTGCACTCCCCCTCGCCGACGCTGATCTGGCATTACAACCTGCTGGCGCAGTTGCTGGCGCAGTTCCACGCCGACAAGCAGCGTGCGGTCGAACTCAAGCAATTGTCCTATCTGCAGGCCATCCATGAAACCGGGGCGCGGCTCACGCACGACGTGAAGAACCTCCTGCAGTCACTCAATGCGCTGTGCTCGGCCGGGGTGGAACCGGGTGCCGAGTCGTCGCAGGAGTATCAATCGCTGTTGCGGCGACAACTGCCCGCGATCACCGAGCGCCTGGCTGAAACGCTGGTCAAGCTCAATGCGCCGCAGGATATTGCGTCGGCGCGCTGGGTCGGTGCCGCCGACTGGTGGCGCGAACTCAGCCAGCGCATGGCGGCGCTGCAGTGGATCGAGTTCCGCGCCGCGACACCCCTGACAGGCGACCTGCCCGCCGAAGTGTTCTCCGGCGTGGCCGACAACCTGATTCGCAATGCCGCGGAAAAGCACTTGCGTGAGCCGTCGCTGCGAGTAGAGATCGAACTGGCGATGACCGTTGTCGGCTTCCAGTTGATGGCCTGCGACAATGGTTCGGCGATGCCGGAGGAAGTGGCATCCAGCCTGTTTCTAGGCCCGGTCACATCAGCCAGCGGATATGGCATCGGGCTGTATCAGGCGGCGCGCTATGCCCAGGTTGCAGGTTATCGGCTGGAGCTGGCCTGCAATCGACCCGGTCGGGTGTGCTTTCGACTGGCAGTTGCCTGAAGACCCTGCCGTCCCGCCAATCCAGCCGAGCGCTTGCTTAGGTTTGCCCGGCGTCACCTTCCGCAGCCGCTCCCTTGCGGCCGACGAGGCGATACACCGTCATGTTGCCCTTGCCCTTGAGGTAGATGCTTTGCGGTTCGTAGAAATCGTAATCGTTGGCGAGGCGGTGGTAGGTCATGGTGTCGCACTGGATCATTCCCGGCACGCCTTCCGACGTTATGCGGCTGGCGATGTTCACGGTATCGCCCCACAAGTCGTAGATGAACTTCTTCTTGCCCAGCACGCCTGCGACGATGGGTCCGGTACCGATTCCGATACGAACTTCGAGATGGGATGAGTTGATGGCGAAGTCGCGACGCAACAGGTCGCGCATCGCCAGCGCCATGTCGGCGATCGCCGCAGAATAGTTGGTGACATTGTCATCCAGCCCGCCGGCAACCATGTAGGCATCGCCGATGGTCTTGATCTTTTCCAGACCGTATTGCTCCGCCAGTTCGTCGAAGGCCGAGAAGATGCGGTTGAGCATGGCAAACACTTGCGACGGCGACATGTTGGCCGCCACCTGGGTAAAGTTGACGATGTCCGCGAACATCACCGTGACGTCGGCGAAGCCGTCGGCGATGGTCTTGTCCGAGGTCTTCAGCCGATCCGCGATGGAGCCGGGCAGGATGTTGAGCAGCAACTTTTCCGAGCGCTCCTGCTCGATCTGGATCTGCTTGTGGGCCAGTTCCAGGCTATCGAGCGTCTTCCGCCGCTCGGCGATCGAACGGCGCAGCAGCAGGTAGATGATGGTCGAGATCGCAATGAAGTTGAGCGCGAAGAACACGATCGTGGTGCGCACCGGGACGTTGCTTTTCTGACCGAATACCGTATCGGCGAGGTACCAGTCGGCGGCACCCGAAAGCGCGGTGAGCACGACCCAGGCGATGAACCAGCCGACCGACTGGCGCACGCCGATGCAGAGGATGGCTCCGATCGGTCCGAGCAAGGCCCACAGCAGCACGCCGCTGGTCGAAATGATGGTGCCGCTCCACTGTGCGACGAAGGGCAGGAAAAGGAACAGCCCAAGTTGTGTGACGCGGAAGAAATCGAAGTTGCGCGTGCGGATGAACAGCAGCATATTGCCGGCCAACAGCAGTTGGAAGACGAGCGGTGCCGTGGTGGAGAACTGTGGTCCAAGCGCAAGGTAGATCGCCACCCAGATCATGATGGCAACGCTGGCCAGGCCGGTGGCCAGCATCAGCAACGATTTGTTGAGCCTCAGTTCCTCGCTGTCACCGGGTTCGATGCCGGCGTTCTGTAGTCTTGCCAGAAAGCGCTGCGGGGTGGAGCTTGTTTCGTAAGTGATCATGTCCTGGGTAACCGTTTCCCCGTGGAATGCGGTCGACATAAAACGGCTTCGGGCTTGGGGAGCGGCGGCGAATCGGTTCGCATGCCCGAAGTGTCGCGGAATCGAGCAAAATGGTCAAGAATCATGCAAGCCATTCTGCTCTGCGGGCGGGTGTGGTCTGGACATTTCTTGCCGGTTGGGCAAATTTGGTGTTGAATGCGGGCCTCATGGCCGAATCGAAGAAATACGAGGTGACGGTTGCCGTCGCGACCCACTATATTGCGGAGCAGTCCGATCCGGCGATAAACCGGCACGTCTTTGCCTACACGATTACCATCACCAATACTGGGAATGTGCCGGCGCAACTGATCTCGCGCCACTGGATCATTACCGATGCCGAGAATCACGTGCAGGAAGTGCGTGGGCTTGGCGTCGTCGGCCAGCAGCCCTTGCTGGCGCCGGGGCAGAGCTTCGAGTATACCAGCGGCTGCCAGCTCGCCACCCCGGTCGGAACAATGAAGGGCAGCTACCAGATGACGGCCGAGGACGGTATTCAGTTCGAGGCGCGGATTGCCGAGTTCGTCTTGTCGATGCCGCGCGTTCTGCACTGAGCCTTCTGTTTGCCGGCAGCGGCGTATCCTATTTTTTTACAAACAGTGGGATCACGCGTCGCACCGGCTTTCGTACTTTGCTGGCGACGAGGATCCGCCTGCCTTCCCGCACTCGCCACCACAGCCGCCATCCGAGCAGGATGGCCAGCAATAGTGCGCATGCCACCGGTTTGGCGATGTCGACCTTGACCATCCAGGAGTAGTGCAGCACCGCCAGCAGTCCGACAAGGTAGACGCTGCGATGAAGTTTCTGCCAGCGCCGGCCGCCAAGTCTGCGCAGGGCGAGGTCATTGGAGGTGATGGCGAGCGGCAGCAGCAGCGCAAACGCGAGCATCCCGGCGACCATGAATGGACGTTTGGACACATCCTCGATGATCGCCTGCCAGTCGAAGCCCTGGTCGAGCGCGAGGTAGGATGTCATGTGCGCGGATGCGTAGAAAAATGTGTAAAGCCCCATCATGCGGCGAAGGCGCGCCAGCCATGTCCAGCCGGTGTACTTGCGCAAGGGCGTCAGCGTCAGCGTGACCAGCAAAAAGGTCAGTGCCCAGCCGCCGAGACCGCGAGTCAGGACTTCAATCGAATCCGTCCCGAGGGTGTCGGTCCAGGCGCCCCGGAGATAATGTGCGAACGGAAGCAGGCAGACGAAAAACAGCGGCGCCTTGATCAGGTCGGGGTTCACCTACGCTCCTCACCTGTCATCCGTGCCTGAGATGGCGATGCCAGCAAATGTATATTGCAGTGCGAATCTGGTTTCATGCAGTTGACCGGACGGCTTTTCCGCCGTTAGAATATCCCGAGTTATTTACTCAACTATTAATGGAACTGACAATGGACATCAAGGAAAAAATTCATCAGACCGTCACCGGCAATCCCGTGGTTCTGTTCATGAAGGGCACCCAGCAGTTTCCGCAATGTGGATTCTCGGCGCGTGCAGTGCAGATCCTGAATGCCTGTGGCGTAGATAAATTCGTCAGCGTAGACGTGCTGGCCGATCCAGATGTACGCCAGGGCGTCAAGGATTACGCAAACTGGCCGACCGTGCCGCAACTCTACATCAATGGTGAGTTCGTCGGCGGCAGCGACATCATGACCGAGATGTACCAGTCCGGCGAACTGCAAAAACAACTGGAACCCGTAGTCAAGGCCGTCTGACGCGCGCCACTGGTCAGCGTCGCAGATCGGCCAGCAGGCGCTCGATCATGCGTTGCGCCTGACCGAGGTAGGCACTGCCGAACAGGTTGAAGTGGTTGAGGACGTGGTACAGGTTGTATAGCGGTTTGCGAGCCTCGTAGCCGCGATCCAGCGGCCACGCGCTGCGGTAGGCGACGTGGAAGCTTTCGGGGAAGCCGCCGAAGAGTTCGGCCATCGCAATGTCGGTTTCGCGATCGCCCCAATAGCAGGCGGGATCGAAGATCAGCGGTTTTCCCCTGCTGTCCTGACCGGCATTGCCTGACCACAAGTCGCCGTGCAGCAGGCTCGGTATCGGGCGATAGTCGATGAACAGGCCTCCGAGGCAGTCGACGACGCCGAGTCCCTTTGTCACCAGCTTCGGGTCCATCCCGTTTAGTCGGGCCAGCGCAAGCTGAGGCCGCAGGCGGCATTCGCGGAAGAAGTGCGGCCAATCCGCGTGGGCCGTATTGCGTTGTACGTTGCCGCCGATGAAGTTGTCTTCCGGCCATCCAAAAGCGGGGCCCTGGATGCGATGCAATTCCGCCAGAGCGGTGCCCAGTCGCGCGCCGCCGGTGCGGTCCAGTGCTTTCAGGTCGATGAATTCGAGTACCAGAAAGGATAGCGCCGCGGTGTGACCCAGCGTCACGAAAGTCGGCGCTGGCACCACGGCGGCTTCCGACAGTGCGCGCAATCCCGATGCTTCGGCAGCAAACATCGCGGCAGCGGCCGGACCACCGGTTTTCACGAAGTATCTGCGTTCGCCATCTTCAACTCGCCAGGCTTCATGAATCGAGCCGCCGGCGACGGGGCTGAACGATTGGGGGCTGAATGGAGTTTCCGTGTGCGCCGCGATGGCGGCGGAAATCGGTCCGAAATCGGGTGTCAAAGCGCCGCGAGTCGCGCGTTGGCGTCAGCCAGGCGCCCGGCGATGACGTCCAGGAAGCCCTGGTAGAAGTGCATCCGGCAGGCGTCTGAAGCGTGCTGCAGCGCCTGTGCGGAAACCGTGACCACCTTGGTGGCGGTCTGCGCCACGACGTCTGCGCCGCGCGTGTGCTCGCCGCGACGGATGATGGCCATCTCGCCAAAGCACTCGCCCGCCGCCAGCGCGCCCAGGGTATGGCCGCATTTCGACACCGCCAATTCGCCTTCGAGCAGAAAGGCAAAAAAATCACCGCGCTCGCCGTCACGCATGATCACGGTGCCGGCAGCCACCTCATCCCAGCGTGAGAAGCGGACCACCTCCCACAGATTGACATCGGTAAATTCGCGGAAGAAGTCCAGGGCGCGAAGGCTCTCGAACTTCTCGCTGTCAGGGAAGGCTTGTCGCTGCGACACCAGCAGCTTGTTGCGGAAGGATTGCGCGAGGTCATGGGAGAACTCCTCCCAACTCTGGTAGCGCGCTGCAACCTCCTTTTGCATGGCGCGGGCGACCACCGCGTCGAGGCTGACCGGCATGTCGGTGCGAAAAGTGGAGGGCGGCGGAGGATCGGTATTGCAGATCTGGTAGATCATGCCGTAGTTGGAGGTCGACTGGAACGGCAGTCGCGCCGTCAGCAACTGGTACATCACCACGCCCAGCGAGTAGATGTCGGTCTGGTGATTCAGCGGCATGTCGCGCACCTGCTGCGGCGACATGTAGGCCGGCGAGCCGACGCCGGAGACCTGGGTACGGGTCTGTTCTCCCGTTGTCATCATCGCTGCGCCGAAGTCCGAGATCTTGATGTCGCCGCTGGCGTGCTCCGGGCTGTCGCTCGGATTGACGAGCAGTATGTTCGCCGGCTTGATATCGCGGTGGGTGATTCCGGCACGGAATGCATAGTCGAGCGCACGCGTGCATTTGAAGATCATTTCCACCAGACGATCCACGGGGAGCAGGCTGCTCGGCGTGCAGAAGGCTTCCAGCGTTCCGCCCTTGACGTATTCCATGACGATGTAGCTTTGTTCTTCGGCGAGGACGGCATCGAAGATCTGCACGATGTGCGGATGGTTCAGCTTGCCGGCCAGGGACGCCTCTGTCATCAACAGGTTGCGGTAAAGCTTGCCGCGCTCCTTGTCGCGCAACACCTCCGGGAAAATGGCCTTGACCGCAACCTCGCGTTTGGCAAAGGGGTCATAGCCAAGATATACGATGGAGGTGGCGCCTTCCCCCAACTGGCGGCTAATCTCGTATTTGCCTATCCGGTCGGGAATGGCCATCGGTCAGAGACGTGCGCGCGATCGCGCGATCGCGGCGCGCACCTGTGTCGGAGCGGTACCACCAAGATGGTCGCGGGCGGCCAGCGATCCGGCGACGGTCAGCACCGCAAAGGCATCTTCCGCCACCAGCGGCGAAAAGCCACGCAGTTCGTCCAGCGTCAGGTCCGGAAGGTCGCATCCGCGCACCTCGCAGGCGCGCACGGCGCGGGCAACCACCTCATGCGCGTCGCGAAAGGGCAGGCCCTTCTTCACCAGATAGTCGGCGAGGTCGGTCGCCGTGGCGTAGCCTTGGCGTAGCGCCGCGGCCATGGCATCCGCCTTGACGCGTATGCCCGGTACCATGTCGGCGAAAATGCGCAGGGTGTCGATCAGCGTATCGGCGGTATCGAACAGAGGCTCCTTGTCTTCCTGATTGTCCTTGTTGTAAGCCAGCGGCTGACCTTTCATCAAGGTAAAAAGTCCCATCAAGTGACCATAGACCCGGCCGGTCTTGCCGCGAGCCAGTTCCGGCACATCGGGGTTCTTCTTCTGCGGCATGATCGAAGATCCGGTGCAGAAGCGATCCGCGAGGTCGATGAAGCCGACCCGCGGACTCATCCAGAGCACGAGTTCCTCGGAAAAGCGCGAAATGTGGGTCATGGTCAGCGAGGCGGCGGCGCAGAACTCGATGGCGAAGTCACGATCGGATACCGCATCCAGGGAGTTTTCGCAAACGCCCTCGAAGCCGAGTTCGCGTGCTACCGATTCGCGGTCGATCGGGAAGGTGGTGCCGGCCAGCGCGGCGGCGCCCAGCGGGAGCTGATTGGTGCGGCGTCGACAGTCGGCAAAGCGCTCGCGATCGCGTCGCAGCATCTCGAAATAGGCCAGCAGGTGGTGGCCGAAACTGACCGGCTGCGCCACCTGAAGGTGGGTGAAGCCGGGCATGGGGGTCTCGGCATGGGTTTCTGCCGCGGTAAGCAGTGCGACCTGGAGGTTGCGCAGCAGGATGTCAATATCATCAATCGTGTCGCGTAACCAGAGCCGGATGTCTGTTGCCACCTGATCGTTGCGCGAGCGGCCGGTATGCAGGCGTTTGCCGGCATCGCCGACAAGCGACGTGAGGCGCTTCTCGATGTTGAGGTGCACATCCTCATCGTCGAGGTTCCAGTTGAAACTGCCGGCCTCGATCTCGCCGGCTATCGTGGCCATACCCTGTTCGATCGCCGCGAGGTCCGTGGCAGCGATGATGGATTGGCGCGCCAGCATGCGGGCATGCGCCAGCGATGCACGGATGTCCTGCCGCCACATCCGGCGGTCGAAAAATACCGAAGCAGTGTATCGCTTGACCAGATCGGAAACGGGCTCGGAAAAGCGCCCCGACCAGGCGGCCTGGGGAGATTGGGGGGCGGAAGGTTTCGGAGGGCTCATGATGGAATTGCTGTTGCGGCAGGCAAGCGATGCGGTTGAACGTTGGTTCCCACA
Source organism: Sulfuritalea sp. (assembly GCA_016716965.1). GTDB lineage: Bacteria > Pseudomonadota > Gammaproteobacteria > Burkholderiales > Rhodocyclaceae > Sulfuritalea. Next base: position 15,705 of record JADJUP010000004.1, on the reverse strand, counting down.
GACCGGAGACCGGCGAATCGGCATCCGGTACCGCGCTGGAAATCAAAAACACTGGAAAATCATAGGAGAAAGTTCACCAACTCAAGCTCGAAGTATAAGGGGAAACCCCCTGTCATCCTGGCAGCAGGACTTCCGTTGACGCCGACCGATGTGCCGCCTAACATCGCGCTTTCGCTTCAGCTTCCGATATCCGCCGTGGACTTTTCCAGCCTGTATGCCCCGATTGACGCCGACATGCGCGCAGTCGACGCCGTAGTTCGAGTTCGTTTGCATTCTGACGTGGCGCTGGTCCGCCAGGTCGCCGAATACATCATCTCCGCCGGCGGCAAGCGCATGCGCCCGGCGCTTGTGCTGCTGGCCGCCGGTGCCTGCGGCTATTCCGGCACCCGCCATCACGAACTGGCCGCCGTGGTCGAGTTCATCCATACCGCCACATTGCTGCATGACGATGTCGTCGATGAATCCTCGCTGCGTCGCGGTCGCGATACGGCCAACGCGGTATTCGGCAATCCTGCCAGCGTCCTGGTGGGCGATTTCCTTTATTCCCGCGCATTCCAGATCATGGTCGGTGTCGGCAGCATGCGGGTGATGCAGGTACTCGCGGACGCGACCAATACGATTGCAGAGGGCGAGGTTTTGCAACTGATGAACTGCCGAAATGCCGACATCGAAGTGGATGACTACCTTCAGGTGATTCGCTACAAGACGGCAAAGCTGTTCGAGGCGGCAGGTCGCCTCGGTGCGATCTTGGGTGAAGCCAGCGAAGCCATGGAGCAGGCTTTGGCTGCCTACGGCACCCACATCGGTACCGCCTTCCAGCTGATCGACGATGTGCTCGACTATTCCGGGCAGGAAGCGGAAACCGGCAAGCACCTGGGCGACGATCTGGCCGAGGGCAAGCCAACGCTGCCGCTCATTCATGTCATTCAACATGGCAAACCCGAGCAGGCGACTTTGGTCCGTGCCGCGATCGAGAACGCAAGCGGAGAACATTTCGTCGAGGTGCTGGCTGCAGTGCGCTCCAGCGGTGCGCTGGATGCGGCACATCGCCATGGAGTGGCGGAAGCCGAACTGGCAAAAGCGGCTCTTGCCGCATTGCCGGATTCAAAGTTCAGGGAAACGCTGCTACAATTGGCGGACTTTGCGGTTCAAAGAAGGTTTTGATTCTCGCAGGGTTTGCAAGGATGACTCTCGGGCAGCAGCATTCCGCCCGTTCCCGCATGTCATGCCATGCCACCTAATACCATCGGGGCGTAGCTCAGCCTGGTAGAGTACTGCGTTCGGGACGCAGGAGTCGGAGGTTCGAATCCTCTCGCCCCGACCATGATCCTTGAAGTGCCCTGCGCAGTGAAGTCCGGCTTTCCGGCGACTCTTCTTGCCAGACGGGACTCCTTGTTCCGGTCATATTTCCTTGAATGATCGTACCTGATGGTTTAATCTGAAAAAGTCGCGTCATAAAGACGTCCCGTCTGGAGAACATCAAAATGAAGTCATTTCATTCAGCAAGGAAACTCGGTTTTTCGATCTTCCTGCTTGCGCTTGCTGGCGCGGTCTTCGCCGCCGAGTCAGGGTCCATCGACAAGATGTCCGGCGACGTCACGGTGACCGGTGCCGACAAGCAATCGCGCAAGGCCGGGCCGAACGAAAAGATACAGTCGGGTGATACGGTAACCACCCAGGCCAAGAGCGAGGTTGTTATCAAGTTGGCCGACGAATCCGTGGTCGCGCTGCGGCCGAACACGCAATTCAAACTGGATGACTTCAAGTTTGAAAAGAAATCGACGGATTCCGCCCAGTTCTCGCTGCTCCGGGGCGCTGCGCGCTTCCTGACGGGCCTGATAGGCAAGACGTCGCGTGATCGCGTGCAGGTGACCGCCTCGACTGCTACGGTCGGGATTCGCGGCACGGATTTTGAAGTCGCCATCGTCGCCGAAGACACACCGGAGGCCCGCGCCGGCGTTTATGACTTCGTCCATGACGGAGCGACCAACATCAAGCTGGCGGCAGGCCCCTCCCTGGATGTGAGCAAGGAACAGACGGCATTTGCACCCGACAAGCCGAAGCCGGGTGAGGCGCCGCTGTACATACTCGACTCGACGCCGGTTTTCCTGCAGCAGGGTGGCGGATTCGATTCGCTGATGCAGTCCCTGACGATGCAACCGGTAAACGTGATCCAGCAGATGCCGATGTTCCGCTGAATCGCCTGCTGATTCCCGGCTATCTTGCCAGGCAGGACTGGGCTCGCAGTTCCGCCCAGTCTTCCTTCCAGCAGCATTGATGGTCGTAGTCGTCCTTGTCGATGACTCTTGCGCCCGGAACCTTTGTCAGAAACCGGCGTGTTGTTGCCGGCGGCACAAGGGTGTCCTTCCGGCCTCGGAAATGTGTTTGGCGTAGAGGCCCGAGTTTTCCTGCATGGTCGGCCGGGTTTATCGAGTAACTCAGTCTTGATACTCCGATCGCGGCAGTCCAGGCATCGGAATCGAGGGGTGCGGCGACCGTCACCAGACAATTGACATCGTCACGCCGGGCGGCGACCAACGCAGCTATTGCGCCGCCACCGGAATAACCGACGATATTGACTGACGAGGCCTGGGTGCGCTTCTTCATGGCGTGCAAAGAGGCATTCGTTGCCGCTACCGCATCCTCGCTGAAGCGGCCGAGCATCCACAAGGCCGGGTCGCATTGCGCCAGTGCGGTCGAATCGAGGTACTGGCAGGGACGACCAAGGTAGGCCACTGCGCCGCCGGGGTCAGAGGCCGCCATCTGCAGCACCATCGGTTTGTGAGGGGTCGGGTCGAATGGCGGTTCATCGGGTACCCGCCAGGGGGCGCCATCGCTTTCGATATAGACGGTAAGTGTGCTGAACGCGCCGGGCGCTGATCTGAGCCTGAGGAATCCTTTCAGTCGCTTGTCCGGAAGTTCTATGGACGAGAACCCCGCCTCGCTCGCGATGGCCCGCGCCTGTTCGGCGGGTGCCTGAAGCAGGACACAAGCGCCCAGAAAAAAAACTGCCGAACCGGGGATGACCCAATTCGGCAGTTTCATTTGGTGCGAGTCGTCGGCGTTCGACTGCCGACAAGCAAACGAACTTAGAAGCGCGCGCCCATGTTCAGCATGATCTGGTTGTTCTTGATCTGGCTGCGGTTAAGTTCGGACGAGTACTGCAGGCCACCGTAGAAGCCGCTCGGGACGCTGAACTTCAAGCCAAGTACGGCCTGGAAGGCATCGCGGTCGTTGGCGGCACCCGCCTGGCTCGGTGCGCTGACGTCGTAGATGTAGTTCAGGCCCGCATACGGAACGAGGACGCCGAGGTTGTAGGCCGCCTGACCGCCGAAGCGCAGTTGCGACAGGCTTACGCTCGAATCCGGAACGAAGGTTCCATTGGACATCGTGTAGGCGCCGAGCTTGTCCCTGACCGCGAGGTAGGAACCGCGACCGGTAAGCATCCACTTGTTGTCGTTGCCAGCCATCCGGCGATACGACATGCCCAAGCTTGCCGTACGACGATTGTCCGTCATCCGGCTGGTGATGCCGGTGATCTCGGTATCGACCGTGGTCTTGCCCCAGCCAACCGACACGTCGGCAGACCAGTTCTTGTTCAGCGGTATGCCGACATACGGCGAATAGGTGGTTCCCTTGCCGGTCAGCTTGCCGCCGATGAAGTTCAGGTTGATGTCTGTCTTGTCGCCAGCGATCGCCAAGCCGGCCACGATATTGTTGTTGAAGGTGTAATCGACGCCGATCAGGCCAACACGGACATTGCCGCTGGATTGCAGGGGAGCGTAATCATACGAAACCGTGTTTCGGGAAACCGCGAACCACGCGTTCCACGCCTTGCCGCCAGGGGCCGCGGCTGCACCGGTTCCGCCTTGCCCCGGAAGGGCCAATCGCGTAACGCCGGCGGGAAGCGCAGAGACCACCACCGCACCGCCACCCGCCCCGGCCGCCGCGCCTGCGATCGCGCCGACCGTGCTGCCGATGGTGGATGCAGTAGCAGCACCCGTTGTGGTCAGCAACCCGGCAACCAGACCCGGATTGTTGCTGGGTTGAGCTGCCGCGGCGGCTGCTTGCGTCGACGACGACTGGGCTGCTGCCAGTCCGCTTGCGCCGACTACGCCAAGGGCGATGAGTGTTTTGATTGAAACGCTTGTTGAAATCCGCATGGCTCTATTGCCCCCTTATTGCTTTCGAATTAATGCCTTGCCACAAGGCTTGGCTACTAGGTGCCAATATTATCAGATTTGCCGCCGACGTGTCCGCAAAGATTATGCTGAGGCTATTTCTGTTGTATCCCGGCAACAGCCAGCAGGCGTTGAATTCCGCTTTCGTCCAGCCGTTGCCTGGCTCGTTCTATGGTCTCGTTGACAGTATCCATGTCATTGATTTGTTTTGCCATTATCACCCGCTCGGCGTATGGCTCAACCTCGTTGGGTATGGTGTCCTCCATCCGGTCAAGCAGGCGAAATGCGCCCCAATTGTCCCCTTCATTGAACCTTAACTGAGCCCAGTTTCGTAGCAGCAATGGCTGGTTGGGGAATATTTTGTAGGCTCTTGCGAAAAGCTCATCGGCTTCCAGTGCGGCATTTTGGCCATTTTCAGGTGCAATTGGTCGAATTGCAGGAAGTGCACGTATCTGCATCACGTTGGCAACCGCAAGTACTATCCATGGGTCAGCAGGAAAGCGGCGCAAACTCTCCCGCGCCTGGTCTTCGGCTTGATCCAGCAGGCCGCGAATTTTCGGAAAGTTTTCGGGTGAGCTTGAGCGCTTCACCTCTTCCATGGCGCGGGCGAGCAAATCGAAGGTTCGCTGCCTCTGGTAGTGGCGCTCGTGCGGCATCGCGCGTATCGTCGCCAACAGGATCCGATCGCTGACTTCTGGCTGCTTGCTTGCCGCCCAACTTCCGACGGTCGATCCGATGTCTGCCTTGAGCGCCGTCAGGGCGAAGAACCCGGCCAGTCCGGCGAGGACGAATGCTGGAAGTGCCACGACCATGGAACGCGTGGGAATCAGGGATTCTGCCGTCGTCCGAGCCTGCCGCCAGGCCGTCGCCGCCGTCGCAATGGAGATCAGCAGAATGAACAGGCCACCGATGCCAGCGATACCGGTGAGTCGCGCGACATTCTGCGGATCGATAAGCGGTCCGACATTCGGTACCAGTAGCCAATGCAGGATTGCATAGGTGGCCGCGAATCCCGTGACGATCGTGGTCCAGCGCATCAAGTGCGCCTGGCGATTGCTGTCGGCTGCGCAGCGCATCCATGCGTGGAGCGCGCCGAACGCCAGCAGCAATCCGATGGAAATCCCGCTCAGCCACCACCGATCGGTTTCCTGGGCGCGCATGCTCGCATCCAGAGCCACCGCCGGCAGGAAACTCGCGCAGGCGGCAATGATCGGGAACACGACTGCCCACGATGGGGTGGTCGCCACCACGGGACTTTCGTCGCTGGCCGGGTTCTGCAATGCCGATGCCAGGGCAAGTACGAGGGCCGCAATTCCGAACGAAATCAGTCTGCTGGTCAGAGTCGGGATGTTCACCTGGACGTCGATCCAGAACACCAGCAGCGACGAGGTGAGCGCCGCCAGCAGCGCCCACATTGCCGGGCGCGACCGAAGGCTTTCGGGCAAGCCATTACGGGAGGCGCGCCAGGAAAAGGCGAGAAAAAGGAGCAGCCAGCCACCGCCGATGCCGATACCCGCGGCGGGCACCATCGTCGATGGCAGGCCGACGAATCGCGCCAAGCCGGCGGCAATCGCAGCGACTGCCACGGGTATCAGTGCGAACGCCAGATAGAGCCACCTGCCACCGACACCGAAGAGCGCCCTGGCTGCCGCCGCAAAGACCGCGCTGAATATGCCGAAGTAAGCAAGCCAGCCGAAGATCCCGTAGTTCAAAGTGATATCGAGCGTGTCGGCGTGGAACCGGTCATAGGAGTTCGACTGCCAATAGCCGTCGACCTGCATCACCTCGTCGGGCAGGTACGGGTAATAGTGGGTGGATGCGGACTCCGGGCCGAATCCGATCAGTTTCGCGGAGGTGGGTGCCTCCATATAAGTATCCGTGGCCGCCTTCCAGATGCCAAGGCGTGCCGCCGTGCTGCGCGAAGCAAGCGAGGTCAAAGTTCCGGGCTGGCTGCCTTCGAGGTTGTATATCAGCCGTCCGAGCACCGGCAGGTCGCGGGCCATGCGCTGGGCGGTGGCATTGGCATTGATCAGTACCAGCACGGCGACGACAGTGGCCAACATCACCCCGATGGTCACAAAGGTGCCCCGCGACCGCCTGAATCCGGCCGCGAGTACGGCCAGTAATCCCGAACCAACGACCAGAGCCAGCAGCGGTCCCCGACTCTGCGATATAAGCAGGCCGGTCGCCTGCAGCAGGACGATCGGTAGCCACAGCGCCAACTCGGCAAGGCGACGCCGCCCCAGCCAGCAACGGACCGCCGTGATCGGCAGCAGCATCGCGAAATAGGCACCAAGGAACACCGGATTGCCCAGCGTTCCGTTCGGCCGCCCCGGATCGCGATTGCCAACGAAAAAGAAATCCAGGCCCAGGCGTTGCTGGATCGCATAGGTGGCAGGGATGACGCTGGCAAGCAGGAGTACTTCCACGACCTCGACAACGCCAGCTTGGGAACGGCCCTGTGTCCAGCGCAGGACCGCGATGAAGAACGCGGCATAGACGGTCCACGCGAGAAGCCCTTCGCGCCTGAAATAGCCGCCGAAGAACGCTACGGCCGGATGTGCCGACAGCACGGTCGAGATTCCCGCCAGCAGGAGAAATGCGAGGAAGCACAACGTGGCAACCCTCGCTTCGCCGGAGGTCGAGCCTTGCTCGCGCCAGCCACCGGCCATCAGGATAGATGCCAGCGCCAGGAATGCCAGAGGATTGGCAAGCGCAAGTTTGGCGACCTCGTAACCGCGGTCCATGATCGAACTCATCATGATCGGTGTGGCGGAAACGATCGCCAGGATGAGCACCCCCGCGAGGCTGTTCCAGAATGTCGCGTGCCGCAGCATCGTCAGTATTTACTGGTGGGTCGGGGTGGGTTGCGCCGCATCGACCACCAGCGTGGCGAGCGGAAGCGCACGATGCGCACGTACGCGTAGACGTAGGCTGCTGCAAAAACAACGCAGCCGATTTGCAGGACAAGTGTCTTTTGCCAGAAGACGACGGCCGGTCCGACGCCGATCGAGGTGAGGATCCAGAGATAAGGCGAGGTCAGCGCATTGCCGTGTTCATGCCGAACCTGCATCCCGCCCGGTCCGACCAGCCAGCGCACCAGGCGTTTGTAGATCAGGTGGTGCAAATGCGCGATGTCCGGCGCACCGGGATGGGAGCGCCGGACAAAGGCGCGGCGGTAGATCGAGAACAGCATCTCACACACGGGGTAGGAACACAGCAGCGCCGGGAACCAGGCGGATACCTGCGGATTGCGCGCCACCAGCATGATCAGCAATTCGCCGATCCAGAACCCCAGCAGGTAGGCGCCACCGTCGCCGAGGTAGATCAGGCCGCGCGGAAAGTTGAAGAGCATGAAGCCGGTGATGGCGCCGATCGCCGTAAGGGACGCCGTCAGCACCACGAGGTCGCCCACCTTGAAGGCGACATAGGCGATGCCCACGAGGATAAGGCTGGCGACACCGCCAGCGAGGCCGTTGAAGCCGTCGATGACGTTGAACGCATTGACCAGGCCCGCCACCAACACGCAGGAAAACACGATGGCCACCGCCGGAATGGCGAAGGCGTTGTCCAGTGCGGGTACGTCGATTCGATTTACCCAGGTGTCGAGGAGGAATCCCGCTATCAGCGCGGAAACGAAAGCCGCAAGAAGTCGCAGCGAAGGCCGCACGCGCTGCGTGAAATCATCGGCCAGGCCGGCCACAAACACCGGCATCGCCGCCAGCAGCAACCAGAGGCTGGTCCCCGCAATCGCCGCATCGTCGAACAGCCGCAGCGCCAGGCTGAAAAGCAGGCCGGCCGCTACGCCCAGCCCGCCGGCGCGGCCCCAGCCCTTGAGGTTGGCTTCGCGCGTCCATGCCGTCAATCGGGTTCCCGAGGGCGCCGCCTGTCGCAGACGAGCGTCGGTAAAGCTGCGACGCATGACGAACAGCGTCACGACCAGGGCCGCCGCAAGTGCCGCAAGAATGAATGCCATCTACCGTCCGGCGCCGTGGCGCCAACCCGTCAGGAGAGAGGGCGCGATCATAATTCACCCATCATCGTTAATCAAACGGCTCGCGGCGAACCGGGAACGGCCTGCCGCCGTCGATAGCCGCTACAACTTCAGGCGCCGCCCGTTGCCGCAGAGCACGTTGCGACCCTTCGAATTCATTACGATGGTGACCTCGTATTCTCCCGGGGGCAGGCCTTCGGCCGAGACAACCGCCCGGTATCCGGCCTTGACGAAGGCGGGGATGCCGAAATGTCGCGCCACGTCGGGGCGTTCCTGCACTGTTGTTGCCGCATGATAGCGACGGCCGTCGGTGCCTTCCAGGCGCAGATAGGTGGCCTCCGCCAGAACCCGTTCCTCGTCGTCGACCGCCCAGCCATCGATGCGCAGCGACTTGCGATCCGTGACCTTCAATACTGCGTTTTCCCACAACTGGCCATCGAGCGTATCCATGTAGCAGCCGGTGCCGAAGCCGAAAGCCTGCTTTTCCATAGCGGCTGGCAGCGCACGCGTCAGCTTTATCGCCGCCGGTGGGGGCGGAGGAGCAACGATGGCGGGCTTGGCCGGCACGGCTTGAATCGCAACCGGCGGAACCACGGGTGCTGCCGGCGGAGGCGCTGTCACCTTGTCACCTTAGGTGTCTGCAGTACGGTCGTGGGCGCAGGAGTCGGCGCTGGCGCTACGGCGGCAGGTGCCGGTTTGATGGCCGCGACTTTGGCGGGTTCAGGAATGGGGGCTGGCGGCGTGGTGACGGTCGCCGGCATGGCCGGCTTCGGAGGAACTGGTGGCGCCGGCGATATCGGGGCGGGCGGTGGCGCCTTGATCACGGCGAGTGGTACAGAAGTCGGCGCTGGCGCAACGGTGGGGGGAGGCGTCGGGATTGTGGCAGTCACCCGTGGCGGTGCATCGATGGTGGGTACCACTGCCGGTCGCGGGGCAACGGGCGACGCCTGCACCGGTGCCGGTGCCGGTGGCGACGGTGCGACAAGGGTCGCTTTGGGTGCAACGGGGGCGGCGGTCGGAGCCGGCGCGGGGGCGCTTGCCGGCGGCTGGGTACTGGCCTGGATCTGTGAGCCGGGCGCAACGGGTGCAGGCATGGATGGCGGCGGTGCCGCCGGTACAACGGCAGGAGCGACCGTTGCGACGGCCGCCGCCCTGAGGCTCAATGCGTCCGCGTCGGCCACGGGCGGCACTGGCGGCACCGGCGGCGCAATGGCCTGCGCCCGCTTCGCTTCGGGATCGAGCACGCGGGTCGTGAAGCTCTTGCTGTGCTGATCGGCACCCCGCACCGGGATCGGCTTCGGTGCGCTCTTCGCCACTCCGTTGAGGAACTCCACGCGGGCGAGGCTGGTCCAGGAGCGGGCGCTGTCGTCGAAGCGCTCCAGGGATTCGCGGGTCCATGGCCCCGTCCTCACGCCGTTCTTCGCCCTGCCTGAGTAATAGTAGGCGAAGTGCTTGCTGCGGCCACCCTCGATGAAGACGCCCTCCTGGCGCAGCACTCCGGTTCCGGAGATGAGGCCTTCCGCGCAGCGTCCATCCCAGGTGACCGAACCGCCGACCGCGATCTCCTGCATCCGCTTCACCGACGATTCCGTGGCCAGGATCCGGCATCCGCCCGACTCGATGAATACATACAGCGGGCCCTTGTCCGGTGGTGGCGGCGGCCTTGTCCCTGGCTTTGGCCTTGGACTTGGCTTTCGCCTTGGCCTTCGCTTTCGCCTTCGCCGACGGCTTTTTCGCGGTTGTCGCCTTGCAGCGACCAGTACTGTCCGCCCGCTTGCCGCCCTTGCAGGTCGCGGCTTCCGCTGGCGGAAGCAGTGCGATCAGCCCGCCGGCCAGTACCACCAGCATCCTGCCCAGTATCTTCATGGCTTTTGTTTCCTGTCGTTACATTGCCGATGTCGCCGAATTTAACAAGGGAAGGCTCGAACAAATCCGGGGAAAAAGAGGAGAACTGCTTGCCATGACGCGGCAAAAGCATCAAATGACCACTGCTCGCCGTATCGCCGGCGCCGACTTTTTCGGCTTCCTGCGTCGCGGCATGGCTTGGCTCCCGGCCCGGGAGCATCCCGAGCCCGCGTGATCTGGCTAGCACGATGGAATGGATGTACCATCCGTCCCGGCCGTAACGGATATCCCTGTCCTAAAATTCCATCCACAAAAACTCCCCCACAGTGCTCAAGGACCTTCGTCTCTTTCGTCCGATCCAGCCCTGGCTGATCACCGCCGCGTGGATCAGCCTGTGCGTCAACGCCCTGCAGCTCGCCTCGCCGATCTACATGTTGCAGATCTACGACCGGGTCCTGGTCAGCCGCAGCATCCCGACCCTGCTGGCCATTACGCTGATCACGGTCGTCCTGGTTGCGGCCTACGGGCTGCTCGACCTGATCCGCACGCGGTTGCTGCTCCGCGCCGGACTTTCGCTGGAGCGCAAGCTGGGCACCGCCGTCATGGAAAAGGCCCATGCCTTGACCCAGGCGGACGGCAACATCGGCGCGCAAGGGGAGTTGATGCGCGACGTATCCAACCTGAGGAATTACGTATCCAGCACACATCTCATGGCGATATTCGATTCGCCCTGGGTGCCACTGTTTACCTTGCTGATCTTCGGTTTCTCGTGGGTGCTCGGCGTCATCACCCTGATCGGCATGCTCATGCTGATCGCCTTGGCGCTGATCGATGAACGCCATACCTTCGCCCGCTTCACCGAGGCCAACCAGCGCATGCAGGGCGCGCTCGGCTTTGCCCAGACGACGTTTGCCAATGCCGAGGCGGCCCGCGCGATGGGCATGCAGCCGGCGCTGATCGGGCTCTGGCAGAGCATGCTCGATGAAGGCACGACGCTGCTCAAGAAGGCCGCCGACCTCGGCTCCCATGTCTCCGGTGCGACCAAGGTGATCCGCATCCTGATCCAGGTCGCCATGCTCGGCGCCGGCGCCTACCTGGTCATCGTCGACAACCTCCAGCCCGGCGTCATGATCGCCGCCACCATCATCGTCGCCCGCGCCATCGGGCCGATCGAACAGGCCATCTCCGGCTGGCGCACGCTGGTCGAGGTGCGCAATTCCGCCAGCCGCGTCGCGCAATGCCTGGCCATCGATGCCGGCGCCCATCGCGGCGAAGTGCAACTGCCGCCGCTGTCCGGCGAACTCGTCGCCGAGGGCCTGCATTTCGCCTTCGGGCCGGGCAAGCCGCTGCTGGGCAACGTCAGCTTCAGGATCGCTCCGGGCGAAGTCGTCGGCATCGTCGGCCCCAGCGGCGCCGGCAAGACCACCCTGATCCGCATGCTGCTCGGCATCGCCAAGCCGCTGCAGGGCCGCATATTGCTCGACGGGCATGATCTCAACGAATTCCGCCGCGAATCCATCGGTCCGCAACTGGGCTACCTGCCGCAGAACATCGACCTGTATCCCGGCACCGTGGCCACCAACATCTGTCGCATGCAGGACCCGGAAGCGCATTCCCCGGCGCTGCTGCTCGCCGCCGCCACCGTGGGACTGGAGCCGGTGATCACCGGCTTTCCCGAGGGCTACGACACGAAGATCGCCGGGCTGGGACGCAATCTCTCCGGCGGCCAGCGTCAACTGGTGGGGCTCGCCCGGGCCTTCTTCGGCGCGCCGCGCATCGTCGTGCTCGACGAACCGGACGCCAGCCTCGACCAGCAGGCCGAAGCCAGCCTGCTGGCGCTGATCGACCGCGTGCGGCAGGAGCGCAACTTCACGCTGCTGATCATTTCGCACAGCCCGCGCATCATCGACCGCATGGACCGGCTGCTGCTGGTCCGTGACGGCACGGTGGCCACCATGATGCGACAGAATCCGCCCCAGCAAACCGCGCTCGCGGGCAAGCCGGCATGAACCCGCAAGCGACAGAGGGCAGCGACCTCATCAGCCGGGAAATCGCCACGTTGCGGCGGTTGGCCGCGGGGGTCATCCTAGGCCTGGTTGCCATCGTCACGATCTGGACCCTGGCTTCGTCGATATCCGGTGCAGTGATCGCCTCGGGGTTCCTGCGCATCGAACGGCGCATCCATCCCGTGCAGCACCCCGAAGGAGGCATCGTCAAGGCCATCCGCGTAGTCGAAGGCGAGACCGTGGTCGCCGGGCAGATCCTGGCCGAACTGGACGACGTGGATGCCAGCGCGACGGACAAGGAACTGCAGGCCCAGATCGATTCCGAAACCGCCAAGCAGGCCCGGCTGGAAGCCGAGTACAAGGGCCGCGGCAACATCGCCTACCCGGCCGAGTTGCTCGCGCGCAAGGCCGACCTGCGCATCGAGGCCCTGCTGGCCAGCGAAGAGTCGGTGTTCAGGACACGGCAACTGCTGCTCGCCGAGCAGCGCCGCAAGCTGGCCGAACAGCGCGATGCCCTCAACCACGAAATCGCCAGCTGGGGCCGCCAGATGGAAGCCACCGAGCGCTCGCTGGCGCTGCTCGCCAAACAGGAGAAGATGGCCAGCACCCTGCTGGAAAAGAAGTTCTTCGCCGAAACCCACGTCCTCGACGCGCGCCGCGCCATCGCCGAAAAGGAGGAAAAGAAATACGAGGCGCAGTCGCTCCAGTCGCAGGCGCGGCAGCGCATCGGCGACATCGAATTGCGGCTGCAAACCCTGAACGCGAACAACCGCGCCGAGATCGCCAAGGAAATGTCCGACAGCCGCATCCGCATGACGGTATTGCGCGAGCGGGCCAGGCCGGCCAGCAGCGCGCTCGAACGCCGCCTGGTGCGCGCCCCGGTGAATGGCACCGTCAACCTGCTCAAGGCCGGCAACCCGGGCAGCGTCATCCCCCCGCGCGAGACCGTCGTGGAAATCGTTCCGGTCGAAGCCTCGCTCCTCGCCGAAGTCCGCATCGCCCCGGCAGACATCAGCGAACTCCACCCCGGGCAGGCGGTCGACGTCGAATTCAGCGGCCTTAACCGCCGTGCCACCCCCATCGTCTCGGGCAAGCTGCTTTCCGTTTCCGCCGACCTCCTGACCGATCCCGCCAATCCGGAGATCCGCTACTTCAACGCCAAGATCGACATCACCGGCGTCAAGCTCGACGTGCCGCTCACCGCCGGCATGCCGGTGGTGGCCTACATCCGCACCCGCGAGCGCACGCCGCTCGAACTGTGGCTCGACCCGGTGATCGGCGCCTTGCGGCATTCGTTGCGGGAGCGGTAGGGCGGCCCGGCGTTGCTGTGTCGCCGGCGACCGTAGGAAGTCCCTGTTGGGCACCCACTATTGTTGTGGCAGCAAAACAGGAAAGTCGGCGCCGACGCTACGGTGGCGACCCTCGGACCAGTTGATGGTTGATCCGGGAGGCGAGTGCGATACAAATCACGCTGCCGCCAGTTCCCCCGACTTTTTGCGTGGGCCGCGGCGCGGTTTGGGCGGGGTTGCCGGCGTCGCATGCAGTTTGATCTTGAGGGCTTTGATGACCCGCAGCACGGTCGAGAACTCGGGATTTCCTGAGGCCGAGAGCGCACGATAGAGTCCTTCGCGCGTAAGGCCGGTGTCGCGGGCAAGTTGGGTCATTCCTCGTGCCCTGGCAATGTCATTGAGCGCGGCACGCACCAGGCTGCCATCGCCGGGATCTTCATCCAGGCAGGCGTCGAGATAGAGAGCCATGTCTTCTTCGTTTTCGAGGTAGTCGACGGCATCCCATCGGGTGAACTTCTCGGCCATGCTCAGTCCTTCCATTCCCTTGCAATCTTAGTGGCCGTCCTGATGCCGGTATCCTGAGTACTCTTGTCGCCGCCAGTCAGTAACACTACAAGTACGGAACCGCGCTGCAAGAAGTAAATGCGATAGCCGGGGCCGTAGTCAATTCGTATCTCGCTCACGCCGTCACGCACTGGTTTCATGTCGCCGAAGTGGCCGGACCGCTGAATCCGCAGAATTCGGGCATTGATGCGGACCTGTGCCTGCCTGTCCTTCAGCTTGCGGAATCATCGTTCATAGGTATCGCTCTTGACGATTTCGAGCATGGATCAAGTGTAATCCATGAGTTACATCCGAGCAACTGGCCACTCTGGTCTGTCAAGCCAACTCGCTGCCCGGTCGAAGCGCACCGCGTCTGTTGTTCGATAGGGGACTTCAATGGCGATGCCATGTCGAACATCCTGGTCCATGACACGGTGGGCGGTGCGCTGTTCGACTGGCAGATGAACGGCAGCACGATTGCCGGGTCGGGCTTCGTGGCGGGGCTGGGGGCGGGGTGGTCGGTGGTGGGGTAGGGCGCATCGGTCGGTGCCGTGTCGCCGGCGCCGACTTCCCGTGCCGCCCCCGGATGGCAGATCGAGATGTACTGCGGCGCCGACTGGCAGCCGGACAACGCATGCCCTTTCCTGCGAAAGCGCAGTTAGGATAGCGGGACGGCGCGGTCGCGCGTCGGTTGGCAGCGACCGGAATCGAACTCAGGCATGCGCATCCTTTTCATACACCAGAACTTTCCCGGGCAATTCAAGTTGCTGGCGGCTCACCTTGCACGGCAGCCGGGTTTCGAGATCGTCGGGCTCGGCGACTCGGCCAACCTCGGTGCCCGTGCCGGGTCCTTCAATCACCCGGTATTCGGCTATGCGGCCCGTGCCGGTCGCAAGCCGCTGGGGCATCACTACCTGGGCGAGCTTCGAGACGGCGATCCGGCGTGGACAGGATGTGCTCCGAGCCTGCCAGCAGATTCGGGCCAAGGGTTTCGTTCCCGACCTGATCGTCGGCCATCCCGCCTGGGGGGAACTGCTGTTCATCAAGGATGTGTTTCCCGATGCCCGCCTGGTAGCCTATTTCGAGTTCTTCTATCGGGCGGTGGGCGCCGATGTCGGCTTCGATCCCGAGTTTCCCTCTTCGGCCGACGGCCGTCTCAAGCTGCGCATTCGCAACAGCACCCAGTTGCACGCGCTGGCCGAGAGTGACGCGGGCATCAGTCCGACGCTGTGGCAGCGCAGCACCTACTCGGCACGCGAACAGCCGCGCATCCGGGTGATCCACGAAGGCATCGACCTTGACACGGTGCGGCCGGACCCCGCCGCCAGCTTCCGGATCGCCGACGGCCGCCGCCTAAGCCGAAAGGAGCGGGTGCTTACTTTTGTCAGTCGGCAACTGGAGCCTTATCGCGGCTTCCATGTCTTCATGCGCAGCCTGCCGGACTTGCAGCGCGCGCTGCCCGACACCCATTTCGTCATTGTCGGTGGCGACGGCGTCAGCTATGGTGCCCGCCCGCCGTCGCCCCATGCGTCCTGGCGCGAGCTGCTGCTGGCCGAAGTCGGCGACAGGCTCGATGCGCGGCGCACCCATTTCGTCGGTCGGCTGCCTTATGCCGACTACCTTAGCCTGATGCAAATCAGCCGGCTGCACGTCTACCTCACCTATCCTTTCGTGCTGTCCTGGTCGATGCTGGAGGCGATGGCCTGCGGCACGCCGGTGCTAGGCTCTGCGACACCGCCGGTGCAGGAAGTGATACGAGACGGGGACAACGGCTTCCTGTTCGATTTTTTCGATCGCCAGCGCCTGGTCGACTACGCGGCGGAAATCATGGCGCTGGACGATGCGCG
>JADJUP010000003.1 GCA_016716965.1 Sulfuritalea sp. | reverse complement strand
GATACGATGTCGGTCTGTGCCCGTGTGCTTACCTGATAGTCTGACCCGGTGCGGGAACCCTGAAAGTATGCGAGGGAACCATTCAAGGTCTCCGAGAGGCTCTTGCGCAGTTGCAACTGATAGGTTAATTCCTTGTTGCTGTCACGCATAGGCACAAAGGGGTTATATGCGGTACCTCCGATGCTGGTAAACACCGATCGCGTCTGTGCCTTGTGTTCGGCGCCCGCAATCAAACTATAGTTCTCCGGGAGGCGATATGTTCCCTCCAATTTGCTCGTTGTGGTCTTGTATGAATATGGAGTGGTATTCATGGTCAGGTTCGCGCCGTTATTGGTGGATCGCACAACGCCGTATTGCGGCGTCTTGTCCTTCACGTTCTGATAGCGCAGGTTCGCAACCAAACTGAGCTTCGGCATCGGCTTCGCCGTCAAGCCAAACTGCACCAGAGTGGTGTCAACCCTGCCCTGAACACTAGGAATGTTGGCGGTCGTTGCGTTGATCAGGCTACTCGTGGTGCCCAAGGCTTCGTTCTGTGCCTTTTGTATATGCAATCTTGAAATTGGCTTTGGTCGTCGGCGTGAAATCGTAAGAACCCCCAAGGAAAGCCTGATGAGCTTGATTGTCGAGCGGTTGCGTCATCAACTGGCCGGCAAGTCCGCCGGGCCGAGGCTTATAACCAAGACTGTTGTTGTTCTTGAACCAGCTTGCGGAATACCCGCGACAGGCGCGGCAGGTCACTCTTGTAGTCCAAGCTCGCCTCCGCCTTGGGTTGTCGTCCAGTCAATCAGGTCGGCGACAAACAGGGCGGGGGTACCATTCGCGGTGATCCGATTGCCTTTCTTGTTCTCGCTCGAGACCTTGATATTCAGGTCAAAACTTTCAATCAGATTCTTGAAGAAGCTGAAACCCAGCTTGTCGCGATCGGTGCCGAACTGGTAATTCGATCCCGATCCAATAGCAGTATTCGGAATATTGGCGCCAGTGGTTTGCGCGTTTGTTCCTATTCCCAATTGCCTGGTGTTGATCGTGTAAGGCGCCTTGCTCTGAAATTCCAAATATTCAAGCGCTACTCCATAGCCACCTTGCTGGACATACTCACCGCGAATCTCGCGGTTTTTTGTTCCGAGATTGCTGATGGAAAGGTTTGTCCAAGTGCCTGTAGCATCGTCCCGCATCCGAACGTCGGCATCCAGCATCAGATAGGCGTCTTTCTTGCGCATTGCATCGAAAGCGCCCAGCTTTGCGCGGTCTCCATCCCATCCTCCGATGCCTATTGATACGGAACTAGATGGCTTGATCAGTTCGTTTACCGCGTCATCAGCCGACCAAGCGCTGCCATATGCGGCCATCAGTGATGCCGCAAGAATAGTCGGGGTAAGTACCAATTTTGTCTTAGTCATGATTTCCCTCAATTCCGATTAGCGCCGGAAGCGACTGCCGTCAGTGTTCACCGTGCTGTTGCTGCCGTGAATATTGGTATGGCAGTTAAGGCAACCGCGGGCCATGCTGCCGATTGCTCCCGTGCCGGTTGCACGACCACCAAGTTGCTGCACGAACTGCGTTCGATGGCCAGATACGTTGTGACAGTTCTCGCACAGCAGAGGCTGACGTTGCCGCAACAGATTTTCTGCCGTCGTGCCATGCGAGTTGTGGCAAATCGAACAGTCTTCCGTTACCGGTTGATGGCTATGAAGAAATGGGCCACGCTTTTCCGCATGGCACTCGTAGCAGGTTTCGTTGACGCTGCCCTTGACCAATTGCTTGGGTGCTGCCGAGCCATGTGTATTGTGACAATCCGAACACGCCACCTTGCCCTCAAGAATCGGATGGTGAGACGGCCGGTTGATTTGTGCTCGCTGTTCCTTGTGGCAAGTGAAACAGACTTCCGGCTGGGTCAATCTGTTGCGAACACGATCCTTCGGGGTATGTATCTGGTGGCAGGAATTACATGCCACGTCACGTGTTTGGTGCACACTGCCATCCCAATGCGACCGCTTGGCGTCCTTCTTGTGACAAGTCATACAGGCGTCACTCCGTGCGTCGGCGGAAGTGAGTGTATTTTTTCGGAAGCTACGGTCAACCACTAGCATTGTCCAACGGGGTATGAGTCTGAGCGAGGGGCGTGAATCCAACGGGGTTTGAGTCTGAGCAGGCAACCGTGATCGATCAATATGCGAGGCATGGTGATCGATATGAACGACGAACAATTGAGGACCTTGGCGGATGTGCAGGGATTTCTGGACGGGACTGGACCATGGATTTCACGGTGGCAGAAGACGAGCGGTACGTGTTCATCGCGCGCACTGTCAAGCGCTTCGGCTACGGGCGGTTGAATCGGGCCGACAAGGCGGTGGTGCTGCGCTTTCTGGAGCGCGTCAGCGGCTATTCGCGTCAGCAGATCAGCCGCCTGGTCAAACGGGGCGGCGAGCGACGAGCGCTGGTCAAACGCTACTGCGGCTCCCGTACCAGCTTTGCCCGCACCTACACCAGCGCTGACGTGCTGTTACTGGCCCATACCGACACCCTGCATGGCACGCTCTCCGGTCTGGCGACCAAGAAACTCATGGAGCGGGCCTATGGGATCTTCGGCGATGCCCGCTACCAGCGTCTGGCGACGATCTCGGTGGCGCACCTGTACAACCTCCGGCAGCGACCGAGTTACCAGCATCAGCGTCAGGTCTGGACCAAGACACGCCCGACCGGCGTGCCCATCGGCGAGCGTCGCGCTCCGGCGCCCAACAACCGTCCCGGCTACTTGCGTGTGGATAGCGTCCATCAGGGCGATCAGGACGGACTGAAAGGGTGTACCACATCAACGCTGTCGACTGCGTGACCCAGTAAGAGGCGTTGCCACCTACGAGCGTATCAGCGAGGCCTTCCTGATTCCCGTGCTGGAAGCCTTGTTGCAAAGCTTGCCCTTCGTCATTATCGGCTTCCACACTGACAACGGCTCGGAGTACATCAATCGCGACGTCGCCAAACTGCTCAACAAACTGCTGATCGAGGAACAGACCAAATCACGCTCCCGGCACAGTAACGACAATGCCCAGGCCGAGTCCAAGAATGGGGCCATCGTGCGCAAGCATCTGGGCTATAGCCACATCCCGCAGCGCTTTGCCACGCTGGTCAATGACTTTTGCCGCGACTACCTGAATCCATACATCAACTTCCATCGCCCCTGCCTCGCCGAAACCATCACCGATGCCAAGGGTCGGCAGCGCAAGCGCTATCCCTACAAGTTGATGATGACGCCTTACGACAAGCTCAAGTCACTACCGCAGGCGCAGACCTTCCTCAAGCCTGGGATCACATTCGCGCGCCTTGATGAACTGGCCGGCGCGATGAGCGACAATGCGGCAGCAGAGCGCATGAACGAGGCTCGTTCAAGGCTCTTCAAAACCATTTTTAACCGATCGAAGACGGCCGCCTGACCCGACCAGAAAGCGCAAAGCGAAGGGGCTGTGGATATGTGGATAGCTCGCCTGACGGCGACCTCCCCACATATCCACAGCCCCGCCAAACGCCAGACCTTTTTGAATTTGGATTACAACGTCAAAACCGATCGCTCAGACTCAAACCTCGATTGGAATGGACTCCACTGGCGGCTTGTCGCTACCCTTGTGCGTGCGGTGCTTTTCGCTCTCTCCATGGCAATCGACGCATGATGGCGTGCGCTTATCGGCGGTCGTGCCATGCCGTGTCTTGCCGATGGCGAGCACACCCGGGTTCAATTCAAGCATCGTCGCGCTGCCGGTCGGCTCGTCGGCTTCATCGTGGCAACCGGTGCATTTGGCATCGCCCTTGAGGATCAGGTCCTTGGCATTGGGGTCGGCCGCGAGGTTCTTCGTCGGCGCCGCCTTGGTCGCATCGGTCGCGGCGAATGCCGGCGGGATGGCGGCGAGGGTGCCAGCCAAGGCAAAAATTGTAAGCAAGTGTCGCGCGATTCGCATCTCGGTATCCCCTTGAACAAGCCTCGCCGGCGCATGCTCGCCAGCAATGCCGTTTGCATTGCACGTTCCGCGGCAGCGCGGCACGATTCGTTGAGGTCGCGAGGATGCACCGCCGATTGACCAAGGTCAAGATACAAAAGTGCGCCCCAAAGCAGGGCTTTACAATCCTTACAATTGAATATTTGCTAACCGCTGACGGTGGCGCTGGCAAATCCCCTGCATTGGCAATAGTCAATTTGATCAAAGCCCATCGCAGCATGAGATAAGTTACTTCCATATAATTTCATAGTATGTTGTTTTATAGCATTATTATTATTTCCTCCGCAGGCGGCTTGGCGATCTTAAAAATGGGATTCTCTAGCGCATGAAATAGCGGTCAGATAGTTCAAGCATGCAGGATTCAAATATTGTAAGATTTCGTAAGTGTCAAAAATGCAACATTCACGCGAATGCTGCAAGTTCGCTTCTGATTCTCGCCCAACCGAAGGTTCCCGATGGAGCAAGTACCTCGCTTGTTGCTGGTCGACCATGACCCGGTGCGTTGCCAGGTGTTGGGCGACTACCTGCGGGAACAGGGATTCGGCACCGCAGTGGCTACCGACTGCGAAGCCGGCTTGCGCCTCGTGGCAGAGGACGGTTGCGACCTGGTGATCCTCGACGACATGCTGCCCGGAGTGGGCTGCATGGAAGCTCTGCGCCGCATCCGGCGCCAGGGAGAACTGCCGGTGGTGATACTTAGCGCGCGCAACGACGACGTCGACCGCATCGTCGGCATCGAACTGGGGGCGGACGACTATCTCCCGAAATCCTGCAACTTGCGCGAATTGACTGCGCGCCTGAGATCGATCCTGCGCCGATCAAGGCATGCGGTGGCCGCCGAGAACCTTCGCAAGAGCGCCATCGGCAGCCTGGTGATTTCGCCGGGCGAACGCAAGGCGACCTGGCGCGGGAAGCCGCTGCCCCTGACCAGTACCGAGTACGACCTGCTGGAACACCTGTACAACAGCCCCGGCAGATCCATCGGCAAGGCCGAACTCGCACGCAGGGTACTCGGCCGCAACCTGACACCCGAGGATCGCAGCCTCGACATGCATATCGGCAACCTCAGGAAGAAGCTGGGCAAACTGGGCGACGGCCGTTCGCCGATACAGACGGTGCGCGGTGCGGGCTACCAGTTGCTGAGGAAGTAGGCACGGCACTCGCCCCCACAGCAGCAGGGCGGCCGGAAACAGAAAACTCCGAAAGCGAAATTCGTCACCGGCCGGAGGCAGGGCCCCCGGCCGTTTCGATCAACGGTGGCCGCCGCCGAAGAAACCGATGGCGATCATCGTCAGCAACGAGAGGCCAATCGCGATCAACACCAGGCCGAGGATGCGCGAACCCAGCTTGAAGGGTGCCGACGGCGCTTCGACCAGGTACTTCTCGAGTTCGCCCGATGCCACCAGCCGGTCATATTGGGCACGGTGTTCGTGGCGGAATTCGTCGAGCGACTGGGTGCCGGTGAACATCACCACGTCCGGCGGCGGCAATTTGTCGGGCCGGAAGTGGTTGTTGAAGAAATGCACGGTGAACAGGAACACTGCCGCGAGGAAGGCTTCCTCACCGTGCACCACCATGGCGATGTTGAAGATCCAGCCCGGCAGGTACTGTGCCACGACATGGGGGAACGCCAGCGCCATGCCACTGCCACCGATGATCGCCATACCCCAGAACACCGCCCAGTAGTCGAACTTCTCCCAGTAGGACCAGCGCTCGATGGCCGGCCGCGGCCCCTTGCCGAGGAACCACTTGAACATGCCGATCATGTCGTCCAGGTCCTTCCAGTTCGGCACGAAGGAATCCGGGCCGAAGATCTTGAAGTCCTTCCATTTCCGCGCGATGTTGATCGACACCGCGATCAGGTGCATGAAGAAGATGCCGAGCATGGTGAAGGCAGCGACCCGATGCACCAGGCCTGCCGTCTTCGGCCCGCCGAAGGCCGCCATCACCGCCTTGGCCCAACCGGTATCAGGATAGAAGGCCGCCATGCCGGTGAGCACCAGGGTCATCACGCTGAGCGCGAAGAACAGGTGGGCCAGGCGCCACATCGGCCCGAAGCGCCGTACATGCTTGTTGGGCGGATCCATCCGGCGTTCGGGGAACGGCAGTTGTTCGACCGGGATGTCACGCGTGCGGACGCGGAAGCTGCCCTTGCCCTCCTTGCGATCCTTGTACTCGCGATGCCACCAGAGGATGGAATGCGCCCAGAAGAACAGGAACACGCCGATCAGCAGGGCTTCCATGAACTTGGTGGTGATCCAGATTTCCGGATACTTGGCGAAGTCGTCGCTGGTGCCGTGCGGGCTGAAGCTGATGAAACCGGCAGTGGCCAGAGGCAGGTCCTTCTTGCCGCTGTGGCACTTCTGGCAGGTCTTCAGCCGGTTCTTCTCGTGCATCCTCGACGCCGCTTCCTTCGACGGCTGGATGCCGTGGCTGCCGTGGCAGTCGAAGCACTTGGCCGTGTAGGTATAGCCCAGGGTGTTGACCTGGCCGTGGTAGGACGCCTTGTAGGATTTCAGTTCGGACTGGTGGCAGTCGCCGCAGCTGGCGGTGATGGACAGCTTGGCCTTGTCGGTGGAACTGCCGACGATGTCGTGCGTGGTGTGGCAATCCGAGCAGACCGCCGTCTTCAGGTTCTTCTTGTCGATGGCTTCCTTGCCGTGGATCGATTCGCTCCATTCCTCCAGGTGATCCTCATGGCATCTGCCACAGATATCTGGGACCGTGAGGTGCCACTCCTTGCGTTCCTGGGTCCCGCGCGGCGGCACATCGAAGGTATGCACGTTGTGGCAGTCGCTGCAGATCGCCATCTGCCTGGTGGGATCATCCTTGTCCGGCTTGGCATGGAAGGATTTCTTGTAGGCCGCGACGTTGTCCGCGACGATGCCCATGCGCGGGCGCTCGGCACCCTTGTTGTCCTTCTTGATCGATTCCCACAAATCGACGTGGCATTGCGCGCATTCAGCCTTGGCGACTCCGTCGGCTTTCTTGTGCGGCGTGACGCTGTCCACGATTTCCTTGTGGCAGGCGACGCATTCCATCTTGGCATGCACGCTCTTGGCGTACTTGTCGGGAAGAACGGACTGCACCGGACGCTTTTCGCCGTTGCTGCCGAGCATTTCCAGCTTGGGCTTCTTGCCGTCGTGACAGGACTGGCACGTGGCGTTGTCGAGCTGTTGGGCGACCGTCGGCGCTGGAGCCGCACCGGCCGACCCGCCTCCCAGGCTTGCTGCCGCATACACCGCAGCTGTCACTATCCATGTCGCTAGCTTGCTGGTAGGCATGATTCCCGTTCTCCGCTACTCGTATTTCGACTCGAATTTTCTGCCCGGTTCGGCCGCAATGGGCCGAGCCGGATATCCCAACGGGGGATGCCGCCCCGCATTCCGCGAGGACAAAAAGCAACCGGGGCCTGCAATCAGGCCCCGGTGGGTAGCATCAGATCAGTGCGAAAGAATCCACTGCGCAAGGTTGCTCAGCTCTTTCGGATCCTTGGTGTCGATGATCTTGTGGTCTTCCTCGGTACCGTCTTCGAGCTTGACCTTCTTGCCCTCGGTCATCTGTTTGATGGCCTCTTTCTCGGTCAGCTTCTTTTCCTTGTACTTGGCGGCGATCTTCTTCAGCGAAGGGCCTTTCTTGGTCTTTTCGGGGGCGTGGCACTTGAAGCAGTCGTTCTTCTTGGCCAGCGCCTGCGCGGCGGCGGCATCGACCGCCGCATGGACGGGGGCGGTAGCCAGGGCAAGGAACAGGGATCCGGTCAGTAGCAGGGCAGTCTTGTTTTTCATGAGGGCACTCCGAAAAATTTTTGGGATGATTTCTGGGCGCGCAGCTTGCTTTAAAACTGCGATCCGCGCTTGATTAACGTCAATGCAAGTGAAAAGAATACCATTCGCGCAAAAAAAGAGGCGTCAGGCGCTTCCCGGCTTCACCGCGCGGTGGAAGCCGATCATGCCGTGGAACACCGTATCCACGCTGACCTGCACGAAGCCCAGTTCGCGCAGCACGATCGACAACTCCTCGGCCGAGTAGAACAGGTCCAGCGCGTCGATGAAATACTGCTTGAAGCGGGTTGCCGCCGGGCTGCTGCCGACGATCAGGCTGGTGAAGTTGAGGCAGGTCTTGAGGTAGGCGTAGTAGAGGTTC
Organism: Sulfuritalea sp.; assembly: GCA_016716965.1. Lineage (GTDB taxonomy): Bacteria > Pseudomonadota > Gammaproteobacteria > Burkholderiales > Rhodocyclaceae > Sulfuritalea. Next base: position 232,677 of record JADJUP010000003.1, on the reverse strand, counting down.
TTCACGATCGGATTGCGCGGGCGCAGCATGTCCGAATGGTGGAAGTGGCCGCCGGGCTTCAAAACGCGCAGGATCTCGCTGAACACCTCGCGCACGCGCAGGTGGCGCGAGGCGAACTGCAGCGTAACGACGTCGAACTGGTTGTCCGGGAAGGGCAACACATGCACGTCGCCGATGGTGCTCTTGATCGTGAAGCCAAGCGCCCTGGCGTTTTCCTGGCCGACGGCCTGCATCTCGGCGCTGCGGTCCATCGCATGCACGTCCAGCGTCGGCTCGCGCTTGAGCAGGGCGCAGCCGATGGCGTTGGTGCCGGCGCAGACGTCGAGCACCTTTTGATGCGGCTTGATATCCACCGTCTGCATGAAGCGCTTGAGGAAAGTGCTCCAGAGGCCCAGCGCGGCGATCTCGTTGGCGCGGTCGTAGTAGCGAGCGATGTCGGCGAAGGCATCGTTCAGGTCGTTGTTCCAGAGCTCGCCGAAACGTTGTTCGCGTACCGCCTCGCGCGAGGCCAGCGGGGGTGGTGCCATGTTCGTTTTCTCCAGCGTGGAAATGATGCAATACGGAAGGCAGGGATTTAGCCCTTCCGGCGAAAGGGTGTCAAGTCGGTATCCGCCGCAAAAAATCGTGTCTCCGGCCAGGCCGGAGACGGTATCCCCAGCGGACGGCGCTGACGCTACGGCGATCGTCCTGCCCGATCAGCCCAGTGCATTGCCGACCACTTCCGCCACGTCGCGCGCCAGGCCGGGGCAGGCCCGGATGCGTTCCAGCGCGGCGCGGGCATGGGCCTGGCGGCCGGCGTCGAACTTGCGCCAACTGTCGAAGCAGCGCGCGATGCGCGAGGCGACCTGCGGGTTCATCGCCTGCAACTCGATGATGACGTCGGCCGCGAGCCGGTAGCCTTCGCCGTCGGCGGCGTGGAAGTGGCGCGGGTTGGCACCGCAGAAAGCGCGCACCAGCGCATACACCTTGTTCGGGTTGCGGATATCGAACGCCGGATGCTGCATCAGCTCGCGCACGCGCTGCGCGGTGCCGGGCAGGCGCGAGGTGGATTGCACCTGCAGCCATTTGTCGACCACCAGCGCTTCGTCTTTCCACTTCTCATGGAAGGCGGCCAGCGCGGTGTCGCGCTCCGGCAAGTCGAGGTTGGCCAGCGTTCCCAGCGCGGCCATGACGTCGGTCATGTTGCCGGCGCCGTCGAGCTGCGCCAGCAGGCGCGGCATGACGCTGGCCTTGAGATGACCCGATTCGCTTTCGGCGAGATAGGCCAGGCAGAGGTTGCGCAGGGCGCGGCGGCCGACCTGGGCGCCTTCCGGCGCGTAGGGCGCGGTCGGCGCCAACGCCTGCCAGACGGCCTCGAACTTGTCGCGCAGCAGCGCCGCGAGATGGCGGCGCAGCGCCAGGCGCGCGGCGTGGATGGCCTCGGGGTCGATGGCCTGGCCGCGCCCCGCCACCTCCTCGGCCAGCACCTGCTCGGCGGGCAGCACCAGGGCTTCGGCGGCAAGAGCCGGATCTCCGGTGAGGCCATCGTCGAGCACGCGCGCGACGGCGGCGACGTAGGCGTCGGGGATCCAGCCGGTGCCGGCGCCCGCCACGACGATGCCGGCGAGCAGGACGCGGGTGGCCAGGCGCTGCCCGGCTTCCCAGCGATTGAAAGCGTCGCTGTCGTGGGCCATGAGGTGGGCCAGCTCGGCGTCGGTCTGTTCGAAGTCGAGATGCACCGGCGCCGAGAAGCCGCGCAGCAGGGAAGCCACCGGCGCGGCGGCGATGTTGTCGAAGACGAAGCTTTGCGTGGCTTCGGTCAGCGAGACCACACGCGTCTGTTCAGGCAGCGCATCGCTACCGTCGGGCAGCACCAGGCCGACGGCGACCGGGATGTGCAGCGGACCGTCGTCGACCGCAAGCCCGGCTTCCTGCAGGCGCTTTTCGTAGGCGGTGGCGGCGAGGCTTTGCGTCAGCGTCAGCGTGTAGCGCTTTGCCGCCGCATCGTAAGCGCCGGCTGCCTTGAGCAGCGGGGTGCCGGCGCGGGCGTACCAGCGGCGGAACTGGGTGAGATCGACCTTCGATGCATCCTGCATCGCGGCGACGAAGTCCTCGCAGGTCACGGCCTGCCCGTCGTGGCGCTGGAAGTAGAGGTCCATGCCCTTGCGGAAATTCTCGCGGCCGATAATCGTTTCGATCATGCGGATCACCTGGGCGCCCTTCTCGTAAACCGTCGCGGTGTAGAAGTTGTTGATCTCGGCGTAGGAGGCGGGCCGGATCGGATGCGCCATCGGACCGGCATCCTCGGGGAACTGGGCGACGCGCAACTGGCGCACTTCCTGGATGCGCGTCACGGCACGCGAGTGCAAGTCTTCGCCGAACTCCTGGTCGCGATAGACGGTGAGGCCCTCCTTCAGCGAGAGCTGGAACCAGTCGCGGCAGGTGACGCGGTTGCCGGTCCAGTTGTGGAAGTATTCATGGGCGACGACGCGGTCGATGTTCTGGTAATCGCTGTCCGTGGCGGTGTCGGGCCGCGCCAGCACGTACTTGGTGTTGAAGATGTTGAGGCCCTTGTTCTCCATCGCGCCCATGTTGAAGTCGCCCACCGCGACGATCATGTAGTGGTCGAGGTCCATCTCCAGGCCGAATCTTTCTTCGTCCCACTTCATCGACTTCTTCAGCGCGGCCATGGCGTGGTCGCACTGGTCGAGCTTGCCCGGCTCGACGTACACGGCGAGGCGCACCTTGCGTCCCGATGCCGTGGTGAAGCTATCCTCCAGCACGTCGAGCTTGGCCGCAACCAGGGCGAACAGGTAGGCCGGCTTGGCGAAGGGGTCTTCCCAATGCGCCCAGTGACGGCCTTCGCCCGAACCCTGGACCACCAGGTTGCCGTTGGAAAGCAGTTGTGGAAAGCGCTCGCGGTCGGCCTCGATGGTGCAACTGAAGCGCGCCATCACGTCGGGCCGGTCGGGATAGAAAGTGATGCGCCGAAAGCCCTGCGCCTCGCATTGCGTGAAGTAGCCGTCCTTCGAACGGTAGAGGCCGGAGAGCTGCGTGTTGTGGTCGGGGTCGACGCGAACCAGGGTTTCCAGCGTGAATACATCCGGCAACGGACCATGCAGGGTCAGGATTTCGTCGCCTACTGTGTAGCGCGACGGAGCCATCGCCGTGCCGTCGGCGCCGACTTCCAGCAGCGTCAGTTCCTCGCCGTCGAGCACCAGGTCGGGCTGCGGATTGGCCGGATTGCGCCGGCAGGCCAGCCGGGCGCGCACTTCGGCATGGCCGTCCTGGATGGTGACGTGGAGATCGACCGTGTCGATCAGCCAGGCCGGCGGGGTGTAGTCCTTGAGGTAGATGGCGTGGGGAGTTTCGGTGCGCATGTTGTTATGTGTGCTCTCGGGTGGGGATGGGCCGGCGGTGCCGGCGCAGAGGCGGCAGTATTTGCGCGATGCGGCTTGCGGTCAAGCGGCTTGCCTGGCCGAAGATCGCCGCAACGACGCCCATGCGTTGGACGCCGGCGCCCCGCCGGCTTATTCTTGGTCCATCGCAGAATCTCGAAAGCGCGGCAGATGTCACTGCAAAACGCCCTTCGCCATCCCGGAATCGCCGCCGCGCTCGGCGCGGCGCTGTTGTTCGGGGCGGGCACGCCGCTGGCGAAATGGCTGCTCGATGCGGTCAGCCCCTGGCTGCTGGCGGGCCTGCTCTACCTCGGTTCGGGCCTCGGGCTGACGCTGTATCGCGCACTCAGGCGGGCACCGGCGGTGCGCCTGGCGCCGGGCGATGCGCTCTGGTTCGCCGGCGCGATAGTCGCAGGCGGCATCGTCGGGCCGGTGCTGCTGATGCTCGGCCTGGCTGGCATGCCGGCTTCCGGCGCCTCGCTGCTGCTGAACGCGGAAGGCGTGTTCACGGCCTTGCTGGCCTGGTTCGCCTTTCGCGAAAACTTCGACCGGCGCATCGCGCTGGGCATGGCCGCCATCGCGGCCGGCGCGATCGTGCTGAGCTGGCCGGGCGAGGCGCGCTTCTCCGGCATCTGGCCGACGCTGGCCGTGCTCGGCGCCTGCCTGGCGTGGGCCATCGACAACAACCTGACGCGCAAGATCTCCGCGACCGACGCGACCTGGATCGCTGCGGTGAAAGGCTCGGTGGCCGGCGCGGTCAACCTGGCCCTGGCCTGGTCGCTCGGCGCATCCCTGCCGTCCCTGCCCGCCATCGCGGGGGCGATGACGGTCGGCCTGTTTGCCTACGGGGTGAGCCTGGCGCTGTTCGTGGTCGGCCTGCGCCACCTGGGCACCGCGCGCACCGGCGCCTATTTCTCGATCGCGCCCTTCTTCGGCGCCCTGGTGGCGCTGGCGATGGGCGACGCGCTGACGCCGCGACTGCTCGCCGCCGGCGCGCTGATGGCGCTCGGAACCTGGCTGCACCTGACCGAGCGCCACGAACACCAACACACCCATCCGGCACTGTTGCACGACCACGAACACGACCACGACGAGCACCACCGGCATGAGCACGAAACCCCCGTCGCGGCCGGCACGCGACACCGCCACCCGCACTGGCACGAACCGCTGGCGCACAGCCACGCCCACTACCCCGACGAACTGCATCGCCACGGGCATTAGGCAGGCGACAAGGGGGTGGCTGTTACGCGTGGTTCCGCGGGGGCTACCGCTCGGAACTCCCCCCCGCACTTGGCGGCAACAAGGTTGCGCCGTGGTGTTGTCCGCAGCTAGGGCTGACCCCCCCCCCCCCCCCCCCCCCCCCCCCCCCCCCCCCCTCCGCCAGGTTCCCGCCCCGTTGGCGGGCCCGCCCGTGCCCCCGGAGTCGGCGCTGGCGCTACGGCACGCCGAGGCTCTCAGCGGCGCTTCACTTGCAGTTGTTGTGCAGCTTCCACTTCTCGGCGTGGCCGATGGCGACGGCGAAGGCCGGCGGCGTGCAGCGGTCGGCGGCCGTGGTAGCGGGAGCGGCCATCGCAGGCCGCGTCGCCAGCGATTCGGCGGCCGGGAAGGCCTGCGAGCCAACGAGGACCATGACGCCGAGGTAGGCCGTCATGATCGCCGTGCCGCCGGCGCCGACTTTCTGGCTCGGATGCGGCGCGAACACCTCGCAGGCACCGCCGGCGCAATGCCGGGCCTGGCGGCCGGGCAGCGCATTGTAGATCTTGCAGCCGACGCAGATGCCGAAGGCGCTCTCGAAAAACATCAGAGTCAGGCAGGTGGCGCAGACCAGCATGTTGATCGGCCCGATCACGTTTTGTATCACGATCAGCCAGAGCATGGCCAGCGCCAGCAGCCAGCCGATGGCCCAGGCAAAGCGTTTTTGCGGCGCGCCGACCCACTCCGGCGCCTGCCCGCGCACGGCGAAGCGTGCCGCGATCATCGACGGCGCGTATTTCGGGTTGAGGAAGAGCCGGATCGTGAAATCGATCAGGAAGGCGATCACGAAGATCTTGGTCGGGCGGAAGTTGCCGACGAACCAGGCACTGGCGAATGTCATAAAGGCGAACAGGAACATGATGCCTGCCGCCGCACGCACCTCGCGCTCATTCAGCACTGGCACGTCGTAGCCGGCGACGGTTTCGCCGAATCCCAGAATTTTGCTCATTGCGATCCTTTCGAATAATCCTTGTGCCATCAGCCCTTGATGACCTTGCCGGAACCGTCGCGCACGGTGACATTGACCGCGAAGCCGCTGCGCACGCTTTGGGTGACGACGCAGAAATCCTCGAACTGGTCGAGCACACGATCCAGATGTTCGAGGCTGTCGGCTGGCGAATCCACCTGGATCATGACATCGACGCTGCCGACGCGCAGGCGCTTTTCCTCGTTGCGCTCCATGTGCGCGGTGACCACCGTGGTGATCGGTCCGGGATTGTTCTTGAACTTGCGCAGCGCGAACAGCAGGCTGGCCGAAAGGCAGTTGGCGACGCTGGCCGCCAGCAGGCGCGACGGGTTGGGTCCGGCGTCGTGGCCCAGCGGCGGCGGCTCGTCGGCCAGCAGCGGCGGGATGTCCTTGTCGAAGCGGATCAGGAAAGCGAAGTCTTCCTGCTGTTCGAGGGTGAAGCTGAACTGCTGCGTGTCGCTCATGATGGGCTCCTGATGAAAGTCGGTGCTGGCGGTACGGCGCTTGCGGCGCTCATGCCGGCTTCAGCCAGCCGGCGATCTCGTCCTTGCTCGGCATGCGGCCGAAGACCGCAACTTCCTCGTCGATCACCAGCGCCGGGGTGGTGGTGATCGGGTAGGCCATGATCTCCTTCATGTCGCGCACGTGTTCGAAGCTGGCGTCCATGCCCTGTTCGGCGACCACTTCGCGCGTGAGTTGTTCGAGGCGCTGGCACTTGGCGCAGCCGGTGCCGAGGATCTTGATCAGCATGATGCTCTCCTGCTTTCGATGAAATTGAGGGCGACGACCAGTGTCGTCACGAAGCCGCCGACGACGAGGATCAGGGTCAGTGCCGGCGTGCCGTCCACCCAGGCGCCGTAGGCCAGTCCGGCCAGCGTGGAGAACAGCGCCACCAGCGCGACGTAGGTCCAGGCCTTGAGCTTGCCGATGATAGCCGAGGTGATCAGGATGCTTTGCAGCGAGAGTTCGGGGTCGGCCATCAGGTAGGCGATCAGCGGGCCGGGATGCATGCCGAGCGAAAGGAACATCTTCGCGATCGGCACTTCGACCAGGGTCGGGAAATACATGAAGACGCCGAACACCACGCCGGCGAGGTTGGCCGCGACGGTGTTGCTGCCGGCGACCGCCCTGATCCATTCCGGCTGGATGAAGACGCGGATGACGCCGACCAGGAACACGCCGACCACCAGCAGCGGAAAGATCATCCTGACGAAGCGCCAGGTCTCCCACAGCCATTGCTGCATGTCCCAGGCTTCGAAGCGGCGCACCTGCGGCAACAGCGCCGCGCACAGCAGAGGCACCGCCAGCGTGCGGCCGCTGACGGTGAGGTCGATGCCCGCCACCGTCGCGCGCAGGCCCAATGCGGCGAAGGCCAGCGTCAGCACGGTCAGCGCCAGGGCAGGCACAGTCAGGCGGTTCACGCCGTTGTCGATCAGGCCGAGGCCGCGCCAGGCGGCGGCGCCGATCAGACCGAGCAGCGCGATCAGCGCCACGCCCTGCAGGCTGAGGCCTTCGGCGCCGGTGGCTGCGTTGGCGGGAACCCAGCGATCGAGCAGCGCCTGCGCACTTGCCGCCTCCGGCCACGCGATGCTGTGTTGCCACAGCGTCGCGCTGAGCAGGTCGACCTTGAGCGTGCCGGCGATCAGCAGCGCCACCAGTGTGCCGAGGAACAGCAGCGTGCGCGGCGGCACGCGGCCGTCGCCGGCGAAGGCGCGCGCATCGCCCTGGCGCGCCGCTTCGCTCCGGCGAAAGATCATTGCCATGATCATGCCGATGCCGATGCCGAACGAGAGCGCCAGCACGATGCGCGCGATGGCGATCTCGGCGCCGAGCGCGACGCCGGTGTAGGACAGCGCAAGGATGTTGGCGGCGGGGGCGAAGAAGAGGAAGGTGATCGCCGGCCCCAGCCCCGCGCCCTTGCTGTAGATGCCGGCGAACAGCGGCTGCACGGTGCAGGAGCAGACGGCGAGCAGGCTGCCGGCGCCGGCGGCGGCCGGGTAGGCCACCCAGCGCGGCGCATCGGGCCCGAGGTAGCGCGTGATCGAGGCCTGCGGCATCAGCGCCGAGAGCGCGCCGGCGATGAAGAAGGCCGGCACCAGGCACAGCAGCACGTGCGCCGCAAGGTAGGAGGCGAGGCTGGCGACGCCGCCCTGCAGGGCGACGGTCACGAGGTCCATTACGCGCTCCGTTCGTACCAGCCCTTGCTGGAGTTGACCACTTTCACCACCAGCAGCATCACCGGCACTTCGATCAGCACGCCGACCACGGTGGCCAGCGCCGCGCCGGACTCGAAGCCGAACAGGCTGATGGCGGCGGCCACGGCGAGTTCGAAGAAGTTGCTGGCGCCGATCAGCGCCGAGGGGCAGGCGACGTTGTGCTTTTCGCCGACGACGCGGTTGAGCCAGTAGGCCAGCGCGGAATTGAAGAAGACCTGGATCAGGATCGGCACCGCCAGGAGCGCGATGATCAGCGGCTTGTCCACGATGGCCTTGCCCTGGAAGGCGAACAGCAGCACGAGTGTGGCCAGCAGCGCGCTGATCGACCACGGCCCCAGCGTCGCCATCACGGCGTCGAAGTGCGCCTGGCCCTTCTTCAGCAACGCCTTGCGCCACAGCTGCGCCAGCGCCAGCGGGATCACGATGTAGAGCACCACCGAGGTGACCAGCGTGTCCCAGGGCACGGCGATGGCCGAGATGCCGAGCAGCAGGCCGACGATGGGGGCGAAGGCGAAGACCATGATGGTGTCGTTCACCGCCACCTGCGACAGCGTGAACAGCGGATCGCCGCCGGTCAGCCGGCTCCAGACGAAGACCATCGCGGTGCAGGGCGCGGCGGCGAGCAGGATCAGGCCGGCGATGTAGCTGTCGAGCTGGTCGGCCGGCAGATAGGGCGCGAACAGGTGGCGGATGAAGATCCAGCCCAGCAGCGCCATCGAGAAGGGCTTCACCAGCCAGTTCACGAACAGCGTCACGCCGATGCCTTTGACATGCTGGCGGACTTCGTGCAGCGCGCCGAAATCCACCTTGACCAGCATCGGGATGATCATCACCCAGATCAGCAGGCCGACCGGGATGTTGACCCGCGCCACTTCCATGCGCCCCAGCGCCTGGAAGGGCGCCGGCAGGAACTGGCCGAGCGCGATGCCGGCGACGATGCAGAGGAAGACCCAGACCGTCAGGTAGCGCTCGAAGGTGGACATCGGCGCGCCGGCAGCCTGCTTGGCGGTGGTTTCACATTGCGCACTCATTGAACGGCCCTCCCAACCCCTCCCGGAGGGGACGGGCTGCGCCCCCTCCCCGGCCCCCCCTTGGGGGCGGGCAGTGCTCATGGCGCAGCCTCGTCGTGGATTCGCCGTGCCGCCAGCGCCGACTCTTCGCGAGTCATGGTTTCCAGCGGCAGGGCGAGGAAGGCTTCGACGCGTTTCTTCAGCGATTGATAGGCGTCCTCGAAGGCCTCGCGCCGCGCTGCCAGCGGTTCGACGTGCGCCGGGTCGGGAATGCCCCAGTGCGCCGTCGCCGGATGGCCGGGCCAGACCGGGCAGGTTTCTTGCGCCGCATTGCCGCAGACGGTGAATATGAAGTCAAAGGTCGGCGCTGACGCTACGGCAAATTCGTCCCAGGACTTGCTGCGCGCACCGGCAAAGGGCACGCCATGCTTCGCCAGCGTTTCCAGCGCGACCGGATTGACCACGCCGCCGGGTTTGCTGCCGGCGGAATGCGCCTCGATGCGGCCACGGCCGAGGTGGTTGAAAAGCATCTCGCCGAGGATGGAGCGCGCCGAGTTGCCGGTACAGAGCACGAGTACTTTGAAGTTCATGGTGTTTGCCTCAAGCCGCCTTGCGCCGGCGCTTCGCCGTGGTGGCCGCGGCGGTGGTCTTCGGCAGGCATTGCCCGCCCTGGCAGCAGTTGTCGGTGAGATAGGCGATCAGGTCGTCCATCGCGGCGAATCCCGCCGCATAGAAGATGAAGCGCCCCTCCTGGCGGGAACTCACCAGCCCGGCGCGCACCAGGTGCGCGACATGGAAGGACAGGGTCGCAGGCGGCAGCGCCAGCGCCTCGGAAATCGCGCCGGCATAGAGGCCCTGCGGCCCCTGCTCGACCAGCAGGCGAAAGATCCGCAGGCGGGTTTCCTGGGACAGGGCGGCCAGCTTGTCGACGGCTTCGGTGGTTTCCATGGATCGTTTCTATATTTCCAGAAGTATGGAATCATTTTAGGAGCCGACCTGCCATTCGGTCAAGCACGACGGCCCATGCGCCTGTTCAGGCCCCCCGGGTAATCCGGGCGGCGATCGCGGTGACAAGAACCGCGACCGCCATCAGGCCGAAGGCGATCCCGACCTGGCTGACCCGCTCGGGGGCCAGCAGCAGCAAGGCGCCAAGGCCCAGCATCATCACGCCCGACATCAGTTTCAGCAGGCGGCCTTCGCGCTCGCTGAGCTTTCTCGCACCCAGCGTCCCGGCGAAGGCCGCGACAATGGCCGCGAGCGGCAGCACATAGACCACGTTGTAGGCCGCGAGGTAGGCATAGCGCCCGGCCGGGGAAACCTCGGCCAGCGTCAGCAGCCGCGTATAGACCATCGGGAAACCGGCGGTGCAGAGCAGTTCGTAGAAGTTCGCGGCGATGGCCAGCACCACCGTGGCAGCCAGCATCGCCGGCAGTCGGTCGGCGAGCAGGATGGCACGCGTTCGCCGGAATATGTCAGGCTTTTTCGATTCGGGGATCGACAGCGTGAGCCCTTTTTCGAACCAGAAGAAATCCTTCACGTTCACCGCGCCGACGAATACCGCGAGGGTACCTGCCGCCAGCGTCACCCAGGCGAGGTGGCCGAAAAGCTGGAATACGTTGAGCCAGGTCGCCATGAAGGCGAAATACATCAACCCGGAGATGGTGACGAAGACGCCGCCGATGGCCAGCATCCGGGCCCGGCTCTTCTGGTGCGCCATCATCGAGAGCAGGAACAGCAGGACGAAGAACGCACACGGATTGAAGGCGTCGAGTCCGGCCAGCACCAGGGTCAGCATCGGCAGCGACAGGCTGCCAGGATCGACGGCGCCGACCAGCGGCAAATGGAGGGGCGCCGGCGGGGTCGGGTCGGCCGAAGCCGGCGACCCGCCCCCGGCCTGGCTGCGACACGCGTCGAGGCGCTGGCGCAGTAGCGCGCCCGTGACCTCGTCACCCTCCCAGCCGACATGCATCTCGCCGCAGAAAATCACAGCCGGCACGGCCGCTGCCTGCTCGCCGAGCGCGCGGGCCATGGTTTCGTAGCGGCGAAGGTTCTCCGGCTCGCGCGAGACCTCCAGCGCGTGCAGCGTGACCCAGGGCCGTGCCTGCGCGATGTCCTCGATGAACGGATGCGCCGCGATGCAGTGCGGGCAGGTCAGCGACCAGAAGAAGTACACCTGTATCTGCGCCTGCCCGTCGGCACCGGAACCGGCCGGGACATCCCCGGCGCCGGTCGCATGTGCCGGACCGGCGAACAGCAGTGCGAGCACGAGGACGCGCAGGAGGGCGATCACGGCGAAAGGCTGCGAACAAGGAATGTGCATGGTGGATTCCTCAAATCTTTGCTTCGGCCCGATCCCTATTCGCCAAGGGTGCGCGCACAGCCATGGTCGTGGCCGCCCAGTTCGATCTGCAGGGTCGGATGCGTGATGTGGAAGCGGTCGTGCAGTTCGCGCCCGACCTGCTCCAGGAACGCATCGCCCGGATGGCCGCCGGGCATTACCAGGTGCGCCGTCAGCGCCGTCCCGGTGGTGCTCATGGCCCAGACGTGCAGGTCGTGCACGTCATCGACGCCGGGCTGCGTGCGCAGCAGCGCATCGACTTCCGCCAGAACCACGTTTTCCGGAACGCCGTCGAACAGCAGGTGCAGGGATTGCCGGAACAGGCGCCAGGTGCCGGCGATGATCAGCAGCGCGATCACCATGCTGGCTACCGGGTCGAGCCAGGCCCAGCCGCTCCACAAGTAGAGCGCACCGGCAAGCACCACGCCCAGCGAAACCAGCGCATCCCCGGCCATGTGCAGGAAGGCGCCGCGCAGGTTCATGTCGGATTTCATGCCCGAAATGAACAGCGCCGCCGTGGCGCCGTTCACCAGCACGCCGATGGCGGCGACGACCATCACGGCGGCCGCATCGGTCGGCGGCGGCGCCTGCAGGCGATGGCCCGCCTCCCACAGCAGCGAGCCCATCGCCACCAGCAGCAGCACCGCGTTGGCGAACGCGGCGAGGATCGATGCGCGCTGCCAGCCGTAGGTGTGGCGCGAGTCCGGACGGCGTCCGGCAGCCAGGGCCGCTCCCCAGGCCAGTACCAGGCCGGCGACATCCGACAGGTTGTGCCCGGCATCGGCCAGCAAGGCCAGCGAACCGGCCATCCAGCCGGCGACGGCCTCGACCACCACGAAGCCGAAATTCAGCGCAATGCCAATGGCAAATGCGCGATTGAACGCGAACGCCTGATGGGTATGGCCGTGCTGGTTCATGGCGGCAGGAACGAAACGGGACTCCCGGCCAGATTTGGCCGGGAGCTCGCCCGCCGGTTTGCCGTGGGGCGGATTACTTGAAGAAGCCGCGCGCCTTCATGCGGTCGCAGCCATTCGCGCGAGGCGCCGGCAAGGTGACGCCCTTTTCCTTGGCGCGCGCTTCCATGGCCTGATGGTGCTCGGCCTGCAGGGCCTTGCATTCGTCGTAGGTCTTGGCGGCGCGCATCTTGCCACTGTGGGCCGCACGTTCCTCGGCGCTCATCAGGGTCCAGCCGGGCGTGTTGTCCTTGTCGAAGTTGAAGCGCATCGCCTTGCCGCCGCCGGGACCCATGCCGCCACCCTGCCCCATGCCCTGTCCGGGACCCATGCCGGGGCCGCCGGCGGGCTGTGCGGCAATCGGAACTGCTATCGACGCGCCCAGAAGCGCCACCAGAGCGATCCGTCCGAAGTTCTTGCGAAGTGTGCTTGTCATGATCATTTCCTTTCATTGCGAGATTGGCATTCGGGTCGAAATCCATGCGACCTCAATATCAGACTAGTCCGGATTCTCCGGAAGCCAAGACGGCATTGGTAAGATTTTGTGACACGCCCACCTTGCCGCTCCAGGTGGGCACGAGATCACGCGCGCTGGCGCGATGCGCCATGCGCAGGCAGAATTAGCGGCTCGTTCCAATCGCACACACCCCATGGTCAGCCGACGCCAGTTCATGCGCGGGGACTTCAAGTCCCGCCCTCCCGCCCCACGCCCGCCCTGGTCGCTGGCCGAGGAACTTTTCCTCGCGGCCTGCACGCGCTGCGGTGACTGCGTGCCGGTCTGCCCGACGCGCGTCATCGTCATCGTGCGCGGCTACCCGGAAGTCGACTTCAAGCGCGGCGAATGCACCTTCTGCGGCGCCTGCGCCACCGCCTGCAAGGCCGGCGCGTTGCAGAACTCGGAATGCCAGATCTGGCCGTGGGCGATCAAGGCGCAGGTGGCAAACACCTGCCTGCCATTGCGGGGAGTGGAATGCCGGATCTGCGGCGACCGCTGCGGAACAAACGCGATCCGCTTCAGCCCGCGCCTGAACGGGCCTCCCGTGGCGGAAATCGACGCGGGCGCCTGCACCGGCTGCGGAGCCTGCGTGGCGCCGTGCCCGGTGTCGGCGATCAGTGTGGCCTGAACTGTCTGCGACGCCCGGCAGCGCCGGCGCGCGTCGCATCGATCGCCACTGCCTACTTGATGTTGCCGATAAAGCGGTTCTCGACCAGCGCCGGGGCATCGACCTGCGGTACGTGGCACTGCGTGCAGTTGTGGCGTGACGGATCGAAGGCCTTGGTGGCGGCGATGAAATGGCTGTCGCCCAGTTTCGGCGAATTCTTCTTCACGTAGTTGGCCGGACCGTGGCAATCCATGCACTGGTTTTCGGTGAGCGTCACTTCGTCGAAATTGTCCACGGCGTGCGGGATCAGCGGCGGCTGGGTGCTGAAGGTGCGGGCGATCACCGGTTGCGTGCCCGGCCGCTTGCCGGCGTAGACAAGTTCTCCGGGCGCCTTGTCGGCTGCGGCGACATCGGCGCCGCGCATCGAAACCAGCGGCTCGTAGCTGGCGCAGCCGACGACGACGGTGAGCAGCGATGCCAGGAGGATGGTAACGGTTTTCTTCATGATGGACTCCCCAGACGAAATTGAAGGTTGATCACTTGTTTGGCTACTTCGGCGCCGCTTGCGGGACGCCATTCATGGGTGCGACGGTAGTGTTGAAACGGGTGCCGAAGGCGAACACATCCTTCGAGCAGACATCGATGCAGCGACCGCAGTTGGTGCAGTTGGCTTCGAGGATCACGGGCGGCGTGCCGCCGATGGCTTTCAGCGCCGGGCGTATCACCTGCGGTTCCGGACAGACGGCGAAGCAGTCCATGCAGTCGTTGCAGGCGGCGCGCGCCGGCAGCTTGATGCGGGTTAGCGAAAGCCTTCCGATCAGGCTGTAGAAGGCGCCGACCGGGCACAGGTGTCCGCACCAGCCGTGGCGCATGACGAACAGGTCGAAGAGGAATACCGCCAGCAGCACCGCCCAGGCAAAGCCGATGCCGAAGAACAGCCCGCGATGCAGCATGGACACCGGATTGACCATCTCCCAGGCGATGGTTCCGCTTGCCGCGGCAAGCAGCAGCGTCATGCCCAGCATCCAGTAGCGCGTGGGCCGGCTGATGTGGGCGCTGCCCTTGAGTCCCAGCCGCACGCGCAGCCAGTAGGCGAAATCGGTCAGCAGATTCACCGGGCAGACCCAGGCGCAATAGCTGCGGCCGCCGACCAGCAGATAGAAGAGGGCAACGATCGCTGCGCCGATAAGCGCCAGCTTTTCCGGCATTTGTCGCGCCAGCAGCGACTGCAGAATGACGTAGGGATCGGCCAGTGGCAGCACGTTCAGCGTGTAGCTGAAATTCAGGTTGCCCTTGACGATCCACCAGCCGAACCACGGCCCGACCAGGAACAGCAACAGGATGCCGAACTGGCTGCCACGACGCAGGAAGAGCCACTTGTGCGCCACCAGCCAACCCTTGGCGGCGATCGCTTCGGCACCGGGACGGAGAGGTGTCACGGGAAGCGGGGCGCTCATAGCTTGCCCCCCTGGAAAGCCTTCGGCACGGCGACGGGTTCGGCAGGAGTCGGCGCTGGCGACACGGCGCCGGCACTGCCGGAGAGCCCCTTGCCGCTTTCATACTTCATGCCCTCGGGCATGTTGTACTGGTGCTCGACGTCGGGCGCGACCAGGCTGCCGCCGGCCTTTTCCTTCTCCACCCAGCCCAGGCGATAGTGCGAACTGAGCTGGCCCTTGGCCATGTAGAGCGGGAACACCTTGATCGCGGCGACTTCCGTCGGGCAGGCCTTTTCGCACTTGCCGCATCCGGTGCAGTGCTCCGAATGCACCACGGGTATGAACAGCGTGTGCTTGCCGGTGCGCGCATTGGTCTGCGGATCGAGAGTGATTGCCTTGTCGATCACCGGGCAGACGCGGTAGCAGATGTCGCAGCGCAGGCCGAGAAAATTCAGGCAGGTCTCGTGGTCGACCAGCACCGCGAGCCCCATCTTCGACTTGTTGATGTCCGTCAGCGAATGGTCGAGCGCCCCGGTAGGACAGGCCTTGACGCAGGGAATGTCCTCGCACATCTCGCAGGGCAACTGGCGCGCGACGAAGTAGGGCGTGCCGGTGGACATCGGTTCTTCCGGTTTCGCCAGGTGCAGGATGTCGTAGGGACAATCGCGCACGCACATGCCGCAGCGGATGCAGGCGGCCGAGAATTCCGTTTCCGCGAGCGCTCCGGGCGGCCGGATGGCGGCCGGCGGCAGGGCTTGCGCATGACGCGCGTAAAGCCCGACGCCAAGCCCCAGCAGGCCGACGCCACAGGCCATGCGCGCCGTGTCGGCGAGGAACTGGCGCCGCGCTGCGGCGCTGGGTTTGTCCACCTTGTCCATGATTCCCGGACGGGGAGCGCGCGATGCTCACCACTCCCCGAGGTCTCCCGTCATGCCGCTCAGGCCTTGACCACCTTGGCCGCGCACTTCTTGAAGTCCGTCTCTTTCGAGATCGGGCAAGTGGCATCCAGGGTGAGCTTGTTGACCAGGCGGTGCTCGTCGAAGAAGGGGATGAAGATCAACCCCTCCGGCGGCTTGTTGCGGCCCTTGGTGTCGACCCGCAGTTCGATCTCGCCGCGCCGCGTGGACACCTTGACCACGTCGTTGCGCTTCAAGCCGCGCTTCTCGGCATCCTTCGGGTGCATCCAGACCACGGCATCGGGGAAGGACTTGTAGAGCTCGGGGGCGCGGCGCGTCATCGAACCGGTATGCCAGTGCTCCAGCACGCGGCCGGTGCACAACCAGAGGTCGAAGTCCTTGTCCGGCATTTCCGCCGCCGGCTGATAAGGCAGCGCGAAGATCTTCGCCTTGCCGTCGGGATAGCCGTAGAACCTCACGCCCTCGCCCTTCTTGACGTAAGTGTCATAGCCCTCGCGGAAGCGCCACAGGGTTTCCTTGCCATCGACCACCGGCCAGCGCAGGCCGCGCACCTTGTGGTAGGTGTCGAAGGGCGCCAGGTCGTGGGCGTGGCCGCGGCCGAAGCCGGCGTATTCCTCGAACAGGCCCTTCTGCACGTAGTAGCCGAAGGCTTCGGTCTCGTCGTTGGTGTAGCCGGCCCAGGCGTGGGCATTGACCGTGGCGCATTCTTCCTTCGGAAATTTGTTCACCTGGCCGTTGGCATACAGCACCTCGTAGAGCGTCTTGCCTTTCAGCTCCGGCGCCTTGGCCAGCAGGTCGGCCGGCCAGACGTCCTCGACCTTGAAGCGCTTGGAGAATTCCATGTACTGCCACAAGTCGGACCGCGACTCGCCCGGCGCCTTGACCTGCTGGCGCCACATCTGGCCGCGCCGTTCGGCATTGCCGAACATGCCTTCCTTTTCCATCCACATCGCGCAGGGCAGGATCAGGTCGGCCGACATCGCCGACACCGTCGGATAGACGTCCGAGACGACAACGAAGGCCTTCGGATTGCGCCAGCCCGGATAGATCTCGCCATTGACGTTGGGCCCGGCCTGCATGTTGTTGGTGGTCGAGGTCCAGTAGAAGCCGATCTTGCCGTCCTTCAGCATGCGGCTTTGCAGTACGGCGTGGTAGCCGGGCTTCGGCGGAATCGTGCCGGCCGGCAGCTTCCAGGCCTTCTCGGCGAACTCGCGGTGCTTGGGATTCATCACTACCATGTCGGCCGGCAGGCGGTGGGCGAAGGTGCCGACCTCGCGCGCGGTGCCGCAGGCCGAGGGCTGGCCGGTCAGCGAGAAGGGACTGTTGCCCGGCTCGGAAATCTTGCCCGTCAGCAGGTGCACGTTGTAGATCATGTTATTGACCCAGGTGCCGCGCGTATGCTGGTTGAAGCCCATGGTCCAGTAGGAGGTGACCTTGACCTTCGGGTCGGCATAGGCCTTGGCCAGGGCTTCCAGCTTCTCCTTGGGCACGCCGGAAATCTCGTGCGCCTTGTCCAGCGTGTATTCGGAGACGAACTTCGCGAAGTCGTCGAACGTGATCGGCGTGTGCTTGTTCGGGTCGCCCTTGGGCTTGCCGTCGGCGCCGGGGTAGCCGTTGTTGTTGGCCACCTGTTCCAGCGGATGGTTCGGCCGCAGGCCGTAACCGATGTCGGTGACACCCTGGAAGAAGCCGACGTTCTTCTTGACGAACTCCTGGTTCACCGCCTTGTTCTGGATGATGTAGTTGCAGATGTAATTGAGGATCGCCAGATCCGACTGGGGTTTGAAGATCAGTTCGTTATCGGCCAGTTCGCAGGAGCGGTGGCTGAAGGTCGATAGCACATGGATCCTGACATGGTTGGCGGTGAGGCGGCGATTGGTGATGCGCGACCAGAGGATCGGATGCATCTCGGCCATGTTGGAACCCCACAGCGCAAAGACATCGGCATGCTCGGCGTCGTCATAGCAGCCCATCGGCTCGTCGATGCCGAAGGTGCGCATGAAGCCGGCCACGGCCGAAGCCATGCAGTGGCGCGCATTCGGATCGATGCTGTTGCTGCGGAAGCCGGCCTTCATCAGCTTGGCGGCGGCATAGCCTTCCCACACCGTCCATTGACCGGAGCCGAACATGGCGACGCCGTAGGGGCCCTGCGTGGGTTCCTTGAGAGTGGCCTTGACCTTCTCGGCCATGATGTCGAAGGCGGCATCCCAGGAGATCGGGGCGAATTCGCCGTTCTTGTCGAACTTGCCGTCCTTCATGCGCAGCAGCGGCTTGGTCAGGCGGTCCTTGCCGTACATGATCTTCGACAGGAAGTAGCCCTTGACGCAGTTGAGACCCTTGTTCACCGGCGCATCCGGGTCGCCCTGGGTGGCGACCACGCGGCCGTCCTTGACCCCGATCAGCACACCGCAGCCCACGCCGCAATAGCGGCAGACGCCCTTGTCCCAGCGCACGCCGTCCTGGCTTTGCGGCGCGGCGGCGAGCGCCACGCCGGGAATGCTCATGCCGGCACTGGCGGCGGCCGCAGCGATGGCATTGGTCTTGATGAATTCACGTCGCGTCAATTTCATTTCAGATCTCCTTGAATGGCTCGGATTCGGTTTGGTGATAGACCATGGCCGCAGACATCACTCCGTCCAGTTGGCCGATGCGTTCGTAGGTGGCGACATTGCTGCCGTCATCGTCGGTTTCGATGGTGACGATCAACTTGCCTTCGGGTGAAATGGCATGCACTTCAACCCCGGCCAGAGCGGCAAGCCCGGCCTCGACGATGGAAAGTGCGCCTGGGCTGGCGTGGACGATTGCGCTGGATATGTTCATTGCGGGACTCCGCTTCGGGTTCGGATCGGCGCCCGACTACGGGCACCACAGCCCAATAACCATTCATAAAAAACGGTCTTGTGCACATGCAACATCCTAGGCTTGCGAAACTCGTTTGCCTTGACCCGGATCAATCAAAAAATGCGTTCCAACGAAATCGCCATGGAGAAGGTCTCCATGGCGATCGGGCCATCTTGCTGGATGGAAACCCGGCGGGCGCCGGGCGGGGGATCAGGGTTCGATGCGGTCGATGACCACGCGCAGCCCCTTGGCGCCGGGCTTCACGGCCTCGCTCTTGCCGGTCAGGTCGCCGCTGGCGGGCGTTGCCGTGCCGGATTTCGAAATGCGCACTTCGACCCGCACCTGCTGCGCCGAGGAAAGATTGGCCCCCGGCATCACCGCCTGGCTGTCGTCGAGCACGAAATCCAGCGGCAGGTCGGCAACCCGGGCGCGCTTGGCCGCGAGCGGCATGCGCGGGCCATCGACGGCACGGGCGAAAATGAAGACCACGTCCTCGGGACCCGCCTTGCCCTTGAGGGCGGCAGCGAGTTCGACGCGACCGCGGACCGAGGTGGCGGCCAAATTCGCCGCGGGCTTCGCCGGACTCGCGTCCGCTCCCGATTTCGCCACGCCGCGATGCACTTCGTCCTGCGGAACGGCGGTGCCGGGCAGGACATCGCCGCGACCCGGGGCCGGCTTGGCAGCGGCAACACGGCCGCCGCCCGCGCTGCGCTCGCGCGCCATCGCCAGGCTCGATTCGACCATGCGCGCGTCTTCGCTGTCGGGTTCCAGGCGCGGCAGCAAGCGTCCCCAGTAATCCGCGGCGGCCGCGTAGCGCCCGGCGCCGAAAGCCTCGCCGCCGCCGAGGAACAGGGCCAGCATGTTGTCGGGCTCGAGGCGCAGCGCCTTCTGGATCAATTCGCGCGATCGCGCATCGAAACCGTTGTTCTTCTGCACCAGCAGTTCCGCCACTTCGGCCAGCAACTCGGCGTTCTTTTCCAGGTCCGGCCCGATGCGGGTGTAGGCCCGCTCTGCATCATCCCAGCGGCCCAGCGACTTGTAGGAACGTGCCAGCATGGCCCAGCCTTCCGGATTGTCGGGGTTCTGCTCCATCTTCTGCGCCAGCTTGGCGGTGAGTTGCTCCATGTCGGCCATGGCGCGCTGCGCCTGCACCTCGCCGGGCAGGACCGCCGCGGGCGTGCCCAGCATCGCATAAAGCCCGACCGCGGCCAGCGGCAACAGGACGGCAAGCACGATGCCGCCGCGACGGCTGGAACCGTCCGTGGTGACGACTTCGGCGGCGGCCGTGTCGTCGAGCAACTGGCGCTGCAGTTCCTCGCGCGCCTCGGCGAGGTCGGCGGCCGACAGCGTGCCGTTGGCATGGTCGCGCTCGAGTTCGGTCAGGCGGTCGCGATGGATGGCGGTATTCAGCACCGGCAGAAAGTCGGCGCTGACGACACGGCGTCCGGAACGCCACCACGGGCGCAACAGCAGCAACAAGGCGACGACGACCAGCGTCGCCACCGCAAGATAGAAGTAGGTCATGAGTTGGTTTTGTCCAGCAGGGCTTCGGCGCGGCGGCGTTCCTCGTCGGAAAGCGCGGGGGCTGCGCTCTCCCTGGCGCGGCGCCGCAGGAATGCGATCAGCGCGGCGACTCCGCCGCCGAGCAACAGGAAGGGTCCGCCCCACAAGAGCCAGGTGGTGGGCTTGATCGGCGGCCGGTAGCGCACGAAATCGCCGTAGCGATCGACCATGAAGTCGAGGATCTCCTTGTCGGTCTTGCCGGCGGCGATCATGCTGCGAATCTCGCGACGCAGGTCCTGCGCCAGTTCGGCGTGCGACCCGGACAGGGACTCGTTCTGGCAGACCAGGCAGCGCAGTTCCTCGCTGATGGCCACCATGCGCTTTTCGACCTCGACGTCGGCAGCCATCGGCGCCGCCTCCTTCGCCTGCGCCATGCCGGCGAACAGCAGGCCGCAACAGAACAGCAGGGTGCGCAGCTTCATGCCGGCACTCCGCCGGGCAGTGTCGACGGCGCACGGACGCGCAGGCGGTAACGGCGGTCGAGCATGGCGACCAGGCCGCCGAGGCCCATCAGCAGGCAGCCGCCCCAGATCCAGTCGACGAAGGGCTTGTAATAGACCCGCACGCTCCAGGCGCCGGTATTGTCGAGCGGCTCACCGAGCGAGACATACACGTCGCGGGTAAACCCGGCGTCGATCGCAGCTTCGGTCATCGGCATCTGCGAGGAGAAATACTGGCGCTTCTCAGGATGCATGGTCTTCAACACCTTGCCATCCTTGGACAACTCGACGGTGCCGACCGACGCCCGATAGTTGGGTCCGGGCGCCATCTTGACCCCGATCAGGCGGAAATCGTAGCCGCCGACCTTGACCGTGTCGCCCGGCTCCATGCGCACGTCCTTCTCTTCCTGGTAGCCGCCGACCATGGCGACGCCGATGACGAATACGGCAATCCCGAGGTGGGCGATCTGCATGCCCCAGAAGGCGGCGGCAGGCTTGCCCGCCTTCATCCGGTCCATGATCTGGAACACGCCGCTGGCGGCGATCCACACCGCCAGCAGGGAGCTCATCGCGGTGAGCGGCGTCCATGCGCCCATCATCAGCGGCAGCGCGATGCCGGCAATGACCGCCAGCACCATGCTGACGCGCAGGCGGCGCGCGATCGCCTTGAGGTCGGCGTGCTTCCAGTGCGCCAGGGGGCCGACCGCCATCAGCAGCAGCAGGGGCACCATGACCGGCACGAACACGGCATTGAAATAGGGTGGCCCGACCGACAGCTTGCCCATGCCGAGCGCGTCGATCAGCAGCGGGTACAAGGTGCCCAGCAGCACACTGCCGGTGGCCACCACCAGCAGCACGTTGTTCATCAGCAGCATGGTTTCGCGCGAGACCACGGCGAAATTGCCGCCGGCGGCGACCTTCGGCGCGCGCCAGGCGAACAGCACCAGCGAGCTGCCGACGACGATCACCAGCAGGGCCAGAATGAAGATGCCGCGCCGCGGGTCGGTGGCAAAGGCGTGCACCGAGGTCAGCACGCCGGAGCGAACGAGGAAGGTGCCCAGCAGCGACAGCGAGAACGCCGCGATCGCCAGCAGCACGGTCCAGTTCTTGAAGGCGCCGCGCTTTTCCGTGACCGCCAGCGAATGGATCAGCGCGGTGCCGACCAGCCAGGGCATGAAGGAAGCGTTCTCCACCGGGTCCCAGAACCACCAGCCGCCCCAGCCCAGTTCGTAGTAGGCCCACCAGCTGCCCAGCGCGATGCCGAGCGTGAGGAAGACCCAGGCCGCCGTGGTCCACGGCCGCGACCAGCGCGCCCAGGCCGCATCGAGGCGCCCCGAGATCAGCGCCGCAATGGCAAAGGCGAAGGCGACCGAGAACCCGACGTAACCCATGTAGAGCATCGGCGGATGGAACACCAGCCCGGGGTCCTGCAGCAGGGGATTGAGGTCGCGGCCTTCGGCGGCGGCCGGCAGCATGCGATCGAAGGGGTTCGAGGTAAACAGGATGAAGGCCAGCAGGCCGATGCCGACCAGGCCCAACACCGCCAGCACGCGCGCCACCATGATTTCCGGCAGTTGGCGCGAGGCCAGCGACACTGCCGCGCCCCATCCGGCCAGCATGAACACCCAGAGCAGCAGCGAGCCTTCATGGCCGCCCCATACCGCCGAGAAGCGATACAGCGTGGGAAGTTGCGTATTGGAGTGGTTGGCGACATAGGCCACCGAAAAGTCATTGGCCAGGAAGCTTTGCGCGAGGCAAACGAATGCCACCGCGATCAGCAGGAACTGCGTTTGCGCCGCCGGGCGCGCCAGCGCCACCCATTGCGCCTGGCCTCGCTGGGCGCCGAGCAGGGGCAACACGCCTTGCGCGATTGAAATGACAAAAGCCAGGATGAGTGCGAAGTGTCCGATTTCGGGAGTCATGTTCTGTGCCTGGTTGGTTGCGCGCCGGAAGCCGGCGAGGCGTGTCGGTGGCGGCGGCCCGCGCCGCCTTGCGGGCCGTTTCTCCCGGCGCCCGACGGGAAGAGGGCCGAAGCCGCGCCTGCAATCATTTGTTGGGCGATGCGCCCAGGGTCTTCTGCGCCTTCTGCGCCTGCTCTACCGCGTGCTGCGCCTCGGGAGGCATGTAGTTCTCGTCATGCTTGGCCAGCACTTCGGAGGCGGCGAAGACGCCGTCGCCGCCCAATCGGCCCTGGATGACCGCCCCCTTGCCTTCCTTGAACAGGTCCGGAAGGATGCCGGTGTAAGCGACGGGAATGTCCTTGGCGGTATCGGTGACGACGAAATGCACGGTCATGTTCTGGCGCTTGACCGACCCTTCCTTGACCATGCCGCCGATGCGGAATGCCTTGCCCTGCGGCGCCTTGCCGGCGGCGACCTCGGAGGGTGTCACGTACAGGGCGATGTTGCTGTCCAGCGCGTTCAGCGTCAGCACCGCAGCGAGCGCCAGCGAAGCCAGTCCGCCCACGATCAGGGCAATGCGTTTCTGTCTCGGTTTCATTGATTTTTTTGTTGCAGGTCGAGTTCGTCGGCGAGGCGTTCGCGGGCCAGGATCTTGCGAACCTCGCTAAGACGTCGCCGGGCCAGGAAAGGTTCCGCAATCATCAGCACGGCGCAAGCACCAAAGCTGCCCCAGACGTAAAGCGCATAACCGCCCATGGCGAAAAACTCGCCGACGCTATTCCACTGCATGCTTCACCCATTCCGTGTGCCGCTCGCGTTCGAGGATGATCGCGCGCACCCGCATCAGCGCCACGGCGATCGAATACATCCAGAAGGCCAGCGCCATCAGCAGCATGCCCCAGAGCATGGTCTGCGCCATCGAGGGCGCCTTGTTGAGGTTGATGGTGGAGCCCTGGTGCAGCGTGTTCCACCATTTCACCGAGAAATAGATGATGGGGATATTCACCACGCCGACCAGCGCGAGGATCGCGCCGGCCTTGTCGGCACGCCGCGGATCGTCGATCGCCGCCTGCAACGCCATGAAGCCGAGGTAGAGGAAGAACAGGATCAGTTCGGACGTCAGGCGCGCGTCCCACACCCACCATGCGCCCCACATGGGCTTGCCCCACAACGCCCCGGTCAGTAGCGAGAGTGCCGCCATCAGCGCGCCGGTGGGCGCCAGCGCCTGCGCCATCATGCCCGAGACCCGCGTGTTGAGCGCAAGGCCGAGGCCGGCCCAGAAGGCCATCACCAGGTAGATGAACATCGACATCCACGATGCCGGCACATGGACGAAGATGATGCGGTAGCCCTCGCCCTGCTGCGCATCGGTCGGCGCCACGAAGAACGAGATCCACAGACCGGCGACGCCGAAGATCGCGGCGGCGGCCCAGAACCACGGAATCATCCGCCCGGCCAGCGGATAAAAGCTCTGCGGGCTGGCGAACTTGAACCAATGAACGATCGACTGTCTCACTCCAACGCTATCCTCAACGCTGCCGTGGTCGCCCACGGCGCGAAAAATACGGCCAAGGCCAGCATCGCTGCCAGCAGGGACAGGTGTCCGCCCGCGCCGAGACCGGCAATATGGGCTTCCACCGCGCCGGCCCCGAAAATCAGCGCCGGAATGTAAAGCGGCAACACCAGCAGCGCAAGCAGCACGCCGCCCCCTCGCACCCCCAGCGTCAACGCCGCGCCGATCGCGCCGATCAGCGACAGCAGGGGCGTTCCCAGCAGTAGCGCCAGGGTCAGGATGCCGAGGGCTGATGGATCGAGATCAAACTGCAGACCCAGAACCGGCGCCAGCAGGACCAGCGGCAGGCCGCACAGCAGCCAGTGGGCCAGTATTTTACCTGCAACCAGCATGCCCAAGGGCGAGGGCGAGAGCGCCATCTGCTCCAGCGTGCCGTCGCCATGGTCGGCGGCGAACAAACGGGGCAGGCCCAGCAGCGTCGCCAGCAGCGCGGCGACCCAGAGGATGCCGGGAGCGATCTTCTTCAGCAGCACCGGTTCCGGCCCGATGCCGAGCGGAAACAGGCTGGTGACGATGACGAAGAAGAACACGGCGGTCAGCACCTCGCTCTTGCGGCGCAAGGCGAGCAGCAGGTCGCGACGAACCGTGGCGAGAAAAGCGCTCACAACACCAGCGTCCTGCCGCCCGGCACGGGCAGCGGCTGGTGGCTGGTGAGGACGGCCATGCCGCCCTTTGCCAGGTGCTCCGCAATCAATTCGCCGAGCAGTTTCACCGCGGCGACGTCGAGCGCGTTGAACGCTTCGTCGAGCACCCACAGCACCGCCGGGCGCGTCAGCAGGCGGGCCAGCAGCACGCGGCGCTTCTGCCCGGCGGAAAGCACGCGCACCGGCAGGTCTTCGCGACCACGCAGGCCCAGGCGGATCAGTGCGGCCAGCGCGGCGCGCTCGTCGAGCCCGATGCCGTCCAGTGCCGCCGACAGGCGCAGGTTTTCCAGCGGCGTCAGGTCCTCCTTGACGGCGGCATGGTGCCCCAGGTAAATCAGGTCGCGGCGGAATTCGAGGCAGGGCGTCGCTTCGCCGCGCCAGCGGATTTCCCCGGCATCGGCCGGGGAAAGGCCCACCAGCAGGCGCATCAGGCTGGTCTTGCCGGCACCGTTTTCACCCTGCACGTGCAGCCACTCACCTGCATCGAGCGAGAAGCCGACGTCGGCGAACAGGCGGCGTTCACCGCGCGAACAGGCAAGACCCGAAACATTGAGCATGGGCCAATTGTGCCCGAAACCGGCTGGCCGCGACTTGCGCTCGCTCAAACGGCTGCCCGTGGCGGCAGCAGCACCGTTGCGATCGCGGTCAGCACCAGCGCCAGTGCGGCGTAATCCTGCCAGCGCGGCGTTTCGCCGAGTATCACCATGCCGCTGAACCCGCCGACCACCGGCACGATCAGGGAGCCGAGCGACGACACGGATGCGGGAACCATCTGCACCAGCTTGTTCCAGGCCCAGTAGCAGAACAGCAGGGCGATGAAGACGTTGTACCAGAAGCCGAACAATGGCCAGAAGGTCAATGCGTCCCAGTGGACGTTCTCCAGGAAATGGCCGGAAAGCGCGACGGGAAGGCCGCCGAGCAATGTTTGCCAGGCCGTCAGCGAGGTGATGGGCATGGGCAAGGGGCTGCGTTTGTAGATCACCAGCCCGCCGGCCCAGAAGATCGCCGCGACCAGCATCAGGACCACTCCGATCGGCGCGCTGCCGAGCTTTTCGAACTCTGCGGCCAGCAGCAGCGCCATGCCACCCATGCCGAGCGCGAGGCCGGCCAGCCGGCGGCGATTGAGCGGTTCATGGAGGAACCAGACCGAAAGCAGCGCGCTCCAGATCGGCATGGTGTAGCCGAGGATGGCCGCGCGTCCCGACGGCAGCAGGCTGACGCCGTAGATGGCAAAGATGTTCCAGCCGGTGATGTTGCAGGCGGCCATGGCCAGCAACTGGCGCCAGCGTCCGGCCGGCACTTTCAGGGATTGCCCGGAAAACCATGCGATGCCGAACAGCCCGACCGATGCGAGCAGGATGCTGTCGCCGCGGAAGGTCAGGCGCGGCAGTTCGGTGATCACGACCTTCATGATCGGCCAGTTGAGGCCCCAGCCAAGGGAGAGCAGGCCGAGCAGAACGATGCCGGCGCGCGGGATGGGGTAGCGGACATGGGGCGCGAGTGTGGCATGCGGCCACGGCCATTACAATCGACGCATGCCCCGGCTCACCCTCCTGCCCCTGCTGGCCATCGCCGCGCTGATCGCACTGGTGAGTTCCGGCATATTGCTGGTCGCGGAACGGGGCTCGCCGCAACTTGCCGCCCATCTGGCCTTTGCCCTGGGCGTGATGCCGCTGATCCTTGCGGCGATGGGCTACTTCGTTCCGGTGCTGACACGCAGTTCCCCGCCCGCCCTCGCCGCATGGGGACCGCCCATGCTGGCCTGGGCCGGCGGAGCGCTGGCAGTCGGCATATTCGCAACGAGTTTTTCGCCGACAGGACTGGGCATCGCCGCCCTTGTCGCCCTGCTTGCCGCCGCGTCGCTCGGCGGCTGGATGCTGGCCCGCGCGCGGCGCATGTTCGGTCCGCGCCACCGCGGCCTGGACTGGTATCTGGCGGCCCTGGGATTCCTGCTCCTGGCCCTGCTGGCGGTAATCCTGATGCCCTGGTTTCCGGCCCAACGCGGCGGCCTGCGCCTGTTCCACCTGCACGCCAACCTGCTCGGCTTCGTCGGACTGACGGCATTGGGAACCTTGCAGGTCTTGCTGCCGACCTCCCTGCGACAGGCCGACCCCGATGTCGCCACCCGCCTGCGAACCGACCTCAAGTGGGCGGCGAGCGGCGCCCTGCTGATCTCGATCGGCGTGTCCTCTTTGCTCCCCGCGTCAGTAGCCGCGCTTGGCGCGCTGCTGGCACTGCTCGGTAGCGGACTCTACGGCTACGTCGTGCTGCACATGCTGTCTGCTTGGCGATCGCGCTTTGGCGCCGCCCTGTTGCGCGCCGATGGCGCGGCGCCATCCCTGGCAACTGCGGCACTCGGGCTGTTCGGCATGCTGGTGTTGGGCGCGGCCCACGGCGCGGGATGGGTGCCGGCGCGTCCGCTCGTGGCAGGTTTCGTGATCGCATTCCTGCTGCCGCTGGTGAGCGGCGCGGCATCGCACCTTCTGCCGGTCTGGCTGCGTCCGGGCGCGCAAGGTGCCTGGCACGACGCCCTGCGCGCCCGCCTCGTGCGCTGGGGAGGGGTACGTGGCCTGCTGTTGCTGCTGGTGGGCCTCGCGGTCAGCCTGCATTGATCGGAAACTGATTTCATTCCCGGCGTTTCTGCTGCCAGCCAAAAAAACGGCCTCCATCGCTGGAAGCCGCTTGAATACTGGTGGGTTGTGAGTGGCTCGAACACTCGACCTACGGATTAAGAGTCCGCTGCTCTACCAACTGAGCTAACAACCCGATTTTCAAATTATATATTACGGTGGTGGGTCGGCCGAGATTCGAACTCGGGACCAACGGATTAAAAGTCCGCTGCTCTACCGACTGAGCTACCGACCCAGCCTAGAAGGGCGCGAATCGTACAGAGCTTCGTGCACCGTGTCAAACAAACAACTGCAGGCTCTCGGTTTGCACGGATCACCCGGAAATCGACGAAAAAAAACGCAACCCGGGTCGGGTTGCGCTTAATCCACACCAAAGGAGGAGGGTGGAGGAGACGGGGGTCAGACACAAATTGCCGCTGAATTTCTCAGTGCCAAATTGCGTCGCGTTGAACAAATTCTTGCATAGCCATTGCTGCATTGCAAGGATTTTTTGTGCGCTGCGCAACCTGTTTTTCACGGCGAAACAAGTTGAAACTTAATGTGTTTGTTTTTATTGAAAAATATGGGCATTTGCGCCTTTTAGCAGATAAAACCAAAGATGTATGGCGGTCCGGAGTTTGACTCCGGAAACGGCTTATGGAGGAAATTTGCTGCCCCGCCACAATCGCGCTCCGGTGGCCCGGCTAGAATCCCTGGTTCGCGCTTGAAAGGGTCCCGAAATGGAATGCACAGTACGCTGGCATGAAGGAATGAGCTTCGTCGCCGAAACCGGCAGCGGTCACATGGTATGCATGGACGGCGCCCCCGAGGCAGGCGGCCGCAACCTGGCGCCACGCCCCATGGAATTGCTGCTCGCCGGCACCGGCGGCTGCACCGCCTTTGATATCGTGCTGATCCTGAAGCGGGGCCGCCACGACGTCAGCGGCTGCGAAGTAAAGCTGCAGGCCACGCGGGCGGAATCGGACCCCAAGGTATTCACCCGCATCAACATGCACTTCCTGGTGACGGGAAAAGACCTGAAGCCGGATGCGGTGGAGCGTGCCGTCAAGCTCTCGGCGGAAAAGTACTGCTCGGCGTCGATCATGCTCGGCCATACGGCCGAGATCACGCACAGCTTCGAGGTAGTCGCTGCCTGAGGACCTCGTCAGGCGTAGTAGGAAAGGCGCGTCATCAGCTTCGACGAAAGCTTCATCGCCAGCCTTACCGGCAGGGGCAGTTCGCGCGCACCGTGGTGGTTCGCGGTCTCGGCGTGGCGCATTTCGTCAAGCTTCATCTGCTCCAGCACTTCCCACGACTTGCGATCCTGAGCGGGAAGGATCGCCTTGTGGCTTTCAAGGTGCCCTTCGACCTGCTTCTCGGTTTCGGCCAGAAAACCCAGGCTCCACGCATCGCCGAACTTCCCGGCGACGGTGCCGATGGCGAGGGAACCGGCATACCAGAGCGGATTGAGAATGCTCTTGCGCCCACCCAGTTCGGCGATTCGCCGCTCCGTCCAGTTGAGATGCTCGGTTTCCTCCCATGCCGCCTGCGCCAGTTCGCGCCGCACCCGTGGGTCGCTCGAACTGAGCGCCTGGCCCTGGTAGAGGGCCTGGGCGCAGATTTCTCCGCAATGATTGACGCGCATCAGGGCCGCGACATGGCGTTTTTCGGCGACGCTCATTTCGGCTTCGGGCAGGCTGGCGCCGGGCATTGCACGACGGCTCGGCGCCGGTGCGAACACGGCACGCAATGCCTTGTCGATTTCCGGGATCAGGGCATCGATCATCGAGGCGGCTTCAGAGCGCATTCGGATGCTTTCCCAGGCGCAGGGCGTTGCGCCCCTCCTCGGCCGAGTTGATCTGGATTCCGCCGGGGCAAAAAAAATCGCGACTCAAGGCGGCATGGTGGCGATTTACCGGCCGGTTTTCGATGGGCCGCCAATCGGCGCGCGACGAAGGGGACTTGACCCAGGTGCCATCGCTGCGACCCGTGGCGTAATGTTTCCAGCGGCGCTCCTTGCAGTGGATGCCTTCGAAGCTGACATTGGTCGCGCCGCCAGTAGTCCGGACCACCAGCACATAGCGCAGGGTGCCGTCGCTGCCCGCGGAGAGCGTGCTGGCGTCGATGAAGAACTTGTTGCTTGCTGCGGCGCCGACATAAAACTCGATCAGGTTTGCTTCTACCGGAAACGCCGGCAGATCAACCGCCGCCTCCACCCAAGGCTTCTCCGCATCCTCGTCGTAATAGCCTTTGTCGTCGCGTGGATAGGAGCCGAACTGGGCGAGCGCACTCCCTGCGATTCCGGCCAGCAGCAGGGCAGCCCAACGGGTCATTTGTGCTCGGGCTCGTCGCTGGTTTCCCAGCGCGGCTGCCGTTCCTCGGGATGGGCGAACAACAAGCGCGCAAGTTCGAGCAGCGCCGCTTCGTAGACCCCGCGCTTGAACTCGATCACGCTGGCCAGCGGCACCCAGTAGCTGTTCCAGCGCCAGGCGTCGAATTCCGGATGTTCGCTGGCGCGCAGGCAGACGTCGCTGTCGCGGCCGACCAGCCGCAGCAGAAACCAGATCTGTTTCTGTCCCCGGTAAGTGGTGCGCCATTCGCGGCGTATCCACTGCTTCGGCACCTCGTAGCGCAACCAGTCGCGGGTGCGGCCGATGATCCGCACATGTTCGGGCTTGAGGCCGGTTTCCTCCTCCAGTTCACGCAGCATCGCCTGTTCGGGCGTCTCGCCCTTCTTGATGCCACCCTGCGGAAACTGCCAGGAATGTTCGCGGATCCGTTTGCCCCAAAACACCTCGTTGCGACTGTTGACCAGAACGATGCCGACGTTCGGGCGGAAGCCTTCACGATCGAGCATGATGCAAGTTCCAATGATTGATTGGGGTCCATTCTTCCACAATCACGCCCCACTTGAAAGCCGTATTTCCCGCAGCGACAGGCGAGCGCGGCAGGTAAAATGCCGGCTTTCCGATTTCCAGCCCATAGCCATGCGCGCCAGCCAGTTCTTCATCGCCACCCTCAAGGAAGCCCCCTCCGACGCCGAGATCGTCAGCCACAAGCTGATGTTGCGCGCCGGACTGATCCGCCGCCTCGCCGGCGGCATCTACACCTGGATGCCGATGGGCCTGCGCGTGTTGCGCAAAGTGGAAAACATCGTGCGCGAGGAAATGAATCGCGCGGGTGCCATCGAACTGCTGATGCCGGCCGTGCAGCCCTTCGAATTGTGGGAAGAATCCGGGCGCGGGCCAAAATACGGCCCAGAACTGCTGCGCTTCAAGGACCGCCACCAGCGCGATTTCGTAATCGGCCCGACCCACGAGGAAGTCATCACCGACGTGGTGCGGCGCGAAGTGAAGAGCTACCGCCAGTTGCCGCGCCACTTCTACCAGGTGCAGACCAAGTTCCGCGACGAAATCCGGCCGCGCTTCGGCGTCATGCGCGGGCGCGAGTTCCTGATGAAGGACGGCTATTCCTTCCACGCGAACTACGCCGACCTGGAACGCGAGTACCGCAACATGTACGACACCTACAGCCGCATCTTCACCCGCCTCGGGCTGAGGTTCCGCGCCGTCGCCGCCGATACCGGCGCCATCGGCGGCACTGGCTCGCACGAGTTCCACGTGCTGGCCGATTCCGGCGAGGACGCGATCGCCTTCTGCCCGACCTCGGACTACGCGGCGAACGTGGAACTGGCGGAGGCCGTGGCTCCCGCAAGAGTCGGCGCTGGCGATACGGCAAAAAGCGCGGCATCCATGGAGAAAAAGGCCACGCCGGGCAAGACCAAGTGCGAGGACGTGGCGGCCTTCCTGGGCCTGCCGCTGACGCAGACGGTCAAGGCGATCGCCGTGATGGCCGAACGGGAAGGCGGCAGCGAGTTCGTCCTGCTGTTGCTGCGCGGCGACCACGACCTCAACGAGATCAAGGCGCAGAAGGTGGTCGGCGAATTCCGCTTCGCGCGCGACGAGGAAATCGTCGAAGCGCTGCGCTGCAAGGCCGGCTACATCGGCGCGGTGGGTTTCTCCGGCAAGGTGGTGGCCGACCGCAGCGTCGCGGTGATGAACGACATGGTCTGCGGCGCCAACGAGGAAGGCTTCCACCTCACCGGCGTCAATTTCGGCCGCGACCTGCCGCAACCCGCCACCGTCGCCGACATCCGCAACGTGGTCGAGGGCGATCCGTCGCCCGACGGCAACGGAACGCTCGAACTGTGCCGCGGCATCGAAGTCGGCCACATCTTCCAGTTGCGCACCAAGTACGCCGAAGCGCTGAAATGCACCTTCCTCGACGAGCAGGGCAAGGACCAGGTCATGGAAATGGGCTGCTACGGCATCGGCGTCTCGCGCATCGTCGGCGCCGCCATCGAGCAGGGCCACGACGAGCGCGGCATCATCTTCCCCGCCGGCATCGCACCCTTCGCCGTCGCCATCGTGCCGATGAACTACGCCAAGTCGGAAACCGTCCGCACCGCGGCGGCGGCACTCCACGCCGAACTGCTCGCCGCCGGCATCGACGCGGTGCTCGACGACCGCGACGAGCGTCCCGGCTCGATGTTCGCCGACTGGGAACTGATCGGCATCCCGCATCGCGTGGTGGTCGGCGAGCGTGGCCTGAAGGAAGGCAAGCTGGAATACAAGGGCCGCGGCGACGCCGAGGCCACCATGATCGCCGCCAGCGAGATGACCGGCTTCCTGCAACTCAAGTTGTGCGGCTGATCCGCCGCCTCGCGCTGGTCCTCGCCGCCGCGCTGCTGCCGGCCGCGGCCCTTGCCGGGGCACAGCAATACGAACCGCTGGCGGCCAGCGTGCAGGCCTCGCTGCATGCCGCGATCGCCGACCGCGCGTCGCCCGAACCGCAGTTTCCCTCGATCCGGGAAAAGGTCGACTGGCTCACGGAAATGTCGGGGCGCCTGGCGCGCCGCGTTCCCGACCGCGAGGCACGCCTTGACCTGCTCAAGACCGTCTACTACGAAGCCAAGCGCGCCGGCCTCGACCCGCAGATGGTGCTCGGCCTGATCCAGGTCGAGAGCGGCTTCAAGAAATACGCCGTGTCCTCCGCCGGCGCCCGCGGCTACATGCAGGTAATGCCCTTCTGGGTGCGCCTGATCGGCAGCAAGGACAGCAACCTGTTCCACATGCGCACCAACCTGCGCTTCGGTTGCACCATCCTGCGCCACTACCTCGACATCGAAAAAGGTGATCTCTACCGCGCACTGGGCCGCTACAACGGCAGCCTGGGCAAGCCCGAGTATCCCAACATGGTGCGCGGAGCGTGGGAAAAGCAGTGGGGTTGGAAACCGAAGTAGCCGTTGCCCTGACAAGAACGTCGTCGAGGATTCCCCCGACCTCGAAGGCGACGCCCTACCCACCGCGCGCAGCGGCACAGCCCTGCGGGGCAATCGCCTGATCCGGCGTCCCGCCTGAATCTCCGGGTCGACAAGCTTTCAGCCGCATGGATAGCTGCACCGGTCAAGGAAGCTCCAGGTTCGTGCATGTCATTCGCCACGGTACCCGCGCTGACCGCCGCAGCCCGGATCGAGTTCCGCGTCCGGCGCGACGCGGAAGCTCCGGCGCCGGAATGCACCATGGATGCACCCGTCAGGCGAGGTTTTCCAGCGACTGCACGGCGCCGTGCAGGGCGCGTTCGAAGATCGGCGAATCGGCCTTCACCAGGCTCGCCGTCTGATTCTTCAGGCGCACGGCCAGCGCTTCCGGCGTGATGGAAATGGCGCAGGCGGAAGCGCTGTTGCTGAACAGCAGCAGGGTGCGACTGGGGTTGATCCAGGTCAGGCGCTCGCGGCGGCTTTGCCCGGCGGTGGTGAAATCCACCCAGTCGCCGCGCACCAACTGCCTGACGCGGCGCAGGTTGGCGCTGTCGGGCGTGCCGTCCTCGCCCGCGCTGTCGCCGCCGGGAAGCGAAATGTCCTGCACGCGAACTCCGCTCGCCGTCGAGTGGCTGACCTGCAGGGTCGGCCCGCCGCTGATGACCGGCGGTTTCGGATCTTCCTTCGGCGGCTCCTTCGCCACCTCCTTCGCGCCATCCTTCGACTCGGCCTTGCTGGCAACCTTCTTGTCGGCGCGCAATGCCGCCAGTTGCAGTTCCACCAGGCTGTCCATGAAGGCGCTGCGCTCGTTCGCCGAGGTGCCGATTTCCTCGAATCCGGCGTTCAGCCGTTTCAGCAGCGACGGCAGGGCCGCCGCCTGGCGCTGCCTGTCCTCCGGCTTGTGCTTCGGGGTCACGGTCCACAACAGGTCCACTGCGGCTTGCAGGGTCCCGGACACGGCGGCGCTTTCCGCCCCCGACGCGTAGACCCGGCCCTGCAGCACGTCGCGCCAGTAGGTCAGCAGGAAGTGCCCGATTTCGGTCGGTATGCCGTGAGTGATCAGGGGCGCCAGCAACTGGTCGGCGGTCCGCTGCGCGCGCAGTTGCGCCGCGCGCTGCTGGTGCATTTCTTCTTCGCGCGCACGCACCGCCTCGGCGAGGATGCGGTTTTCCTCGGCTTCGATTTCCTCGCGCTCGACGAGGAACTCGGCCAGCTCCGTATTGGCAGCCTCGAACACCGCGACATCGCCATCGTAGGTGTGCTGGATCCGGTCGACCAGTTCCGACAGCTTGCGGTAGAAGGGATCGTTGGCATTGACGACCTTGCCCCAGCGAATCGCGATGCCCGAAATGCTGTCGAGGAAGAGCCTGGCAGGGTGGCTGCGATCAGCGAAGAAGCGCTGATTGAGCATGGCGACCTTGAGCACCGGCGTCTGCAGGCGGGCGACCAGCGTCTTGATGCCCTCGGCCACGCTCTTGTCGCCGAAGATGAGGTCGAACAGTTCGGCGACGATGTCCAGCGTGACGGATTCCTGGACGCCGACGTGGCGCGCCCCTTCGCTGTCGCGCGCCAGCTTGACCACGTTGGTCAGCGCGTTGTTCGACGCCTTCACGGCATCCTTCTGCAGCGACTTCAGCGACAGGAAGAAGGCCTGGCTTGCCGCCGCCGCATCGGTTGTTTTCGTCGCACCGCGGGCCTGGGTTCTGGCCTTTACGAGCATTTCGAGCTTGCCCGCCATCTTGGTGGACTCGGCCGCGATGGTGTTCGGATCGACCGGGGTCGTTCCCTGGTAGCTGCGCTTCAGGCGCGGCAGGATGTCGGCTTCATACAGGATCTCGTTGATCGCGCGAAACAGCTGGGGCAGCTCCGACGCCATTTGTTCGCCCATCAGCTGCATCAGCACGATGCGCTGCCCGACGTCGGCGACAACCTCGGCGCAGGCGCTCTGGAGGCTGTCGCAGAGCGACGAGACGCGGAAGCTGCCGTCGCCCTGGGCCATGGCGCCGCGCAGGACGAGATAGGACACCCTCCGTTCCAGGGCCCCGGACTCCTCGCTGCAGGCTGAATTCACGCGATCGACGACGCCACGCATGGCGAGTTGCATGGATGTCTCGTCGTCGGTGACGATCTGCAGGTTTTCGGCGCTGCCATAGCTCTGACCGGCCCTCGGCGCCGGCTTGCGACGCCGGGCGAGCGCCTCCTTCAGGGCCGGCGCCGCCTTCGCCCAGTGGTTCCTGAGCTCGAACTGCAGGTTGATGCAGGCGTGCCGACGGGCGTCGTCGCGACTGCCGGCGACAGCCGTGCGCGCCCCTTCGATCAGGGCGGGGCCCAGTTCGGCCACCAGTTCGCACAGATCGCCCTCGAGCTGGTCGCGGCAGCGATCAACAAGGGTGCGCAGGGTTTCGGCGGTCTTTTCGGTCATGTCGAGCCAGCCACAACGTTGTCATGGCTATGGATTATCCCATCGCTGCATTGCAAAAAATGTTCATATTTCACGATTCGCCGCGCGAACTTCCGGCTCGGCATGTCGCGGCAGGCTACATCGGCGGCACCTGCAGGTCGAGCGTGCAGCGCACGATGCCGGCTTCCTCGCTGCGGCCGAAGCTGAAGCCGAAGCCCTTCAGCAGGGACAGCATCGGCTGGTTGTCGTACATCACGTCGCCGCGGAAGGTGCGGATGCCGCGCTGGCGGGAGTAGTCGATCATCTTGCGCATGAGACCCGAACCCAGGCCCTGCCCCTTCATGTCGGAGCGGATGATGATGGCAAATTCGCCGGTCTGGTTGTCCGGCGCGGCGACCACGCGCACCACGCCGAGGGTTTCCGCCACGCCATCCTCGCCCGTGGCGCTGGCGACGAAGGCCATCTCGCGGTCGTAATCGATCTGGGTCAGGCGCGCCATGTCGCGCCGGGGAATCTGCTTGACATAGTGGAAGAAGCGGTAGACCAGGTCCTGCTCGCTCATGTGCGACAGGAATACGTAATGCGCCGCCTCGTCTTCCGGGCGGATCGGGCGGAACAGCACCGGCCGCCCGTTACGCAGCGTGGCCTGCTGCTCCAGCGCCTTCGGGTAGGGCTGGATCGCGAAGCGATGCGGGTTGGCGGGCGTGGCGAGCAATTCGATGTGCGCGTCGACCGCGGTCACGCCCCGGTCGCCGGCGAACAGCGGGTTGATGTCGAGTTCGACAATCTCCGGCAGGTCGATCAGGAGTTGCGAGACCTGGGTCAGCGCCAGAGCGATGGCATCGCGGTCCGCCGCGGGGTCGCCGCGGTGGGTGTCGAGCAGCGCCGCGGCGCGGCTGCGATCGATCAGGTCCCGCGCCAGCGGCAGGTTCAGCGGCGGCAGGCCGACCGCCATGTCGCGGCGGATGCCCGTCGCGCGGCCGCCTTCGCCGAAAATGATCAGCGGCCCGAACAGCGGATCGGTGGTGACGCCGACCAGCAGTTGCCGCGCATGGCCGCGCGGCTGCATGGGCTGCAGGTTGAAGCCGCTGATGGTCACCTCGGGGCAGGTGATGCGGGCGCGCTCGATCATGCCGCGCGCCGCGGCTTCCACCGCCTCGGCCGTTTCCAAGTTGAGCGCGACGCCGCCGATGTCCCACTTGCGCCGCAGGTCGCGCGACATGACGGCGAGCGCCACGGGCAGGCCGATCTGCTGCGCGACGCGCGCCGCGTCCTGCGGATCGGTGGCGGCATGGGTCGCCACCACCGGGATGCCGTAGGCAGCCAGGATGGCTTTCGATTCCGCCTCGGTGAGCTGGGTGCGCCCCTTGTCCAGCGCCGCGCGCACTACCTGTCGCGCGCCATCGAGGTCGGGCGTAAAACCGGTGGAAATCGAGGGCGGCACCTGCATCAGCAGTTCGCGCGCCAGGCGGTGGTTGTCGATATGCAGGAAGGCGCGCGCGCCGTGGCCGGGTGTCGAGAAGGTGGGAATGCCGGCGGCGACGAAACGCTTGCGTTCGGCGGCGACGCTTTCGTCGCCGACCCAGCAGGTGAGCAGCGTGCAGGAGATGGCTTTCGCGGACTTGATCACCGCCTCGGCGATCTCGCTGCTGTTGGAGAGCGCATTGGGCGTGTGCATCACCAGGATCGCGTCCGCCGCGCGCTGCTCGCACAGGGCAGCCAGCACCGCCTCGTAGCGTGCTGCGCTGGCATCGACGCGGATGTCGATCGGATTGCAGCCGTCCCAACTCGCCGGCAGGATGCGGCGCAGCTTCGCCACGGTGGCTGAATCGAGCGCGGGCATCGCGTAGCCGCCGAGGTAGAGGCTGTCCTCGGCCATGATGCCGCCGCCGCCGCCGTTGCTGATGGCGACCAGGCGGCTGCCGGTCATCGGCCGCGAGCGCACCACGGTTTCCACGGCGCCGAACAGTTCGTCGAGATGCTCCACGCGCAGGATGCCGGCGCGGCGCAGCACGGCATCGAACACGTCGTCGCTGCCGATCAGGCTGGCCATGCCGAGGAAGGAGGGTTCCGCGCCGCCGGCCTGGCGCCGGTGCGGCGCGCGACCGGCCTTGATCGCCACTACCGGCTTGTTGCGCGCGGCGGCGCGCGCGGCGGCCATGAAGCTGCGGCGGTCGCGGATCGATTCGATGTAGAGCAGGATGGCCTGCGTGTCGGGATCGCTGGCGAGGAAATCGAGGACTTCGCCGAAACCGATGTCCAGCGCGTCGCCCAGCGAAACGAAATGCGAGAAGCCGACCTTCTTCGGCCGCGCCCAGTCGAGCACCATGGTGCCGACGGCATCGGACTGCGACACGAAGGCGAGCATGCCCGGCTCGACCCGCACCTGGGAAAAGGTGGCGTTGATGCCGGCCTTGGGCACCAGGATGCCCAGCGTGCTGCCGCCCAGCAGGCGTATGCCGTGGCGCCGCGCGGTTTCGAGGATGACGGTTTCCAGCGACCGTCCGTCGGCGTCGAAGGTGGTCGCCAGGTAGCCAGCCATGATGATGGCGGCGCGCGTGCCCCGCTGGCCGAGTTCGTCGAGCAGTGCCGGGATGCTGGCGGCCGGGGTGCACAGGATGGCGAGGTCAGGCGTCTGCGGCAGCGCGGCGACGTTCGGGTAGGTGAGCACGCCGGCCACCGCCGGCCGCTTCGGGTTCACCGGCATGATGACGCCGCCGAAACCGCCCGCAAGCAGGTTGCGCATCACCACGTTGCCGATCCGCTGCGGGCGCGCGCTGGCGCCGATGACGGCAATGCTTTGTGGATCGAACAGGCTTTGCAGGAAATGGAAACTCATGGGCGAAACCTCATGCCGGCTGGGAATGGCCCCGGTGCCGAGCCTTCAATGCTACGGCATTGTGCCGCGTTCTGTCCCTGCGGACTTTTACGGACCCGGCGCGGAAACGGCGTAAGCTCGCCGCCTGCCCAGATCAACTTCCGCAATGCATATGAACACCTCGCCGCCGGCCCTCCCCGCCTCGCGCCAGGCCCTCGGCCTCCTGGGCTGGCTGGCGCTCTGCTTCGCCGCGGCGGCGATCGGCGCCGTGGCGTCTGTCAATGCCGCCGCGTTCTACGCCGGACTCGTGCGTCCGACATGGGCCCCGCCGGGCTGGCTGTTCGGCCCGGTCTGGAGCGGCCTCTACGCAATGATGGCGGTGTCCGCCTGGCTGGTCTGGCGCGCACGCGGGCTGGGCGGCGCACGATCGGCATTGATCCTGTTCATCGCCCAACTGGCGGCGAATGCGCTGTGGAGCTGGCTGTTCTTCGCCTGGCGCCGGGGCGACCTGGCCAGCGCCGAGGTGCTGCTGCTGTGGGGCCTGATCGTGGCCACCATCGTCGCCTTCCGCCGCGTCAGCCGCCTTGCCGCCTACCTGCTCTATCCCTACCTGGCGTGGGTCAGCTTTGCTTCGGTACTGACCTTCGCGGTGACCCGGCTCAATCCCGGGCTGCTGACGTAGCGGCGCCGCATGGGGCGCCGAATCAGCAAGGATGGAATGCCGTGTCGACCAGGGCGACCACCTCGCCGGGATGGCTGCCCAGAGACAGCGGGATGGAGACGAAGGCGATGCTCATGACCGCGAGAACCGTGGCGGTGACGACGAACAGCATGTTGTTGGCAAATGTCGGAGTGGTGCGGGTCATGGCGATTTCCTCTGCGATGGGATGGCTGCATTCTGCGTGGCCAGTCTTAACCGGGTATTAAAGCTCGGGCAAGTCGCTCGGTATAATGGTGCGACTCCATAGTTGCCAGCCTTCGCCAGAGCATGTCACTCCGCCATTTCCGCATCATCGCCACCGGGCTGCTGCTGTGCGCGGCCTTCAGTCCGACCCTGGCGGCCGACCGCCTGGCGCGCATCGAAGCCGCCAAGACCCTGCGCGTGTGCATCTGGCCGGATTACTACGGCATCTCGTTCCGCAACCCGAAGACGCAGGTGCTGGCAGGCATCGACATCGACAATGCCCGCGACCTGGCCAAGGCGCTGGGGGCGTCGGTGCAGTTCGTCGATAGCTCGTTCGCGCGGCTGATCGACGACGTCACGGGCGATCGCTGCGACATCGCCATGTTTGCCGTTGGCATCACGCCGCAACGCCAGGAGAAGCTGCGGTTCACCCGGCCGCACCTGGCGAGCGACATCTACGCCATCGCCACCAAGACCAACCGTCGCATTCAGGAGTGGAACGACATTGACCGCCCCGGCGTGGTCGTCGCTGTGGCCAAGGGCACATTGCACGAGGCGGTCATGAAGGCCAGGCTCAAATCCGCCGAATTGCGCGTGCTCGACACGCCGCAGGCGCGCGAGCAGGAAGTTCAGTCCGGACGCGCCGACGTCTTCATGACCGACTATCCCTTCAGTCGCCGCATGCTCGACAACAGCGACTGGGCGCGCCTGGTGTCCCCGATCGAGACCTATCACGTGACACCCTATGCCTGGGCGATGCAGCCCGGTGACGACGCGTTCCATGCGCGGGTCGAGACCGTCCTGGCGGCGATGAAAAGCGACGGCCGCCTGCTGATCAACGCCCGCCGCTATGCCCTGGATCGGCTGATCGTCAAATAGGGCTGCCCCACCTTCCTGTCCGATCCCCCGCTGATGTCGGCCCCCCTGCATTCTCCGCGCAGCCTCCGCACCATCGTTCTCTTGCTGGCGCTGTTGCTCGCCAGCTGGCTGGCGGCATTTGGCTACACGGTCTGGCGCCTGAAGCAGGACGCCCTGGCCAACGGCATGGACAGGGCCGCCACCCAGGTGCGCAACTTCGAGGAGTTCCTGACGCAGACGCTGAAGGTGATCGACATCACGGCCGACACCCTGGATCCGCAACTCAAGCCGCAGGGCGGCATCGATCCGCTCGCGCTGGAGCGCGCCCTGAGCGCCGCGCTGCGTCCGACACCCTACCTGCGCTCGCTTTCGCTGCTGGACGCCAATGGCCGCATCGTCGCCAGCTCGAACCCGCGTAACCTCGGCGTGCAGGTCGACACCCGCGGCTTCTTTCCGGCAACCGGACCGGAGTCGAACGTGCTGCGCATCGATGTCCCGTGGCGCGGGCGCGATTTCGACACGGCGAAGCCGCCGGCTGCGGCGCCGACGAATTCGCCCGACCCCGGCTTCATCCCCGTGCTGCACAAGCTTTCCGGTGGCCGCCAGGGCCTGTGGCTGCTCGCCGCGCTGAACCCGGATTACTTCGCCAACCATTTCTCGCAGTTGCTCGACCCGGCGCAAGGCCATGTGCAGTGGCTGCGCTACGATACCCGCCTGCTGCTATCGACCCACCCGAACGACGTGCCCGGCACCACGGCGGATAGCGGCATCACGCCGGAGGGCCTGGCGCAACGCGAATCCGGACGGCTCACCCGCCGGCTTTCCGACGGGCGGCATGTGCTCACCGCGTATCGCGCGTCCAGCCAGTTTCCCGTGGTGCTGGTGGTCAATATCGACCGGGACCGGGTCCTCGCGGCATGGCGCGAAGAGGCCCGCAGCCTGGGCATCAACGTCCTGCCCATCCTGCTCGCGCTTTGCATCGCCAGCGTGCTGGTCTGGCGGCGGCAGCAGCGCATCGGCCTGCAGCAGATCGAACTGGAACGCGAACGACTCCTCGCCGCGAGCGTCTTCGACGCCAGTTCCGACGCCATCATCCTGACCAGACCCGATGGCGAAATCCTCGCTGTCAATGCCGCCTGGGAGCAGCTCAACGAGTACGGCGCCACCGAAGCGATCGGGCGCAATCCGCGCATGCTGCAATCGGGGATGCAGAACCCCGCGTTCTACCGGGCGATGTGGGACAGCCTGCAGCGCACGGGCCACTGGCAGGGCGAGATCGTCAATCGACGCAAGGGGGGCAGCGTCTATACCGCCCTGCTGACGATCAACGCGGTGACCGACGCCAGCGGCAAATTGCTGCACTACGTCAGCGTCGCCACCGACATCAGCGCCCGCAAGCGCGAGGAAGCCCAGCTTGCGGAACATGCCACGGCCCTCGCGCTCGCCAAGGAAGCCGCGGAATCCGCCAATCGGGCGAAGAGCGCCTTCCTCGCCAACATCAGCCACGAACTGCGCACGCCGATGAACGGCATCATGGGCATGACGATGCTGGCGAAACGCCGGGTCACCGACCCGAAGGCGCAGGCGCAACTCGATACGGCCAGCCGTTCGGCGGAGGGATTGCTGGCACTCATCAACGACCTCATAGAAATTTCCAGCATCGAAGCCGATCGGCTGAAGCTGGAAGACCTGCCATTCACGCTGAATTCCATTCGCGCGACCGTATCGCTGCTTGTCCAGCGCAAAGCCAACGACAAGGGGCTCGAGTTCACCCTGGCGCTTGAGCACTCCCTCGGCGAGATCGGCCTGCGCGGCGACCCGGGACGGCTGGCCAACATCATCCTCAATCTCGCCAGCAACGCGGTCAAATTCACCGAAGCGGGCTTCGTCGCGATCCGCTTCCTGGCCATTGACGAAAGCCCCGACGAGCTCGAAATGCGCGTCGAGGTCGCCGACAGCGGCATCGGACTGGAGCCGGCGGATCAGCGTCGCGCCTTCCATTTGTTCGAACAGGGCGATGGGTCACGAACCCGCAAGTACGGCGGCACGGGGCTGGGCCTGGCGCTGTGCAAGCGCCTGGTCGAGTCGATGGGAGGCACGATCGGCTTGTCGAGCACGATCGGCGTTGGCAGCACCTTCTGGTTCGTGCTACGCCTGCGCAAGGACCTTCAGCCGCTGGTGCCGGACGCGGCCGTCGACGCGGCGAATTCCGTAAGCTGAGTCGACGCCGGGGCGTCGGGCGGGTCGTCGACCCGCCACGCGCGCCACCTCCATTGTCGCCTTTGCGACAAACCCTCCATGACATCAAGCCACGCGCAATCAGTGAGTTAGCCGCGCCTGTGGCATGGCATGCCTGTTGCTGAATCGATGCTGACCCCATCCGGAAAGGGAACACAGCATGGACCTGCCCGTCATCGAAAACGCGCCCGCCAAAAGCGGAGGCTGCAGCACCGGCAGTTGCGGCTCCACCGCCAGCCAGATGGACGGCATGCCCGACGACATTCGCGCCAGGGTGCAGGATCACCCCTGCTACTCCGAGGACGCGCACCATTACTTCGCCCGCATGCACGTCGCCGTGGCGCCGGCCTGCAACATCCAGTGCCACTACTGCAACCGCAAGTACGACTGCGCCAACGAATCGCGTCCCGGCGTCGTTTCCGAACTGCTGACGCCGGCACAGGCGGTGAAGAAGACGCTGGCCGTGGCGGCGACCATCCCGCAGATGACGGTGCTCGGCATCGCCGGCCCGGGCGACCCCCTGGCCAATCCCGAGCGCACCTTCGAAACCTTCCGCGAACTGGCGCAGAAGGCGCCGGACATCAAGCTCTGCGTGTCGACCAACGGCCTTTCGCTGCCCGACCATGTCGAGGAACTGGCGAAGCACAACATCGACCACGTGACGATCACCATCAACTGCGTCGACCCGGATGTCGGGGCCAAAATCTACCCGTGGATCTTCTGGCAGAACCGGCGCATCCACGGCCGCGAAGCGGCGGCGATCCTGATCGAACGGCAGCAGCAGGGGCTGGAGATGCTGGTGGCGAAGGGGATACTCGTCAAGGTCAATTCGGTGCTGATCCCCGGCGTCAATGACGAACACCTGAAGGAGGTGTCGAAGATCGTCAAGGCCAAGGGCGCCTTCCTGCACAACGTCATGCCGCTGATCGCCGAAGCCGAGCACGGCACCTTTTACGGCGTGATGGGACAGCGCAGCCCGAACCCGGCGGAACTGAAGAACCTGCAGGATGCCTGCGAAGGCGACATGAACATGATGCGCCACTGCCGCCAGTGCCGCGCCGATGCAGTCGGCCTGCTCGGCGAGGACCGCGGCGACGAATTCACCATGGACAAGATCGACGCCATGGACATCGACTACGAAGCCGCGATGGCGGTGCGCGCCGAATTCCGCGCCAGGGCCACGGCGGAACTGGAGGCCAAGCGCGAACACAAGAAAAATGCGGCGCACGCCCCCCAATCGCCGCAGGCCCAAGTGGTGCAATTCATGCCGCGCCCGCAGAAGCCGGCGCAAGAGTCGGCGCCGGCGGGACGGCAGGTATTGATGGCGGTCGCCGCCAAGGGCGGGCTGGTGGCGGTGCACTTCGGCCATGCCAGGGAATTCCTGGTCTACGAAGCCTCGGCTAACGGCGTCAAGTTCGTCGGCCACCGCAAGG
Organism: Sulfuritalea sp.; assembly: GCA_016716965.1. Classification (GTDB taxonomy): domain Bacteria; phylum Pseudomonadota; class Gammaproteobacteria; order Burkholderiales; family Rhodocyclaceae; genus Sulfuritalea. The sequence goes on along the minus strand of JADJUP010000003.1, from coordinate 189,563 downwards.
CCGATGCCTACTGCGGCGGCGACGATACCTGCGGCGATGCGGAATCGACCCTCGACCGCACCATAAAGGCCTTGCAGGGCTGCGAGGTGGTGCTGTGTTCCAAGATCGGCTACGAGCCCTGGGGCAATCTCGAAGCCGCCGGCATCCAGCCCAACGGCGAGCACGCCATGGAGCCGATCGAGGAGGCCGTTGCCGCGGTCTGGAACGAAATGCTGGCTGCCGGAAAACTGGCCGCCGCTCCTGCCGCCAACAAGGTCGCGTAAGGGAAATATCATGGCCCTCGAAATCATCGAAAGCTGCGTGAATTGCTGGGCCTGCGTGCCGCTGTGCCCGAACAAGGCAATCTACGAAGCCGCCCCCCATTTCCTGATAGACGCCGACAAATGTACCGAGTGCGTCGGCGAGTTCGCCGATGCCCAGTGCGTGGCGATCTGCCCGATCGAGGGCGCGATCCTCGACGAACTCGGCGTCGCGCTAAACCCACCCGGATCACTGACCGGCATTCCACCCGAACGCTGGGCCGCCGCCCAGGCAGAGATCGCCGCGAGGTAGCCATGGCAACCGTCACATTCTTCGAAAAGACCGGCTGCTCCGGCAATGCACGGCAGAAAAAGCTGTTGCTCGATTCCGGCCACGAGGTACAGGCGCGCGACCTGCGGCACAAGGTGTGGACCAATTTCGCCCTGCTCGAATTCTTCATCGGCCTGCCGGTGGCGCAGTGGTTCAACCGTTCGGCGCCGGCGGTGAAATCGGGCGAGGTGGTGCCCGAGGAACTCGACGAGCCGACCGCGCTGGCGCTGATGCGCGACAACCCGCTGCTGATCCGCCGGCCCCTGCTGCAGGTCGGTGACGAGCGCCGCGTCGGCTTCGACGCGGCGGCGATCGACGGCTGGATCGGCCTGGCGCGGATACCCGAGGACAACATCGAGGCCTGCCGGCATGACGACACAACATGCGAGCCGCCACGCATCTCCTACGTCCAGTCGGCCAGTGGCGGCGCGATCGCCTGCCACCATGGCGGCGCCGACCACGATGCGAGCGACTGCCGATCACGCTGACGCCGTCGCGGTCGCGCCCGGCGTGCACTGGATCGGCGCCTTCGACCCCGACCTGCGCAGCTTCGACATCATCCTGCGCACCGCCAACGGCACCAGCTACAACGCCTATGCCGTGCGCGGCGGAACCGGCGTGGCGGTGATCGACACGGTCAAGGCCGGCTTCAGCGAGCGCTTCTTCCACCGCCTGGAAACCATCGCCGACTACGACGAGATCACCACCGTGGTGCTCAACCACCTCGAACCCGACCATTCCGGCGCACTGCCGGAACTGCTGCGCCGTGCGCCGCGCGCGCAGCTCTACGTTTCGCACCAGGCCCGGCCGATGCTCAAGGGTCTGTTCGATCCTGCGGAATTCGCCGGCCGCATCACGGGAGTCGGCTCCGGCGACACGGTGGACCTGGGCGGGCGACGGCTGGAATTCTTCAACACGCCCTACCTGCACTGGCCCGACACCCAATGCACCTGGCTGGAGGACGAAGGCCTGCTGTTCTCGGGCGACTTCCTCGGCTGCCACTACTGCGACACGCGCCTGTTCAACGACGCGGTGGGCGACTTCCGCTTTTCCTTCGACTACTACTACGCCCACATCATGCGGCCCTTCCGCGCCCACGTGCGCAGCGCGCTGGACCTGATCGAGCCCCTGCTGCTGCGTGCGATCCTGCCGGCCCACGGCCCGGTGCTGCGCGAGGACCCGCGCGACTATGTGCGGCGCTACCGCGCATTGTCGGGCAGCGGCCTGCACCGCAACCAGGTGAAAACCCTGGCCATCTTCTACATCTCGGCCTACGGCGCCACGCGGCGCATGGCCGAAGCCGTCGCCGCCGGCGCCGAAACGGCGGCCGGAGACAACGACGCGACCGGCGCCGTGCGCGTCTCGCTCTACGACATCGAAGGCAGCGAACCGCAGCCCTTCGTCGACCTGATCGAGGAAGCCGACGCCCTGATCATCGGCAGCCCGACCATCAACGGCGACGCGGTGAAGCCGGTATGGGACCTGCTCTCCTCGCTGACCATGGTCGACGTCAAGGGCAAGCTCGGCGCCGCCTTCGGCTCCTACGGCTGGAGCGGCGAGGCGGTGCCGATGATCGAGGACCGCCTGCGCCGGCTCAAGCTGCGCGTGCCGGTGCAGGGCATCAAGGCGCAACTTTCGCCGACCCCGGAGGAGTTCGCCGCCTGCCACTCGCTGGGGCGCGATATCGCGCTGCACCTGCTGGGCCGCGCCGAAGCCCGCGTCATCGACATGGCATCACTTGCGTGATGCCGGGGCGAATGGACACCCGCCCCTCCCGGCCGCTGCGCGGCCCACGGCTGGCTTTGCACAGCCAGCCGGCTGCGACGGCGCGACGCATGCGTCGCGAATTCCCGCCTCGCCCCCTCGCGGGGAGGTGACTATCAGTTGAACAACTCTGGAGCAATCTCATGCCAAAAGCACAAGTCACATTCCAGGACATCGGCGTCACCGTCACGGTGCCGGCCGGCACCCGCCTGATCGAGGTATCGGAGAAGGTCGGCGCCGGCATCACTTACGGTTGCCGCGAGGGCGAGTGCTGTACCTGCCTGACGAAGATCGTCTCCGGCCACGAAAACCTCGCCGCGCCCTCGGTGCTGGAAGACCAGGTGCTGAAGGACAACCTCGCGCCTCGCCACCACCGCCTCGCCTGTCAGGCCCAGATTTTGGGCGGCAGCATCGTGGTCAAGCCGACCTGACCACGACGCTGCCGCCAGCGCAATTCAGCTTCATCCAATCCACCTAGCAAGGAGCCCATCATGGCCAATGTCACTTTTTCCAGCCCGCTGCACAAGGACAAGACCGTTTATGCCGTCGCCGGCAGCCACACCCAGACCATCCTCGAACTGGCCAAGGCCAACCACATCCCGATCGACTTTTCCTGCGGCGACGGCGAATGCGGCACCTGCCTGGTCAAGGTCAGCAGCGTCGACAAGAGCAGCAGCAACAAGTACGGCCACATGGGCGGCCCGCTCAACGCGCGCGAAGTCGCCGTGCTCAAGGACCTGGGCAAGGTGAAGCAGGCGCAGATCGACCAGATGTACGTCGACGACCTGCCGCCGACGGAATGGCGCCTGGCCTGCCAGTACATCGTGCGCGACGAGGACATCCTGGTCGAGTATCCGAGCAAGTAAGGTTCATGAACCTTACTTGCATTCGAACAACCGCCCCCCTTCGCCCCTCTCGCAGGGGGTTCCGGATCGGCTCGCTGCGCTCGAAACCACAAGGCGCTGATCCCTTTCCTCCTTAAACATGGAGTGCGCCTCCGAGGATGTCCTGGCGCGCGCCGAGGCGGCCTATCTCGGCCTGGCGCTGGGTGACGCGCTCGGCGCCACGGTCGAGTTCATGACGCCGCGCGAGATCGCCCACCACTTCGCCCACGCCGGCGGCGTGCACCGCGAGATTACCGGTGGCGGCTGGCTGCGCCTGAAGCCCGGCCAGGTCACCGACGACACCGGCATGGCGCTGGCCCTGGGAGAGGCCATCCTCGCCCATGACGGAAAGGTTTCATCGCTGGCCTGCGCACGCGCCTTCGACGCGTGGATGCGCCGCAAACCGGTGGACATCGGCAACACGGTGCGGCGCAACCTGCTGCTGTTCCGCCGCACCGGCTACCCGACCGCGCCGCCCTCGGAGCATGACGCAGGCAACGGCGCGGCGATGCGGGTACTGCCGGTGGCCCTGGCCATGCTGCACCGCTCCGAGTTCGAGCTGCGCGAAGCCTGCCGCATGCAGGCCCACGTCACGCACAACAACCCGGTATCGGACGCCGCCAGCGAGTTCATCGCCCTTGCGGTTCGCGACATGGTGCGTGGCGATTCGCTGCGCGAGGTATATCGACGACGCATCCAGCCGCTGGTCGACGAGCAGCCGGCCTTCGCCTTCCGCGGCAAGCCGCGCCGCCAGAACCCCAGCGGCTGGATCGTGGAAACCATGCAGGCGGTTCTGCAGTCCCTGGTCGAGGTTGGCGGCTTCGAGAACTGCCTGGTCGACGTGGTCAATCGCGGCGGCGACGCCGACACCACCGGCGCCATAACCGGCATGCTGGCCGGCGCCATGTACGGGCGCTCGGCGCTGCCGGCACGCTGGCTGAAGGCGCTCGACCCGGAGGTCTATCTGCGCTGCTGCCAGCAGGCACGACAACTGGCCAGCTCGACGCCGTAGCGCCAACGCCGACTTTTTTGATGCGGGCCGGGCGACGATTTCGGATCGTCGCGGTTGAACGGGATAGGGGCAAGTTCGGGCGGCGCGCACGCCCGATGTCTCGCCCAAGCTCTTGCCCATCAATGCCCCGAAAGTCGGCGCGGGTGATACGGCGGCGATCGGGCAGGAAGTCGGCCCTATGTGGAGCTCAACCTAAGGCCGGCAAGCTGTCTCCTCGCCAGCCACTCCAGCGATCTACCCGTCTCTCACGCCGTCCCGGGCGCCGTCCGCGAGGCCTTCACCGCGTCGACATACTCGGCGTCGGCGGTCAGGATGTGCTGGTAGAACCAGCCGTTGATCAGGTCTTCGATGCGGTCGGCGATTTCGTCGAGCGTCAGCTTGCGCGAAGCGTCGAGCAGGTCGCGCAGCATGCGGCGGAATTGCTGGTGCAGCAGGCGGTGCTCGGCCAGCTTCGGGTAGGCGATGGCGGCGAGCATGGCTTCCTCGTCGCGCAGGTGCGTGTTGGCGTACTCGCTGAGCATGGACAGGGTTTTCATGACGCGGATCTGGTCGCCTTCGCCGCGGAAGGATGCGGCCATGTCGAACAGGGCCTTGTGCTGGGCGTCGATGGCGGGCAGGCCGGTTTCGATGGCCGGCGACCAGTTGGCTCGGGCTTGGGTCACGATCGCTCTCCTGTTGTCAGCCGGGCAGGGGAATCGGCATCGTGGTGACGATGCCGGTGGCGGCGTAGGTTGTGCAGCGGTCGACGAACTCGCGGGTGCTTTTGGGCATGGACACGCGGGCGCGCGTGATGTGGAAAATCAGGTCGCGACCGTTGCAGATGAGCTGGTTGCCGAAGGACGCGACACGCTGCTCGTGCGCGCTCTCGGGATTCGCCAGGACCGGGCGGAAACTGGCAAGCCGCTCTCCGGCGGTGACCATCCCGGCCCAGATGTCGAAGATGTCGCGGTCGGTGCGCAGGGTTTCCACCTTGTTGCGGGAGGCGCGGGCGAAGTCGCGGATGGTCGGCTCGATGCCGGGAAACATCGGCGTGGCGAAGCTGCGGACCATGGCGTCGGCGATGGTGTCGATGTCGCGCATGGCCTGCGCCATCTTGATGTAGCGGATCGCGTAGAACTCGGGCAGGGGCGTCGAAAAGGCGCGGAAGGTTTCGCCCCACAGCTCGTCGATGCCTTCCTCGCCGCTGCGATGGAGCACCAGTGAACACAGCGACAGGGCTTCCTGCAGGCAGCGCCCGCATTCGCGCATCAGGTCGTTGCTGGTGGAAATCTCCACGCCGGCGGCCTGAAGTTCCACCAGCCGGGTGAAGATGTCGGTGGCGCGGTTGAACATGGCACCGGCATACATGGCGCCCTTGACCCGCTTCTTGCCGGGATCGGCCTCGTCGAGATAGGCCTGCCGGGCCTCGGCCAGGCGGTGGCCGGGGATGTCGAGGCCGTGTTCGGTATGGTTGAACAGGCGCCGCGTCAGCGCCTCGATCAGGCGCCGCTTGCCCTGCAGGGTGTCCTCCGGCACCGGATAGGTCTTGATCCAGTAACCGTCGGTATAGCTGCGCTCGCGTCCGTCGATGACGCGCAGCGTGCCGTTGGGGATGTCCTGGTCCATGTCGTGGCCGGTGTGCTCGGGAGGTGGGCATTTTGGCTCCGATTGCCCGGTTACTGCAAACTCCCGGAGCTGCCGTTCTTGACCCACGCTCCTTGCGGTTTCAGTCGCCGTGGGGATTTTGTTCCTGTCCATGTCGTCGGGAATACAGATATCGGGAAGAGGCGAAGCGGGCATTATCCTTGCAAAAACATGAGTGCACATCCATAATTGCAATGATGATTAAGCGCCTCCTGACGGCTGAACTTGAAGACGCCCTGGCCCATTCGCCTGCGGTGGCCCTGCTCGGGCCGCGCCAGGCGGGCAAGACTACGCTGGCTCTGGCGGTCGGCGAAAAACACAGCGCCCTTTATCTCGATCTGGAGTCCGAGCAGGATCGGGCCAAGCTCGATCCGCCGGAGCTCTACCTTGCCGACCATGTCGAGCGGCTGGTCATCATCGACGAAGTGCATCGCGCGCCCGGCCTGTTCCCGGTGCTGCGCGGGCTGATCGATCGGCACCGCCGCGCCGGGCGGCGCGCGGGGCAATACCTGCTGCTGGGTTCGGCATCCCTCGACCTGCTCAAACAATCCGGCGAAACCCTGGCGGGGCGCGTCGCCTACCTCGAATTGCCGCCGCTGCATATCCTGGAGACCAGCCATCTGCCGGCGGACAGTCTGTGGCTGCGGGGCGGCTTTCCCGACAGTCTGCTGGCGGCGAGCGAGGCGCGCAGCCTGCGCTGGCGGCAGGACTTCATCCGCAGCTATCTGGAACGCGACATTCCCCAGTTCGGTCCGCGCATCGCCGCCGAAACCCTGCGCCGCTTCTGGACCATGCTCGCCCATAACCAGGGCGGCATGCTCAACGTCGCGCAACTCGCCCGCAACCTCGGCGTGGATGCGAAAACCGCAGCGGGTTACCTCGATCTGCTGATCGACCTGCTGCTGGTGCGGCGTCTGCCACCCTGGCACGCCAACGTCGGCAAGCGGCTGGTGAAGTCGCCGAAGGTGTTCGTTCGCGACAGCGGGCTGCTGCACGCATTGCTGGCCATCGCCGACAAGGAGGCGCTGTCGGCACATCCGGTGCTCGGCCAGAGCTGGGAAGGTTTCGTCGTCGAAAATCTGCTGGCCTGCGCGCCGCATGGCGTCGATGGCTACTTCTACCGCAGCAGCGGCGGTGCCGAGATCGATCTGCTGCTGGCCCGGCCGGATGGCGGACTGTGGGCCGTGGAGATCAAGCGCAGCCTCGCGCCCAAGCTGCAACGCGGCTTTCATTCGGCCTGCGCCGACCTCAAGCCGGTGCGCAAGTTCGTCGTCTATCCGGGCGCGGAGCGCTATCGCCTGGCGGAGGATATCGAGGCGATTCCGCTCGGCGAACTGGCGGCAATGCTGCGGGGATAAGCTCAGGCGGCGACCGGGCTGCCGGCCAGTGCAGCGACGAGTTCGCCAAGCTCCGCTTCGATCAACTCCAATCCCTGCCTTGCGCAGAAGCGCCGCTCCTTTTCGGTCGGCTCGGCGATCAGCGCCCAGCCTGCAGGGCCGGTCGCGGCGCCGTAGATCAGGTCGGAGAAGACCATGCGCTCCGAATCGCGGTCGAGGCGCATGCCCAGCAGCAGGTAGCGCTTGCCGAGGCGGCGCGGCTTGAGGAAGGGGGGCACGGCGAAGCCGCCCATCAGCTCGGTGATGTAATCGACATAGTCGGCGTCCGAGGCGATGTAGCTGGCTTGCGGCAGCGGCGATCCCATCGGCTTGAACAGTACCGGCAGGCCGGGATCGGCCTGCTCCGGGGCGATCGCCGCATAGCTGTCGCCGTCGTGGGCGTAGAGCTTGAAGCGCCAGTCGGTGCCGCCGATGCGCGCGCAGCCCAGCACCAGCAGGTGCGGCAGGTGCGCGTAGCCGTCCTGCAACTGCGTGTCGCGGTTGATGTCGATCACATAAGGTGGCGCGATCTCGGCCAGCCAGTCGTGCAGCGCGGCGCGCGTCCATTGCCGCGAGGCGTAGGTAGCGTCGAGGAAGCGGGTGACGGCGCTGCGACCGCGCTTGAGCTCGATGTTCATCGCCGCGCGGGGGAATTCGTACATCAGCTTGGGCGCCATCGGCTGGCCGTTGTTCATCGCCAGGATCAGTTGCTCGCCGGTCGCCGGAATCGGGCGGCCGTCGGCCGTGGAACGGACATCGGCGAGCACGCCGGGCCCGAGGTAAGGAACGATGCTGCCGTCGGCCAGGCCGGCCTGCCATTCGTCGAGAAGTTCGCTGGGGATCATTTTCATGGGCTCCGAAGGGGATGCCAGCCTTCGTGCAAGAAGCGCACCCGCCCGCAAGGGCTTGTCCCGCCTGGGTCTTGTGGCGATTTGTCGGATTTGCGACAGGGCCGTCACACAGGTGCAGCAACACAACTGCAACGATCCCTTAATCCTTCGGTCAAGTTGGTCCGCCAGCATCCCGGTTCCGCGTGACGTCTGCGCAGACAACCACGGATCGCCCATTCAAGGAGGCGTCCTTCGCAACGGGAAAGGCACCGATGATCCAGCTGAAAGACGTTTCGGTCCGCTACCGCGGCGACCTGGTCGCCCTCCAGCCGACCTCGCTGCGCTTCCGGCAGGGCGAGTTCAATGTGCTGCTAGGCGCTTCCGGCGCCGGAAAGTCGACGCTGTTGCGCTGCCTGAACCTGCTCAACCGCCCGACCACCGGCGAGGTCCATATCGACGGGCTCGGCCCGGTCAGCGAAGGCCCGGCTCTGCTGGCCCATCGCCGGCGCACCGGCATGGTCTTCCAGCAGCACCAGTTGATCGGACGCCACACGGCACTGGCCAATGTGCTGCTGGGACGCATCGGCTACCACACGACCTGGCGCAGCCTGTTCCCCCTGCCCCGCGCCGAGCAACAGATCGCGCTCGACTGCCTGGACCGCGTCGGCCTCCTGCAACGCGCGCTGGACCGGGTGGACCGGCTCAGCGGCGGCCAGCAGCAGCGCGTCGGCATCGCGCGCGCGCTGGCGCAACAGCCGCGCCTGATGCTGGCCGACGAACCGGTGGCCAGCCTCGACCCGGCCAGTTCGCGCAAGGTGCTTTCGCGCTTCAGGTCGATCTGTCGCGAAGACGGCATCACCACCGTGGTCAGCCTGCACCAGGTCGAGCTCGCGCGCGAGTATGCCGACAGGGTGATCGGGCTGGCACGCGGCCGGGTGGTATTCGACGGCCCGCCGGCCGAACTCAGCAGCGAACTGCTGGCATCGATTTACGACCAGGGCGCCGCCGCCACTACCGAATCGAACGGCGCCCCCCTTCCGCACTCCCAACCATCGCTTGACCTGGCCTACATCGAGGACTGACCCATGAAAAAGCTCGTCGCACTGCTCGCTTCACTTGCCCTGTCACTGGCCGTTTGCGCGGCGCCCAATCCGGACCCCGAAACGCTAAAGGTGGCGTTGCTGCCGGATGAAAACGCGGGCACGGTAATCAAGAACAACCAGCCGCTCAAGCAGTACCTGGAAACCACGCTGGGCAAGAAGATCGACCTGATCGTGACCACCGACTATTCGTCGATGATCGAAGCCATGCGCAACGGCCGTATCGACCTGGCCTACTTCGGCCCGCTGTCGTATGTGCTGGCGCGCCAGAAAAGCGAGATCGAGCCCTTCGTCGCCCTGAAGGCCAAGGGCAGCACCACCTACCAGTCGGTGGTGATCGCCAATGCGGCCGCCGGCATCAAGCGCATCGAGGAGATCAAGGGCCGCAACATGGCCTATGGCGACAAGGCATCCACTTCCAGCCACCTGATCCCGAAGTCGGTGCTCGCCGAACGGGGCCTCGATGCGGGTACCGATTACAAGGAGCATTTCGTCGGCTCGCACGATGCCGTCGCCATGGCGGTGCAGAACGGCCATGCCCAAGCCGGCGGCCTGAGCCGGCCGATCTTCGAATCGCTGGTGGAACGCAAGATCATCGATCCGGCCAAGGTAGCCGTGGTCGAGTATTCCAAGCCCTTCCCGCAATATCCCTGGACCCTGCGCTCCAACCTCAAGCCGGAGCTGAAGGAGAAGATCCGCGCGGCCTTCATCGACCTCAAGGACCCGGCCGTGCTCAAGCCCTTCAAGGCCGAGGGATTCGACGCCATCACCGACAAGCACTACGACGTGGTGCGCAACCTCGGCCCGCTGCTCAAGATCGACATCGCCCGCTTCCAGTAAGCCCACGATGAGCGCCAACATCCTCGAACGCCAGCGGATACTCGACCAGTGCTGGCAGGCCTGGGTGCGGGGCGCCTTGCGCCTGCTGGCCGTCAGCGTGATCGTCCTTGCCTGCATGCATTACACGGGGCTGTTCGATGGTGAGCGCCTGGCCGAGGGCGGCCCGAGCATCGTGCGCCTGGTGGGCGAAATGCTGCCGCCCGACTTCGCCAATGCCCGCAGCTGGATAGCGCCGCTGCTGGATACGCTGGCGATGAGTGTCGCCGGCACCGCGCTGGCCGTCGTGCTTTCGCTGCCACTGGCCTTCCTCGCGGCACGCAACACCGCGCCGCATCCGGCCGTGCAGCAGGCCGCCCGGGCCATCCTGAATGCCCTGCGCGCGATCCCGGAACTGATCCTCGGCATCATCTTCGTCGCCGCAGTGGGTTTCGGCGCGCTGCCCGGCGTACTGGCGCTGGGCCTGCATTCGGTGGGCATGGTCGGCAAGTTCTTTTCCGAGGCGATCGAGCATGCCGACGACGCGCCGATCGAGGCCGCGCGAGCGGCGGGCGCGGTGCCGCTGCAGGTATTGCTGCATGGCGTGCTGCCCCAGGTCCTGCCGCAGATGGCCGACATCTCGGTGTATCGCTGGGAATACAACTTCCGCGCCTCCACCGTGATGGGCATGGTCGGCGCCGGCGGCATCGGCTTCGAGCTGATGGGGTCGCTGCGCATCATGCAGTACCAGGAAGTGTTCGCCATCCTGCTGGTGATCCTGGTCATGGTGACCCTGGTCGATGCCTTCAGCGCCTATCTCAGGAAACGCTTCAAATAAGGAAAGCCATGAAACCCAAGGTCGTCATCACCAGCGCCTTGTTCCCGGAAATCGTCGAGATGCTGCGCGAGCATTGCGAAGTCGTTACCAATCCGACGCGGCAGCGCCTGCCGCGCGAAGTGATCATGGCCCGCTGCGGCGACGCCGACGCCGTGATGACCTTCATGACCGATCGCATCGACGATGACTTCCTCGCCGCCTGCCCGCGCCTGCAGGTGATCGGTTGCGCGCTCAAGGGTTACGACAACTACGACGTCGATGCCTGCACCCGGCGCGGCATCTGGATCACCAATGTGCCGGACCTGCTGACGATTCCCACCGCCGAGCTGACGATCGGCCTGCTGATCGGGCTCACGCGCAAGATACTGGCCGGCGACCGGCTGGTCCGTGGCGAGGCCTTCGATGGCTGGCGGCCGATTCTGTATGGCGCCGGCCTGACCGGCAAGACCCTGGGCATCATCGGCATGGGCGCGGTCGGACGCGCCGTCGCAGCCCGGCTGCAAGGCTATGAACTGGAACTGCTCTACGCCGATCCGCGGCCCCTCGACAGCGCACTGGAAGCCCGCCTCGGACTGCGCCGTGTGGATCTGCCGCAACTTCTGGCGAACAGCGACTATGTGATCCCCATGGTGCCTTACGCCCCGCAGACCCTGCATCTGATCGACGCGACGGTGCTTGCCTCGATGAAGCCCGGCGCCTTCCTCGTAAATGCCTGCCGCGGATCGGTGGTCGACGAGTCGGCGGTGGCCGACGCCCTTGAATCGGGCACACTGGCCGGCTATGCGGCCGACGTCTTCGAACTGGAGGAATGGGCTCGCGCCGACCGACCGGCCGCGATACCCGCGCGCCTGCTGGCCGATACCGAACGCACGCTGTTTACGCCCCACATCGGGTCGGCGGTCGAATCGGTGCGGCTGGCGATCGAGATGGAAGCGGCAACCAACATCCTGCAGGCGCTGGCCGGCGAGGAGCCGCGCGGCGCGATCAACCGCCCCGTGCGCAAGGCCGCCGCCTGAGCGCGTTTCAAAAGTCGGCGCCGGTGATACGGCGTCCGAGGCCCGATCAGACGCGCGCCAGCCGCACCCGGTAGAGCCCGCCGATCACCACGTACTCGTCTTCCGAGCGCAGCATTCCGGGCAGCAGGCTGTGGAAGAAGGCCAGCTTGGCCAGCGGCACATCGACCGCGAGCACGTCGTCGCCGAACTCGCCGGCGCGCTCCCTTGAGCGCGAGAAGGAATTGACGTTGTTGAGCAGCACGATCCTTTCGCCGCGGCCGTTGTCGCTCAGGGTCTCGTGCTCGGCGAGGCGATTGACGCCGCGATACAGGCGCAGGTGGCTGCGGCGCGGGAACTGCCGCGCCAGTTCGTACTGGCAGTAGGCATAGAGCAGGTCGAGCTGTTCTTCGAGGCCGTTGGTGGCATACAGGCCGGCGGCGCGCATTGCGACATAGCGCTGCCAGGCGGCGCTGCCCGGTTCGCGCAGCGGCTCGCCGTGGTGGCGCGGAGCAAGGCCGAAGCGCGACTCGACCCAGCCCTTGAGCACCGCCGCCTCGCGGCTTTCGGCATCGAAGGCCCAGCCACGCACCACGCGCAGGTAGCTGGCGCGCAGGCGCGATTTCTTCTGCCCGCCATCAAAGCCGGCATCTTCCGGATGGCTGAGGCGAAAGTGGTGCTCCATATAGCGGCCGAAATGCGCGGCGCGTTCGGCGGCGTCGGCGGTGTCGTCGAGCAGGGCGAACAGCGGCTTGTGCGGATCGCCGATGCCGTCCAGCACCAGCGCCGCCGGATGCAGCTGAAACGTCAGGCCGCCGAGGATGGCCGCCGGAAGGTTGCAGCGGTTGATCGGCAGCCGCGCATGCATCGGCAGCGCCGGATGCGCCGAAGCCGCCTGGTGCGCCTTGTCGGAACTGCGACAAAGCCCTGCTTGCATGTCGGACACCGGATCTTCGCCGGAAACTGCCTGCAACCCGGAAACCCTTGGCACGTCAGGCTTCCGGAGCGGCGGTCATGGCTGGCACGCTCCGTGCACAAGCCTTGTCGAGAGCGCGGGATTGCCCGTCGCCTCTAAAGTTTGCAACCCGGCAGATTTCAACGCAGGACTTCAACAAGGAGCGCATCATGGCAAAACTTCGTCAGGCCGCCATCTACGGCAAGGGCGGTATCGGAAAGTCTACCACCACGCAGAACCTGGTCGCGGCACTGGCCGAGTCCGGCAAGAAGGTGATGATCGTCGGCTGCGACCCGAAGGCCGATTCCACCCGCCTGATCCTCCACAGCAAGGCCCAGAACTCGGTGATGGAACTGGCCGCCGAGGCGGGTTCGGTGGAAGACCTCGAACTCGAGGACGTGCTTTCGATCGGTTACGGCGGCATCAAGTGCGTCGAGTCCGGTGGCCCGGAACCCGGCGTCGGCTGTGCCGGTCGCGGCGTGATCACGGCGATCAACTTCCTCGAGGAAGAAGGCGCCTACACCGATGACCTCGACTTCGTCTTCTACGACGTGCTCGGCGACGTGGTCTGCGGCGGCTTCGCCATGCCGATCCGCGAGAACAAGGCGCAGGAAATCTACATCGTCTGTTCCGGCGAGATGATGGCCATGTACGCGGCCAACAACATCGCCAAGGGCATCGTCAAGTACGCCAACTCCGGCGGCGTGCGCCTGGCCGGCCTGATCTGCAACAGCCGCAACACCGACCGCGAAGACGAGCTGATCATCGCCCTGGCCGACAAGCTGGGCACCCAGATGATCCATTTCATCCCGCGCGACAACGCCGTGCAGCATGCCGAGATCCGCCGCATGACGGTGATCGAGTTCGATCCCAAGCACAAGCAGGCCGACGAGTACCGCGCCCTGGCGCGGAAGATCGTGGACAACAAGAAGTTCGTGATCCCCACCCCGATCACCATGGACGAGCTCGAAGCGCTGCTGATGGAGTTCGGCATCATGGAAGTCGAGGACACCAGCATCATCGGCAAGACCGCGGAAGAACTCGCCGCGGCGTAAAGCTCCATCAATCGCAAACCCTTGGCGCCGTGCACATATGAGTGCCGGCGCCCGACAAGGAGAAGCAGGATGACCACACTGACACGCGAACAAACCGAGGCCCTGATCCAGGAGGTGCTCGAGGTTTATCCGGAAAAGGCCAAAAAGGACCGCGCCAAGCACCTGGCGGTCAACGACCAGACGGTCGAGCAGTCGAAGAAGTGCATCACCTCCAACCGCAAGTCGCTGCCCGGCGTGATGACCGTGCGCGGCTGCGCCTACGCCGGTTCCAAGGGCGTGGTCTGGGGCCCGATCAAGGACATGATCCACATTTCCCACGGCCCCGTAGGCTGCGGCCAGTACTCGCGCGCCGGCCGCCGCAACTATTACGTCGGCACCACCGGCATCGACACCTTCGGCACCATGAACTTCACCTCGGACTTCCAGGAGAAGGACATCGTCTTCGGCGGCGACAAGAAGCTGGCCAAGCTGATCAACGAAGTCGAACTGCTGTTCCCGCTGCACAAGGGCATCTCGGTGCAGTCGGAATGCCCGATCGGCCTGATCGGCGACGACATCGAAGCGGTCTCAAAGAAGGGCGCCAAGGAAATCAACAAGCCCATCGTCCCGGTGCGCTGCGAAGGCTTCCGCGGCGTTTCGCAGTCGCTCGGCCACCACATCGCCAACGATGCGATCCGCGACTGGGTGCTCGACGCCCGCGACGGCGCACCGTTCGAATCGACGCCCTATGACGTATCCATCATCGGCGACTACAACATCGGCGGCGACGCCTGGGCCAGCCGCATCCTGATCGAGGAAATGGGCCTGCGCGTGGTTTCCCAGTGGTCCGGCGACGGCACCCTGGCGGAAATGGAAAAGACGCCCAAGGTCAAGCTCAACCTCCTCCACTGCTACCGCTCGATGAACTACATCAGCCGCCACATGGAAGAGAAGTACGGCATACCCTGGCTGGAGTACAACTTCTTCGGCCCGACCAAGGTGGCTGAAAGCCTGCGCGCCATCGCCGCACGCTTCGACGACAGCATCAAGGAAGGTGCCGAGCGCGTGATCGCCAAGTACCAGCCGATGATGCAGGCCGTGATCGACAAGTACAAGCCGCGCCTGCAGGGCAAGACCGTGATGCTCTACGTCGGCGGCCTGCGTCCGCGCCACGTCATCGGCGCCTATGAGGACCTCGGCATGGAAGTCATCGGCACCGGCTACGAGTTCGCCCACGGCGACGACTACGACCGCACCATCAAGGAAATGGGCAACGCCACGCTGCTCTATGACGATGCCACCGGCTTCGAGCTGGAGGAGTTCGTCAAGAAGCTGAAGCCCGACCTGGTCGGTTCCGGCATCAAGGAGAAGTACGTGTTCCAGAAGATGGGCATCCCGCTGCGCCAGATGCACTCCTGGGACTACTCCGGTCCGTACCACGGCTACGACGGCTTCGCCATCTTCGCCCGCGACATGGACATGGCGATCAGCAACCCGTGCTGGAGCAAGCAGACGCCGCCGTGGAAGAAGCTGCCGGAGACGGAAGAGCTGAAGAAGGCCGCCTGAACGCAATACTTCGATCAACCTCTGCCCGCGGCCACGGATGAGTGGCGCGGGCCAAGGAGACCAAGATGCAAACCGTAGATGAAATCAAGCCCTGTTTCCCGCTGTTCGGCGACGCCGACTACCAGACCTCGCTGAAGAACAAGCAGGACCTGTTCGAGGAAAAGCACCCCGCCGCCAAGGTACAGGAAGTCTTCAACTGGACCACGACCAGGGAATACCAGGAACTCAACTTCAAGCGCGAGGCGCTGACGGTCGATCCGGCCAAGGCCTGCCAGCCACTGGGTGCTGTCCTGTGCGCCCTGGGATTCGAGAAGACCCTGCCCTACGTGCATGGCTCGCAGGGTTGCGTGTCCTACTTCCGCACCTACTTCAACCGCCACTTCAAGGAGCCGATCTCCTGCGTTTCGGACTCGATGACCGAGGACGCAGCGGTGTTCGGCGGCCAGAAGAACATGTACGACGGCCTGGAGAATGCCCGCGCCCTGTACAAGCCGGAAATGATCGCGGTATCGACCACCTGCATGGCCGAGGTGATCGGCGACGACCTCAACGCCTTCATCAACAACACCAAGAAGGAAGGTCACATCCCGCAGGATTTCCCGGTGCCCTTCGCCCACACGCCCTCCTTCGTCGGTTCGCACACCACGGGC
This sequence comes from Sulfuritalea sp., assembly GCA_016716965.1. GTDB lineage: Bacteria > Pseudomonadota > Gammaproteobacteria > Burkholderiales > Rhodocyclaceae > Sulfuritalea. The sequence goes on along the minus strand of JADJUP010000003.1, from coordinate 173,553 downwards.
TGGGACAACATGTTCGAAGGCATCATCCGGTCCTTCACGCTGAACACCATGGAAGGCAAGGTGATCGGCTCCAACAAGAAGCTCAACTTCGTTCCCGGCTTCGAGACCTACCTGGGCAACTTCCGCGTCATCAAGCGCATGATGGCCGAGATGGGCGTCGAGGCGACGCTGATGTCGGACCCCACCGAAGTGCTCGACACCCCGTCCGACGGCGAGTTCCGCATGTATGCCGGCGGCACCACCCAGGCCGAAATCAAGGACGCGCCGAACGCCATCAGCACCATCCTGATCCAGCCCTGGCAGCTTGAAAAGACCAAGAAGTATGTCGAGAACACCTGGAACCACGAGGTGCCCAAGCTCAACATTCCGATGGGCGTGGATTGGACCGACGATTTCCTGATGAAAGTGTCCGAACTCACCGGCAAGCCGATCCCCGAGTCGCTCGCCGTCGAACGCGGCCGCCTGGTCGACCTGATGGCCGATTCGCACGCCTGGCTGCACGGCAAGAAGTTCGCCCTCTACGGCGATCCCGACTTCCTCATGGGCATGGTCAAGATCCTCATGGAATGTGGCGCCGAACCGACCCACGTGGTCTGCCACAACGGCGGCAAGCGCTGGAAGAAGGCCATGGAAGCCCTGCTGGCCGAGAGCCCCTTCGGTGTCAATGGCAAGGTCTACATGGGCGCCGACCTCTGGCACCTGCGCAGCCTGTGCTTCACCGACAAGCCGGATTTCCTGATCGGCAACAGCTATGGCAAGTTCATCCAGCGCGACACCCTGCACAAGGGCAAGGAGTTCGAGGTACCGCTGATCCGCATCGGCTTTCCGCTGTTCGACCGTCACCACCTGCACCGGCAGACGACGATCGGCTACGAAGGCGCCATGCAGGTCGTGACCACGCTGGTGAACGCGGTGCTGGAAAAGCTCGACGCCGACACCATGGGGATGGCCACCACCGACTACAACTTCGATCTGGTTCGTTGATTGCGACCGACGGGAAGGGCTTGCCCTTCCCGTCACCTTGCGAAGGAAAGTCACATGGCCAACATCATGGTCGGCAAGAACGCCGCCGGTGCCTACTCGTTCTACCTGCCCAAGCGCGACCTGGAGGATGCCATCGTCACGATGGAGTTCGACAGTACCGACAAGTGGGGCGGCGAGATCCGGCTCAACAACGGTGGCGTCTATTACATCGAGCCGCAGGCGCTGCCTGCGCGCTTCCCCATCTCGCTGCGGGCGCGGCGGGTGGATGCGGCTGAATAACCTGTAATCGGGAGAATCCTCATGGCAATGAAAATCATCCAGGCCGAATGCACCTCCTGCGGCGACTGCAAACCGGTCTGCCCGACCACGTCGATCACCGACAAGGGCGGCATCTACAAGATCAACGTCGACACCTGCACCGAGTGCGAAGGCGAGCACGATTCCCCGGCCTGCCTCGACGCCTGCCCGGCCGGCGACGCCTGCATCGTGTTCATCTGAACACGATGCAATTCTGACGCCCACCTCCTCCCGGCCTCCTCCTCAAGGAGGAGGCGACCATGCAGCTCGCTGCGCTCGAAAGGAGTACCCCGTGTCTGTATCCATCACCCGCGAAGCGGCACTCCGCATTGCGCTGGCGGCGCGCGAACTGGACGATGTCGCGCCGCGCGACCTGGTTTCGGCCCTGGCGGAACGGCTCGACCTGCCGCTGACCGAGACCAAGCTGAAGTCCGTCACCGTCGCCGACCTGCAGATGATCCTGCAGGGCGACGACGTGATCGCCACCGGTGTCCCGCGCGACAACCTCAAGCAGGCCGTGCGCCTGCTCTGGGGCGAGGGCGTCAGCGGCAGCGACCTGCCGGCCGTGGCGCCCTATGCCGATGGCGACCTGCCCGGCTCGATCCGCGTCGCCTGCGCCTCCAACAACGGCGGGGAACTCGACGGCCACTTCGGCTCCTGCGAACGCTTCCTGGTCTACCAGGTCTCGCCGGCAGCATTGCGCCTGGTCGACATCCGGCCGACGCTGGAAGCCGACCACGCCGAGGATCGCAATGTCGCGCGCGCGGAACTGATCAAGGACTGCCAGGTGGTCACGTGCAATCGATCGGCGGGCCGGCCACCGCCAAGGTGGTGCGCGCCGGCGTGCACCCTGAAAGTCGGCGCTGGCGGTACGGCGGCAAGTACGCTGCTGCAACTGCAGCAGGCGCTGAACTCGCCGCCGCCCTGGCTGGCCCGCGCCATGGGCGTCGAGGCCGGCTCGCTGGCGAAGTTCACCGAAGCGGCCGAGGAAAGCTGATGGAACCGACCCTGCTCGCGCTCGTTGCCGATTACGTCGCCGCGGCCAACCCGCGGCTGGCGGACATCGACCTGCAAACGCAGTTGCGCAGCAAGTTCGACGGCTTGCGCGTGGTCGTCTGCAGTGACGACGACGTGCCGCCCACATGCCCGCGGCGCACGAGAGCGCCCGTTGCCACCTCTACTACCTCGATGCCGGCGAGCATTGCGTGCGCCTCACGCGCGAAGCGGATGCTGCCAGCGGACTGGTGGTCGGCCTGCGCGCCGACGATGCGGACTGAACGCCACCCCCGCGCTGCCGCCGTCAGCGGCGCCGACCCCTGCGCCGGGTGCCGTCATGCCGGCACGCTGCTGGCGGCGGGCGACTGCGATCCGCAGGACGTTTGCGCCGCCGCCCACAGCGGCCGGCGCATGGACCGCTTCTTCCGTCAGCACCCCGACCAGGCCGAGGCCTACCTTGGCGACGACCATTGGGAACGTCGCGCCATTGCTGCGCGCCATGCGCCGCTCGATTCCATCGTCGCGCTCATCGAGGACCGCGACGAGGCGGTGCGCCGCGTGGTCGCCACGCGCCTGCCGCCGGAACAACTCGAGGCGCTGATGCAGGATCCCGACCGCGAAGTGCGCATCGGCGTGGCGCACCGGCTGGATCCGGAACGCCTGATGCCGCTGGCGCGCGACCCCGACTACATGGTGCGCGTGGTGGTCGCCCGGCGCCTGCCGCATGGCAAGCTGCCCAAGCTCGCCGCCGACCCCGAGCGCGAGGTGCGCAAGACGGTGGCCCAACGCCTGCCGGCCTTCGCCCTGGGGCGCCTGCTTTTCGACCATGAAGCCGAGGTAAGGCGCATCGTCGCCAGCCGCGCCCTCGCCGCCGATGCTGAACGCATGCTGGAGGACGAGGACTGGCTGGTACGCCTCGCCGCCGTCGAGCGCGCCCCTGTGGCCGCCGTGCGCCGCCATCTCGACGACCCCGAGGCCGAAGTGCGCCAGGCCGCCTGGCAGCGGCTGCAGCATGGCCACGGCCATCCGGAGCGCGCCAATTGAGCACCACGCACTGGGACGACCTGTCACGGCGCATCGCCGAGCTTTGCCTGCGGCTTCCGGCCTCGGCCGGACCGGGCGTGCTGGCGAAGGAGCTGGGAGCGCTGGCGCCAGACCTGGCGTTTCGCGAAGTGCTGGCCCGTGGTGGCTGGTATCGCCTGGGCGGCGTGGTCGACGGGAGCGGCCACCACATCGCCGACGACCTCGAACACTGGGCGGAAACCGAGCTGGCGGCGCGCGACGACGACATGGCCGCGCTCTGCGACGACTTTGCCGGCCGCGAGCTGCGCGCCACGCGCCTCAACGGCCGCACCCGCTATCTCGTCGCGGCCACCGGCAACGGCGCCACCGACTTCGTCCAGATCGAGATCGAGGAACTGCAGGAAGTGGCCTGCCACCCTCTGTTCGATGCCGACGCGCCCCCTCCGGGATCGAAGACCTGGTGGATCCGCGCCACGGCGACAGCGCCTGCCCCGGCCACGTCCAGCCGCTGGGCGCGGCCTTTCTCACGCTGCGGCGGCTGACGCCGGTCACCGCCTTCCTCGATCGCATGCGCGCGCAGAAACCCGATCCGCAGCCGGTGCATCGCTTCGTCGACGCCTGGGAACAAAGCAGTGCCGGTGCGCGACGCAGTTCTCCAACCACTGGGTGCTCGCCGTGCGCGAACACCTCGACCGCTACAAGCAGACCATCCTCAACGCCACGCCGGTGGCCGCGCTGAACGGCGCCGCGCCAAAATTCGCCGCCGGCTTCGGCAGCCAGGGCCTGGCCCTGCACGATGCCCTGGCGCGCTACGACAAGGCGGTCGGCTACCCGATGGCCTGGTTCTTCCACATGCTGACCCTGCGCAGCGTGCCGCACGCCCTGGCCAATGCCGTGATCGACGACGTGCAATCCGGCTTCCGCTACCTGCCCGACCGCGACGCCGAAATCGTCAAGGACTGGCTCTACCGGCCTTACGGCTTCTGAATCCCTCCGCAGCGCGGGCCGTGTGCGCCGGCGCGCAGAATGCCTGCCCGCAAGCGGTTAGCATGGGCCAACTCCCCACCGAAGGTCCGCCGTGCTCCGCCTCAAGTTCTCGATAGCGCTGGATTACCAGATCGATGCGCCCGGCTGCGATTTCATTTTCAGCATCCATGCCGCGCAGACTGCCCATCAGACAGTGGTCTGCGAATCTCTAGACATCAGCCAGGCCCTGCTGCCGACGCTGCATGCCGACCCGGCGACGCTGACGCGCTTCCTGCGGCTCAAGGCCTTCGGCGGCGCCCTGCGGGTGAGCTATGCGGCCACGGTGGACATCGATCATTTCAGCGCGCTGCCGGCGCAGCTCGAAGAAGTGCCGGTGGAAAGACTGCCGGGATCCGTGCTGCCTTACCTCTACCCCAGCCGCTATTGCCAGTCGGACCGCCTGCACCGGCCTCGCGGTCAAGGAGTTCGGGCAGCTGCGCCAGGGTTACGCGCGGGTACAGGCCATTCGCGACTGGGTCTTGAATCGTGTCACCTTTCGCTCAAATTCATCGACCGGCAACACGACGGCGATCGACACCCTGGTCGAGGAAGTCGGCGTCTGCCGCGATTTCGCCCACCTGATGATCGCGCTGTGCCGCGCCGTCAACATTCCCCGCGCGCTTCGCCGCGACCATCGATTCCGGGGCCGATCCCGCGCTCGGCCCGACCGATTTCCACGCCTGCGTCGAGGTCTACCTCGGCGACCGCTGGTACCTGTTCGACCCCTCGGGCGTGGCTATTCCCATGGGCTTCGTCAGGCTGGGCACCGGCCGCGACGCGGCAGACACGGCGTTCTCCACCATCTTCGGCGGCGTGCGCGGTGCGGTGCCCGTAATCCAGATCGAGGCCATTCCCAATGCGGCGGGCCAACTGGTAGTGCCGCAGCATGTCGCGCGAGCCTTGTCCACCGATGGACCGCCTGCTCCGGGGTGAGTCAGGCGCCCCGCCCGATCCTGAATCGCCGTACCACCAGCGCCGACTCTTCGAATCCCGGCGTCTGGTGGAAGCGCCGGGCGACCAAGGTCCGTCTGGTCAAGGATCTGGCGCGGCAATCTGCTGTTCCCGTTTGCGGCGTGAAGTCGCTTTCCAGCGCAAGCAACTCGCCCGGCAGGGCGGCTACGTGGCGAGGTCGATACGGAGTCCGGTTTGCGGCAGCGCCGAAGTTTCCGGCCGCTTGTCCGCCAGCGCCACGTCTAGCCCCTCGCGTCGGTCCGAACCAAGCGAAAGGCGGAACTGGCACCCGGCGGTATCTGCGAGATCGGCTCGAAAGCGCGGCCCGGCCCGGCGGCGTCGCGTACTGCGCCGGTCACCAGGATTTCTTGGGCGGTGGCAATGTCCTCGCCGAGCTTGGCTGCCGCATTCACCTCACCACCGAATACATCGCGGTCGCCGATGCGCAGCAGGCGGCCGAAGCCCAGGCCCACGCCGAGTGCCAGTTGTTCGGCCGGCTCGCAATCGGCGGTGTACTCCTGGCACAAGCGCTGCATTTCGCAGGCGCAGTCGATGGCCTTGTCCACCTTGCGGAAGATGACCATCAGGCTGTCGCCTTCGGTCTTGAGCAGGATGCCGTCGTGGCGGTCGATGCAGGGGATCAGCAGGCGGTGCGACTCGTGGATCACCTGCAGGAAATGGATGATGCCGAAGGAGGTGACGCCGTTCGAGAAACCGACCAGGTCGGTGAACATCACCGCCCATTCCTCGCCGAACAGGTCCCAGATGCGCTCGTCGATCTGCGCCTTGTCCGCACCGGGACGCAGGCGCTCGGCAATCAGCTGTTCGAGGCGATCTTCCGAGGCGCTCAGTTCGACCTTGCGGGCGTGCGTCATGTCGTGCCTTCCTGGACGGGCGTACGTGGGGTGCCGCGAATGTAGCACAGGCGAATAGACCGGACCATGGCCGGCCGCGTTGCCGCGCGTCAGCCGATCAGCGCCACGGCCTTGATCTGCACCCAGACCTCGCGCCCCGGCGCCAGGTCGAGGCGCTGCGCCGAGCGCCGCGTCAGGCGCCCCAGCAGCAGCGTGCTGCCGACGCGCAACTGCACCAGCACCTGCGAGGGATGGTCCTCGGCGGCATGCGCCACCACCGTCGCCGGCAACAGGTTCATGATGCTGACGTCGTCATGGCGACTGTTGGCGATCGAGACGTCGCGCGCCAGCACCCGCACCCGCACCTCGCGCCCGACCGGCACGCCGCTGTCGCGCACCCAGAGTTCACCGCCGTCGAACTCGACGCGCGCCAGATGCCACTCGGCATCGCGCTCGGCCACCGAGGCGGCGAACACCGCGCCGGCATCCTCGCCCAGCTTGATCGGCAGGTCGATGCGCGCCAGGGTCTCGGCCAGCGGACCCTGCGCCACGGCGCGGCCCGCTTCCATGACCACGATGTGGTCGGCCAGGCGCGCAACTTCGTCGGGGGCGTGGCTGACGTAGATCAGCGGGATGTCCAGTTCGTCGCGCAGGCGTTCCAGCCAGGGCAGGAATTCCTGCTTGCGGGCGTGGTCGAGCGAGGCCAGCGGTTCGTCCATCAACAAGAGGCGCGGCGAAGTGAGCAGCGCCCGGGCGATCGCCACGCGCTGCTGCTCGCCGCCGGATAGCCGCGCCGGCATGCGGTCGAGCAAGGGGCCGAGGCCGAGCAGGTCGACGATGGGGTCGCGCCGCAAAGAGTCGGCGCTGGCGGTACGGCGCCGACCGTAGTCGAGATTGCGTGCGACATCGAGGTGGGCAAACAGCCGCGCATCCTGGAACACGTAACCCAGCGGACGCTGGTGGGTGGGTACGAAGCGGGAGTCGTCCTGCCAGGCCTCGCCGTTGACGTCGAGCCGCCCGGCGCCGCGCTCCAGCCCGGCCATGCAGCGCAGCAGCGTGGTCTTGCCGCAGCCCGACTGGCCGAACAGCGCGGTGACACCGCTGCCGGGCAGGTCGAGGTCGACATCGAGGCTGAAGCCGGGGTAGCTGAGCTGGAACCGGGCGCGTATGCTCACCGCCGCTTCCTCCCGGTCGGATTCAGCAGGTAGAGCGCCAGCAGCACGAGGAAGGCGAACACCACCATGCCGCCGGCCAGGACATGCGCCTGCGCATACTCGAGCGCCTCGACGTGGTCATAGATCAACACCGATACGACTCGCGTCTTGTCCGGGATGTTGCCGCCTATCATCAGCACCACGCCGAACTCGCCCACGGTATGGGCAAAGCCCAGTATCGTCGCGGTGAGGAAGCCGGGCCGGGCCAGCGGAACGGCGACGCTGAAGAATGCATCGAGCGGCGAAGCGCGCAAGGTCGCTGCGGCTTCCAGCGGGCCGTCACCGATGGCTTCGAAAGCATTCTGGATCGGCTGCACGACGAAGGGCATGGAATAGAACACCGAGGCCACCACCAGGCCGCCGAAGCTGAAGGGCAGCAGGCCGATGCCCGCCCATTCCGTGAAACGCCCGACCGGGCCGTTGGGCCCCATCAGCAGCAGCAGGTAGAAGCCCAGCACGGTCGGCGGCAGCACGATGGGCAGGGCCACCACGGCGCCGACCGGCCCCTTCCACCACGAGCGGGTACGCGCCAGCCACCAGGCGATCGGCGTACCGATCAGCAGGAGCAGCAGCGTGGTCACACCCGCCAGCTTGAGCGTGAGCCAGATCGCGCCGAGGTCGGCCGGTGTCAGCATGGGGCAGGCCGCCTCGTCAGATTTCGTAGCCGAAGGATCTGATCATCGCCTTCGCCTTGTCGCCCTTGAGGTATTCCATCCATGCCTGGGCAGCGGGCTTGCCCTTGCCCTTGTCGAGGATGACGGCGTCCTGTTTGATCGGCTGGTGCAGCGTGGCGGGCACGACCCAGGCCGAGCCTGCGCCGACCTTGCCATCCTTCATGACCTGCGACAGCGCGACGAAGCCCAGTTCGGCGTTGCCGGTGGCGATGAATTGGTGGGTCTGGGCGATGTTCTCGCCTTGTACGAACCTGGGCTGGATGACGTCGAGCAGCTTCAGCGAGGTCAGGGCTTCGACCGCCGCCGCACCGTAGGGCGCGAGCTTTGGGTTGGCAATCGCGATGTGCTTGAACCCGCCCATCTTGAGCACCCCGCCCTTGTCGTCGACATATCCAGGCTTGGACGACCACAGCACGAGACGGCCGGTGGCGTAGGTAAAGCGCGTTCCGGCAAGGGCGGCGCCTTCCGCTTCCAGCCTGGCCGGCGTGCTGTCATCGGCGGACAGCAACACTTCAAACGGAGCGCCATTCTTTACCTGCGCGTAAAACTTGCCGGTGGCGCCGAAGGAAAGCCGGGCCTTGTGCCCGGTTTCCTTTTCGAAACCCTCGGCGATCTGCTTTGCGGGGGCGGTGAAGTTGGCGGCGACGGCGACCTGGACGTCGTCGGCGAGGGTAGCAGCGGACCACAAAAGGCCAAGGACAAATGCGATTCGTTTCATGGTCGACCTCTTTCAGGCGCTGACGGCGAGGATGATGTGCGAGGCCTTGATCAGGGCACAGGCGCGCACGCCTTCCTTGAGCCCCAGGCTTTCGATGCTGTCGTTGGTGATGATGGCGGCGACCGATTTGCCGCCCGGCAGGTCGATGATGACCTCGCCATTCACGGCGCCGCTGACGCAGCGCGAAACCACGCCGCACAGGCGGTTGCGTGCGCTGGTCTTCATGCCCTCGTCGGTGGTGACGATGACCCACGGCGCCTTGATCAGCGCGTAGGCCTCGACCCCGGGAGCGAGCCCGAGGTTGTCGAGGCTGGTGTTGGTGATGATGGCGGCGAGGCTGTCGCCGCCGCCGATGTCGAGGATGACCTCGCTGTTCACGGCGCCGCGTGTCGCCTTGGTAACGGTGCCGAGGAACTGGTTACGGGCACTGGTTTTCATGTTCCATCTCCGCATGAGTTGAAAGTACTTGTAGAAGCGGTCGAAGCGACCGCGGCCGCCGCCCATCGCGGCGAGCAGGCCCTGGAAGTCGGTGTCGAGGTCGCGCAGCAGCGACAGCACCTGCTCGCCGTGCGGCGTCAGGCGCGTGCCGCCGCCGCCGCTGCCGCCGACGCTGCGTTCGACCAGGGGGGCATCCGACATGTTGTTGAGCGCCTCGATCGCCTCCCAGGCGCCCTTGTAGGAAATCCCCACCGCCTTCGCGGCCGCCGTGATCGAGCCGAGTTCCGCCACCTTTTCCAGCAGCGCAACTCGATCGACCTTGCGTCCTCCCGCCATCGAAGGACCGCCAGCCCCGCTATCGACTTTCTTCATCGTTGTAACCTTTGCTACATAACGGTGGGAATAATAAGTCTTTGCGCAAGGCACAGCAATATATGGGCCAGTCCGTTTGATTCAGGGTTCCCGGCGAATTGCAGGTGTTGCGGAGCAAGGGCTGCGTAATGCAAACGACTACATAACGCCGAAGCTTCCCGGATCAGTCGCTTTCCGGGCCGAAGCACACCGAATAGTCGGTGCACTCGCGGCAACTCGGCGACTTGCAGATCAGCACCTCCGCCGCTTCGCACAGCTGGCGGTAGAAGAATTTCTTCCATTTCATGTCGCCGGCGTTCTTCAGTTTCAGGGCGGTGAAGCGCGTCTGCATCAGGGCGTTGAGTTCGACCCGGCTGGGCAGGCCGAGGTCCTGCCAAAGGTGGTTGTCGGCCATGCTGGCGGTGGCGATGGCGTGCGCCAGCCAGCGGGAATCCGGCGCGTCCTCGGTCTGGTGCGCGATCAGCAGGCCCACCAGGTCGTCGAACTCGTCCATCTCCGGGCGCGGCTGCGCCTCCGCCTCTTCGCGCCAGATGTGCAGCAGCGGGCGCAGGGGCGCAGCACCCGGGAAGTAGGAAAGCATCACGGCATCGAGATCGCGTGCGCCCAAACCGGCCAGCGGCGCGCGCCAGGGTCCGCTCCGGCGTGGTGCCAGCGCGATGGTCCCGGCCAGTGCCAGGGTTTCCGGCAGGTCGGGACGTGCAGCAAAGGCCAGCAGGTGGGGGCGCAGGTCGGTGGAGTTCATGTCCCGGGGGGCGATGCAGGATCAATGCCAGCCGGCAAACCCGCGTGGCTACAAGGACGCGCCGCGGCCCTGTCGCAAACCCGACAAAACAATGTGCGGCCTGCCGCGCCGCCGTGTCGCCAGCGCCGACTTTTGCATTCCATCAAGGGCTTGCCGCATTGGCATGGGGCTTGCAAATCAGGACGCAACACATCGAGGCCCGCCATGAAAGCCGCCGAAATCGCCGAACTGCTGAATGAACCCGCCTGCGCGCACAACAAGAAGGAGAAATCCGGCTGCGCCAAGACCAAGCCCGGCGCCACGGCCGGCGGCTGCTCCTTCGACGGCGCACAGATCGCACTTTTGCCGGTGGCCGACGTCGCCCACATAGTGCATGGCCCGATCGCCTGCGCCGGTTCCTCCTGGGACAACCGCGGCACACGTTCATCGGGACCGACGCTGTACCGCATCGGCATGACCACCGACCTCACCGAGCAGGACGTGATCATGGGCCGCGGCGAGAAGCGGCTGTTCCACGCCATCAAGCAGGCCATCGACGACTACCGACCGGCGGCGGTCTTCCTCTATTCGACCTGCGTCCCGGCGCTGACCGGCGACGACATGGAAGCCGTGGCCCGCGCCGCCACCGAACGCTGGGGCACGCCGGTGGTGCCGGTCGATTGCGCCGGCTTCTACGGCACCAAGAACCTCGGCAACCGCATCGCCGGCGAGGCCATGTTCCGCCACGTCATCGGCACCCGCGAGCCCGATCCGGTGCCGGAATCGGCACAGCGGCCGGGCATCACGGTGCATGACGTAAATCTGATCGGCGAATACAACATCGCCGGCGAGTTCTGGCATGTGGCGCCGCTGTTCGACGAACTCGGCCTGCGCATCCTGTGCACGCTCTCGGGCGACACGCGTTTTCGCGAGGTGCAGACCATGCACCGTGCCGAAGTATCGATGGTGGTCTGCGCCAAGGCCCTGCTCAACGTCGCGCGCAAACTGGAAACCGATTTCGGCGTGCCCTACTTCGAAGGCAGCTTCTACGGCATCACCGACACCTCGCAGGCCCTGCGCGACTTCGCCCGCCTTATCGGCGACCCGGACCTGATGTTGCGCACCGAGGACCTCATTGCCCGCGAGGAAGCGAAGATCCGCGCCGCGCTCGCGCCCTGGAGCGAGCGCCTGAAGGACAAGCGCGTGCTGCTCTATACCGGCGGCGTCAAGAGCTGGTCGGTGGTGTCGGCCCTGCAGGACCTGGGCATGAAGGTGGTGGCCACCGGCACCAACAAATCCACCGAGGAAGACAAGGCGCGCATCCGCGAAATCATGGGCGACGACGCGAAGATGATCACCGACGGCAGCCCCAAGGCGCTGCTGCAGGCCTTCAAGGACCACCGCGCCGACATCCTGATCGCCGGCGGACGCAACCTGTACACGGCGCTCAAGGCGCGCATCCCCTTCCTCGACATCAACCAGGAGCGCGAGTTCGGCTATGCCGGTTACGACGGCATGCTGGAACTGGTGCGCCAGCTGGCGCTGACGCTGGAGGCGCCGGTGTGGGACCAGGTGCGCGCGCCGGCGCCCTGGGCCGCGCCAGCACTCGCCGGCGAAGCGCGGGCAGCGGGGGAATAGGCCATGGCCGAGATCCTCAAGCGCGCCAAGGCGCTCGCGGTCAACCCGCTCAAGGCCAGCCAGCCGGTCGGCGCGGCGCTGGCCTTCCTCGGCCTGAAAAATGCGATCCCCATGCTGCACGGCTCGCAGGGCTGCACGGCCTTCGGCAAGGTCTTCTTCGTGCGCCATTTCCGCGAGCCGATTCCGCTGCAGACCACGGCGATGGACCAGGTCTCCACCATCATGAGCGCCGACGAGAACGTGATCGAAGGCTTGCGCGTGATCTGCGAGAAGAACAATCCCGACATCATCGGCCTGCCGACCACCGGGCTTTCCGAAATGCAGGGCACCGACATCCGGCGCCTGGTGCGCGAGTTCCGCGCGCAGAATCCGCAGTACGCCGCGACCGCCGTGGTGCCGGTGAATACGCCGGACTACACGGGTTGCCTGGAAACCGGCTACGCCCTGGCAGTGGAAGCGATCATCGACACCCTGGTCGAAAAGTCGGCGATGGCGGGACGGCGCAGGAAACAGGTGAACGTCCTCTGCGCCTCGATGCTGACGCCGGGCGATACCGAGGCCATCCGGGAATGGATCGAGGCCTTCGGCCTGCGTCCGGTGATGCTGCCCGACATCGGCGATTCGCTCGACGGCCACATGGTGGATATCGAAACCACGCCGCTGACCCTGGGCGGCACGCCGCGCGGCGAGATCGCCGCGATGGGCGAATCGGTCGCCACGCTGGTGATCGGCCGTTCGCTGGCCAAGGCCGCGGACCTGCTGCAGGAGCGTACCGGCGTGCCGGATTTCCGCTTCGACCACCTGCTGGGCCTGGCCGCCTGCGATGCCTTCACCATGGCGCTGGCGCAGATTTCCGGCCAGCCGGTGCCGGCGCGGCTCGACCGCCAGCGCCGCCAGTTGCAGGACGCGATGGTCGATACGCATTTCATGACCGGATTCCTGCGAGTGGCGATCGCCGCCGACGCCGACCTGCTGGTGGGTCTCGGAGCTTTCCTCGCCGGCGTCGGCGCCGAAATCGTCGCCGCGGTAGCGCCGGCACGGGCCGAGGTGCTTTCCGACATGCCGGTGGCCAGCGTGCAGATCGGCGACCTGGAGGACATGGAGCGGCTCGCGGCCGCAGGCCGGGTCCAGCTGGTGATTTCCAATTCGCACGCGGCGCAAAGCGCCGAACGCCTCGGCGTGCCGCTGCTGCGCGCCGGCTTCCCGCAGTACGACTGGGTCGGCGGCTACACGCGGACCTGGGTCGGCTACCGCGGCGCTCGCCAGGCCCTGTTCGATGTCGCCAACCTTTTCCTGGGCAATCACCATGACATTCCCGTCCATCGTTCCATCTACCGCGATGCCACCGAACCCGCCACGCCAGCCCGGACGCCGCCTGGCGCTGGCCTGGTCGGCCACTAGCGAGGCGCCGGCCATGCTGCGGGTCGCATTCGCCAGCGCCGATCGCGTCACGGTCGACCAGCACTTCGGTGCGGCGGTCGGCTTCGTCATCTATGCGCTGGATGGCGAACGCGCGCAACTGGTGGAGTTGGCCGAGTTCCCGCCCGAAAGCATGGACGGCAACGAGACCAAGCTGCCGGCGAAGATCGCCGCGCTGTCGGGCTGCGCCGCCGTGTATTGCCTTGCCGCGGGCGCCTCGGCGGTGAAGCAGTTGCTGGCCGCAGGCATCCAGCCGCTGCGGCTGGACGATGAAACTGCGATCGACCCGTTGCTGAAGCAGATCAGCCTGGCCATCCGCGAGGGCGGCACGGGCTGGGTGGACAAGGCGCTGCGCAAGGACCGGGACGCCGGCGCCGACCGCTTCGCGCGCATGGCGGAAGAAGGCTGGGAGGAATGATGGACCGGCGACTCCAGGCCAGCGCGCGGGTGGTCGCGGTCAGCGACGACCAGGCCGAACTGCGCCTGGCGGCTCCCGCCGCCTGCGGCGGCTGCGGTGCGCTGGGCGCCTGCGGCGGCGCGCGCGAACGGCAGGCACGGTTTCCGGTGCCCGAGGGGTTTTCCGCGGGCGACCTGGTCACTTTGGAAATGTCGGAATCCAGCCTGAACCTTGGCGCCGTGACGGCCTACCTGCTGCCGGCCTGCTGCACCCTGTTCGGCGCCCTGATGCTGGCGCCCGGCGGCGACGGACTCGCCGCCCTCGGCGCCGGCCTCGGCCTGGGCTTCGGCATCGTCTGCCTGCGCCTCGTCGCACGACGCCACCTGATCGCCGATGTCCGCGTCTGCCCCTCGCGCCACGAATCCCAAACCCTCCCAGGAGAGCACCCATGAGCACCGCACTTGCCGCCGTACCCGCTACCGAGTCGGCCGACGACCCGATCTACCAGACCGACTTCGTCAGGGAAATGCTGCGCCAGACGCGTGCGCTCGACAGCTACGGCCAGTGGGACGGCCAGCCGGTGCAGAAGATCCTCGCCGGCTACGTGCTGAGCAAGGAGCAGAAACGCGCGATGCCGATCATCGGCGACCCCGACGACACCATCGTGGCGCGGGTCAAGTCCTTCCACAACGCGATCGCGGTGCTGATCGAAAAGGAATGCGGGCTGATGGCCGTGCCCTACGTGCAGCTCACGCATGAAGGCTTCGGCCGCGCGCTGATCGTGGTCGGCAAGCTGGTGGTGATGGACCGCACCCTGCGCGACGTGCATCGCTTCGGCTTCGACAGCCTGTCGAAGATGAAGACCGAGGCCGACAAATTTCTCGGCGTCGCGCTGGAAATCATCGGAAAACATCCGGAAGTAGCCGGGCTTTGACATGACCGACGACGAACTCAAGGACCTCGACAAAGAGGTCAAAAAGCGCAAGCGCATCGCCAGCGAATGGGCGTCGAAGCTGCACGACCTGGTCGAGGACCGGCTGCCCGCCGGATGGGAGGAAATCCCCGGAATCTCGCAAGGCACCATCGAGGCCTGCAAGGCCTGGGCCGAAGCCAACGCGCGCCTGCAGGCGGCGCAGAAAGGATGACATCATGAGCGTGATCACCGGACGCACCCGCGGCGGCATCGAGTGGGTACCGCAGTTCGCCGTCGCCATCGACGGCAAGAAATGCATAGGCTGCGGCCGCTGCTACAAAGTTTGTCCGCGCGACGTGCTCGACCTCGTCGAGCGCAGCGAGGAGATGATGGCCGACATCGACGAGGACGACCTCGATGACGACCAGATGATGGTGATGAGCCTGAAGAATGCCGCCGACTGCATCGGCTGCGGCTCCTGCGGGCGGGTCTGCCCCAAGGGCTGCTACACCTACGCCAGCGCCGACGCGTGAACGCCGAGGCCGCACGCCCGCTGGGAGAGCTCGTACTCGACCGCCTGCGCGCGCAGGCGGCGCAATACGGCGTCGAACTGGTCGGACTGAACTGGGACGTTGCCCGCTTCAACAAGCAGCGCGATCCGGCGACCAGCCTCGACGCGCTTCTGGCGCACTGGGTCTGCAATGGCCGCAACATAAGGATGACATTGCGGCCGGACGGCCACGTCCATGCCGAATGCGATTTGCTGGTCGACCATCCGGCACGCCCCGACTACTGGATGGACGTTCTCACGCTGTGGGGTCTGCCGCCCGAACTGCGCTGCGAACCCAGCCTGATCAAAAAGCCGGACTGACACGACCACCGCTTGTCGCAGATGCGACATGCGCGCCGTAGCGCCAGCGCCGACTCTTGTAAAAACAGCCGGTTGCATGCGTGGCACGACGCTTGCGAAGTGAAGGTTGCCCCCCAACACCTCCAGGAGAACACGATGATCAACCTGACCCCCGCCGCCGACAAAGCCATCAAGCGCTTCCTGCGCGGTGCCGAGAATCCAGTCGCCGGCCTGCGCATCTTCGTTTCCGGCGGCGGCTGCGCCGGACTCCAGTACGGCTTGCGCCTGGAACAGGACAAGTCCGATGACGACTACGAATTCGACCTCGGCGGCGCCACGTTGCTGGTCGACCCCATGAGCCGCCCGATGCTGGAAGGCCTGACCGTCGATTTCGTCGATTCGCTGACGCAGACCGGATTCAAGTTCAGCAACCCCAATGCCACGGGCGGTTGCGCCTGCGGCCAGTCCTTCTCCGCCTGAGGATCGCGCCATGTGGGATTACTCCGAGAAAGTCCGCGAGCATTTCTTCAACCCGAGGAATTCGGGCCCGCTGGACAATGCCAATGGCGTCGGCGACGTCGGCTCGATCAAGTGCGGCGACGCGCTGCGCCTGATGCTGAAGGTGAATCCCGAGTCCGAGGTGATCGAGGACGCGCACTTCCAGACCTTCGGCTGCGGCTCGGCCATCGCGTCGAGCTCGGCACTGACCGAGATCATCAAGGGCAAGACGCTGGACGACGCGCTCAAGGTCAGCAACCAGGACATCGCCGACTACCTCGACGGCCTGCCCCCGGAAAAGATGCACTGCTCGGTGATGGGGCGCGAGGCGCTGCAGGCGGCAGTGGCCAACTATCGCGGCGAAGTGTGGAGCGACGACCACGAGGAAGGCGACCTGGTCTGCAAGTGCTTCGCCATCGACGCCGTGATGATCGAGGAGACCATCCGCGGCAACGGCCTCAAGACCATGGAAGACGTCACCAACTACACCAAGGCCGGCGGCGGCTGCTCGGCCTGCCACGAGAAGATCGAGGACATCCTGATCGCGGTGAACGGCCGCCTGTATTCCAACGAGCCGAAGGCGAAGAAGGCGCCCAAGGAATCACCGGTGAAGCCGCAGCTCACCAACTACCAGCGCATCCGCAAGATCGAAGACACGCTGGAAGCGATCCGCCCCATGCTGCAGCGCGACCACGGCGACGTCAGCCTGGTCGAGGTCGACGGCAAGAAGATTTACGTCGCGCTGTCCGGCGCCTGCCAGGGCTGTTCGATGGAGGCGGCGACCCTGGGCGGCATCCAGCACAAGCTGGTCGAGGCGCTGGGTGAACTGGTGCAGGTGCTGCCGGTGGCCGCGCTCGCCCATAGCTGAGGACGCCGCGATGAGCCCGATCTACATGGACAACAACGCCACCACGGCCTGCGACCCGGCCGTGGTCGAAGCCATGCTGCCCTTCTTCACCGAGCAGTTCGGCAATGCCTCCTCGATCCACAGCTTCGGCGCCCAGGTCGGCAAGGCGCTCAAGGAAGCGCGCGGCCAGGTGCAGTCCATCCTTGGCGCTGCGCACGATTCGGAGATCGTGTTCACCTCCTGCGGCACCGAGTCGGATTCGACCGCCATCCTCTCGGCGCTCAAGGCCTACCCGGACCGGCGCACGGTGATCACCACCGTGGTCGAGCACCCGGCGATCCTGACGCTGTGCGAGCACCTGGAAAAGGACGGCTACGTGGTGCATCGCCTGCGCGTGGACAAGAAGGGCCGCATCGACCTCGACGAGTACAAGTCGCTGCTCGACGACCGCGTCGCCATCGTCTCGGCGATGTGGGCCAACAACGAAACCGGCACGCTGTTCCCGGTCGAGGACATGGCCGAACTGGCGCATGCGAAAGGCATCCTGTTCCACACCGACGCGGTGCAGGCGGTGGGCAAGCTGCCGATCGACCTGAAGAACACGAAGATCGACATGCTCTCGCTCTCCGGCCACAAGCTGCACGCGCCCAAGGGCATCGGCGTGCTCTATGTTCGCCGCAACACGCGCTTCCGCCCCCTGCTGCGCGGCGGCCACCAGGAGCGCGGCCGGCGCGCCGGCACCGAGAATTCGGCCTCCATCGTCGGCCTGGGCGTCGCCTGCGAACTGGCGCAACAGCACATGGAAGTTGAAAACACCACGGTCAAGCGCCTGCGCGACAAGCTCGAACGCGGCATCCTCGCCAAGGTGAAGAACGCCTTCGTTAACGGCGACCGCCTGCTGCGCCTGCCCAATACCGCCAGCATCGCCTTCGAGTACGTCGAGGGCGAAGGCATCCTGCTGCTGCTGAACAAGCTCGGCATCGCGGCATCGAGCGGCTCGGCCTGCACCTCGGGCTCGCTGGAGCCCTCGCACGTGATGCGCGCCATGGGCATCCCCTACACGGCGGCGCACGGCACCATCCGCTTTTCCCTGTCGCGCTACAACACCGAGGAAGAAGTGGACCGCGTGATCGCCGCCGTGCCGCCGATCATCGCCCAGTTGCGCAAGCTTTCGCCTTACTGGAGCGGCGACGGGCCGGTAGCGAATCCCGAAAAGGCCTTCGCCCCCGCGTACGCCTGACCCGGCACAAGGACTACCCGCGTCTCATGGCAAGGGGGCGCCGTTAGAATCTCGCGATGCTCTCGCGCCTGGAACTTGCGATCGACCTCCTGCATTCGGCATCCGACGCAGGACTGGCGACCCATTCTTCGTCCCTGCCCGGCTTCCCGTTCGCCAGCAGCATTCCTTTCATCGTCGACGAGCATCAGCGTCCCGTCTTCCTGATCTCCGCTCTGGCGGAACACACGCGCAACCTGGCGGCTAATTCGCGGGCCAGCCTGATGATCGCCAAACACCTGGGCGAGGGCGAGGTCGCGCGCATCTCCCTGGTTGGCGAGGTCCATTCGATGGACCGTGATCCTGGCCTGGTGGCGCGCTACCTGCGCTACCACCCGCATGCGGAGCGCTTCCTGCAACTAGGCGATTTCCGCCTTCATCGCCTGGACCCGATCCGGGTGATGACGATCGGCGGTTTTGCCAGGGCGAGCTGGCTGGAGGGCGAGCGGCTGCTCGAGGCCCCTTCGATTTCCCTGGAACAGGAAGCTGCACTGATCGACGCGGCGAATGGTCGGCTGGACGGAGGGAACATCCTGGGCGGCGTCGACGCCTATGGAGCCGACCTCGTCACCAATCGCGGACGCCTGCGCATCCGCTTCGGCACCGGACCGGTCGCGGGGGATGCGCTGTTGCCGACCCTGCTGCGGGAACTCGAGAAGCCGGGCAGCTTCGCGCCGGATCCGGCACCCGGAATCCGCTAGGCGGAGCGTCCCCAGATTTCGGCGGGAACGCCTACGGTTTGCCCCAGGGCCGCCTTGACCTTGGCCGCAGTCATTGGAATCCGGAAGGTGATGGCGTGGGCGAAACGCTCCCCGGCAAGGCGGTAGAACCAGACACGGCGACGAACCAGCATGATGATCTCCTCGTGGGATGAAAGTGCCTGCTCGAAACGCAGCATAGCCCATGCCAAGTCGCAGAAACGCGAAGAAAGAGGAGGAATTCACGGAAGCCGCATGGAATACCGGCAATAGCCGCCGCCTCGCGGCAAGGTTTGCTCGAAATCCGATGACTTCTGCAGGGCTGACGCCAACAAAGTGACGCAACTGCCGCAACCGCTAGCCAGAGGCAAGCACCCGGCGACGCCCGGTGAAATCCAAAGCAATAAGGCCAACCACCTGTAAGTGATTGGCCTTATTATCTTTTTATTGGTTGCGGGGGCAGGATTTGAACCTGCGACCTTCGGGTTATGAGCCCGACGAGCTGCCAGACTGCTCCACCCCGCGTCAGAGAGAGGCGATTATAGATGGATTTGCGGCAGTGCGCAACGCAATTGCTCGAAACAGATATAATGCGTGGCTTCCGAGGAGCGCTGCAAGGGTAGTTCCAGATGCCCCCCAGGCTCGGACCATTTTCAAACTGCGCTCACCCAACCCGTACCGGGCAAGGGTGAGTTCGCCACCCTCCCGGTCACAGTTCAAGGAGCCATCATGAACGCCGTGACTGAACAAAAAGACTACGCTATCGCCGACCTTGCCCTGGCCGACTGGGGCCGCAAGGAAATCCGCATCGCCGAAACCGAGATGCCCGGCCTCATGGCCATCCGCGAGGAATTCGCCAAGGCGCAGCCGCTGAAGGGCGCGCGCATCACCGGGTCGCTGCACATGACGATCCAGACCGCGGTGCTGATCGAGACGCTGACCGCACTGGGCGCCGAAGTACGCTGGGCCTCGTGCAACATCTTCTCGACCCAGGACCATGCCGCCGCCGCGATCGCCGCCGACGGCGTCGCGGTGTTCGCCGTCAAGGGCGAAACGCTGGTCGATTACTGGGACTACACCCACCGCATTTTCGAGTGGCCGGACAACGGCTACTCGAACATGATCCTCGACGACGGCGGCGACGCCACGCTCCTGCTGCACCTCGGTACGCGCGCTGAAAAGGATCTTTCGGTGCTGGCCAATCCGGGTTCCGAGGAAGAGCGGATCCTCTTCGCCGCGATCAAGACCAAGCTCGCTGTCGACAAGACCTGGTACTCGACGCGCCTGGCGCAGATCAAGGGCGTGACGGAAGAGACCACGACGGGCGTGCATCGCCTGTACCAGATGCACGAGCGCGGCGAACTGAAGATCCCCGCGATCAATGTCAATGATTCCGTGACCAAGTCGAAGTTCGACAACCTTTACGGCTGCCGCGAGTCGCTGGTCGACGGCATCAAGCGCGCCACCGACGTCATGATCGCCGGCAAGGTGGCCCTGATCGCCGGTTATGGCGACGTCGGCAAGGGTTCGGCGCAGGCCATGCGTGCGCTCTCGGCGCAGGTCTGGGTCACCGAGATCGATCCGATCTGCGCACTGCAGGCGGCAATGGAAGGCTACCGCGTCGTCACCATGGAATATGCCGCTGACAAGGCCGACATCTTCGTCACCTGCACCGGCAATTACCACGTCATCACCCATGACCACATGGCGAAGATGAAGGACCAGGCCATCGTCTGCAACATCGGCCACTTCGACAACGAGATCGACGTCGCCTCGGTCGAAGGCTACCAGTGGGAAGAAATCAAGCCGCAGGTCGACCATGTGATCTTCCCCGATGGCAAACGCATCATCCTGCTGGCGAAGGGCCGCCTGGTGAACCTGGGTTGCGGCACGGGCCATCCGAGCTATGTGATGAGCTCCTCCTTCGCCAACCAGACCATCGCGCAGATCGAGCTGTTCACGCGCAATGCCGACTACCCGGTGGGCGTCTACACCCTGCCCAAGCACCTGGACGAGAAGGTCGCGCGCCTGCAGCTGAAGAAGCTCAACGCGCAACTGTCGGAACTGACCGACCAGCAGGCTGCCTATATCGGTGTGTCGAAGACCGGTCCGTACAAGAGCAACCAGTACCGTTACTAGGCTCGCCTCAAGTAAGCCGTCGTGCGCCTGCTTGCAGCCTGGCTGATCAACGCCGTCGCCCTGCTGGCCCTGCCCTGGCTGCTGCCCTCGATTCAGGTCGCGAGTTTCGCGACTGCATTGTGGGTGGCGCTGGTGCTGGGGCTGGTCAACACCCTGATACGGCCCGTGCTGTTGCTGCTGACGCTGCCGGTCACGCTGCTGACCCTGGGGCTGTTCATCTTCATCATCAACGGCATGATGTTCCTGCTGGCAGCCTGGCTGCTCGACGGCTTCACGGTTGATGGGCTGTGGGCCGGGGTGCTCGGTTCGACGATCTACAGCCTGGTCTCCTGGCTGCTGACGAAGTTGCTGCTGAGTTCGCCGAAGTCCTGAGCCCTGCTTGGAACCCTTTTCCAGGAATCGAATATGAGTCTTGAACTATCCGTCGAGTTCTTCCCCCCGCAGACGGCCGAAGGTGTGGAAAAGCTGCGCGCAACCCGCGGCCGGCTGGCCGCGCTGAAGCCGGAGTTTTTCTCCGTCACCTATGGCGCCGGAGGCTCCACGCGCGAGCGCACCCTGGAAACGGTGATGGAGATTGCCGCCGAAGGGCACAACGCGGCGCCGCACCTGTCCTGCATCGGTTCTACACGCGAAGGCATTCGCGAAATGCTGGCGATATTCACTGCGCGCGGCATACGCCGTATCGTGGCGCTGCGCGGCGACCTGCCCTCTGGCATGGTCGATGCCGGCGAGTTCCGCTATGCCAATGAGCTCGTCGAGTTCATCCGCGCCGAAACCGGAGCGCAGTTCCACATCGAGGTTGCCGCCTACCCCGAATGGCACCCGCAGGCGAAGAGCCCGCGCGACGACCTGCTGAACTTCAAGCGCAAGATCGACGCCGGGGCCAATTCGGCAATCACGCAGTATTTTTACAACGCGGATGCCTACGAACATTTCATCAGCGAAGCCCTTGCACTTGGCATAAGCGTGCCTATCGTGCCGGGCATCATGCCGATCGCCAGCTTTTCGAAACTGGCCCGGTTTTCCGATGCCTGCGGCGCCGAGATCCCGCGCTGGATGCGGCACAAGTTCGAAAGCTACGGTGACGACGCGGAGTCGATCCGGGCTTTTGGCCTGGATGTCGTGACCGAGTTATGCCAGCGCCTCGTTGAACGAGGTGCGCCAGGCCTGCACTTCTATTCGATGAACCAGGCGGGGCTGACGCTGGAACTCTGCCGTCGCCTCGAACTCGTGGGTCGTTAGGCGAAAACTAGGCGGCAATCGGCAACATCTGCTGCAGTGCCGCCCGCAGGCGTCCGGGCGGCAGCGGCTGCCGCAACAGCGGAATCCCGGCGTCGCGTGCCGCGGCGAAAATCTCCTCGCTGAACTCCGTGCCGATCAGCAGGGCGCCGCAGTTCCCGAATTCCCTCTGCAGCTCCTGGGCCAGGGCAATGCCGGACACGCGGCCGGGAAGGCGGAGGTTGCATATCACGACATCCGGCGCCTGCTCTGCGGAGCGGCAACAGCGCAGCGCTTCCTCGCGGTCGGCGGCGAGCAGCACATGAATGCCCCATCCCGCAATCGCCTGCCGCATTCCGGCCCGTACCAGATCGTCATCGTCGACCACCAGCACCGTTCCCGAAAGCTGCGCCGACGAGTCCGCCAGCTCGCCGCGGGCCGCATCGATCCCGACCGACTCGTCGGCGCTAGCCGGCGGAACGACCGGCAGTTGAATCCAGAAAACCGAGCCGCGCCCTGGACGCGAGCGAACGCCGAGTGGAACCGACAACAGGTCCGCCAACCGGCGACAGATTGCCAGACCGAGACCCAGCCCCTTGGCACTGTCACGCTCGACGTTGTCGAGCTGCACATATTCCTCGAAGATTTCCTGGCGCGCATTTTCGGGAATCCCTGTTCCGGTATCCCACACCTCGACCAGGACGACATCCTTGCGCTGTCTGCAACTGACCAGCACGCCACCGGTACGGGTATAGCGCAAGGCATTGCCGATCAGATTGAGCAGGATGCGCTCGACGATCTTGCGGTCGCTGCGTACCCAAGCCTGGGTCGGCCGCACCCGCAAGTGAAGGTTCTTGTCCTTGGCAAGCAAAGCGACGTCTTCCGCCGCTCGGTTCAGCACCGGACCGAGGGGAAAGCGTTCGATCTCCGGAACCAGATTGCCGCCATCGAGCCGCGAAATGTCAAGGATCGCATCCAGCAGGTTCTGCAGGGTGTTCACGCCGGACTGGATGTTGGACACCAGTTCCGGTTCGCGTCGCGCGGCGTCGGACTGCGCCAGCGCGGAAACGAACAGGCCGAGCGCGTGCAAGGGCTGGCGCAGATCGTGGCTGGCCGCCGCGAGGAAGTGCGACTTGGCGATGGTCGCATGCTCTGCCGCTTCCTTCTCGCGCTGCAATCCTGCGGTGGCCTCGGCAATCCTCGCCCGCAGATCCTCCTGGGTCAGGCCGACGCGTTCGGCCATGTCGTTGATGCCGGCCGCCAGCTTGCCCAAGGCACCGGCCGATCCGGTCGGCATGCGCGCCGTGACGTCGCCGGCACCGATGCGCTCGACCACTTCGCTGGCTTCCAGCAGCGGGCCGGTCACGCCCCGCGCGATGGTTCGTGCCAGCCAGCCGCCGAGCACCGATCCGAGCAATGCGATCATGATGCCCATGGCAATCAGTCGCTCGGTCTTCGCACTGACCTCGCGCAGCGACATTTCGACCACGACGTGCCCGACCACCGCTACGGCCGCCGCCGGAAGTACCTGTGCGCCGCCGCCATAAATGTCATCCACGGGGACGCTGCTGCGCATCACCGGGGCGATGAACAGCAACACGTCAGGTTCCACGCGATGCCCGTCCGCTCCCCAGTGGCGGCCAGCCGGCAAGACTCAGTTCGCCACTGCGCGCCATGATCGCGCCGGTCTCCTGAACGATCGCCGCGCCCCGGACATCCCGATCGATGCGCAGCGCCGATTCCGTCAGAATCGAAAGTCCGGCACGCTGACCAGCGAAAATTCCGAACTCGGCCGCACTAGCCATCTGCCTGGCGATCGCCTTGCCACGCGTTTGCAATCCCTGTTCGAGGTCGTCGATGGCGCGCGACATGAACACTATCGTCAGCAGCACCGCGACCAGGGTCACCGGCAGCAGGGCCGACAGAAACAGGCGCGTGCGCAGGCCCATGCGTGTGCTCATGGCCGCTCCTTCTGGCGCAATTGCTCGCCCAGTTGCGAACCGTGCAGCACGAAGCCGAGCGAACGCGCCACATCCTGGTTCACCGAAACGACGAAGTCGCCTGGCCACTGCGGCGGCGGCAGATTTCTGCCAGCCAAGGCCTGGCGCAGCATTTCCCCGCCGCGAGTACCGATCTGCAATGGCGTCGAATACACGGCAAGCAGCGCGCCGGCCTTGACGTAGGCAGGAGAAAAGCCAATCAGCGGCAACTGGCTGCGATAGGTCGCCATCAATATGTTTGATGCCGTCTGGCTATTGAATATCGCCGGATCGGGCACCGCGAGCAGCGCATCGACTTCGGGCAGCATCGACTGCAGGGTCGCAAACAAG
The DNA here is from genome assembly GCA_016716965.1 of Sulfuritalea sp. GTDB lineage: Bacteria > Pseudomonadota > Gammaproteobacteria > Burkholderiales > Rhodocyclaceae > Sulfuritalea. The sequence continues at coordinate 149,062 of JADJUP010000003.1, read as the reverse complement.
CTGTCGGCTTCGGCCTGTCCGGCCACCAGGCTGATGCCGCGTTCCTTTGCCGCCTTGTCGAACGCAACGACATGGGCCTTCGATTCGGCGCCCACCAGCATTCCCAGATTGCGCGCTCCCGGCAGCGCCAGCCGGATCAGGTCAAGCTGGCGCGCCGGCGGCTGGTCGAGGAATACGGCGGAAAGCGTTCCTGCACGCAGGCGTCCGGGATCGGCGATGCGCTCGAAGGCGAAACGCGGCACCAGCAGGGACAGCAGCGGCGGCGGCGTGGCATCGTCTGCAAAAAGCTCCTGCATGGCACGCTGCGCCGTCGCACCGATCGCAACCACCCACTGCGGCTCCGGCTTCGAACTCGCGAAGCGGCTCCAGTGCGCCACCTGCCAGTCGATGCGCGATGTGGGCGCCCGCTCCAGTTCCGACCGCAATGCATTTGCCGCCTCGCCATATGCGCCTCCGGTCTCGGAGAGTGCGACCCAGACCGAAACCGTCCCCCCCGCCCAGCTCGACCCATATGTCATTAGACATAGCCAGACGGTCGCGACGAAGTTCGCTATCAGACGTCGCATTGCCTAGAAATCCAGCCGCAGGGTAACGAAACCGCGCCGGTCGAAACGCTGGGTCATCTTGTAGATCTGGTGGCCGCCGTTGACCGCCTGCACCGTCGCGCTGACTTCGCCGCGCGTCGCGCCGACGGCGAAGGACTTGCCGAGGCGCAGATCCAGCCGACGCGGGGTATTGATCAATTCGCCGCTTCCGGCCCATTTGAACGGCGTCGATGTGGTCGAGATCGCGGTGAAATCGAAATTGCCCGGTAACTTCTGCAGCCAGGTCAGGGAACTGGAGCGCTCCGGAGCCGTCAGCGCCTCGGTAGCAACCCAGCCGGCCTTGCTGCGAATCTGCAGCTCGGAAAATATCAGCCGGGTATCCGGCAGCGGGCGCCAGTCGAACTGGTACTCGAAGCCATGCAGGCGCTGGCCGAGGCGATTGACCAGGTCGCCGACCCCGACGAACGGCACCGGAGCCAGTGCCGGATTGGGCAGGTTTCGCGTTTCGACCGTGATGCGGTCGTTCATGCGCTCGATGAATGCACGCGCATCGACCTTGAGGTTGGCCTCGCGGAAATGTCCCAGGTAACCGATTTCGCTGCTGGTCAGGGTCTCCGCCTTGACCGTGCCGGAGGACAGAAAAATCCAGCCGACTCCGGGAACCTGCGCGCCGACGGGCACGAATGGATTGCCCGGGGACAAGTTGAACAGGCGCGTATCGGCGCGCAGTTCGTAAAAGTTCGGCGTGCGCTGCGATTTGCTTGCGCCGGCACGCAAGGTATGGTCCGGCGTCAGATGGAAATTCGCTGCCAGGCGCGGCGAAAAGGCGCTGCCGGTGTAGCTGTGGCTTTCGTGCATGCCGCTTGCCTGCAGCAGCCACTGCTCATGGGGCCGCCATTCCAGCGTGGCAAAGGCGCGCCACTGGTGCAGGGAAAGGCTGCCGGCACCGAAATACAGCGCCGGGGCATGCAGGACTTCATAGCGCCACTCGCCGCCCCAGGCCATGCGCAACGCATCGTTCCAGGCGAAGCTGTGCTGCAGGCCGAGCTCGGTTCGAAGCACGTTGCCACTCAAATCGTTGATCGCACTTACCGGAAATGGAGCAGGCAGGGTCCCGGTCACGAACGCGCGATCGACGAAAACCTCGCGCTCATGGCTCAACCGCATGTCCAGCTTTTCATCGCCCCCCAGCCGCCGCTGCCAGCGCAGCAGGGCATGGACATCGCTTTGCCCGACGGTACGCGACGGATTGCTGGCGGTGCCGGTGCCGTCGCCGCGGGATATCTCTCCGGCACCGAACTGGAACATCACGTCGTCGTTGAGCGAGGGCATCCAGTCGGCACGAAACTGCAGGTGCGAAACGCGGCTGTCGTCGTAAATGCGATCGAAGCCGTTGTCACTGCGGCGCGCTGCGATGACTCGAAAACTGGCGTTCTCGTCGCCCCAGCCAACGCGGGCGACGTTATCGTTGATGCCCTTGTCGCCCCCGGTCAGGGAAACCATCGCGCCATGGGTATCCGCCGCATTGCGCGTGATGATGTTTACCACGCCGAGGAAGGCATTGGCGCCGTATGACGCCGAGTTCGAGCCGCGCAGCACTTCGATGCGCTCGACCTCTTCGAGGATGATGCCGCGCAATCCGAGCTTGGTATCGCCGAACAGGAACGAGGAATACAGCGAGCGGCCATCGACATACACCTGCATGCGCGCGCCATAGATATCCATGCCACTGTGGTAGCTGGCCTGCGGATTGGCGCCGTTGCTCGCCGTGTACAGGAAGCCCGGCACCAGGCGCAGCAGGTCGGCCATCTCGCGTGCGCCGGAACGATGAATAAAGTCGCGGTCGATGACGGTTACCGAACCGGGCACGTCCCGCAGCGGCTGGGCGAGGCGGCTGACCGACAGCACCACCGGCAGTTCGTCGAAATAATCCTTTTCGGAAACCTGCTGCGCCATGGCCGGCCCGCCGAGGAAAGCGAAGACGAGCGGCAGTGCGCGCTGCCATCCCCCGCGCGCGGCGCGCCCCAAGCGGAATGAATATGCCTTCATCGTCGCAGGATTATAGGTGCGAATCGTCCCCGACAGGCGATCCGCAGTCCTCCCCCGTCCGGCTCGCCGTGACTCAGCGGCGCCGGCCGCCCATGATCGAACCCAGCACACCGCGCACGATCTCGCGCCCGACCTGGGAGCCGATGGTGCGGACCACGGTCTTGGCCATGGTCTGCGCCAGGCCGTCGCGCTGGCCGCCGCGCGGACCGGTGCTGCCGAACAACATGTCACCGATGCCGCCGAACAAGCCGCCACCTTCGGCCGGCGCCTGGGCGGGCGCAGGCGCCGTTGCGTCAGCGCCGACTTTCTGCGCCTCACCAGCGGGCGCACCCTTCAGTTTCTCGTAGGCCGATTCGCGATCGACCAACTGTTCATAGACGCCCGCCACCAGCGACCCCGCCATTGCCGCCTTGCGTTCCTCGGCCGACATCGGACCGATGCGCGATCCGGGGGCGAGGACCAAGCCGCGCTCGACCACCGTCGGGCTGCCCTTCTCGTCGAGCAATGAGACCAGGGCCTCGCCGACGCCGAGTTCCATGATCGCTGCTTCGGCATCGAACTTCGGATTGGCGCGCAGGGTCTGCGCCGCCGACTTGACCGCTTTCTGGTCGCGCGGCGTGAAGGCGCGCAGCGCATGCTGCACGCGGTTGCCGAGCTGGCCGAGCACCGTGTCGGGGATGTCGAGCGGGTTCTGGGTGACGAAATACACGCCGACGCCCTTGGAACGGATCAGGCGCACCACCTGCTCGACCTTTTCCAGCAGGGCCGGCGGCGCATCGTTGAACAACAGGTGGGCCTCGTCGAAGAAGAAGGCCAGCTTGGGCTTCGGCAGGTCGCCCGCCTCGGGCAACTGTTCGAACAATTCGGCCAGCAGCCAGAGCAGGAAACAGGCGTAGAGGCGCGGCGAGTTCATCAGCTTTTCGGCGGCCAGCACATTGATCACGCCGCGACCATCCACCGTCTGCATCAGGTCCTCGATGTTGAGCATGGGCTCGCCGAAGAACTTGTCGCCGCCCTGCTCGTCCAGCGTCAGCAAGCCGCGCTGGATGGCGCCGATGGACGCCGCAGAAACATTGCCGTATTCGGTCTTGAACTGCGCCGCGTTTTCGCCGACGTATTGCACCATCGCGCGCAGGTCCTTGAGGTCGATCAGCAGCAGGCCCTGGTCGTCGGCGATCTTGAACACCAGTTGCAGCACGCCGGACTGGGTATCGTTGAGATTGAGCAGGCGCGCCAGCAGGAGCGGCCCCATGTCGGACACCGTAGCCCGCACCGGGTGACCGGCCTCGCCGAACACATCCCAGAACACCACCGGATTAGCGCGCGGCTGCCAGTCGGTGACGCCCATCTTTTCGAAGCGCGCCTTGAGCTTGTCGGAAGCGACACCGGCAACGCCGAGGCCCGACAGGTCGCCCTTGGCATCGGCGAGGAAAACCGGTACGCCGGCCAGCGACAGCTGCTCCGCGACCCGTTGCAGCGTCACCGTTTTGCCGGTGCCGGTGGCCCCGGTGATCAGGCCGTGGCGATTGGCGAGTTGCGACAGGAGGACGAGTTCGATCTCGCCGCTCTTGGCGATGGGCAGGGCTAGGCTCATGGCTGGGATTCCCGGGATGCTAAAATTCACGATTGTAAGTGACAACCCCGCGGCAACCCCGTGACAACAACGCGGCAACCGCGCAACCAGGGAAACAGACCATGGCCGGACATTCCAAATGGGCCAATATCCAGCATCGCAAGGGGCGCCAGGACGCCAAGCGGGGCAAGGTATTTACCAAGCTGATCAAGGAAATCACCGTCGCCGCGAAGATGGGCGGCGGCGACCCCGGCGCCAATCCGCGCCTGCGGCTGGCCATTGAAAAGGCCAAGGGCCAGAGCCTGCCCAAGGACAATATCGACAACGCCATCAAGCGCGGCACCGGGCAGCTCGAAGGCGTCAACTACGAAGAGATCCGCTACGAGGGTTACGGCATCAACGGCGCCGCGGTGATGGTCGATTGCCTGACCGACAACAAGGTGCGCACGGTCGCCGAAGTTCGCCACGCCTTCGCCAAGCACGGCGGCAACATGGGCACCGACGGCAGCGTCGCCTTCCTGTTCACCCACTGCGGACAGATGCTGTTCGCGCCGGGCACCGACGAGGCGGCGCTGATGGATGCGGCGATCGAGTCCGGCGCCGATGACGTGCTGACCAACGAGGACGGGTCGATCGAGGTGCTGACACCGCCCAACGATTTCGCCACCGTCAAGGATGCACTGGAAAAGGCCGGCTTCAAGTCGGAGTTCGGCGAAGTGACGATGAAGCCGCAGAACGAAACCGCCTTCGAGGGAGAGGATGCGATCAAGATGCAGAAACTGCTCGACGCCCTGGAATCCCTGGACGACGTGCAGGAGGTCTACACCACCGCCGCGATCGACGAGTAGCGTGAACTCGTCCGCCGCGATCCGCTTCGCCCCGCTCCTCTTCGTCGTACTCTGGAGCACCGGATTCATCGGCGCCAAGTACGGCCTGCCGCACGCCGAACCACTCTCCTTCCTGCTGGTCCGCTACCTGTTCGTCGTTTCGCTGATGACGCTGCTGGCGTTGGCAATGCGCGCGCCGTGGCCGCGCGACGCACGCCAGTGGTTCCACATCGGGGTTTCCGGCCTGCTGGTGCATGCGGTCTACCTGGGTGGCGTATTTGTCTCGATTTCCAAGGGCCTGCCGGCCGGTGTCGCCAGCCTGGTGGTCGGCATCCAGCCGCTGCTGACCGCCGTCGGCGCGGGCTGGCTTCTGAACGAGGCGGTACTGGCCCGCCAGTGGCTGGGCCTGGTGCTAGGCTTCGTCGGCGTCGCCATGGTGGTCTCGGGCAAGATCGGCAGCGGCTTCGGCCTCGATGCCCTGTGGCCGGCACTGGCGGCGCTGGCCGGCATCACCGCCGGTACCCTGTACCAGAAACGCTTCTGCCCCAGCTTCGACTGGCGCACCGGCGCCGTCGCGCAGTTCCTGCCGACCGCCGTGGCGACGGCAATCGTGGTCGGAGTGTCCGACAATTTCCGCGTCGAATGGGCGCCCGATTTCATCTTCGCCCTCGCCTGGCTGGTGCTGGTGCTGTCGCTGGGAGCGATCTCCCTGCTCAACATGCTGATCCGCAGGGGCACGGCGGTGAACCTCGCCAGCCTGTTCTACCTGGTGCCGCCATGCACCGCGCTGATCGCCTGGCTGCTGTTCGACGAACGCCTGGCCGGGATGGCCCTGGCTGGCATGGCACTGGCGGTATGGGGCGTTTATCTTGCGCGCAAATGAAGTCGCCCGTTCCGCCAACCCATCGCATTCTCGGCATTGATCCCGGGCTGCGCTCGACCGGGTTTGGCGTCATTGACCAGACCGGCAACACGCTCGCCTACGTCGCCAGCGGCTGCATCAAGACCGATGCCGATAACACCCTGCCGCAACGGATCAAGACCCTGCTCGACGGACTGGTCGAAATCATCGCCACCTACCGGCCGCAGCAGGCGGCGGTCGAAATCGTCTTCGTCAATGTCAATCCGCAATCCACGCTGCTGCTCGGCCAGGCCCGTGGCGCGGCCGTCGCCGCGCTGGTGACCGCCGACCTGCCGGTGGCGGAATACACCGCGCTGCAGGTCAAGCAGGCCGTGGTCGGCCACGGCAAGGCGGCCAAGGAACAGGTGCAGGCCATGGTCGCGCGCCTGCTCAAGCTGCCCGGCACGCCGAGCGCCGACGCCGCCGACGCGCTGGCCTGCGCGATCGCCCACGCCCACGGCGGGCAGGGCATGGGCGGACTGGCGACACTGGGCAAGCGTGTGCGCGGCGGAAGGCTGATGTGATGGATCAGCCCCGCGGCGGCACGCCACCCGTACCGATGCCGTCCCCGTTGGCGCAAACTGCGCCGGGCCGGAAACCTTCCGTCCTCTATGCCTGGGAGTTCGGCGCGAACCTCGGGCATATCGGCACCTTCCTGCCGGTGGCGAAGGAACTGCGCCAGCGCGGCATGGGCGTGCACTGGGCGGTGACGCAACCCCACCAGGCGGTATGCCTGCTGCCTGACTCCGGCTTCACCTGGCTGCAGGCGCCGGTCATGCCCGAGCAGCCGCGCACGGGGCCTCCTCTCAACTACGCCGACATACTGTTGCGCTTTGGCTACGCCAAACCTCGCGACCTGCTCGGACTGGTGGTTGCCTGGCGAGAACTGCTTCGCCTTTCCGGCAGTTCACTGCTGCTCGCCGACCACGCACCCACCGCCATTCTCGCCGCGCGCACGCTCGGCATCCCGGCCATGATCTTCGGCAGCGGCTTCTTCACCCCGCCGCAGATGCATCCGACACCCAACATGAGGCCCTGGTCACCCGTTGCGGAAGAGCAACTCGTAGCCGCCGACCTTCTTGCGCTCGGAAGCATCAACGCGGTGCTGGCGAACTTCGGCAAGCCGCCGCTGGACTTTTTCGCCCAGCTCTTTTGCGTCGCCGAGGACAGCCTGCTGAGCTTCCCCGAGCTGGATCATTATCCGCAGCGAGGACCGGCACGCTACTGGGGCATGCTGCCGGCCGCAGTGGCCGAGGACAGCGTCTGGCCGGCGGTTCCCGGCCCTCGCGTGTTCTCCTATCTGCGCGCGGACACCCTGCATCTCGAAGCGGCATTGCAGGCGCTGCATGCACTGCAAGGCAGCGTGCTGATCTACGCGCCGGACGTGCCGGCCGAACTGGTCGCCCGCTACGCGGCGCCCCACCTTGCCTTCTCACCGCGCCCGGCTGACCTCAAGAAAGTTGCGGTCCAGGCCGATGCCGGCCTGACCTATGCCAGCGCGGCGGCGACCGTGGCCTTCCTCATGGCCGGCAAGCCGGTACTCATGATGCCCGGCCACCTGGAACAGTACCTGTTCGCGCGGCGCGTGGAACACATGGGCGCTGGCATGGTCCAGCATCCGGAACAGCCGCCCCACGAGCTTGGCGCGATGCTGCAGCGCGTAGTTCACGAACCCGCCTTTCGCCGGAATGCAGAGGCGTTCGCCCGCAAATACGCCAACTTCGACCAGAATGCGGTGATCGGCAACATCGCCTCGCGCATCGAGGAACTGGCGCTCGGCCCGAAACCTTCCCGCCCGGAGACGACTCCATGATCGGACGCATCAGCGGCATCCTCGTCGAAAAGAATCCGCCCGCCATCACCGTCGACGTTCACGGCCTCGGCTATGAAGTCGACGTGCCGATGAGTACTTTCTACAACCTGCCGGCCAGCGGCGAAAAAGTGACTCTGCATACCCACCTGATCGTGCGCGAGGACGGCCACTTCCTCTACGGCTTCGCCTCGGAAGCCGAACGCGCCGCCTTCCGGCAGTTGCTGAAGATTTCCGGCATCGGCGCGCGCACGGCGCTGGCGGTGCTCTCCGGCATGTCCGTAGCGGAACTCGCCCAGGCGGTCACGCTGCAGGAAGCCGGGCGCCTGACCAAGGTGCCGGGCATCGGCAAGAAGACCGCCGAACGCCTGCTGCTGGAACTGCGCGACCGGCTGCCGAAGACGCTCGCCGTCGGAGGCGCAAGAGTCGGCGCTGGCGACACGGCACACGACGCTGCGTCGGACATCATGAACGCCCTGCTGGCGCTCGGTTACAACGAACGCGAAGCGGTTTCGGCGATGAAGGGGCTGGCGCCCGATGCTTCCGTGTCCGACGGCATCCGCGCGGCGCTGAAGCTCCTGTCGAAGTCTTCGTGAGGGGCTAAACTCGCGGCATGGCCATCCAGACCGACAAGTTCACCGCAGCCGAGCCCGAACGCCTGATCTCTGCGGGCAAGGAATCGAACCAGGAGGACGTGCTGGAGCGCGCGCTGCGCCCACGCAAGCTCGCCGATTACGTCGGCCAGCAGAAGATCCGCGGCCAGCTCGAAATCTTCATCGAAGCCGCCAAGCGCCGCGCCGAATCGATGGACCACGTTCTGCTGTTCGGCCCGCCGGGACTGGGCAAGACCACGCTGGCGCACATCATCGCCCACGAGATGGGCGTCAATCTGCGACAGACCTCGGGCCCGGTGCTGGAACGCGCAGGCGACCTCGCCGCGATGCTGACCAACCTCGAACCGAACGACGTGCTGTTCATCGACGAGATCCATCGCCTGAGCCCGGTGGTGGAGGAAATTCTCTACCCGGCGCTGGAGGATTTCCAGATCGACATCATGATCGGCGAAGGTCCCTCGGCGCGCTCGGTCAAGCTCGACCTGCCGCCCTTCACGCTGATCGGCGCCACCACGCGCGCCGGCATGCTGACCAACCCCTTGCGCGATCGCTTCGGCATCGTCGCCCGGCTGGAGTTCTACACGCCCGAAGAGCTCGCGCTGATCGTGCGGCGCTCGGCGCATTTGCTGAATTGCGACATCGTCGAAGACGGCGCGACGGAGATCGCCAAGCGCTCGCGCGGCACGCCGCGCATCTCCAACCGCCTGCTGCGCCGCGTACGCGATTTCGCCGAGGTCAAGGCCGACGGCAGGATCACGCGCGCCGTGGCCGATGCCGCGCTGACCATGCTCGACGTCGATCACCTCGGCCTCGACGTGATGGACCGCAAGCTGCTCGGCGCCATGCTGGAGAAATTCGGCGGCGGACCGGTCGGCGTGGACAATCTTGCCGCCGCAATCGGCGAGGCGCGCGACACCATCGAGGACGTGCTGGAACCCTACCTGATCCAGCAGGGCTACCTTCAGCGCACGCCGCGCGGGCGAGTGGCGACGCCGAGCATCTGGCGGCATTTCGGGCTCGAATCCTCAGTCAAGGGTACCGGGGAACTGTGGCAGGAATGACCGAGCTGCGCACGACGGTCAATTCATTCGACCTGTTCGATACGCTGCTCGCACGCAAGTGTGTCGACTCGCAGGGCATCTTCACCATCGTCGAGCGCGCCTTCGGCGCCAGCGGCTTCGCCGCCGCCCGCCGCGCGGCGGAATTCAGGCTCGCCGAAATCCGACCGGCATTCGACATCCACGACATCTACGGTGTGCTGGTCGACACCGGCACCGTGACCCGCGCCGATGCCGATCGCCTTCTGGCAGCCGAGATCGACGCCGAATTCGACAACGCTGTCCCTGTCGCCGAGAACCTGCGGCGTGTGCGCGAGGGCGACCTCGTCGTCTCCGACATGTACCTCCCGCCCGAGGTTCTGCGCCGCCTGCTGCAGCACGTCGGCCTGCGCAGCCATGTCAACCTGTATGTCAGCAACCTGGGCAAGCACTTCGGCCGGATCTGGCCGGAGCTCGCGTCGCGCTGGATCATCGCCACCCACGTCGGCGACAACCTGCATTCCGACGTCGAAACGCCGCGCCGGCACGGCATCCCGACCATCCACTACACCGGCACCCAGCCGAGTCGCGCCGAATCGATGGTCGCCGGGAACGGCTTTCCCGCACTGGCGCGGATCATGCGCAGCCTGCGCCTGCGCAATCCCCACGACACCGGCAGCCCGGCGCATGAACTGTGGCGCCATGGCAGCCAGTTCAACCTGCCGCTGCTGGTCTTCCTGGCGCAAATGCTGCGTGCGCGACGTGACGCCGCCGGGGTGAAAAAAATCCTGTTCAGCGCGCGCGACTGCTACCTCGCGGCGGAGATATTCTCCACGCTGTTTCCCGGCGAACCCTCCGAATACATCCATGTCTCGCGCGAGGTGCTGTTCAGCGGCGGCACGGCCGAGCGCGACTACCTGCTGCAGCGCGGCCTGCGCGACAGCGTGGTGTGCGACATCGCCGCCACCGGCAGTTCCTGGCACGGCTTCGCCCATCGCCACGGGATTCGGGTCCGACTGTTTACCCTGATATTCATCGACAACTGGCCACTGGCCCGCGTTGCGCCGCAGGAGGTGGTCGCTTCCGACAAACTGGATTTCAGCTACGCGCTGCGCTCGTCGGCGCTGAATCCGTATTCGCCAGCGATCGAAGTGCTCAATCCGGCGCCGCACGGTACCGCGCTCGGCGTCGATCCGACCGGCAGCTTCTTCAGCCCCCGCCTGGCGCGCACGAGCGAATTCGACCCGCAACTGGTGGCCGTCCTGGTGCAATGCCACAATGCTGCCATCGCCATGCTGCGCAAGGACCGCGCCGAACTGGTGGCGGAAATGGCAGCGCCACCCGTCGCGACCATGGCCAGCCTGGTGGAGGCCATCTCGAGCTCTCCACTGCTCAACTCACTTGGAAAGCAACTGCAATGGCCCCCGAGCTTTGGCCCAATGATGAACTGACGCGACTGGCCAACCGCTACAGCAGCGACAAGGGCACGACCTACAACTGCGCCCACGGCTACACCCGCGTCTACCAGGCGCTGCTGGCACCGCTGCGCGAGTCCCCGCTGCGGATGCTGGAGATCGGCCTGGTGCATGGCCAGGTGCAGGCCGAACGCCCGCAGGACATCGACCAGCTTGCCTGCCCCAGCCTGCGCATGTGGTCGGACTACCTGCCCAGGGCCGAAATCCACGGCCTCGACATCGTCGACTTCACACGCTTCACCAATCCGCGCGCCACGGTATGGCAGGCCGACCAGGGCAGCCGCCCCGAGCTGGAGGCGGTGGCGGCGAAGGTCGGCGGCAAGTTCGACGTCATCATCGACGACGGCAGCCATGCCTCGCACCACCAGCAGGTTTCCCTGGCGGCGCTGTTCCGCCATGTGGCGGACGGCGGCCTCTACGTGATCGAGGACCTGCATTACCAGCCGGCCGACCTCGAAATGCCGACCATCACGCCCACCCGCGACTTCCTGCGCGGGCTGCCAGAACGGCGACCCGGCATGCGGCTGGCGATCGACCAGACGGAGTTCGCCTACCTGTTCGAAAACGTACAGTCGATACAGTTCTTCGACAGCATCTCTTCGCGCTGGCCGCTGGCGGCTTCTGCCGATGCCCTCGCAGTCATCCGTAAAAAGGGGCGGCATCCCGTGCTCCCCGCCAGTTGCTGAAGCCCTCCCGCACCGATCGCCAATGAGCATGCAGCCCAGCGCGAAACGACGGCCATGGAACAATTGAAGATGATCAGCTTCATCGTGACCTGCAAGGGCCGCCTGCATCACCTGCGCCAGTCGCTGCCCCTGCTGGCACGCCAGCCTGGCGCGGAATGCGTGGTGGTCGATTACGACTGTCCGGACCGGACCCGCCTGTGGGTCGCCGAACACTTTCCCTCGGTTCGCGTGGTTCATGTCAGGGACGCCCCCCTGTTCAGCGCCTCGCGCGCCCGCAATCTCGGCGCCGGCGCCGCCACGGCACCGTGGCTGTGCTTCGTCGATGCCGACATCCTGGTCGCTGATGATTTCGCGGCCACGCTGGCACCCCTGCTGCACGAGGGCTCCTACTATCGCCCGCAACCCGTGGCCTGGGAACAGTGGGGCATGCATCTGTGCGCCCGCGCCGACTTCGAGCGCATCGGCGGCTACGACGAAGTCCTGGCCGGCTGGGGCAGCGAAGACAACGACATCTATTTCCGGCTCGAAAGCCTCGGCCGCCGCCCGGCGCCTTTCCCGGGCCGGCTGATTTCCTCGCTACCGCATGGCGACGAGGAGCGCACGCGCTACCACGAGGTCCGCGACCGCTGGGTCAACCAGCGGATCAATGCGGTCTACCTGCAAGTCAAGTACGACCTGGTGCGCCAACTGGGCGCCGCTGCGCTCGGGCAGGAAGTGCGGCAGACGATTTATGCGGAAGTCCGGCGCACCGTGCTGCAGGATGCGGCGCAAGGCGCGGCGAACTCCCGCTTCGAGGTAAGGCTGCCCGACAGCACGGAGATCCGGCTGATGCCCGGCTGGGCCATGACCCGCCGCCTGGTCTACGAAATGACGCCCTTGCCCGGGACCCCGTCGGCCGGCCTGCCGCCGCAGAAGGCGGCCGCCGACTACCTGGCGGCGCATGCGACGCGCAAGCTGCACATCGGCTGCGGCGACCATCTGCTCGAGGGCTGGCTCAACACCGACCTGCGGCCTCGGGTACCGGGCGTCCTGCCGCTCGACGCGACCCAACCGCTGCCCTTTCCCGACGAGAGCTTCGACTACCTGTTCAGCGAACACCTGATCGAGCACATGGCATACGCGCAGGGCCGCCACCTGCTTGCCGAGTGCCGGCGCATCCTGCGCCGGGGTGGCACAATGAGGCTCGCGACGCCGGACTTCGCCTTTCTGGTCGATCTCTACAAGCCGGAGAAATCCGCGCTCCAGCAAGCCTACCTGGACTGGTCGAAGCAGCGTCATCTGCCCTGGGCTCCGGCTGCCGAGGACATCTATGTGATCAACAATTCGGTACGCGACTGGGGCCACCAGTTCATTTACGACGACAAGGCGATGCGCCACGCACTGGCCGCCGCCGGTTTTTCGAACATCGTCCGCTGCCCGCTGATGACAAGCCGGATCGAAGCCCTGTGCGGGCTGGAAAACGAGGGCCGCATGCCGCCGGGATTGCTGGCGCTCGAAACCATGGTTTTCGAAGCCGACAGGGATTGATCCGATGAAACACACCGCGCCGCTGCAGCCTATCCACAGCCTGGCGCTCCGCGTCTATTACGAAGACACGGACGCCGCCGGGATCGTCTATTACGCGAACTACCTGCGTTTCATCGAGCGCGGACGCACCGAATTGCTGCGCGCGCTGGGACACGACCAGAACGAACTGATGAAGGAAGGCGTGGCCTTCGCGGTGCGCGCTGTCAGCGCCGACTATCTCAGGCCGGCGATCCTCGACGACCTGCTGACGATCGAAACCGCCATCGGCTCGCTGGGCCGGGCACAGATGGTGTTCGTCCAGCGCGTCCTGCGCGGCAAAGAGTTGCTGCTCGAGGCCAAGGTCCGCGTCGCCTGCATCGACCCGGCGCGGGGCAAGCCGATCCGCATGCCGGATGCGATCCTGGAGCAGTTGTCGGCTCTGCTGGACGCGGCGCAATGACCACAAGCCGGCTGCGCATGAAAAGCCGGTCGCGCGAAGCGCGGCCCGCAGGCTGACCGGCGGTGAGCAACGCCATGCCGACCATGAGCTTCGTCACCACCTGCAAGGGGCGCCTGGACCACCTGCGACATACCCTGCCGCACCTGGTGGCACAGCCCGATTCCGAATGCATCGTGGTCGACTACGACTGCCCCGACGGAGCCGCGGACTGGGTAAGCGCCAACTATCCCGGGGTGAGGCTGGTGCGGGTCACCGATGCGCCGGTGTTTCGCAAGTCCCATGCGCAAAACCTCGGCGCCGCGATCGCCGGCGCGCCCTGGCTGTGCCTGGTCGATGCCGACATCCTGGTCAGCGATGCCTTCATGGCCAGCGTGGCGCCCCTGCTGGTCGCCGGCCGTTACCTGCGTCCGCAGCCGGTCAGCTTCGGCGCCTACGGCAGCTTCGTCTGCGCGCGGCAGGACTTCGAAGCCGTCGGCGGCTATGACGAAGCCTTTGAAGGCGTCAGCTACATGGACGACGATCTGTATGTCCGGCTCGAAATGGCGGGGATGGGCGTGACCGGGTTTCCGGGGGAACACTTCGCGGCAATCGACCACGATCACGAGTTGCGCACCCGGCACTACGAAATCAAGGACCGCCCGCTGAACCATCGAATCAACTTCTACTACGCCAACATCAAGCACGATCTCATGCGCCATGGCGGCAGCGGCCTGCCCCTGGAGAGCCGTCGCGCGATCTACGCGGAAGTGAAACGCGTGGTCCTGGCTCACGCCAAGGGAAGCACCGGCAGCACGCACCTGGAAGTAAGCCTCCCGGTAAGGTCCAGCGTGCCGCAACGCTACGCCTGGGAAGTCCGGCGCAAGTGGATTTTCGACCTGGTCGAAACCAGACCTTGACCGCCCCCTTGCTCATTCCCACGCTGCTTGGTGCGAAAATACGCGTCGCCCGCATCGATCCGGTGCGGGGCATGTCGATCCAAAAGCCGCGCGCCATCCACAAACAACCGTCCGTACTGCAGGAAGCCCCGCAATGAACGTGACCCAAGACCTATCCATCATCGAACTGATCATCCACGCCAGCCTGGTGGTCAAGCTGGTGATGCTGCTGCTGACCCTGGTCTCGCTGACCTCGTGGTACTGGATCTTCCGCAAGGCCTTTGCGATTCGCGACGCGCGCAGCAAGACCGACAAGTTCGAGCGCGACTTCTGGAGCGGCGGCGACCTCAACGCGCTCTACCAGAGCGCCGTCAACGACCGCCACCACAGCGGCGCGCAGGAGCGCATCTTCGAGGCCGGCTACCGCGAATACAGCAAGCTGCGCGGACAGAAGGTGATCGACTCGACGGGCGTGGTCGACGGCGCGCGGCGCGCCATGCGCGCCACCTACCAGCGCGAGCTCGACGACCTCGAAGCGCACCTGGCCTTCCTCGCCTCGGTCGGCTCGGTGTCGCCCTACGTCGGCCTGTTCGGCACGGTGTGGGGCATCATGCACGCCTTCCGCGGCCTGGCCAACATGAGCACGGCCACACTGTCGGCGGTCGCCCCGGGCATCGCCGAAGCGCTGGTCGCCACCGCCATCGGCCTGTTCGCCGCGATCCCGGCCGTGATCGCCTACAACCGCTTCGCCCACGACGTGGACCGCCTTGCCGTGCGCTTCGAGAGCTTCATGGAAGAGTTCTCCAACATCCTCCAGCGGCAGATGCGATGAGAATTTGCGTAAATGGATTCGCCGCGTTTCGCGGCGCACATATAGTCACCCCCTTTCCCGGAAAGGGAGCCGGGAGGAAAGCCCGGCAACGGATCATTAACCGCCGTTGTCTCATGGGCGAAGCCCCATGAGACAACGGCGGTTAATGAACGAGATCAACGTCGTGCCCTACATCGACGTGATGCTGGTGCTGCTGGTGATCTTCATGGTCACGGCGCCGATGATCCAGACCGGCAATGTCGACCTGCCCAGCGTCGGCAAAAGCAGCCAGCCACCGGTGGCGCCACTGGAAGTCATCATCAAGGCCGATAGCTCGCTGGCCATCCGCGATCGCGCCAAGGGCAGCGCCGAACAGGTAGTGGCCCGCGCCGACCTGGCGGCCAGAATCCGTGAGGCGCAGGCCGCCAATCCGCAGCAGGCAGTGCTGATCGCCGGCGACAAGAGCGTCAGGTACGAGGCGGTGCTGGCAGTGATGGACGAGCTGCAACGGCAGCAGGTGACAAAAATCGGCCTCCTGGTGCAACCGGTGGCGGCAACGCAGGTGAAATAAGTGAGCAAGGACTCCCCGATCCGGCCGCCGTCCAACAAGGCCGGCAAGCGCATTTCCATTGCGCTGGCTGTCGGCGTGCACCTGCTGCTGGCGGGCTTCCTTTTCTACGGCGTGCGCTGGCAGACCAAGGCCACCGACGCCGTCGAAGTCGAACTGGTGCGCGCCATGCCCGAACCGGCCCCGGCCGCCCCGGTCGCCGTGCCGCCAGCGCCGACTCCCGTACCGCCGCCAAAACCGGTCCCGATTCCGGAACCGAAGCCGTTGCCACCACCACCCAAACCGGATATCGCAATCAAGGAAAAGGAAAAGCCCAAGCCGCCGCCGCCGAAAGTGGCGCCGGCGCCACCCCGCGTCGATCCCTTCCAGGAGCAGTTGAAGCGTGAGGCGGAGCAGTTGACGCAGCGCAAGCAGGCGGACAGCGCCGTTCGGGAACTGGCACAGATGAAGGCGAGCCAGGCCGCCTCGTCGCGCAACAAGGCGATGGCAGACTACCTCGCGCGCATTCGCGGCAAGATCCGCGGCAACATCGTGGTACCCCCCGAGGTCAAGGGCAATCCCGAGGCGGTGTTCGACGTAACCCAGCTGCCCGGCGGCGAGATCGTCACCGTGCGCCTCAAGCGCTCCTCCGGCCACGCCGCGCTGGATGCGGCCATCGAGCGCGCGATCCTCAAATCGAACCCCCTGCCCAAGCCGGATCCGGCCGACCTGTTTTCGCGGTCGCTCGAACTGCGCTTCAAACCCCTGGATGATTGAGGCTCCCCCGGGGAGGGGGTCGGAAAGTCAGGCGTTATAATCCCCGCCATGAGATTCCGTCGACTGATACCCGCTTGCGCCGCCTTGGCGTTTTCATTCGCTGCGCAAGCGCAGCTCACGGTCGAGATCACCGGCGCCGGGGCGAATCGCCTGCCGGTGGCGATCGCCGACTTCACCGGCGAACGCATCGTCGCCCAGGCCCTGACCTCGGTGGTGCGCGCCGACCTCGAACGCAGCGGCCTGTTCAGCCTCATCGATGCCGGCAGCCCGCTGGCCGACAGCACTACGCCCCCCTTCGAGGACCTCAAGGCACGCGGCGCCGATGCCGTGGTCGGCGGCAGCGTGACCGGCATGGAACAGGGCCGCTACGAAACCCGCGTGCGCCTGTCCGACGTACAGAAGCAGGCGGTGCTGGGCAACCCGGCTTTCCTCCACACCGGCGCGCAACTGCGCGCGACGGCGCATCGCATCGCCGACTATGTCTATGAAAAGCTCACCGGCGAGCCGGGCGTGTTTTCGACGCGCATTGCCTACGTGGTGAAAAGCACCGGCCGCTACGAGCTGAAGATCGCCGACGCCGACGGCAGCAACGACCAGGCCGCGCTGGCCTCGCGCGAGCCGATCATCTCGCCGACCTGGTCCCCCGACGGAGCCAAGCTCGCCTACGTCTCGTTCGAAGCCAAGAAACCGGTGGTCTACGTCCATGACCTGGCCAGCGGCCGGCGCCATGTCGCGGCCAACTTCAAGGGTTCGAATTCGGCCCCGGCCTGGTCGCCCGACGGCAAGCAACTGGCCGTGGTGCTGACCAAGGACGGCTCGTCGCAGCTCTATCTGGTCAATGCCGATGGCAGCGGCGTGACGCGCATCGCGACGTCCTCCGGCATCGATACCGAACCGCGCTGGTCGCCGGACGGCCAGCACATCTATTTCACTTCCGACCGCGGCGGCAGCCCGCAGATCTACCGTATCGCCACGACAGGCGGCAATGTGGAGCGCGTCACCTTCGAGGGCAACTACAACGTCACGCCGCGCCTGTCACCGGACGGCAAGAGCCTCGCCTTCATCGCCAGGAACGGTGGCCGCTTCCAGCTCGCGCTGATGGACCTGGCGACCAAGCAGACCATGATCCTTACCGATTCGGCCAAGGACGAGTCGCCCAGCTTCGCGCCCAACGGCCGCATGATCCTCTACGCCACCGAAATCGGCGGCCGTGGCGTACTGGCGGCCGTCTCCAGCGACGGCCGCGTCAAGCAGAAGCTCTCCGTGCAGGCCGCCGACGTGCGGGAACCTGCCTGGGGCCCGCTGGTCCGATAGGTCTCGACAGGAATCCGCAGCCGCCATCACAAGGAAGCCATCATGCGCGCACGCCACCTCACCCTTCCGCTACTTTCCGCCCTGACCCTGCTGCTGGCCGCCTGCGGTTCGCAGCCACCGGCGCCCGAACAGAATCCCGCCGGGGTCGAGTCGCGCACGCCGTCCGGCGTCAAGGTCGAAACCCCGGCCGTCAAGCCGGTCACGCCGGGACCGGCGATCGATCCTTACAGCATCGCCGCGCTGAAGGATCCGAAGAGCCCGCTGTCGAAGCGCAGCATTTATTTCGACTACGACAGCTATGTCGTCAAGGGCGAGTTCCAGTCACTGCTGACCGCCCACTCCAGGTTCCTCGCCGCCAACCCGAAGATGAAGATGCTGATCCAGGGCAACGCCGACGAGCGCGGCAGCCGCGAATACAACCTGGCGCTTGGACAGAAGCGCGCCGACGCGGTGCGCAAGGCGCTTGCGCTGCTCGGCGCCAAGGAAGAGCAGGTCGAAGCCGTCAGCCTGGGCGAAGAAAAGCCGGCCTGTACCGAGGCCACCGAGGAGTGCTGGGCGAAGAACCGGCGCGGCGACATGCTCTACTCGGGCGAGTTCTGAAGATGCGCATCAGGCTGGCCGCGCTGCTGGCGGCACTGTCATTCGCGACCGCGCTGCCCGCGACCGCGACGGCGGGCGTGTTCGACGACGAAGAGGCGCGCGAACGCATCGAGAAGCTGGGCGAGCAGTTGCGCAGCGAACTGGCCGAACAGGGCAAGCGCCTCGACATCGTCAGCCGCAACCAGATCGACTTCGCCAACCAGGTCGAATCGATCAAGGCCGACATTGCCAAGCTACGCGGCCAGATCGAAGTACTGACCCATGAACTCGAAGCCGCGCAGAAGCGCCAGAAGGACTTCTACGTCGATCTCGACAATCGGCTGCGGAAGCTCGAACAGGCACCGGTAGAGGCCAAGGTGGAAGCGCCAAAAGTCGACCCGGCGCAGGAAACGCGCGACTACGAAACCGCCCTCGCGGCGCTCAAAGCCTCCAAATTCAAGGAGGCGGCAACTGCATTTACCGGCTTCATCAAGACCTATCCGAGCGGCAGCCTTGCTGCCTCGGCGCACTACTGGGGCGCCTACGCCCACAGCCAGGCCAAGGACCACGCGGCGGCGGCCGAGCTGTTCGGCAAGTTCGCCGCCGGCTGGCCCAATGACGAGCGGGCACCGGTCGCGCTCGAAAGCCGGATCGCGAGCTTCGATGCACTGAAGGACTGGAAGTCCTCCCGCGCCGTCGCCGAGCAGTTGGCCGAGCGCTATCCCAACAGCGAGCCGGGCAAACGGGCAAAGCTGCGCCTGAAGAAGAAGTAGTGCCGGCCCCACCGGGTTCCGCGGCGAACGCCGCGTTGCGCGTCACCGAGATATTCCATTCCATCCAGGGCGAGTCGAGCCGCGTCGGGCTGCCCACGGTTTTCGTCCGCCTCACCGGCTGCCCGCTGCGCTGCACCTGGTGCGACACCGCCTACGCCTTCAGCGGCGGCGAGTTGCTGGCGATCGACGACATCCTGCAGCGGGTCGCCGCCTTCGAGTGCGCCACGGTGTGCGTCACCGGCGGCGAACCGCTGGCGCAGAAGGCCTGCCTGCCGCTACTGGCAGCGCTGTGCGATGCCGGCCATGCGGTCTCGCTGGAAACCAGCGGCGCGCTCGACATCGGCGCGGTCGACCCGCGCGTGGCGCGCATCGTGGATCTCAAGGCGCCCGGCTCCGGCGAAGTGGCGAAGAACCGCTGGGAAAACCTCGCCCTGCTGACCCCGCACGACGAACTGAAGTTCGTCCTCGCCTCGCGTGAGGACTACGACTGGGCCGTTGCGGCGTGTCGCCAGCGCCGACTTTTCGAACGCTGCCCGGTACTGTTCTCGCCCGTGCAGGGCCAGCTCGATCCGGCGCAACTGGCACAGTGGATACTGGAAGATCGGCTGCCGCTGCGCTTCCAGTTACAACTGCACAAAGTGCTCTGGGGCAACGCCCAGGGGCGCTGAATCCTCAGCCCATCAAGGGCGGGCAGGGTGGCCGCTTGGCCGAGATCACGCGCGTATTCACGCCGGCATAGTTGAGTCCGCCGAACAGGCGTGCATATTCGATCTTCACGCAGCGATCCATCACCACGTCGAGCCCTGCTGCGCCGGCGCGTTCAGCCGCTTCGCGGTTGATCACGCCGAGTTGCAGCCAGAGGCACCCGGCGCCGATGCGGATCGCTTCATCGGCGATCGGCCCGGCGTCCTCCGCCTTGCGAAAGACATCGACCATGTCCACCCTGACGGGAATCGACGCGAGGTCGGGATAGCTTTTCTGGCCGAGGATCTCGGGCGCGGAAGGATTCACCGGAATCACCGTATAGCCGTGTTCCAGCATGTACTTGGCGGCGAAATAGCTGGGGCGGTTCCAGCTTGGCGAGAGGCCGACCACGGCGATCACACGATTGCCCTGCAGCACCCGGCGCAAGCCGGCAACATCATCGACGAGCATGTGGCACACCTCCTGAGTGCGGTGATTATGCCACCGGGCCAGGCGCCGGCCCGCGCGGCACGCGATCCAGGCGCCAGCTCGCCACAGCCCAGCGCCACAGTTCGGGCACCGTGGCCGCCGCCAGTTCGGGCGGCGGGCGCTGGCCAAGAAACGCCAGCGCGGCAGAAAGGTCGGGAACCGGCTGCGCCACGTCCAGCGCATGCGCGCGCGTCTGCTTCGAGAGCTTTTCGCCGGCGGTGTTGACCGCAACCGGCAGGTGCGCATAGGCCGGCGTCGGCAACCCCAGGCATTGCTGCAGGTAGATCTGGCGCGCGGTCGAGGTCAGCAGGTCGGCGCCGCGCACCACGTCGGTGATGCCGGCCTCGGCATCATCCACCACCACCGCCAGCTGGTAGGCATGCAGGCCGTCGGCACGCAACAGGACGAAATCACCGGCGTCACGCGCCAGATCGCTTTCGATCCGCCCCTGGATCGCATCATCGAAGGCGATGCGGGCGTCGCCCACACGCAAGCGCCAGGCGCGCGCCCCACGCCCCGGCGGCAGGCCGTCGCGGCAGGTACCGGGATAGATCGCAGCACCATCGGGCGCGATGGCCGAGTCGGCCAGTTCGCGGCGCGTGCAGGCGCAGGGAAATACCCGGCCAGCCTTGCGCAAGCGATCCAGCGCGGCTGCGTAGGCCGCGTCGCGCCGGCTTTGCCAAACCACCTCGCCGTCCCAGGCAAAACCGAAGGCGTCGAGGGTACGCAGAATGTCGTCGGCCGCCGCCGCCGAGCAGCGCGGCGCATCCACGTCCTCGATGCGCAGCAGCCATTCGCCACCCCGGCTGCGGGCCTCCAGGAAGGATCCGGTGGCGGCCACCAGCGAGCCGAAATGCAGCGGCCCGGTGGGCGACGGCGCAAAGCGTCCGCGATAAGGAATCGGGTGGGCGATCATTGGTCGGAGTGATAGCACGACATTGGCCAAAACGGTAGGATTCGGTTCGAATCAATTCACTCTGGGAGCCGCCCATGGCCACGCTGGAACTCAACACCGAAAACTTTCAACAGACCATCAACGACAACGCCACCGTGATCGTGGACTTCTGGGCACCCTGGTGCGCGCCCTGCCGCGGCTTCGCGCCGACCTTCGAAGCGGCCTCGGAAAAGCAGCCGGGAATCGTCTTCGCCAAAGTGAATACCGAGGAACAGCAGGAAATCGCCGGCGCCTTCAACATCCGCTCGATACCCACGCTGATGATCTTTCGCGACCAGATCATCATCTATTCGGAAGCAGGCGCGTTGCCGGGCGCGGCCTTCGAGCAGCTCATCGAACAGGCCATGGCGCTCGACATGGACACGGTGCGCGCCGAAATCGCAGGGCAACAGGGAGTCGCCTGACACGGCGTCAGGGAGTCGCCTGACGCGACGTGCCGGCAGCAACGACGGCAAAAGGCTTCGGCCATGAGCGACGACTTTCCCGGAAAAAGCGGCGACGACGCGGAGGTACGCCGCGTCGAGACGCTTTTCAGCCGCCTGCCGTCGAGCATCGTGACTGCGCTGATCGGGATCTTCCTCTGCTTCCTGGTTCTGTTCGAAACGACCGGGCTGGAACTGCTCAAGCAATGGGCTGCCTACATGCTCTCGATCGCGGCGATGCGCGTCTGGCTCTGGTACATGTTCGGCAAGGCCGAGCGACAGGCGGGCACCATCCGTCGCTGGGAATGGTCGTTCGCCGCTGGCGCAATGCTCACCAGCCTGGGTTGGGGAGCGCTGTTCGGGCCGCTTTACCCGACGGCGATACATGCCGACGCGCAGATGTTCGTCGCACTGATGGTGGTCATTACGGCCTTTACGGGCTCGGTGTTCGTCGCGGTAAGCAACGTCACCTTCTGGCTGTTCATCATTCCGATCCTGGGTCCGGCGGTCGCCACCTATGCCCTTACCCTCGGCACCGGCGCGCAGTGGCCGATCACTGCCGCCGCCAGTTGCATCGCCGTATTCGTCATCGTGCAGCGCACGCTTTACCAGTCATCGGCACGCATCCTGCGCCACAGCGCCGAAGCCGACGCCCTGCTCGCCGAACAGCAGGCGATCTTCGATTCGTCGCCTGGCGGCATTGCCGTGCTGGACGGCCGCCATATCCGAAAATGCAACATGCGTCTGGGGGAACTGCTGGGGCGCCGCTTGCAGGACCTTGCAAGTTCCAGCCTGGACCAGCATTTCGTCAGCCAGGACGAGGCGGCCAGGTTCTTCGCCGAACACGCGAAGACGCTCGAATCAGGGCACCCGGTGCAGGGCATGTACCGCCTGCGCCGCGCCGACGGCGGACAATTCTGGGCCGAAATCACGGGGCGGCGCATGTCCGGCGAAGCGAAGCAGAGCGTCTGGGTCATCACCGACATCACCCTGCTGGTTGCCAACCAGCAGCGCGCCCGGTCCGGCGAAACGGGCTGAAGCGGCCGGCGCGCCGTGCCGCCGACGCCGACTTTCAAGGAATACCGGCTCCGGCCGAGCCGGAGGCATGACTTTCCGGACGCTACACGTTGAACAGGAAGTTCATGACGTCGCCATCCTTGACGACGTAATCCTTGCCTTCCGCGCGCATCTTGCCGGCCTCCTTGGCGCCGGCCTCGCCCTTGCAGGCGATGAAGTCCTCGAAGGCGATGGTCTGGGCGCGGATGAAGCCCTTTTCGAAATCGGTGTGGATCACGCCGGCCGCCTGCGGCGCGGTGTCGCCCTTGTGGATGGTCCAGGCGCGCACTTCCTTGACGCCGGCGGTGAAGTAGGTCTGCAGGCCGAGCAGGTGGTAGCCGGCGCGGATCAGGCGATTGAGGCCCGGTTCTTCGAGGCCCATGTCGGCGAGGAACATCTGCTTCTCGTCGTCCTCGAGGTCGGCGATCTCGGCTTCGATCGCGGCGCACAGCGGCACCACGTCGGCGCCTTCCTTGGCGGCATGGGCGCGCACCACGTCGAGGTGCGGGTTGTTCTCGAAACCATCGTCCTTGACATTGGCCACGTAGAGCACCGGTTTCGCCGTAATGAGGAAGAACTGGCGCAGGTTGGCCTGCTCTTCCTTCGACAGGTCGAGCGCACGCACCGGCTTGCCTTCGTTGAGTTGCGCCAGGCACTTTTCCAGCACGGCGGCCAGCAGCTTGGCTTCCTTGTCGCCACCGGCCTTGGCCTGCTTGGTGTAGCGGTTGAGCGCCTTTTCCACGGTCGCCATGTCGGCCAGCGCCAATTCGGTATCGATCACTTCGATGTCGTGCAGCGGATCGATGCGGCCAGAGACGTGGACCACGTTGTCGTCGGCAAAGCAGCGCACGACGTGCACCACGGCGTCGGTCTCGCGGATATTGGCAAGGAACTGGTTGCCCAGGCCTTCGCCCTTGCTGGCGCCGGCGACCAGGCCGGCGATGTCGACGAACTCGACGATGGCCGGCTGGATCTTCTGCGGCTTGACGATGGCCGAGAGCGCCTTGAGGCGTTCATCCGGCACTTCGACGATGCCGACGTTGGGCTCGATGGTACAAAAGGGATAGTTCTCCGCCGCGATGCCGGACTTGGTCAGCGCGTTGAAGAGGGTGGACTTGCCGACGTTGGGCAAGCCGACGATGCCGCATTTGAGGCTCATGGTTCTTCTTTCGTAGGTACGGCGGGTTTCGAATTTATCTTCTGCGTCGCCGCGTTGAACTCGCCCTTCGCCAGCGTCGGCCAGGCCAGCAGCGCGCGGTCCAGCGCCGCGTCGATGTCCTCGCGCTCTTCGCGGCGCGGCGGCTTCAGCACGTAATTCACAACCTCGTTGCGGTCGCCGGGATGGCCGATGCCGATGCGCAGGCGCCAGTAATCCTGCGTGCCGAGGTGCGCGGTGATGTCCTTGAGGCCATTGTGGCCGCCCAGCCCGCCACCGAACTTGAGCCGCATCTGGCCCGGCGGCAGGTCGAGCTCGTCATGCAGCACCAGCATCTCCGCGGCTTCGATGCGGAAGAACTGGGCCAGTGCGCGCACCGCCTGGCCGGAACGGTTCATGAAGGTCTGCGGCATCAGCAGCCAAAGATCCTCGCCATCCAGCCGCGCCTTGGCGACGAAGCCGTGATAGCGAGATTCGCGGGCGAAGGACGCGCCGAGTTCGCGCGCCAGGCGCTCACAAAGCCAAAACCCGGCGTTGTGCCGGGTTTCAGCGTATTCGGCCCCGGGGTTGCCGAGGCCGACGATCAAGCGCAAACGTGCCTGCAAGGATTATCTCTTGTCGACGCGCTCGGCCTTCTTGGCAGGCGCCGCCGCGGCAGGCGCCACGACGACGGGAGCCGCTTCGGCTTCTTCGACTGCACCGCCGCCCTTCATCATGATGGTGGCGACCACGGGATCGCCTTCGCCGTGATGCACGACCTCGACGCCCTTCGGCAGCACGAGCTGGGAGACATGGATCGAGTTGCCGGCCGCCAGATCCTTGAGGTCGACCTCGATGAAGGCCGGCAGATCAGCCGGCAGGCACTTGACATCGACGTCGTTCATGACGTGCGACACCATGCCGCCGCCGAGCTTGACGCCAGGAGCGATGTCGGCGTTGATGAAGTGCAGCGGCACCTTCTGGTGGATCTTGTGCGTGGCGTCGACGCGCTGGAAGTCAACGTGCAGGATGACCGGACGGTAGGGGTGGCGCTGCACGTCGCGCAGCAGGCACATTTCCTTGGCGCCCTCGACATTGGCGTTGAGCACGGAGGAATAGAAGGCCTCCTTGCGCAGCAGCTGGAACAGCTCGTTGTGGTCGATGTCGATCTGCTGCGGTTTGCCGCTGCCACCGTAGATGATGCCGGGAACCCGGCCAGTGCGACGCAGGCGGCGGCTCGCTCCAGTGCCCTGTCCATCGCGCTTGTTTGCATTGAATTCAAGTTGCATGATTTGCTCCGTTAAGTACTGCCTGAAAAATCCCTCGCCCGCGACCAGGCAAGGGGGTGAAAACGACGTTTCAGTGCAGGCTAACGTCGGCCCTATCGACGTTAAGCGCAGCGGCCGAAACTAAAAAATTCAATCCATGAAAAGCGAGGAGACGGAAGACTCGTTGCTGATGCGCAGCATGGTCTCCGCCATGAGTTCGGCGATCGAGATCTGGCGGATGCGCGAACAGCCGCGGGCTTCTTCCGACAGGGGAATGGTGTCGGTGACCACCAGTTCGTCGAGTTCCGAGCTCATGAGGCGCGGCACGGCGCTGCCGGACAGCACCGGGTGGGTACAGTAGGCCAGAACACGCTTCGCACCGTGCTCCTTGAGGGCCTGCGCGGCCTTGCACAGGGTGCCGGCGGTATCGACCATGTCGTCCATGATGACGCAGGTGCGGCCGTCGACTTCGCCGATGATGTTCATGACTTCCGACACGTTGGCCTTCGGCCGCCGCTTGTCGATGATCGCCAGGTCGGATTCGAGTCGCTTGGCCAATGCGCGCGCGCGCACCACGCCGCCGACGTCGGGCGACACCACCAGCAGGTCTTCGTGGCGCTGGCGCCAGATGTCGCCGAGCAGGATGGGCGCGGCGTAGATGTTGTCCACCGGGATGTCGAAGAAGCCCTGGATCTGGTCGGCATGCAGGTCGACCGTCAGCACGCGCTGCACGCCGACGGTCTGCAGCATGTTGGCGACGACCTTGGCGGTAATCGCGACCCGCGCCGAGCGCGTCCGGCGATCCTGGCGGGCGTAGCCGAAATAGGGGATGGCGGCGGTGATGCGCCCGGCCGAGGCGCGCTTCAGCGCATCGACCATGACCATCAGTTCCATCAGGTTGTCGTTGGTCGGATTGCAGGTCGACTGCAGCACGAACACGTCATGGCCGCGCACGTGTTCGAGGATCTCGCAACTGACCTCACCGTCCGAAAAGCGGCCGACGTTGGCGCGGCCCAGCGAAATATTCAATCGCTTGACCACATCCGCCGCCAATTTTGGATTGGCGTTGCCGGTAAACACCATCAGGCTGTCGTAGGCCATGTCGGTCTGCTCAGGTCAAGCTGGAAGGAGGAATACCCGCCGGCGCTTTCCGTGAAGGGATTGGCTGGGGAGGAAGGATTCGAACCTTCGCATGCTGGAATCAAAATCCAGTGCCTTAACCAACTTGGCGACTCCCCAACTTCGTGTCTCTGCCTTGGGGGCGGAGGTCGAAAGGACGCGCATTTTCGGGGTTTTCGCCCCCGCTGTCAATCTCGAAGGACGGAGGCGGGAGGGCAGAATGTGGAAAAAGCCAACGGCCCGGGGTGTCGAGAAACCCCGGACGGGCCTTACTCGTCGGAGACAACCTGTATCGGATGACGGTCCATCCCGGCCGCGACAAAACCGCGCATGTCCGCAGGAAGCGCGGCAAACGCTGCCCTTGCCGACGCCTCGCCGGAAAATTCGACGAAACAGCAGGCGCCGGAGCCGCTCATGCGGGCATCGCCGTAACCGCGCAGCCAGTCGAGGTGGCGCGCCACCTCAGGGTACAGGGCGCAGGCCACTGGTTCGAGGTCGTTGCGGCCGAAACCTGGCCGCCAGTCGGTCGCGGCGATCGCCGGCGTGTCGCGGCGCAACTGCGCGGAACGGAAGATCTCCGGCGTCGGCACCGCCACGGCGGGGACCAGCACCAGATACCAGGCCGGCTTCAGGTGCAGGTCGGCGAAGCGTTCGCCGACCCCTTCGGCAAAAGCGCTGCGGCCATGCACAAAGATCGGAACGTCGGCACCGAGCGCGAGTCCGATCTGCTGCAACTGCGACGATGTCTTGCCGGTGCGCCACAGTTGGTTGAGCGCGAGCAGCGTGGTCGCCGCATCCGAACTGCCACCGCCCAGCCCGCCCCCCATCGGCAGCCGCTTTTCAAGGTGCAGGGTGACACCGGCAGCAGCCCCGGTCGCCGCACGCAGGGCGGTTGCGGCGCGCACGGTGAGGTCGGTTTCCGGCGCCACGCCGGGCAGCGGCGTCGCCAGCACAATGCGGTCGTCGTGACGCGGCTCGCAGCGCAGGGTATCGCCGAAATCGAGGAAGCGGAACACGGTCTGCAGCAGGTGGTAGCCGTCGGCGCGCCGCCCGACGACATGCAGGAACAGGTTGATCTTGGCCGGTGCCGGCCATGCACGATGCCAGTCAGCCACCCTGGCCCCACGCGTCGATCACGATACGCAGTTCGACCTCGCCGCGGCGAACTTCCAGCCGCCGCGGAAGTCGGCGCTGGTCATACGGCATGGTTTCCGTGATTGCGATGCGCCATCCATCCGTAACGCCTTCGAGCACCGGTTGCGCTCCGCGCAGCCAGTCCGCCAGCACATCCAGCGGCAGGGGTGCACCAAACACCCGTTGCGCCAGTTCAGCCAGGTCGGCGGCACGCCGTTCCTGTGCGCCGGGGATCAGCAACCAGGCGCCGGAGGCATCGCGGCCGAGTTCGGCCAGCCCCTGGCCCAGCGGGGTCGAGAACAGCATCACGTCGCGCTGCGGCGAATGCTGCCAGTCGAACTGCAGATGGTCGCTGCGATCGCCCTGGCGCAGGGAAATCCGCCCCTCGGCGGAGAAACTTTGCAGCGGCGGCCCCAACGCCGCCTCCGGTTCGCCGACCGGCACCCCGGCGCAACCCGCCAGCAGTGCCAAGGCAAGCCAGGCCAGCCAGACCCGCATCGAAGTGCTCAGAGCTTGTGAAGAAATCGTAGCGAGCGGGCCGCAGCGGGGTGCGGACGGAGCGCAGCTACCGGAGCGTATGTGCTTATACGCGAGGATAGCGAGCACCGCCCAAGCCCCGATCCGGCACGCGCAGTAGATTTATTCACAAGCTCTCAGGGAACGAATCGCTTGATGGTGGAGGCCAGCACGTCATTCGCCGGATAGGCCTTGCTCGCCTCGCGCCAGATGCTCAGCGCTTCGTCGCGGCGACCCATGGTCCACAGGACCTCGCCGATGTGCGCGGCGACTTCGGCATCGGGCTGCTTGGCATAGGACTTCTGCAGGGCTTCCAGCGCCGCGTCGAGCTTGCCCTGGCGGAACAGCACCCAGCCCTTGCTGTCGAGGATGTAGCCATCATCAGGCGCGAGCGCCAGTGCCTTGTCGATCAGTTGTGCCGCCTCGTCGAGGCGGATATTGCGGTCGGCGAAGGAATAGCCGAGTGCGTTGTAGCCTTGCGGCGACTCGGGCTTGAGGACGATCAGGCGCCGCAGGTGGCGTTCGAGCAGGTCCAGGTTGCCGATCTTTTCCGCCGCCAGGGCGGTCTCGTAGAGGATGTCCGGCTCGTCTGGCTGCGTTTCGAGCGCCTTGTCGAGCAAGGCAAAGGCTTCCGGGTGCCGGCCGGCATCGCGCAGCAGGTGCGCCTCGGCCACCACCAGGCGCACATCGCCGGGCTGGCCGGCGCGCGCCTTGACGACCCGTTCGCGGGCTTCGTCGAACTTGTTCTGGCGGACGAGGACCTGCGCGGCGCGCACCAGCGCGGGCAGGGCATGCTCGCCGGCAACGACCTGGTCGTACCAGCGCAGGGCTTCGTCGAGGCGACCGGCCTTTTCCGCGATCTGGCCCAGGTAGAAGCGCGCGGGACTCAGGTCACCGCGACCGATCTCGACGAAGCGCGTGAGCTGCTGCTCGGCATCGCCCAAATCGTTGACCTGCAACGAAAGCACGCCGACGGCATAAAGCATGTCCGGATTCTCGGGATTGGCGCCCAGCAGGCGGCGAAACTCGACGCGCGCCTCTTCATAGCGCTTCTCGCTCACCAACCCCCTGGCATATCCGAGCCGCGCCTGCTGCGCATCCGGATGATCGGCCAGCCAGCCCTTGAGAAATTCAAGTTGCGCAGCCCCCTTGGGCAACAGATCAGTCTTGAAAAGTGCGGCCGGTTCCCAGCCGGGGCGCAATTCCAGCGCCTTGTCGATTTCCGTTCGTGCCCGGTCAACGTTCCCGGCTCCGGCAGCGGCCTGCGCGCGGACGAACCGGGCCTCGGCAACTTCAAGGTAGGGCTCGCTCAATTGGTCGATCAGACGCAGCACGACGGTCTTGTCGGGATAGCGCGCAAAGGCGCGCAGGATCCGTACCAGGCCTTCGCCGGCATTCGGTGCCGCAGCGATGTCACGCGCCAGGCTGGTGGCCAGTTCGTCGATGCGGCCATTGGCCAGCAGCAGCGTCGACTGCATCTGCCGCGCCTGCTGCGACTCCGGTTCCAGTGTCAGCCACAACCGGGTGGCTTCCAGGGCTGCATCGTACTGGCGGGCATGAAAGGCCACTTCGGCGGCACGGCGGACCACCCGCGGGTCGCGCGTGCTTTTCGCCAGGTCGATGAAGGCGCCGGCGGCGATCCCGAACTGGCCACGCCGTGCGGCGATTTCGGCAAGCAGGAACTGGTAGAGGATCTGCGGCGTGAGCTCCTGCTTGGGCAGGCGATCCACCTTGGGCGCGGAATCGGCTGCCGCGGGCGCGGATTCCTGCGCCCATCCGCTCACGCTGGCCAGCGTGAGCAAGAGCGCGAAGACGGGGGCAAGGAGGGTCATGACAGCGGCACCTGAAGGGAACGCGGCGGGCAAGCGCCGGTAACACATACAATGCGGAGATGTTAGCAGTTCCGCCAGATTTTTCCTGCGCGTTCGGGCATGCCTGAACTGCCCGAAGTCGAGGTTACCCGCCGCGGCATTGCACCTGCGTTGACCGGCCGCCGCGTCCTTGGCGCGACCGCCCGGGTGCCGGCCCTGCGCTACCCCTTGCCGACCCGCCTTGGACGGACGCTGGCCGGACGGCACCTGGTATCGGTCGAGAGGCGCGGAAAGTATCTGCTGCTCGATTTCGGCAACGGACGCCTGCTGATCCACCTTGGCATGTCAGGCAGCCTGCGGCTGGTTGCCGAAGGCCTGCCGCCGGAAAAACATGACCATTTCGACTTGGTGTTCGACACCGCCGCCGGCAATGTCGCCTTGCGAATGAGGGACCCGCGCCGCTTCGGCGCGATTCTCTGGCTCCCCGGTGAACCCCGCTCGCATCCACTGCTGTCGGTCCTGGGCATCGAACCACTGTCGGAGGAGTTCGACGCCGCCTGGCTCAAGGAGGAACTCTCGGGGCTCTCGGCGGCAATCAAACCAACGCTGATGGACAGCCACCGGGTGGTCGGCATCGGCAACATCTACGCATCGGAGAGTCTGTTTCGTGCCGGGATTGACCCGCGCACGGCCGCGGGACGGATTTCTTTGCGGCGCCTGGAACGCCTGGTGCCGGCAATCAAGTCGACCCTCGCCGCGGCGATAGCCGCGGGCGGCAGCAGCCTGCGCGACTTCATCCATTCGGACGGCAGTTCGGGGTATTTCCAGCAGCAGTATTTTGTCTATGGCCGCGGCGGCGAAGCCTGCCGCGTCTGCGGGCGTCCCGTCAGGGAACTGCGCCAGGGACAGCGCGCCACGTTCTTCTGCGCCGCCTGCCAGCGCTAGCGCTAGCGGGGCGACCCGGCCGGATTACTTGGCGGTCAGCTGCAGGAACTTCGCCATCAACTGATCCTTGGTTTCCGGATGGTTGGGGTCATCCGGTATGCAGTCCACCGGGCAGACCTCGCGGCATTGCGGCGTGTCGAAATGGCCGACGCACTCGGTGCACTTGTTGGGATCGATGATGTAGATCTCGTCACCCTGCGAGATCGCGTTGTTCGGGCACTCGGGCTCGCACACGTCGCAGTTGATGCATTCATCGGTGATGATCAGGGCCATGGAAGCTTCCTCAGGGGTTTAGTTTGAGTTTCAGCCGCTCCGTGACGAGCGGATGCACGAACTTCGAAACGTCGCCGCCCAGGGTCGCGATCTCGCGCACCATGGTGGCGGAAATGAACATGTAGTTCTCGTCTGGCGTCAGGAACACGGTTTCGACATCCGGATAGAGGCTGCGGTTCATGCCGGCCATCTGGAACTCGTACTCGAAATCGGACACGGCGCGCAAGCCGCGCAGGATGATCGACGCGCCCTTGTCCTGCATGAAATCCATCAGCAGGCTGTCGAAGCCCTGGACTTCGACATTGGGAAAGTCGGAAAGTATCCGCCGCGCGATGTCGACGCGCTCGGCCAGGTCGAACAGGGGCTGCTTCTTGCGGCTCTCGGCAACGGCGATGATCACCTTCTGGAACAGCCGGGACGCGCGTCGCACCAGATCCTCGTGACCGCGCGTCAGCGGATCGAAGGTCCCGGAATACACGGCGATGGAATTGTTCATGCCTGCTCCAGCAAGTGAAAAAATACCTGGCCGGCGCGACCCTGTTTGGTCACCGACCAGCGCCCCAGCCGCTCCAGCGGCATTTCGGCCTCTGCATACAGCCGCGCCCCGGGCGCGGCCAGATCAGCCAGCCGCGACTCTACCCCGGCAAGCCAACCCTGCCCATAAGGCGGATCAAGAAAAATCAAATCGAAACGCCGACCGGACGGGGCGGCGAATTTTAGCGCATCGCAGCAAAACAGTTCGATGCGCGGACAGGCGAACACGTCCGCGTGCTTTTTCAGCGCAGTAAATGCCGCCTTCGAACGTTCCACCAGGGCGACGTAATCAGCACCACGTGATGCCGCCTCGAAGCCGAGGATACCGCTGCCGGCGAACAGGTCGAGGCAGCTCTGGCCGGCCAAGTCCTGTCCGAGCCAATTGAACAGGGTCTCACGGACGCGATCGGGCGTCGGCCGCAGGCCCGGCGCGTCGACCACGTGGATCAGTCGGCTGCGCCATTCGCCGCCGGTGATGCGGATGCGACTCACTGGACTACCCTCTCCCCGCCCCCGTCCCCACTGCCGGCTCTGCATAGCCGGCCGGCTGCGGCAGCGTTGACCAGTGCTCCGCGAAACCCTGCCTTCGTCCCGAGGCAGGGGGTGACGGCGGTTCGCTGCTGCGCAGCTCCGTATCCTGGAGGCGCCGCCCTTGGGGCAGCCCTGCGGGCGGCGCTCATGGCCCCGACCCGGCGTCAGTCCGCGGCAACCACCACGGTGACCAGGTTCTCGGCCTTCACGTGGCGCGCAAAGGCGGCCTTGACCTGCTCGACGGTGACGGCATTGACCTTCGCCGGAAACTCGTCGAGGTAAGTCAGCGGCAAGCCGTAGAAGCCGATCGCGGACAGGTAGCCGAGCAGCTTGGCATTGCTGTCCATGCGCAGCGCCAGGCCATCGACCATGTTCTTCTTCGCCGCCGCAAGCTCTTTCACGGTTGGACCCCGTGCCATGAATTCGGTGAGCACCTCGTCAACCACCTTGAGCGCGTCCTGGACCTGGTCGCGCCGGGTCTGCAGGCCGATCTCGAACGGGCCTTCCAGTTTGCGCGGCGCAAAGTAGGAATACACGCTATAGGCATAGCCGCGCTTCTCGCGAACTTCCTTCATCAGGCGCGAGACGAAGCCGCCACCGCCCAGCGTGTAGTTGCCTACCAGCAGCGGAAAATAATCCGGATCGCCACGGCTGATGGCAGGCAGGCCGACATGGACATGGCTTTGCGCGGCGGGATGGTCCACCTTGATCGTCGCGCGTTGCGGCTTCGTCACCGGCGGCGGCACCAGCGCGCCACCGCCCGGCGGCAGCGCTTCGGTCAGGCGCTGGGCGATCGCCTCCGCCTCGGCGCGCGAGACGTCGCCGATGATGGACACGATGGCACCCTTCGCACCGTAGTGCTGGCGGTGAAATGCGACCAGGTCCTCGCGCGTGATCGCGCTCACCGACTCCACCGTGGGACTGATGCCGTAAGGATGGTCGGGATAGATCGCAGCGGCAAAGCGCTTGCCGGCGATGGCGTCGGGGCGCGTCTCGGCTTCGCGGATGCTGGCGATGCTGCGGGCCTTTTCGCGTTCCAGCACGGATTGCGGAAAAGTCGGCGCTGACAGCACGGTGCGCATCAGGTCCAGCGCGGCCTCGCGCTGCTTGCTGGCCGAAAGCGTGCGCAGGCTAAGGCTGGCGCGGTCGCTGTCGGCGCCGCCGCCGATACGTGCAGCGATGTCGACCAGGCGCCCGGCGATCCTTTCCTCGTCGAGTTCGCCTGCACCCGCTTCCAGCAGGCCGCGCGTCAGTCCGGCGAGGCCGGCCTTGGCGGCCGGAACGAAGGCGCCACCGGCGGCAAAGTCGATCTGGACATCAAGGATGGGCAGCACCCGGGTTTCGACGAAATAGACCCGGGCTCCCGAGGGCGCGACCCAGTTTTCGATCTTGACGCCAGCGAGGGCCAGGCTCGATAGGCAGGACAGGAGAACGACGATCAGGGTACGCATCAGTGCCTCGCAGCCACAGAGGGCTTCTTCGGTTTGCTCTGGTCGAGCGGTTGCGGATCGAGAACGGCGACGGTCAGGGCATCGTCCGGGAAGTATTTCTTCGCCACGGCCTGTACCTCCTCGGCGGTAACGGCCTTGAGCTTTTCCAGCAGGACATCGATGTCGCGCCAGGGAACGCCCGCCGCCTCCAGCCCGCCGATTTCCATGGCCTGCGCCATCAGCGAATCGCGCTTGTAGATCTGCGAGGCGATGGCCTGGGTCTTGACCCGTTCCAATTCCTCGGCCGACACGCCCTCGTCCTGGATGCGCTTGAGTTCGGCACGCAGCGCCGCTTCCAGCTCGGCAATGGTCTTGCCTTCCGCCGGCTGGCCGTCGAGGATGAAGGTCGCCTCGCCACGCAGGGTGCCGTCGTAGCCGGCGCCGGCCGACTGGGCAATACGGCTGCCGCGCACCAGGTTCTTCGAGAAGCGCGAGGCGTCGTGGCCGTCGAGCACCGCCGCCAGCATTTCCAGCGCATAGGGATCGCGATCCTGGCGTACGTCGCGCAGTTTCGGCATCTTCCAGGCCATCGCCAGATAAGGCAGCTTGGCCGGCGCCTTGACGCTCAGGCGGCGCTGGCCCACCTGCGCCGGCTCGTTCTGCGGCTTGCGCTCGGGCAGCACCTGCGCCTTGTGCGGGCCATAGTATTTCTGTGCCAGGCGGAAAACTTCGCGATGGTCGACATCGCCCACGATCACGACATAGGCATTGTTCGGCGCATACCATTTCCGGTACCAGTCGCGCGCGTCCTGCCAGGTCATGTGCTCCAGGTCGTCCATCCAGCCGATGATCGGACGGCGATACGGATGGGCCTGGAACAGTGCGGCGTTCAGGGATTCGTAGACAAGCGCCTGCGGGTTGTCATCGGTGCGCAGCCGGCGCTCTTCCATGACGACCTTGATCTCGGCGGCGAACTCCTTCGCATCCAGCGTCAGGTTGGCCATGCGGTCGGCTTCGAGCTTCATCATTTCCGGCAGGGCGCCCTTCGGCACGATCTGGAAATAGGCCGTGTAGTCACGGCTGGTGAAGGCGTTGTCACGACCGCCGGCCTCGGCAACGCGCTTGTTGAATTCGCCGGACTTGAGCGTCTTCGTGCCCTTGAACATCAGGTGCTCCAGCACGTGGGCAACGCCCGAGGTGCCGTCCTTTTCGTCCATGCTGCCAGCAAGGTACCAGACCATGTGCACGGCGGTCGGCGCGCGCGGATCTTCCTTGACTATGACACGCAGGCCGTTAGCGAGTTTCGTTTCGAAGGGATTGGCGAAAGTCGGCGCTGGCGCCACGGCGATGGCCAGCACGGCCAGGGGAGCTATCATCGATTTCATCGTGGGTCGTCGTGTCTGCACGGTCGTGGAAAAAGTGCCTCTGTTAGAATTCTTCGGTCGCGCATCTTAGCGCGGCTTGCCGCCCGATTCTGCAGGCGCACACCTCGGACCGCATTCCGCATGTTTGGTTTCCTGAAATCGAAGGACGACCCCGCCGCCCAGGCCGCCGTGCCTGCCGCGCCGCGCCCGTCATGGAGCGAACGGCTCAAGGCGGGCCTGTCACGGACCCGGGCCACACTGAACACGCCGCTGGGCGAACTCTTCAGCCGCGCGAAAATCGATGACGAGCTGCTGGAAGAACTTGAATCCACGCTGCTGATGGCGGATTGCGGCATTGATGCCACTCAGTGGCTGCTCGCCGAACTGAAGGCGGCCGTCAAGCGCGACAAGCTGGAAACCCCCGCCCAGCTGCGCCAGGCGCTGGCGCAGGCCCTGCAAACCATGCTCGCGCCGCTGGAACAGCCGCTGCAGGCCGACGGCCACCAGCCCTTCGTGATCATGATCGCCGGCGTTAACGGCGCCGGCAAGACCACTTCGATCGGCAAGCTGGCCAAGCATTTCCAGGCCCAGGGCAAGAGCGTGCTGCTCGCCGCCGGCGATACCTTCCGCGCCGCCGCGCGGGAACAGTTGGTGACCTGGGGCGACCGCAACGGGGTCACCGTGATCGCTCAGGAAGGCGGCGATCCGGCGGCCGTGGTGTTCGACGCGATCACCGCGGCCCGCGCGCGCAATATCGACGTAGTGCTCGCCGATACCGCCGGCCGCCTGCCGACGCAACTGCACCTGATGGAAGAAATCGCCAAGGTCAGGCGCGTGATCAACAAGGCCGACGGCACTGCACCGCACGAAGTACTGCTGGTGCTGGACGCCAACATCGGCCAGAACGCGGTGCAGCAGGTCAAGGCGTTCGACAAGGCGATCGGCGTCAGCGGACTGGTCATCACCAAGCTCGACGGCACCGCGAAGGGCGGCGTGCTGGCCGCAATTGCCCGCCAGTGCCCGAAGCCGGTGCGCTTCATCGGTGTCGGCGAAGGGATCGACGACCTGCAGGCCTTCCGCGCCGGAGAGTTCGTCGAAGCGTTGCTGGGATCCTGACGGTGATCCGTTTCGATCGGGTGGCGAAGCGCTACCCGCCTGGCGTCGACGCGCTGTCCGAGGTCAGCTTCGAAGTTGCCGAGCGCGAAATGGTGCTGGTCGGCGGGCATTCCGGTGCGGGTAAGTCCACCCTGTTGAAGCTGGTCGCGGCCATCGAGAAATCCACCTCCGGTGCGGTACTGGTTGGCGGCCAGAACCTCGGTGGACTATCGCGAGCGGCGTTGCCTTTCCTGCGCCGCCGGATCGGCATGGTGTTTCAGGACCAGAAGCTGCTTTTCGATCGCAACGCCTTCCAGAACGTCATGCTGCCGCTGTCGATTGCCGGCTTTCCGCCGCGCGAAGCCACCAAACGAGTGCATGCCGCACTCGACAAGGTCGGGCTCGGCAAGCGCGAGAATGCGTTGCCGGCGATGCTTTCGGGCGGTGAGCAGCAACGCCTGGCGATTGCCCGCGCCGTGGTGGGCCGGCCCAGCCTGCTGCTCGCCGACGAGCCGACGGCGCACCTCGATGCCGAGACGGCGAACGATGTAGCGAGGATCTTCCATGACTTCCACCAGGTCGGCGTCACGCTGCTGATCGCCACTTACGCGCATGACCTGTTTCCCGGCGCGCGTCGCCTGCAACTCGACCACGGCCGGCTGCAGGCATGAAAGTCTGGCTGCTCCATCACCGCGATGCCGCCTTGCTGGCATGGCGCCGCTTGTTCGTCGTTCCGCTCAACAGCCTGCTCTTCGTCATTGCCATCGGAGTTGCGCTGGCATTGCCCGCAGGCGGCCAGATGTTGCTGGCGAACGCGCGGCAACTGACCGGAGCGGTTTCTGCCACGCCACAGATTTCCATCTTCATGGCGGCCAATGCCGACCGCGCTGCTGCGAATGAAATCGGCTCGCGCCTGGGCAAGGCCGCGGGTGTCAGGCACGCGCGATTCGTGCCGCGCGAAGACACGCTTTCGCGCATGAAGGCCAACCCCGGCTTGCGCGACGCGATCGAGGTGCTCCCTGGCAATCCCTTTCCTGACGCCTTCGTGGTGAGCGTCGACGATGAACGTCCGGAGTCCATGGAACGCCTCGCCGCCGAGTTCCGCCGCTGGGCCGGCGTAGAGCATGTGCAACTCGACTCGGCATGGGTTCGCCGCCTCGAAGCGCTGATCGGGCTGGGCCGCAATGCCGTGATATTGCTGGGCGCCCTGCTGGGAGCGGGGCTTGTCGCCATCTGCTTCAGCATCATTCGCATGCAAGTGCTGGTTCATCGTGCCGAAATAGAGGTCAGCGGTCTTCTGGGCGCAACAGAAAATTTTGTCCGGCGTCCATTCATCTACCATGGCGTATTGCTGGGACTGGGGGGAGGCATCGTCGCCTTGCTGATCGTTACCGCCGCCACGCTATGGTTGCGCGCACCGCTGGGCGACCTGGCCCGCCTGTACGACCTGACTCTGAACCTGCAGCCGCTCGGCGCAATCGACTCGGCGCTGCTGCTTGCTGCCGCGGGCGGGCTGGGCTGGCTGGGCGCGACCATTTCGCTGGGGCAGCATCTGGATCGGTGATGACGCAGCGGCGGCTTGCGCGCCATGGCCTGCGACAATGCCCATCCCCAGCCGTGGCAAAAAAACCCACCTCGAACGATCACGAAGGACAACACTGGAACGGAACCCGAGATTCGGGCGATAATATGGCGATGAACGAAGAGCTTCCCATCGAGCCGCCGGCCAGCGACGCCGCGCCGGCCGCGCAACAGCCCGCCGAACCCGTACGCCAGGAGCCGCAGGCTCCGGATCCTCGCCGCCGTCTGCGCGAATTGCTGGCCATACCCGATCATCAGCGCACCGATGCCATCTGGGACGAAATCATCGAACTTGAAATCTGCCTGGCACCCGGTAACCGCATCCAGCCGGGTTCCCAGAACGAACAACCTGGGCGTCGTCAGGGCCCCGGACAAGGTGCAGGACAAGCTCAAGGGCGACGTCCGGACCAGCAAAGGCGCCCGGACGCGGTTCCCGGCTCCAAGCCTTCCAAGCGCTTTTTCAAGAAGTCCAAGCGCCCCCCCGGCGCTCCGCCCAAAGTCTGACACTCCAAAATTCCCGACAAAACTTGTCGGGAACTTCTGCCAATATTGGCACTCTAATGTTTCGAGTGCTAATATTGTGTTCAAGGAGGTCGCAAAGTGAGTCATACCCTGTCCATTGACCATCTGCCGGTGATTGCCGCGAGCGGCAGCATTGAGGCGTTCGTTTCGGCCGCGAATCGGGTTCCGATGCTCAGCGAAGCCGAGGAGCAGCGGCTTGCCCGCCGTTTTCGTGACGAAGACGATCTGGACGCGGCGCGCCAGCTGGTTACTTCACACCTGCGCCTGGTCATCGCGATTGCCCGTGGTTATCTGGGTTACGGCCTGCCCCATGCGGACCTGATCCAGGAAGGCAATATCGGGCTGATGAAGGCGGTAAAGCGTTTCGACCCGGATCGAGGAGTGCGTCTGGTGTCGTTCGCCATGCACTGGATCAAGGCCGAAATCCACGAATACATCCTGAAGAACTGGCGCCTGGTCAAGATCGCCACGACCAAGGCGCAGCGCAAACTGTTCTTCAACCTGCGCAGCATCAAGGCTGCCTTGGCCCAGGACGAAAACTCGCGCCAGGGGTTCAATACCCTCGGCGCGGAAGAAGTGACGGCGGTTGCCAAGCAGTTGGGCGTCAAGCCCGAAGAGGTCATCGAAATGGAAACGCGCCTTACCGGCGCCGACGTTTCGCTGGAACCGCTTAACGACGACGATGAGGACAGCTACGCACCCATTGCCTATCTGGCCGCTGATCGCAGTGTCGAACCGTCGGCGATCCTCGAACGCAAGGAATATGACCGCCTGCAGGATGAAGGCCTGACATCCGCACTGGCCAGCCTAGACGACCGGAGCCGCACCATCATCCAGCGACGCTGGCTTGTGGCTGATGGCGAGGAAGCCGCGACCTTGCACGAACTTGCGGCCGAATATGGAGTTTCGGCGGAACGCATTCGCCAGATCGAAGCCAAGGCAATGCAGAAGATGAAAGGCAAGCTGGCGGCCTGAGCATCCAAGCCAAAAGATCAAGGGCAAACCCGGCGCCGGGTTTGCCCTTTTTGTTTTGCTCGCCCTCGGGGCGTTGTCAGGCGATCAGGTAGTGATCGATCAGCAAGGCAAGGAACAGCAGCGCCAGATAGATGATCGACCAGCGGAAGGTCAAGCGTGCGACGGCATCCGAGTAATCGCGCCAAATCAGCCATGCGTAACCCAGAAACATGGCATCGAGCAGCACTGCGCAGGTCAGGTAGAAGCCGCCGGACATTCCAATGACGTAGGGCACCAGGGTGACCAGCGTCAGGCCGACGGTGTAGAGAAACACGTGGCGGCGGGTGTACTCGGCGCCATGTGTGACGGGCAGCATCGGTATGCCGGCGGCGGCATACTCCTTGGTGCGATACAGCGCGAGAGACCAGAAATGCGGCGGCGTCCACACGAAAATGATCAGGAACAGCAGCCATGCCTCACCCGGCGCCTCGCCGGTTACCGCCGCCCAGCCGAGCACGGGGGGCATGGCGCCCGACGCACCGCCGATGACGATGTTCTGTGAGGTGTTCGGCTTGAGGAACACGGTGTAGATCACCGCATAGCCGACGAAGGTGGCGAACGTCAGCCACATGGTGAAGGGATTGACGAATGTGTAGAGCAGGAACAATCCGGTACCGCCGAGCGCACCGGAAAACATCAGGGTTTCCAACGAATTGACTTCGCCGAGCGGCAACGGCCGCCCACGCGTACGCGCCATCAACGCATCGATTTTCTGCTCGATCAGGCAGTTCGCGGCGGCGGCGGCGCCCGCCACCAGCGCAATCCCGACCGTCGCGGCAAGCAGGATGCGCCAGGGCACCATGCCGGGAACCGCGAGGAACATGCCGATCACGGCGCAGAACACTATCAGCGACACCACGCGCGGCTTGGTCAGTTGGAAATACTGACGCAGGCGGTGGGGACTGGACTGGAGGGCGAGGGCGAGTGCTTTCACGCTTTAGCTGAATAATGTTGAAGCCGGGATCAATCGCAAAAGTTTAGCATGCGGCGGGCTGTCGCAGCCTTCAGCGCCCAGCAATACGGCGAAAGTCGGCGACAATTTTTGCGGCTTCCTGCGGCGGCGAGAAGACTGCTGCCAGCCGCCCCTGGGGATCGATCAGATGGATTGCGGCGGAATGATCGACCGTGTAGTTCTTTGCATCCGTCGCGTCGTTGCGTCGATAGTAAATGCCCAGCGCCGCAACCAGCGGCGCGAGCGCGGCATCGTCGCCGCTGACGCCGATGAACGCCGGATCGAAGGCCGCCAGATACTGGCGCAGCAATTCCGGATTGTCGCGGCGCGGATCGACCGAAACGAATACCACCTTGAAAGTCGGCGCTGGCGGTACGGCCTTGTCGACCGTCAGCGCCGCCCCGACCTCCTTCATCAGCGCCAGCGCCGTCGGACAGATGTCAGGACACTGCGTATAGCCGAAAAACAGGAAGCTCCAGCTACCGCGCAGGTCGACATCGGTAAGCGGGCCACGTGGGCCCTGAAGGGAAAACGCCGGCAAGGGCTGGCGGTCGCCGACGATGCTCACCGTCGGCACTTCGCCGGCCGGCATGGGGCCCGCAGAAAAGCTTCTCCAGGCAAGATAGGCGCCGCCCAGCGTCAGAACTGCGCCGGCGACCAGCAGCCAGATTCCCGCTCCGCCTTTCATCGACAGGCCGGGAAACAAGGCATCCCGGACGCGGGACACCTTGCAGCCATGCGGTCAGCCCTTCTTGTAGGCGTAGGGATGCCAATCCTCCGACACCGACGGCGGCGTCGGCCAGTTGCCGTGGGGCGGGGGCGACACGGTGGTCCACTCCAGCGATGGCGAACCCCAGGGATTGTCGCCGGCAGGCGGCCCCTTGATGGCGCCGATGATCCAGTTGAGCACCGCAATCGCGAAACCCAGACCAAGAATCACCGCGCCCAGTGTCATCAGCTGGTGGGCGGACTCGAACTGAGGGAAGTGGGCATAGTCGTAATAACGACGCGGCATGCCCTCGACACCGATGTCCATCATGGTCCAGAACACGATGTTGCTGCCGATGAAGGTCAGCCAGAAACCGATCTTGCCCCAGAACTCGTTGTACATGCGGCCCGAGAACTTCGGGAACCAGTGATAGATCCCGGCGAAGATGGAGAAGGTACCTGCCACCGCCATGACGTAGTGGAAATGCCCGACGACATAGTAGGTGTCGGACACCGCCAGCGTCAGCGAGGGCACAGCCAGCGGAATACCGGTCAGGCCGCCGATCAGGAACAGGAACACGACCCCCAGCGCATACAGCATCGGCGTGGTGAAGGCGATCGAACTCTTGTACAGGGTCCCCACCAGGCTGATCATCATGAGTCCGACCGGAATCGAGATCATCAGCGTCGTCACCATCTGGCCGATGCGCAGCCAGTCGGCCATGCCGGAAACGTACAGGTGATGGACCCATACCTCGCCGGCCAGCAGGACGATGCCGCCGATGCCGCCGTACACCACCATCTTGTAGTTGAACACCGAGCTCTTGGCATGGGTGGACAGCACCTCGAACACCACGCCGATGAAGGGCAGGAAGATCACGTAGACGGCCGGGTGCGAATAGAACCAGAACAGGTTCTGGTAGGTCAACACGTCGCCGCCCTTGGCCGGGTCGAAGAAGTTGGTGCCGAGGTACTTGTCCATGCTGATCAGCGACACGGCCGTACCCAGCACCGGGACGAAAATCAACTGCAGGACGAAGGCGCCGAGGGTGCACCAGACGAAAATGTTGAGCTTGTTCAGCGTAAGCCCGGGAGCCCGCATGTAGGCGACCGTGGTAAGGAAGTTGACGCCGCCGATGATGGAGGCAAAACCCAGGATCAGCACGGTGAAGGAATACATCGCGGTATTGCCGGTGGTGATCGTCGAATAGGGCGGATAGCCAGTCCACATGACGTCCGGGGGATCGGGGATGAAGAAGGTGGCCAGCGCCAGGATCACCCCGACGTAAAACAGCCAGACCGACAGGGCGTTGACGCGCGGGAAGGCGACGTCCTTGGCGCCGATCATCAGCGGGATGCAGAAGTTGGCAAAGAATCCGGTCAGCGCCGGGATCTGGAAGCCGAGAATCATGACCGCGCCATGGGTGTAGAGCCAGACGTTGTAGTTCGTCGGATTGGCGGTGATGGTCGGTCCGATGGTCGAAAGCTCGGCGCGCATCAGCAGCGCCATGACTCCGGCAACGGCGAACGCGGCGAGCGAACCGATCAGATACAGGATGCCGACCCGCTTGTGGTCGGTGGTGAAAATCCATTCCTTGAGATTCATCTTGTCCTACTCCCTCAGGTCTTCTTGGGCTTCGCGGCCGGCGTTCCCGCCTTGGCCGGTGCCGGCGTTGCTTCCGTCGCCGTCGCGGCGGCGAGCATGGTTTCTTCCTGCTTCATCCAGGCCGCGTATTCCTCGGCCGACTTGACGATGACGCGACCCGCCATGTAGCTGTGCATCACGCCGCAGTATTCGGCGCAGGTCACCAGGTGCTCGCCCGGCTTGGTCGGATGGAACCACAGGTAAGTCACCCGGCCCGGCATCGAATCCTCCTTGACGCGGAAGTCGGGGATGTAGTGGCTGTGCAGCGTGTCGCGGCTGGTCATGCGCAGCATCACCGGCTTGCCGGCGGGAACGATCAGTTCATTCTGGGTGCGAACCCCGTTGGGATAGGTGTAATCCCAGCTGTACATCCCCGACTCGAGCTTTACCTCGAGGCGATCGGCGGGAACATCGCGGTAATGATTCCACAGCACCCAGCCGTTGGCGGCGGTGTAGAGGTCGATCGAAAGAAAGACGAAAATCGGAAGCACCGTCCAGCCCACGGCGGATGCGGGCGACAGTTTTGGCGATGCGCCTACCGGATTGGCGGCGGTCCGGCGCGAGGTAAACACGAAATACGCGGTCACCACGGCGAACAGGATGCCGATGATCGTGATATCGACTATCACCTCATGCCAGAGGCTGTCCCAGCCCCGGGCCGGATCATTGATCTTCGGCACCGTGGATTGTGCCGGTCCGGCCGCCCACGAGGAGGCAGCAAGGGCGAACCCGAAGACCGCGACCGTTGTGCGTCGGAGGATGGCTGCCAGTTGTTTATGCATTCCTTGCTTCCCCTTTCTTTCCTTCGATTCCGTTTCCCTGCCTGCGGGACATCCGCCGACGATAGATCAAAGCCCCCGATCCCATCGACACCAGGCCCAACAGCAGGGAACCAACGCCGGCCAGCAGCGAGTAGTTCCATTGATACCTGCCCTCGGCATAGTTGTAGCTGAAGCAGGCACCGGTAAATATGTCGAACACGGCCGTCGAATTGGAAATGCGCTCCCAATCGGCGTCTGTGATCGCCAGCTCAATCGTCTTTGCATCCATGCGCGTGCCGTAGATGTAGCGGGCAACGCGTCCCTCGGGCGTCAAAAACACCAGCACGTTCGGATGCAGGAACGCCTTCGCCGCATCCGACCAGAAGAAGCGGAACCCCACTTCCCCGGCAAATCTTTCCACCCCGCCCTCGCCCGGCCCGTCCTTCAGCACGGCGTGCCGCCAACCATTCCTCATCGCCTCCGGCACACCCGCCGACTTGGCCATGAAGTCCTGCGCCGTCGCTACCGTGTCTCGTTTGTCGAAGGACACCGTCAGTACCCGGAAATCCTTGCCAAGCTTGAAGCGCTCGACCTTCTCCAGCACCTTCGCCAGTTCCGCATTCATGGTCGGACAGGTACCGTCGCAACCGTAATACGACAACAGCAAAATCAGCGGCTTGCCCATCATTTCTGCAACCCGGAAGTGCCGCCCCTCCGTGTCGGTCAGCCAGGTTTCCCGCTGCAGCCGGTTCCCCAGAAAACGCGGCTCGTCGATCTGCATGATCGACGCGTCCGGCGCGCTGTTCCGCGTCGGCTCGCCGACCGCCCAGACGCTACCCGAGGCGCTCCAGACGGCCGCTGCCGCAACTACCAGTAATAGATTTGTGATACGACGAAGAACCAAATGATGTCAACGAAATGCCAGTACAGACCAGCGGTGCGCATGAATCCCTCGTCGATGTCGCTACCGCGCATCACCGAAGGCAGGCCCGCCATGAAGATCGCCAGACCGACGACCACGTGCGATCCGTGCAAGCCGGTGACGGAAAAGAAGATGGTACTGAAGGCATTGGTGCTGATGGTGAAGCCATCGTGGATCAGGTGCGACCATTCATAGACAGACATGCCGAGAAAGCAGGCACCGAGCACGATGGTGAGCAGGTACCAGGTGCGGAACCCGGCCTTGTTGCCCAGATGCAGCAAATGCTCCGCGTAGTGGATGGTGAGCGACGACGATACAAGGATGAAGGTCATCACCAGCGGCATCA
Source organism: Sulfuritalea sp. (assembly GCA_016716965.1). Classification (GTDB taxonomy): domain Bacteria; phylum Pseudomonadota; class Gammaproteobacteria; order Burkholderiales; family Rhodocyclaceae; genus Sulfuritalea. The sequence goes on along the minus strand of JADJUP010000003.1, from coordinate 104,691 downwards.
CCTTCGGCAGCGTAACGTTCCCCGCCGGCGGCCAGACTTCGACATGCAGCTTGGTATACCAGTAGGCGACGAAGAAGGAGATGAAAATCATCGCCTCGGCCAGGATGAACCAGCCCATCGCGCCGTACGACAGGCCTTCGCCCTTGCCCATCGCCTCGCTGGTCCAGCCGGCGACGCCGGCGATGATCATCGGAAACGCCAGGCCCAGCGTCAGGACCGCGGCAAAACTGGCGTGGTAGACGAAGTGCAGGGAAAAGGCCACGGCCAGAAACAGAATGCCGAAGCTGATGACGAATGGCCAGACACTGGTATCCCAGTGGGCGTGAGCGTGTGCATCCCCGTGATGGGCGTCGTGCGCCATTGTTCCCCCTTGCGTTCTGATGCCGGCAACCTCAGAAATATCTTCGGGATGGTTGCCAGTTAAGCATTGTTAAAACATAATTGACCTAAATCAACTGCGCCGGATTATTTCAAGGTTCGGGCATTTTCGCAACTCGAATCGAAGGGGAATCAAAAAAATGACCATCAAGCACCTGCTTGTCGCGTTCGCCTGTGCGTCGCTGGCAAGCGTTTCCGGCGCGGCAGGCAAACCGGCCGGCAATGCGGCGGCCGGCCAGCAAAAGTCGGCTGCCTGCGGCGGTTGCCACGGCGTCGATGGCAACAACGCGCCGGAGATGTTCGCGGCGGTCAAGGCACCCAAGCTTGCCGGTCAGGTACCGGAGTACATCGTCAAGTCCTTGCATGATTTCAAGGGAGGCAAGCGCAACAACGAGGTCATGAGCCCGCAGGCCCAGGCTGTCGGCGAACCCGACATGGCCGACATCGCCGCCTGGTTCGGCAGCCAGAAGGTGCAGCCTAACCCGTCGCAAAACAAGGAGTTGATGGCCCAGGGCGAGCGGATATTCTTCAAGGGCAAGGGGCGTCCCGACGTCATTGCCGCCTGCATCGGCTGCCACGGGCCGCAAGGCGTGGGCAATCGCGACTGGGCCAAGGTGATGTCCAAGGTTCCGGCCGTTCTGGCACCTGCGATCGGCGGCCAGCATGCCGGCTACATCGCCGACCAGTTGAAGGCCTACAAGTCCGGCAAGCGAGCCACCGACCCGGCCAAGGTCATGCGCGACATCGCCGGCCGCATGGATGAAAAGGACATCCTCGCCGTTGCCGAGTACATCTCGACGCTTGGCCGGTAGGCACCGGGCATAGTAATAAAGGCCTGCGGTTCGCCGCAGGCCTTTTTGTTTTGGTGGGCGGCCGCGTCGGGTTGCCGACCCTACTCAGCCCGCCAGAGCGTAGAGCAGTTTGTCGTGTACCCCGCCAAAGCCGCCGTTGCTCATGACCAACACCTGGTCGCCCTCGCGGGCATCGGCGACCACCGCGGCCACGAGCTGCGACAAATCATCGAACACCTGCGCCCTCCCGCCCAGCGGGGCCAGCGCGGCCTTCGCGTCCCAACCAAGATTATTGGAAAAACAGTAGGTTGCATCGGCATCGGCGAGGCTCTCGGGCAACTGCGCCTTCATCGAACCAAGTTTCATGGTGTTTGAGCGCGGCTCCAGCACGGCGAGGATCCGCGCGTGGCCGACGCGCTGGCGCAGGCCCTCGAGCGTGACGCGGATCGCCGTCGGATGGTGGGCGAAATCGTCGATCACGGTGACGCCACGCACCGTGCCGCGCACTTCGAGGCGACGTTTGATGCCGCTGAAGTTCTCCAGCGACCTGAGTGCCACGGCCACCGGCACGCCGGCATGGCGGGCGGCGGCCACTGCGGCCACGGCATTGGCCCGGTTGTGCGCGCCGGCCAGCGCGAAACGCTCGACCCGGCCTTGCCCCTGCCCGGCAAGACTCAGCGAAAAACCTCCGTCGGCATCCGGCTCTCCCGCCTGCCAGCCCTCGTCGCCATTGAACCAGTCGACCGGAGTCCAGCAACCGCGGGACAGGACACGCTTCAGCGACGCCTCCGCGGCATTCGCAACGATCAGGCCATTTCCAGGCACGGTACGCACCAAATGATGAAATTGAGTCTCGATGGCGCCAAGATCAGCGAAGATGTCCGCGTGATCGAACTCAAGATTGTTGAGGATCACCGTCCTCGGCTGATAATGGATGAACTTGGAACGCTTGTCGCAAAAAGCCGTGTCGTACTCGTCGGCTTCGATGACGAAGAAAGGGGAATCGGTCAGCCGGGCGGATACACCGAACCCCTGCGGCACCCCACCCACCAGAAAGGATGGATTGAGTCCGGCCTCTTCCAGTATCCAGGTAAGCAGCGACGTCGTCGTGGTCTTGCCATGCGTCCCCGCCACGCCGAGCACCCAGCGCCCACGAAGGATGTTCTGGGCCAGCCACTGGGGCCCGGAGACATACGCCAGGTTGCGCTCGAGGATGGCTTCGAGCAGCGGGTTGCCGCGCGAAATCGCATTGCCGACAACAAAAAGGTCCGGTTCCAGCGCCAGTTGCCCCGCATCGTAGCCGGCCACCAGGTCGATGCCCTGCTCGCCCAGTTGCGTACTCATCGGCGGATAGACATTGGCGTCGCAACCCGTGACGCGATGGCCGGCAGCGCGGGCCAACAGTGCGATACCGCCCATGAAGGTGCCGCAGATACCGAGGATGTGGATGTGCATGTCGCGCGCGATTCGCCGGAATAGATGGAATAATGGGGTGAATTCTATCCCGCAGGGGATGCCGTCCGCAGTCCCGAGGGTGGCGGGCCCGACCCGCCAGCCGCAATTGCCGATCCCGCCATGCCACGCCGCAAGCCCACCCCATCCCCGTCCAGCACCCTGCGCCGCGCCATCGCCGCCGCCGCCGCGCGCCTCATGGCGGAAGAGGGCATCGGCGACTATGGCACGGCCAAACGCAAGGCGGCGCGCAGCCTGGGAGCCGGCGACAGCGAGGCGCTGCCGACCAACGAGGAAGTGGAAACGGAATTGCGCGCGTGGCAGTCGCTGTTCCAGGAAGACGAGCAGCGTGAGCGCCTGCACGACCTGCGCAGCACCGCCCTGGAAGTGATGGAGTTGCTCGCCGACTTCAATCCCCACCTGACCGGGAGTGCGCTGGACGGCACGGCCGGGCGCTATTCCGCCGTGGAGATCGATCTGTTCGCCGACAGCAGCAAGGATGTCGAGATCGCCCTCCTATCTCACGGCATCTCCTACGATACGATGCCCAACAAGCGAATCGGCATCGATGCCCAACTTCGTTTGGAATGGAATGAACTGCCGATACTGATCTCAGTTTACCCGCCACTCGATGAACGGCAGCAGGGCGGCCGCGGGCGCCATCGCGCCCGGGCAGCGGCCGTGGCAGACCTGCTGCGGGAGGCCGCTAAATGAAACACAAGGCATTCTGGCCGGCAGTGGTCGGGTTCGCACTGGTTGTTGCATTCATGGCTTATCGTGCCGCTGTACCACGCAAAGTAACCGAGCCACCCTCGCCCGTTCCGGCCATTTCCGTGTCGGCACTGTCTGAGCTTGCCCTGACCGACACGAGTGGAAAGGCGCAGAATCTCCGCCAGTGGCAGGGAAAGATTCTCGTAATCAACTACTGGGCCACCTGGTGCCAACCCTGCCGTGAGGAAATGCCGGGATTCTCCCGCTTGCAGGAAAAATTTCGCGGCAACGGCGTTCAATTTGTAGGTATCAGCACTGATGAAGCCGACAAAGTCATCGATTTTCAGAAAATGACCCCGGTCAACTACCCTCTGCTGATCGGCAGCATGGCGGTCATGGCAAGCAGCGCGAATCTCGGCAATATCCGACAGGGTCTGCCATTCACCGCCGTGTTCGACCGTCGGGGCGACCTCGCAATGACCAAGCTTGGGCGCTGGAACGAAGCCGACCTGGAACCTAAACTGGCGGAACTCGCCGCGCGATAGTGGACAAACTGCAGACATTTGCGGCAAACTTGCGGTCATGACGAAGCGAAAGAGCAGTAAAGCAAGCACCTCCTCCGGTTCCGATGACGCTATTCTGGTCTTGCACGGACCCAACCTGAACCTTTTAGGCAGCCGGGAACCCGATATTTATGGGCGCACCACGCTGGCCAGCATCCATCAGGCGATGGAAGCCCGAGCCCGCGCCTTCGGCGTCCGCCTGGAAAGTTTTCAGAGCAACCACGAGGGCGAACTGATCGACAGGGTCCAGTCGGCCCGCGAACAGGGCATTCGATTCATCATCATCAACCCGGCCGGCTATACCCACACCAGCGTCGCCCTGCGCGATGCGCTGGCAGCGGTCGCGATTCCCTTCATCGAAGTGCACCTGTCCAACGTCCATGCGCGGGAACCTTTCCGCCGGCACTCGTATTTTTCCGACATCGCCGTCGGCGTAATCGCCGGCCTCGGCGCACAAGGCTACGAACTGGCGCTGGAAGCGGCCCTGGCGCGCCTTCGCGCTGCCGCCTGATCCATCAATAAATCGGCGGCAGCAGCCGCCAACCCACGTTTTAGGAGTCCCCATGGACCTGAGAAAACTCAAGACCCTGATCGATCTCGTGCAGAACTCCGGCATTTCTGAACTCGAGATTACCGAAGGTGAAGAACGCATCCGCATCGCCAAGCATTTCACCGCGGCGCCTACCACAACGGTCAATATGCCCGTAACGGCCACGGCGCCCGCCCCGGCTGCCGTGGCGCCAGCGCCGACTCTTGCCGCCGAGCCCATTCCCGCACCGGTCGAGGGGCACGTCATGAAGGCTCCCATGGTGGGCACCTTCTACCGAGCCAGCAGCCCGGACGCCTCGCCCTTCGTCGAAGTCGGCCAGACCGTCAAGGCCGGCGACACCCTCTGCGTGATCGAAGCGATGAAGCTTATGAACGAAATCGAAGCCGACATCTCCGGCGTCATCAAGGCAATCCAGGTCGAGAACGGCCAAGCGGTGGAGTACGGACAGCCCATGTTCGTGATCGGCTAAGCATGTTCGGCAAGGTCCTTATCGCCAACCGGGGCGACCAGCCGCCGAAAGGCGGCGCAGCAGCGCAGCTAAATCGACCGGTGGCCATAGGCCACAAGGGCGGTTTCGCCGCGGGAGAACTATATGTTTGGTAAGGTATTGATCGCCAACCGCGGCGAAATCGCCCTCCGCATCCTGCGCGCCTGCCGCGAACTCGGCGTGCGCACGGTCGCCGTGCATTCCGAAGCCGACACCGAAGCGAAGTACGTCAAGCTCGCCGACGAATCGGTATGCATCGGTCCGGCGCCCTCGAGCCAGAGCTACCTCAACATCCCGGCCATCATTTCCGCCGCCGAAGTCACCGACGCCGAGGCGATCCACCCCGGCTACGGCTTCCTCTCGGAAAACGCCGATTTCGGCGAACGCGTCGAGAAGTCCGGCTTCGCCTTCATCGGTCCGCGCCCGGAAACCATCCGCCTTATGGGCGACAAGGTCAGTGCCAAAAACGCCATGAAGGAAGCCGGGGTGCCCTGCGTGCCCGGTTCCGAGGGCGCGCTGCCTGACGATCCGAAGGAAATCGTCAAGATCGGCCGGGCAGTCGGTTACCCGGTGATCATCAAGGCCGCCGGCGGCGGCGGCGGACGCGGCATGCGCGTGGTCCATACCGAGGCCGCGCTGCTCAATGCCGTCAACATGACCCGCAGCGAAGCTGGCGCCGCCTTCAACAATCCCACTGTTTACATGGAGAAGTTCCTCGAAAATCCACGCCATGTGGAGATCCAGGTGCTCTCGGACGCCCACCGCAATTCGGTTTATCTGGGCGAGCGCGATTGCTCGATGCAGCGTCGGCACCAGAAAGTGATCGAGGAGGCTCCGGCGCCCGACATCAACCGCCGCGTGCTTTCGCGTGTCGGTGACCGCTGCGCCGAAGCCTGCCGCCGCATCAACTACCGCGGCGCCGGCACCTTCGAATTCCTCTACGAAAACGGCGAGTTCTACTTCATCGAGATGAACACCCGGGTTCAGGTCGAGCACCCGGTGACCGAACTAATCACGGGGATCGACATCGTCCAGGCGCAGATCCGCATCGCCGCCGGGGAGAAGCTCTGGTTCAAGCAGCGCGACGTGGAAATCCGCGGCCATGCCGTCGAATGCCGCATCAACGCCGAAGACCCGTTCAAATTCACGCCATCGCCCGGCAAGATCACCAACTGGCATCCGCCCGGCGGCCCCGGCATCCGGGTGGACTCCCATGCCTATTCCGGCTACACGGTTCCGCCTCACTACGACTCGATGATCGGGAAAGTGATCGCTTACGGTGACACGCGCGAACAGGCCATCAAGCGGATGCGGATCGCACTTTCCGAAATGATGGTGGACGGCATCAAGACCAACATCCCGCTGCACCAGGACCTGATGCTGGACCAGCGTTTCATCAAGGGCGGCACCAGCATCCACTACCTCGAAGAAAAGCTCGCCGCCCGCAGCGACGCCAGCAAGGGCAAGTAGGCCCATGTGGGTCAGCGTCGCCCTCGAGACTGACGCCGCGCATGCGGACGCGCTGTCCGATGCCCTGATGGCAGCCGGCGCAATTTCGGTGAGTGTCGAGGATGCGCTGGCCGGAACCGATCTGGAAACGCCGCAGTTCGGCGAACCGGATGCGTCCGGCGGCGGACCGGCCACCCCGCTGTGGAGCGAAAGCCGGGTGGTGGCGTTGTTCGATCCGAGCGACGACCTGATCGGGCGCATCGCTGCAGCAACCGTTGCAGCGGGTATCGACGACCTGCCGGAAATCGAACTTGACGAGGTCGCCGAACAGGATTGGGTACGCCTGACCCAGGCCCAGTTCGATCCCATCCGCGTCAATGAGCGCCTATGGATCGTGCCGTCGTGGCACGCCGCACCCGATGCCGCCGCGATCAACCTGGTGCTCGATCCGGGCCTGGCTTTCGGCACCGGCTCGCACCCGACTACGTTTCTCTGCCTGCAATGGCTTTGTGACTCGCTGCACGGCGGCGAAACCGTGCTCGATTACGGCTGCGGTTCGGGCATCCTCGGCATCGCCGCGGCGAAGCTGGGTGCGGCCTCGGTGCTGGGCGTCGATATCGACGACAATGCGCTGATCGCGGCGCGCGACAATGCCGCCAACAACCGGGTGGCGCTGGAACTGCGCCATTCCAGGGAAAGACTCGACGAACAGTTCGACATCGTGGTCGCCAACATCCTGACCAATCCGCTCTGCGTGCTGGCGCCGTTGCTCGCCGGACGGATCGCGCCGGGTGGCCGCATCGCGCTTTCGGGCGTGCTGGCCATCCAGGCCGAACAGGTCATTGCCGCCTATGCGCCGCTGGTCGCGCTGCGTGTGGGCGCCGAACGCGACGGGTGGGTGAGGCTGGAGGGTACGCGGTGTTGACGCGCTGCCCGGCCTGCGACACGCGGTTTCGGGTCACCGCGGAACAGATCAAGGCACGCCTCGGCCGCGTGCGTTGCGGAGCCTGCCAGCATGCCTTCAATGCGCTCGACAGCCTGATCGAGGAGCCGATGCTGGTGCTGACCGCGCCACCCGTGGCGGCGCGCAGCCACTTCGCCCCGCGCGACCTGGTGCCCCCATCGATATCGCATGCCACGGAGCCCGATGCTGCCGTGTCGCCAGCGACCGAAGGAAGTCCCTGTGGGGCGCCGACTCTTGAGGCTGACTTCGCGCCGACGCATGCCCATGAGGCCACAAATGACGCGGCGCAGGTCACTTCGGACTTCGAGGTGCTGGAAGCCAATCAGGCCTCTAGCGACATCGCAGTCCCCCTTGAAGCAGGCGACACGGCCGACACGCCGCCCGACCCGGTCGTTCCCGAAACCGGCGAACATCCCGAGTTGGTCACGTCCGTGGAAGCGGATATGGGGCCGCACGACGCGCCAGCAGCCGAAACAGTTGAATCCGATGAAGCCGTCTCAACCGAAGTCGAGATTCAGGACTGGGACGAAGTCATTCCCGAACCGCCGCCCCGACGCTGGCCGTGGATCACCGGCAGCCTGCTTGCTTTGCTAATACTCGGACTGCAGGCCGCACTGGCGTTTCGGGTCGAAATGGCGGTGGTCTGGCCGGAGACAAAGCCGGCCCTGGTTTCCTTGTGCGACCTGGCCGGCTGTGAAGTGGGCCTGCCGGCAAAAGTCGGGCTGGTCGGCATCGAAGCCTCCGACCTTCATCCGGACGCTGAAACCACCGGCCGCCTCACCCTGACTGCGACCCTGAAGAATCGAGCGCCCTTCGCCCAGGAGTACCCCCGCCTTGAACTCACCCTGACCGACACCGCCGACAAGGCTGTTGCGCGCAAGGTGCTCGCCCCGGCGGATTATTTGCCGCCACGGACGGCCATTGCCGATGGCATGGCGCCCAACGTTGATATCGTCGTTACGGTTCGCGTGGATTCCGGCGACATGGCCGCCAGCGGCTACCGGCTCTATCTTTTTTATCCCTGATACTCGAAAGTCCGAATGAAAACACTTATCTGCGGTTCCATGGCCTACGACACCATCATGGTCTTCGGCGACCGCTTCAAGAACCACATCCTGCCCGAGCAGATCCACATCCTCAACGTCGCCTTCCTGGTGCCCGACATGCGGCGCGAGTTCGGCGGCTGCGCGGGCAACATCGCCTATTCGCTCAAGCTGCTGGGCGACGAACCGCTGATCATGGCGACGGTCGGCGACGACAGCGCGCCCTACATGCACCGCCTCAAGCAACTCGGGCTCGATGCCAGCCACGTCAGGGACGTGCCCGGCAGCTTCACCGCCCAGGCCTTCATCACTACCGACCTCGACGACAACCAGATCACCGCCTTCCACCCGGGGGCGATGACCCAATCGCAGTTGAACAAGGTGACGGACGCCCGTGGCGTCGGACTCGGCATCGTTTCACCCGACGGCCGCGACGGCATGCTGCAGCACGCGCGCGAATTCAGGGACGCTGGCGTTCCCTTCGTCTTCGATCCCGGCCAGGGCCTGCCGATGTTCAACGGCGAGGAACTCATGGCCTTCCTGAAACTCGCCGACTACTGCACGGTCAATGACTACGAAGCCAAGCTGCTTACCGAACGCACCGGGCTTTCGTTGGAGCAACTGGCTGGCGAAGTAAAGGCTCTGATCGTGACGCTGGGCGGCAGCGGATCGCACATCTACGCCGAGGGTCGCCGCATCGAAATTCCGACGGCGCCGCCACAATCGCTGGTGGATCCGACCGGATGCGGTGATGCCTATCGTGCCGGCCTGCTGCACGGCATCGGCAAGGGTTGGGCGTGGGAAAAGACCGGGCGGCTGGCGTCCTTGATGGGATCGATCAAGATCGCCCACCGCGGGGGCCAGAACCACAAGCTGACAGCCGCCGAGATTGCAGAACGCTATCGCGCGGCGTTTGGCGAAAACCTCTGGTAGGCGCCACGGGCGGTTGCCATGACAGGGAGATGCAGATGAATCAGAAAAGAATCCTCATTGTCGCGATGATGGTTTCCGGCACGGTATTCCTCTCCGCTTGCGCCGGCAGCCAATCCGGTTCCGCCTACTCGCGTTCGCAAACGCGCGGCGAAATGCAGGTGCGCATGGGCGTCGTCGAATCGGTGCGTACCGTCACCATCGAAGGTACGCAGTCTGGAGTCGGCGCCGGTGCCGGCGCCATCGTCGGCGGCGTCGCAGGCAGCAACATCGGGCACGGCCGGGGTTCCACCGTCGGCTCGGTACTTGGTGCGGTGGTCGGCGGTGTCGCGGGCCAGGTCATTGAGGAAAAGACCAGCAGGAAAGACGGCCTGGAAATCACGATAAAGCTCGATAGCGGACAGTTCATCGCCGTAACCCAGGAAGCCGACGAACAGTTTCGCCCCGGCGAAAAGGTGCGGATCCTGTCGGGCAGCGGTGCCACGCGCGTCTCGCACTGACGGCGCCGCCGCGCTGCGCCAGCTCAGTCCCAACCGGAAGGCTTGGCCTGTTGCGGGCAAGGCTGGCGAAACACGCGGAGATCTTCGAGGCGCACCGCAGTGAGGCACCCGCCCCAGAGGCATCCGGTATCGAGCGCCAGGATGTTGTCTTGGTCGCGATAGCCCAGCGCGGACCAGTGTCCGCAAACGACGCGGTGATCGAGGCTGGCGCGGCCAGCAGCGGCAAACCACGGCACACATCCGGTCGGCCCTTTGTCCGGCGGGGCTTTGGCGCCCGGCGCGCGGAACTCCATGGCACCGGCCGCGGTTACGTAACGCATGCGCGTCATCGCATTCACCACCACGCGCAGGCGATCCCAGCCGGTGAGGTCATCGCGCCAGGCGGCCGGCTCCGAACCCCACATGTGGGCCAGGAAATCACGATAGTCATCCGCTTGCAGCGCCGCCGACGCCTCGTCCGAAAGCGCCTGCGCCTGCGTCACCGACCACCCCGGCAACAGGCCGGCATGCACCATGGCCCAGTCGCCTTCGACATGGAACAGTGGTTGCGCCCGCAGCCAGCCCAGTAGGTCCCCACGATCGGGCGCACCCAGCACATCGTGGAAGGTATCCTCGGCGCTCGCCTTGCCATAGCCCTCTGACTGCATGATCAAGTGCAGGTCATGGTTGCCAAGCACCACCGTCGCGGCGGCGCCCAGCGACTTGACGAAGCGCAGCACCTGCAGCGACGCGGGCCCGCGATTGACCAGGTCGCCGACCAGCCAGATGCGGTCGGCGGCCGGATCGAAGCTGATATAGTCGAGCAGGCGCGAGAGCGGGTCGTAACATCCCTGCAGATCGCCGATTGCATATGTAGCCATAGCCGGCGAGTTTACCTTGAGCCTAGCCCCCCCCCGAAAAATCCTCGTCGTGCGCCGCGACAACATCGGCGACCTGGTGTGCACCACCCCGTTGATCGCAGCCTTGCGCCAGCGCTTCGACCAGGCCTGGATCGGCGCCCTGGTCAACAGCTACAACGCGCCGGTGCTGGACGGCAACCCCGACCTCGACGAAGTCTTCGTCTATACCAAGGCCAAGCACCGGGCCGGCGACGAATCGCTGCCAGGCATCCTGTGGCGACGGCTGCAGATGATGAGGCGACTGCGCGCCATGCAGATCGACGACGTCATCATCGCCACCACGACGCCGCAACCGCGGGTCGTCCGGCTCGCGCGCTGGCTCGCGCCGCAACGCGTGATCGGCTTTGGCAACACCGAAGCACTGGACGTCGCGCTGCCGCTCGACGATGCCGGTCGTCATGAAGTCGAGGACGTGTTTCGTGTCGCGTCCGTGTATGGCATCGAGGGCGCGCCGCCGGCTTGCCGCGTCATTGCAGCGAGCGCCGTAGCACCGGCGCCGACTCTTGGTCCAGGCTCCGGCGCTTACCCGACCATAGGCATCCACATCAGCGCGCGCAAACCCTCGCAGCGCTGGCCGGCCGAACGCTTCGCGGAATTGATCAACACGCTCGCCGCTCAGGGTTCGCCGCGCTTCATGCTGTTGTGGTCGCCCGGCGACGACGACAATCCGCTGCATCCAGGGGACGACGCCAAGGCCAGGGAGGTACTCGCAAGAGTCGGCGCCAGCGTAACGGCACGCCCGGCCGTCGAGGCGCGGCCGACGCAAACCCTGCCCGAGCTGATCGCCGCACTGGCCGAGTGCGACGCCCTGATCTGCGCCGATGGCGGCGCCATGCACCTCGCCGCGGGGCTCGGCCTGCCCATCGTCTGCCTGTTCGGCAACTCGGGCGCGGCGCGCTGGCACCCGTGGGGCGTGTCTTATCGGGTGCTGCAGAAACCTTCGCTGGAAGTGGGCGACATCACGGTGGCGGAAGCCGTAGCCGCCTTCAATGCGTTGCGGGCCGATATTCCGGCACCCAGCGCCTGAGCCCGGCCTTCACCTCGTCCTCGTCGCGCCAGGCCGCCGCCAGCCAGGATTCAAGCTCGGCCAGCCATTTGTCATCGGGCAGCGCCGAGGGCTTGGCAATGCGCAGTTTCGGGTGCGGCGTGGGCAGGGTCGCCTCGCCGTCGGCGAGCAGTTCCTCGTAGAGCTTTTCGCCGGGGCGCAGGCCGGTGAACTCGATCTTTATCTCATCCTCGCTGAAGCCCGAAAGCCGGATCATGTCGCGCGCCAGATCGACGATCTTCACCGGTTCGCCCATGTCGAGCACAAAAATCCGGCCGCCTTCGACCTCCCTGGCCGCCATCAGTCCCGCCTGCAGCACCAGTTGCGCCGCCTCCGGAATCAGCATGAAGTAGCGAATGATCTCCGGATGGGTCACGGTCACCGGACCGCCGCGGGCAATCTGTTCGCGGAAGCGCGGGATGACGCTGCCCGACGAGCCCAGCACGTTGCCGAAGCGGACCATGACGAAGCGGGTGGATGAGCGCTGCGCCTGCACCGCCTGACATACCGTTTCCGCCAGGCGCTTGCTGGCGCCCATGACGTTGGTCGGGTTGACCGCCTTGTCCGTCGAGATCAGCACGAACTCGCCGGCGCCGCTGGCCAGCGCGGCGCGCGCGACATTGAGCGTGCCCTGCACGTTGTTCTTCACCGCTTCCCAGGCATTGGCGCATTCCATCAGCGGCACGTGCTTGTAGGCCGCGGCGTGGAACACCACGTCCGGCCGGAACTCTGCAAACACCGCGTCCATGCGCGCCACATCCTTCACATCGCCCACCACGCAGGCCACGGGCTGGCCGGCGAATTCCTGTTCGATGCTGTAGAGCGCGAATTCCGACTGTTCGACGAACACCAGCAGTCGCGGCCGGAAGCGGGCGATCTGCCGGCACAGCTCGGACCCGATGGAACCGCCGGCACCGGTCACCAGCACGGTCTTGTCCTCCAGCAGCCGATGCAGCCCGGCTTCGTCGAGTTCGATGCGGTCGCGGCCGAGCAGGTCTTCGAGCTCGACTTTGCGAATCGCGGAAATCGCGACTCGCCCGGTAAGCAAGTCATCGAGCGAGGGCACGGTCAATACCGCCAGCCCCGCCATCGCGGCCAGTTCGGTCGCATGGCGCCGCTCGGCGGCGGATGCCGAAGGCATGGCAATGATGGCGTGCAGCGCTTCGGCGCGCTGCGCGTGCTCCGCGATGGACGCAATGCCGCCGAGGATCGGCACGTCGCCCAGGTGGCGCCCGGTCAGCGCCGATCCCGCATCGACCAGGCCGACGACACGCCAGATCCGGCTCGTTTCCAGTTCCTTGATCAGGCGCATCGCCGTGTCGCCAGCGCCGACTATCAGGACCGGCGTGCCAACGCCCGTGCGGCGCAGGAAGAAATGCCCGTCCTTCCATGCGCGATAGGTGAAGCGCACGCCACCCATCAACATGACAAGCAGCAGCGGCTCAAGAATGAAGACTGAACGCGGCACCAGATATAGTTGCTGTGCCATCACCAGCGCCGCCGGCGAGGCCAGTGCGGCAACTCCGCACGCGATCAGGATCCTCTTCAGGTCCGAGACGCTGGCGAAGCGCCAGAGCCCCCGATACAGGCCGAAGGCATACAGCACAGCACCTTGCACCACAACGACCACCCCGAGGGATGACCACATTGCCCGATTGAAGTCGGCCGGAATGTCCAGGTTGAACCTCAACCAGAAAGCACCAAGCCATGCGAACACGACCATCGTCAAGTCATGAAGAAAGATCATCGCGCCGCGATTCATGCCTGCCCTTCGCGACGCATCGCCCCGTACTTCCATTTCCTGTCGATCCAGACAATCAAGCCCGCATATCCGGCAGCCCATGCCACCAGCGTGAAAGCCTGAATCCCATGGCCCGCTTGCAACAATGCCAGCGCCGACCCGCTGCAAGCCAGCATGAGCGCATACTCCGCCAGAGCGAGCTTCCGGTGTGACCATCCGCATTGCACCAGCTTCTGGTAGCCGTGTTCTCGATGCGCCCGCCATACTCGCTCGCGGCGCAACGCCCGCCGGATCAAGGTCACGCTCGCATCGACCACGAACGGGGAAAAAACGAGAAACGGAAACCATGCATCCCAGGCACCCGCCTGCCAGCCGTCCAACCCCAGGACTGCGGCAAGAAATCCCAGGGAAATGGAACCGGCATCTCCTAGAAATATCCTTGCAGGCGAGAAATTGAAGGCAAGGAACGCCAGAGCGCCGCCAACGACACACATCGAGAACTGTGCGATGGGAAGGTGGCCGGCCTGAAACGCGGCTAGGGCATAGGCGCCGAACCCAAACGCCGCCATTCCCCCTGCAAGGCCATCGGATCCATCCATGAAGTTGAAGAGGTTGGTCATCCACGCAATCGCCACCGTCGCCAGGAGCATCCCGAGCACGCCGACCACTCCGACCTCCGCTGCTGCCAGCCCCGACAGAAGGAGATGCGCGAGGAATCTCAGCGCAACAGGCAACCCGAACCGGTCGTCGGCAAAAGAGATGATCACCAGCATTCCGGCAAGGCCAACCAGCATCGCATTGCCGGTCAGCCCGAGTGCCCCAGCAATACCCACGGCATCATCAACACGCCTCCCACTCGGGGAACCGGCAGCGAATGCAGCGATCTGTCGTTCGGCACATCGACGGCAAGGTGCCAGGCCCATCCACGGCGCAGGCTGACGCCCAGCGCCGCAAGCGAAAATGCGAACACGGCTGCAAACCAGACGATTTCCGGCCTCAGCATGGAATCATCCGCCGTTTCGTTTCCCGCATTGCCGCGACCTGCCACAGATCGATCATGCTTCCAGTTCCGCCTTGTAGAACTCCATCCAGGCAGTTGTCACCGCCACATCCGAAAAGTCGCTCCTGACCCGCATCGCAGCCCGCTCGCCCAGTCGACAACGAACGTTGCTGTCGGCAAGCAGAGACTCCATGGCTACCCGCAGTTCATCGGTATCGCCTTTGGTGACCAGCACACCGGTTTCCCCTTCCCGCACCGCGTCGCTGACGCCATCGATGCGATAGGCGACCGACGGTATCCCGCAAGCCGCCGCCTCGATGATCACCATGCCGAATCCTTCGCGGTAGCTTGGTAGAACCAGAAAGTCGGCAGATGCCATGTACTTTTCAGGTTCGAAGCTTGGCCCGGTCCAGCGAATCCGGTCGGCACATGATATTGCGAGCGTTCGTAGCTCCGTCGATAGGCCTTCCTCGTCGGGTCCAACCACCCACAGTGCCGCCGACGGATGCCGCAGTGAAAGTTGCACGAATGCCCGAACCAGGTCAAAGACGCCCTTGTCGCGGGCAATGCGCCCGACAAACAACATGACGCAGGCTTCGTCGGACACAGCCAATTCCTTTCGGGTGTTTCTGCGGGTTGCCGGGTCCGGGCAAAAGCGCGCCGCGTCAACACCGCATACCGAACCCTGGCCGAGCACGGCAACGCCTTTCTTCAATGCGATCCCTTCCACCTCCAGGAACTTGCATTGTGACGCACTGTCGGCAAGTACATGAGTTGCAGCCCATGCAATCACGCAATCGACCCATTTGAACAGCGTCCGCGTCAGGCCACTTCGATTCGCCCAGATCTGGCCGGTGAATGTGTGGAAACGCCGAGGGATGCCGACCGCCTTTGCGGCCAGCATTCCCAGCAAGCCACCTTTGGGTGTCATGCTGTGGACCGAATCGAAACGCTCGCGGCGAAACAACGCGATCAGTCGCCAAAGTACCCACAGATCGCTTAGCGGGGAAAATTTCCGCCGAATGCCGATATTCAGGATCCGGACCCTGGGATCAATGGCATTCGAAAGGGGATAGTCCCCGGCGTTTACGCAAAGCGAAACGCGATACCGTTGTGCCAGGGCCTTGAGGTGTCCAAGCAGAAAGGCATTGACCGCAAATGGAGTGGTCACCACGAAGCAGACGCTCTTCGCCAGGGTGACGGTAGACGGCTCAGCGCTCATCAGGCAGTGATTCGATGCGAGGTACCAGCGATTCGGCGAATGGATGAAAACTCATCTGCCGATTATCCCCGATGGCGGGTAGTCAATGTGGCATTTGCCGCGAGGGTCCAACATCCGACCCAAAGGGAAACCTGGCTTGGGCTAAGGTGAATCCGGCTATCTCGCCGCAGATCCCTTGCCGGCAATACTCTTGATAAGAGTCTCCGGGGAAAGCACCGCGAGGTGTTGCTCTTGAATGCCGAGGAATCTTTTTACCGCCCTGGCTATCGATAGTGCGGACTCGGGGTCGAAGGTCTCTACCGGGTCGAGAATCTCCCGAACGTAGTCGCGTTCACAGGCGATCACCGGAAGGCCGTTTTCACGGGCTTCCAGTAGCGGCAAGCCGAAGGACTCACACAGCGACGGAAAAATCATCGCTTCCGACGCAAGCAATTGATCCAGTACCTGCTGATGCGAGAGCAATCCAAGATTGACCGCGCGTATCCCGCTGATACTCCGAGCCTGCTCCAGATGCGTCAACAGTTGCTCGAATCTGGGATCGATAGTCAGCAGCAGAAGGGGATAAATTTCCTGTTTTGCCAGAATTACCCAGGCATCGATCAGCAGGACATGGTTCTTGTGAGGCGTACCCAGGGCAGGGTAGAAAAAGCCCTTCCTTGAGTTTGCATCGACCGGGCTCGAAACAGCTTTCAGGTTCTCCAAGTCGGCAAACGGCATCACGCTGATCGAATCGCCATCGAGCGAGAACTCCTTGCACAGGAGATCCTTGACAAGGCGGGACTGGACGAAAATTCGGTCGACCCTGTCTATCCTCGCCCTGATCCAGAAACCCTCGACGGAAAGCTTCACGAATGATCTGAGTCCTCCGATGTACTTCCTGAACGCCTTGAAATAGAGAACAGTCTGATAATAAAGAATGACTTCCGCTGCGCACGGAAAAAGCGGGGGAATGCTGCCAAGGCACAGTAGCGTTGAACCGCTGTGCTTCGCGGCAAGCCTGGAAATGGCCCACTCGGACCGCAGGCGCGAACCCACCGTCGCTGTAACGCCGCGTATGGCAACCCGTTCGTCATCGATCAGGCCCTCAAGAAGCGTCCGGTCGAAACGCTGGTCCAGAAACACGGTTGCCTGCAAATTGCTTTCCGGCGCACATATCGACTTCAGGATGCTGAGCAGCAGGTACCTGGCACCGCTTTCGTGAATATTGTTGGCCTGAATGATCAGCATCGCCGGTGCGTCAAGCCGATAGTCGCTTCGGACCGGAGTTCGACTCGCCAGGCGATGCGGGGCCGCCGCCAAGTTTCCCTGCGATCCACAAATAGCCATACCTGAAGAGCAGCAGAAAATAGTACAAATACATGCGTCCGGCGCCCCTGCGCGAAAGCTTCATGTAATAGCGGCGCACGACGAAATCGCGGTAGGTTTCCCTCAGGAAGGCGGCAGGGGGTCTCCGCAACGGCGGTGAAACTTCGAGGCAGCAGGTCGCCCTCGGTTCGATCAGCAGGCGCACTCCCTTCTTCGCCAGCAGATGGGAATGAATCATGTCTTCGCAATACGCCTTGCCGCCAAAAGGAAAATAGTTCTCCAGAATCAGATTGGCTTTATGGTGCATTACGCATCCTCCAGCGAGCCACTCGACGTCCAGTGGTCCATCGGCACAGCCGTCCGGAACGATACCGATCGGGGAACCGGATTTCAGGATGGTTCCCTCGCGATAACCCTCCTTGCCGTTCATCAGCCAGTTGTAAATGCGCCTTGGCAGGCCGTCTCCATGACTGGTCCGGTAGACGGACTCGCGAGATTCAAGTTCGAGCAAGTTCGGCGCAACTGCCGCGCCAGGAATCCGCAGCAATGTTGCTTGCAAATTCGCGACACACTCATGGTCGAGCAGGATATCGTCGTCAAGTTGCATGACGAACGGTCCTTTTGCAAGCTTGAACCCTTCGACGCGCTGCGCCACTTGCCCGCGAACCATGGTCGGCAGAATTCGGACATTGGAAAACTCGAAACCGATATCGCGCGACGCTTCCGGGAGTGGAATACAAATCAGGATTTCGCCCGGGACAACCGAGCCGAGATTCAGGGTCTCAATGGTTCCCTTCAGGGTTGGCCCCCCAAGCGTTGCGATCACCACTGAAATTCCCGCCGCTGTGGAAACCGCAGGGCCGTTCGTCATGGGCACGCTCACCGATTCCGCAACACGCGAC
Source organism: Sulfuritalea sp. (assembly GCA_016716965.1). Lineage (GTDB taxonomy): Bacteria > Pseudomonadota > Gammaproteobacteria > Burkholderiales > Rhodocyclaceae > Sulfuritalea. The sequence goes on along the minus strand of JADJUP010000003.1, from coordinate 86,759 downwards.
GGTTCTCGACCGACCCCGCGCGACTTACTTCCCGCAGATCGCATTGAATCCTGAACGGCAATGCCCATGATTTTTCGCGAAACCAACAGCGGCCAAAATTTACACAAGCTCGTTCTTTATGTATTCCAGGGTCAGCAACAACTTCTTGACTCGCTCAACGTCCAGTCTCTCCGTATTATGCGAAGTGTAGTCGTCGAGTTCGGAAATTTTTTGCTCCCCATCGTTGCAGTAAATGTTGTAGTTGAGGTCGCGATTGTCCGCCGGAATCCGGAAATAGCCCCCCCTGTCGTCTGCTCGCGCCATTTCCTCGCGCGAAACAAGTGTTTCGTAAAGCTTCTCGCCATGGCGGGTGCCAATTACCTGACTCGGGTTGTTCATGCCGAACAGTTCGCGCAACGCCTGTGCCAAATCCGCCACGGTCGAAGCCGGTGACTTCTGCACGAAGATGTCACCTTGCTCCCCGTTCTCGAAAGCGTGCAACACGAGGTCGACCGATTCGTCCAGGGACATCAGGAAGCGCGTCATCTTGGGGTCGGTCACCGTCAGCGCCTTGTTGGCCTTCAGTTGTGAGACGAAGAGCGGAATTACCGACCCACGCGAGGCCATGACATTTCCGTAGCGGGTCGCACAGAAAACGGTCTCCCCTTCGTTCTGCATCCGGGCTTTCGCAATCATGAATTTTTCCATCAACGCCTTGGAAAGGCCAAGCGCATTGATCGGATAAACGGCCTTGTCCGTGCTCAGTACCACGACACGTTCCACACCGTTTGCAATCGCGGCATTCATGACATGCTCGGCGCCGATCACATTGGTCTGAACGGCTTGATAGGGATAGAACTCGCAAGAAGGCACCTGCTTCAGGGCAGCCGCGTGAAAAACATAGTGCACACCCTTCATCGCCTGATTGATGCTGTCGTAATCGCGGATGTCGCCGATGCAGAACCTCAGCTTGCTGTCATTGAGGGCAATGCGCATCTCTTCCTGCTTCTTCTCGTCGCGACTGAAAATTCGAATCTCGCGGACATCAGATGAAAGAAAGCGCTTGAGGACCGTGTTGCCGAACGATCCCGTACCGCCGGTAATCATCAGCACTTTGTTCTTGAACATGTTTCCAGACCCTTTGAATAAGGCAGCCTATGCCCCGGCGCCGCACGTCCGGTCAATCCGGACAGCGAGATTGATGCTACCAGTTTCATGCAGACCCGGCCGCAATTGCATGGGGTCCTCCTCCAACCTCTGATGGAAAAGGATCCGAATTGACACCTGGCTGACCATGCGGAGCCCCACCCTGCTACCTGGAGTCGAGACCGGATGCTTCGCCGACCGCCGCCAATAGCTCCATCCTGCGCCCTTGTCGCTCCTGGCGGTGAAGGGCGGAAAAATAGGTGTCCAGACTTCCGAGAGGCACCCCCAAGCAACTTCTGGTCTTGGCATTTGCCAATGACATGTCGCCCGGACGTTTCGCTCGCAATTGCGCAAGGTCCATTTGACTGCGCCGGATCAGCTCGGCTGGCATTTCGAAACGTTCTGCCAGCCGCCGGCCGAATTCGTACTTGGATACTCTTTCATCACCCGTGATATTGAAAATCCCGGATGCCCCGACCTCCGCAAGCTTATGCGCGGTCAGCGCCAATGTGTCTGCAAGAACTGGAGTGAAATGGACATCGTCAAAGAGCGGGATGCCCTTGCCTGCGCGCAGGCTCGCCAGTATCCAGTCACTGAATGACTGACGACCCGCATGTCCCCAGCCAAAGAAGTTGGTGCGCACGACCAGGGCACTGGGGCAGGCTGCCTGGACCAGGGATTCACCCAGAAGCTTGCTGCGTGCGTACTCGTTGAGTGGGCAGGGCATATCCGACTCGGTACGCAGTCCCCGGTCGCCGGCAAAGAGGTGATCGGTGGATATATGAATCAGCTTGCATTCGGTGCGACCGGCGATCGTTGCCACGTTGCATGCCAGCTGAGCGTTTACCAGGGTCGCCAGTCGCGGATCGGCCTCGCAGCGATCCACGTCGGTCAATCCAGCTGTATGGACAATCAGATCCGGTGCCATTTGACCGATTTGCGCCCAGAGACGCGCTTCGTCATCCAGATCGAGCTGGCAGCAAGTGACCCCGTCCAGCTTGACCGGATGCAGATGGGTTCCAAGAACGACATCCCATTCGGTGCGCACGGCACAAGCCCAATTGGTGGCAAGCAGGCCGCTTCCGCCGGTAAGCAGGACTTTCCGCTTTGTCATTTCGGCCTTACCTGCCTCACTCTGTCGCAAGGACTTTGTCCCACCGCGGCATTCTCTGGTCCAGCCAGAAAAACTCATGCGGTGCCGGAGCAGTCGTCGGATGCCGGGCCGTGTCCAGGGCGGTTGCCAGATCCGTTGGAGTGGCTACAAACCTTACGCCTTCCACTCCACGCAGCGGGCTGTGGTTGAAATCCCCGTCATCCAGAAAAACAAGCACTGGTAACCCGGCGAGCAAGGCCTCCAGGCCGGCGGACGTGGTGTTGCTCGAAAACACCAGGTCGCAACTCCGCAACACTTCGACCAGCGCGCCGCGGGACATCTCGAATGGGAGAGACGGATAGTCCTCCTGCCGGATCCGGCTCACCGGGTGTGGCTTGAAGACAATGGAGACCTTAGTGCCGCAATGGCGCAGCGCTTCGTCCATGCAGGAAAACATCTTAAGGGTTTGCCTTTCGGTGAAATCGCCGAGAAGCAAAACCTTCATTTGCCTCCCGTTGTCCGCAACAACGAGGTCGTTCCGACGGGAACTTCCGGTTCCGGGCTGCGCCAGATACTGAAAACGCAATGCCTCGACGTCGACAAACCGGCCTGGCAAGGCGCCGCCGGCATCGGCATACGCGCTCCGTGCCATCGGACCGTTGACGGCCAGATGATCAGGCAAGGGTTTCGGGTATTCCGTACGCGACTCAAGGGTGCGCGGATCATCAAAATTGTTCAAGTGCCAGAACACGACGGTGGCGTGCGGCACGCCGATGATCCGGCCATGGCCATGTCGGCGCCAGGCGTTCAGCATTGCGCATTCCCAACCCTGATTCTCCCAAAGGTACAGGCCAGTTTCCTGGTGCGGAATGTCCCTGAATGCCGCGTCGAACAACTCGACCCACAGACAGTTGCTGAATGCCGCGGGGCCTCGCATTGAGGCCCGCCAGTCGGCCCTCAGCAAGGGCCACAGACTGGCAGCCGATCCTTCTGGCGTGAACGCCGCGGAAACCTTGTACAAACGAAGCGAAATTGCGATGAGTTGGAACCATTTGCACAAGGCCCGGCCGACGATACCCAAAGACAAATAGCTTTCCAGAAGGCTGTGGCTCCCCTGATTGACGGCATCGCGATTGAATAGATTCAGCCACTTCGTTCTCGTTCCATCATCGGCGCCATCGTGACTGCGCAAATAATGGTGGATCCAGTTCGCATGTCGCCCGCTTTGCTTGAGGTAGTCCGGCATGCTTCCCCACTGGTTCGAATAAAACCGCCCAGCATTGCAGGCGGCTACGTCCAGATGAAAGAAGTACGAGCAAAAAAAGATCGCCTTCCGATCAGAGAACCAATGCGGTCGTTCCAGTTTGCGCACTGACCAGTTGCTCGCCAGATGCCTCAGACTGAGGAGTCCTTGAACCACCTGCGGTAGTGACGAATAAATTGTACGGAGTGACCATTTGCCATTTTTCCGACCGGCCGGATGCCTCGCGAAGCCAACTCCCAGTTTGTTGCAAAGGTTTCCGATTGCCTCCGAGAGATCCCTGTCCGCACAGTAAAGAACAAGTCCCGACGGCCGGCATTCGATCAACATTTCCTCCAGCGCCATCAGCCGCAGGCAATCATAGAGCCGCGGCGACTTGAAGGGACTTTTTTCCGCCAGGCGTGTCATCCACCAGAAGCTGAAGCCGTCGCCGAAATCGAGATGTCCGGCGATGGACTTGCCGCTTACCCGTCGCTCGCCCAACTCATGGATAAACCTGAGGTATGCCGACCTTAGACGCTGGGCGTTTGCCTCAAGGTAGCGCGGCACCGACTGCGTCCCGACACCTTGGGCATAGCCCTGCCAATGAAGCACATCACCAATGCCCGCAGGCGGGTCGCCGGGAAGGGCCCAGACGACGACCGGAACGCTCACCGCACCGAACCCCTGCCGGGAATGCCGGGTATCGAGCTTTCGGCACCACCCGGACGTAAGCGACAACCGAAATCAGGCCGCCGGCCCTGCACCAATCGAATCCACTATTTCTGCCGGAAGATCCAGCACCAGTTCCGATGCTGCGGCATTGGCATCTGCCCGTTTCCTGATGGAAAAGGCTGCAAAACACAGTTTCTCAAAAGGCGTAACCGCCGTAGCCGAAGGCGAACCCCAATAGCCGACAGCATGAATCGATGCAGGGTTGAAGCTGCGCAGGATATGGATAAGCGCCCCGGCGTTCAGCACGACATAGGCGGCGCGCTCCCCCTCCAGGCTTCCGTCGCAGTTGATGTACTGGTATGACTTTTCCATGTCGCCGCAGCCCTCGCCGATCGTAAGACGGAAAGTCGCGACCAGACTCCCGCCCTCGGCGACGTGGCTCCAGGCGGTGGCCAGCATGTCTGAAAACTGCACGTTCCAGTCCACGCAACTCAAGGAAAAAACCACATCGTAGGATGCGTCGCGCAGCACGCCACGGCTGAGTTCCAGGATGTCGCCACAGTAAATTTCCACTGCGGGGTTCATCATCCGCCCCGCCTCGACAGCAAGCGCATTGATCTCCACGCCCGTATAACGCTCCACTCCGAAGCGATCGCGCAATGCAAGGCCCAATCCACCGCATCCGCACCCTATGTCAAGGATGCGATGGTGCCTGCCCGGCGCCAACTGACCGATGATTGCGCGTTCGGAATGATAGAACTGCTCCCAGGCAATGCGATTCGACTTGAAATAGCGTGCAAGCTGGTCGGTCTGATAGGCAATGTTGCTTTTCATCGTTGGATACGTGGCGGTCACGAATTTTCTGCCGCTCTACTTACTTGTACAGGGCCCAATATTTGTCGGCCGCCATATGGCGCTCGACCAGATCGATGTCCTGTGGACTATCGACAGAGAAGGACTCGACATAAGGATACGGTGCTATGTATTGGCGGAACGGCATATCCAGTATCCGGTTGCTGTCGCAGGCCTCCAGCTGCTCGAGCCGTGTTTCGGGATGGATAGAGAAAGCCTTGAGGTACTTCCAGCGAAAGGCAAAAATGCCGTAGATCCGTCGCGCCATGTGCGCGGGTGTGAAGCTTCCCTTGCAATACGGTACGGGGGCCCGAGACGTATACAGCACCTCGCCTGCATCGTTATGAATGATCTTGACCGTGTCCGGATTGCGCCAGATGGATTCCTCGGTGATGTGCATCGCGAGGACCGTGCAGGGAATCGATGGGTCCGCCCGCAGGGGAGCAACCACGGCGTCCATCATGTCCGGGCGCATCATGGGTTCATCGCCCTGCACGCAAACGACGATATCGTCATCGGCCACCCCCCCCTCCAGGCGCTCTGCCGCCTCCGCAACCCGGTCCAGCGCCCGGGTGTGGTGTGCGCCGGTCATGATCACGGGGAAGCCCTTGTCGCTGGCGAACTGCTCGATCTCGCGATCGCAGGTGGCCAGCACCAACTGGTCCCAACCCTGGTACATCCTGGCCCGCAGCATTACGTGTTCCAGCATCGGACGGCCGTGAATCGGGTATAGGGGCTTGCCGGGGAAACGCGACGCCGCCATGCGGGCGGGGACAATGCCTATGGTTTTCATCTTCGCCTTTGTCAAATATGAAAGTGGGTGGAGGGATCGATATCCCGTAAGAGTCGGCGCTGGCGACACGGCGGCATAGTCACTCGAAGGCAGAAAGGCTTCGCCATCACGGCCGCCGCCAGAACCCGCGCAGAAGGTCTCCATACAATTTCTCGTCAACACACTCCTGCATGGCCGCGAGGATTCCGTCCGGCAGGTCCGACCCGTTCTCCTTCAGGATCGTGTCGCAGTCGAGGCCGTTCGTCTGCAGGTGTACTTTTTCGAAACCGTTCCGCTCGTGCAGCATTGCGTAGGCACTGGTTGAGTAGAGCACAATGTGCTGCTCCCCCATGAGGATTCGCTTCGGGTCCATTCCCGTCTTGCGGGCCACGTCCACCAGCAGGCACTGTCCGTGCGGTACCTCCGATACAAAAAGCCCGCCGGGGACAAGGAGCTCATGAACCCGTCTCAGAAACGCGCCGGGATCCACCACGTGTTCCACCACGCCCCACGCCATGATGATGTCGAAGCGGTGGTCCGTCGCGTAGCCGTCCAGGGAGCCGTGGAATATTTCTTCGTGACCTCGGCCGCGCAGCCAGTCCACTGCCACCGGGTTCATCTCGATCACATGGGAAAGCCAGCCCTCGTCCCGGAACACGTCCGGAACCTCGCCGATGCCGGCGCCGATGTCCAGCACGCGACCCCGTCCCTTCCCTCCCCAGCGGGCTACCGTCTGGGCAAACTTGCGCCGGCCGATCAATTGCTTGCGCTGCTCGAATACGGGAAGCATGGAGCGTCCGTACATTTCGCTGTAATACGCGTCGCTGTACAGCTCCTCGATACAGGCGTCCGACAGACGGGGGCTGACGTAAAGGGTCTTGCATTCCGCACAGGTGCGGTGCCAGAAACCGTTCAGCTTGAACGACTGCTCGATGACGGTCGAATTGCAGTACGGGCAGGGCACCACCAGCGTGTGGGCCGGATTCAATTCGTTGGCGCCCAGATAGTACTTCCTGAGCATGGCCTCCCATGCGCTTTTCAGCCCATCGAAATCCGGCTTGATCCGGTCTGCCCTCAGTATCTGTTCGGTTGCCATTTCATCCTTGCTCTTTGTATTGCCCGCTCGCTGTCTTGTTTTGAGTCCAGGTTCAGATGCCCGACGGCACGACGGTACGGTAGATGTCGGCCAGGCGCTGGTCTTCCCGGCCCAAGCGAATGCTGTCGCCGGCCGTGGCAACGTCCACCCACCCTCTGCTCTCGTCCGCCCGATAGAAGGAGTTCAGGAGCTGGATCGTGCGCAGCGTGTCTTGGTAGGAAACCGGGAACTTCTGCTCTCCCTTGAAGTGCGCCAGGATTTCCTCGTAGATCTTCACGTGACCGTGGCCGTATACATTCCCCGAAAAATCCTCGGAGTTTGCTGCGCAGGCCGCCGGATCGGGGGTGTATATCTGCAACTCGTTTACCGCAATGCCACCGATCTGCGCCAGGCCGTTCTCGCAAACCAGCGACAGGCTGGCCTCGTAGTCTATCGGGCGGGCGGCGGTAGTTACCTCGAGCGCGCCGATCGCGCCGCTTTCGAACTCGATCGCTGCGGTGGCGGTATCCTCGACCTCGATATCGGCGCCAAGTGTCCGGTGCGTGCTGCAAACCCGGCTGACCTCGCCACCCAGGCGTCGCAACAAGTCGATATGGTGTATCCCCTGGTTGGTCAGGCATCCACCATCCATGGCGAAGGTGCCACGCCATGGCGCCAGGTCATAATAACGCTGGGGACGGCACCAGCGAACGCGAACCGCCACCGAGCGCAGCTTGCCGAGTTCACCCTGGGTCAATCCCTGCAGCACCCGCTTCACTGCAAGGTTGTGCCTGTTCTGGAACACCGCGAATACCTCAACACCGGCGGCTTCCGCTTTGGCATAGGCGTCCGTCACCTGCGACGGTTTCTTGAAGGTCGGCTTCTCGACGATGATGTTCTTCCGGTATCTCGCCATGATGTCCAGCGCATGTTCATGGTGCATGCCCGAGGGAGTGACGATGGCGACCGTATTGATCTCGGGATTCTCCAGCAGCATGCGGTGATAGTTGTCATAGGCCCTGGCGCCGAACTGGTCGCGATATACACTGGCCTTTTCGATCTCCAGATCGCAGATCGCCACTAGCTCGACGCCGTCGGTTTCCGCGATCGATCGGCAGTGATGACCCGAAACACGACCGCAGCCGATAACTGCAACCTTGACCAAACTATCCTTCATCGCCTGCTCTCCATAACTGCCTGCCTGATTAAAGCGGCCACTATTTCCATGGCTGGCCTGGGTGCCACCGAGAACCTGCTGTAGCCTGCCAAGCTCGGGGTATCGAATGTCGCACGGTAATACACTCTCGACGACAGTGCGGCATGAACTGCCTGCGAGTTTGCGCCGAAGGCGACATGCAGGAAGTTGCCAGCAGTCGGCAATACGTCGAAACCGAGCGCACGCATTTCTTCGACAAAGTAGTGCTTGCCCTCCCGAATTCTGGCCACGGACTTCAGCATATCCGCGGAGCGGTCCAGCATCCCGGACATGAACTCGATGGCGATCGTGCTGACTTCGTACATCGGCCTCATCTTGTGCAGCAGGGCTATCGTTTCAGGATGGGCCACGGCGTAGCCGATCCTCAGCCCGGCGGCGCCCCACGCCTTGGCAAAGGTCCTCGCGACCACCAGATTCCTGGCACTGGTGACCCATGGGACGGCGGTCCACTCATGGAATGGATGATAGGCCTCATCCAGCAGCAATACGGTTCCGGAACTCTCGCACGCCGCGAGCACATCGCGCAGGACTTCCGGTGCCAGCGTGGTGCCGGTCGGGCTGTCCGGATTGGGCAGGCACAGCAACTTCGGTTTGATTTCCCGCACCGCTGCAATGATTGCCGCTGCATCAAGAAACGGTCCAGCCTCGGTTCTCGCATACTCCAGCACCCGGGCATCCGCGCCGAACATCTGGCTGTAGACGGGGTACATGGCGAAGGTCGGCGAGGTGTGGACCACGGCATCGCCCTCTTCGACGAAGGCCTCGAACACGAGGCGGATGGCCCCATCGCTGCCCGGTGTCAGAAGCAGGTGTTCCGGACCGATGCCAAGCCACCGTGCGAGCTTGCGATAGACCTCGCCCGCTTCCGGATAGGTATTCAGGGCCCGGGCTGGCAGCGCGAGCAGAACACCATGCAGGACGGCCTCCAGCTCCGCGTCGAGATTCTCGTTCTTGTCCAGCCACAGGCGGCCGGGATCCCGCGGCGTCGAACCCAGGGCGCTGGGACGCTGCAGTGCGGGGTTCAGCAGGGAACGTCGGGGGCTTGTACTCATGCGTGCCTTCGTGTCGGATTATTCCTGACCGAGCTGTTCCTCGACCGGAATGCTATTGTCGTCGAGTCCGGCAATCGCCGCGCGTCCCATGGCAAGTATCGCCTCATGGGCACTGCCCCCGATGTGGGGCGTGGCGAGGAAATTCGGAAGCGACAGGAGTTCTGTATCCAGGGGTGGTTCGACGGCGAATACGTCGAAAGCTGCCGCCGCCAATCGCTTCTCCTGCAGCATGCGCTTCAGCGCAAGTTCGTCGACCAGTCCCCCGCGCGCAAGATTGATCAGCACCGCGGAAGGCTTCATCAGGGAAAGCCGCCGTTCGTCGAGCATGCCGCGCGTGCTCTGATCCAGCGGCACGTGCAGGGTCACCAGGTCGGACTGCGCCAGGAGTTCCTCCAGGGCCACCGGCTTGACGGCGTGGGCCTCGTAAAATTCCCGATAGTCGCGAATGTCGTTGGCCAGAACCGGAGTCCCGAAGGGCTTCAGCAACTGGACGAGGTCCTTGCCGACATTTCCGCAGCCGATAATGCCGACCGTTCGCCCGGAAAGGTGTCCGCCGACATGCTGGCGCCACGTTCCGGCAAGAACCTCGCGGTTGGCCGCCGGAACGTGGCGCAGCATCGCGATGGCGAAGGAAATCACCAGTTCGGACACGGACCGCCGGTTCACGCCGCCCATCCATCCAAGCCGCTTGCCATGCGCACGCATCGCCGCCATGTCGATCATGTCCAAGCCGACCCCATACTTGCTGAGCACCTTGAGGTCTGGAAGTCTGGCCAGGACCGAGTCATCGACCACTTCCAGAGCGGTGATGGCCTTGTCATGCCCTTTGAGGAATTCAACCAGGCTGTCACCACGAAGTTGCAGACCGGCATCATTGAAGGTGACGTTCGGGTAACGCGCCAGCAATTCCGCACGCAGAACCGGGTTGGCGGAAAAGGAACGGGAGCAAACCGCGACCCTGATTTCTCGACTCATGCGCCAAGTTCTCCCAGAAAGCTCTTACATTGTTCATGAAAGGCACCATCCGGCGGGACCTCAACTCGCTGGACGGCGGCGCTCTCGCCCACCGGCAGAATCAGTCCCAGCTTGGTGCTGGTGTTCTTTTTGTCCTTCATCAGTGCGGACAGAAGCGAATCCAGGGGAATTGGCGTGGCGGAAAAGTCGCCATAGTTCTTGCGCAGCGTTGAATGCATTCGTGCAAAGTGACTGGCCGGCAACAAGCCCCTTGCCGTGGCGACATGATTGGCCATGTCCATGCCCATGGTCACAGCGATTCCGTGCGGCACCGCGTAATCGGTGGCTGACTCGATGGCGTGGCCGAAGCTGTGCCCGTAATTGAAGATATTGCGTATCCCCTGGTCGAACTCGTCCTTTTCGATGAAACGCTGCTTGATCAGCAGCGCCGATCGGATGTACTTGCCCAGCAAGTCCCGGTCGGCAAACAGACGGTCGAAGTCGGCCGCCAGGCGGTCAAAGGAAACAGCGCCGTCAATTGCGTGAACCTTGAGTATTTCCCCGACTCCGGACCGGATTTCGCGGGAATCCAGCGTGTCGAGGAATCCTGGATCGACAAATATCTGCTGCGGCGGATTGAAGGTCCCGAGGATGTTCTTGGCATCGCCGAGATTGATCGAGCTCTTCGACCCGATGCAGGAATCCGCCTGTGACAACAGGGTCGTGGGCACGAAGCGCCAAGGCAATCCGCGCAACAGCGTGCTGGCGATGAAGCAGGTGATGTCCTGGACGATGCCTCCGCCGATTGCCACCAGCACCTGGTTCCGTCGCACCTTGTTGCTGACCAGTTGCTCGAACACCGGAATGATGCTTTGCAGCGACTTGTTTTCTTCCTTCGCCTCAATCAGGATCAGATTGGGATGGGCGAGTATGCGTTCCAGGGGGCGGGCATAGAGGCGGGCCACGGTGGCATCGACCAGGAAATGCGGCTCCCCCTGCAACAGGCAGGCCGGATCGCGCAGGAGGTCGCCGGCGAACGACACGGCATACGGCCCTTTGTGGGACTGGATTACCAGGCCTTCAGACACGACTGAAACCTCCATCCACGGCGATGTTCTGGCCGGTCAGGTAGGTGTTTTCCTCGCTCGAAAGCCAAAGAACCGCCCGGGCAATCTCGTCTATCCGGCCAAGGCGTTGCGACGGTATCACTGGAATCAGAGCCTGGATTCCTTTGTCCCCGAGCACCCGCCGCGTCAAGTCCGTATCGATGAAACCCGGCGCCACGCAATTGGCCAGCACGCCATGGGCGGAGTACTCGGCCGCAAGCGCCACGGTCATTCCGTCCAGCGCGAACTTGCTGGCGGAATAGGATGCCCGCTGCGCCTTGCTGATCTTTCCCCAGATGGACGAGAGGTTCACTATCCGGCCCCAGCGCTTGCGGGCCATGGCCGGAAGCGCCGACCGACACAGAAGGAAGGGGGCAAACACGTTTACTTGCTGGATAAGCTGGAAATCGTCTGGATCGATTTCGGCGAATGGAGCGATTCGGTTAATGCCTGCGTTGTTCACCAATACATCGGGTTCCGCCTGTCGCACGAATTCGGCGCAAGCGCGAATCTGTGCAAGGTCCGAGAAATCGGCCTGCACCCATTCGTCACAGGCATCCTTGCCCTCCGCACCCGGCGCGGTGCGGGTTCCCGTCACCGTCGCGCCCTCGGTTCGGAACATCGCGGCAATTGCGTTTCCTATCCCCCGCGAGGCCCCGGTAACGAAAACCTTCTTGCCGGCAAAACGCATGGTCAGAGCTCTCTCATGGCTTTCACGTGCCGCATCAAATGAGTGCCGACAACATCATCAAGGACCATGCGCGCAACCAGCAGCGTTTCGAGGAAACGCGCGAATTCCTTGACCTCGATGCCATTCAATACCGATTGTCGATTCAGGATGTTAGCGTTGCTGAATAAAGCCGGATTGGGACAAAAAGAACGATCGTTGCTATTCATGGATGTCAGGGTCTTGAATGTTATAGGCCTTACGCCAAACCGGATCAGCGTAATAGATCTTGAAAACCAGTTGCATGGTGCGCAGCGCGTCGTCCGAAGTGCCGCTTTGCACCGGCTTGTCGTTCAAAACGGAGTCGGCAAATGCGCGCATTTCCTCGTCCCAGGACGGGTCCCGGTTGTAGCGGGTAATGACTTCCTTCGGATCACCGCGATCATTGTCGGGATCGGCACGCACCACGGTCAATGTTTCTGCCCCGTAACTTTTGGTGCCGGAAAGAATTCCTCCAAGAATCAGGCTGCCTCGGTCCAGGTTGATGTCAAGATGGAAGCGATGCCGCCATTGGGTGGCTGAGGAATTGAGCATACCGACCACGCCTTCGGCGGTTCGCATCAGGGCGTAGGCATTGTCCTCGACGTCATAGCCCCAATGGCTGTTCGAAATGAAGCTGTGCACCTCGGTGAAATCTCCGCCCAGCAGGCGCATCAGGTCAACCATGTGTATACCTTGGTCAAGTAGCACGCCGCCGCCGGCAATTTCGCGCTTGGTGCGCCAGTCCGGCTGGTTGAAAGTGATGAGCTTGGCCTTGCCATACACCCCACGCATGTTGATGACCTTGCCGAGTTCCCCGGAACGCATGATGGCGAGGGATTCTTGCACCGACTCGTGGTAGCGGTGATTGAAGCCATACATCAGCTTCAGCGAGGGATGGCGGCGCTCGTGCGCGATTACCCGTACGATGTCCTCGACGCTGCGCCCGGGCGGCTTTTCGCAAAATACGTGCAAGCCAGATTCGAGGCCGGCGATCGTTACTTCTGCGGCGATGTCATTCGTCAGGCAGACAATCAGCGCATCAAGGCCTTCCTCCAGCAAACGACGGTAGTCCCGGAAATACCGGGTGCCGTCGGGAAGCATCCCCTCCCCTTCAAAGGCCCGGTCGCAGACTGCCACCACCTGCATGTGCGGGTGCCGCTCAATGCAGTCCCTGCGCCGTCGGCCCACCACTCCGAACCCTGCGATTCCAACTTTCACGCTAGGCATGATTTCTCAATTTGCGTCCGATGGAGACAGGGGCATCGCTATCTGACCCATATCTGATTGAAGGTGTATTGGGCCATGCCGGTGTCAAACTCTTCCGCATGCCGCTTTTCGCGCAGCGAAAGCCCCGACTGCTGCAAGTACATGCTCGAATCATTGGCCTGGGCCTTGAAACTGTCATTTATCTCGATCAGGATGCCTTTTATGGTCTTTAGCAACGGCAATCCACCCTTGAGAATCAGGTGCTCAATGCCGTCGACATCCATCTTAATAAAGTCGGGTCGAGGAATCCCCAGCCGTTCGGCCGCATCAACCATGGAAAGACCTATGGTCGGGAACTTGAAGACCTGGTGCATGACATTCCCGTCATGACCGTACTCCTGACCAAAACTCGAGAGCGCACCTCCCCATTCGGTGGTGGTCATGTTAAGCGTACTGACGGCCAGTCCGTCAGACAGCGGCAGCGGTACCAGAGTTATCCGGTCGGTCAAGCCGTTCAAGAACACATTGCGCGCCAGCAGTTCAAGGTTGAAGACCGATGGCTCGAATGCAAAAACCCGGCAATTACGGTGTTTGGCTGCATAACAGGCATACAGGCCGACGTTTGCCCCGATATCCCAGAGTACCGAACCCTCGGGAATTCCGTCAATCCATTCCAGGGTTTCCGGTTCCTTCGTCGAAAAGGTATCGACGCGGTATTGATTCAGCGCATTGGGTACGGCAAAACTCAAGCTCGTACCCTGATGATTTGCCGTCAGGGTACGATTCATCGCGTCGCCGACAATCCGGGCGTAGACGTAGCGCCCGGGAATCGTCTTCCCCATGAGGGCAACCGACCAATCGATCAATTGTTTGATGCCCGCCTTGATGAGCTTTTTCAAACTGTCGCGCCTTTTCGAGAAGTTTCTAGCGGAGCTGCCCTGCAGCCGCCTCATCCAGCAACCAGGTAGCGTGCAATGCCATGCGCACCGGTAGCGACATGACGTCATGCGGCGATCGCATTGCCTCCGCCAGCACCCTTCCCTTCGCTTCGCCGGTCGCCAGAAGAAAGACCTCATCTGCATTGGCGACAACCTTCCGGGTAATGCTCAGGCGCGGATGCCCCGAATCCGGACCTTTCACCGGCAGCACGGTCCGCTCCGTCGCACGCAAGGCATCGCTATAGGGGAACAGGGAAGCGACATGGCCGTCAGTTCCCATTCCCAATAACAGTATGTCGATCCGTTCGGGCAGCAATGCCTCATACCTCCTCGCTGCGGCATCCTGATCCGGATCGTCGGCCTCCATACGGCTCACGCAGGCTCCAGAAGGTTTCGCGTTCGCGAACAATGTCCTCATTACCAAGCCGAAGTTGCTATCCTTGTGCGTCGGGGGAACGCAACGTTCATCCCCAAAAAAATACCGCATGCCCTGCCTTGGAAGTAGCGAAGACCTGAACCATTGATTATAGAGGCGCTCGGCGGTTTTTCCCCCGGTGAGCATCAGGGAGCAGGCGCCCCTTCCGGCAATTACCGCGTCAAAAGAAGAGCCAATCACTGCCGCGGCCATCTCGGCCCACTCCCGGCCTGTTGGACAGACAATGACATTCGGCTTCGGGTCGGTCCCTGATGCGGCAGCCATGCGACTGGCGGCAAGCCGCTGCCCTTCATTTTCCATGATCGCCTGCGGCGGCATGTTGCATCGCGCGTTTCGCCAGGACCTCCTGTATCGCGACGACTGCAGCGTTCAGCAGGTCCTCCGGGCAGTTGGCGAAACGGACCAGCGAAGGTGCATCGCCAAAGTTCTGTTCCACGATTGACTTCGTCGGATCGTAGTAGATCGCTGGGACATCCAGTGCATCGGCTATGTATGCCGGCGAGCTGTAAGGGTATACGACAGCCAGATGGCTGCCGGATATCAATGAATAGATGTTGCTTGAATGATCGACAAGGGAAATGACGCCCGAGGAATTCAGTTGGTCCAGGTGATCGAAATACGTCTTGTCGTAAATTGCGTTGTAGCCCCGTTTGGTCTTCAGGCGCAACGCAACCGGCATCTGAAGGACCTTTTCCAGCCTCGCCCGCAAAGCAGTGACATCGGCGATAAACGCGCTCAGATTGTCGACATTATAGTAGTTGGTGATGTATCCGCCCGCATGCAATGCAACGTCGTCGCTAAAGGGCGAGATATCGAATACAACGATATCAATGCTGCTTGATGATGGGGTCCCTAACTCCGGCAGGTACCAGACAATCGGCCCAACCACTTCGATTGCTCCGCGGTGTCCCAATATCCTGAGGTAGTCGCCAAAGGCCGGGTCCACACCCAATGCGTATCGACTCGAACCCAGCGTGCACAGGGGATCTCCCGACTCCATATGGTCGGCCAAGTAGGCAACGGGTTTGAAGTTCTGTGCGTACCAGACCAGGTGCAGCTTCGCATTCCGCAATCCCCGGACCCAGAGCGGCTGGCTGTTGTAGTTGGAAGTCGTAAAAACGATTGCCTCGATCAGACCCTTCCGATCAAGACCAAGCGAGATGGCGCTATAGGCGAAGTCCTTCCCCAGCAAAGAGAGCGTAGGCAGTCGAGTGACGGCGGCGGCATAACGGAACAACAGGACCAGGTGCTCAAGTGCCAGCGCCAGCCTAGCAAAAAGTCCCAATCGTGAACAGCGCACGAGGCTGATCAGAGGCCGGACGCAATAAACAAACTCGGCACACGTCGACACAGCTTCGCGGATCGGACATTGAATCAACAGCCGCTGCGCCTTGGCTAGCGGTGCAATCGGGCCGCGCCGGCAATAGGCGACGAATCTTTCGTCACTCTCGTTGGAAAACAGGCTTTCCATCCCGACGCCGAATACTAGGACGGCAGGCTGTCCGGACGCAGCCGCCCTGGCCGGAAACAAGATGGCCCCCAGACAAAATCCCCAGTGCAGCAGGAAATCCATGTGATTGGCCAGAAGTTGCATCAAGGAAACGCGAATGACGCCGGACCCCAGTTCCATGGACGCACGTCCACACTGGATTCGCGAACCCCGGGCTGGGAAACTGCCGGACGCCCTGCCGCAAAGAGCCATTAACACTACGGCATAGGGAGTCAGGCTGAGCTCAATCAGTCGTTGCACCATGCGCTCGCCCAGTATCTCGGATGAATAGCCGCAGGCAGCAAACAGCCTGGATTGGAGCCAAAGCTTCGCGCTATCGATTTCGCGCCCGAACGCAAGAAAGCTGTGGTTACTGTTGATGGTCAATTTGTCTGGTACGACAAAACCTGGTCACCATTTGGTCCATCCACCATCGACCATCAGGTTCTCGCCCGTTACGTATGCGGATAGATCACTGGCGAAGTAGGCAACGGCACCTTTGAAATCGTCCTCGACACCCATACGGCCCAAAGGAGTCCGTTCCACATATCGCGCGACGAATTCCTCAGCCTGGTTCCGGTACACCCCGCCGGGACTGATGCAGTTGACGCGTATCTGCGGGGCCAAGACTGTCGACAACCAGCGTGTCAGCTGCACCACGCCGCCCTTGCTGGTTGCATAGGCTGCGGAATTTCCCATCTTGGTTCCGGAGTAAAGGCTGAGGTTCGGCCCGACTACACCGTAAATCGAACTGACGTTTATGATGGATCCGCCGTGACCGGCTCGCAGGAGCGGCGCCAGGATCTGGCAGAGTTGGAATACCGAAGTCATGTTGACCTCGATCACCCGTCGCCAAGTGTCCACGGTCTGTTCTTCGAGCGGCACGCCCCAGCCCTTCAGCTTGCTGGTGCCGACGAAGCCGGCGCAGTTCACAAGCACGTCGAGCCTGCCGAACCGGTCGGCTACTGATCCGGGGATCGTGCTGCGGGCATTTTCATCCTCCAAATCGATCGCCAGTGATTCGACGCGGTGCCCCCAATTGACACTCAGGCGCTCGGCGAAATCCGACGACGGCACTTCGGGACGATCGACCAGACATATGTCGCACCCCAGCTCGGCGAGCGCCTCGGCAATCGCCATACCGATATGTCCGGCGCCACCCGTGATCAGCGCCACACGCCCGTCCATGTTCATCAGTTCAGCAAGTCGTTTCATTGTGCGTCCCGACAATCAGCAAGAATCCCGGTTGGACTTCGCGCGCGCGATACAGTCTGCGACCATGAAGTCAAAGGGAGTATCAATGTCCCAGGCACGTTCGTCCGGGACAAGCACGGTGCGCACCTTGCCCTCAAGCAAGCGCTCGGCGCGCAGGACGTAGGACGGCCGCGCCGCATAGGCGACGGTCGTAACGTCAAAGATCGGCGGCACATCCTGTCTGCGCACAATCTTTGCGCCGGAGTCCATGGCCCTTTGGGCATAGCCCGATTCGTCCAGGCGCACCATGTTGAAGTACGGATTCCGTGCGGCCTCCTTGACGGAGATCACGGCATCGGCTCCGAAGTCACCTGTTAGCGCGTCGATGCAGGCTTCGATATCGCTTACTTCGCGAAAAGGCGAGGTGGCGGGCATGCTGACGAAGACGTCAAAAGGCCCCCGCTCCCTTTCCACCTCTAGGATCGCGTGCCTCCAGGCCAGCCACTCTGGCGCCGTGTCGCTCGCGAGCTCGGCCGGTCGCATGAATGGCGTCTCGGCGCCGTAGCGGCGGGCCACGCTGGCGATTTCCTCATCGTCGGTCGACACGATTACCGTTTCCAGGCGACGACAGGCGAGGGCGGTTTCGATCGCATAGGCAATCAGCGGCCGTCCCGCCAGGGCCTTGATGTTCTTGCCCGGCACTCCTTTCGATCCGCCGCGGGCGAATATGAATCCTATGCTGCGCACTGTGCAAGCTCCTCCAATCCGACAGACGTGCCGCCTGCCATCGCCAGGCGCGCCGCATGCACCATCACCAGAACGTTGCGGCCGTCTTCGCCGCTGGTGAGCGGTACCGCGCCCGACGCGACGCAAGCAAGAAAATGCTCCAGTTCGTCCAGATACATTCGGTTCCGGTCGGTCAGCGCGAATTGGTTCATTGTTTCCCACGAGCCCTGGCTTGCGCGGTAAAACTCGATACGATCGCCGATCGAGTCCCAGACTACGGTGCCTTCGCTGCCAATGAAGCGGCAGCGGCGGATCGGTGCCCTTTGGATCATGTCCAGATGCAGGCTGACCAGTCGGGCCGGCGCATCGTATTCGAGGAGAATCTCCGCCGTATCCTCGACGTCAATTTCCAACCGGCTGTAGCGGCCTCCGCGTGCGGTTACCCGGTCTGGCATCCCGAAAATCCAGCACAGGTAATCAATGTCATGGCTGAGTTCCAGCAGTGCGCCGCCGCCCAGCGCGCTTTGCGCTGAAACGCCGGTTCGGTAGTCCGCGGCGGGACGCCAGTCGGGCAGGTATTGCCCCACTTCCGCACGGACCGACAACACGTCGCCGATGCTGCCCGACTCGACGATGCGCTTCGCTTCATTGAGACTCGGAAGAAAACGAAGGTTGTAGCCGACCATCAATACCAACTGCCTTTGCCTGCAAAAGTCCAGCAGTTCCGTGAGCCCATCCAGGCGATCGGCAACGGGCTTTTCGATGAACAGGTGGATTCCTGCCTGTGCCAACTTGATTGCAATGGGAAGGTGCGTGCTGGCCGGACCGGCAAGGATCGCGGCCGCGGGCCCGAATTCGATGGCCTGCTGCAGGGTCGAGAACAGGAAATCCGCACCGTCTATCGTTTCACCCGAAGCAACCGGAGTGCTTTGCCGCCAGACGGCAATTAGTGCATCCGGACGCAACATGCGGAGGTTGCGCAGGTGGCGTCGGCCGATGCTTCCCAGGCTGACAATCAGAAAGCGCTCCGGCATCGTCATGGCTTCATCGACCCGCCATGACTGGCACGGGCATCTTCCAGATCCTTGGGCTTCCCGACGTCCAGCCAGGGCTCATGCATCGGATATACGATGACGCGCTCACCGCGGGCAAGCAGTCGTTCGAACAGCACCGGCATGTCGCAGGGTTCGTTGCCGCCCAGCGCATCCAGCGCCTTGGGTTCGAGCACATAGATTCCGGCATTGACGTGGCTGCGGGAAATCGGCTTCTCTTCGAAACCGGTGATGTCGACACCTTCGGTCTGGACAACCCCGTAGGGATGCTGCCATTCATACAAGCGGACGGCCATGGTGGCGGTCGCGCCGTGATGGCGGTGGAAATCCAACAACTCGCCGTAACGTATATCGGTCAATACATCGCCGTTCGAGACGATGAACGGCAAGTCCGGCCGCGCATCGAACAGGCTGAGCGCACCGGCGGTACCGAGGGGAGCTTTCTCGCGCAGATAGTCGATGGAAACCTGCCAGCGCTCCCCGTTGCCGAAGTAGTCCTCGATCATGTGGCCCAGATGCCGGATCGCCAGAACGAAGTGACCAAACCCTTCCGCACTGGCACGTTCGATACAATGCTCGAGCATCGGCTTGCCGGCCACCGGGAGCATCGGTTTCGGGCAGTTTTCGGTAAATGGCATCAGGCGCGTACCCAAGCCGCCTGCCATGATGACCACCCAGTTCGGCCGCTGCGCAGGCAACATCAGTCCGTCCCAGAGGTGCAATCCGACTACGTGGTGCTGGGCGTCGACGATCGGCAACTGCAATATCCGGTTGGCTTGCATCAGATGGCGCACCATCTCGCGGGACATGCCGGGCGGCACCACAAAGGCGTCACGATGCACGATCATATCGATTGGACTCGACAGCGCCTGGCCGCGCAACAAGCCGCGCCTGATATCGCCATCGGTGACGGTGCCGATAAGCCTATCGTCGGCCGCCGTCACCAGGACGATCTGCATGCTTGATTCGTCAAGACTCCGGACCGCGTGCTGAATGGTCGAGTCGATCGAAAGGATGGTTCTCCGCCAAGAATTATCCGGCACGATGCTCAATTAATTTCTCCATCCGCCCTGTTCCTATGGAAAGGACGCTGCCTTAGCGAGCTACAAATGTCGCCAGCCGATATAGTAACGTTCTGCCTCATGAACAAACGGCCTTCCGGCCGGTGATGATCCATTCACGTAGCAAGGTTTTCTGGTTTCCCTGACTTCGTTCAATGTAGTCGACTTCCAGTTCCGAGAATGCACCATAGAGCACCGGGATTTCTTCACGTGAGGTCAAGCGGATGATTCCGTAGTCCGAGTGCAATGGCGCATCAGGCATGCGGACGTAGGTGTGCGGCTCGCCAGGAAGCGCTTCTGCGGTTTCCTCACCGCTCATTCCCGTGGCGAACGTCTTTGAATAGATCCAGCCACCTGGTTTGAGTACGCGGTGACACTCCGCGATGATCTTGCGGGAATCCGCCAAGGAATTGGCGTAGATGCATTCGACGTCGATCACCGCATCAAACAGGTCTGCCTCGTATGGCAGGCGCATTGCGTCGCCGAGTACAAAGCCGGCATGAA
The DNA here is from genome assembly GCA_016716965.1 of Sulfuritalea sp. Lineage (GTDB taxonomy): Bacteria > Pseudomonadota > Gammaproteobacteria > Burkholderiales > Rhodocyclaceae > Sulfuritalea. The sequence goes on along the minus strand of JADJUP010000003.1, from coordinate 66,284 downwards.
GGCCTTCCCCAGCCAATCGATTGGCGGCTGAATCCAAGGCCACCTGACTGCCGTCAACTCCGTCCACGCTAAAACCCTCGCGGGCCATGAACCAGACGTTGGCTCCGGTTCCACACCCGACCTCGAGCAGGCGTACGGCCCGGCGATCGGGGGCCGAATAGAACTTGCGGGCGACAAAGCGGATAAGCTCCTCACCCGGATACTTTCCCCATTCAACGCGGCTAAACAAACTATCCCAACCGGAATCCCACATGGATCCTTCCCTCTCTTCTCGTCTGCTTGATCAGTAGCGGTAGCGCAGGACAAAGCGTTCAAACCGAGCTCGCCGCTCCGGCTCGGTTCGTTCCAGCCATTCGGTGCATACCGCTTCATATCGCCCGGCATCCAATACGCAGGTCCCGATATGAAAGCGGAGGGTCTGGCGGGAGAAATTCAGCTTGAACGCCAGAGGGAATCCTTCGGATCACCCGTCAGGCCTCCGCCAAAGTGGATCGCGGACCGCGTCCCGCCCACGAAGTCCCGAATGACCCCATCACGCAGCACGTTGTTGGGCGCCATGTGAAAGCAGTCTTCGCGACTGGCCGAAAGGTGATAATGAACAAATTGGGGCGACAGCAGGATCAGCGCGCCGCCTATCACTTCGCCCGGTGCGTTGCGGCAGAGGTAGACCCGGTAGGCCTCTGGGCCCAGGCCGGCAATTGCGTTGAAATAGCCACGGCCGAAAAAGTACTCCGAGCGCGCTCCCAACTCGGACATGCGCCCGCTATACAATTCGCAGAACGCCGACAACACATCGCTCCCTGAGCCGGCTTCGACGGCCACCCCTTCTCTCGAAGCCTTTCTGAGTTTGCGTCGATTCTCCTTTGAGTACTCTGAATAGACCTCCTCGGCGGGGCGCTGCAGGTCGAGCCAGACCGTGTCGCGATCGGAAATCAACGACACCGGCGAAGCGGCAAAGCGTTCGGTATTCAACAACGGATGGAAGCGCAGGAGTCCGCAGACTCCCCCCCGGTCCCCTGCTTCCTGCATGAATGCGGTCCACGCCGCGCCGAGGAATCCGGCCTCGTCGGTCGTCGCCAGCGGCCCTCCATAGCCGTAAGCACTCTGGAAGTCCCAAAGTCCGGGAAAGCCGGGTATCGGCGCCTTGAGGTAGGGCAGGAAAAACCGGTCTCCATCCGCTTCATAGCAATACGCTTCGACTTCCCTGGCTTCGCTCCCCCCGGCGTACAGGCCGAGGTAGGCCGAATCGAAATAGACGTCCCAAAGGTTCCGGGCAGCAAAGGCGGCCGCCACGTCCTGCCAAGGGGTTCCGGTTGTAATGAAGGTGCTTCGAGCGCGGGCCAATTTCTTAGCCGGGTTGGCGGACCGATTGGACATCGGTCCAGGATATCGGCTCGTCGAACGCCATGGCCCGGTTCAGCCGCAATCCGACGAGCTTGCTCATATCCGCGGGCAAGACCCCGGTACCCGGCCTCTTGCAGACCATGTCCGCTGCTGCCAGAACGGTGCCTTCGGCCAGGTCGCGCGCGGCGGCCACGCTGCGACGAATCCCCGACATGTTGCGCAGTTCCGACCTGGTTGGCCTCTTGATGCCATCCCCGAGCATGGCCGCGACCTTCCTCAACCCACCTACGAATTGGGCCAACTCCATCGGCTCCAGCGACGCCGAATGGTCCGGTCCGGCCATCGTGCGACTAAGGGTGAAATGCTTTTCAATAACCGAGGCCCCCAAGGCTAGCGCCGCGATCGACGCCTCGCCGCCGGTCGAATGGTCGGATAAGCCCACCGGCACTTGCAGGGCTTTCGCATACGTCTCCAGGACCCGCAGATTCATTTCTTCCGGCGGCGCCGGGTACTCGGACGTGCACTGCAGAACGGTGATCGGCAGGTCGTTTCCGCCACCGCGGCGCAACGCTGCAACTGCGAGTTCCACTTCCGCCAGGGTGCCAAGCCCGGTTGAGAGGAAGACCGGCCTGCGCTTGGCCCCCACCGCCTCGAGGAAGCCGATGTGATTGAGCTCGGTCGATCCGACCTTGATCCGGCGCATATCCAGCTCGTTCACCAGAAATCCAGGCTTTCAAACCCGTCGGGGGGTCGACATGAACTCGATCCCCACGCTGTCGCAGTGACGCCTGATCTCGCGGAATGTGTCGTAAGACAGGCAAAGGCGTGCGGACAATTCAAACCGCGTCTCTTCGTCCGGCGTAGACAACTGCAAATAGGGAACCTTGAACGCGAATCGCCCCGTCACCTCGCCGGGCTTCCACGTCTGAAACTTGACGGCATCGGCGCCCGCGACGCGGGCCGCCTCAATCAACTGTTTGGCAATGGCAAGGTCGCCGTTGTGGTTCACCCCCGCTTCCGCAATCACCAGAACCTGATCATTGAGCTGTTTCATGTCAGCATTAAAAATCGATGTCAAAAAAACGTTTGCGCAACAGGTTCTCCAGCGGGATGGCCATCAGTACCTGGTGGATCCTTTGTGCCGCGTGCCCATCCCCATAGGGATTCTTTGTGCCGGCTAGGGACGCACGAAACGCCGGATCAAGGGCCCGGCGGAGCGCTAGGGAGATCGCCTGCTTCTCTGGTGGACAGTCCAGCACGCTATCTGCGCGAATGCGGCCCAATTGGCGGTCGCCGATATTTACCGTCGCGATGCCGGTGCTTGGGGCTTCGATGATGCCGCTGGAGGAATTTCCGACGACTGCGTCGACAATCTTCAGGGCCGTAATGTAACGAACGCGCCCCAGCGACGGAACCAAGATGGCCCGCCCCCGACGGGCGTCGACAAAATCACGAATGAGCCGGGTCAGGCTCCACCCGCCTTCATCCACGTTCGGCTGCGTGAAGAGCAGCTTGAGCGCCGGATAATCGTCGAGCGCCTGGAACAGCTGCGCCAGTTGATGCTCCGGCGGATCAACATCCAAGGTTGCTGGATGAAATGTAATCAGCGCGGACTGACCGCCGAAATCAAAGCCAAGATCGCTCTCCAGGCGCTCGCGCGACCAGGGCTCAATGGACAAGATGTTGTCGAGGCCGAGCGATCCGGAGACGAATACATGCGCCGGATTCTCGCCCATCTGCAGCAATCGGTTCCGGTAGGTTTCCGTTGCCGTGAAATGGACATGCGCCAGCTTGCTTACCGCATTCCGGACCGCGTCATCCCACGCACCCTCGGTGCACTGGCCACCCCCATAGTGCACGACAGGCACCTTTGCCAACAGGGCAGCACTCGCCGCGCCGAGAATCTCGTAGCGATCTCCCGGAAGGAATACTAGGTCGGGACGTACTTGACCTATCGCATCGGCAAATCCGCGCGTTGCCAGCGCAATTGAATAGGCTATCGGCTCGCCCTCGGGTAATACCGTATCGAACCGGGCAGCCACCGGCCGGGCGTCCGCTTCGATTTCCGAAATGGTCGCGCCAAACTCACCGCAGAGATGAGTCCCACAGACCGCCAGCTTCGCGTCGATCTGCGCTTCGTCCTGAAGGATGTCAAGCAAGGGACAAAGAAATCCGTAGTCGGCGCGGGATGTCGTAAGTAACAGGATGCGCCGACTCACCGGAACGACTCTTGAACGTTCAAGCGTTGATCGAGGTACCGGTACTTGCCGATGGCCGTCTTGGGCAGCGTATCGACAAAGCTTGCCGATACCTGAAAATTCGGACCGAGAATGGCGCCAACGCGTTGGCACAATTGCCGGAGCGCGATGTCGCCACGTTGGCGCATTTCCTCTTCCGGTTCGACCAGAAAGCTCAATAAACCGCGAACCTCCTGAAGCACCTTGAATTCGCGAACACCCTTCCAATCCATGTCGTTGTAATTGAATATCGCCGGGGCGAGCGGAACCAAGTTTCCGTTCGCGTCGACGACGTAGTCTTGCATGCGGCCTTCCACCTCGGCGATCAGGCGATAGTTGCGGCCGCAGGCACAACCGGCCTCCCCCTGGATGGCGATATCCCCCGTGCGATAGCGGATCAGCGGAAACACGGTATTGTTGAATCCGGTGGCCGTCATTTCACCCTTCGCCCCGGGCGTCGAGACTTCATTGCCTTTGGCGTCCAGCAGTTCCAGGATTCCGACTTGCGGCATGAAGTGCAGCGTGTCGGAAAACCGGCAGGGATGTCCCACCAAGGCGCCTTCCGTATGACCGTACACATTGACCAGTCGAGCCTGAAACGCCTGCTCTATCAGCCGGCGCTGCCCCGCGGTGAGAAACTCGCCGTCGCAAAAGATGTATCGGACGGGCATTTCCAGCCACAGCCTGCCTTCGATGATGTATCGCGCCAAAGGCAACACCGCCGAAGCCCGTGTATGGATGTACATCGGGCGATGCCGGTCGATTGCCGCGACATAGCCTGGCGCGCTGTCGCGGTTGATGTGATAGGGCGACATGACGAGCTTGCGGTCTTCCTCGGTCTTCCAGAACTCGCCCTTGTCGATCAGGTCCGTATCAATGCGATCGCCATATAGCCTGACCGATCGATGGGAGAAGACATCCAGGCCGAACACCTGCATGTAGTGCTCGGTATTCGCCTTGTCGCGGGCAACGTAATCGATATCCGCCCACACCGTAAGCGGCGTCCCGGTACTACCTCCGGTAGTTCGATGCACGAGCTGATCGACCTTGGCGCCATCCATACGGAAAGCGTCGGGCTGCTCCTGGATGGTCTTCTTGTCGATCAGCGGGAAACGCCGCAGATCCTGCAACGAAGCGATGTCTCGCCACATAAAGCCTTCGCGTCGCATGAAGTCGCGGTAGAACGGGACGTTGTATTCAACGTGGCGCACCAGCAATTGCAGCTTCCGCAACTGCAACTCCGCAAGCCGCTCGGACGACCAGTACTGCGACTCGGCGAGGAAGCAGACCCGTTCGACGAATACCGGTGAATGCAGGGGATTGGGGAAGTGGCTCATGGCGATGGCTCCCTGGCAAGCACGGCGCTGCTGGGAATATTGATGATCCGGCGCTGCAAGCTTTCGGCAACCTGCAGCGATGCCTGCGGGCAGGATGAGTAAGGCGCCAGAGTATGCATCGGCGCCCAGGCCGGCCGCGTCTGGTAGCCCGCTGCATTGGTCGCGGCAAGCAACTCGTCACGTCGGCCGCCGATGGACTCATCGAGGAGCAGCGTCTGCAACCAGTAGTTGCTCCGGCAGCCTTCCCGCTCCGCAAACATGCGGACCCCCGGCACCGGCGCGAACGCATCGCGATAGCGTTCGAACAGCGTGCGCTTGCTTTCGAGGAAACCGGGGAGTTGCTCAAGCTGGGCGCATCCCAAAGCCGCATTGATGTTCGGCATGCGGTAGTTGTAGCCCAACTCGTCATGCACGAACTCCCAACGATGGGGCACCTTGGCGGTTGTGGTCAGATGCTTGGCCCGGCGAGCAAGCTCGGGATCATTCGTGAGGATGGCGCCGCCGCCGCCAGTGGTAATCGTCTTGTTGCCGTTGAAACTCAGGATGCCCAGCAGTCCGAATGTCCCAGTGTGTTGGCCGCGGTAGTAGCTGCCCAGGGACTCAGCCGCATCTTCCACCATGGCGATGTTGAAGTCTTTCGCCACCGCAAGCAGTCCATCAAGATCCACCGGATGGCCGAAGGTATGCATGGGGACCATGGCTCGAATAATCCGCCCGGTGGCGCGGTTAACGCATGAGCCAACCCGCTGTTCAGTCTGGCTGACCAGATGTGCACGCAACCGAGCCGCATCCATTCCCAGGGTGGACTCTTCGCTGTCGACCAGATGGGGCGTGGCGCCACAATAGCTGACTGCATTGGCCGTAGCCACAAAAGTCAGCGCCGGAACCAGAACTTCGTCGTCGGTCCGCACGCCGGCCAGTTTCAGCGCAATGTGCAGGGCGGCCGTGCCATTGACCACTGCAACAGCATGTCCGGCGCCGGTAAAGCTTGCCAATTCCGACTCGAAGCGGTCGACGAACTTGCCCACCGAGGAGACGAAGGTCGAGTCCAGGCACTCCTTGAGATACAGCCACTCGCTCCCCCCGAAACTGGGCTCGTGCAAGGCTGCGGATCCTTCACCGACGACTGCGCGTAGGGCGCTTACGACCTGCTCAGCAATGGGGATTGTTCCTGGCACGGGCCTCACACGTTGTAGACATCCGCCTTATACCCCATCAGCTTGCCGGAAAGCGCGAACCAATCCGCGGTTTCCGCAATGCCACGCTTGAATCCTTCGCGGCCGCCATAACCGGGCTGCCAGCCAAAGAGCCGGCTGGCCTTGGTGTTGTCCGCCCACAGGCGTTCAACTTCGGAATTTTCAGGTCGCAAGCGGGCTTCGTCGGTGACGATCTCGATCTCTGCATTCATGACTTCCGCAATTAACTGAGCCGTGTCACCTATCGAGATTTCAAAATTGCTGCCGAAATTGACTACCTCACCCAAGCCCAGGTTGGAATTCAGCGCAGAAACAAATCCGCGGACCGTGTCGCCCACGAAATTGAAATCCCTCGTTGGCGATACGGCACCAAGCCGAATTTGGCGCCTTCCGCTGGCGATCTGGGTGATGATGGTCGGAATCACCGCACGGGCGGACTGACGAGGGCCATAGGTATTGAAGGGGCGGGCGATAACCACCGGCAGGTTGAAGGACGAGTAGAAGGAGTAGGCCAACTGGTCGGCGGCGATCTTGGTCGCCGAGTATGGCGACTGGCCTTGAAGGGGATGCTCTTCGGTAATTGGCACAAAGCGCGCCGTACCATAGACCTCGCTGGTCGAGGTATGGATCACCCTCCCGACGCCTAGCTCGCGGGCTGCCTGCAATACATTCAGCGTACCCTTTATATTCGTATCCACATAGGTATCTGGCGAATGATAGGAGTAAGGAATGGCAATCAAGGCGGCTAGATGCAGCACTGCGTCGGTGCCCCTGACAGCTTCGTTCACGCCATGTGGATCACGGATATCACCGGCAAACACTTCGAACCGGCCCTTTACGTCCGGTGCGCAATGGTCGAGCCAACCCCAGGAGTTAAAGGAGTTGTAAAGCACAAAGGCACGAACTTCATGTCCCTGCCTAACCAGCTCTTCCGTCAGGTGCGAACCGATGAAGCCGTCGGCGCCGGTAACAAGGACCTTGGTCATTTTTGTGCTGTCATTCCTCAAGAACCATTCAAAACCCCCGGGCCGTAACCGGCTATCCGATCATAGATGGCACAGTGCCGGAGTTGTTCGTCAGCCGAGCAGAACAGGCGGTCGTCTCTGTCCAGAAACGCCTTGGTCTGCGTGTACAAGCCCGGCTTGAATTCCTTGTCCAGACAATCATCGAGCTCAACGTTCTCTGCCTTTACGGAACCTAGCGGAATCACCTGCAACTGCTCCATGGGCCGAAAGACGAGGCGCCGCTTGCGCGTGAGCACCTCCACTCCCCAGCGTCCTGGCGCTTCCCAGTCTGCCTGATAGCTGAAAAAGACGCCCTGCCTCGTGATTCCGGAGCCGCAGAATCTTGCGGCAGATGGATGCCAGTTCAGCGAACCACCATGCCAAGCCTTCCAGTCGGCAGGAAATCCGCACAAATGAAATGCCAGGTCGACCACATGCGTGGAGTTGGCAAGAAACCATGCCTCCTTTACTCCCGGCGCCTTGCTCAAGGGCGCGATCACATGGGACCATTCGGTAAACTCGAACGAACAACTAGTGGCGCCGCCGTCTTCGACAATCATCCTCCGGGCCATCGCGGTGGAGGCGTAGAAGCGGCGGTTGTAGGCAATCAACACCTCGGCCCCGTGTCTGGATGCGGCTTGCCGCAACGCGTCAACCTGCCCCGCGTTCAGGCCGCCGGGCTTTTCGACCAGGATGCGCCGGGTACCGGCTTCGATCAACTCGATGGCGGCACCCGCCAGCTGCTCGACGCCAACAGCGACAATAGCCTGCTTGGGAGCATCGAGCGCATGGAGGGCGTCGCTTAGCCCGCCTTGCCGCACGGGATGTCCCGTAGCCGATTCAAACTTCTCGGCGGACGTGGCAGCTCGCCCGACGACCGTGAAATCAAGGCCGAGGCTGTTCAATACCTTGGCATAGTCCTGCGCCATCACGCTGGCGCCAATCAACCAAAGACTCATCGTGTCCGTCTCATTGATTCAGGTAATCGGGACGGCTGTTGCGCCGACATCGGCCGATCGCCTCCAGTGCTCCAGCATGCTCTGAACAAAAGCGCGGTGAAGATTGACGGACTCCTCCAGCGTCGGCAGGTCACAACCACGACCTTCCATAAGGGATTCGACCAGGGGTGCCGTCATTTCGCTCTGGTACTGCATCCGTCCAGGAATCGCAAGCCCGTCGGATCGAGTGGCTACGCCATCGGCTTCCTTGACAAGCCAGGTCTGTCGTCCGTCTGTAACTTCCAAACGCACCGCATCACTGCCCTGAGTGGCGCTCAAGTAGGCGCACGACCCACCGGAAAACCTCGCTTCCAAGGTTCCTGTGACTTCCCAGACACCGAGGCGCTTGCTCTCGAACCAACGCGGCTCCAGGCGATCGGTTACAACCACCTGCAGCGTTTCTCCCGTCCACCATGCGAGCAAATCAAGAAGATGTATTGCGTTGCACGCCAGTCCCCACGCGCCTCCTTCCATGCGCATGATCATCGGTCGCGCAAGGCCAAGTTGAGCCCTAACTTGGCGATGCCACGGCATGATTCTGCGGGGGGTATTTACCCACGCTTTGGAGCCGGCTCCAACATGAGTGACGATTTCATCGAGACCCGATTCGCTCTGGGCCAACACCTTTTCCAGCACCCAGAAACGCACACCGGCGTGAGCGGCAATCTGCCCGACCACCTGCGGACGGGAATCTGCGGTCGTCGCAATGATGGCGACGTCAATCTGACGCGGTAGCGTCTCGATCGACGAGTGGTATGACACTTTGTGAATCACCTCGGGATCCAGCACCTCGTTCCAGCGAAGTTGCGCGCGCTCAAGAGAATCCGGACTGTTGTCCTGAACCACGATTCTCAACGGCAAACGACATTTTGCCAGTCCCTGCAGATATCTCGATCCAAGCTGTCCAGCGCCGGAAACCAGCACGGTATGCGCCATGGCCGTCATATGCCCAACCTGCTGCGAACTTTTCCAAGACCATTGACAAACCCGATCCCGAACTCGATCGGGAAGGAGAGGCTCAACCTGCGGGGAATGATTTCGTGGAGTCTTCCGAGTCGTACGGACATCCTTGAACCAAACGAATCCGTCTTCAGACCATTCCCTGCAATGAAGTAGTTGGTGAATTCGTTCAACAATTGACTCAAGCCAACGTCTGCCAATTTGGCGACATGCGCCGACATTTTGACGACCTGGTCCCTGTACTCACTGTCGAAGAAGATCTTGCGGGTATGGCGTTCATCCATCGACGCCTCCTCCCTGGCCGCGCTGGTCACTGGATTTTCCAGCCGGATGTAATGGTTGGCCGGCACCTGGATGTATTTCCCGTGGCAAAAAGCCAACTCCGCCTGGAGGATTTCCACGAGATATACGTTGGAAATATGCAGTTGCCGGATGTCGGACCAGATCTTCTGGTAGCTTGGGGTTCGAAACACCGAATACCACATGTACTTGTAGCTCTTGAACAGTTGCACCAGCGCATCGAAACCGGACATGCCACTTAGTGCCGCCGCATCGATGATACTCACCGGCATGCCGTAGCGTGGCGCGGAGGCGGCAGACGTAACCTGACTCACGCCGTAGATCGGCCCGCCAGCACAGACCGCGTCCGGATCCTTCTCCAGCGCATCGATGCAGTGGGCGATCCCATGAAAATTGATGAAATCATCGTTGTCACAGGTCATGACATACGGGGTCTGGACCCGACCGACAGCCTGGAACATCTTTTCAACGTAATGCTCGATGGACAGGTCCTGGGGAAATCGCACATAGATAACGTTCGGGAGCTGAACCAAGCGGAACAACTCTTCGTTCTCGTTACCGATGCTGCCGTCAGCAACCAAGTAGTCATATTCCTGGCGAATATTGTGCCCAAGCCAGATCCTGGTGTAGTACGGCCTGTCCTTTAGCGGCAGTACGAAGGTTAGCTTTTTCATCCAGTCTCGCTTGTCAGTTCAGACTTGGCAGCAACATAAGCTCCTGTTTCAAGGTTTCCGAAAGCTTGGCGGTCGGCATATAGCCGGTGCTGCGAAAACGTGCATCGCTTACTTCGTAGCTGAGCTGGTTCATAATTTTGTTGTCGACGAACTGCACCTCAAGTGTCGGCACAAATGCGCGAATGGCATCGACCACCTCGCGCACCGTTGCATTCAGGGTAAGGACGTTGTAAATCCTGCCATCGAACAACTCATTGCGAATTATGTGCGCCACTGCCTTGCACGCATCGCCAAGATCGAGGTAGGGACGCTTCTGGTCGTATGCCGTGCTCCAGACCGTGATCGGCAGACCCATGGCAGCCTGCCAGCAAAACTTGTTTACTGCGGTGTGGAAGCGCATTCCCGGAGACACTCCGAAGATGGTTCCGAAGCGATAGATTCCCGCCTTCAGGCCCTCCTCCCTTACAAGCTGTTGAACTAGGCGCTCTTCCTTCAGCTTGGTCGTTGCGTACGGACTTTGCGGCTTCAGTTCATCTTCGGAGCAATCCTCAGCCACCAATTCGGCTTGGGTGCCGTAGACACTCGTCGAAGACAGGGTAATCAGACGCACCCCAGTCCTTGCGCAAGTTTCCGCAAGCCGTTTCGTGGCATTGAAGTTGTTGCCCTCCACCTGCTCGGCGCGATCGAAACTTCCCGCCGCATCTGTTATCGCGGCAAGGTGGACTACAACGTCGGCCCCCTCTAGGAGCGGCGACAAGTCCATCTCGGTGATATCGGCCTCGATGAATCGGTAACTTCCTTCTGCCGGCAGATCGAAGAGCGAACAATACCGCTGCGTCATCATGTTATCGACCATGACGATTTCGCATCCCTGAAGGGAAAATGGAAGATCGCGGACCAAGCGGGAGCCTATGTGGCCGAGTGCACCTGTGACAACTACTTTCATTTGAATATCCCTAAAGCTAAAGAGGCGAGCCTGCTCGCCGCAGATTATTTGACCGCTTGCAGATAGCCACCCGGATGGCAGGAGAAAAGCTGGCGCCGATCGATCTTCTCGTCTACCACGAACCGGTCGGTTTCGGAAAGGAACTGCTTGACGGCCGTGGCCGGGTTGTTGCCGGGACCCCAGGGGCGTACTACATGCAACTGCGGTGGCATATGCTCAACGATGGTATCGCCGCAAATCAGGTACTGGCCTTTTTCCACCAGTGGCGCATAAGTGCGAAGCTCGTTGAGAACGTGCTCATGCGTGTGATTGGAGTCCAGGATTACGAGCACCTTGCGCGAGCCCCCCAGCAGAGCTTTTACCCTGGTCAGCGTGTCGGCGGAAGTGCTGCTGCCTTCGATGAGTTCGAAGCGCTCTGACAGCTTTCTATGGCTGGACAGGCGCTGCCGCAGATCGGGCGGGATGAAAATATCTATCCCGATCACCTTTTTGCCGCCCAGAATTTCGAGCAGGGTCGCCTCGAAGAGCATGCCGCCACCCCATGCAACCCCGACTTCGATCACGAAGTCGGGACGGGTGCGCCAGATAATGTCCTGAATCGCAAACATGTCCTGGGGCAGATTGAGAAGCGGCTCGCCGAACCATGTATTCTGGTGTATCCAGCGATGGCGGTCGGCTTGCACCAGGACCTCGAGCGCCTTGCCCTGAAGCTGCTTGTCCATGCTCATTTCATGGGCGGCATTTTCGTTGATGCGCAGGAACTCCTCTTTTGAAACAATTGTCTTTGCCTGATGGTTCGCCATCGACTGCTCTGTCATTTCTCTTCCTTATGATCCAGCAACTGTTTTGAATTCGTCATAGTCGCGTATGTAATCGCCTTCTTCATAGATCCGGTCACATAGCACCATCAATACGGCACCATCGGTCAGATAGTCTTCCCTTGCCCAAATGCCGGGCGGAATCAGCAATCCGCAATCCGCACCGTCGAGCAAATGTTGGGTCAGTTCGAACCCGTCGTCGCAGACGACGCGAATTTCGCCGGTGGTGCAAACCAGCAACTGCGAGCACTGTCTGTGTGCATGATTGCCGCGTATATCCCCAGCCATCGCCGAGACCGTGAATATACGGCGGATATCGAACGGAACGTGCCGCCCGGACTCATAGACATAGAGCACGCCGTTACTGTCCTCATGCCTGGGAAACCTGATGATAGTCGCTTGCATATCCGGATCACTTCGACGAAGGACTGCGATAGGCCGCATTCAGCCCGGCGTCGAAATCGTACTGCGGAACCCACCCTGTCGCCTGCCTAAATGCGGTCGAATCGACGATTGCGTTTCTGCGCTCGATCTCCGACAAATCCGCGGGCGGGGCCACGTACTGATGACTCGCTCGAACGCCCGTCACCTCGGCAGCCAACGACATCACCTTGGAAAACGCATCCTTCAGGGAGATTCCGCGACCGCTGCCGATGCAGAAGTTGCGAGCATTGGTTCTTTCAGCGTTTTCCGCCGCTTGGATCAAGGCTGACACCACGTCATCTATAAATAGATAATCTCTAAGATAACTGCCATCGCCATAAATCGTGATGTTCGCGCCCGCCGCTGCCTGGCTAAAGACCCTGTCGAGGATTCCCCGGTCGGCCTGCTGCCCCTGCGTTCGGCGGCCGAATACATTGGCCAGGCGAAGGGAGCAGCCCCTCAACCATCCTTCCCGGACATATTGCATTAGATACATCTCGGCCGAGAGCTTGCTGATGTCATAGAAAGTCACGGGATGGTCCGCCATGGCTTCGTTGATCGGTATCTGGTCCGTCATGCCGACTTCCGTCACCGTCCCTGCAATTACCACAAAGGGTTGGCGCGGCAGGCTTTTGAAATATTCCATCAGACCCAGCAGTCCGAGGACATTCATCGACGCATCTTCCATGGGGTCTTGTCTTGCCCGATAGGTACTCGTCTGGCCAGCAAGATGAAACGCTGCATCAATGTCGAATCGGGGAAGTTGCTTCCAGTGATCGCTCACCAGGTCATGCCGTATCCAGTTCACCCCGGGCGTGTCTTCATGCACCGAACGGCTCAGACATATCAGGGAATGGCCCTCGGCAAGCAGTCGTGCGCAAAGGGCGGAGCCGATAAACCCGCTGGCCCCCGTCACAAGGAATCTCATTGGTTGATATCCCGTGCGAAAAGTACATTGTGATAATAGGGGAAAATTCCCAGGGGTTCCTGCGCGACGACAGTGAAACTGGCATTGGGACGATACTCCTCGACGTGTCGCATCCTTGCCAAGCTCAAATCGTCAGGATTGAAGATATCTATCATCTGTGTCGAAAGGCCGAGGGAAAAGACGTCCAGCAATTGGCTTTCGTCGATCCCTCGGAGACCAACCGATTCCGGCGAATACTTTCCGATGGCATTCTTTGAGAAGAAATATCCGGCCGAATCGATGAAGCGCCGGAAATAAAAATCGATGGTCTGCCTTGGCATTTCCTGAAAGCTATCGATGTTGATCACCAGATCGACAGCCGGGATACCGTCATTCCCTGCCTCGAGCGTCAATGCATCCACGAAACGCAATTTGGCGAACTTCGTTTCGTCGAGGACCTGCTTCAGATATGCACGGCTGAGCACCAGAACCTCCGGAAGGTCGACGATGGTATAAACCTCAAGGTCTGCAAACAGACTCACCAACGCCTGCGCCGTACGTCCGAATCCGGCGCCAATCTCCAGAATGTGCCGGATTTCGCCTGTATTCAAGTTTGCGTCGAGAAAGGTGAATTCCTCGATGGAAAAAAAATGGTCGAGGTTAATCAGTTGCCCCGATGGCGACGTAAGCACCACCGGGTTGCCCAGCGAGGTCGGGCCGATCTTTGCGTAGTTGGCGAAGAATTCAGGATCCTTTACCTCGATCTGGTGAAAGAACAGAAACTTGAAATACCGCATCGACTTGTCGTAGGGGTCCCACGCGGCGAGCCGATTGTTTGCATTACCGGGTTCGCGAAAATCGGACAAAAATGATGCGTCAATTTTCGCGAACTGATTCTTGACCAGGCTGTCCCAAAGCTTTGACGTTTTCATGACTTGAATGGAGCTCCCCGCTTTGCGAGTTCAGACCGGAGCAATGGTTCCGATACGTGGATGAGCATTGTCACGGTCCGAAACGATAGGTGCGTCGACCGGCCATTTGATTCCAACCCCAGGATCGTTCCAGAAAAGGCCGGCATCATCCTTCGGATCGTAGTGCTGGCTGACCTTGTAATGGAGGTCGGCGTACTCTGAAAGCACGCAGAAGCCGTGGGCGAATCCAGGGGCCATGTATATCTGCCGTGGTCCCTCGTCGCACAGTTCCGTCCCGAACCACCTGCCGAACGTCGGCGACGCCGCCCGGACGTCCACCACGACATCGAACACGCGGCCTCTGATCACCGTGACGATCTGGGCTTGTGGCTTGCTCCGCGTAAAGTGGAGGCCTCTGAGCACGTTCTTCAGCGATCGGGAATGGTTGTCCTGAACAAAATTCTCGATGACTCCAATTGCGCGATACCGCTCCAGTTCGAAGCTCTCCAGGAAGAAGCCCCTGTTGTCACTAAAGCATTTCGGCTCAAGAACCATGATTCCCGCAAACGGCCGGGCTATGATTTTCAATGGAAATCCTTCAGGGCAGCGATAACACGATCGGCGCTTTCCGGAGGGAGCTCAGGATAAATCGGCAACGAAACTACCTCTGCTGCCAGCCCTTCCGAAACCACCATGGACTTCGCAGTCCGAACCCTTCCTTTGTATGCGGGCTGGAGGTGTACTGGCATCGGATAATGTACACCTGCATGTATGTCTCGAGACTTCAAATGGTCCATGAGTTCTGCTCGTCGCACGCTTTTGGTGACGTATAAGTGATAGACATGCTCGACATTGTCCCTGACAGCGGGAAGTCCAAATGGAAGCCCGGTGAGTTGCTTTGCGTATTGCTCGGCGATCTGCCGCCGCTTGGAATTGTCTGCGTCAAGATGCCGCAGCTTGATCCTGAGAATTGCTGCCTGCAGTTCGTCTAGCCGCGTGTTCAGTCCGGGCAGTTCGCTGACGTAGCGCTCGCGCCATCCGTATTCCCTCAGCATTCGTAGCTTTTCCGCAAGCGCCGGGTCACTCGTCGTAATCAGCCCGGCATCACCGATGGCGCCAAGGTTCTTGGTGGGATAGCAGCTGAAACATCCAATGCGGCCGATGCTGCCAACGCGCCGGTCGTTCCACCGTGCACCGTGCGCCTGCGAGGCGTCTTCTATCAAGGCCAGATCGTGCTCGTTACAGAAATGCCCGATGGCGTCGAGGTCGGCCGCCTGTCCGTACAGGTGGACTGCCAGCACTGCTTTCGTCCTGGAAGTGAGCACTTCAGGCAATTGGGCCGGGTTCAAGGTGAAATAGGTGGAATCGACATCCACCAGGACCGGCACGGCGCCACACGCCTCGATTGCGGCGACGGTCGCAACTGCGGTGTGCGATACGGTGATCACCTCGTCTCCCGGACCGATGTCAAGGGCCCTCAAGGCCAGTTCGATTGCGTCGGTGCCGTTGGCGACTCCGACGGCAAAAGTAGTCCCGATGAAACTGGCAAACTCGCTTTCGAGCGCGGTAACCTCGCTGCCGAGGATGTAACGGTTGCCGCGCATCACCGCCAACACCGCAGCCTCAATTTCAGACTGGTAGCTCAGGAACTGCGCGGCAGGATTTGCGCACAGGATCATCAGAGCACCCGCACTTCGGGGACGTGAACGATCCACTTTCCTCCGGCGGCCATGAAGTCACGCTCCTTTGCCATGATCTCCTCTGCATGATTCCAGGCAAAGAGCACGGCGTAGTCGGGGGGATCTTCCTTGAAGGTCTGGTAGGGAACCACGGGGATATGCATGCCGGGAGTGCATTTCCCCTGCTTGATGGGCGTGGTATCGGATATGTAAGCGATCAGATCCGGGCCGATTCCGCAATAGTTCAGGATAGTGGTGCTCTTCGATGTTGCGCCATAGCCTGCAACTTTCTTTCCTCTGGCCTTGAGGTCCCGGAGCAAGGAAACAAGCTTCGTTCTGGATTCTTCCACGCTTACCCTGAAGCTCTCGAAGGTGGCCAGCCTGTCGAGACCTTGTTCCTGCTCCCCGGCTACCAAGCGAACCACCGAATCGCCGACAGGGTATGCCCCGCGATGGGCAAGCACGTAGCGCATTGAGCCGCCATGCGTCGTCTGGGGTTGGACGTCGATCAATTCCATCTCATGCAACGCGAAGAGGTAACGGATGGACAAGGCGGAGAACAGAAAAACGTGTTCGTCGTAGATCTGGTCATAGGACGTCTTGGCCACCACTTCACCGAGATAGGGATCTTCGAACATGACCACCCCGGTTGGCTTCAGCAGCTTCTTGATGCCTCTTACGACGCCGGAGATATCCGGTATGTGACACATGACATTAGCCGCCAGGAAAGCGTCAGCCTGACCATGTTCGGCAACGATGGATTCAGCAAGTTGCTCAGTGAAGAATTCCGAACAGGTACGCACACCGTGCTTGTTGGCTTCCCGTGCGACATTCAGAGAGGGTTCGATCCCTAGGTGGCGTAAATTCTGCGAGGCAAAGTTTTTTAGCATGATTCCGTCGTTGCATCCGAGTTCAACGATAAATGGATCATCCTTCACCAGATATCCCGACCGCAGGACCTGATCAGCAAATTCCTTGAAGTGCCTTGCCATGTAGTTCGATGTACTTGAATAGAACGCGTAGTGATCATGAAACATCTTTTCCGGGTCGGGCTGTTCGATCAGTTGGAACATCATGCTGTCCTCGGAGAATCCCACTTCCATCGGGAAAAAGTACTCTCCGGAAAACTGATGCGGCTCGAGGAATCCGTTTCCCAGCGGCTGCCGTCCGAAATCAACAACCTTGGTCAATGGTGTTCCGGCGATCCTGCAAAGCGTTGTTTTCATCGATTTTCCTGTGGACTGTTGGAATGTAAGCATTAAAAGGAAAACTCAAGTTGTCCGGACGGCACCCTGTGCGGCGCTCGGATCGGCGCATTCGCCAACCCGAACAATCTGAGTACAACCCTTCAGTGTCGTAACGCGATGGGCGATTATCAGTATTGTCAGCTCACTGCTGAGCCCTTCGATCGCTTGCATGACCGCTTCTTCGGTTTCGCTGTCGAGCGCACTGGTGGCCTCGTCGAAAATGATGACGTCGGCCTGCTTGTAGAGTGCCCGTGCGATGCCGATGCGCTGACGCTGCCCGCCCGATAACCGGATGCCCCGCTCGCCGACAAAGGTCTGATACTGCGCAGGCCACGCCTCGATGGTCTCGGCAATCTGTGCCTGATGGGCGGCATGCCTGATGAGCTGTTGGTCAATCATTGCCTTAGGAACTCCGAAAGCAATATTTTCCTCTATTGTGCTGTCGGCAAGGTATATGGCCTGCGGAACGTGCGCAATATGAGCTTGCCAAGCGCGGCTGGTGATTGCTGTAACGGCTTGCCCGTCGATTTCCAGCGTGCCCGCAGTGGGTGGCAAGAGCCCCATTACGATGTCGAGCAAGGTGCTTTTGCCACTGCCTGTCGTGCCGACAAAGCCGACACGGCTGCCCTTTGCGATGCACAAGTTCAAGTTCCTGAGTACCCAGGGCGCGTCATCTGCATAGCGGAACGACAGATTCCGCAGCCTTATCTCCCGTTGAAATGGAAGCGGCGTGGGAGGTGGCTGATCAGCATGGTCCGGAAGGGGTTGGTCGAGCAGTTCAATCGCGTCCTGTAAGGAGGCCTGACCTCCCTGGATTCCGGTGAATGCCATGTACGCCTGTTGCAACACTGGCAGGAGGCGCTGAGCGCCAAGAGCAAGTGCACCGAGGACAGGTACGGCTCTAGCGACGCCATCAGGTTGGCTGGCAAGCGAAAACGCGAGTGCGGCGATGAGCAGCATTCCTAGCGCTTCCATCCCGTAGCGGGGGCTGGCACTAATGAAGGCGCTACTTCCCTGGGCGCGACGTAGTGGGTAGTCGGAACCGTAATATATGCTGCAATATGCATTCTGGCTTCCGTCGATCAATACATCCCGAATACCGCCGAGTCCTTCCTGCAATGCCTTGATCCGTTGTGTTGCTTCGCGGGCTATGCGCTGTCCATTGCTCTGCAACCGCTTGCGGACGAACAGAATGATCAGAATGTAGATCACTCCAAATCCACAAAAAGCTGCCATTGCGACCGCTGGGTCCACCAATAGCAAGGCGATAAGAATTGAGGCAAGGATGAAGAAAGTGGTCGCGAGGGTGAGAACCATCACAATGGTCCCTATCACAACTCCTGACTTGTCCGAAATGCCGCTGATGATTTCGCTGCTGTTACGGGCGACGTGAACTGAATAGGGTTGATAGAGCGTGCGGCGATAGATGCTGATGCTCAGGTCGGCACCGGTCGCGTAAGAAAGACGCGTACTGGCCCAAAGCAGAATCAGTCGCATTGCTCCAGCCGTGAGAGCGGCCAGGCAAAAGATGGCTGTTAGTGGCATCAGCAATTCGGCCGGCTGCGTAAAGCCGAGAGCCTGAACCAATGGCTGGGCGAGCGGATGCGAGTAAACCTTGTCCGGAGAAGTCAGCACACCCAGAAACGGCAAAACCGCCCCGATACTCAGCACCTCTGCGAACGATGCAAGAAATCATTAGCAACAGCAGCCACCCGAACTGGACGCGCCGTCTCGGACCAATGTGGTGCCAAAGCTTTTTTAGCAGATGGGATATTGGTCGGGTCGAACTCATGGCGAATATCAGGATGGGAAACTGAAACGTGAAGCCGAGATGCCCTACCGCCTCTTGTGACCTCGTGGCACTCGACTCCGGCGCCGTCCCACCGGCGCCGACTCTTGAAACAACACTTGCCTTTCTGTGCACGCTACCGCCATGCCAGTGCACCGGATGCACAGCACTTGACAATACCGGCCATAAACCTTCCTCGTTCCGCCTGCCGATTTCTCAAACAGCACTAACGGATCTCAACGGATGCAGCGCTTCCTCCGACGGCGTACGCCGTCAGTTGGCCAAAAGAAGCTGATGGTGACTCATGCGTACTCGCGTATCCTGACCAAGCAGATGCATCAGGACAACAACCCGATCCCGTGCAATATCGGTAATCAATCCTTCAAGCCCGGCCAGGGGACCATCGACGACCCGAACGCGCTCGTCAATGCGGAAAGGACTCAGGTCCTCGTCATTGGCCGCATTCTGTCGAATCTCGAAGTCCCGGATGCTGCGTAATGTGTCCCGCTGCATCACTGCGGGATCCTGGCCGAACCGGACGATTCCCGAAACGCCCAAAGTACTCCGCACCGGTGCTATCGATTGATCCTGCGATCCCGGCTGCATAAAAAGGTAGCGCGGGAACAGCGGTTCCATTCGTGCCTGATGCCGGCCACGAAGACGCTTCAGCGCCTTGATTTGCGGCAGATAAACGTTATAACCCTGACGGGCAAGGTTTTCCCTCGCAACGTTTTCCTGTCGCGCCTTCACATGAACGACGTACCAAGGCCGATTTAGTGCCAATGCGGCGCCAATCGATGCATCGAGGCCGGACGCCGGGCTTGCTGGACGATCATGGACGCAGGCGCCCGCCTGCGCGACCCCGCCTTCGCGCCAGCCCATCATGCTGAAGCCTCTTGTTCGGTTTCGCGCCGGAGTTCCTCTATCTCATTGCGAATGGCTTCGTATTCCGCCATCTTGTATTTCAGGTAACTGACGGCGAGGCGAGCCTTCGCCTCGATTCCGCTTGGCGTGAGCAAGTACATGTACGCACGCTTGTTGCCATGGTTGCGAAATCCGTGGATCTTGATAATTCCTTTTTGCACCAATGCCTTGACGCAGTAATTAACCTTCCCCAGGCTCACACCCATAGCCTGGGCCATTTCCCTTTGATTAATTCCGGGATTGGCTTCGATGAGTTTCAGCAGGCGGTAGTGATGCGGGTCGGAAGACACGGTCTGCGGGAAGCATGTTCATTCGTTGAACGTGATTTTAGCCCGACATGGCGCGTGCGACAAGGGTGGAGGCCGGAAAACCTGTCGTCGCGGAACCGCTCGGTGCGTCAGAACTCATCGCGTACCCTCAAGTATCTCGGAAAGCGCGGCATTCCGTTCTGGGTAAATTCGCGGTAGCGATAGGTAACGAGGGTACCCCGCGGCGGTGGGTTGCGTCGCAGGACGTCGGACAGCCCACTACCAAGGGAAAAGCGACGACCGTCGCCCATTTCCATCTGCAAGGCGCCAAGCATGCCGGCGTACTTGCCCTTGCCCGGCAGGTGGGCGACGACCACCGCTTCGCCATCCTGCCAGGGCGTCAACTTGAGCAGGGCGCTGGAGCGTCCGGTTTCGTAGGGAGCATCCGCCCGATGGAGCATGAGCCCCTCGCCGCCGCCGCGAACGACCTCGTCTAGCATTTTTCGCAGCGCCGCATCGCTGGGCAATCGGAACTGGGGGATGGCCTGCAACCAGGGAAGATTGGCCTCGGCGGTAACGGCCCGCATCCGTTCGACGCGGTCGGAAAAGCTGCCAGTTGCATCCGGCAGTTCGAAGATCATGTAGCGGACCTGCCGCCATTCGCTGTCGTCCGGCTGCTGGCGACGGACAATGGAAGAAAGTCGGTCGAAGCTGCCCGTCCGAGCCAGAGCTCGCCATCGAGGGGCTGCCGGGGCAGCGCATCGAGGAACCACTGCGGCGCGGGCACCGGGTTGCCGCTGCGAAAGCGAAGGATCCGGCCATCCCAGACGGCGCGCACGCCATCCAGTTTTTCGCTGACCCAGTACTGTCCTGCATCGACCTCCCCGCGGTAGCGTTCCGCCAGGAGTATTGACGGCGTCTCCGGCTCGCCCGCCAAGGCCGGCAACTGGCCCACTAACCCGGCCAGGGTCAGCAGAAGCACGATGGTTCGCGAGATTGTTCGCCAGCCAGTCCGTCGCAAAACGCCTTCAGCCGCCATATCGCGCCGTGAAGTCCCGATAGGCCATGGCGATGCCTTCACGCAACGGAGTCCGTGCCTGCCATCCGATGTCGCGCAAGCGGCTCACGTCGAGCAGCTTCATTGGCGTGCCGTCCGGCTTGCCGGCATCGAAGGCGATGCGGCCGGTAAAGCCGACCACCGACATCACGGTCTCGGCGAGTTCGCGGATGGTGACATCCTCGCCGACGCCGATGTTGTAGATGCCGTCGACCACACCCTTCTCCATGAGGAACACGCAGGCATCCGCGAGATCGTCGACATGGAGGAATTCGCGCCGCGGATTGCCGCTGCCCCACACCACCAGTTCGCTGTCGCCGCGCTGCTTCGCTTCGTGCGCCTTGCGGATCAGCGCGGGCAGGACGTGGCTGTTGGCCAGGTCGTAGTTGTCGTTCGGCCCGTAGAGGTTGGTCGGCATCGCCGAAAAATACTGCCTGCCGTATTGCCGGTTGTAACTCTCGCAGAGCTTGATGCCTGCAATCTTGGCGATCGCGTACGGTTCGTTGGTTTGCTCCAGCGGACCCGTCAGGAGGTAGTCCTCCCGGATCGGCTGCGGGCAGTCGCGCGGATAGATGCAACTCGATCCGAGAAAGCAAAGACGCTGAATGCCGGCCTGGTGGGCGCCATGAATCAGGTTGGCCTCGACCATCAGGTTCTGGTAGATGAAGTCGGCGCGGAGGCTGTTGTTGGCATGGATGCCACCCACCTTGGCCGCCGCCATGAAAATGAAATCCGGCTTTTCCTGCTGCAGGAAGGCGAGTGTTGCCTCCTGGTTCAGCAAGTCCAGTTCCGCGCGGGTGCGGGTGAGGATGTTGCTGTAACCAGCCTGCTTCAGGCGCCGGACCAGCGCGGAACCGACCATGCCGCGATGGCCTGCGACGTAGATGCGGGCAGCCTTGTCCATCGTGCCTACTCGTTGCGGGCGAAGGCCTTGAAGCCGTGCTGCTTGACCAGTTCGTCGCGTTCCGCGGCCTTGAGGTCCTCGCGCACCATCTCGGCGACGAGCTCCGCGAAGGTGATTTTCGATATCCACCCGAGCTTTTCACGCGCCTTGGTCGCGTCGCCGAGCAGGGTTTCGACTTCCGTCGGGCGGAAATAGCGCGGATCTACCTGAACGATGCACTTGCCCTGCGCGTCATAGCCCTTTTCGTCGACGCCGGTGCCGCGCCAGGTCACGGCAATGCCGATTTCGGCGGCAGCGGCATCGACGAAATCGCGCACGCTGTATTGCACGCCGGTGGCGATCACGAAATCCTCCGGCTTTTCCTGCTGCAGCATCAGCCACTGCATCTCGATGTAATCCCGGGCGTGGCCCCAGTCGCGCTTCGAATCGAGGTTGCCGAGGAACAGGCAGTCCTGCAATCCGAGCTTGATGCGCGCCAGGGCGCGGGTGATCTTGCGCGTGACGAAGGTCTCGCCGCGGATCGGGCTTTCGTGGTTGAACAGGATGCCGTTGCAGGCATACATGCCGTAGGCCTCGCGGTAATTCACCGTGATCCAGTAGGCATAGAGCTTGGCCACCGCGTAGGGGCTGCGCGGATAGAAGGGCGTGGTCTCCTTCTGCGGCGTTTCCTGCACCAGGCCGAACAGTTCCGAGGTGCTGGCCTGGTAGAAGCGGGTCTTCTTTTCCATGCCGAGGATGCGGATCGCTTCCAGCACCCGCAAGGCCCCCAGGGCATCGGAGTTGGCGGTGTATTCGGGCTCCTCGAAACTCACGGCGACATGGCTTTGCGCCGCGAGGTTGTAGATCTCGTCGGGCTGCACCTGCTGGATGATGCGCACCAGGCTCGAACTATCGGTCATGTCGCCGTGGTGGAGGACGAAACGGCGGTTCGATTCGTGCGGATCCTGATACAGGTGGTCGATGCGATCGGTATTGAACAGCGAGGTGCGGCGCTTGATGCCGTGCACCTCGTAACCCTTGCCGAGCAGGAATTCGGCAAGGTAGGCGCCGTCCTGTCCGGTGACGCCGGTGATCAACGCGATCTTGTGGTTCATTGTTTGCGTCCGTAGTTGTCCTCGAAGCGCACGATGTCGTCCTCACCCAGGTAGCTACCCGACTGCACCTCGATGATCTCGAGCGGGATCTGTCCCGGATTTTCCAGTCGATGTTTCACACCCAGTGGAATGTAGGTCGATTCGTTCTCGCCCAGCAGCACTACCTCGTCGCCACGCGTGACCTTGGCGGTGCCACGCACCACCACCCAGTGCTCGGCGCGATGATGGTGCATCTGCAGGGAAAGCGTGGCGCCGGGCCGCACCACGATGCGCTTGACCTGGAAGCGTTCGCCGTTGTCGATGCTGTCATACCAGCCCCATGGCCGATGCACCTTGCGATGCAGATCCGCTTCGCTGCGCCCGGCCGCCTTGAGCCGGCTGACGATGCGCCGGACATCCTGGGTACGGGCCTTGGGCGCGATCAATACGGCGTCCGCCGTTTCCACCACCACCATGTCTTCACAGCCGAGGCAGGCGACCAGGCCATGCTCGGCAATGACCAGGTTGCCGTGAGAATCCTCCATCCAGACGTCGCCCTTCACGGCGTTGCCGTCGGCGTCGCGGTCGATCGCCTCCCACAGCGCGTCCCAGGCGCCGACGTCCGACCAGCCGACGTCGAGCGGAACCACCCGGCTGGGAATCCCCAATTCAGGGGTGGCCGGCAGCTTTTCCATCACCGCATAGTCGATCGAATCCGCCGGGGACGCCGCGAAGGCATCCGCATCGAGTCGTACGAAATCACCATCGTCGTGGGCGTTCGCGACCGCCGCGTTGCATGCGGTCAGAATTTCCGGCGCGAAATGCCCGATGGCCTTCAGCCAGACGGAAGCGCGCAACATGAAGATGCCGCTGTTCCAGTAATGGCGTCCATCCGCGACGTAGGTCGCGGCGGTGGCAGCATCGGGCTTCTCGCGGAAGGCCCGCAGGTCCATCGCCGCGCCGGGTGCCGTGTCACCGGCGAAGGAAGTCCCTGTGGGGCGCCGACTTTCACCTCGATGTAGCCGTAACCGGTTTCGGGACGGTCGGGCAGGATGCCGAAGGTGACCACGGCGCCGCGCTCCGCCTCGGACAGGCCGCGCAGCACGGCATCCCTGAACGCGGCAGGATTGCGCACATGATGGTCGGCCGGCGTCGCCAGCAGCACCGGGTCGGCGCCGTCGCGCACGGCATGGAGGGCGGCGGCGGTGAGCGCCGGCGCGGTATTGCGCCCGGCCGGTTCCAGCAGCAGAGTCCATCCGGGAAGCCCTAGCTGGCGCAGTTGCTCGGCGGTGATGAAGCGGTATTCCTGGTTGCTGACCACGATGGGCGCACCCAGCGACAGGCCTTGCAGGCGGCGCAGGGTGTTCTGCAACAGGCTCTCGCCGCCCAAAAGGGGCTGCAACTGCTTGGGATGCTTCTCGCGCGAGACTGGCCACAAGCGCGTGCCCGAGCCGCCGCTGAGGACAACGGGAACAAGTTGCGAATCAGACATTCGTGTAGCTCCGGTACCAATCGACAAAACGACGCACGCCATCGGCCATGTCGGTCCGCGGCGTGAACCCGGTGGCGCTGGCGAGGTCCGCGACGTCTGCGTACGTCGCCTGGACATCGCCATTCTGCATCGGCAGGAAGTTCTTCTCCGCCTTCTTTCCCAGAGCCTGTTCCAGTGCTTCAATGAACGCCATCAGCTCCACCGGCTGGTTATTGCCGATGTTGAAGATGCGGTAGGGAGCCCAACTGGTGGCCGGGTCTGGCGACAACCGGTCAAAGCCGGGATCGGGCTGCGGCACGCGGTCCAGCGCACGGATCACGCCTTCGGCGATGTCGTCGATGTAGGTGAAGTCGCGGCGCATCCGGCCGTGATTGAACACGTCGATCGGGCGATCCTCCAGGATCGCCCGGGCAAACAGGATCGGGGCCATGTCGGGACGGCCCCAGGGACCGTATACCGTGAAGAAGCGCAGTCCGGTGGTCGGCAACGCATACAGATGGCTGTAGGTATGCGCCATCAGCTCGTTGGCTTTCTTGGTCGCGGCGTAGAGGCTGACCGGGTGATCGACGTTGTCATGCTCCGAAAAGGGCATGCGCTCGTTGCCGCCATAGATGCTGGAACTGCTGGCATACAGGAAATGCTCGACGCCGTTGTGGCGGCAACCTTCGAGGATATTGACGAAACCGACCACGTTGCTGTCGACGTAGGCATGCGGATTCTTCAGCGAGTAGCGCACGCCGGCCTGGGCGGCGAGATTGACGACGCGCTGCGGGTGTTCAGCGGCGAACAGATCGGAGATGCCGGACCGCTCGGCGATGTCGAGGCGCGAAATCCTGAAGCCCGGATTGGGCGTCAGCCGCGCCAAGCGCGCTTCCTTGAGCGCGACGTCGTAGTAGTCGTTGAAGTTGTCTACGCCGATCACCTCGTCGCCGCGCGCCAGCAATAGCTGGCAGACATGCATGCCGATAAACCCGGCGGCGCCGGTGACCAGGACTTTCATGGGGAGTTTCGCTGAAAAGCCAGCATTTTCGCATACTTGGCGAAGCTGGCGCCGCAGCCGACAAGTATGTGCACCAGGCCGGGAAGCCCGTCCAGCAGACCCAGCCGGAAGAAGTAGAACTTGGCGAAACGCAACAGCGGCGACAGCAGCAAGTGCGCCACCGTCGCCCTCCGGCCTTGCGCCAACGCCGCCTCGGCCGCAATCGTGCTGTATCGGTTCTGCTTGGCCAGATAGGCGTCGAGCGACTCCGCGGACTCGTGCAACAGGTCGCCCGGGAGGCTGCCGACTTCGCCGGTGGCAATCACTTTTTCGTGTACCGGGTCGTCCGACCAGCGGGCGCGGCGGCGGTCGAACAGGCGCAGGCACCAGTCGGGATAGCCTTCGCCATGCTTCAGGTAGCGCCCCATGAACTTGTTGCAACGGGAAAGGCGATAGGTTGCAAGAGTCGGCGCCCCACGGGGACTTCCTTCGGTCGCTGGCAACACGGCGCAGATACTTTCGCGCAGGCGCTCGCTCACCCGCTCGTCGGCGTCGATGCACAGCACCCAGTCGTGGCTCGCCTGCTCCACGGCGAACTGCTTCTGCGGGCCGAAGCCGCGCCATTCCGAGCGGATCACGCGCGCAGCGTGGCGTTCGGCGATGACCACAGTAGCGTCGTCGCTGCCGGCATCGACCACCACGATCTCGTCGCAGAACGCCACGCTGGCAAGGCAATCTTCCAGCCGATCGGCCGCGTTGAGGGTGATCAGGACGGCGGTAAGCGGCAGGCGATGGTCTGGAGTCATGGGCGGCTATAATTGCAGGCGGGATGCATTTTACGGCGCAAGACATCATCCCGCCCCTACCGATGCGCATTCTCCTGATCAAGACATCCTCGCTTGGCGATGTGGTCCACAATCTGCCGGTGGTCACGGATTTGCGCGCGAATTTTCCGGACGCGGCGATCGACTGGGTGGTGGAGGAAGCCTACACCGACATCGTCGGCCTCCATCCCGGCGTGCGCCACACGATCCCGGTGGCACTGCGGCGCTGGCGCAAATCCCTCCTCGACGGAAGCACATGGAGGGAGCTGCGCGCGTTTCGCACCCGCCTGCAGGTGGAATCCTATGATCGCGTGATCGATACGCAGGGCCTGCTGAAAAGCGCGCTGATCGCCCGCATGGCGCGCGGCCGGCGCTGCGGTTACGGGGCATCTTCGGCGCGCGAACCGCTTGCCGCACACTTCTACGATGCATGCTTCGAGGTGCCAAACGATCTCCACGCCGTCGAGCGCAATCGACAACTGGCGGCGCTCGCCGCTGGTTATGCCATCGCGCCGGGGGCGGCCTATGGAATCGCCGTGCCACCATCGCCGACTCTTGATGGACCCTGTGCCGTGCTGCTGACCGCCACCTCGCGCGACGACAAGCTCTGGCCCGAGGAGCGCTGGGTCGCGCTGGGCTGCAGGTTTCAGGAGCGCGGACTGCGGTGTCTGTTGCCGGCGGGAAACGCCGTCGAACGTGAGCGCGCAGCGCGCATCGCGGCACGGGTCCCGCAGGCCGTCGCGATGCCGCCCGCGGGCCTCGGCGAATTGGCACGGCAACTGGCAGCGGCCCGCATCGTGGTTGGCGTCGACACCGGCCTGGTGCATCTGGCGGCCGCACTCGGACGCCCGACGCTTGCCCTGTTTTCAGCCTCCAACCCTACGCTCACCGGCGTCCTCGCCGCGACGCCGGCGATCAATCTGGGCAGCCGCGGCCAGCCGCCCTCGGTCGATTCGGTGTTGGCGGCGGCCATGCCGCTGATCTGATGGCGCGCTTCCTTTACAGCCTGGCGATATTGGCGCTGCTGCCCTGGGCGGTCATGCACCTGCTCTGGCGCGCCCGCAGGCAGCCGGAGTACCTTCGCCACTGGGGCGAACGCTTCGCCCGTTACGGTGCTGCGCCTGGAGCCGCCACGCCGACGATCTGGCTGCACGCGGTATCGGTTGGCGAAACCCGGGCGGCGCAGCCTCTGGTAGCGGCACTGCGCGAGGCCTATCCGGACCACCGCATCCTGTTCACCCACATGACGCCGACCGGACGCGCGACTTCGGAAGCCCTCTTCGGCGACCGCGTCGAACGCATCTACCTGCCCTACGACACGCCCTGGGCGATGCGCCGCTTCCTGCGCCATTTTCGGCCGCGGCTCGGCCTGATCATGGAAACCGAGTTGTGGCCGAACCTGGTCGCCGCCTGCCGTGAGGAATCGGTACCACTGCTGCTGGTCAATGCCCGCCTGTCGGATCGTTCCGCGCGCCGCTATGAGAAATTCGCGGCCCTGACGCGCGAGGCCCTGGCTTCACTGACGGCCATCGGCGCCCAATCGAATGACGATGCCGCACGACTGGAAGCCCTCGGCGCGCGGCAAATCACCGTGACCGGCAACCTCAAGTTCGATATCGCGGTACCCGCCCGACAGTTCGAACTTGGCGCCGAGCTCCGCCAACTCCATGGCGAACGAAAGGCCTGGCTCGCCGCCAGTACCCGCGAGGGCGAGGAAGCACTGATCCTCGATGCCTGGCGCAAGCTTGCGTCCGTCGGTAGTCATGCGGATGACGCCAAGGCGCTGCTGGTCATCGTGCCGCGCCATCCGCAACGCTTTGCCGACGTCGCGAAGCTTGCCCGCGAAAGCGGCTACCGCGTGCAGTTGCGCAGCGAAAACACGGTGGTGGCCGGCGATACCGATGTGCTGATCGGCGACAGCATGGGCGAGATGTTCGCCTACTACGCCTCGGCGGACCTCGCCTTCATCGGCGGCAGCCTGCTCGATTTCGGCAGCCAGAACCTGATCGAGGCCGCGGCCTGCGGTACGCCCATCCTGATCGGGCCGTCAACCCGCAACTTCGCCGACGCGGCGCGCGCGGCCGTGTCCTGCGGCGCGGCGCGGACGATCGTCGATGCCGACGACCTGGTGCATCAGGTTCAGGAACTGCTGGCAGATGACGCGCTGCTGCAAACGATGGGCAGCGCCGGACAGCGCTTCGCCGAGCGCCATCGCGGCGCAACGGCGCGGACCATGGAGTTGCTCAGTCGAGCAACGCGTTGATCGCGGCGACGTCGTCCTCTGAGAGGCTGCCGGCGGAAGCCTTGAGTTTCAGCAAGGCGCCAAGGGTATCCAGCCTGGCCTTGGCCAGCTTCTGGCGGGTGTCGAAGAGCTGGCTTTGCGCGTTCAGCACGTCGATGTTGATGCGCACGCCGACTTCGTAGCCGAGCTTGTTCGAATCGAGGGCCGACTGCGACGAAGTCAGCGCCGCTTCGTAGGCCTTCACCTGCGCCAGGCCGGAACTCACGCCGAGGTAAGCCTGGCGCGCGTTGAGCGCGGCGGTGCGGCGCGCGTTGTCGAGGTCGGCCGCGGCCTTTTCCTTCAGGGCGACTGCTTCACGGTCGCGCGACGCGGTGACGCCGCCGGCGTAGATCGGGATCGACAACTGCAGGCCGACGGTGCTCGATTTGCTGTCGAAGCCGCCGGTGGTTCCGCCTCCCGCACCGTTGCGGCCATTGGTGGCAACCAGGTCCAGCGTCGGGTAGTGCCCGGCGCGCTGCTTCTCGATTTCGCGCTCGGCAATCTCGTACAGGGCCTGGTAAATCTGCACCGACGCGCTTGCCGTTTCGGCCATTTCGACCCACTTGGCGATGTCGGCGGGCTGCGGACCCGCAAGCTGCACGCCCGGCTTCAGATTCTTGAGGCCCTCCGGCTCCTT
The DNA here is from genome assembly GCA_016716965.1 of Sulfuritalea sp. Classification (GTDB taxonomy): domain Bacteria; phylum Pseudomonadota; class Gammaproteobacteria; order Burkholderiales; family Rhodocyclaceae; genus Sulfuritalea. The sequence goes on along the minus strand of JADJUP010000003.1, from coordinate 37,095 downwards.
GCCGATCACGGAGCGCAACACCTGGCGTTTGACGTTGAGGTCGTTCTGGGCGGCGATTTCCTGCGCGCTGGTGAGGTCGTAGCGGGCCTGGGCTTCATGGGTATCGGTGATGGTCGACGTGCCGACCTCGAAATTGCGCTTTGCTGATTCCAGTTGTTCGGCAATCGCCACCTTCTGCGCCTGCGCAGTCGCGAGCACATCCTGCGCCAGCAGGACGTCGAAATACGCCTGGGCGGTACGCACGATCAGGTCCTGCCGCGCCAGTCCGAACTGGGCTTCGGCCTGGGCGACGGCAAGTTCCGACTGGTTGTAGGCGACCCAGTTCTGCCAGCGGAACAGCGGTTGTGTCAGCCGCACTTCCCAGCCATTGCTGTTGAATTCGCGGTTCGTGGTCGCGGCGCCATTGACGCGCGCGGTGGTCTCGCTGTCGTTCCAGGTCGTGCTGGCACCAAAACCGATGGTCGGCAGCAAACCCGAACGACCCTGCGGCAGCTTTTCGCGTCCGGCATCCACGGTGGCCTTGGCCGCGGCGAACTGCGCGTCGTAGGCCAGCGCGTCGCGATAGACCGCCATCAGGTCGGCGCCATGGGCGAGGCCGGCGGACATGCAGCCGGCAATCATCAGGAAAAGGGCATTTCTCATGCTTGCTCCGCGGCTCAATGCCTATGTGTAACGACTCGTTCGAAGCGACCCGATTCAGTCGAGCGAAGCGAGCCGATTGGTAGCCCCCCGCGAGGGGGGATGGGGGGGCGGGCCGACGCCCTTCGCGTGTTTCATCATCTGAGGACAGAACTCGGCGCCATGAGTGTCAGTACGTCGGCATCGCCGGATCAACATCCCGCGCCCAGGCGGCGACACCGCCCTGCAGGTTGATGATGCCGCCGAAGCCCAGTTGTTCCAGATACATGCCGGCCTGAAAGCTGCGCGCACCATGGTGGCAGATCATGACGATCTCGGCGTCGCGCTTCAGTTCCGGGTGGCGAGCCGGGATGCCGCGCATGGGCATCGAGAGCGATCCATCGATGCGGCAGGTAGCGAACTCCCACGGCTCGCGCACGTCGAGCAAGACTGGCTTGCTGCGTTGGGGATCGGCCAGCCATTGACTGAGCTGGGCGGCGGAAACCTGGCGCATGGATCAAAAAACGAAGGCCTGCGCGGGCTCGGCATCGCGCAAGGGCGCGACCACGGTTTCGAACACGGCAACGCGGCTGAAGCCGTCTGCATTGCGCCGATATAGAACAGCCTGCATGGCGGGCGCCGCGCCCTCGAAGGCAAACAGCCGGCCACCGGGCTTGAGCTGGTCGAGCAACAATTGGGGCACCTTGGCCACCGCTCCCGACACCATGATCGCATCGTAGGGCGCGTGGGCCGCCAGGCCCGACAGGCCGTTGCCGGTCTCCACCACCACATTGGTCACCCCGGCACGACGCAGGTTTGATGCCGCTGTTTCCGCCAGTTGCGGATCGATCTCCAGCGACCAGACATGGTCCGCATGGGCACCCAGCAGGGCCGCCATGTAACCGGAACCGGTGCCGATCTCCAGCACGTTCTCATGCTTCTCCATCGCCAGCGCCTGCAGCGCCAGAGCTTCGACGATCGGCGCGCACATGCGCGCACCCTCGGTGCCGCCCAGCGGCACTTCGGTATCGGCAAACGCCAGCCGGCGCAGCGCGGGCGGCACGAACTCTTCGCGCTTGACCACGTGCAGCACCTCGAGCACGCCCGGATTCAGAACCTTCCCCGGACGCAGTTGTTGCTCGATCATGTTGAAACGGGCTAGTTCGAAATTCATTGAAGTCTCCTGAAATCTATATTAGCATACTCTAATACTTGTCTGATGCCGACAAGGGCAGGATTCTACGCTGCCGCCGCCTCGGCAACGGGTTCCTTGACCCGGAACCACGCCGCATAAAGAGCCGGCAGGAAGAGGCAGGTCAGCACCGTGGCGACGATCAGGCCGCCCATGATGGCTACTGCCATCGGCCCCCAGAACACCTGTCGCGTGAGCGGGATCATGGCCAGCACCGCCGCCGCCGCAGTCAATACGATGGGGCGGAAACGCCGCACCGTGGAGCCCACGATCGCCTCCCACTCGCTCTTGCCGGCCTGCTCGTCCTGTTCGATCTGGTCTACCAGGATCACCGAATTGCGCAGGATCATACCCATCAGTGCGATTACGCCGAGGTTGGCGACGAAGCCATAGGGCACCCGGAAGACCAACAGCGCAAGCGTGACGCCGATCAGGCCCAGAGGTGCCGTGAGCAGCACCATGATGCTACGGCTGATGCTTTGCAACTGGATCATCAGCAAGGTAATGACGCCGACGATCATCAGCGGCACCACCGCCTTGATCGAGTTCTCGCCTTTGGCCGATTCCTCGGTCGAACCGCCCAGCTCGATGCGGAAACCCGGCGGCAGCGTAGCACGCAGTTCCGTCAGTTGCTGGTCGATCTGGGCCGAAATCGCCTGCGGCTGCATCGACCCCACCGCGTCGGCGCGCACGGTGATCGCCGGCAGGCGGTCGCGGCGCCAAATCAGGCCTTCCTCCAGCACCGGCACCAGGCGCGCGACCTGGGCCAGCGGGATGTGTCGGCCGCTGCTGGCGACGATGTCGAGGTCGGGCAGGCGCGTCAAGGTACGCGGATCAGCAGACTCCGGCCCGGCGCCACCCCGCTCGGCACCGGCGCGCCAGACCACGTCGATCAACTGATCGTTCTCGCGAAACTGGGTCACCGTCGCGCCGACCAGCCAGCCCTGCAGCGCCAGCGCAACGTCCTGGCTGGCGACGCCGAGCACGCGGGCGCGGGCCTGGTCGATTTCGACACGCATCGCCTTGACGCGATCGTTCCAGTCGAAGTTCACGTTGCGCAAGTTGGGGTGCGCCCGCATCACGGCGGAGATCCCGGCCGCGCTGTCGCGCAGTGCCGTCAGGTCCTCACCGAGGACGCGGAACTGCACGGGATATCCCACCGGCGGGCCGTTCTCCAGCCGCACTACGCGCAACCGCAGGTGCGACCATGAACCATCGGCGGCGTCGAAGGCCGCCTCCAGGCGGTTTTTGACAATTTCGCGTTCCCTGAGGCCCTTGGTGACGATCACCATTTGCCCGAAGTTGTCGGCGAAGAGCTGCTGATCCAGCGAAAGGAAGAAGCGCGGCGCGCCGTTGCCGATGTAGGAGGACCACGAGGCGATGTTCTCGTCCTTGTCCAGCAGCGCTTCGACGCGCTTGACCTCGCGCTCGGTGGCCTTGAGCGAGGCGCCTTGCGGCAGCCAGATGTCGATCATTATCTCGGGCCGGCTGGCGGCGGGGAAAAACTGCTTCTGGACGCCCTTGTTGAAGGCCACCAGCGACAGCGCGAAGAATCCCACCGTGGCGAAGATCACCAGCCAGCGATGGCGCAGGCACCACACCACAAGTGCGCGGAAGCGCCGATAGAAGGGCGAGTCGTAAATGTCGCCGCCGTGCTTCTCGGCGATCGCGCGCAGCTTCGCCGGGTCGAGCAGCTTGTAGCCGAGCCATGGCGTGAATATCACGGCGACGATCCACGACACCAGCAATGCGATGGTGACAACCTGAAAAATGGAAATCGTGTACTCGCCGGCACCCGATTTGGCAAAGCCGACCGGAGTGAAACCTGCCGCCGTGATCAGTGTGCCGGTCAGCATCGGGAAGGCCGTCGACGTGTAGGCGAAGGTCGCTGCCTTGAAGCGATCCCAGCCCTGCTCCATCTTTACCACCATCATTTCCGCCGCAATGATTGCATCGTCGACCAGCAGGCCCAGCGCGATCACCAGGGCGCCAAGCGAAATGCGCTGCAGGTCGATGCCGAAGAGCTTCATGGCGAGGAAGGTCATCGCGAGGACCAGCGGGATCGACAGCGCGACCACAGTGCCGGTGCGCCAGCCAAGGCTGAGGAAGGACACGGCGAGCACGATGATCATGGCCTCACCCAGCGTACGCACGAAGAGGTTGAGCGAAGTCTTGACGATCTGCGGCTGGTCGAACACGGTATGCACGTCCATGCCCACCGGCAGGTCCTGCTGCAGGCGGTTCATGGCCACCGACAGGTTCTCGCCGAGGTCGATGACGTTGCCGCCGCGCGCCATGACGATACCCAGTCCGATCGCATCGCGCCCGGCCACCCGCATGCGCGGCGCGGGCGGATCGACCAGGCCGCGCGTCACGCGCGCGATGTCGCCGAGGCGGAATTGCCGCCCACCGACGGAAAGCGCGGCATTGCGCAGCGCATCGACGCTTTCGAAGGGACCGGAAACCCGCAATCGCACACGGTCGGTCTCGGTTTCGACATGGCCGGACGGCGCCACGGCATTCTGCCGCTGCAGGGCATCGAACACCTGGGTCGGCACCAGGCCCATTGCCGCCAGCCTGGCCGGACTGACATCGATGTAGATCTTTTCGTCCTGCACGCCGATCAGTTCGATCTTCTTCACGTCCGGCACCCGGCGCAGTTCTCGCGCCAGCCTGTCGGCCTCGCGCCGCAGGTCGCCCATGGTGTAGCCGGTCTTGTCGTCGCGCGAGGTGAGCGCAAAAATCTTGATCTGCACGTCACCGAACTCGTCGTTGGGGAAGGGGCCCTGCACACCGGCCGGGAGGGTGTGGCGGATGTCGTCGAGCTTCTTCCTCACCTGGCGCCACGCCTCGGGTACCTCGGTCTTGGGCGTGTAGTCCTTGAGTATGACGATGGTCAGCGACTCGCCAGGTTTGGACGCCGTGCGCAGCACGTCCACCCAGGGCGTTTCGGCGAGCTTCTTTTCGATGCGCTCGGTCAGTTGCTGCTCGACCTGCTGCGCGTTGGCACCCGGCCACAGGGTGCGCACCACCATGACCTTGAAAGTGAAGTCCGGGTCCTCGGCACGCCCAAGGCTGAAGAAGGACAGCACGCCACCGATCATGAACACGATCATGAGATACAGCACCATCGACTGGTGCCGCAAGGCCCACTCGGAAAGGTTCAGCTGTTTCATTTGGCTGCCGCCACGCGAACCTTTTCGCCGGCAGTCAACAGGTTCACTCCGGCCGCGACAATCTGCTCGCCAACGGCCAGTCCCTCGCTGACGACGGCACCGGAGTCCGTGTAAGCCGCGACCGTGACGCGCTGCAGGGTCACCGTGCCGTCAGCGCCGACTTTCCAAACCGCCGGCTGATTGCCCTGCTGGAAGATCGACGTCAACGGCACCATCAGCCGGGCCGCACCAGAGGTGCCGGACGGAAAGCTAACGGTCGCGCTCATCCCCAGCGGCAGCAGCGGATCGGCGCCCTTGAGGCTGACGCGCGCGGCATAGGTGCGGGTCACCGGATCGGCAACGGGCGAAACCTCGCGCAGCGTGCCGCCCAGCGGTTCTTGCGCGCCCGGCCCGGCTGCGGCCCAAAGCGTGACCCGTGCCGCCTGGCCGAGTTTGAAACCCGAGACCTCGCCTTCGGGTATGGCGATGGCGATTTCCCGATCGCCGTCGGGCGCAAGTCGGAAAACCGCCTGGCCGACGCCGACCACCTGCCCCGGTTCGGCCAGAACCTGGCCGATCACGCCGTTGCGATCGGCGACCAGCGTCGTGTAACTCGCCTGGTTCCTCGCCAGCATCGCCTGCGCCTCGGCCGCCTTGAACGCGGTTTCCCGCGCATCGAGCGCCGCCGCGCTAATGAAGTTCTTGACCTTCAGATCCCGGGAGCGCGCCAGGTCGGCCGCCGCCAATGCGCGCTGCGCCTCGGCCTGCGTCGCCTGCAGGCCGGCATCGGCCGGGTCGAGACGAGCCAGCACCTGCCCGGCCTTGACTGCCGCACCGAGGTCCGCGCGACGTTCGACGATCTTGCCGGCTATGCGAAAACCCAGCGTGGTCTCGATGCGCGCGCGCACTTCGCCGCTGTAACTGCGTCCCGCGCCCGGGGTCGCCGTACCGTCAGCGCCGACTATCAGCGTGCGCACCAGTTTCAGCGGCGCCGCCGGCAGCGGTGGCTCGCTGCAGGCGACGAGGAAAGGGAGGGCAAGCAAAAGTGCGCTGCGCTTCATGAAAGCTCCTTCAGGCGTGCGGCTTGGGCAGGAGGCCCTGCACGCGGTGGATGACGTCATCGACGTAGGTGAACACCACTGGGATCACCAGCAGGCTGAGAAAGGTCGAGGTGATCAGGCCGCCGATGACGACGATGGCCATCGGCGCGCGAAAGCTCGGGTCGGTGCCCAGCCCGATGGCGATCGGCATCATGCCGGCGCCCATCGCCACGGTGGTCATCACGATCGGCCGGGCGCGCTTGCGGCAGGCGTCGAGCAGGGCATGCCAGCGATCCAGGCCGTGTTCGCGACGCGCCAGCACCACGTAGTCGATCAACAGGATCGAGTTCTTGGTGGCGATGCCCATCAGCATGATCAGGCCGATCATCGACGGCATCGAGAGCGCCGTCTGCGTCACGAACAGGGCGAGGAAGGCGCCCGGCACCGAGAGCACCAGCGCGGCGAGAATCGTCACCGGCTGCACGAAGTCCTTGAACAGCAGCACCAGGACAACGTAAATGCAGAGCACGCCGGTCAGCATCGCCAGGGAAAAACTTTCGAACAGCTCGGCCATGGCCTCGGCATCGCCCACCGTGGTCTGCAGGATGCCCGGCGGCAGGGTCTTCAGGCTGGGCAGGGCCAGCGCCTGCTTTTCCACTTCGCCCAGCGGCTGGGTGTTCAGCTCGATCTCGAAATTGACGTTGCGCTGTCGGTCGTAGCGAGAGATCTCGGCGGGGCCGCCGGTGATGGCGAGTGTGGCGACGGCACCGATCATCACCGGGCCATGCTTGCCCGGCACCGTCAGCCGCGACAGCAGGCCAATGTCCTGGCGCGCCGCCGCCGGCAGCTTGACGACGATGGGCACCTGGCGCTGCGCCAGGTTGAGCTTGGGCATGCTCTGGTCGTAGTCGCCGGCGGTGGCGATGCGCAGCACGTCGGCGATCGCCGCCGAGCTGACGCCGAGGTCGGCCATGCGAGGGAAATCCGGCGTCACCACCAGCTCCGGGCGCGTCAGGCTGGCGGTGCTGGTAACGGCGCCGATGCCCGGAATCGTGCGCAGCTCGCGTTCCACCTTGCGCGCATGCTCGGCCAGCGCCGGGCCGTTCTCGCTCGCCAGTACCAGGATGTACTTCTCGTTGGAACCGCCGAGGCCGACCTTGTACTGCACGCCGGGCAGGTCCAGCATGGCCTCGCGCAATTCCTGCTCGACGGCCTGCTTGGTGACGCCGCCACGGTCCTTGCGCGGCGTCAGGTTGATGGTCAGCGTCGCCTTGCGCACCTCGGCCGCGCCACGCGGCATGAAGGGGTCGCTGCCGGCCGCGCCGCCGCCGATGGCCGTGTAGACCATCTTCACGTGCGGGTTGCGGGCGACGATCGCGCGCGCCTGCTCGGCCGCCGCCCGAGTGTCGCGGAAGCTGCTGCCCGGCGGCAGGGAGATGTACACCTGCGTCTGCGACAGATCGTCCGGCGGCAGGAATCCGGTCGGCAGCAGCGGCACCAGCGCAAACGAGCCGAAGAAAAAGCCCGCGGCGCCTAGCAGCGTCAGCACCCGATGCTTGAGGCACCAGGTCACCCAGCCGGTGTACAGGCGCATCCAGCCCGGTTCGCGATGCTCGCCGCGCGGCGGGCGCAGCATGTAGGCCGCCATCATCGGCGTCAGCATGCGCGCCACCACCAGCGAGAAGAACACCGCGATCGCCGCGGTCCAGCCGAACTGGACGAAGAACTTGCCCGCCACCCCGCCCATGAAGGCCGTCGGCAGGAAGACCGCGATCAGGGTGAAGGTGGTGGCGATCACCGCCAGGCCGATCTCGTCGGCGGCTTCCATCGCCGCCTGGTAGGGCGGCTTGCCTTCGCGCAGGTGGCGCATGATGTTCTCGATCTCGACGATCGCGTCATCGACCAGGATGCCGACCACCAGCGACATCGACAGCAGGGTCACGACGTTGAGCGTGAAGCCCATCAGGTACATCACGGCGAAGGTGGGAATCGCCGACAGCGGCAGGGCCGTGGCCGAGACGAAGGTGGCGCGGCCATCGCGCAGGAACAGCCAGACCACCAGCACGGCGAGGATGGCGCCCTCGACCAGCAGCGCCATCGAACCTTCGAAATTCTCGATCACCGGGTCGACGAAATTGAAGGCCTCGGTGACCACGATATCGGGATGCTCGCGCTGCAGCTTCTCGAGCGCGGCGCGCGCACCCTCGGCGACATCGACTTCGCTGGCGCCCTTGCTGCGCGTGATCTCGAAGCCGACCACCGGCTTGCCGTTGAGCAGCGCCGCCGAACGCTGCTCGGCGACGGTGTCGCTCACCGTGCCGAGCTCTCCCAGTTTCACCCGACGGCCGTCGGCGAGCGCGATTTCGATCGCGGCCACCTCGGCAGCGGATTGAACAGTGGCAATGGTGCGCACCGACTGTTCCGCGCCGCCGATATCGGCCCGGCCGCCCGAGGCTTCCTGCTGTACCAGGCGCAACTGCCGCGAGACGTCGCCCGCCGTGGCGCGCAGCGCCAGCAGGCGATCCGGATCGAGCTCGACGCGCACCTCGCGCGTGACGCCGCCGACGCGGGCCACGGCGCCGACGCCGCGCACGCTGAGCATGGCCTTGGCGACCGTGTTATCGACGAACCATGAGAGGGCCTCCTCGTCCATCCGCGTCGACGCCACCGTGTAGGTCAGGATGGGCGCGCCGGCGACGTTCATCTTGGTGATCACCGGGTCCCGCAGATCCCCCGGCAGGTCGGCACGGATGCGCGATACCGCGTCGCGCACCTCGTCAAGCGCCTCCTGGCTTGATTTTTCGATGCGGAATTCGACGGTGACCAGCGCCGTACCGTCCTGCACCTTGGTGTAGATGTGCTTGATGCCCTGCAGGGTGGCCACGGCGTTCTCGATCTTGCGCGCCACCTCGGTTTCCAGCTGCGCCGGCGCGGCGCCCGGCAGGGTCGCCGTCACCGTCACCGTCGGCAGGTCGATGTCCATGAACTGCTGGATGCGCATGTTCTTGAAGGCCAGCAGGCCCGCCAGCGTCAGCAGCAGGAACAGCAGCACCGCAGGGATGGGGTTGCGGATCGACCAGGCGGAGACGTTCATTTGCCTTGGTTCGCCTCGTTGCCCTCGATCACGCGCACGGCATCGCCATCGGCGAGGAAGCCGACGCCGCTGGCCACCACGCGGCTGGCCGGGTCGAGCCCGGTGACCTCGACGCGGTCATCGACGCGGCGCCCGGGCGTGACCTTGAGCTGCTGTACCTTGCCGCCCTCGTAGCGAAAGACGTAGGCGAAGCCTTCGCGCAGCAGCAAGGCAGATTGCGGCACGGTCAGCGCCGGTTTCGCGCCGAGGCGGAACTCGCCGCGGGCGAACATGCCGGCGCTGATGCGTTTTGCCGCATCGGCCGGCAGATCGACATAGACCAGCGCGGTATGGGTGCGCGTATCCACCGTCGGCGCCAGCGCGCGCAGCTTGCCCTCCAAGCGTTCGCCGGCCGGAGTGATCACGCTGGCCGGCACGCCTGGCTGCAGGCGCGACAGGTCGGCGGCGCCGATCTCGGCGCGCCATTCCAGGCGGCTGCCGCGAATCAGGCGGAACAGCTCCTGCCCCGGCTGCACCGTGGCGCCGACCGTGGCGCTGCGCGCCGAAATGATGCCGGCATCGGGCGCGAGGATCTCGGTCTTCGATTTGCGCAGTCCGGCACTTTGCTGGCGCGCCTTCGCTGCCGCGACCCGCGCCAAAGCGGTTTCCGCCGCGGCCTGCGCCTGACTGAGCTGCTGGGCGCTGTAGAAGCCCTTGTCGCGCAACTGGCGCGCGCGTTCCAGGCTGGCACGCGCCTCGGCCAGCGCCGCCTCGGCCTCGGCGACGCCGGCGCGAGTTTCGGCAAACTCCGCCTCCACCGTCTCGGGTGCGATGCGCGCCAACAACTGTCCGCGCGCGACGACATCGCCAACGCTGGCGCGAACCTCGACGATGCGGTGGTTGGCGATCTCCGGGCCGATGATGGCCTCCTGCCAGGCAGCGACATTGCCGCCGGCGGTGAGGGTCTGCGGCCAGTCGAGGGTCTGCGGCTGCACGGTGGTCACGCTCAGTGCCGGCTTGGCCGGCGGCGGCGCCTTTTCTTCGCGCGGCGAGTCGCCGCAGGCTGTCAGCAGGGCCAGAACCGAAACCGCGGCCAGGCCCTGCCGCAAACGACGATCGCGCATCATGCAACCTCCCCGGCGGAGAGTCCGCGCAGTGCGATGTCGAGGTGCGTCGCCAGATAGGTTTCGGGGTCGTGCTTGCCGCAACCGCAGGCGCCGAGGGAGTACTGCCAGATCAGCATCATCAGCACCGGTGCGAAGATCACGTCGATCGCGGTTTCGAGGTCGACGCTGCGGAATTCGGCGCGCGCCATGCCGCGTTGCAGGACGCGGCGCATCAGCTCGCGGCCGCGGGTGATCACGGTGTCGTTGTAGTAGGAGGCCAGTTCGGGGAAGTTGCCGGCCTCGCTGATCATCAGCTTGGGCACGCCGGCCAGCGAGCTGGCACCGATGCGCTGCCACCATTCCAGGATCAGCCGGCGCAGCAACTCGGCGCTGCTGCCGGTGAAGCTGTCGACCAATCCGGCGCCGGCTTCCAGGATGGGGACGATGCCCTCCTGGATCACCGCCTTGAACAGGGCTTCCTTGCTGTCGAAGTAAAGATAGAGCGTGCCCTTGGACACGCCGGCGCGCGCCGCCACGTCTTCCAGCCGCGTGCCGGCGAAGCCTTTTTCGACGAAGAGCTCCAGCGCCGCCGCCGTCAGCTCTCCGGGGCGGGCTTCCTTGCGCCGTTGTCGGCTGGGGGTCGCAATATCCATGGCAATGACCTAGTTACTGACCGGTCAGTCAGTATACGGATCCACGCTTCCCGGTCAACTCCCTGTGGGCGCTGCCCCGGCCCTGCGTTCCGGGGTAAAGTCGGCGAAGATGGCCACCGGCTGACACCCGTTGCGGCCGTACCGGCAAGGCAGGGAGCCCGCTATGCGCATCGAAGAAGAACTCAAGCTCGATTTCCAGGACGTGCTGATCCGACCCAAGCGCTCGACGCTGACCTCGCGCTCGGAGGTCGACATTTCGCGCGAATTCGTCTTCCGCCACTCGGGTCGCAGCTACACCGGCGTACCCATCTTCGCGGCGAACATGGACACCGTGGGCACCTTCGAGATGGCACGCGCCCTGGCCCGCCACGGCATGGCCACCGCCCTGCACAAGCATTACGCCGAGGATGCGCTTGCTGCCTTCTTCATCGCACTCCCTGCCGGCGCCACGGTGTTCTACTCGATGGGCATCACCAGCGAGGACTACGAGAAGTTCCGCCGCGTCGAGGCACGCTGCGGCGGCGCCATCACCATGGTCTGCGTCGATGTCGCCAACGGCTACACCAAGGCCTTCGTCGATTTCCTTCACAAGCTGCGCGGGGCCTACCCGAAGATCACCATCATGGCCGGCAACGTGGTCACGGGCGAGATGGCCGAGGAACTGATCCTCGACGGCGCCGACATCGTCAAGGTCGGCATCGGCCCCGGCTCGGTATGCACCACGCGCAAGATGACCGGCGTCGGCTACCCGCAGCTCTCGGCCATCATCGAATGCGCCGACGCCGCCCACGGCCTGGGCGGCCTGATCTGCGCCGACGGCGGCTGCACTTCGGCCGGCGACCTGGCCAAGGCCTTCGGCGGCGGCGCCGACTTCGTCATGCTCGGCGGGATGCTCGCCGGCCACGACGAATGCATGGGCGAGGTCATCGAGCGGGACGGCGAACGCAAGATGCGTTTCTACGGCATGAGTTCGCGCGCCGCGATGGACCTTCACTCCGGCGGCGTCGCGCATTACCGCGCCAGCGAAGGCAAGGAAGTGCTGCTCGACTGCCGCGGTCCGGTCGAGGCCACGGTGCAGGAGATTCTCGGCGGCGTTCGCTCGGCCTGCACCTACGTCGGCGCGCGCAAGCTCAAGGAGCTGTCCAAGCGCACCACCTTCGTCCGAGTCGCACGGCAGTTGAACGAGGTATTCGGCCAGTCGTGAGCACCCTTGCCATCCTGATTCGCCTCGCACTGACCGCGCTGCTGCTGGCGCTGGCGGCCTGCGGCGGCAGCAAGGAATCGCCCCTGCCTGCCGGCAGCAAGGTGCTGGCGCTCGGCGACAGCCTGACCGCGCCGCACGGCGTCAGGCCCGGCGAAGACTGGCCCACCCTGCTCGGACAGCGCACCGGCTGGGTGGTGATCAACGGCGGCGTCAGCGGCGACACCAGTGCCGGCGCGCTGGAACGCCTGCCGGCGCTGCTCGAAGAACACCAGCCGAAACTGGTGCTGGTGACGCTGGGCGGCAACGACATGCTGCGCAAGCTTCCGCCGGGGCAGACCGTGGCCAACCTCGGGCGCATTGTCGACCTGGCGCGCGCCACGGGCGCCAAGGTCGTGCTGCTGGCCACGCCCAAACCCAGCCTCGCCGGCGCCGTGTTCAACAGCCTTTCGCCGCCCGACTTCTACGCCGATCTCGCCAGGGACAAGAAGCTCCCGCTGATCGAGGAAGCAATCCCCAAGGTGCTTTCCGACACCGCGCTCAAGGGCGACCAGATCCATCCCAACGCCGCCGGCCATGCCCGGCTCGGCGAACTGATCCACGCGGAATTGAAGAAGATCGGATTCGCGGGCTAGCGCCTGCGCGGTTGGTCCGGTCGCGCCGCCCGACCATGCTGGACGGATACTTTACGTTCGCGTAATCTCGATCGCAGTTTGGCACGGGCCAATTTGCGTCTGCCTACATCTGAAAGCAGCCTTTTGAATTCGATGCGATGAAAAGGAATCTAATGCCGACTCCTTTGGTTCAAGAAGAAAATTGGCGCAAATGGGTGCTTTGGCTCCTGCTGTGCGCCGCGCTGATTGGACGACGTCGCTCGCCAAACTGTGGGGCGGGGGCCGAGCAGCGCTCGTTTCTTGGCATTCCGATCAGTCCGTATGAGCAAAACACTCCGCCGAGGCTTGGCGCCGCGCACGGTGTGCGGCTGGCGATTCCGGCGAACTACCTGTTCTTTCCGGTCGAATACGAAGGCGAGGATTCCTGGGCACCCAAAAAGACCAAGCCAGTGCGCACACCGGAGAGCGAGAAGAACTCGTTCTAGTTTTGACATGCTTGACCCAACCGATCCGGGTCGCCCCAAAGATCTGTCGCCGCAAGTGCATTTCGAGTACCGCGCGCAGCCTGCCCTGGGCTTGCAATCGGCCATTCCGGTCGGCCCCGGAACCGAGTGGTCAAATAATCATTGGAACAACGCGATTTACTGGCAGGGAATACCGGGCGCAGTTGTGACAACCTACATCCAATGCACCCGTGGCAAGAATGTGTATGGTAATGAGTTGGCTGGCGATTGTAAGCACAGCTTTGAATTGAAAGAGTTCAAGGCGAATGTACAGGTCAATTACACCGCCAACCTATTGCCCCAGTGGCAATCCATTGAAGAGCAAGCTCGTCGCTTGATGCTGTCATTCAGAGCCGGCCCCGAATACGGAACAACAACAAAAACGAGGAGCGGACAGGAAGATGGCCAGGCCACGGCGCGACCCATCCACCACACCAACTTCTCGAACCGCGCGCACCACCCTCGACATTGACGACGACGTGCTCATCGCCGCCAGGGAGCTGGCCCTTCGCGAGGGCTGCAGCGTCGGGTACGTAATTTCGCAGCTCCTGCGACTTGCGCTTGTCACTACTCAGGAAGCTGCCGCGCCGGAATTCTGCGGCTTTCGCCCCTTTCCACCACGTGGTGGTATTGCCACCAGCGAGCTGGTGAACAGGCTGCGCGACGCGGCTGAATAAAGCCCTGCCGCAATCTCGACAGGATCTGGCCGTACCGACCGGCGACCAACCCTGCCGCCCGGCGGGTTGCATTCGCCCCGCCTTTCCAGTAGCTTCGACATTCCGCCCCAGCCGTCCCAGAAGTGAGCCAGCCCCATGAACGCCAACGAAAAATTCATCGCCGCCGACGCCCATGTCGATGCTGCCGCCATCGCCCCCCTGCCCAGTTCGCGCAAGGTCTATGTCAGCGGCAGCCGCCCCGACATCCGCGTGCCGATGCGCGAGATTGCCCAGAGCCCGACGGTGGACCTGCCCAATCCGCCGATCACCGTGTATGACTGCTCCGGCCCCTACACCGACCCGGCGGCCAGCATCGATATTCGCAAGGGCCTGCCGCAACTGCGCGCCGCCTGGATCGCCGAGCGCGGCGATACCGAGGAACTGTCCGACCTGTCGTCCGAATACGGCCGCCAGCGCGCGATCGACGCGGAGTTGGCGGGCTTGCGCTTCGACCTCGCGCGCAAGCCGCGCCGCGCAATGGCCGGCAAGAACGTGTCGCAGATGCACTACGCCCGCCAGGGCATCATCACGCCGGAAATGGAATACGTCGCGATCCGCGAGAACCAGAAGCTCGACGGGCTCGACGAATTGCTGCGCACCCAGCATCCGGGCCAGAGTTTCGGCGCCTCGATCCCGCGCGTGATCACGCCCGAGTTCGTCCGCGACGAAGTCGCCCGCGGCCGCGCCATCATCCCCAACAACATCAACCACCCCGAGTCCGAGCCGATGATCATCGGCCGCAACTTCCTCACCAAGATCAACTGCAACATCGGCAACTCGCCGCTGGCCTCGACCATCCAGGACGAAGTCGACAAGATGACCTGGGCCATCCGCTGGGGCGGCGACACGGTGATGGACCTGTCCACCGGCAAGAACATCCACGAGACGCGCGAATGGATCGTGCGCAACTCGCCGGTGCCGATCGGCACCGTGCCGATCTACCAGGCGCTGGAAAAGGTCGACGGCAAGGCCGAAGACCTGACCTGGGAAATCTTCCGCGACACCCTGATCGAACAGGCCGAGCAGGGCGTGGACTACTTCACCATCCACGCCGGCGTGCTGCTGCGCTACGTGCCGCTGACGGCCAAGCGCATGACCGGCATCGTTTCGCGCGGCGGCTCGATCCTGGCCAAGTGGTGCCTCTCGCACCACAAGGAAAACTTCCTCTACACGCATTTCGAGGACATCTGCGAAATCATGAAGGCCTACGACGTCGCCTTCAGCCTCGGCGACGGCCTGCGTCCCGGCTCGATCTACGACGCCAACGACGCGGCGCAGATGGGTGAACTCGAAACCTTGGGCGAACTGACCAAGATCGCCTGGAAGCACGATGTGCAGGTGATGATCGAAGGCCCCGGCCACGTGCCGATGCACATGATCAAGTTCAACATGGACGAGCAGTTGCGCCTGTGCGGCGAAGCGCCCTTCTATACCCTGGGCCCGCTGACCACCGACATCGCGCCGGGCTACGACCACATCACCAGCGCCATCGGCGCGGCCATGATCGGCTGGTACGGCACGGCCATGCTCTGCTACGTGACGCCGAAGGAACACCTCGGCCTGCCCGACAAGAACGACGTCAAGGACGGCATCATGGCCTACAAGATCGCGGCCCACGCCGCCGACCTGGCCAAGGGCCACCCGGGCGCGCAGGTGCGCGACAACGCGCTGTCCAAGGCGCGCTTCGAGTTCCGCTGGGAAGACCAGTTCAACCTCGGACTCGACCCCGACAAGGCGCGCGAATTCCACGACGAAACCCTG
Organism: Sulfuritalea sp.; assembly: GCA_016716965.1. Classification (GTDB taxonomy): domain Bacteria; phylum Pseudomonadota; class Gammaproteobacteria; order Burkholderiales; family Rhodocyclaceae; genus Sulfuritalea. Next base: position 21,463 of record JADJUP010000003.1, on the reverse strand, counting down.
CCGCAGCACGGCGCCAAGCTGGCCCACTTCTGTTCCATGTGCGGGCCGCATTTCTGTTCCATGAAGATCACCCAGGACGTGCGCGAATACGCGGCCAAGCTGGGCGTCTCGGAACAGGAAGCGCTGAACAAGGGCATGGAGGTCAAGTCGGTGGAATTCGTCAAGGCCGGCAGCGAGATCTACAAGGCTTCGTAAGAGTCGGCGCTGGTGATACGGCACACGCGGCGATTTCCAGACCATGAACTGCCGACCCGGCTGCGGCGCCTGCTGCATCGCGCCTTCCATCAGCACCCTGGACAAGCCCGCCGGCGAGCCCTGCGTGCACCTGACGCCCGACTATCGCTGCACGCTGTTCGGCAGTTCGCGCCGTCCGTCCTGCTGCTCGGGCCTGCAACCCTCGACCGAGATGTGCGGCGAGGATCGCGACGCCGCGCTGGAATGGCTGGCGCAACTGGAGGCTGACACCGCCGCATGCTAGACTCGGCGCCCTTCCCCGGCGCCAATTTATTCTTCCGACATGGATTTCCACCCCCTGCTGCAGGCGCTGATCCTCGGCCTGGTCGAAGGCTTCACCGAGTTCCTGCCGGTCTCGTCCACCGGCCACCTGATCCTCGCCGGCGACCTGCTGAAGTTCAACGACGATCGCGGCAAGCTGTTCCTGATCGTGATCCAGGCCGCGGCCATGCTGGCCATCGTCTGGGAGTATCGCGCGCGCTTCGGCCGCGTCCTGACCGGCCTCGGCAGCGATCCGGCGGCGCGGCGCTTCGTCCTCAATGTCGGCATCGCCTTCCTGCCGCTGGCCATCCTCGGCCTGATCTTCGGCAAGTTGATCAAGGCCACGCTGTTCAACCCGGTCGCGGTGGCGGCCGCCTTCATCGTCGGCGCCTTCATCATCCTCTGGGCCGAAAAGCGCCAGCACGTGGTGCGCATCGAGGACGTCGACCAGCTGAGCCCGCTGGACGCGCTCAAGCTCGGCCTGGCCCAGGCCTGCGCCCTGATCCCCGGCACCTCGCGCTCGGGCGCCACCATCATCGGCGGCCTGCTGTTCGGCCTTTCGCGCAAGGCCGCCACCGAATTCTCCTTCTTCCTCGCCGTGCCGACGCTGATGGCCGCCAGCGCCTACCAGCTCTACAAGGAACGCCACCTGCTGGCCTTCGACGACATCGGCCTGTGGGCCGTCGGCTGCGCCGCCTCCTTCGTCTCCGCCTTCCTTTGTGTGCGCTGGCTGCTGCGCTTCATCTCGACCCACGACTTCACCCCCTTCGCCTGGTACCGCATCGCCTTCGGCATCATCGTGCTCGTTACCTGGCAGATGGGCATCGTCGATTGGAGTGCGGCTTGATTCTGTATTTGCATGGCTTCACCAGCGGCCCGCAATCGAACAAGGCACAGGCCCTGGGCGCGCGCATGCGCGAACGCGGGCTCGGTGAGAAGTTCCTGAGCCCCCAATTGCCGGCCTCGCCGCGCGCGGCCATCGCGCTCGCCGAAGACCTGATCGCACGCCATGGCGTCACCACCGTGGTCGGCTCCTCGCTCGGCGGCTACTACTCGACCTGGCTGGCCGAGACCTTCGACCTCAAGGCGGTGCTGGTGAATCCGGCCGTGGTCGCCCACCTTTCCCTGCACAAATACATCGGCCCGCAACAGTGGCTCTACACCGGCGAGCGCTTCGACTTCACGCTGGAACACGTCGATGAGCTGCGTGCCATCGCGATTCCGGTGCTGGCCAAGCCCGAACGCTTCTGGCTGCTGGTGGAAGAAGGCGACGAGACGCTCGATTACCGCGATGCCGTGCGCCGCTATGCCGGCGCGAAACAGACCGTGCTGCCCGGCGGCGACCACAGCTTCACGCGCTGGAACGACTACCTCGATCCGATCATCGACTACGCCGGACCAGGATGAGCGCTCCCCGCCGTTGGGCCGCGCCCCGATCCAGCGGCGACGCCTGAAAACACCCGGCGCGGCATCGTCGCCGGGATCGGCGCCTACCTGATCTGGGGCCTGGTGCCAATCTTCTTCAAGCAGATCGTCGAGGTGCCGGCCGACGAGATCATCGCCCACCGCGTGGTCTGGGCCATGCTGCTGATGACCGCCATCCTCGGCGTCGGCCGCGGCTTCGGCGACGCGCTGCGCGTGGCGCGGATTCCCGCGCAGCTGGCGCGCATCGCCCTGGCGGCGGCGCTGGTGATCAGCAACTGGCTGACCTTCGTCTGGGGCGTGAACAACGGCCACATCGTCGAAACCAGCCTCGGCTATTTCATCCTGCCGCTGCTCAATGTCGCGCTCGGCGTGCTGGTGCTCAAGGAGCGCCTGCGTCCGCTGCAATGGCTCGCCGTGCTGCTCGCCGCGGCGGGCGTCGCGATCGAGGCGCTGCGCGCCGGCGGCCTGCCCTGGATCGCCCTGGTGCTGGCCGGCACCTTCGCCATCTACGGCCTGCTGCGCAAGCAACTGCCGCTCGATGCCGCCAGCGGCCTGTTCCTCGAAACCCTGTGCATGATGCCCGTGGCGCTGCTTTGGCTGGCCTGGATCCGGCATTCCGGGACCAGCCACTTCGGCACCGGTGCGAACCTGTTCGACGGCCGCGACCTGCTGCTGGTCGCCACCGGCGCGATCACCGCCATCCCGCTGCTGCTGTTCGCCGTCGCGGCGCGGCGCCTACCGCTTTCGATGATCGCCTTCCTGCAGTACATCGCGCCGTCGATTGCCTTCCTGATCGCCGTACTGGTCTATCACGAGCCCATGGATTTCACGCGCACGCTGGCCTTCGCCGCAATCTGGAGCGGGCTCGCGGTCTACAGCGTCGACCTGCTCAAATTCACCGCCGCGAAAGCGGACGCGCCGCTGCCATGAGTTTTGACCACGCCCAGTTCAAGCGCCTCGAACGCAAGGGCTACAACCGCATCGGCGCACGCTACCTCGCTGCCGCCGGCAGCCGCGGCGAACTGGCGGCGGCACTGCTGGCTGCCGCCGATCTAACTCCCGGCCAGCGCGTGCTCGACCTCGCCAGCGGCCCCGGCCTGCTGGCCGGCATGGCGCAACAGGTGGTCGGCGCGAACGGCCTTGCCGTCGCCAGCGACATCAGCGAAGGCCAGCTCGCCTGTTGTCCCGGGCTGGCGCGCGTCGCCGCCGATGGCGAAGCGCTGCCCTTTGCCGATGGCAGTTTCGAGCGTGTGGTATGCGGACTGGGCCTGATGTTCTTCCCCGACGACCATGCCGCGCTGCGTGAGATGCGCCGCGTGCTGCGCCCCGACGGCCGGCTGGCGCTTTCGGTCTGGGGCGCGGCCAGCGAGGTGCCGCTGGTGGAGGCCGCGCTGGCCTGCATGCGCCGCCTGCTGCCGCCGCCGAAGGTGGCGCGGCCCTCGATATTCCGTTTCGGCGACGCCGGCGAGCTGGATCGCCGTCTCGCCAGCGCCGACTTTTGCGACCGCGACATCCGGCCCTGTCGCTTCACGGTCGAATTCGCCGATGCCGCCGCCTACTGGCAGGGCTTCCTTGACCTCGCCGGCGGTGCAGCGGAAAGCCTGTCCCGGGTGCCCCCGGAAAAGCAGCGCGAGCTTGCCATCGAGGTCGCGGAGGAGCTTGCGCCGCATGCCGTGGCGGGCGGTTTCCGGTTGACCAGCACGGTTCTGGTCGCCACGGCCAGACCGGTATAATTCGGCCCTCGCTTCCCGCTCAAGCCCCGCCCCGGGCCTCCCTTCCATGAATGTCCTGTTTGAAGAGGACGGCGCTTTTCGTGCCGGCGGCGTGCTGGCCGACAACGTGACCTCGCTGCAAGTCGAACTGCCCTCGGGCAAGCGCAGCAAGGTCAAGGCCGCCAACGTCCTGCTGCGCTTCGCGACGCCGGCCCCCGGCGACCTGCTGGAGCGCGCGGAAACCGACGCCGAAGGCATCGACGTGGATTTTCTCTGGGAAGTCTGCGGCGAAGCGGAGTTCGGCTTCGAGGAACTCGCCGCGGAATACCACGGCGCCAAGCCGGACCCGGTGCAGGCCGCCGCCGTCCTGCTGCGCCTGCATTCGGCGCCCATCCATTTCCATCGCAAGGGCCGCGGGCGCTTCCGCAAGGCACCGCCGGAAATCCTGCAGGCCGCGCTGGCCGGCCTCGAAAAGAAGCGCCAGCAGGCCGCTGCGATCGAGCGCATGGTGGCGGAACTCGCCGCACGCCGCCTGCCCGCCGAGTTCGCCACTATCCTGCCGCAACTGATTTACAAGCCCGACCGCAATCGCCCGGAGACCAAGGCGCTCGAAGCCGCCTGCGGTGAAACCGGCAAGTCGCCGGCACGGCTGCTGTTCGACTGCGGCGCACTGCCGTCCACCCACGACTATCACCTGGGCCGCTTCCTGTTCGAGTTCTTCCCCGAAAGCAAGGGCGGCACCGGGTTTCCGCAGTTCGCCGCGCCGGCCGAACCGGCCGACCTGCCGCTCGCTGCAGTTCGAGCCTTCAGTGTCGATGACGCCCATACGACGGAAATCGACGACGCCTTCTCCGTCACCGCCAAGCCCGAGGGCGGCTGGCAGATCGGCATCCACATCGCCGCGCCGGGCCTGGGCTTCGGCCCGGATTCCGACCTCGGCCGCATCACCCGCGAACGGCTGTCCACCGTCTACATGCCGGGGCGCAAGATCACCATGCTGCCGGAGGACGTGGTCGAGCATTTCACGCTGGCCGCCGGCCAGACCGTGCCGGCCATCTCGCTCTACCTCGACGTCGCCGGCGACCTGCGCCTGCTCGGCCACGCGACGCGGCTGGAGCGCGTGCCCATCGTCGCCAACCTGCGCCATCACGACATCGAGCCCGTTTTCAACGCCGACACGCTGGCGCAAGGCCTCGGCGACTTCCCCTGGCGCGACGAACTCAAGCTGCTCTGGGAGTTCGCCCAGGTGCTTGAGGCGGGCCGCGGCAAGCCCTCGGACAACGGCAATCGCAAGGACTACAACTTCATCGTCGATTGGAACGCCGACAGCGGCATCGAGGTCGAGCCGGGCAAGGGCCGGGTCAGCATCGACGAACGCGCGCGCGGAAGTCCGCTCGACACCCTGGTCGCCGAACTGATGATCATGGCCAACTCGACCTGGGGCGCCATGCTGCGCGACGCCGGCATCCCCGCGCTGTACCGCGTGCAAACCGCGGGCAAGGTGCGCATGAGCACCGTCGCCGCCGCCCACGAAGGCCTCGGCGTCGAGTGCTATGCCTGGTCGTCCTCGCCCCTGCGGCGTTACTGCGACCTGCTCAACCAGTGGCAGCTGATCGCGCTGCTGCAAGGCGAACCGGCACCCTTCCCGCCGAAGTCGGCCGACCTGCTGGCGGCCATGCGCGATTTCGAGCTGACCTACGCCGCCTATGCCGACTTCCAGCGCGGCATGGAACGCTACTGGTGCCTGCGCTGGCTGCTGCAACAGGGTGCTACGACGGCCCTGGCGCGGGTGCTGCGCGAAACGCTGCTGCGCCTCGACGAGATCCCGCTGGTCGCTCGCGTGCCCTCGGTGCCCGAGCTGCCGCGTGGCGCGCACGTGGTGCTCGGAATCGAGGGCATCGACCTGCTGGAAGCCGAACTGCGCCTGCGCTATATCGAGCTGGCGCCCGAATTGGCGGCCGAATTGGCGTCCAATGACGGCTCTGATGGCGACTTCGCCGACGACGGGGACGGCGAACTCACGGCGTAAAATCGACGGGCTCATGCCTATCCCGTCCAGCCTGTCGCGCCGCTCCTGGCCTTCGCTGCCAAGCCTGCCTATGCCGGGCTTCCTTGCCGCCATGGATGCGCCTCGACGCAACCTGACCCTGGCGCTGGGCGTTTCTCTGCTGCTGCATGGCGTCCTGCTCGCGGTCCGCTTCACGCCGCCGGACTTCATCGACCGCGCGCGCGAACGCGCGCTGGAAGTCATCCTGGTCAACAGCAAAAGCAAGAGCAAACCCAGCAAGGCGCAGGCCAAGGCGCAGACCAACCTCGATGGCGGCGGCAATACCGAGGAAGACCGCCGCGCCAAGACGCCGCTGCCGCCTTCGGCCAATACCCGCGAAGGCGACCAGCTGGTCGATGCGCAGCGTCGCGTCGCCGAACTCGAAGCGCAAGCCCAGATGCAGTTGACTCGCCTGAAGGGCGAGCGCTCGGTCAGCGCCGACCGGACCAAGCCCGAAGCCAACCCGACCGCCGAGACGGCGCGCACCGGCCTCGACATGGCGTCCAGCGCCATGGCCATCGCCCGCCTCGAAGGCCAGATCGCCCGCCAGATGGAGGAGTACAACCAGCGCCCGCGCAAGAAATTCATCGGCGCCCGGGTCGAGGAATACCGCTTCGCCCAGTACGTCGAGGACTGGCGGCAGAAGATCGAGCGCATCGGCAACCTCAACTATCCCGCCGCCGCCAAGGGGCGCCTATATGGCAGCTTGGTGCTGACGGTAATCATCAAGGCCGACGGTGAACTCAAGCAAGTGGAAGTCAGCCGTTCCTCGGGTCAGGCGCTGCTCGACGATGCGGCGCGCCGCATCGTGCAACTGGCCGCCCCCTACGCCAGGTTTCCCGAATCGATCCGGCGCGATACCGACGAGTTGGAGATCACCCGCACCTGGACCTTCACCAATGCCGACCGCCTGCGAGCCGACTGAATGACTGACCGCTACGCCGTAATCGGCAACCCCGTCGGCCACAGCAAGTCGCCGCGCATCCACGCCCTGTTCGCCAAGCAGACCGGGCAGGACATCAGCTACGAGGCGATCCAGGCGCCGGCGGACGGGTTCGCCGAAACGATCCGGGCCTTCATCGCAAGCAAGGGCGGCCCGGGGCGCGGCGTCAATGTCACGGTGCCCTTCAAAGAGGATGCCTTTCGCCTTGCCACACAGCGCAGCGCGCGCGCCGAGGCCGCCGGCGCGGTCAATACGCTGAGCTTCGATGCCGGAGCCATCGTCGGCGACAACACCGATGGCGCCGGCCTGGTGCGGGACCTGAAGAACAACCTCGGCTGCGATCCGGCCGGGCGCCGCATCCTGCTGCTGGGTGCCGGCGGCGCCGCGCGCGGCGTGATCCTGCCGCTGCTGCTGGAGGGCCCCGCCGAACTCGTGATAGCGAATCGCACCGAGGAAAAAGCGGCGCGTCTCGCGCTCGAATTTGCGCGCCTGCCGGCTTGCGCGGTCGGCGTCAAACCGGACGGCGCAGGCTTCGCGGGCATTGCCGGACGCACCTTCGACCTGGTGATCAACGCCACCTCCTCGGGACTGAGCGACAGCGAAATGCCCCTGCCCGGCTCGGTCTTCGCGCCGCGCTGCGTGGCCTACGAGATGGTGTACGGGCGCGACACACCCTTCATGAAGCAGGCGCGCGCGTCCGGCGCGCGCGTCGCCGACGGACTCGGCATGCTGGTGGAACAGGCAGCCGAAGCCTTCTTCGTCTGGCGCGACGTACGGCCGCATACGGCGCCGGTACTCGCCGCATTGAAGCAGGCATGAGGCCCGCGCCACGCTGGCTCAAGTATGGGCTGGCGGCCGTTTTCGGCGTCCTGCTGATGTGGCAGGGCTGGTACCTCGGCTGGGTGCTCTGGTGGAAATGGGTCAATCCGGGAACCACCAGCTTCCAGAGCCAGCGCCTCGATGAGGCACGGCAGAAGAACCCTAAGGCCGAACTCAAGCGGCAGTGGGTACCCTACGAGAAAATCTCGGTGCAGCTCAAGCGTGCGGTGATCGCCGCCGAGGACGACAAGTTCGTTGACCACGAGGGTTTCGACTGGGAGGGCATCCAGAAGGCCCTGGAAAAGAACCAGAAGAAAGGCAAGGTGGTGGCCGGCGGCTCGACCATCTCGCAGCAACTGGCGAAGAACCTGCTGCTGTCGCCGACCAAGTCGTTCATGCGCAAGGGCGAGGAAGCCATCATCACGGTCTGGATCGAACTGCTGTGGGACAAACGGCGCATCCTCGAGGTCTACCTCAACGTCGTCGAATGGGGCGACGGCGTGTTCGGTGCCGAAGCCGCCGCAAAGCGCTACTTCGGCGTCTCCGCGGCGCAACTCGGCGCCGAGCAGGCGGCGCGACTGGCCGTGATGCTCCCCGCGCCGCGCCGCTACGAACGCAACCCCTATTCCGCCTACATGAACGGCCGCACCCAGCTGATCCTGGGCCGCATGGGCGGCGCGGAAGTGCCATGAGCACCCGCGAACGCGAATAGAATACCGGCGCCATGACCGAACACCTCGAAACCCAGGCCAGCGACGACCTCGACGCACAGCAACGTGCCGCCGAGCAGGACAAGCTGCGCCTGGTCGAGGAACTCCTGGCGCGCCAGAAGCGGGTCGAAAGCGTCGTGCATCGACAGGGCCACGACGGCCCGCGGCAGCAACTCGTCGAGAATCTGGTGCACGTCCAGCACCTCGAGGAACTGCGCGCGAAGCTGAAGCAGATGCCCTCGGATGCCATCGCCCGGATTCTCGAAGCCCTGCCGCCGGATGACAGCCTGGTGGTGTGGGAGCTGGTGGCAAAGGAGCGCGGCGAGGAAATCCTCGACGAATTGTCGGACGCCCTGCGCGACACGCTGCGCGAATCGTTGCCGGCCGCGCCGGCGGCCCCGGCCGCGCCGCACAAGCCGATCAAGCTCAACGCCTTCGAACTGACGAACGGCCGCCTGCGCCAGGTCGAGATCGACAGCAAGGAGGCGCTCGCCGCCACCACGCCGATCTGGGTGGACCTGCTCGCCCCGTCGAAGAGGGAGCGTCAATGGATCGAGGAAATCTTCCAGCTGACGCTACCCGATGCCGACGACCTGAAAGACCTCGAAGAATCGGCGCGCTTCTACATCGAGGACAGCGGCGACGTCCATATGCATTCGGACTTCCTGCTGGACAAGGAAGACGAGTCGCGCAACGTCGCGGTGGCCTTCGTCCTGCACAACAACATCCTGTTCTCGATGCGCGACGAGGAACTGCCGGTTTTCCGCCTGCAGCGCCTGCGCGCGCGCATCCAGCCGGGCTACGTGACCGACGGCAAGGACGTGCTGCTCGATCTCTACGACGCCGACGTCGAATACTCAGCGGACGCGCTGGAGGACATCTACGCCGAACTGGAGAAGGTCAGCCGCACGGTGCTGACGCCGCAGGTCACCGACGATGAAGCCGCGGAGATCCTCTCCGACATCGCCAAGGAAGAGGACTTGAACGGTCGCATCCGGCGCAACGTGCTGGATACCCGGCGCGCGCTGTCCTTCCTGATGCGCAGCCGGCTGCTGTCCACCAACCAGTATGACGACGCGCGCCAGATCCTGCGCGACATCGATTCGCTGGACGGCCACACATCCTTCCTGTTCGGCAAGATCAACTTCCTGATGGATGCCACGGTCGGCTTCATCAACATCAACCAGAACAAGCGCGTGTCCAAGCTGACCACCATCAGCGTGGTTTTCGTGCCGCTCAACATCATCGCCGGCATCGGCGGCATGTCGGAGTTTTCGATGATGACCCAGGGCGTGTCGTGGCCGGTGGCTTACGGCGCCTTCACGGTCGCCATGGGCCTCTTCGGCTGGGGCACCTTCGTCACGCTGCGCTGGCTCGAAACCCGCAAGGCCAGGAATCTGCTCGCGGCCCGTCGCGCCGGGCGCGAGGGCTGAGTACCGCCGGGTCCCGACGCTACTTCGTCACCAGCTTCAGCCCGAGTATCCCGGCCACGATCAGGCCGATGTAGACCAGCCGCGCCACCTCAAGGGAGGGGCGTCCCCAATTGTTGCGCCAGCAATGGGATCGGCCGGTAGTTATCTTGTGCAACCGGCGACATTGCGCGATGTCCCGCCTTGGGACTATACTTCCCGCCATGCGAATCATTGCCGTGAGCTACCTGCGATTATTCTGGGCTGGAAACCCGGATGCCGAACAGCCGTTGAAGTCGTGGGTGGATGAGGCAAAGAAAGCGGCCTGGAACCAGCCGGCCGATATCAAGGACCAGTACCGCAACGCCAGCATCCTTAAGAACCGCCGGGTTGTCTTTAACATCAAGGGTAATGACTACCGCCTGGTGGTCTCGGTGGCGTATCGCTACCAGGCCGTCTATGTGAAGTTCATCGGGACGCACGTGGAATACGATGCGATTGACGCCGAAACTGTTGAAATGGAGCACTGAGATGGAAATTCGACCGATTCACACTGAAGCTGATTACAAGGCTGCACTGAGCGAGGTGTCGGCGTATTTCGACAGCGAACCGGAGTCCGGAACGCCGGACGGTGACCGCTTCGAGGTACTGCTGGCGCTTGTCGAGTCCTATGAGGCAAAGCACTTCCCCATCGACTTGCCTGATCCCGTTGAAGCTATCAAGTTCCGCATGGAGCAGGCTGGTCTGACACCGAAAGACCTGGTGCCAGCCATTGGTCGCCTCAATCGTGTCTATGAAATCCTGGCCCGCAAGCGCCCATTGACCATCAACATGATTTGGCGGCTACATGAGAAATTCGGCATTCCCGCCGAGAGCCTGATCCGCCCGCCCAAGTTAAAGGCTGCGGCTTGATTTGCCGAGGGCTTTTGCCATCCCTGAGAGCGCGCTGCCTGCGACCGCGCGCCATCGCCATCCGTCATTTATGATGGGTGTATTTTCTGGTCGAAACTGAAACCCTCGCTCGACCGCAAACGCGGACCCTGGAGATCGACGGCGAGCGGCGCGAATGCGGAGCTGCGGAAAGTTCATATGTCAATTGATCCATATGCGCCGATAGTCATTGATTGACATTGATTTCGAGTTTTCTCAGCATCGCGGCGGCATTTCAATCCGACAATACCAACAAGATAAGCACGGTTGGATGCAAAGTTTCGGGAGAAAGCAGTGCGGGGAGACGGGATTCTGGATGCCGATGGCTTCGTCTGGCTCGCGGATGCCGCGTGCCAGCTTTTCCGTATTCCGTTTGACCCGCACCTGCCGGCGCAGCAGTTCCCGCCACCCCAAACCAGAAGCACCATTGTCGAAGCCTTCCAGGCCCTTGGCTTCAAGGTGGCGCTGACGGCACTGCCAAGCGGCGCACTGGCAAAGCTTGTCGGTCCGGCCTTCCTGGCGGTGACGGCGGGCGATGCCGAGAATCCGGAACTTGGCTTTGTCCTGTTCCTGCGTTGTGACAGCGAGCGAATCGCCTTTCTTGAGCCGGGCGCCAAGGAGCCCTGCGACGTTTCGCTGACCGAGTTCGCCGCACGCTATCGGGGCGAAGTGCTGCAGTTCGCCCCCCTGGAGCAAGCGGTCGTCGATCCCGACGTTGGTGACAAGAAGGCTGCTTTTGGCTTCCGCTGGTTCCTGCCCGAACTCGCCAAGCACCGCGCTATCTGGCGCGATGTATTGATTGCTTCGCTGGCCATCCAGATCGTCGGTCTCGCCACACCACTATTCACCCAGGTCATCATCGACAAGGTGGTCGTGCATCAGAGCAACAGCACGCTGATCGCCATCGGCGTGGCCTTGGTCATGTTCCTGGTGTTCACCGCCGTCATGGGCTGGCTGCGGCAATACCTGGTGCTGCACACCGGCAACCGCATCGACGCCGTGCTCGGCAGCCAGGTCTTCCGCCACCTGCTGCGCCTGCCCGTGCCCTGGTTCGAGCAGCGGCCCACCGGCACCGTGGTGGCCCGCCTGCATGGGGTCGAGACCATCCGCGAATTCATCACCGGCGCCGCCGTCACCTTGTTGCTGGACTTTCCCTTCCTGCTGATATTCCTCGCGGTAATGTTCTGGTACTCGTGGCAGCTCTCATTGATCGCCGTCGGCATCATGACCCTCATCGCACTGGCCTCGGTGTTGGTCACGCCGATATTCCGCGATAGGCTCAACCAGCAGTTCCTGCTCGGGGCGCGCAACCAGTCCTACCTGACCGAGTACGTCGCGGGCATGGCCACGGTCAAGTCGCTGCAAATGGAGCCGCATGTCGAGCAGCGTTACAGCGGCTTCCTGGCCAGCTACCTCGCGGCCGGCTTCAGTACCAAGCAGGTGGCCAACACCTACAACACGCTTGCCAACGGGCTGGAGCAGGTCATGACCCTGGGCATCCTGATCGGCGGAGCGCTGCTGGTGATGCAAAACGATGGCTTCACCATCGGCATGCTGGTCGCCTTCCAGATGTTCGCCAGCCGCATGAGCCAGCCGCTGTTGCGTCTGGTCGGGCTGTGGCAGGAGTTCCAGCAGGCCGACATCGCCGTCAAGCGGCTCGGCGACATCCTCGACATGCCGGTCGAACCCCATGCCGTGAGTCCATCGCGCGAAAACGCGGGTAAGGGCCGCATCGAGCTCGCCGACGTTTCCTTCCGCTATTCGGCACAGCATCCATGGTTGTATCGGGGACTCAACCTCGAATTCAAGCCGGGTCATCTCACCGTGATCATGGGCCCCTCGGGCAGTGGAAAAAGCACGCTGGCCAAGCTGCTGCAGGCCTTCTACCTGCCCTCCGAAGGAAGCATCCGGCTCGACGGCCGCGACATCCACCATCTCGCGGCCAACGAGCTGCGGGCCAGTTTCGGTGTCGTGCCGCAGGAAACCGTGCTGTTTTCCGGCACGCTCTACGACAACCTGATCATGGCGCATCCCCACGCCCGCTTCGAAGATGTCGTCGAAGCCTGCAAGATGGCGGAGATTCACGACGTCATCGATACCCTGCCCGAGGGCTACCGCACCGAGATCGGCGAACGCGGCATCGGGCTTTCCGGCGGCCAGCGCCAGCGCATCGCCATCGCGCGCGCCCTGCTCAAAAAGCCGCGGGTGCTGGTGTTCGACGAAGCCGCCTCCAACCTCGACCAGCACACCGCCGAGCAGTTCGCGCGAACCATCAACCGCCTCAAGGGGCGGGCCACCATTTTGTTCATCACCCACCATGTACCGAGAGGCTTGCAGGTGGATGAGGTCTATCACCTGCGGGGCACGGAGGGGGCGATGCGGATGGAATTGGTCGAAGAGGGGGGCAACTTTGGCTGAGCTAGTGCAGACCCATCTCGCACCAACCGGCGCTACCCGTTCGTATTGCATCGGCTTCGCCATTTCACCGGTCATTTCCACGTCATGATGCGACAGATCACCTTGCTCCTGCTGTTGGCGGTAGCGGGCGCCGGCTACTACTGGCAACAAATGGCCAGGGACCCGGTCGCGCAGGAGGCGCAAGTCGCGCCGGCGCCAAAACACGAACCGCCCGCAGTTGCCAATCGCCTGGCGATCGGCAAGGACGCCAATGCCGACGCGCTCGAAATCGCGATCAACGCCCCGGCTGAATTGGACTTCCTGACCCGCGACGCCGTGCTGCAAATGCGTGGAACCGCCGTGAAGCAGTATCTTGCGTTGTTTACCGCCACCTACACGCCACGGTCGGCGGTGTTTGGCCAGATTGAAGATTCGGCGCCATGGTGGGGAGTCGAAGGCCAGTTCTATCACGGTGCCGGCATTCGCAGCATCGATGGCCCGGCCGAAGAGTCACGCTTCCTGCTCAACCCGTACTTGCTGGTGGCAGCGGAGTTCAATGACTGGTGGATCAATGATCTTTCCGAATCCAGGATCGCCGGTTTCCCGCTGGACTGCCCACCCCGGCAACTGACGTGGAAGCCGCGCGACGCCTATGCCGAAGTCAGCTATGACGCCGCCTGCATCCGGCGCCGGCAGAAGCCGGAGTTCAGCCTGATTGCCTACAACGCACGGGATTTCGGCTTCGATTACATCTACGTTTCGTACGCCGACTCGCAAAACGTGAGCAAGGCCAACGCACCAACCGCAGCCTATGCCAATCCCCAGTTCATCCACCGCGGCGGTAGCTGCGGGTATCCCGGTGGCTGCAACAACATGAGTCCGGTCACGCCGGACATAGACGATATCCACCTGGATGGACTACCGGCCAAGGTGATGGTCTGGTTGTGGCGGGAAAAGCCGCAGTCAGTGGCGCAAGCGCCGGACATGCGGTACGCGATTCATTTCAGGTGATGAGTGAAATGCTGTTGATCGATCCCGACCTGACCGCAGGCATTCAACAAGCGGCGCGGCAAGGCGGCTTTCCCGCGCACTGCTCGCCACACGCCGAGGGGCATGCGGTGGATGAGGTGTCACTTGCGGGGCGCGGAGGGGGCGATGCGAAAGAAAGTCGTGGAGGATGGAGTTGTGGGAGGGGGAAAGGAATGAGCGCATCTCTGGACAAGGTTGGCGCGTTGTCGCCAACCAGAAGTCGGCGCTGGCGAGACGGCGGGGCGTGCGAGTCCCGATCTGACAGGAATGAAGTGACGATTGGAATCGGGAGTGCGGTATGAGCAATGGATTCAATGCTGACCCCAATGGCACCAACAAAGATGAAGTTGAAGTCAATTCACTGTGGTCTACACCAGTTAGAGTCTATTTTTCCTCGAAGCGGATCGAGAGGCTAATGGCAATTGGCTTCATCCTCGGCATGGTGCTAGAGATACCCGTGCTGTTGATGGGAGAGGCAGTTAGTACGGTATGGGACCACCTCATGCCCATTCCACTAATGAAATGGACTTTCTTTGCTGGCTGCATTTGCCTCCTTGGAATAATCGTAATTTCAAAGCAAATACCATCAGATGCGAATGCAACATTCAGTGCAAAGAACAGAATCAACAGGGTCAAGAATGCGGCCGATTTGCTGCTTTGGCATGCTCTGATTTTTTTGTTTGGCTTTTCTATTGGGGTCGGTGCATGTGGCCTTATTTGGCCAATTGCGTTTCCGGCGTTATAGGTGACCAACAGGATTGGAATAGTCGTCAATTGCATAAATACTACGGTGCATTTGTAATTCACAAGCATTTATCTGACGGAGGAAGCTAATGGCCAGCGGGATTGATTTGATTGGTAGGGCTGCGAACACGGGCTCGTCGATGGCAAAGGGCACGGACAAAGTCGCCAACAATGCACCAGGTTCCCTTGAGTACAACGCTGGCATAATAAATATAGCCAGCGCCTACTCAGCAGCCTTGGGGATCGGCCTCGAAGCCAGAGCGATCGCTCCCCCATTCAGTTATCAGCTATTCAATCTAACTGCACAAGCCTCAAATTTGGCCGCACAGTCCTTACTCCTCAGGAAAGCTTTGGATTCCGGGGACCAAGGAGCGATCGTGGAGGCATCGATAGGCATCGTGGGAGGAATTGCCGGAGTCATTTCTGCAATTCCTACTCCTCTTGCTCCCGGCGCACGTGCACTAAATCTCTCAGCCTCAGCTGCACTGTTCTTATGGAAAGAACGTGGCACCATCGAAGCGATTTGGGATGATGTTGAATCTGCTCTGCAGGATATTACACAGTCCTTGGAAACTGATGCTGTGGACATTGCACTCAGCATAAGCCGTTGGCTTGGTGGTGATTCTTCTCTTGATGCAATACGTAGCAGGATGCGGTCCGCTTCAAGTTTCCCCATCCGCCGCGACCCCTGACCCTAGACCTCGACGCCAACGGCATCACCACCACCAATGCCACTACCAACGGCCTGCACTTCGACCACGACGCCAACGGCTTCGCGGAGTCCACCGGCTGGCTCAACCCCAACGACGCCTTCCTCGCCCTCGATCGCAACGACAACGGCACGATCGACAGCGGCCTCGAACTCTTCGGCGACCAGACGACGTTACGCTCCGGTGCCAAGGCGACGAGCGGCCTGCAAGCCCTGGCCGAATGGGACAGCAATCGCGACGGCCAAATCGACGCCAACGATAGCCGCTTCGCCGACCTTCGCGCCTGGACGGATAGCAACCAGGACGGGATATCGCAAGTCGACGAACTCAAGACCCTGCCTGAGGCCGGAATCGCCTCGATCTCCCTGGCCGGCACCCCCACCAACGCCGCCCCCGACGCCAACGGCAACACCCTGATTCGAACCGGTAGCTTCACCCGAACCGACACCAGCACCGGCCTCGCCGGCGAACTCCTGTTCCAGCGCGACACCGCGCTGTCCCTCCCCGCAACCACCTACACCGTCACCGAAGCCATCGCCGCCCAGCCCGATCTCGCCGGCTACGGCAACCTGCTCGACCTGCACCAGGCCCTGGCCAAGGAAGTCGGCGCTGGCGACACGGCGATTGCGGCCGTACTCACCGCCTACCTTGCCGCATCCGACCCCGTCGCCCGCGACGACGCCCTCGACCAACTCCTCTACACCTGGGCCAACGTGCAGGACCTGTCCCCCGCCTCGCGCGGCGGCGCCATGGACGCGCGCCAGATCACCTTCCTCGAAACCGTCTTCGGCCAGAGTCTGGCCAATCCGGACTCCAACGCCGCCACCCAATGGCGCATGTCCTGGCACCAAGTCCGCGAGTACTACGGCGCCAGCCTGCTGGCCCAGACCACCCTCAAACCCCTCTTCGACCAGATTCAATACACCTGGGACGACGCATCACAAACCCTCAAGGCCGACCTCTCCGGCGTCGAAACCCTGCTGCAAGACGGCCTCGCCGCCGACGCCGCGAACGGAACCACGACCGGCACCGCCCAACTCGCCGACTTCGCCCGCGCCATCAAGGGCCTCGGTGCGCAAGACTCCGTCAACTACCTCGCCCTTCGCGAAACCTTTGTCGAACTGGACCAACTCAACGGCACCGACCTCGCCTGGGCCATGGACAGCGCCGGCCTGCCGGTCTACGACACACTCCACACCGGCCAGCGCGCCTGGAGCCCGCACATGGAGGGCACCGACGGCTCGGAAGCCGTGCGCGGCAGCCTAGTCGAAGGCGACGGCTACATCAACAGCCTCTACGGCCACGACACCCTGTGGGGCACCCAGCGCAACGAGCACCTGATCAACGAAGCCGGGAACAGCCTGCTGTATGGCGCGGGGGGTGGCGACACCCTCAACGCCGGGGACGGCGACGATACCCTCGACGGCGGCACCGGCAACGACACCCTGATGGGCGAAGCCGGCAACGACACCTATGTTTTCCGGAAGGGGAGTGGTGTCGACCAGATCTATACCTGGAACGCCGGCGACCGGGTGTGGCTGGCGGCGAATGCCGACGAGGTCACGGTCAAGCGCAGCAGGAACGACTTGGTGATCGGCTTCATCGACACTCCCGACAAGCTCATCGTCAAGAACTACCAGAGCGTCGCCCAGAGCGGCGCCGTCATCGGCTTCAGGGACGGCAGCACCTGGGACGACGCCGGCATCGCCGCGGGGGCGGGGCCGGGCAACGATCTCCTGATCGGCAGCGCGAGCGCCGATACCCTGCCGGGCCTCGCCGGCAACGACCAGATCGCCGGCAACGCGGGCAATGACCTGATCGACGGCGGCAGCGGCAACGATACCTTGATCGGCGCCGCCGACTACTCCGCGTATGCCGACCTGCTGGCGCCGGCGACGCGGGGCAACGGCGACGACAGCTATCTTTTCCGGCGCGGCGACGGCAACGACACGATTGCCGATCTCGATCCCACGGCCAACACGGACACCCTGCGATTGATCGGCATCGCCCCGGAAGAGTTGAGCTTGCGCATCGCCAACGAACGCAGCGGCTGGGACGGGCGCACCGCAACCACGCTGGCCGACATCGTCATCGACCTGGGCCAGGGGGAGAGCATCACGCTGCAAGGCGCCTTGAACCGCAGCGGCGCTGCCACGGGCAAGATCGAACGCATCGAGTTCGCCGCCTCCGCCGACGCGGAACCCACCCTGATCTGGACCGAACCCGATCTGCGCGCGAAGCTGCTGGCCGGCAGCGCCGCTGACAACGACATCCAGGGCTGGGGCGACGCCGACCGCATCGACGGCGGTGCGGGCAACGAAAGTCGGCGCTGGCAAGACGGCGGGCCCGTCGATATCCGCTTCGCCGCCAATGATGATGCGTTTGAGGTCAGGAGGACGGCGTGAAAACCGAATGTGATGCTGACCCCAGTAGCTCTGCGCAGCCGGCTGCTGTCCACCAACCAGTATGACGACGCGCGCCAGATCCTGCGCGACATCGATTCGCTGGACGGCCACACATCCTTCCTGTTCGGCAAGATCAACTTCCTGATGGATGCCACGGTCGGCTTCATCAACATCAACCAGAACAAGCGCGTGTCCAAGCTGACCACCATCAGCGTGGTGTTCGTGCCGCTCAACATCATCGCCGGCATCGGCGGCATGTCGGAGTTCTCGATGATGACCCAGGGCGTGTCGTGGCCGGTGGCTTACGGCGCCTTCACGGTCGCCATGGGGCTCTTCGGCTGGGGTACCTTCGTCACGCTGCGCTGGCTCGAAACCCGCAAGGCCGGGGAATCTGCTCGCGGCCCGTCGCGCCAGGCGCGAGGGCTGGAACCGCCGGGTCCCGACGCTACTTCGTCACCAGTTTCAGCCCGAGGATCCCGGCCACGATCAGGCCGATGCAGACCAGCCGCGCCACCTCGCGCGATTCGTCGAACAGGATCATGCCCAGGATAGCCGTGCCGACCGCGCCGACTCCGGTCCATACCGCATAGGCGGTTCCCACCGGCAGGGTCTTCAGCGACCAGGCCAGAAGCACGACAGAAGCGGCCATCGCCGCCAGCGTCCAGGCGCTGGGCACCAGGCGCGTGAAGCCTCGGTATTCGGGGCCGATCGCCCAGGCGATTTCACACAAGCCGGCGACCAGCAGCACGCCCCAGGCTGCGCCAGGGCTGAGTATCGGCATCGAATTACGCCCCCATCGCCGTGTCGCCAGCGCCGACTCTTCGCGGGACTGCCGGATCAGCCGGCGGCGAAGATGGCGTCGGCCGCCGCCACGGTGGTGGCGATGTCGGCCTCGCTGTGCGCGGCGGAAACGAAGCCGGCCTCGAAGGCCGAGGGTGCCAGATAGACACCGGCATCCAGCATGGCGTGGAAGAAACGGTTGAAGGCTTCCTTGTCGCTGGCCATCACCTCGGCATAGGAGGTCGGCGGCGTCGCCGCGAAATACACGCCGAACATGCCGCCCACCGATTGCGCGGAGAACGTGACGCCACGCTTCTTCGCGGCGGCGGCCAGGCCTTCGACCAGCATCGTGGTCTTCGCCGTGAGTGCCTCGTAGAAACCCGGCGCGGCGATCTTCTTCAGCGTCACCAGGCCCGCCGCCACCGACAGCGGATTGCCAGACAGCGTGCCGGCCTGATACACGGGCCCCAGCGGCGCGATCTTTTCCATGATGTCGCGGCGGCCGCCGAAGGCGCCCAGCGGCATACCGCCGCCGACCACCTTGCCGAAGGTCGACAGGTCCGGCGTGATGCCGTACAGCCCTTGCGCCGAACCCGGGCCGACGCGGAAGCCGGTCATCACCTCGTCGAAGATCAGCACCGCGCCATGCTGCGAGCACGATTCGCGCATCGCGGCGAGGAACTCCGGATTGGGCGCGATCAGGTTCATGTTGCCGGCCACCGGCTCGACGATGACGCAGGCAATCTTCGCACCGTGTTTGGCGAAGGCATCGCGCAAACCCCTGGGCGTCGTTGTAGTCGAGCACCAGCGTGTGCTGCGCCAGGTCGGCGGGCACGCCCGCCGACGACGGATTGCCGAAGGTCAGCAGGCCGGAGCCGGCCTTGACCAGCAGGCTGTCGCCGTGACCGTGGTAGCAGCCCTCGAACTTGACGATCATGTCGCGCCCGGTAAAGCCGCGCGCGAGGCGGATCGCGCTCATGGTCGCCTCGGTACCGGACGACACCAGGCGCACCATGTCCATGCTCGGCACGCGCTGCACCAGGAGTTCCGCCAGTTCGACCTCGCCTTCCGTCGGAGCGCCGAAGCTGAGTCCTCTCGCCGCCGCCTGCTGCACGGCCGACACGGTATCCGGATCGGCATGGCCGAGGATCAGCGGCCCCCAGGAACCCACATAGTCGAGGTAGGCCTTGCCGTCCGCATCCCAGACGCGGGAACCGGCGCCGCGGGCAAAAAATCGCGGCGCGCCGCCGACGGAACGAAAGGCACGCACGGGGGAATTGACGCCGCCCGGAATGGTTTTCTGGGCGCGGGAAAAGAGTTGTTCGTTGCGGGTCATGTTCAGGGATCCGAAATCAGGAATCGGGGGTCGGATTGTAGCGGCGCTTTGCGCAGCCGAAACCGGGGTCAGGCTTGCTCAGTGGCGAACAGCCGCTGGTAGGCATCGGCGCGGGTCTTGATGTCCATGGCATCGAACAGGTCGCTGACCACGGCGAGGATGTCGGCGCCGGCATCGATAACCTGGGGCGCATTGTCAAGCGTGATGCCGCCGATGGCGGCGACCGGCAGGCCGAAGCGGCGCTTGGCTTCGCCAAGCAGTTGCAGGGGGGGGCGCGCACCGCTGCCGGCAGGTACGCGACGGGAACATGCTGCCGAAGGCAAGATAGTCGGCGCCGGCCCTGGCGGCTTCCTCGCCCATCGCCAGGTCGTTGTAGCAGGAAACGCCGAGGATGCGCTTCGGACCGAGTGCCTCGCGCGCGGCCAGCAGGGAACCGCCGGGAGCGTCGCCGCAGCCGAGATGGGCGCCGTCGGCGCGATCTCGACCGCCAGCCAGACGTCATCATTGATGATGAGCCTGGCTCCGGCGGCGCGGCAGATGCGCAGCATTTCCGCCGCCTGGGCACGCCGCAGCGGACGCGGAGCGATCTTGTTGCGATATTGCACGAAGCGGGCACCGCCATCGAGTGCGGCCTTGACCAGCGCCGAGAGGCGGGGCAGCAGCAGGTCGTCCAGGGTGACGGCGCACAGGCCGTGAAGATTCATGTCCAAGGCCGGCCCCCCGCTGGCGTCATGGCACCGCAGAAGGCGGGCCATCCGCCTCCCGGCATCCGTCTTCCGTTTTCCCGCATCTCAGGCGTCATCGGCTTCCTCATCCACGTCGCGCGACCAGAACAGGCGATCAGGAATGAATTGTCCCATGCCCGGACGAAATCCGGCGGAAAGCGTACGCCAAGTGTATTCCTGGGCGCCCATCACCGCATCGGCCATGCCCGCGCCGCTGGCCAGATGGGCGGCGATCGCCGACGCCAGGTGCAGCCCGATCCGTGGTAGCTCCCCGGCAGACGATCCCAGCGATCCGTGCGCACCACTCCATGACTGCCATACAGCGTGTTGATCACCTGCGGCGTACCTTCGTGGGTTCCCGTGACCAGCACGTACTCGCATCCGGCCTCGATCAGCCCGTGGGCGCAATCGACCAGCCCCGGATCGCGGCGCGCGCCATCCTCGAACTCGCCGAGTTGCTGCGCCAGTCGCCTGGCCTCAAGACTGTTGGGTGTGAAGGGTAGTCTGCGGCAGCAACATGCCGATCATCGCCTCGATCATTCCTCGTCGGCAAACTGGTCGCCACGACCGGATGCCAGCATTCCGGGTCCAGCACCACGGGGATGTCGGGGTAATCGGCGATCACCTCGGCGATCGCCGCGATGACTTCAACGCTACCCATCATGCCCAGCTTGAAGGCGGCCACCGGCATGTCTTCAAGCAGCGCCCGCGCCTGGTCGGCGACCCACTCGGCATCGATCGGCAGGACTCCTTCGACGCCGGCCGTGTCCTGCACCGTGATTACCGTAACCACCGACAGCGGATGACAGCCCAGGCTGGCCAGCGTCAGTATGTCGGCCTGCAAGCC
>JADJUP010000002.1 GCA_016716965.1 Sulfuritalea sp. | reverse complement strand
TTGCCTCAAGCTCATTTCTCGCGAAGGAATTCGTCATGATCAGCATCAAAGCCACGTGCGCGATTTCGGCCTTCCACACGCCATCCGGATCCTCGTTCGGGACACTGGCGCGGCATCTCGGTGCGCCGAGTGCGCGCATCGGATGCCCGGCCGTGGCCGCGACATCATCGGCTTCGGCTCCTGGCAGCTCATGCTGGCGCTGCCAAAAGGTGGTCGTCTACTTCACAGGGGGCAACTCACCGCTGCTTTCGCCGGCGGCAAAGCTTCCTGGTGGCGACGTCCTGACCTGTGACACGGTGTGGAGCCGAACGCCGTGGCTCTCCGATGAGCTGGCGTGGCGGTTTCCTGCCGTAGCCGGGCGGGGCTGGTCCGGACATTCTGATTTCCCTGCCGGCGCGTCGCGCCGGTCGCCGCTTCAGGTTTTCGCCAGGAGTTCGCGGCATGTGGCGAGCGCCAGCGAGGCCGTCAGGCCGGGCGACCGATGCCGAAGAATTGACCAGCCGGGCATCGCCGGTCGCGCGGCCCGGCGATCGCGAAGTCGTCATGTCGCCGCGCCGGGGCGTGGAGCTTGGGGCGGATGCCGGCGTAGGCGGGCTGTGTTGGCCGTCGGAAAGCTCCGGTTGGCCAGCGGCGCACCTCGGCATAGAAGGCATCGGCGCGCCGGGGATCGACCGTAGTCGATACCGTCAATCCATTCGACGTCGGGACCGAAGCGCGCCTGGCGCTGAGGTCCAGCGTCAGATGCACGCCCAGGCCGGCGCTTTCCGGCACCGGGCAGATCAGGCGCGAGAAGGGGGCGCGGCCGTCATGCCGCGTAGTAATTGCGTTTGGCATAGCAGCGGCGGCACGCGTGCGGCGGCAGCCCGGTCAGGGCGTGGCGAGGTGTTGTAGCACCGAGGTCGGCGCAATCGACGACGCCGCGCGCCGTGCAGTGATATCTGTCGCCGTTGCCGGCGACGTCGAGGCGGATGCCTTCGGCGGAAACAGCCCGCCCAATACCGGGCTGTGCAGCGCCAGCACGGTACCTGCGCGCTCGGATCGCCCAACAGCGAAAGCATCAGGCCATGGCTGTCGATGATCCCGGTCGATGGCGAGAGCAGGGCGGCGCTGCATTCCAGCGCCGGTTCTGGTGCCCGCGCGGCGTCGCGGGGTGAGCCGTTGCAGGTCGTTGACGCTGCTGGCGCCGGCGCGCGGGCGGCGATAGTTCGCCAGTGGCCCAGGCCGGCGGTGTTCGCCGCCGGCGACGATTAGCTTGCCGCAGCGCCGATGCTCGATGCCGCGCTCGGCGCAGTAGGCGTAAAGGTGCTTCCTGCCGGCAACGCAAAGCTGCGCCCGAGCGATCCGGCCGGATAGGTGGATGCCGGATGGATCACCTCGCTGTTGCGGGCGCTGATGTCGGTAGCCGAAGGCGCCCTCGGTTTCGCGGATCAGCAACTCGCGTCCGCGCATGGCGAGCAATCACGCCAATCGGGAGGCCGATTACGCTAAGCTGATCACGGCGTAGTCGATTCTTTCCATGGTGCTTTGTGGCAGAGTAGGTGCCGCGAAGAATAGACGATGTGGAGGACGGACATGAAATTTCAAATCGACGCTGCCGGCATGGGTGGCGCTGCTTGTCTTCCTGCCCGGCCTGGCAGCTGGCGCAGGCGGGTCGCCCGCCGAACCACCGCGTGGTGTTTCAGGTCAACCACGAGGATTCGCGCAAATGGAATACCGTCCTGGCCAACATCAACAACGTGCAGGAGGAATCGGCAAGGTCGAGGTGGCCGTGGTGGTGATCGGCCCGGCGCTGGGCATGTTCAAAGTCGGCGCGCTGACCGCCAACAAGGTGCAGGACGCGATGTCGGCCGGGTATTGGTCGCCTGCGGTAACTCGATGCAGGCGCAGAAGCTGAAAGGACGACAAGGATCGACAAGATCGAGAATATACCCGCGCCGGCTATGCTGAGCTGATGCGCCTGCAGCAGCGGGCTGGGCCTACCTGCGGCCCCGAACAATTCGCGGTCGGGTGGCGATAGGCGTCGCCCGTCGCTTTGTTGGGTCAATGCGCCAGACGCAAGCTGCTGCACCCGGAGGAGATTCGGCATACCCACCGCTGCTTCAGCCCCGTCATGGCCGACGCCAACCTGTTGGTCGACTGGTTGCGGGTCGATACCGTCCTGTTCGGGACATGGACGTCACGCTGCTCGACCTGAATTTCGACAACCATTTCTGGCAGGTGCATCTGCCGTAACGTTACGCGCCGCGCGCGGCGTGACGCTGGAAACCGGGCGCGAGCTGAGGCCCGCTACCACGCCCGCGCCGGGACCCTCGACTGGTACTCGGTGGATTTCTGGGAGACTACGCTGAACTGGACATCATGCGGCTCAAGGAGGAGGTCTCGCACCTGATCGACATCCATCCCCATGTCACCGACTTTTCTCCAGCGATACGCCCTCGGGCGTCGCATCGTGCTGGCGACCAATGCCCACTACAAGAGCGTGACGCTGAAAATGGCGCGTCACCGGCCTGGGCGCCATTTCCGACGCCATCGTCAGTCGCACGCGCTGGGCGCGGCCATGAGGAGCAGGCTTCGGCAGCCCTGCGCGAAGCCGAAGGCTTCGACCTGGCGCGCACGGTTGCTGGTCGACGGATAGCCGGGTGGTGTCGACAGTGCCCGCCGTTTTCGGCACGCCCAACTGTGTCGGTGAAGCGGCCGATAGCACGCGCCGCGACAACGATACCGGCGATTACCCGGCGATCGACGATTTCTCGCAACTGATCCCGGGCGTCGCTTCTCCGCGCCGAGGCGGCCCATGGCTGGAGGTCCGGTCCGGCGCCTCGTCGGCCATAGTCGGCGCTGGCGGCACGGCGAGCACCGGGCCGAAGCAGGTCGGCGACTGGCGCCGGCAACTGCGCGAGTGCGCCGATGCCAAAGGCGGCGAAGTCTCGGCGCGCACGCGGGCGGCGGACCTGGCCCATACCTACCTGCAACTCGACGACACCGGGCGCAAGGCCTTCCTCAAGCTGATCGCGCTCGAATTCGGCCCCGATCCGGCACGCGTGGCGGTGGCGCACGCGGCCTACCAGGCCGCCGTCGACGGCGAGGCGCGATGGATGCCAGGCCGAGCTTGCGCGCCGCGCTGCGTTTGCTCCGCATCCGCATCCCCTCACCCAGTTCAATGCCATCCCGCAGGGCGTCTTGTTCCTCTGTCCATCTGGGCGCCGACCTGCTGCGCTATACGACGAGGAGCCCGGCCTGGCGCCGCTCGACCGCGAGTTGGAATCGCGCCTGGCGGCCTGGTTCGTCGGCTTTCGAACTGCAACGCATCACCTGAACTCGCCCGCCGCACTGCTGGAGAAGCTGATCCAGTACGAGGCGGCGCATGCCATCCGTTCCTGACCGACTTCAAGAACCGTTCGACTCGACCGCCGGCTGTATGCCTTTCTTCCGCCCGCGCATGCCCATGGAGCCGCTGATCTTCGTCGAGGTGGTTTGACCAACCAGCTCGGGGACAGCATCCAGGCCCTGCGCTTGACGAAAACGGCGCCGGTAACACGGATGTCCGCCGCGCCGACACCGCGATTTTCTATTTGATCTCGAATACAAAGCGGCTTGCGCGGCGTTTCTCTCGGCAGCTTCCTGCGAAGCGCGTGATCGACGATCTGTGCCGCGATTTTCCGTTGCCAGCCATTTCGCCACTTCTGTCACCGGGCTGCCCGCCCTGCGCCTGACGAGCATCCGTCGGAATTGGCGGTTCAGGCCTGGAGCTTGGCCTGCGAGAACCCGTTGCTGGCGCTTGACCGTGGATGCGGCGGCCGCGCGACTCACCAACGAGGCGCTGGCGGAAGTCGCGGCACGCTATCTGACCCTGGCCAAGGCCGAGTCGCGGTGACGGTTGGTTGCCGCCTGACCCGGTGGCGCGCTTCCACCTTGGCAATGGCTCACCATCGAGCGCATCAACCCGCTTGGCGACACTCCGGGTAAGGGCCTGGGACAGCCCCGGCGTCAGGTGAACGACCTGTACGAGCTTGACGCGCTGGAACAGAATGTCGAAAACTTCGCCTGCGTAGGCGCCATCGCCACTCGGCCGCCGTCAGGCGCCGGGCGCGGCCGAAAAACAGCGGACAGTAACGAAGGAGACCAACCATGCGACGCACTTTCCTGAAAACTTCACCGGCACTGGCCGGAGCACTGGCCCTGGCGCGTCCAGCGCCCCATTACTGCAGACCAGACAAACCGATACAAGATTTCCCACCAGTTCCGGTGGCACCCTTGATGAGGGTGATTTCCGCGACCGCCTGGTGGCGTAAGTCCGCCGCCGAGGTGAAAGGAGAGCGGCGGCGCGCTCAAGTTCGAAATCTACCCGGCGGCATCGCTGATGAAGCCCGTGCCGCAACAGCAAAGCTACTGTCCACCGGCGCCCTGGACATGGCGCTGTATCCGTTGTCGTCTGCCGGCGGCGAGTCCCGAGGCCAACCTGACCCTGATGCTGACGGGTGATCAGCCAGCTACGAGCAGTGCCTGCGCTGGAAGGGGGCGCTGATCGGCAAGGAGCTGACGCGCCCCGCTCGACGAGCGCAATCTCGAGATCATCACCTGGGTTCGGCAGGCCTGGCGGCATCGCTGCCAAGGGCAAGCCAGTTGGTCGGCCCCGAGGATGCAAAGGGCATGAAAGCGCGCGGCGGCGCGGCCGCGAGATCGACTTGATGACCGTGGACGCCGGCGCCGCCGTGACCAACGTGCCCTCCAACGAGATCTACTGCGTTACTGCAATCCGGCGTGCTCGACGCGGCGATCACCTCCAGCACCTCGCTGATCAGCTTCCGCCTGCACGAGACCTCCAACTTCCTCACCGCCGGGCGCAAGCATTCCTTCTGGGTACATGCTCCGAGCCGCTGCTGATGTCGAAGAAGAGCTTGACAGCCTGACCCCGGCGCAACATGGTAAAGCTCGGTCATGGAGGTCGGCGCCCTGCTGGAGAAGTTCGGCGTGGAGGCGGCTAAGGCCGACGACCAGCGCGTGGTCGAGGTGTTCACCGAAGGCTGGCCTGAAGGCGGTCGATATGGCCCAGGCGACCTTCGACAAGTGGCGCGAGGTGGCGAAGGCCTCGGCCTGGAAGGATTTCGAGGAGAAGGCCAAGAACGGCAAGGCCTTGTTCGGACATGGCCCTGTCCGTCAAGTAAGCCGGAGCCGTGTTCGCGCTCTGGCGGGTTTTTGGTCGCGCCGCCGGCACGGTCAGCAACCTGGCGGGATAAGTCTCGGGCGTGTTGATCGTGTTTTGTCTCCGGCGTGCTGGTAGTCCGAGGTGGCGGTGCGTTACCCGCTCAACTGGCCCAACCGACTGGGTACTCGAGTTGTCGATCATGCTGCTGATCGGCGCCACCTTCATGAGCGTGGCCTTCACCCAGGCCGCGCGCGCCAGCGTCGGCATCGAGGTGCTCGACGACGATGTCGGAAAAGGCCAACCGCCACCGCCACATGCTGGGCGACCTGCTCTCGCTGTTGTTCTGCGCCTTCACCGCCTGGAAATCCTGGCAGTTCTTTCATGAAGCCTGGGACCGACGGTGATGAGCACTACCTCCCGGGGGCCGAAGCTCGGGCCGGCCTCACCTGTCGATGGCCGACGGTATGAGCCTGCTTCGCTGTAACTCCTGGTACAGGTCGGTGACCAGCATAACTATGAGCATCGCGAGGACGAAGAACGAGCACGATGCACTCGGCATCCTCTTCGGCCTGGCGAAGTTCATCGCTTGTTCTCCGGCATGCTCATCGCCTTCGCCGTGGGCTGTGGCGCTGACCTTCATGGTCATTTACGTGCCGCCGGAAACCATCGGCCTGGATCGCCGGAGACCCCACGTATTCGGAACTCGACAATTTCGTGCTGCTGACCATCCCGCTGTTCGCGGTCGTGATGGGCGCGCGATCGGCAAGTCGCGCGCCGGGGTGACCTTTACTCTTCTGTCAACCGCTGGATGGGCCGCGTGCCGGGCGGGCTGGGCGTGGGCCAACGTCATGGCCTGCTCGGTGTTCGCCGCCGCATGCGGCTCCAGTCCGGCCACCTGTTCCGGCGATCGGTTCCGGCACCCTCGAGATGCGCAAGCGTGGTTATTCGCCGGCGCTGGCCCGGGCATCATCGCCGCCGGTGGAACGCTCGGCATACTGATTCCGCCTCATTGAGCCTGATCCTCTATGGAGTGGTCACCGAGCAGTCGATCGGCAAGTTGTTCATCACCGGGGTCGGCCCCGGCCCGTTGCTCACCGGGATGTTCGCGGTCTGGGTGGTGATCCAGTTCCGCCGCGAGTAGGCGCGGGCGCGTCTGGTCGGTGGTAACAGCGCGATCCTCGACGAGCAGAACTTCACCTGGCGCGAGTAGTTCGAATCCCTGCCGCGATGGTGCCCTCCCCGGCATCATCGTTATCATCATGGTGGCGCTGTGTACGGCGGCTGGTCCACGCCTTCGGAGGTGGCCGGGCATCGGCGCCTTCTTCTTCGCTGCTGATGGTGATGGTGATTTACGGATGCTGGCGCTGGTCCGATATGAAGGCCATCCTCGGTGGCACGGTGCGCGAATCGACCATGGTGATGATGATCATCGCCATGAGCTTTTTCTACACCTACGTTTCGGAGCTACCTGCACATCACGTGGAGGTCGCCGCCTGGCTGGTCGTCCTTCCGCTGGGCAAGTGGGGCTTCTTCGTCGCGGTGAAGTATCCTGCTGGTGGTGCTCGGCTTCTTCCCAGCCGCCGGTGGCTATCATCCTGATGGTGACGTTGATCATCTTGCCGGCGCTCAAGGCCCACGGTATCGACCTGGTCTGTTCCGGCATCGCCGCGACCATCCTCTTGGAAATGGGCCTGATCCATCCGCCGGCCGGGGCTCCAACCTCTTCGTCATCAACTCGATCGCCCCCGACATCAAGTTGCGCGACATCATCTGGGGCACCGCGCCTCTTCATCGTCCTGATGATCCTCGCCATTGTGCGGTTGGCGCTCTTTCCGCAGATCGCGATGTGGTTGCCGGAGAACGTGAAGTAAGGCGGACTTCGGATCAGCGGCTGACCAGTGCGATTCCCAGCGCCGTGCATCTTTCGCTCGCGCTGCGTCCCGGCGACGGCACGCAGGTTGCCGCCAGCGCTGGCGCTGAAATCTGCAGCCTGCAGATCGGTGAGCACCGGTGAGCTCGCGTCCTGGGATGCTAGTGATACGCTCGATAGGCGCATCAAGCAAGGCATTCACGGCGAGCAGGTAGGAGGCCTGGATGGTTTGCCCGGCGGGGTCAGAAAGGACGCGGCGAGGATCACCAGCGATACTCCGATCACCGCAAGTGCCCGAGGACGCGTGAAATACCGGCTGAAGGATTTGAAATGCACTGCCGCATGCAGGGCCTACGTGATAGCGAGCATGGCCCGGGCCAGCCATTCGGGCCAACTTGTTGAGTCCTGAATCGAGGTGGAAGAACATCAGTACGCCGGTGACGGCGACGACGAGGAAGCTGCCGATGGTGAGGGGCGTAGCCCATCTGCGGTGGGTCGCGTTTTTCCCTGGAGTAGTCGTTCGGATGCAATCTTTACACCGCGTCGTTGCCCGAATGTTGCGCCGCAATGTGAAAGTGTGTCGCCATGTAAGCGGTGACGGAAAGCGCTATCAGGCCGGCTACTTCGTGACGCGGCGCCGCCTTGGCTACAATGGGCGTTTCGCGTTTGCAGGGCCGCGCCGCCATGTACCAGAACCTCTATACGGTACTGGCTGCCGGCTTTCCCGGCGATCCCCACGCGCCCTGCCTGATCCTTCCCGACGGCCGCGTCTGGACTTACGGCGATATCGAGCGCGCCTCGGCGCGCATGGCCAACATGATCGTGGCACTGGGCCTGAAGCCGGGCGACCGCGTTGCCGCGCAGGTGGAAAAGACGCCCGAGGCGCTGGTGCTCTACCTCGCTTCCCTGCGCGCCGGCACCGTCTTCCTGCCGCTGAATCCGGCCTACCAGCGCCAGGAGCTGGAGCACTTTCTCCAGGATGCGACGCCGGGGCTGTTCGTCTGCCGGCCGCCGATGCGCGCGCTGGCCGACGAGCTGGCCGCCGCTGCCGGCGTGGCGCAGGTGTTGGAGCTCGACGACAGCGGGCGCGGTTCGCTGATCGAGGCTGCCGCGCCACACGCGGACGAATTCGCCACGCTGCCGCGCGAGAAGAGCGACCTCGCCGCCATCCTCTACACCTCGGGCACCACCGGGCGCTCCAAGGGCGCGATGCTGTCGCATGGCAACCTCGCGCACAACGCGCGCACCTTGCACGAGTACTGGCATTTCCGGCCCGGCGACGTGCTGCTGCACATGCTGCCGACCTTCCATGTGCATGGCCTGTTCGTCGCCTGCCACACGGCCCTGCTCAACGGTTCGGCAATGTTCTTCGAGCCGAAATTTGACGCCGCGCGCGCCATGAACTTGCTGCCGCAGTCGACGGTGATGATGGGCGTGCCCACCTACTATGTGCGCCTGCTGCTCGACCCCGGGTTCACGCGCGACACCTGCCGGCGGATGCGCCTGTTCATTTCCGGCTCGGCGCCGCTGCTCAGGGAAACCTTCGACGAGTTCAAGTCGCGCACCGGCCACACCATTCTCGAACGCTACGGCATGACCGAGGGCGGCATGTTCACTTCCAACCCCTACGATGGCGAACGACGCGGTGGCACGGTGGGCTTTCCGCTGCCGGGGACGGCGATCCGCATAGTCGGCGCTGGCGGCACGCCGGCCAAGACAGGCGAGGTCGGCGGCATCCAGGTCAAGGGCGAGAATGTTTTCCTGGGCTACTGGGGCATGCCGGAAAAGACGCGCGAGGAATTCACCGCCGACGGTTTCTTCAAGACCGGCGACATGGGCAGTTGGGATACCGAGTACTACATTACCATCAGCGGCCGCTCCAAGGACCTGGTGATCACCGGCGGCCTCAACGTCTATCCGAAGGAGATCGAGGAGCTGATCGACGCCTTGCACGGCGTCGCCGAATCGGCGGTGATCGGCCTGCCGCATCCGGATTTCGGCGAGGCGGTGACGGCGGTGGTGGTGCGGCAGAAGAACGCCGAAGGCAAGGCGCTGAGCGAGGACGGCATCATCGCCGCGGTCAAGGACCGGCTGGCGAATTTCAAGGTGCCGAAGTGGGTGTACCTGGTCGACGAGCTGCCGCGCAATGCCATGGGCAAGGTGCAGAAGAACCTGTTGCGCCAGGAGTATTCGGCGCGACCGAGCCGCTGAGGCCGGCATTCTGGCCGGACTGGACGACGGAACGATTGCACTTTACAATTGCACGAACATTTCGTGGAATTGTAAGAACATGATTCCCCGCGCCGCCGCACCCCTGCTCGACGAAATCCGTTCCGGCTACCCGGTGATTACCCTCACCGGGCCGCGCCAGTCGGGCAAGACCACGCTGGCCCGCGCCGCTTTCGCCGACAAGCCCTACGTCTCGCTGGAAACGCCGGACGAACGCGAATTCGCCGCCAGCGATCCGCGTGGTTTCCTCGCGCGCTGGAAAGAGGGCGCGATCATCGACGAAGTGCAGCACGTGCCGGCGTTACTGTCCTGGATTCAGTCCGAGGTCGATGCCGCCGGCACCATGGGCCGCTACATTCTCACCGGCTCGCAGAATTTTTCCTTGATGGCGCATATCGCCCAGAGCCTCGCCGGACGCTCCGCGCTGGTGCAGTTGCTGCCGCTTTCCATCGCCGAACTCAATGCGGCCGGACAACTGCCGCCCGACACGGATTCCATGTTGCTGCGGGGCGGTTATCCGGCCCTGTACGCGCGGGCGCTCAACCCGGCGCGGTGGCTGGCCGACTACACCATGTCCTACCTGGAACGCGACGTTCGGCAGATCACCCAGGTCCATGACCTGGCCGCGTTCCAGCGCTTCCTGCGGCTGTGTGCCGGGCGAACCGGCCAACTGCTCAATCTGGCCAACCTGGCGCAGGAAGCCGGCGTCGCGCAGAGCACCGCGCGCGCCTGGCTGTCGGTTCTGGAAGCCAGCTACATCGTCCAGCTTCTGCCGCCTCATCACCGCAACCTGGGAAAACGGGTGGTGAAGGCCCCCAAGCTGTATTTCGTTGACGCCGCCCTGGCTGCCTCGCTGATGGGCATACAAACCGCCGCGCAGATTGCCATCCATCCCCTGCGCGGCGCCCTTTTTGAAACACTGATCGTCGGCGAATTTCTCAAGGCCCGCTTCAATTCCGGCTACCCTTCCAACCTCTACTTCTGGCGCGACAACGTGGGCCTGGAAGTCGACCTGCTGATCGACGAACCGGAAGGTTTGCGCCCGGTCGAGATCAAGTCGTCGGCCACCGTCACCGAGGACTTGTTCAAGGGTTTGCACAAATGGATCGCGGCAGCGGGCACGGCGGCCCGACATCCCCGCCTGGTCTGCGCCGGACCGGACCGTTACACTCGCTCGGGCATCGAAGTAAGACCTTGGCAGGAGGCCACCGAATGAAACGTATTACCGTCGAACCATTGCGCTCTACGGCCCCTGTTGCGCGCGGGCCGTCATGCTGAACTTCCTGCCGGGGCCGCTGCTCGGCCTTGTCGCTTTCCTTCTGCTGCTGCTCAATATCCTCATATGGGTGCCGCTGCTGCTGGCCTTTGCCATCGTCAGGCTGATCCTGCCCTTCAAGGCGGTGCGCCTGGCCATCGACCCGCTGCTGCTGCGCATCGCCGAAGCCTGGATCGCGGGCAACAGCGGCTGGATGGTCCTCACGCAAGCCATGGACTGGGACGTGCAGGGCGTCGCCGGGCTGGACCCGCGCGGCTGGTACCTGGTCAACAGCAACCACCAGACCTGGGCCGACATCTTCGTCCTGCAGCACATCTTCAACCGCCGCATCCCGCTGCTCAAGTTCTTCATCAAGGACCAGCTCAAGTGGGTGCCGATCATGGGCCTGGCCTGGTGGGCGCTGGATTTTCCCTTCATGCGCCGGCATTCCGAGGACTACCTCAGGCGGCACCCCGAGATGCGCGGCAAGGACCAGGAGGCGACGCGCAAAGCCTGCGAAAAATTCGCCCTGATACCGACCAGCGTGATGAACTTCCTCGAAGGCACGCGCTTCACGCCGGCCAAGCACGCGAAGCAGCAATCGCCCTACCGCCACCTGCTCAAGCCCAAGGCCGGCGGCATCGCCTTGGCGCTCAACGCCATGGGCGACAAGTTCCGCGCCATCCTCGATGTCACCATCGTCTATCCCGACGGTGCGCCCGGCTTCCGCGATTTCCTTTGCGGGCGCATGCGCCGCGTCATCGTCCGCGTGCAGAGCCTGCCGGTGCCGGAGCACCTGATGCAGGGTGACTATGCCGCCGATGCCGCGGTGCGCGAGGCCTACGGCGAATGGGTGCGCCAGCTTTGGCGCGACAAGGATGCGCAGATCGCCGGCCTGCTGGCGGCGGCAGGCCGCTGAAGGAAGCCATGGAAGCCCACCTCACCGACATCACCCGCGTCATCCAGTTGGCCGTCGCGCCCGTGTTCCTGCTCACCGCGATCGCCACCATGATCAATGCCCTCAACGTACGCCTGGGACGCATCGTCGATCGCCGCCGCGTGGTGCAGGAGCGGGCGGACCGCGTGGCCGCCGCGGGCGCGGTCGGCGACGAGATCACCATGCTCAAGCGACGCAGCGCGCTGGTGTATTACGCGATCTTCTGTGCCGTGCTTTCCGCCTTGCTGGTCTGCATGGTGGTGGCCGGCGCCTTCCTTGGCGCCCTGCTCGGCGTCGACCTGGCGCGCGTGGTGGCGGGCCTGTTCATCGCCGCGATGCTGGCGATGATCGCGGCGCTCGGCCTGTTCCTGCGCGAGGTGTTTCTGGCGGTGCGGTCCGGAACCCACAACCAGCCGTGAGCCTGCGCCATGCCTTGGCGACGCTTGCGCTCGGCCCCGTGCTGCTGGCCCAGGGCAAGCGCCTGCGGCGTACCGCGCCGACGCTGCCGGAGCCTGCCGGCGAGCGCGAAGGGATCATCGGTGATGGCCCGACGCTGCGCCTGTTGATCCTCGGCGACTCGGCAGCCGCCGGAGTGGGTGCCGACACCCAGGAGGCGGCGCTGGCGGGGCAACTCGCCGTGGCGCTGGCGCCGACTTTTCGCCTGCACTGGAAGCTGCTGGCCTTTACCGGGGCGACCACGCGCGACATCCTGCGTCGCCTCACGAGCGAGCCGCCGGCCGCGTATGACGTGGTGGTCACTTCGCTCGGAGTCAATGACGTCACCGGCCGGCGCGCGCTGGACACCTGGCGTCGCCAGCAACTGGAGCTGATCGACCTGCTGCGCGCGCGCCTGGGCGCGACCCACATCGTCCTCAGCGGCCTGCCGCCGATGCACCGCTTTCCGGCGCTGCCGCAGCCGCTGCGCTGGTATGTCGGCAGCCGTGCGCGCGACTTCAACCGCGTGCTGGCGGAAGTCGCGGCGAGCCGGCCGGGATGTGAGTTCCTCGCCCTGGGCCATGAGATGATGGATGTCTCCGCCATGGCAAGCGACGGCTTTCATCCCGGGCCGCCGATCTACGCACTGTGGGCGCGCGAGGCGGCGCGGCGGATCGAAACATACAACAAGGAGAAACCATGATCGACCTTTACTACTGGACCACCCCCAACGGCCACAAGATCACCCTGTTCCTCGAAGAAGCCGGCCTGCCCTACCGCGTCGTGCCGGTGAACATCGGCAAGGGCGAGCAGTTCGCCGCCGACTTCCTCAAGATATCGCCCAACAATCGCATCCCGGCCATCGTCGACCAGGCGCCGGCCGACGGCGGCGCGCCGATCGCTTTGTTTGAATCGGGCGCGATCCTGCTCTACCTTGCCGACAAGAGCGGGCGGTTCATCGCCCCCGATCCGCGCGGGCGCGCCGAAACACTTCAGTGGCTGTTCTGGCAGATGGGCGGCCTCGGCCCGATGGCCGGGCAGACCCACCACTTCACGCAATACGCGCCG
Organism: Sulfuritalea sp.; assembly: GCA_016716965.1. Classification (GTDB taxonomy): domain Bacteria; phylum Pseudomonadota; class Gammaproteobacteria; order Burkholderiales; family Rhodocyclaceae; genus Sulfuritalea. The sequence continues at coordinate 139,226 of JADJUP010000002.1, read as the reverse complement.
GAGAAAGTTCCCTACGCCATCGAGCGCTATACCAAGGAAACCGCGCGCCTGTACGCCGTGCTCAACAAGCGCCTGGCCGACCGCGAGTTCGTCGCCGGTGCGTATTCGATCGCCGACATGGCCTGCTATCCGTGGATCGTGCCGCACAGCCGGCAGGGGCAGAACCTCGACGACTTCCCCCATCTCAAGCGCTGGTTCGGCGCCATCCGCGAGCGGCCGGCGACAAGGCGCGCCTATGCCCTGGTCGAAAAAATCAATCCCGCGCCGGTGATCACCGACGCCGAGAAAAAGATACTGTTCGGCCAGGACGCGAGTACCGTCCGACCGAATTGAACAAAGGAGCGAGTGCATGAAGTGGTTGCGATTCCGCGCTGGCGGCAGGGAGCGTTTCGGCGTCCTCGCCGGCGACAAAGTGCAGGCCTATGAAGGCGAGATGTTCGGCGAGACGCAGGCCAGCGAAGAGGAGTTCGCCGTCGACGCCATCGAATGGCTGACGCCGACCCGGCCCTCGAAGATGATCGGCCTGTGGAACAACTTTCGCGCCGCTGCCGAAAAGAACGGCAACGCCATCCCGCCCGAGCCCCTGTATTTCATCAAGGGTGCCAACAGCTACTGCGCCCATGGGCAAGCGGTGCTTCAGCCCGCGAGCTACGACGGTCGCGTGATCTACGAGGGCGAGCTGGCGGTGGTGATCGGCCGCAGGGCCAAGGCGGTCAGCGTCGATGACGCGCCGGCCCACATCTTTGGCTACTCTTGCGCCAACGACGTCACCGCACTGGAACTGCTCAACCGCGATGCCAGCTTCGCGCAATGGACGCGGGCCAAGAGCTTCGACACCTTCGGCGTCTTCGGCCCGGTGATCGAAACCGACTTCGACCCGGCCGGCGGCGAGCTGGTGACCCTGCTCAACGGGCGCGAACGCCAGCGCTATCCCTTCGCCGACATGATCTTCAGCCCGGCGCAACTGGTCTCGCTGATCTCGCAGGACATGACGCTCGAGCCCGGCGACGTGATCCTCTGCGGCACCTCGCTCGGCGCCATGCCGATGAAGCCGGGCAGCAGCGTCGAGGTGATCATCGAGGGCATCGGCAAGCTCGCCAACGAGTATCGCGCGGTGGCCTGAACCGGATCGGGGCGCCGCGAGGAGCCCCGATTGCCGAAGTGCCAGCGCCAGCGCTCTGCTTGCTCTGCACTACCTTCGGGTCGCCTTCGGGAACTCTTGGCGTCGGCGAGATGCCTACCTGCTTCGTGAGCGGCGACCTGCTTGACAGATTCCGTGACACGGAACACAATGGGCCATGATCCATTCGTTCGCTTGCCTCGATACCAAAGCACTCTTCAGCAGCCAAGTCGTACCGCGGTTCCGGAACATAGAACGAGTGGCGCGTCGCAAGCTGCTGCAACTTAACGCCGCTACCGAACTGGCCACGTTGCGGGTTCCCCCGGGCAACCAGCTTGAGGCATTGAGAGGTGATCGTAAAGGGCAGCACAGCATCCGCGTCAATGACCAATGGCGTGTGTGCTTTGTGTGGCGGGAAGACGGAGCGCATCAGGTTGAAATCGTGGACTACCACTAGGAAGGAAATGGATATGGGCAAGTTTCTTGAAGAAATCCACCCCGGCGAAATTCTGCTGGAGGACTTCATGAAGCCGATGGGCATCTCGGCGCGTCAGCTTGCGGCCGATATCGACGTATCCCCCAGTCGCATCAGCGAACTGGTTAATGGCATGCGACCGGTCACGGCAGACACCGCACTTCGCCTGGGCCTGTTTTTCGGAATGGACCCCCGTTTCTGGATGAACCTGCAAACGGAGTACGACATGCGGATTGCGTCGCGAACACTGCAGGAAAAAATCGCCCCGAGAATCCGAGTCTTCCAACACGCGACTGCCTGATCGATCCGATTGATGGGTGGTCGGGGGCGAGCCCCATAAAGGCACACTTAATGACCGATTTCGACAGGGACTTGCCCTTGCGATTGGCTCTGATCTGAAGCTGGAGTTCGAACACGACGGCCGTGCTGTCCGACAATGAAAGTCGGCGTTGATGATACGGCGGTTGCTCGGCCTGAACGGCCATTCGAGGCATGCTGGCTGAGCGGCAGCAACAATGCGGATTGCCGCCATTCGTCAATTCCGAGCGAAAAGATCAGGGGCCGTGCATCCGAGTGGCCGCTTATCGTGCCTCGCTCTGCGCTCTGCGCGCGCTGCTCATCACATCGAAAGCCACGAATTGTTTAAAGAAACAATAGTGGTGCCACGATTTTCGGCGCTGTCCCTGGAGTCAAAAGGAGCCCGCCAGTTATTCATCGAAGAGTTCGCGCGCACCTCAAACGGGACCTGACCGGCGCAGACCATTCGCAACGAGGGACGCCGCAATTCCCAGCAGCATGATCGCATTGGAGCGATCGAAGAGCGGATCTGTGCTGCCGTTCGGATGATGGGCGACGTGGGCATAGTTGATCGCGGCCTGCCGTATCATCAGTTCCCGCTGGAGCGTGGTCATTGCATTCCTGTCGTCACCCCGTAGTTTCTTCGCTGATTCAAGTTCTTCACCTTCCTGCAGTTGCTCCGTAAGCGATTCGAGCACAAGCCGGCAGGCGGCAACGACTTCCTGGTAATGTCCTTGCAGCAGATGCTGTCGCGCCCGGGACAATTCCTTCTGTGCGTTTGTCACGGGAACGGCGGCGTCGAGCGGAAGTGGAATCTCGAACAGCAAGGTGGGGCCGTATCCACATACGTCAAGGAATTTCAGCCATTCGGACTGATTGATCCTGCACGTAACGTCGTCGTGAATGCGTTGCGCGTCGCCTGCGCACGTGACAAGGCCACGCAGTCCGAGTGTGAGTGCGATATCGCCTCCGTTCCGAATGCGTTCGAGTTCTTCGATCGCCGAATTACTCAGAACCAACTGAAACAGGGTTCCTATCGATTGGGCGTAGCGACCAGCTGTGAACGGAATGACTGTCTCCGGAACCGCGAACCCGACGAGCCGATTACCGTTGGTCTTAATGGGCGCATGTGCAAGTTCGACCTGCGGAGCGGGCTTGTCCAAATCCCAGTTCTTGACGCTGAAGTTGACCGACACGAGAGCGCCGTAGCCCCCTACTGCGGGGCACCCATGCAAGCCCGAGAACTCTGCGTCGGCCACAATTCTGCTCATCCAGGAAATCGATGTCACCTCTTCCTCCGTTGCAAAGCGCGTAGATCGTGCGATCGGCGTGCGCGACGCGCAGGCCGCGGACAGTCTGCGCTGAAACCAGCTTAACCTGTCAAACCAAGCCACCGGTAACCCCGGGCGGCTGGCACGTTACCGTCCTTCCGTCGCCTCCATCCCTAAACGGGACCTCCAATTCAAGGATTTGCTGAAGGTCCCTTTTTAGCTTTCTAGTATTGGCGCTATTTTCTGTCCTGTCGGAGCGAGCTGAACAATTCCCTGATTGCGGCATCATCAGCGCGCTGCTCAAAATGTCGCCCCTTCCACTCGTCCTGAAGATGATCTTGATAAGCGGACTCGCTTTCTTCGAAGTCGGCAGATACATCTCGTGCAATCTCTTCTTCGAGGCTGACGTCCACCTGCAATGCCTGGCCAACTTCAGAGAGATCAGAAATTAGGCGTTCGAACTGAGCGGAAGACTGAAGACCATGTACCTCGCTTCTAAAACGATTCGTTCTATATGCTTCAAAAGCTTCGTGCAGTGCGGCGGCAACGTTCGGCTCTGCAAGTTCGTCCGTGCTCAAGACTGCAACCAGTTCTCGCAAGTCCTCCAATTCGCATCCCCCGCTCGCGTCTTCCAAGATTAAGTCGCGGACTTCGATAACGAGCGGATATAGCGACTCTAGATCGGCCCACTCGCCCCATCGATACGAGCGTAACGCCATCGTACCGTCTCCAATGTTCACACCATCCGTCTTCCGGGCTTCCTTGAAGTGAGCAAGACAGCGTTCGATGAGAGCGACGAAACTCGGATGTCGAAACTTTTCGCCGATATCAATCAATAGGGATAACCGCTTCTCGACCGTCATCCCAAAAAACGCGAATGATCCGTCGCTCTGCTTCACTCCGCGCGGTACGAATAGCAGCCGCTCGATGCCCGCAGCAAGAACATCGGCGTCTTGGCGCAATACAGCAAGAACGGACTCACTCTGTCTCGAATTGGCGAACGACCAAAGACTTGCGATCTGATCCATGCGGTAGGCACCACGAACCAGATCAATGGCGTTAGCGGGTGCGCTGCGAACGATTACGTTAAGCAAATCGAGTACGGATGGATCGAGAACTCGAATAGTGTGTGCGGTGATGGGCGTTATGAACGCGCCTGCCAGCTCTCGCAGTGCCAACCTAAAGTCGTCTGCATGGCGCTCGAATCCGTACCGCCTTCCACGTTCCTCGTGCAGCGTGAGAAACGCTCTCTCTAACGTACCAATATGTGCCTGCCCGTCCAAAGAAAACAAGACGAGCAGCAGGGTTCTGCCCGCATCGGTAGTTTGATTCTCGTAGGCATGCCGCCAGATTTCGGCGGGATTAGCCAACAGGTCAGATACGAACTGCCTATACCTCGTCACTTCTATCGTTTGCACTCGATGATATGACGATAGCCATTCAATCAATCTTGGATTGAATTTCTGGTGCTTGATAATTTGAAGATAGAAGTCGCCCTTTAACAACTCGTCTTGGTACTCACTAGGCAGCTTGCTGAAGTAGAGATGGTTGTAAAGGATTCTGGCGCGCTGACCAGACGTGTAATTCGACATTTCGAGAACAACCTTGTGGGCCGCTATATCCGAATGCCTTATGAGTTCGGATTTCTCAATAGCTTGGTTCAAGATGTGTTCGCGGGTCGTTAGGATTAACCTCGCCGACTTTGAACTGCGGACCATAGCCACAAATTCGACCAGCATTCGGTCTTCGTCCTTGACGAACGCCAATCCGTGCCCGCCAAGGAAGGTCGCACCGAGGAAATCATCGTAGTAGAAGATCTGCGGCCCTCTTTCTTGGAAACGCTCCTCCCCATCTCGAATGTCTCGCCCAATGACGACCGCTTGGTACCCTTTTTCCAAATGCTCGTAGAGCAGTAAGTTTGCCAAGGTAGTCTTACCGACGCCGGGCAAGCCTGAAATAATCACGACTCTCTCTTCTTGGAGAATCTTCAGCGCCTGGGAAAATGCGCTGCTAGGGACGTAACGTGGGAGATCGGCGTAAACCTTCTTGACCTTAAAGTCGCTTTTCGTTGCCACTGCGTTATGAAGAACTCTATCGAGAACCGCACGGCTCGCCAGCCACAGCTTGTAATGATTTTGCTCAATCTTCTCGTGTCGCCCTAGCGCAGCATTGAGATCGTTCTGCCCGAGTACGTCGCTCGTCTGAAGGACGTCCGCACCAATAATGGCAACGATCTCATTCTTGTTCTGTGGAGATAAGGCCACCGACGTGACAACAATGTACCGCGTAGGACTTAGCGCGCGTACTTTAGCGACTTCCTTGCGCAGGTCACGGAGCAGCCCTGGCAGCCCTGTCCGCTGGTAGTGCTTGCACTGAACAATCACCAGTACGCCAAGCGCGACATAACGGAAATCAATGCCGTCGTCTTTCCCCGTCTTGAAGCTCTCGAGCTTCAGACCGAAATCCACTTCGAGCAGATCCCGACACATTTCTTCGAAGTCGGATGGAGAAAGCTGATGAAAATCGTAGTCGGCCATTGGGGGTTGAGAGAGGATGTTGGTTGGCTGTATCTACCTCACAAACTGCCCCAAACACCGGATTAAGTCAATGACATGGCAACTCCGATTGCCTCATTGAACTTCCTGCGTCCTTCCAGTGTTGAAATAGACGGTTGCATACGCGCGACCTGCATTATTTTCTTCCCATAAGGTTTCGCACCTCTGTCTTCAAGCAAGGGCGGTTCAATCGCAGGTTAGCCGGCTGTCCAGATAGCATTCACAATCGATGACAGAGGCAGTCTAGTTCATAGTATGTTAGGGACTCCGTAACTAAGGACCGAATAGCGGATGTAGGACAACTCGTACGTGAGCAAGCGAAGCAGCATTGGCGAACCCACGGCGGCAAATTGGCAGAATTGAAACACTCACCCGAGAAGGAACGAACTCTGATGCCTCTTGCCGCTCCAGACAGAAAGCCGGACTATGAACTGGCGCTCGACGTAAAGAACGGGGCGAAACATGTGGCCACTGTTCCATGCGAAATCTGGTTGCCAGCTGGCTCAAACGACAAGCCGCTGGTTCGCTTCACCTCAAGAGATCGAGGACATTCCAGTTTGATTCAAGGTCCTTACGAGCTCGACGGCACGATTTATAGCTTTGACAAGAAACCTTCCGTGATGATTTCAGCGCAAGGCGTCTGGTTCCAGAGGGTCTCTAGCAAATTCATATCGGGCACCGAACCACCTGTAATCACCGGCGTGGCGCTACCGGAGAAACTCATTGCAATTACGTCGCTGAATAGCGCAGCCTCATCGGAGCAGGCCACCACGTACTTGCATTTCGAGATCAGCGAGAACCAGCTACTCGATCCGATTCAAATCATCGAAACATCGTATACGGGAAGCCGCAAGGTCCGCACGATAAGGACTCAACGCATAGACGTTTATGGCGTCGGGCGATTGCGCTTCACTAGGCACTACCATGAGCAAAAGAGCCAATCACAACCGCGCGAGAGCATCGTGCGCGACCGCTTGGTCGCCGAAACAAGACTGAGTCTTCCGGCGGAGAGTCTTATTGCGAAGGATCCGGAAATACGGCATTTGGTGGAGGAATGCCTATTGATTGCATCATTCGCCGCTCGACAACGGACCATCGCTCCGACGTGGCATGCGGTAGACAACATGCATCTCGTTAAGTGTTTCGCCGGAAACATCAGCGTTCCAGAGCAGAAGCCTGAGCCGAGTATCCATGACGTACTGATCGATTCGAGAGAGTTCTCTTCCTTTTTCAAGGGGACTCTGAAACGTTATGGCTCACTCCCCGAGCAGGCACGCGCACTTCTTCGCGACGCGCTGTACAGAGTGTTACCGAGTCCTAATAAGACCCTGGAAAGTCGATACTTGTCGTTATTTTCCGCGCTTGAGTCAACGATCTTGTGGTTCAGGAGAAATGCGGACTTCGAGTACACGATTCCGGAGAGCAGAAGTTGGAAAGCCTTCAGTCGCGACGTTAGATCGCTTATTGACAGCCACTCCGCGATTCGCGATGACTTGCGTCGAAACATGATCATTGACACTGTCGGTGGACTACGGCGAGTTCCGTTACGCCATGCGTTCTTCGCCTACTGCAAGCGATTCGGGGTTCAACTGGATGATTTGTGGCCCGTGTTTGGGCACGCGGCGAGTTTGAACAACATACGAAACAAGCTCAGTCATGGAGATACATATGACCGGGCAGCTTTTGAGGCGCTGATGTACGCCGAGGATAATCATCAAGTCCTAGTGGAACGAATGCTACTCGCAGCATTCAGATGGCCTGTGACGCGGTCCAATGTCAGTCAAGCCCATCTGAAAGCATATGGATGGGTGGCAGACGTCGACCTTGAGAAGCACATGCGCATGCTAAAGAACTACTCGGGCGACTTGGACAAGCCATCGAGCGAGTCCAGCGATTGACTCCAGGCAGCAGTAAACGTGCCGTAGATAACCGCCCGAAAAAGAGCCCAGGTGGCGGCTTCAGCGTCGGCAAGCAATCTAACACCGGTCGCTCGTCGGTTGTCACGTCACCGGCAGCTAAGGCCGAGAACCGGAAGCTCACAGCAACGCTTCTGAGTACTCACAAAACTCATTGGGCTCCTCGCGGAGCCCCGATCGCCGTACCGCCAGCGCCGACTCTTGTCGTCAGCGCGCGGCGATCGCCAGCTTGCCGCTCTGCTCGCCCACGGTCTTCGCCAGGAGCGAAGCGCAGGCATAGACGGCATCGATGGTCGGCGTTGGCGTTTCGGTGACGCGGCCCAACTCGCGCACCGATCCCACCAAAGCTTCGAGTTCCAGCGGCCGCCCGGCTTCGACGTCCTGCAGCATCGAGGTCTTGTGCTTGCCGACGGCTTCGGCGCCGGCGATGCGCTTGTCGAGCGAGACCTTGAACCGGACGCCGAGCTTTTCGGCCACGGTCTGCGCTTCGCGCATCATGGCGGCGGCGAGCTCGCGCGTCAGCGGGAACTGGCAGATGTCCACCAGCGTGGCATGGGTCAGGGCGCTGATCGGGTTGAAGCTGAGGTTACCCCAGAGCTTGAGCCAGATCTCGGAACGGATGTCGGTGGACACTGGCGCCTTGAAGCCGGCGCGGATCAGGGTCTGAGCCAGGGCTTCGAGGCGGGGGCTCTTGCTGCCGTCGAGTTCGCCCAGGGTGAAGCGGTTGCCCTCGATGACCTTGATCACGCCGGGCGCGGCCAGCTCGGAGGCCGGATAGACAACGCTGCCGATCACGCGCTCGACCTCGATGTGGGCGGCGACGATGCCGCCCGGATCGACCGACTCCACCGCATGGCCCTGCCAGGGGCCGGCCAGCTTGTGGAAGTACCACCAGGGGATGCCGTTCTGCATGGTCACCACGACCGTGTCGGGGCCGAGCAGGGCGCGCATGTCGGGCAGCACGTCCTTGACCTGGTGGGCCTTGAGCGTCAGCAGCACGACGTCCTGCACGCCGGCGTCGGCCATTTTTTGCGCGCCCTTGACGTTCGGCGCGTGGCGCTCGGTGCCGTCTTCCTCGATCAGTTTCAGGCCATTGGCCTGGATCGCGGCGAGGTTGGGCCCGCGGGCGATGCAGGTGACCTCCTCGCCGGCAAGGGCGAGGCGGGCGCCGAGGAAGCCGCCGATGGCACCGGCGCCGACGATGGCGATTTTCATGTCATGTGTCCTATCGTGCCAGGTGCGCGCCGGCTTCGCGCCGCCGCAGCATGTTCTTGAACTCGCCCCAGGCCGGCAGCAGCAGCAGGAAGATGGACAGCGCCATCAGGCTGCCGACCAGCCAGTTACCGAAGAAGATGCTGACTTCGCCCTGCGAGATCAGCATCGACTGGCGGAAGCTGGACTCGGCCATGTCGCCCAGCACCAGGGCCAGCACCAGGGTGCCATGGGATAGCGCAGTTTCTTGAACAGGTAGCCGAGCACGCCGAACACCAGCATCATGATCACGTCGAAAATCGAACTATGCACCGTGTAGGCGCCGATCGCGCAGATGACGATGATCACCGGCGCGATCACCGGGAAGGGGATGCGCAGGATCGCCGCCCACCATGGCACGGTGGTCAGCACGACGAAGAGGCCGACCAGGTTGCCGAGGTACATCGAGGCGATCAGGCCCCAGACGAAATCCTTCTGCTCGACGAACAGCAGTGGCCCGGGTTGGAGGCCCCAGATCAGCAGGCCGCCGAGCAGCACGGCGGCGGTCGGCGAACCGGGGATGCCCAGCGTCAGCATCGGCAGCAGGGCGCTGGTGCCGGCGGCGTGCGCCGCGGTCTCCGGCGCCACCACGCCCTCGACATTGCCCTTGCCGAAGGATTCCTTGTCCCTGGCGGCGCGGCGCGCCATACCGTAGCCCATGAAGGAGGCCGGCGTCGCGCCGCCGGGGGTGATGCCCATCCAGCAGCCGATCAGGGTCGAGCGGATGAAGGTGCGCCAGTACTGAATCAGTTCCTTCCAGGTCTGCCAGACGATGCGGAAATTGATCTTGGCCGACTTGCCCTTGAAGGCCAGGCCTTCCTCCATGGTCAGCAGGATCTCGCCGATGCCGAACAGGCCGATCACGGCGATCAGGAAATCGAAGCCCTTGAGCAGTTCCGGATAGCCGAAGGTCATGCGCAGCTGGCCGGTCACCGTGTCCATGCCGACGGCGGCCAGGGCGAAGCCGAGCATCATCGCCGCGAGCGTCTTCATCGGAGGGTCCTTGCTCATGCCGATGGAAGCTGCAGAAGGTCAGCATCTGCACGGCGAAGAATTCCGGCGGGCCGAACTCGAGCGCGAACTTCGCCAGCAGCGGGGCGAGGAAGGTGATCGCCAGCACGGCGAAAAAGGCGCCGACGAATGACGAGGTAAAGGCTGCCGTCAGCGCTTCCGCCGCGCGGCCCTGCTGCGCCAGGGGGAAGCCATCGAAGGTGGTGGCCACCGACCAGGGTTCGCCCGGGATGTTGAACAGGATGGAAGTGATCGCCCCGCCGAACAGTGCACCCCAGTAGATGCAGGAAAGCATGATGATGGCCGAGGTCGGGTTCATCGAGAAGGTCAGCGGCAGCAGGATGGCCACGCCGTTGGCGCCGCCGAGGCCGGGCAGCACGCCGATCAGGATGCCGAGCAGCAGGCCGAGCAGCATGAACCCCAGGTTGGGGAGGGTCATCGCCACGGAAAAGCCTTGCATCAGGCTGTTGAGTTCATCCATCTCAGAACCCCAGCCAGGCTTCGATCGGGCCCTTGGCCAGCGGCACCAGGAACCAGCGTTCGAAGATCAGAAAAAAGGTAAGCGGCACGCCCAGCGCCGTCAGCACCGTGGCCAGCCAGCCAAAATTGCCGTGGCGCTTCATGAAGTAGCCGATCAGCAGCGCGCCCGGGAAGTACAGCCCGAGGAAGGGCACGGCGACGATGAATACGGTGGTCGGCAGCAGCATCGCGCCGACGTCGCGCAGCTCGCTCCATTGCGCGAACAGCGCGGTCTCGCGGCTCCAGCCGAGCAGGGTGCGCAGCAGCGTCCAGGCCGAGGACAGCGCCAGCAGCAGGCCGATGAAGAAGGGGAAGTAGCCGGCCTTGGGGCCGTCATCGGCCCACTCGATGCCGACGCGCAGGCTGTCCGTGACCACAATGATCCCGGCGGCGAGGAGCAGCGCCGCGACTCCCGCCTCCGGGATGCGCCGGTTGAGGCCGGCCCCCTGTTCCCGATCCGACACGGGCCTACTTGGCGAGGAAGCCCGCGCTCTTCATCAGCGCGACGTGCTGGGCCTCGGCCTTCGCCACCCAGTCGGCATACTCCTTGCCGGTCATGAAGGTCTGGTTGAAGGCGCCCTTCTCCATGAATTCCTTCCACTCCGGCAGCTCGCGGACTTTCTTCAACAGATCGACGTAGAAGGCGACCTGGTCCGGCGTCGCGCCCGGGGTCATGAAGATGCCGCGCAGCATCAGGTACTCGGCGTCGATGCCGGCCGATTTGCAGGTGGGAATGTCGGCCCAGGACTGGGTGGCGGTGACCTTGTTCTTGTAGGGCAGGGGGGCCGCGTCCATCACGCACAGGGCGCGCAGCTTGCCCGAGCGCCAGTGCGCCTCGGCCTCGATCGGGTTATTCACCGTCGAGTCGACGTGCTTGCCGACCAGTTGCACGGCAACGTCACCGCCGCCCTTGAAGGGCACGTAGGTGATCTTCTTGCCGGCGGCCTTCTCGATCAGCACGGTGATGATCTGGTCTTCCTGCTTGGCGCCGGTGCCGGCCATCTTGAACTTGTTGTCGGCACCCATCTTGATCGCGGCCAGGTAGTCCTTGGCGGTCTTGTGTGGCGATTCGGCATTGACCCAGAGCACGAACTCGTCGAGCGCCAGCATCGCCACCGGGGTCAGGTCGCGCCAGTTGAAAGGCACGGCGGTGGCCAGCGGCGTGGTGAACAGGTTGGACAAGGTGATGATGATCTTGTGCGGGTTGCCCGCCGCGCCCTTGACCTCAAGGAAGCCTTCGGCGCCGGCGCCGCCGGACTTGTTGACCACCACGATCGGCTGCTTCATCAGCTTGTGCTTGGTGACGATGCCCTGGATGAAGCGCGCCATCTGGTCGGCGCCGCCGCCGGTACCGGCGGGAACAACGAACTCGACGGGCTTGGTGGGTTCCCAGGCCTGGGCGAGCGGGGCCGCACACGGTGCGGAAATGGCGCCGATGGCGGCGGCGATTCGGGTCAGTTTCATGGTCTTCTCCTCGGGGTATGTTTTGGTATGCGTGGCTGCGCGGCGGCGCCTGGCCGCCGCGCAGGGAATCAGGCGAGGCCGAGCTTCTGCGCCAGGCCGATGCGTTGCAGCTTGCCGGTGGCGCCCTTGGGGATCTCGGGCAGGATCAGGACCTTCTTCGGCACCTTGAAGTCGGCGACGCGGGTGGCGACGAAGGCCTGGATGTCCTTCTCGGTGGCGGTAGCACCTTCCTTCAGCACCACGGCGGCGCCGACTTCCTCGCCGAGCTTGGGGTGCGGCACGGCGAAGCAGACCACCTGCGAAACGGCGGGGTGGTCCATGATGACTTCATCGATTTCGCGCGGCGAAATCTTCTCGCCGCCGCGGTTGATGATTTCCTTGAGGCGCCCGGTCAGCGAGACATAGCCTTCGGCATCCTTGACGCCCTGGTCGCCGGTGCGGAACCAGCCGTTGGTGAAGCCTTCGGCATTGGCCTTGGGATTGTTCTCGTAGCCGACCGTGACGTTGGGCCCGCGGATCACGATTTCGCCCACGGTATTGGGCGCCAGGATGTTGCCGGCCTCGTCCATGATCTGCACTTCCGGGCCGGCGGCGAGGCCGACCGAGCCGGGCTTGCGCTGGGCGGGCGGCAGCGGGTTGCTGGCCATCTGGTGCGTGGCTTCGGTCATGCCGTAGGCCTCGATCAGCGGCGCGCCGAATACGGCTTCGAGTTCTGTGATGACCTGCGGCGGGATCGACGACGAAGACGAACGCAGGAAGCGCAGCGGGTTCTTCGCGATGATTTCCTTGTTGCGCGGCGCGCGCGTCAGGATCGCCTGGTGCATGGTCGGCACGGCGGTGTACCAGGTCGGGTGGCACTCGTCCATCCAGCCGAAGAACTTCAGCGCATCGAAGCCGGGCGAGCAGAACACTTCGGAGCCGGCCGAGACCGGCGCCAGCACCCCGGCGATCAGGCCGTGGATGTGGAACAGCGGCATGATGTTGAGGCCGCGATCCTGGGTCGTGAAGGCCAGGGTGCGGCGGATGTTGCCGGCCGAGGCGCAGAGGTTCTTCTGCGACAGCGGCACGATCTTCGGCCGCGAGGTGGTGCCCGAGGTGTGCAGCACCATGGCCACGTCGTCGGGCTGGGCGAAGCCGCCGCTGGCGGCGGCGCTTCCCGCCCCGTTGCCCTGCAACGTGAAGCTGCCGGCGCCGGCCGCGGTGTCGGGCACCAGTTCGACAATGGGCACGCCGAGCTTGGCGGCGGCGGCGCGCGCCGGGGTGTCGACACCCTGCATGGCGATCAGTAGCCTGGCATTCAGGTCGCCGAGGTAGAACTCGAATTCGTCCTGGCGGTAGGCCGGGTTGAGCGGCGCCGAGGCGGTGCCCGAGGCGACGGCGAGGAAGCAGGCCGCCATCTCCGGGCCGTTGGGCTGGACGATGGCGACGCGGTCGTTGCGGCCGGCGCCGAGTTCGTTGAGGCGGGCGACGGTGCGCGCGATCAGGGCGCGCAACTCACCGTGAGTCAGTGCTTTGCGCGAGGGCGCGCCGATGGCGGCGGCGGTTTCGGTGCCGGTGGACAGCAGGGTTTGCAGCGTGGTGGCGTCGGACATGGGGCCTATCTCTGTTGGGTTGTCAGTCTTCTACAAGACTTTGCGTGAACCGCGATTGTGCCCTGCATTCGCCGCCGCAGACACACTTGTCAGACAACAAATTTTGTTATCCGGGGCCGGGAAAATTAATTGGAATATGCGGCTATCCGCGCAGCAGGCGCCAGGCCATCTGCAAGGCGAGCAGGGCGAGGAAGACGCCGAAGGCGCGCTTGAGCGGCTTTACCGGCAGCGAGTGGGCAAAACGCGCCCCGAGCGGCGCCACCAGCATGCTCACCACCACCACGCCGACCAGCGCCGGGATGTAGATGTAGCCGTAGGAATAAGCGGGCAGCCCGCTTGCGTTCCAGCCGCTGAGGACATAGCCGATGGCGCCGGCCACTGCGATCGGAAAGCCGAGCGCCGCCGAGGTGCCAACGGCCTGGTGGATCACGACATTGCAGAACACCATGAAGGGAATGGAGAGGAAACCGCCACCGGCGGCGACCAGGCTGGAGACCACGCCGATGCCGGTGCCCACTGCCAGCATTCCGGTGGTTCCCGGCAACTGGCGAGCGGGCTTGGGCTTGCGGTCGAGCAGCATGGTGGCCGAGGCGTAGATGACGATGGCGGTGAACACCATGGCCAGCGGGCGCGTGGGTATGGCTGCCGCGATGAAGGTTCCGCCGAAGGTGCCGGCCATCAACCCGGGAGCGAACACCTTGACGATGTCCCAGCGCACGGCGCCATGGCTGTGGTGGGCGCGCATGCTGGACATCGAGGTCAGGACGATGGTCGCCATCGAAGTGCCCAATGCCAGGTGCATGGCATGCTGGACGGGGAAATCCTGCGCCTGAAACAGCATCAGCAGCAGCGGCACGATGGTCAGGCCGCCGCCGACGCCGAACAGGCCGGCGACGAAGCCGGCGAAGGCACCCAGTAGCGGGTAGCCCAGCCACCAGAGGCTCACTTCGGGGCTTTCTTCTTGATCAACTTCCCGACGATGAATGACCACTCTGCCGGGTCGACCGGCGTGATCGAAAGGCGGTTGCCCCGGGCGAGGACGCGCATGTTTGCCAGCTCGGGATGGGCGCGCAATTCCTCCAGACCTACCAGCCGGGTCTTCTTCACGATGCGCACATCGACATTCATCCAGCGCGGTTGCTCCGCGGTCGATTTCGGGTCGAAGTAGGGGCTTTTCGGATCAAACTGGGTGCGGTCCGGATAGGCGCTCGACGCGACTTCGGCCAGCCCGGCGATGCCTGGTTCCGCGCATGACGAATGATAGAACAGCACGCCGTCGCCGATCCGCATCTGGTCGCGCATGAAGTTGCGCGCTTGGTAGTTGCGCACGCCCCACCAGTCCACCGTTTGCTTGGGCATGGCCAGCACGTCGTCGATGCCGACGACGCCGGGCTCCGTCTTCATCAACCAGTAACGTGCCATTGCGCCTGCCCGAAAAGAACAGGGCGCGGTTTTCCGCGCCCTGATGATCAATTCCCCCGCCTGTGCCGTTTGGCCGGCATCCTGAACCTGAGTTCAGATTGGCCGCTTTCCTGCCGCATCAGGTGCGCTCACTTGGGGCGCTCACAACAGCAGCGTCTTTGGGCAGCGGCCGATGCCAATCGGTATTGGTTCCAGGGAATGTATGGCCTTGGCGAACACCGCAGGGGAAACCTGGGGAAACCCGGCTCAGAAAAGCTGTTGGTGCAGTGCCAGCGATTCGTCGAGCTTGGCTTCGATGGAATTTATTCTACGCTGAATCGCTTCGTGTTCAAGTGCCGCGGCCTGGTCCTGCGGAATCGCTTTTGCGATCAGCAATTCGTGCGCCAGATTCAGCGCCACCATCACCGCCACGCGTTCGCCGTTGCCCTTGGTTTTGTCGCCGGCTTCCTTGAGTTTGCCGTCGAGCAGGGCCACGGCGGCGAGCAGGCCTTCGCGCTCGTCAGGCTTGCAGGCAACGCGGTAGTCCTTGCCCAACAGCTTCATTTCGAGGGTATTGCTCATTCTTCGGGCAGCCTTTCCAGCAGGCCCTCGAGGCGTTCGGCGGTGACCTCGATCTTCTTCGCCAGCGCGGCCTTTTCGACTTCCAGCGAGGCGACCTGGGCGCGCAGATCCTGGTTTTCATTGCGCAGGCTGGCGCAGATGGCGACCATCTGGTCGACCTTGCGCTCAATCTGATCGAGGGAAATGCTCATGGGCGGCAAGTTTCCGGGAAAAGTCCAATCAGGTCAAGCAACAAGAAAGCAAATTGCATGTGATGGCTGAGTCCCGGCCGGCCCCGCTCTGGCAGAATGTCGCCATGCCCAAACCCGCCTTTTCCGCCGCCGGCCTGCGCCGCGCGCTGGTGATCAAGCTGCGCCACCACGGTGATGTGCTGCTTGCCGCGCCGGTGATTTCCGCGCTCAAGCACCATGCGCCGGCGTGCGAAGTGGATGCGCTGGTCTATGCGGATACGGCGCCGATGCTGGAAGGCCATCCGGCGCTGTCGCGACTTCACCTGATTGACCGCCGCTGGAAGCGCCAGGGCCTCGGGCGCCAGAGCGCGGCCGAATTGAAGCTGATCTCCGCGCTGCGCGCGCGACACTACGATCTGATCGTGCATCTTTCGGTGCATACGCGCGGCGCCTGGCTGGTGCGATTGCTGCGGCCGCGTTGGTCGGTGGCGCCTAGGTTCCGCCCCGGCTTCTGGGCGAAAAGTTTTACCCACCTGTATCCGGCACAGTCGCACCCGGATCGGCACACGGTCGATACCAATCTCGACAGCTTGCGCGCCCTGGGCCTCGAAGTGACGTCGCCGGACATGCGCGTGACCATGGTGCCGGGCGCCGCCGCCGAGGCGCGCGTCGATGCACTGGTGGCGCAGCACGGCCTGCTTCGCGGCGGCTTCGTCCATGTGCACCCGGCCTCGCGCTGGGCCTTCAAATGCTGGCCGGCGGAGCGCGTGGCCGCGCTGTGCGATGCGCTCGCGGCAAAGGGCCTTCCCGTCGTTCTCAGTTCGGCGCCGGATGCCAACGAGAAGGCGCTGATCGCGGCGGTGCAGGCGGCGCGGGGGAAAATCGCCGTACCACCAGCGCCGACAGTTGATTTCTCAGGACAGCTTACGCTCAAGGAGCTCGCCGCCCTGGCGGCCCGCGCCCGGCTGTTCGTCGGCGTCGACTCGGCGCCCATGCATATCGCCGCCGCCATGGGCACGCCCACCGTCGGCATCTTCGGCCCTTCCGGTGATCACGAATGGGGACCTGGGGCGGCGGGCAATCGCGTCGTCGCCTCGCTGACCCACGCCTGCCGGCCCTGCGGTCGCGCCGGCTGCGAGGACAGCAAGGTCAGCGACTGCCTGACCACCCTGCCGGTGGCGCAGGTGCTCGCCGCCTGCGAAGAGTTGCTGGTGACGTCGGCGACACCGCGCCCGTACGGGAACCCCGATGAAGCTTGCCATCGTGCGCCAGAAGTACACGCCCTTCGGCGGCGCCGAGCGCTTCGTCGAACGTGCGCTCGGGGCGCTGGCGGCCAAGGGGGTCGATGTCACCATGGTCGCGCGCCAATGGCAGGGTGAGGCGGCAAGCGGCGTGCATGGCCTGCGCCTCGATCCCTTTTACCTGGGCCGCACCTGGCGTGACGCCGGCTTCGCGCGCGCGGTGCGGCGCCTGATCGCCGAACGGCGCTTCGATTTGCTGCAAAGCCACGAGCGCATTCCGGGCTGCGACATCTATCGCGCCGGCGACGGCGTTCATGCCACCTGGCTGGCCCTGCGCGGCAAGCCGGGCGACCGCCTGGCGCCCTGGCACCGCTACACGCTGCGGGCGGAGGCGGAGATGTTCGGCCATCCTTCGCTGCGCGCCGTGATCTGCAACTCGCGCATGGTGCGGGACGACATTGCGCGCCGCTTCGGCCTTGTCCCTGACAGGCTGCACGTGATCCACAACGGCGTCGACCTCGAATCCTTCCATCCGCGCCTGCGCGTGGATGAAGGACGCAAGCTGCGTGCGAAGACGGGCATCGATGACGCCACGCCGGTGATGCTTTTCGTCGGCTCGGGCTATGAGCGCAAGGGCCTGCCGGACCTGTTGCGCTCCCTGGCGAAGATGCGGCGCGAGGACGCGCAACTCTGGGTCGTCGGCCGCGACAAGCAGGAAACCCTGATGCGCAAGCTGGCGCAGACCCTGGGCGTGGACCGGCGGGTGATGTTCCTCGGCGCGCAGAACGACGTGCGGCCGTTTTACGGCGCGGCCGATGTCTTCGCCCTGCCGACGATCTACGACCCCCTGCCCAATGCGGCGCTGGAAGCCCTGGCCTGCGGGCTGCCGGTGCTGACCACGACGAGCTGCGGCGCGGCGGAGCTGCTCGACCGGGACAGCGGCGTGGTGGTTGAAGCCCGCGATATATCGGCGATCGCCGCCGGCCTCGACGATCTGTGTGCGCGCGCGCCGGCCATGCGCGACGCGGCACGGGCCAGCGTCGCGCAACTCGACCCCGCCGGCATGGCTGCGCAACTGGTCGCGCTTTATTCGCGGCTGGTCTGACGCCGGGCGTCGTCCACCACCGGGCGCAGGCGTTCGACGAAGGCAGCGAAGGAAAAGCGCGCCAAGTGGCCCTCGGCCAGCTCGGGTTTCGGTCGCGGCCTGCCCTCCAGCAACTCGTCCAGCAAGCGGCCGAAGTCGGCGCCGGCGTCCTCGCGCGGGTCGCGATACAGGAAGCCGGTCAAGCCGTTGCTCACGGTTTCGGTGAAGGGCGGCGCATGCACCGCGATCACCGGCGTGCCGCAGGCCTGGGCCTCGATGATGTTGAGACCCAGCGCCTCCTTTTCCGGCAGGCCGGAGAGCAGGTAGTCGAGTTGCCGGTAGATGCCGCCGACATTCCGTTGCTGGCCCCAGAAGCGTGCCCGGCCCGGAGCCAGGGCCGCGAGCGCGCGGTCGAGGTCGCGTACCGAGGCATAACCGCCGCTGCCGAAGATTTCCAGATTGACGTGCGGGCGCTTCGCCAGCACGGGCGCCAGATGGGAGAACAGCAAGGGAAACTGCTTGATCGGTGTCAGGCGGGAGACGATGCCCAGCGTCAGGCCGGGGCGCCGCGCGAAGCGCGGGTGGCTGCGCATCGATTCGATGAGGGGCTCGGCTGCGCCGAAAAGACGATCCCGCCCCTTGCGCCGGTCCCAGTCGTAGCGACTGGTACGATTGATCGTAGCGTCAATGCCGCGCTTGCCGTCGCTTTGCGCGTCGGGGTGCTCTGCGCGCCTGGGAATCCCCTTCGGGGGCAGGCGTCCCCTTCGGGGGCCGACGTCGGCGACGCCGTAGAGTGGCGCCTCCCAGGCCGGCAGGCCATTCGCCAGCAGGCCGTCGCGTACCCAGTTCGACACCGCGTAGACGCAATCGTGGTCGGCAAAGGCGGCGGGATTGCGGCCTTGCACCGGCATGTGGGCGATGGCGGTGCGATAGCGGCGGGCATGTGGCTGCCGCAGGGCGGCGGGCAGGGGTCCGTGCGCCAGCAACCAGACCGGCCCCGGGGGCAGAAGGTCGGGCAGTGCGGCGCCGTCGGCCACGACAATGCGCTCGGTATCGTCAGGCAGGTCGACCCGGCCCCAGAAATCGGCGCGCGGATGTGTAAGCAGCCGCGTCGATACACCGAGTCGCGCCAGCGCGCGGCAAAGGAAGGCGGTGTACACCTCGCCACCACCGAAATGCGGCTGCAGGTTGATCTGGACCAGCTTCACGACTTGGGTGGCGCGGGCTTCATCGCCGCGATCAGCACGCCGCAGAGGAAGGCGAAGAGCCCCAGCCGCCAGCCGGACATGTGGCCGTCGAGCAGGCAGCGCAACAGGTAGCCGCCGACCAGGAAGGCGAACATCAGCCCGGCGGCGTCGCCGCGCTCGCGGAACTGGCGCCAGCCACCGCGTATCGCCAGCGCCGCCGTCAGCAGCAGCAGGCCCAGACCGGGAAGCCCGGCAGCCAGCGCGAAATCCAGCCAGCCGCTGTGGCTGCTGACCATGCCCTTGTAGCCATATTTCATCTCGATCGCGCGACCGAAGGCGTCGCGACCGAAACCGAGGCCGAGCGGGTGTTCGGCGATGGCTAGCAAAGCCTGGCGTGCCCAGGCGGCACGGAGGTAGGCGGATTCTTCCAAGCTGGCGCCGGACGGCGTGACTGGTCGCGTTGCTGCATCGTTGGTCTGCCAGTGCAAACTGGGCGACGACCAGCCGACGGTAGCGGATTCGCGCAAGCCTTGCCATCGGCTATCAAAGCTGAGCGACCCCGAGCCGACCATCACGAACATGCCGGTGACGATCGCGACGACGCGCCACCGGCGCGACGATGGGCGCAACAAGGCAAGGCTTGCCGCCAGCAACAGCAATACGGTAATGGCGGTGCTATTGCGCGATTGCAGGGCAAGGTCGGAGACCAGCGATAGCAGCAGCAGAGTCCAGCCGAAACGCTGACCGAGCGCCAGCGGCGAGTTTTTGTCAAGCAGCCACGCCAAGCGATCCGCCACCAGCAGGGAGAAAAAGAAGCTGTTGAGCGTACCCTGGTAATCATAGGCAGCGAATGGTGTTGCCTTGAACGGCCACGCGCCAGAGACCAGCCACAAATGCAACTGCCAGCCCAGCAGCCAGGCCATGTGTGCCGCCAGCGCGAGCGTTACCGCTTGCGCTGCCCGCTCTCGTGGAAGCTGTGTCGCCGCCCAGGCCGCGAGTGCGGCGGTCAGCAAGGGTACGATCCAGTCGCCGCGCAGGTTGTCCAGCGCAAGGGTCGGCGCTGGCGCCACGGCGAGGGAATGCAGGACGAGCCAGGCCGTGGTCGCCGCCAGCGCCCACGCCGCCGGTTTCAGCAGCGGCGGCAGCCGCGGCCGCGCCGCGCCGCGCCAGGTGGCGAGCAGCGCCGCCAGGCCGACCAGCAGCAGCAGGTTGCGCAGCGCGATGGTGTGCGGAATCGGAAAGACGAAGACGATCGCGGCCAGCCAGGCCTGCCAGAACCAGGACAGCGCAGGCAGCGCCGGGTTCATCGGCCGCCGTCCCGGCGCGGAAGAGGCGGCGCTAGAGGCAAGCCTGCCCCCGTCGGGCATGCCAAGCCAGCAGCCTGTCGCGCAGCGTGGCGGCGCGGTGCACGTAGGTATGGCATGCCATGACGTGCGCGTGGCAGCGCTCGGCCAGGTCGCGTGCTGCGTCGAAATTGGCCAGCCAGTGCTCGATTTTGGCGACGCAGTCGTCCAGCCCGTCGAACTCGGCCCAGTTCTCGCCCGGGCTGAAGTCGTCGCGCGAGTGGCTGCGCTTGTCGCAGAGCAGGAAGCCGCCGCTGGCCGGGATGCCGTAGCAGCGCTCGGGCAGGCCGGAGGCGACCGGCGCGTTGAAGTCGCAGGAGGCGCCGAAGTTGAGGTTGATGCGGCTGGCCTGGATCAGTGCGACCTGCTCCGCCGCGCTCATGCCGGCGGCTTCGCGGATCAGGACGTGCAGGCCCTTGCCGGCGAGGCGTTCGCCCAGCGCGGCGAAGAACTCCTGGCGCGGACGCATTTCCTTGGCGCGCGCACCATCCATCGCACCGAAGAAGGACAGGTCGTACTGGTAGTGGCTGGCCTCGCGGAACCGGCGCCAGGTCGCCGCCGAAGCGTCGACGAAGTAGCTATCGGTTTCGGCGGCGTTGCCCAGGTAGAAGTTCTCCGCGCCGAAGCGCCGACCGTCGATGGTGCTGTGGCTGGCGTAGAAATCGAAGGGGCGCAGGGCTTCCTGCAAGCTCAGGCGCCAGCGCGGCTGGTTCAGGTAATGCGGCGCGTCGCGATTCCAGGTCAGTACCGGCACGCCCTGCGCCCGTAGCGCGCGAAAGCGGCGCAGGGACTGCAGCGGGGACTTCAGCGTGGCGTAGAAGCAGGCGAAGTGGGCGACGATCCGGCGCGGGTCGGGCGGTGCGGCGCTGTCGTCGCTGCGGCGCACGTCGTAGCCGAGCTTGCGGAAATGCGCGGCGAGCGGGATGAAGGTTTTCGCGCCGTCATGGGTGATGACGCTGCGCGGCGCTCCGCTCACGGCGCTACCGGCGGCGCGGCCGAGTCGCCGCCGCGCGAACCGATGACGCGCGCCGGAACGCCGGCCAGGATGGAATAGGGCGCGCAGGAGGCGGTCACCACGGCACCGGCGCCGACCACCGAACCGTGGCCGATGACGATGCCTTCGAGCACGATGGCGCCGGCTCCGATCCAGACGTCATCCTCGATGGTGACGTTGCCCGACACCATGCCCTGGGTGTTGATCGGTTGTTCGCGCGAGGAAAACACGTGGCGGTAGGCGATCACGTGGGCGCGCGGCCCGATCAGGACGTCCCTGCCGATGGTCACCGTGCCGCGCGCGTCGATTGCGGCGTTGCGGTTTATCGAAGTGCGGTCGCCGATTTCCAGCCGGCCGAAGGCGCCGAGGTAGACACCGCGATTGAGGTCCACCCCGTCGCCGAGGATGACGCAGGCCAGGTCGTCCGGGGCATCGATCACGCAACCGGCGCGTATCTTGCAGCCGCGGCCGAGGCGGACATTGCGCGGGTGCTTGATGTGCGCGCCGAGCGATATCGTCGAATTTCCGCGCAGCCGGGCGAGCAGGGCGAACCAGACCAGACTGAACCAGAGCTTCATGTCCGCGCCTTGCGCACCGTGGCCGGCACGCCGGCAACCACTGTGAACTCCGGAACGTCCTCGCGCACCACGGCGCCGGCGGCGACCACGGCACCGTCGCCGATGCTGACGCCGGCCATGATGACCGCATTGGCGCCGAGCCAGACGTCGCGCCCGATGCGTATCGGCGCGGCGATCACCGGCTGCGACTGTATCGTCGCGCCGCGCGCGTAGCGGTGCTGGTAGGAAATGATCTGCACGCCGGGGCCGATCAGCGTGTCCTCGCCGATGTCGACGCCGCCGCTGCCGTTGATGATGGCGAAGTTGTTGACCCGCACCCGGTCGGCAATGCGCACGCCGCCGTTGCCGCCCTGCACGTAGGCATAGCGGTTGATCTCGACCTTGTCGCCGAAGCGCACGCCGGGGCTGCGCGTGGCATCCACCGAGGCATCGGCCTGGATCTTGCACCCGTGGCCGAGCTGGATGCCGTCGTGGCCCTTGATGTAGGCGGAGAAGGACACCCGGTTGCCGGCGCGGCGCTGTTGCACGACAAAGAGGAGGTGCTTGAGAAAGTTCACATCAGGCGTCCAGCGGGTGCGTTTCGAGCCAGGCCAGCAGTACGGCGAAGGTGTAGAACAGGCGGACGTTGCCCTCGCCCCGCCCCGCCTCGCGCCAGAGCGCCTCGATGGCGCCGGCATCGAGCCAGGGAGCGCGCATTTTAGCCCCCGCCACTTGCGCCGCGCACCAGTCGCGCCAGGGGCCGGCGAAGTTGGTCCGCAGCGGCACCGAAAAGCCGTGCTTCTTGCGGTTCCAGACCGCGTCGGGCAGGTGTTTGCGCGCCAGCGCGCGCAGGATCGCCTTGCCGCCGCCTGCATCGAAATGCACGCCGGCGGGGAGCTTGAGCATGCGTTCCTGCAACGCGTTGGCCAGCAGAGGCACGCGTACTTCGAGGCCGTGGGCCATGCTGGCGCGGTCGGTCTTGGCCAGGCAGTTTTCGGACAGGTAGGTCCACAGGTCGGCACGCAGCAGCGCGCCGCGGTCGTAGTCGCCATGGCGCGCCGCGAGCTCGCGCCAGAGCTGCAGCGTGGATTCGGGATGCGCGGCGCGCGCGACGTCGGGGGCGAGATACGCGCGCAGGTCCTTGCGGCTGCCCGGGTAGTCGCCGAGTTCGACGCGGCGGTAGAGCAGCAGGTCGGCGCCGGCCAGTGCGCGCCGGGTCAGGCTGGCCGGCGCCAGGCCGGCGCGCAGCAGGGCGCGCAGCGCGCGTTTCGCCGCGCTGTCGGGATGGCGGTCGGCAGTGTCGAGGAAGCGCGGATAGCCGCCGAACAGTTCGTCGCCGCCGTCGCCCGAGAGCGCCACGGTGACATGCTGGCGCGTCAGGCGCGACAGCGCCCAGGTCGGGATGTAGGCCGGATCGGCCAGCGGCTGGTCGAGGTCGGCCAGCGCCGTGGCCAGCGTGTCGGCGCCGAGCTGCGGCGCGTCGAGCACGTGGTGCTCGGTGCCGTAGCGCTCGGCCACCGCGCGCGCCGCGGGGCTTTCGTCGAAGCCGGCCTCGGCGAAGCGCACGCTGAAGGTCTTCAGCGGCCGCGCCCCGACCTGCGCCATGTAATGCACGATGAGGCTGCTGTCGATGCCGCCGGAAAGGAAGGCGCCCAGCGGCACGTCGGCCACCAGCTGATCCTTGACCGCCTGCGCCAGCAGGACGTCGGTTTCGGCGACCAGCGCTTCGTGCTCGGGCGCCGCCTCGCTGGCGTCGGGGATGGTCCACCACTGGCGTACGCTGCCGCCGGCAACTGCGTTCCACGTCAGGCAGGCGCCGGGCGGCAGGGCATGGATGTCCTTGACCAGCGTGTGCGGCGCCAGCGGTGTCTGGAAGGCGAGGTAGTCGCGCAGGCCTTCGGCGTCGAGCTTTCTCGGGAATGCCGTGAGCGCGAAGAAGGGCGCCAGCGTCGAAGCTGCCACCAAGCCGCCGCCATGCTCGCCCCAGAACAGCGGCTTGATGCCGAGCCGGTCTCGGGCGAGGAAGACGCTGCCATCTGCGCGGTCGTGGATGGCGAAGGCGAACATGCCGTCGAGCCTTGCCAGCACCGCTTCGCCCCAGTGCAGGTAGCCCGCCAGCAGCACCTCGCTGTCGGATCGCGTGGCGAAGGCGCGGCCGGCGGCTTCGAGTTCGCGGCGCAGCGCGGCGAAGTTGTAGATCTCGCCGTTGTAGACCATGGCGTAGCGACCGTCGGCCGCGGTCATCGGCTGGCGGCCGCCGTCGATGTCGATCACCGCCAGCCGCGCGTGGCCGAGCAGGGCGGAGCCGTGGGCCAGCACTTCGCGTGCATCCGGTCCGCGCGACTTGAGGCCCGCCAGCGCGGCGTCGAAGTCAGAACGGAAGGCGTCGCCGACGGCGAGCAGGATGCCGCACATCAGAAATCCTCCCGCGCCAGGGCTTCCCAGGCGGACAGCGCGCGCTCGGCGGCGTAGGGGGCGAGCGCGGCGGCGACGACCTCGGGTGCGGGCCTCGGCGCCGCCAGCGCGGCGACCATCGCGGCGGCCAGTGCATCGGCATCGTTGCAGGGCACCAGCCAGCGCGCCAGCTCGCCGCCGAGGATCTCGCGCGGCCCGGACGGGCAGTCGGTGCTGACCACGCGCGTGCCGCAGGCCAGCGCCTCGATCAGCACGTTGGGCAGGCCCTCGTGGTCGGAGCACAGCACCAGCAGTTCGGCGCCCGCCATCCACGGGTAGGGATTGGCCTGAAAGTCGGCGCTGGCAACACGGTGTTGCAGGCCATGCTGCGCGATCAGTGCGTCGAGCCGCGGATCGGGCGGCGTCAGCAGCAGCAGCCGTTGCGGCAGCTTCGATGCGGCGAAGGCGGCAAGCAGCAGGTCGTGGCGCTTTTGTGGCGCGAAGCGGCCGACGTGCAGGATGTAGGGTTCGGCGGGCCGGGCCGGGCAGGGCTCGGCGGCCAGGGCGCGGATCGCGGCGAGGTCGAAGGGGTTGGCGATGGTGCGTATCCGTCCGGCATCGATCGCGAAGGACGCCTGCAGGTCGGCGGCCACGCCCTGCGATACGGCGACCAGCGGGCGCGCGCCGTAGAGTTCGCGATAGCGCGCGGCACGGCGTCGCGCCTTGGCGGGTGGCAGGCGCGCGATCTCGGCCGACAGCGTGTTGGCGATGCGGCAGACGTGGCGCTGGGCGCCGGCCAGCGCGGCGACTTCGTCGGCGAAGGGCAGGGTCGACACCAGCAGCGCGGGCCGCTGCGTCGCCAGCAGGCGCGCCAGGCGCCAGGCCAGGCGGCGCTTGCCGAGCCAGCCGTGGCCGGCGCTGGCCGCCAGCGCGTGGAAGCGGCAACCCGCGGGCGCCGCGTACTTGCCGCCATCCTCGCAGACGACGAAATCGACCTCATGGCCGCGCGCGGCGAGCCCGCTGCCGATCTTCGCCAGCGCCTTTTCGGCGCCGCCGCCGGCAAGGTTGGTGGTGAACAGGACCAGGTTCACGGCGCGCGATAGACGTACTCGTCACAGCCGGATCCGAACAGCCCCGAGCGGCGCTTGACGTTGCGCTTGAGGGCCGTGAAGCCCAGCGGTGCGAGGATCGCGTCCAGTTCGGCGGGCGAAATCGATTCGTAGGGATAGCCGCCCAGCCAGTCGCGGACGTCATGCAGGAAATCCATGCCGCGCTTGTTGCGGTAACTCGCGACGTGGTCCTTCAGGCGCTTGCCGCGCAGCAGCAGGTAGGCGCCGAACAGGCGCACGTACCAGTCCTCGGCGGCGCGCTTGCCGGCTTCGTCGGCCTGGCAGTACCAGCGCTTGATGCGGGTCCAGGTGCCGCAATAGCGGGTCTTGCCGTAGAGCGCGAGCACCAGCAGGCCGCCGGGCGCGACCAGGCCCGCGGCGGCGCGGATCGCGCGGTTCATGTCGCCGGTATGGTGCAGCACGCCCCAGGAGTACACGACCTCGCTCGGCGCGAGGCCGAGGGTCCGCAGCGAGGATGTCGCCGCGTTGCACCCGGTAGCGGCCGCCGTCCCAGAACTTTTCCAGCACCGCCGTGGTGGTGGCGACCGAGAGCGGGTCGTAGTCGATCGCCTCCAGGCGCGACGCGCCCAGCTTCAGCGCGGCGAGGCTGTGCAGCCCGGAGCCGCAGCCGATGTCGAGGAAGGAGCGCCCGGCGATGTTGTCGCGGCCGACCAGGGTGTCCATGCGCGCCACCGAGGCGTCGATCTGTTCCTGGTCGATCAGCCGCGAATAATCCTGCCAGTTCGCGCCGAAGGCGAAGCGCAGGTCGGAGTTGGGCGATGGCGGGGGCGAGGTCGATTCATTGGTCATGGCGCGGGCCTTGCAGGGAAGTCGTCAGTCGCTGTTCGACGGCCTGCCACACGGTGTCGACGGAAATGTCCGCCATCGGTGCTTCCGGCGTGCAGCGGTCGGCCAGCGGGTGGTCGATGGCCGTGACGCAGGGGTGGTCGAGCGGGCGCAGCACGCGGCTCGGCGAGTAGCCGTGGTAGAGCGCCACCATCGGGCGGTGCAGGGCGCCCATCAGGTGCGTGGGGCCGGTGTCGACGCCGACGTAGAGGTCGACGCGGTCCATCAGCGCCGCCGTCTGGCGCAGGCTGAGGCGGCCGGCGCACAACGTGGCGGCGGCGCCGAAGTCCGCCGCCAGCGATTCGGTGCGGGACTTTTCCAGCGCGCCGCCGAAGATCAGGAAATGCACGTCCGGCCAGCGTGCCTGGATCGCGCGGCACAGCGCGACGAAGCTGGGCAGCGGCCAGTCGCGGTAGGCCTTGGTCGGAAAGCTGGCGACCTGCAGGCCGACCAGCGGCCGCGCCGCGGCGATGCTCCGCTGCTCGAGGAAGCCGCGCGCCCAGCGACGCTCGTCGTCCGTCACGCGATAGGCCAGCGCCTTGCCGGCCGGCGCGATGCCGAGCGTCGCCGGCAACATCAGTTGTATGTCCACCGCATGCATTGTCTGCAAGGCCGGATGTTCGACGACACGGTACAGGCGACGGTTGAGCGCCTCGTCGGGCTGGCGGAAGGCCACCACGCGGCGCGCCACGCGCAGCGCGTACTCGACCAGCGGCGCATCGGTGTTGCAGACGAAGGCGAGGTCGTAGCGGCGGCCCGGCAGGCGTCCCATGAAGCGCGCCCGTCCCTTGGTGATGCTGCCGGTGCGATGGACGAAGGGCAGGTGGCGCAGCACCTCGACGCGCTTCGGGTGGGCCAGCAGGTGGATGCGCGCGCCCGGCCAGTGCGCCGCGACCGCGCGCACGGCGGGGGTCACCAGCAGCGTGTCGCCGATGCGCGAGACATTGATGTAGAGGATGGCGGCCGGTGCCGGCACTGCCGGTTCAGTCCGGCCGGACGAATTCATACAGATAGTCCGGAAACGAAAATTCGGCCGGCTCCAGGCGCCAGCCGATGGCGCGCTTGATGGCCAGCGAGACGCCGGAGATCGGCTTGATCAGGTGGTAGGCGGCCAGCGCGATGCCGGCGCGGCGGGCCAGCTCCATGGCCTGCGTCGGGGTGATCCAGGCGATGTGGTCGAGGTTCACCACCATCACCCCGTCGCGCTTGAGCTGGCGGAAGAACTTGCGCGAAAACGGGTTGGGCGTCGCCACGTAAAGGCGCCCGCCGTGCGCCAGGTGGCGCGCGGCGAACTGCAGCAGGCGCACCACGTTGTCCACGTGCTCCACCACGTCGCCGGCGAACACCATGTCGAAACGTTCGCCGAGGTCGGCGTCCGAGGTGGCGTCCACGCAGCGCACGTTGAAGCCGCGCTTGCCGAGTTCCGCGGTCAGCGATTCGAGGATGTCGATGCCCAGGCAATGCGACGCCGCGCGGGCGATGCGGGCGTGGCGCCATTGCGGCTGGTCGACATAGCGCATGGCGTGCGCCGCCATGCCGATGTCGAGCACGCGCCGCCCGCGCGCCATGTTCTCGACATAGTCCATCAGTTCGCAATCGACATGGATGCGCTGCGCGGCCTTGAGCCAGGCGCGTACCGCGGCCTTGGCTTCGCGGTTGTTGGGGTCGTCGGACACCGAGGTCCAGTCCAGGGGTTGGCTCATGGCGATGCGGCCCGGCGGAAGGTGGCTTCCATGCGATCGAGCATGGATTCCATTGAAAAGTCGGCGCTGGCGCGACGGCGCGCTGCCGTGCCGAGACGCGCGGCGAGCGCCGCATCGTCGAGCAGGCGGCCGATGGCGGCGGCCAGCGCCGTGGCGTCGCGCGGCGGTACCACCAGCGCGGTGTCGCCGTCGGCCACCGCTTCGAGGATGGCGCCGACCGGCGTGGTGACGATGGGCAGGCCGCAGAGCATGGCCTGCAGTATCGCCTGCGGCACGCCCTCGTTGGCATACGACGGCAGGCAGAACACGTCCAGCGCCTGCAGCCAGTGCTCGGGATCGTTGCGTTGCCCGGCGAAGCTGACGCGCTCGGCGAGCCCGAGTGCGGCGACGCGTTCCTCGATCGGCGCGCGCATCGGGCCCTCGCCGACGATCAGCAGGCGCAATTGTGGTTGCGTGAGTCGGGCGAAGGCGTCGAGCAGGTAAAGGTGGCCCTTCCAGCTGCGAAGCGTGGCGACGATGCCGATATGCCGCTCCTGCGGCGAAAGGCCGAGCGCGGCCTTTGCGGCGGCCTTTTCCGCCGGAGCGTAGCGTTCGGTATCGATCCCGGTCGGCACAGAGGCGACGCGCGCCGGGTCGAGGCCGAGCGTGTCGAGCAGGTGGCGGCGCAGGCTTTCGCCGGTGGTGGCGACGCCGCGAGCCTGGCGGTAGAGCCAGCGGTTGGCGAAATTGCCCGACACCGGCGCCGAGATATGGCGCGTGCGGACGATGGCCGGCGGCGCCGGCAGCGTGGCGCAGGCCAGCGCCACCAGCCAGGAGTCGGCCGAGCTGTGGGTGTTCACCACGTCGGGGCGCGCGGCCGCGAGGTGGCGGCGCAGGGCGCGGAATCCGGCGACGGTCTTGAATTCGATCGGCAGCGCGGTGACCGGAACGCCGAAGCGCGCCGCCTCGGTCGCCATGCGCGCATGCGCCGGGCAGGCGACGCCGACCTCATGGCCGCGCCCGATCAGCCCGCGTGATTCTTCGAGGATGCGGATTTCCTGGCCGCCCCAGCCACAGGAGGCTTCGGTGTGGAGAATTTTCACGACGAAGACTCCTCGCAAAAACTCCAGGCTTCGGTGTGGAGAATTTTCATGCGGTTTCTGCGAACTGAAGTCGGTAAAGGCCCGCGTACAAACCACCGGCCGCCAGCAGTTCGGCATGGCTGCCGATTTCGGCGATGCGTCCCTGTGCCAGCACCACGATGCGGTCGGCATGCTCGACGGTGGACAGGCGGTGCGCGATGACCAGCGTGGTGCGGCCTCGCATCAGGGTTTCCAGCGCCTCCTGCACCGCGCGCTCGGATTCGCTGTCGAGCGCCGAAGTGGCCTCGTCGAGGATCAGGATCGGCGCGTCCTTGAGGATGGCGCGGGCGATGGCGATGCGCTGGCGCTGGCCGCCGGACAGGCGCGAACCGTTTTCGCCGATCACCGTGTCGAAGCCCTGCGGCAGTTTCTCGATGAAGTCCAGCGCGTGCGCCGCGCTCGCCGCCGCGACGATCTCGTCGCGGCTGGCGCCGCGCTTGCCGCCATAGGCGATGTTGGCGGCCACGGTGTCGTCGAAGAGGAACACGTCCTGGCCGACATGGGCGATGTTGGCGCGCAGGGATTGCAGCGTGAGGGTCTCGATGTCCTGGCCGTCGATGCGCACCTGGCCGCTGCCGGCGTGATAAAAGCGCGGCACCAGGTTGACGCAGGAAGTCTTGCCGCCGCCCGAGGGGCCGACCAGCGCCACGGTTTCCCCGGGGCGGATGTCGAGGTCGACACTGTTCAGCGCATCACGCTCGGTTGCCGCGTAGCGCAGGCCGACGCCGGCGAACTCGATCTCGCCGCGTGCCTTGCCGGTGCCGCCCAGCGTCACCGTGCCTTGATCTACCTCCGCCGCTTCGTCGAGCATGCGGAACACGCTCTCGGCGGCGGCCAGCCCGCGCTGCAGGGGGGCGTTGATGTCGGCCAGGTGCTTGAGCGGCGCCAGCAGCAGGAGCATCGCGGTGATGAAGGAAACGAAGCCGCCGACCGTGGTCTCGTTGCCGGCCGACTGCTGCAGCGCGACCCAGACCACGATGGCCAGCCCGACCGAGGCGAAGATCTGCGTGATCGGCGCCACGGCCGCCGCGGCGATCGCCTGGCGCATGCCGTAGCCGCGCAGCGCGTTGTTCACCTTGAAGAAGCGCGCCGTCGCGTGTTCCTCGCCGCCGAAGATCTTGACCACCTTGTGGCCGCGGATCGATTCGTGCAGCACCTGGTTCATCTGCGCCATGCCCTCCTGCGAAGCCAGCGACAGCGCGCGCAGGCGCTTGGAGAAGGCGCGTACCACCAGCGCAGTGAGCGGGATCACGGCGAGGCTGATCAGCGTCAGCTTCCAGTTCAGGTACAGCAGCCAGCCGATCAGGCCGATCACCGACAGCGTGTCGCGGATCAGCACGGTCAGCGTCGAGGTTGCCGCGGCGGCGACGCCGTTCACGTCATAGGCGATGCGGGTGGCCGGCACCGAGGAGGCGTGGGCGTCGAAGTAGCTCGCCGGCAGGCGCATCAGGCGTTCGAACATGAGCTGGCGCAGGTCGGTGATGACCTTGTTGGCGACCCAGGACATGCCGTAGCCGGCGAAGAAGCCGGCCACGCCGCGCAGCACGAAGATGCCGACGATGGCCAGCGGCAGCCAGGCCAGCCAGCCGTCGCCGCCCTGGCCGAAGCCCTTGTCCAGCAGCGGCTTCATCAGCGCCGGGAACAGCGGCTCGGTGGCGGCCGCCAGCGCGGTCGCCGCCAGCGTCAGGGCGAAGCCCTTCCAGTGCGGTCGCACGTGGGAGAGCAAACGCAGGTAGAGCTCTCGGCTGCTGGTCACGGTTTCATCCCCGGCAGGGTCCACGGCGTCCAGCCGCTGATCGCCGTCATGCCGTCGGCGATGTCGAAGGGCTGCGCCGTGGTGCAGGCGACGAAGCCGGGCAGGGCCGGCTGGTCGTAAAACTCGCGCAGGCGGCGCAGGCCGCGCAGGTCGTGGGCGTCGGGCCGCTCCTTGTACTTGCACTCGATGCCGAACAGGCGTTGCTGCCATTCCACCAGCAGGTCGACTTCGTGGCCACCGGAATCGCGCCAGTACCAGAGCGTCGCCTCGGGGTGCTGCCAATGCCGCCAGCGCAACCACTGGCCAACGACATGGTTTTCCCACAGCGCGCCGCCGACGTGCTCGGGTGGCGGCGCGTCATCAGTCAGCCCCATCAGGAAG
Organism: Sulfuritalea sp.; assembly: GCA_016716965.1. GTDB lineage: Bacteria > Pseudomonadota > Gammaproteobacteria > Burkholderiales > Rhodocyclaceae > Sulfuritalea. Next base: position 107,886 of record JADJUP010000002.1, on the reverse strand, counting down.
GCGGCCAGACCGGTATCGGTGAAATACAGCTTGGGCGACTTGACCAGGCGCTTGCCCAGCGAACGGTGGTAGGGCTCGAGCAGCAGGATCTGGTTCGAGGCCTGCAGCGCGCCGATCCATTCGCGGGCGGTGGTGGCCGAGATGCCAACGTCACGGCCGAGGTCGGACATGTTGAGGGTCTGCGCGCAGCGCGCGGCGCAGGCGCGCAGGAAGCGCTCGAAATCGCGCAGGCTGCCGACGCGCAGGATGTTGCGCACATCGCGTTCGAGGTAGGTCGCCAGATAGCCCTGGTACCAGCGCTCGCGCGAAACGCCCGCGTCGCTCCACAGGCCCGGATAACCGCCGCGCAGCCAAAAGCGGCCCCAGGCGCTGCCAGTGGCGGCGGGCGAGGCCAGCCATTCGGCGCCCGACAGGCCGAGGAAGGGAATCACCGCCGCGCGGCCCGCCAGGCTGTCCGAGATCTCCTGCATCAGCGCGTAGTTCTGCGAGCCGGTGAGCAGGAACAGGCCCTTCTGGTCGCGGTGCGCGTCAACATAAGCCTTGATGTGGCGGAACAGCGCGGGCGCGTACTGCACTTCGTCGATGATGACCGGCGGCGGGAAGCGTTGCAGGAACTCGGCCGGCCGCGTCTCGGCCATTTCGGCCTGGCTCGCGGTGTCGAGCGAGACATAGCGGAACTCGGGAAAGTCATGCTCCAGCAGCGAGGTCTTGCCGACCTGGCGCGGGCCGACCAGCGCCACCACCGGAAAGCTGGCGGTGAGCTTGCGCAGTTCGTCGGCGAGCGTCCTCTTGATCCACATTTTGCAATTTTAAGGCGGCGGCGCGAAATTGCAAAGCCGGTGGCGCGAATCCGTCGTCCGAAACGGGAATCGCCGCCGCGACAGCGGCGCCGTCAGGGCGCCGGGCGACAGCGCAGCGCCTTGAAGATGAAGCAGGGCTTGCCGAAGCTCTTCTTGCATTCGATGTCGAAGCCGCGCTGCTCCAGCCAGTCGAGCAGTTCGAAATCGCGCTCGCCGTGCAGTTCGCCGACGATGTACCTGACGGTGGCCAGCTGCTCGGGCGCCAGGCCCTGCAGGATTTCCTTTTCAGCACCCTCGGTGTCGATCTTGATCACGTCGATGCGGTCGAGTCCCAGTTCGCGCACGAAGCTTGCGGCCTGGCGCACCGGCACCGAGATCTTTTCCTCGCTGCCGCTGGCGCCGCGCTGGTAGAAGGACCAGCCGCCATGGTTGTTGGCTCCCGGCGAATGGATCATCTGCAGTTCGCCGTCCTTGTCCGACAGCGCCAGCAGGTGGCACTCGATGCTGCCCGGGCGGCCGCGCGATTGGGCATTGCGCTTGAGCATCTCCTGGTTGGCCGGGACCGGCTCGAAGGCGTGGATCTTGGCGGCGGGGTAAAGCTCGCTGAAGAACACCGTCGCGGCGCCGATGTTGGCGCCGATGTCGAGTACCACCTTGACGTCCTCGGCGCGCGGCAGGCGCGCATGCCAGTACTCGGACTTGCGTCCCTTGAGCAGGATCTCGTAAATGACCAGCGCATCGCTGGTGCCTTCGCGGTAGTGCACCGGCTTGTCGCGGTAATCGACCTCGACGATGGCGCCGGTGGGCGCGGGACGCAGTGCGGCCTTGGCGAAGCCGACACTGCGGGCGCGCAGCGCGTACTTGAGGAATTTCTTCATGGCTGGCTTTCAGCGGAATTCAACCGCGAATTTTAGCCGATCGGCGCGTGTTGCCGGCCTCAGTGCGCCGCATCCCAGTTGGCTCCGACCCCGACTTCCACCAGCAGCGGCACCTTGAGCTGCGCCACGCCGCCCATCAGTCGGGGCAGCGATTCGCGCAGCAGCGGCAGTTCCTCCTCAGGAACCTCGAGTACCAGTTCGTCATGCACCTGCAGGATCAGCAGCGAGCGCAGCTTCCGTTCGTCGAGCCAGGCCTGCACCGCGAGCATGGCGCGCTTGATCAGGTCGGCGGCGGTGCCCTGCATCGGCGCGTTGATCGCGGCGCGCTCGGCGCCCTGGCGGCGTCCGGCGTTCGACGACCTGATTTCAGGAAGCCACAGGCGGCGACCGAACACGGTTTCGACATAGCCCTTGTCGCGCGCCACGGCGCGGGTTTCCTCCATGTAGCGGGCGACGCCGGGATAGCGGGCGAAATAACGGTCCATGTAGGCGGCCGCCGCCGTGCGGTCGACGCCGATCTGCTTGGCCAGGCCGAAGGCGCTCATGCCGTAGATCAGGCCGAAGTTGATCGCCTTGGCGGCGCGGCGCTGCTCGCCGGTCACCTCGATCGGCGTCAGGCCGAAGACTTCGCCGGCCGTAGCGCGATGCACGTCTTCGCCCTGGGCGAAGGCTTCCAGCAGGCGCGGGTCGTCCGACAGGTGGGCCATGATGCGCAGCTCGATCTGCGAATAGTCGGCGCTGACGATACGGTGATTGTCCGGCGCGACGAAGGCCGAGCGGATGCGACGTCCTTCCGCCGTGCGGATCGGGATGTTCTGCAGGTTGGGATCGGTCGAGGCCAGCCGCCCGGTCACCGCCGTGGCCTGGCCGAAGCTGGTGTGCACGCGGCCGGTAGCCGGGTTGATCATCTTCGGCAGCTTGTCGGTATAGGTGTTCTTCAGCTTGGCGAAGCTGCGGTGTTCGAGGATCTTCTTCGGCAGCGGGTAGTCCTCGGCCAGCTTTTCCAGCACTTCCTCGTCGGTCGAGGGTGCGCCCGAGGGCGTCTTCTTCACCACCGGCAGGCCCTGCTGGTTGAACAGGATTTCGGCCAGTTGCTTGGGCGAGGCGAGGTTGAAGGGCTGGCCGGCCAGCTGCTGCGCCTCGGCCTCGATGGCCATGATCTTGCGCCCGAGCTCGTCGCTCTGCTGCGCCAGCGTCGCGGCATCGATCAGCACGCCATTGCGCTCGATCCTGAACAGCACTTCGGCGATTGGCATTTCGAGGTCGCGGTAGAGCACTTCCAGTTCCGGCACGGCGCCGAGTTGCGGACGCAGCACCTGGTGCACCCGCAGCGTGACGTCGGCATCTTCGGCGGCGTATTCGGCGGCGCGCGCGACGTCGACCTGGGCGAAGGAGATGCGATTCGCACCCTTGCCGGTTACGGCGTCATAGCTGATCGTCGCCAGTCCGCAATGGCGCGCAGCGAGGGCGCCGAGGTCATGCGTCTTGTCCGATTCGAGCACATAGGACTGCAGCAGCGTGTCCTCGGCGATGCCGCGCAACTGGACGCCGTGGTTGGCGAAGACATGGCGGTCGTATTTCAAGTGCTGGCCGAGCTTGCCGTGATGCGGCGATTCAAGCCAGGGCCTTAGCTTCTCCAGCGCTTCGGCCAGCGGCAGTTGCGTCGGTGCGCCGGCATAGCTGTGGCCCAGCGGCAGGTAGGCGGCATGGCCGTCTTCCGTAGCGAAGGAAATGCCGACCAGGCGTGCCCGCATCGGGTCGAGGTCGGTGGTTTCGGTATCGAGCGACACTAGCGCGGCAGCGTCGAGGCGGGCCAGCCAGGTGTCCAGTTGTGCCGCGTCGAGGATGCATTCGTAGGTGCTGCGGTCGGGTTCGACCGTGGGCCTTGCTTCAAGAGTCGGCGCTGGTGCGACGGCGTTCTTCGCCCGCGTTGCCGGTGGCGGCGCCTCACCGCCCAGCTCGCGCAGCCAGCCCTTGAATTCCAGACGCGCATACAGTTCGACCAGCTTGTCCTTGTCCGGCACCTGCGGAGCGAGCTCGGTGACCGACAGCGGCAGCGGCAGGTCGCAGACCACGGTCACCAGCTTGACGCCGAGCGGCAGGAAATCGAGGTGCTGGCGCAGGTTCTCGCCCACCGCGCCGCCGATCTCGGCGGCATGGGCGACGATGGCGTCGAGCGAACCCCAGGCCTCCAGCCATTTCACGGCGGTCTTCGGCCCCACCTTGGGCACGCCGGGAATGCCGTCCGAGGTGTCGCCCACCAGCGCCAGGTAATCGATGATGCGTTCCGGGGGCACGCCGAACTTGGCCTTGACGCCGGCCTCGTCGAGCACTTCGTTGCTCATGGTATTGACCAGCCTGACGCGCGGATTCACCAGTTGGGTGAGGTCCTTGTCGCCGGTGGATATGACGCAGTCGATGCCGGCATGCGTCGCCTGCCGCGACAGCGTACCGATCACGTCGTCGGCCTCGACGCCGTCCACCATCAACAGCGGCCAGCCGGCGGCGCGGATGCATTCGTGCAGCAGTTCGATCTGCGCCGCAAGGTCCTCGGGCATCGACGGGCGATGGGCCTTGTACTGCGGGTACCAGTCGTCGCGGAAGGTCTTGCCCTTGGCATCGAACACCACGGCGCGATAATCTGACTTATAGTCGGCTTCGAGCACGCGCAGCATCGACAGCACGCCGCGGATCGCCCCGGTCGGCTGGCCGTCCGCAGTGCGCAGGTCGGGCAGTGCGTGGAAGGCGCGGTAGAGGTAGGACGAGCCGTCGACAAGCAGCAACGTGGGCATGGAGATCGATGCTAAATGAATGAAAAGGACAAGTTGCCGAAGAGCCTGGCCAGGGGCGCGCGCGGCGCCGACGGCGGCTCCGCCGCGCAGACCGCGACCAGTGCGCGCGAAGCCTGGCGGGTGTTCGGCATTATGGCAGAGTTCGTCGAGGCGACCGAGCGCCTGGCGGCGGTGCGGCCGGCAGTATCGATCTTCGGCAGCGCGCGTGTCAGTCCCGATTCGAACTACTACCAGCTCACGGAAAAAATTGCGCGCCTGCTTTCGGACGCGGGCTTCTCCGTCGTGTCCGGCGGCGGACCGGGGGTCATGGAAGCGGCCAACAAGGGCGCCTTCGAAGGCAAGAGCATGTCCATCGGCCTCAACATCCAGTTGCCGCACGAGCAGCAGGCCAACCACTACCAGGACATCTCGCAGAGCTTCCGCCATTTCTTTGCCCGCAAGTACATGTTCGTCAAGGTCGCTGCCGCTTACGTGGTAATGCCGGGCGGATTTGGCACGCTGGACGAGCTGCTCGAAGCGCTGACCCTGATCCAGACCGGCAAGACGCCCCGCATCCCCCTGATCCTGGTCGGCACCGAGTTCTGGGCCGGGATGCTGGACTGGTTCCGCGACCGGCTGGTGAGCGAAGGCATGATCAATCCCGAGGACATGGACCTGCTGCAGGTCATCGACGAACCGGAGGCGGTGGTGGCGGCGATCTTCGACCACTACGAATCGCGCGGCTTCGGACCGCTGCCCGAAGAGCACGAATTGCTGCTGAACCTTTGATAAACTTGCTCCAAGGGCCGTCGTCGCGGGATTTCCGCAGCGCGAGCCGTCTCCCCGAGGATCTGCCATGCGCCGCACCATCGTCCTGTTGCTTTCCGCCCTTGCGCTGAATGTCGCCGCGCAGACCCAGCCGCCGAAACTGGAGCCGATTCCCGAGCCGCCCCCGCCGCCGCCCGGCTCGCTCAATGAAGCACTCGAACCGCAGGTCACCATCACCCGCCGTGGCGAGGACAAGGTCGAGGAGTTCCGCATCAGCGGCAAGCTCTACATGATGAAGGTGACGCCGTCGCACGGCGTGCCGTACTACCTGCTCGACCACAGCGGAGAAGGTCAGTGGGTGCGCCAGGATTCGAAGGATGCCGGCCTGCGCGTGCCGATGTGGGTGATCGGCACGTTCTGATCGCTGCCAACGAAGCCGAAGATCCCGGCCCCGCGCCGGGATTTCTTTCAAACGCCGTGCTGCCAGCGCCGACTCTTGACATAGCCCGCTACGGGCAGGTCTTTACCCCTCCTGAAATCGTTGTGCGCATGCTCAACCTGCGCCGCAACCATGGCCGCGTGCTCGACCCCGCCTGCGGCGACGGCGCCTTCTCGAACCGCATTCCCGGCTGCGTGGCGATCGAAATTGATCCCGCCCACTGCCCGCCCGGCGCCCTCAACCTCGATTTTTTCGCCTATCCGGAAACCGAGAAGTTCGCCACCATCATCGGCAATCCGCCCTATGTGAAGGCGCGCGACATCCTGCCGGAAACCGCGCTGCGCCTGGCGTCCAGCCTGCTCGACGGCCATGCCAACCTCTACCTGCATTTCATCGAGAAGTGCGTGCGCCATCTTGCACCGGGCGGTGAACTGATACTCATCACGCCGCGCGATTTCCTCAAGGCCACCGGTGCCGGGCGGCTCAATACCTGGCTCAGCGACCAGGGCACCATCACCGATTTCGAGGACCTCGGCGACGCCAAAATATTCGCCGGCGCCACTCCCAACTGCGCGATCTGGCGCTTCGAGAAAGGCAACACCAGCCACCGCCTGGCTGACGGCCGGCGCATGGCCTTGTCCGGCGGGCAGCTGATGTTCACGCGCGGTATCTACAGCCTGCCCCTGGCCAGCGTGTTCGCCGTCAAGGTCGGCGCGGTGTCCGGCGCCGACGAGATCTTCAGCAACGCGGAGTTCGCCAACGCCGATTTCGTCTGCTCGAAGACCGCGCAAAGCGGCGAGACGCGACGCATGATCTGGCGCGACCGCGAAGGCCCGATCGCCTGGCTGGAGCAACACAAGGAACGCCTGCTGGCGCGCCGCGTAACGCGCTTCGACGAGAACAACTGGTGGAAGTGGGGCCGTCGCCACTACATTTCCGACGCGCCGCGCATCTACGTCAATGGCAAGACGCGAAACGCGCGCCCGTTCTTCCTGCATCCATGCACCAACTATGACGGCGCGGTGATCGCACTGTTTCCCCACCGCGCAAACCTGAAGGATGCCGAACTGCGGCGCCTGGCGGAAATGCTCAACGACGTCGACTGGAGCGAGCTCGGCTTCGTCTGCGACGGCCGCTTCCTCTTTGCCCAGCGCAGCCTGGAACAGGCCCTGCTGCCCGAGGGATTCGCCGAGTTCGCGGTCAAGGGTCTGGTGTAGCGCCAGGGATCAGGTATCAGGAATCAGTTATCCTCCGATTCCTGATTCCTGATACCTGATCCCTGAAATGGTTCCACATCTCACTACCGCGCTGACCGGTCCGCTGCTCGACCTCGAACGCCGCATCCTCGACAACGGCACCACCGTCGAGCGCTGGCTTCGCACCCAGTGGCTGGAGCACACGCCGCCGTTCTACAGCTCGGTCGACCTGCGCAATGCCGGCTTCAAGCTCGCACCCGTCGACACCAACCTGTTCCCCGGCGGCTTCAACAACCTCAACCCGGCCTTTCTGCCCCTGTGCGTCCAGGCCGCGATGTCGGCGATCGAGAAGATCTGCCCCGAGGCAAGAAACCTCCTGCTGATTCCCGAGAACCACACGCGCAACCAGTTCTACCTGATGAACGTCGCGCGCCTGGCGACCATCCTCGGCCACACCGGCCTCAACGTGCGCGTCGGCAGCCTGCTGCCGGAGATCACAACGCCCACCACGCTGGACCTGCCCGACGGCCACAAACTCGTGCTGGAACCGTTGAAGCGCATCGGCACCGACGGCCGCCGGCTCGGTCTTGACGACTTCGATCCCTGCGCCATCCTGCTCAACAACGACCTGTCCGCCGGCGTGCCGGCCATCCTCGAGAATATCCACGAGCAGTTCCTGATCCCGCCGCTGTGGGCCGGTTGGCACGTACGCCGCAAGTCGAAGCATTTCGCCGCCTACCAGGACGTCGCGATCGCCTTCGCCAACGAGTTGGGCATCGACCCCTGGCTGATCAATTCCGAGTTCGAGACCTGCGGCAAGGTGAACTTCCACGAGCGCTCCGGCGAGGAATGCCTGGCCGCCAATATCGACACGCTGCTTTACCGGATGCGCGCCAAGTACAAGGAATACGGCATCGAATCCGAGCCCTTCGTCATCGTCAAGGCCGATGCCGGCACTTATGGCATGGGCATCATGACGGTGAAGGACGCCAGCGAGGTAAAGAACCTCAACCGCAAGCAGCGCAACAAGATGGCCGTGGTCAAGGAGGGCCTGCAGGTCACCGAGGTCATCATCCAGGAAGGCGTGCCCACCTTCGAGCGCGTCGACGAGGGTACCGCCGAACCGGTGGTGTACATGATCGACCGTTACGTCGTCGGCGGCTTTTACCGGGTCAATACGGCGCGCGGCATCGACGAGAACCTCAATGCGCCGGGCATGACCTTCAAGCCGCTGGCCTTCGAGACCGGCTGCAGCCTGCCGGACACCCATCTCGCGCCCGACGCGCCGCCCAACCGCTTCTATGCCTACGGCGTGATCGCGCGCCTGGCGATGCTCGCCGCCTCGCTCGAACTTGAACGCGCCGCGCCGGTGGAGCCGTCGTGAAACTGGCCTTCATCGTCGATCCGCTGGAGGATATCAAGGCCTACAAGGATTCCAGCGTCGCGATGATGCGCTGCGCCGCGAAGCGCGGGCACGAGATATCGACCATCCAGCGCGCGGCGCTGACCTGGCGCGACGGCTGCGTTGCCGCGCGCGCGCAGCGCCTGGAAGTCGGCGCCGACGACACGGCGTGGTACTCCGTCACCGAAGAATCCGTGCTGCCACTTACCGCCTACGACGCCGTGCTGATGCGGCAGGACCCGCCCTTCGATTTCGAATACGTCGCCGCCACCTGGCTGCTGGAACGTGCCGAGGCCGAGGGCGCGCGCATCTGGAACAAGCCGCGCTCGATCCGCGACCACTCCGAGAAGGTTGCCATCGCCGAGTTTCCGCACTACGCGCCGACCACGCTGATCGCGCGCGATCCGGCCGACATCCATGCCTTCATCGACGAACTGGAGGACGTCATCCTCAAGCCGCTCGACGGCATGGGCGGCAGCAGCATCTTCCGTGTGCTGAAGGACGACCCCAATCGCAATGTCATCGTCGAGACCCTGACCGGCTTCGGCGCGCGCAGCATCATGGCCCAGCGCTACTTGCCGGCCATCAGCCATGGCGACAAGCGCATCCTGCTGATCGCCGGCGCACCGGTGCCCTACTGCCTGGCGCGCATCCCCAAGGCCGGCGAATCGCGCGGCAACCTCGCCGCCGGGGGCAAGGGCGTGGCGCGTCCGCTGCTGGGGCGCGACCGCGAGATCGCCGAAGCGCTGGCGCCGATCCTCTGGGCGCGCGGCCTCCTGATCGTCGGGCTGGACGTGATCGGCGACAGCCTGACCGAGATCAACGTCACCAGCCCCACCTGCTTCGTCGAGATCGCCCAGCAGACGCGCTTCGATGTCGCTGCCATGGCCATCGACGCTCTGGAACGGAGTTGTTCCGCCTCCTGAGCCTGCTCGTCGCGGCCTGCCTGCTCGCGGCCTGCGGGCAGCCGGCGCCCTGGCGGCAGGAATCCTATGTCTTCGGCACCCGCGTCGACCTGGCGATCGCCGGGGTGCCCGAGGAGCGGGCGCGCGCCGCGGCCAATCGGGTACTGCAGGATTTCGACTACCTGCATCGCACTTACCACGCGTGGCAGCCATCGGAACTTTCGGCACTCAACGAGGCCATCTCCGCCGGCCGCAGCAAGGACGTTTCACCGGAATTCGCCGCCTTCATCCGTGAAGCGCAGGCCGTCGCCGCGGCCGGCGACCACCTGTTTGATCCCGGCGTCGGACGCCTGATCGCATTGTGGGGCTTCCATACCGATGACATCCAGCCGCGCCTGCCCGAGCCGGGCTCGGTGGCGGCGCTGGTAGCGCAGCATCCGTCGATTGCCGACCTTCGGCTCGACGGCAATCGGGTTCAGAGCCGCAACCGGAGCGTGGCCATCGACTTCGGCGGTTACCTCAAGGGCGTCGCGCTCGATCGTGCCGCTGCCTCGCTCCGGCAGGACGGCATCGCCAACGCGCTGATCAACATCGGTGGCAACGTCATGGCGCTGGGCAGCCGCGACGGTGCCGGCACACCGTGGCGCATCGGCATCCAGCACCCACGCCCGCAGTCCGTGGGCGGCGCGCCGCTGGCCACGCTGGACCTGCGCGACGGCGAAGCCATCGGCACCTCGGGCGACTACCACCGATTTTTCGAGATCGGCGGGCGGCGCTATCCGCATCTGCTCGATCCGCGCAGCGGCTTTCCTGCCGAGGGCACGCAGGCGGTGACGGTGCTGGTGGCACCGGGGTCCGCGGTGGGCATGAAGTCCGACGCCCTGTCCAAGCCGATTTTCATCGCCGGCCGCGACTGGCGCATCATGGCGCAGAAACTCGGTGTTTCCGCGGTGCTGAAAGTCGGCGCTGATGGTACGGTACAGGCGACCCCGGAAATGCACGCGCGCATCAAGATCGAAGTACCGGACCTGAAACCGGAGGTAGTCCAATGACAGTCGATCCCGACATGGAACGCAACGTGCGCCGCACCGTCGGCATCGCCGCCATGCGCCGCATCCGTCGCATCGTCGACGCGGAAAACGAACTCGAAGCACAAAAGGCGCGTTGGGCCCGGCGCATCGCGCTGGCCCTGCTCGCCGCGGTCGCGTTCGCTTTGGCATGGTTCGCCTTCCGATAGAATGCCGCCATGATCGGACTGTTCCTCCTTACCCACAGCACCTACGGTGAAGCGCTGATCCAGTGCGCCTGCCACGTGCTCAACAAGCGGCCGCTGCAGATCGCCCAGCTCGGCGTCGCCGCGCAGGACGATCCGCTCGATGCGCTACCGCTGGCGCGCGACATGCTGAAGCTGGTGGATACCGGGCAAGGGGTACTGATCCTTACCGACATCTATGGCGCATCGCCTTCCAATCTCGCCATGAAGCTGCTCGACCCGGGGCGCGTCGAAGGCGTGGCCGGTGTCAACCTGCCCATGTTGCTGCGCGCGCTGACCTACCGCGACAAGGACATGGAAACCCTCGTCACCCGCGCCGTCGCCGGCGGCCGTGACGGGGTGCTGAACATGCTGAAGCACTAGTTCGGGACGGCCATGCCACGCGCCGAAGCCGAAATCCTCAACAAGCTGGGCCTCCATGCGCGCGCCTCGGCCAAGCTCACCCAGCTCGCCGGTTCCTTTCCCTGCGAGGTCTGGATGGAGCGCGGCAGTCGTCGCATCAACGCCAAGAGCATCATGGGCGTGATGATGCTGGCTGCCGGCAAGGGTTCGACAGTGATTGTCGATACCGAAGGTGAGCGTGCCGACGAAGCGCTGCAGCAGATCCTCGACCTGATCGCCGGCAAGTTCGGGGAAGCAGAGTGAGCGGCGGCGGTTACCCGGGCGCCGACCGTCAATGACCTTCAGCCTGCACGGTCAGGCGGTATCGGGCGGCATCGCGATCGGTCGCGCCCACCTGGTATCGCATGCGAACCTCGAAGTTGCCCAATACCAGTTGCGCGAGCGCGACGTGGCGGGCGAGCTGGCCCGCTTCGACAAGGCCGTAGAGGTCGCCGGCGCCGAGCTGAATGCGCTGCGCGGCGAAGCCAGCGTTCCCGGTGCGCCGGCCGAATTGTCCGCCTTCGTCGACCTGCACGCCATGATCCTCGCCGATCCGGCGCTGACCGACGGTGTCCGTGTCCTCATCCGCGAACGTCGCTGCAATGCGGAATGGGCGATGGTGCAGCAGATGCAGCAGGTGGTCGACCAGTTCGACGAGTTTGAAGACGCCTACCTGCGAGAACGCAAGCAGGATATCGTCCAGGTCGTCGAGCGAGTGCTCAAGGTGCTGCAGGGCAAGGCGCGCAAGCTGGCGCGACGCAAGACCGCCGCCATCGACGACGAGCTGATCGTGGTTGCCAATGATCTGTCGCCGGCCGACACCATACAGTTCAAGAACCTCAAGATCGGAGGCTTCGTCACCGATCTCGGCGGGGCCACTTCGCACACCGCCATCGTTGCCCGCAGCCTGGCCATTCCCGCCGTGGTCGGCATGCAGCATGCCCGATCGCTGATCCAGGACGACGACCTGCTGATCGTCGATGGCACGCGTGGCGTGCTGATCGTGGATCCGGATATCGGTGTCCTGCAGGAATACCGCCTTCGGCGCTCCGCGCTGGCGCTGGAACGTTCCAAGCTCAAGCGCCTGGTTGCGGGACGCTCGCAGACCCTGGACGGCGAGGATGTCTTCCTCCACGCCAACATCGAGCTGCCGCAGGACGCCGAGCGCGCCAAGGAAGTCGGCGCCGATGGCGTCGGCCTCTATCGCACCGAGTTCCTCTTCATGAACCGCGACGAACTGCCCGACGAAGACGAGCAGTTCGAGGCCTATCGCAGTGTGGTGCGGGTCATGGGCGACCGGCCGGTGACCATCCGCACGCTCGACATCGGCGCCGACAAGGAAGCGCGCGCCCTGCGCAATCGGGCGGGCAACCAGGCGGCGCCCAACCCGGCGCTCGGCCTGCGCGCGATCCGCTTCTGCCTCGCCGAGCCGCAGCTGTTCCTGGTGCAGTTGCGCGCCATCCTGCGCGCTTCGCATTTCGGCAAGATACGCCTGCTGATCCCGATGCTGGCGCATGCCACGGAGATCGAGCAGACGCTGGCGCTGGTCGAACTGGCCAAGTTGCAGTTGCGCGAAGCCCGGCAGAAGTTCGACGCGGTGGCGATCGGCGGCATGATCGAAATCCCTGCCGCGGCGCTGTCGCTGGGCCCCTTCCTGCGCCGGCTGAACTTCCTTTCGATCGGCACCAACGACCTGATCCAGTACACCCTCGCCATCGACCGCACCGACGGATCGGTCGCCCACCTCTACGATCCGCTGCACCCGGCCGTCCTCAAGCTGATCTCGCAGACCATCCAGGGCGCGCAACGGGTCGGCATGCCGGTCGCGGTTTGCGGCGAAATGGCCGGCGACCCCAAGCTGACCAAGCTGCTGCTGGGCATGGGTTTGCGCGAGTTCTCCATGCATCCGGCGCAACTGCTGGAGGTCAAGCAGCAGGTCATGATGTCCGACGCGACGCAACTTGCGGTACGCGTCGCCAAGTTGCTGAAGTCCGACGAGCCCGAAAAGATCAGCGAGCAACTGGACCGGCTCTAGCCCGCACGCGTTAGCCCGATTGACAAGCCTCGCGCCACGCGGCATAGTTTGCCCATTGCGCCAATTTGACTCGGCTTGCGGGCGCACTACAAATACGGCTAAGCGAGACGGAAGTCACAACGCCCGGATCGCTTGTTTCACGCGCTCGCGGGCGTTGCTGTTTGCGGGCTCCGGATTGCGGTAATGCGCCGGTTGGCGCGCACGTTGGATGGAATTTGCATGTCAGGTGTCGGTCTCGTCGCTGCGCAACGCGCGCAATTCAGCCAGCCGCTTCAATTGAAGGGCGGCGGCGTGCTGCCCGCCTTCGACCTGGTCTATGAAACCTACGGCACGCTCAACGCCGCGAAGTCGAACGCGATCCTCGTCTGCCATGCCCTGTCCGGCCACCACCACGTCGCTGGCCATACGGCGGACAACCTGGCCAACCTCGGCTGGTGGGACAACATCGTCGGTCCCGGACGACCGCTCGACACCGACCGCTTCTTCATCGTCGGCGTGAACAACCTCGGCGGCTGCCACGGTTCCACCGGCCCGGCCAGCCCCAATCCTGCGACCGGAAAGCCGTGGGGCGCGGACTTTCCCGTAGTCACGGTCGAAGACTGGGTGGACTCCCACGCACGCCTCGCCGACCATCTCGGCATCGACGCCTGGGCGGCGACCATGGGCGGGTCGCTGGGCGGCATGCAGGCGCTGCAATGGACGCTGTCTTATCCGGAGCGGGTACGCCATGCCCTGGTCATTGCCGCGACGCCCAAGCTCTCGGCCGAGAACATCGCCTTCAACGACGTCGCGCGCCAGGCCATCCTGACCGATCCCGATTTCCACGGCGGCCACTTCTACGAGCATGGCGTGCGCCCCCTGCGCGGCCTGCGTCTGGCGCGCATGCTCGGCCACATCACCTATCTTTCCGATGACCAGATGGCCGAGAAATTCGGCCGCCGCCTGCGCACCGGCGCCGGCAGCTATGGCTTCGACGTCGAATTCGAGATCGAGTCCTACCTGCGCTACCAGGGTGACAAGTTCGCCGGAATTTTCGATGCCAACACCTACCTGCGCATGACAAAGGCGCTCGACTACTTCGATCCTGCGCTGGACTACGACGGCGATCTGGCGCGCGCGCTGGCCCGCGCCCGCGCCAAATTCCTCGTGGTCGCCTTCAGCACCGACTGGCGCTTTTCGCCCGAACGCTCGCGCGAGATCGTCCATGCGATGGTGCATAACGGACAGGACGTGGCCTATGCCGAAATCAACAGCGCCCACGGCCACGACTCCTTCCTGATGGACGAACCGCATTACCACGCCGTGGTGGACGCCTACCTGAAACGGATCAAGCTATGACCCAGGCAATGGAACGAGCGGATTTCGATCTCATCGCCAGCTGGGTGCAGCCCGGCGAGCGCGTGCTCGACCTCGGTTGCGGCGATGGTTCGCTGTTGAAACGCCTGATCGAGGAACGCGGCGCCAAGGGTTACGGCGTCGAACTCGAAGACGCCGAAGTGCTCGCAGCCGTTGCCAATGGCATCAACGTGATCCAGGGCAACCTGGAACAGGGTCTGGCGGGCTTCGACGACCAGACCTTCAACCACGTGGTGCTTTCGCGCACATTGCAGACCGTGCGCCACACCGAGCGCATCCTCGGCGAAATGCTGCGCGTCGGACGCGAGGCGGTGGTCAGTTTTCCGAATTTTGCCTACTGGAAGAACCGCATGGCGGTCATGGCCGGGCGCATGCCGGTGTCGGAAGACCTGCCCTATGAATGGTTCGATACGCCCAACCTGCGCTTCTTCACCCTGCTGGATTTCGAGTCGCTGTGTTCGAAGATGGACCTCGTCATTCGCGAGCGGCAGGTGCTCGACGATGCGGGTCGCCAGGTCATGGAAGAGCCGAACTTCCTCGGCAGCCTGGCGGTTTACCGGCTCGGCCGCTGACGCGGGCGCCGCTTAGTCGGGGGCTTTTACCTCGGTTGCCGGTGGTGGCGCTGCCGGCTCCGGGCTTTCGGTACCCTCTTGAATCACTGGGCTGCCGGCTTTGCGCAGCCGCTTTTCCTCTTTCTTGGCTTTCTTTGCCAGGTCTCGCTGGCGTTTTTCGAACGAATAATTTGGTTTTGCCATCGGGGACCTCGGTCAGGGATTTTGGGAACTGGATGCCCGCAATTGTACGGCACCCGCCCTTCGAAGCGGCGCCGTCAAGCGTCGTAGGCAAGCAGTACCACGTCCGCTGCCTCGTGCCGCAACGGGATCAGCGCCTGGTAGGCGGCCGAGGCGTGCCAGCCGGCGAGCGCGGCCGCATCGGGAAAACTGCCGACCACCACGCCGGAGTGCGCGTGCTCGCCGGCGAGTACCGTGGCCAGCGTGCCGCGAAAGATCAGCTCGCCGCCCCAGGGCGCCATCGTCGCCGGCACGCGGCTGCGATACTCGTCCCATTTCGCCGCGTCCTTCACCGTGATGTGTCCGATCAGGTAGGCCTTGCCCATGCCTTGTTCTCCGTTGAGAGTAAGCCTCAGGCCAGTTCGCCGCGCACCACGGCTATCACGCCGCCACCGACGCTGATCTCGCGTCCGGCGCCGCTGCCGCGCGCGCGCAGGCGCACCAGCGAGGGTCGGCGCACCTCGTAGCCCTGTTCGATGCGCAGGTCCAGTTCGGTGCGCTCCAGGTAGCCATATTCCAGTAGCCAGGCGCCGAGGAAGGCCGCGCCGTTGCCGGTCGCCGGGTCCTCGCGCACGCCGTGCGCTTCGAAGAAGAAGCGGGCGCAAAGGTCATTGCCGGCGTGGTGGGTTTCGCGGCAGAACAGGTAGGTCAGCGGCGGGAAGCCTTCCGCCAGCAGAGGCCCATAGGCGGCCAGGTCGAGCCGCGCGCGACGCAACGCGTCCAGGCTGTTGAGCGGCACCACCATTGCCGCGGTACTGGCGCCGAACTGCTGTACCGGCGCCCGGCAATCGATATCCGTCGCGGCCAGGCCCAGCGCCGCCGCCATGCGTTCCGCCGCGCAGGTCGCTCCAGCGCTTACCTGCGGCGCCCGGAACCACGCCGTTTCCAGCCCCGCGGCCTCCGCCTCGAAGCTCACCGGCACCTGGCCCACCGGGAGGTTGAGCCGCACCGGCCCGCGCTCCTGTGGCGCCACGTGATGGCGCACCACCCAGGCCGTGCCCAGGATCGGATGGCCGGCGAAGGCAATTTCGCGCGCCGGTGTGAACAGGCGTACGCGGTAGCCGCCGTCGGCCTCGGGCTGCGAACCGACGAAGGTCGTCTCCGAATAGTTGGTTTCCGCTGCCACCAGCTGCATCGTCGCCGTGTCCATGCCGTCGGCGTCCAGCACCACCGCCAGCGGATTGCCGGCATAGGCCTGCGCGGCGAAAACATCGACGATGTAGAACGGTCTTGCCATGGTTTTCCTGCCTTGCGGGAGCGATGGCGGAATTCTACCGGCGGGCTGCCCGGAGGCGAAACAACGTGTGTGCTTGAGCCAAAAGTCGGCGGTGGCGACACGGCTGAGTCCGCGGCGGCGACCGTCGGTAGCCGAGCCGCCGGCTAGAATGCGGTTCGCTTCGTTACGGGATCGCATGGTGACGCACATCCGCCGCATTCAGCTGCACCTCGAGAATTGATGCCGCCCTGGCTTGCCGCGCTGTTCACCCGGCGCATGCTGATCTGCGTGTTCACCGGATTCTCGTCCGGCCTGCCGCTCTATCTGCTGCTGAACCTGGTGCCGGCCTGGCTGCGTTCCGAGGGCGTGGACCTGAAGACCATCGGCCTGTTCGCCCTGATCCAGTTTCCCTACACCTGGAAGTTCCTCTGGTCGCCGCTGCTCGACCGCTATGCGCCGCCGCTGGGACGCCGCCGCGGCTGGATGTTGATCACGCAAATCGGCCTGTTGGCGGCGATCGCCTCGCTCGGGCTGTTCGCGCCGGGCAGCGAGATCGTACCCATCCTGTGGCTGACGGCGGCGGTGGCGCTGCTTTCGGCGACGCAGGACATCGCGCTCGACGCCTACCGCCGCGAGATCCTGTCCGAGCAGGAGCTGGGCCTCGGCAACTCGGTGCACGTCAATGCTTATCGCATTGCCGGGCTGGTGCCGGGTTCGCTTTCCCTGATCCTGGCCGACCGCCTGCCCTGGCTGCAGGTCTTCGTCATCACCGCGCTGTTCATGCTGCCGGGCATGCTGCTGGCCCTGTTTGCGCGCGAGCCTGCGGTGGCGGGCAATGCGCCGAAAACCCTGCGCGACGCAGTGGTGGAACCCTTCCACGAGTTCATCAACCGCGCCGGCCTCAAGGCGGCGCTGCTGATCCTCGGCTTCATCTTCCTCTACAAGCTGGGCGATTCGATGTGCACCGCGCTGGCCACGCCCTTCTACCTCGACATGGGCTTCGCCAAGTCGCAGATCGGCATCGTCGCCAAGAATGCCGGCCTGTGGCCGGCTGTTATCGGCGGCCTGATCGGCGGCTTGTGGATGGTGAAGCTGGGCATCAATCGCGCGCTGTGGTTGTTCGGCGTGGTGCAACTGGTGTCGATCTTCGGCTTCGCCTGGCTGGCCTGGATCGGCCGACACGATACCGTGGGCGCGCTCGAGCTGGCGCAACTGGCGCTGGTGATCGGCTTCGAGGCGCTCGGCGTCGGGCTGGGTACGGCAGCCTTCGTCGCCTTCATCGCCCGGGCGACGCATCCGCTATATACCGCCACGCAACTTGCACTGTTCACCAGTCTTGCGGCCGTGCCGCGCACCTTCATCAACGCCACCACCGGCTATCTTGTCGAACAACTCGGATGGTTTTCCTTCTTCATGCTGTGCGCGCTGCTGGCGGTACCGGGCATGGTGCTGCTGCTCAAGGTGGCGCCCTGGAATCCCGCGCCCGCCCCTGCGCCGACTTGAATGCGGCCCTGCCGGCGTGACAAATGTCACACTCAGCCGGCATTCGTGGCGTCAATACAACAGGCTTCAAGGAATTTGAGGCCTCACTCAACTTTTCATCCAATGCGACGTTATATCCTCAGAGGCGCACGGTTCCAGTCAAGGAGACGGCAATGTTAATGGTGATGGAAATGAGTACAGGCAAGCTTATCGAGGATGAATTTGGCGCTTTCGAGGATGAGGTCCTCAACGCCGAGTGGACGCCCGCCAGTCCCGAGCTTCAGCTCGGTCTGCAGGAAGTCCAGCATCGCACGACGACCGCCAAGGACGTCGATGCCGATGCATTCCTCGCTGCGATGTACCTCGCGCAGCGCTAGTCCGCTGGCCCTCCGCCGCCTGCCAGCCCGGCGGGCGAGGCGGCGCGTGGCGCGCTTGTTGGTATCATCGCGCGCTTTCGCTCCCAATAAGCGCACGATGACCTCCGCCGCCGAAACCGCTCCTTCCCTTCCCCGTCGTACCGATTTCCCGCATTTCCTCGCCATCCCGACGCGCTGGATGGACAACGATGTGTACGGCCATGTAAACAACGTTGTCTATTACAGCTACTTCGACACCGTCATCAACGAATGCCTGATCCGCGAAGGCGGCCTCGACATTCATGACGGCACGGCGATCGGCTATTGCGCCGAGTCCCAATGCCGTTATTTGGCGCCGCTGGCCTTTCCGGAAATCATCGACGCCGGATTACGCGTGCTGCATCTGGGCAAGTCCTCGGTGCGTTACGAGATCGCTTTGTTCCCGCAGGGCGACGCCACGCCGGCCGCCGTCGGCTGGTTCGTCCATGTCTTTGTCGCCCGCGCCGACGACCGGCCGACGCCGATTCCGCCCGGAATCCGCGCCTGCCTCGAACGCCTGCGGGGCTGAACCGCACTCAGGCAGGCAGCAGACGAACGCGGCTCGGGCGCTGCGCCTGGACCACGACATGGTCGTCGGGACGAATTTCGAAGTTCTGCCCGGGGCCAAGAATGTAGTCTTCGGCATCGCCGTCGCGCGTCAGCCAAAGCTGGCCAGCGAGGCACTGCAGGGTCAGGCGCCGGCCATCCAGCGCCAGCATCTGATTCTTCGCCAGCGCGTGGTCCGGCGCGCCGCCAGCCGCGGCGTGCATTCCTGAATGGAATTCTGTAGCATGGCTGGCGGTGGCTTTCGGCGCGATTGCGTGCATCAGGCGGGTGCGCGAACTTCTTCCCAGGCAGATCAGCGAGGCAGTGGATATGGCGTGCGCGGTCATGGTTTCTTGCTCCTCTGTGGGTTGCGGTGAGTGCATTATTGATTCGGTCGCGGGCCGCGACCAGCGATTTCACGTCTTGCCATGGATGAGTAAAAGGAATGAATAAGGACGGCCTGCCGCCACTTGAGGCCCTGCGTGTTTTTGCCGCCGCCGCGCGCCACCTGAGCTTTACGCGCGCCGCCGAGGAACTGTTCGTCACCCAGTCGGCGGTGAGCAAGCAGGTGATCGCCCTGGAGTCGGCGCTGGCGACACGGCTCTTCGAGCGTCGCACGCGCGCACTGGTCCTCACTGCCGCCGGCGAACGCCTGCACCGCTCGGCCGAACTGGCTTTTGCCGAAATTCGCGCCGCGGCGGCCGAGTTGCGCGGTGGCGACGAACCGACAGTGACGCTGGCGACGACGCAGGCCTTCGCCAGTTTCTGGCTGATTCCGCGCCTGGCCGATTTTCGCCGCCGCCATCCCGGCATCGATATCCGCATCTCGGCCGACACGCGTCTGGTCGATCTCGACCGCGGACGATTCGATGCCGCGGTGCGCTACCTGCAGGATCGCAACGCACCGGCAACCGCGTTACGGCTGTTCGGCGACTCGGTATTGCCGGTGGCGAGCCCGGCCCTGCTGAAAGCCGCCGGCCCGCTGGCGAAGCCGGCCGACCTGGCGCGCCATGTCCTGCTGGTCTATGAGGATGGCGACCAGCGGCGGCCCTGGCTATCGTGGCCGGGCTGGCTGGAGATGGCGGGTGTGGCGGACTTGCGTCCCGCCGGCAGCGTCGCCTTCAACCAGTACGAACCCACGCTTCGTGCCGCGCTTGACGGTCAGGGCGTGGCGCTGGCACCCCTGGCACTGGTGGCCGACCTGCTGCGCGCCGGCAAGCTGGTCGCGCCGCTGCCGCAACGCTTTTCCAATCCGCGCGCCTATTACTTCCTGCTCGCCGAGCGCGCTGCCGCGAGCCCTGCAGTCGAGGCATTTCGGGACTGGCTCGCGTGCCAGGTCGAATCCTGCATCGCCGCCGACGTTAAACTGCCGCCAGCCTGAGCCGGTCCTGTTAAGGAGCATCAATTGATATCGCCACACGCCCGGATTGCCGTTTGCCTTGTTGCGCTGGCGCACCCCGTTGCCGCCGCGAGCATTAGCTGTCCCGATCTGGCGACGGCAGTGCAGGTCGCGGCCTGTCCGGCCGAAGAGGAACTTCGCTACACCTTCAGCGGTTTCTGCGGCAGCGATGCACAGGCATACAAGGGCGAAACCGGGGTTTGCACCGACTACCAGAACTACCGCAGGCTGAAAAATGTGGCGCTCTGGGAATCCGCCGACGGTGCTTTCAGCGCCTATGTCTCCTGCGATCGCCCGTCGGCCGAGGTCCGGGCGGCAAGGGTGTCGTCGCTGCGCATCGCCAGACAGGGAAAGATAAACCTGCTGATCTGCAGCTATGGGGATGGACTCAAATTCACCCTGCGCACCCGCGCCGAATGCCGTCTCGATGCGATCGAGGGCTGCGCCAATGACGCGGCGGCCTGCAAGGCCGCTTGCGACTGACTATCTGGAGGAGAATATGCCGAGGACACGCGACCGCAAGCCAAAGCCCGACCCACAGCGGCCTGCCGATCCGCCACCGCAATCCGTCGTGTGCCGGCGCTGCGGCGCGCCCGGTCCGGTGGGCGACGACGGTTTTTGTGACAAGTGCGAGAAGGCGCTGGAGCAGGCCTGCCTCTGACGCCGCGTCTACCTGTTGGCGGGTTCGCCGGCTGGCGCGGCCGGTTCGGCGACTCCGGTCTTGCAGCCGGTTACCGGCGAAGTGGCGCCGTCGTTGAGTGTCGCTGCGTTTTCCGCAAGCTGCAGCACCATGGCGCCCTTGCCGTAACGCGTGCCGTCGGTACCTATCCGATCAAGCCGCAGTTCTCGCTCGGGCAGGATCAGCCAGACCGCGTCGCCGCCGTCCAGCCTGCGCAGATAGATGCGCTTGCCGCCGGCGCACTGGTATTCGGTGGCGTTGGCCGGCGCGCGCGAGCGCTCCTGGATGCCGGAGTCGCCGCCGAAGGGCCAGACCTTGACCTTCATTTCACCGCAGCCGGCGAGCAGCGCGACAGCAGCGAGCGTGGCGAGTTGTACGAGTTTCGATTGCAGAGGCATACGGGACTCCTTTTCAGGCCGGCATGGTGCCACAGATAGTCGTCGCGCCGGACGTCGCTCGGGAAAGTCCGGCATCGAAGACTTCAATGTTCCAGCGCGGTAGCGATTTCCCGTCGCGTTTCGTCGATCGCGCGTTCCAGGCTGCGCAGCTCCGGAACCCCGGCGAGCGCGTTGTTCAACGCGGCTTCCAGCGCCGCAGCCTTGAGGTGGAGCTCGGTCAGTCCCAGTGTGCCGGTACGCCCCTTGAAGCTATGCGCCATCCGGATTGCCAGTTCGGTTTGTCCGGCCGCCAGGGCGCGTCGAATATCCGGCGCCACGGACGGACTCTCCTCGACGAATTTCGCCAGCCAGTGCCGATAACGCTGCTCGTCGCCGAAGAAGCGGGTGAGAGCCGCCACGGTGTCAACGCCGCGCATCGCCGGCAAGGCGAGCCGCATGGGCGCGGGCGCGGGTTCCACTGGCGCCGGCGCGCCTGGTGTCCGGCGCTCCGGCAGCCATTTGGCCAGAATCCGGTAGAAGTCATTGGCATCGAAGGGCTTGCAGACGTGGTCGTTCATCCCGGCGTCGGCGCTTATGCGCTTTTCGTGGGCGAGGACGTGCGCCGTCATGGCTACGATCGGCAGTCGGTCGTAGCCGGGCCAGGTGCGTATCAGGCGCGTCGCCGACAGACCGTCGAGGACCGGCATCTGGATGTCCATCAGCACCAGGTCGAAGTGGTCCGGGCCGGATTCACCGAGGATATCGACCGCTTCCTGGCCGTTACTGGCGGTGCGCGGCGCAATACCGACAGCTTGCAGCAACTCGGTGGCAATTTCCATGTTCATCGCATCGTCCTCGACGACCAGCACGCTGGCTTGCGCGACATGCAGTCCGGGTGGCGCAAGGTTCGAGTCGGTTTCTTCTTCCGGCTGATCGGCTTCGCTGCCGAGGCCGAGCCGGATCGCAAGGCGGAAGGTGCTGCCACGGCCCTCGACGCTTTCCACGTCGATCCTGCCATTCATCATCTCGGCAAGGCGCTGGCTGAGCGCGAGGCCAAGACCGGTGCCACCGTACTTCCGCGTCATCGAGACGTCGGTTTGCGCAAACGGCTGGAACAGGCCGCCGATGTCGGCTGCCCGGATGCCAACTCCCGTATCAGCAACGCTCATGACCAGACGTATCGAATCCGCCGTTGGCGCTTCCGCAGCGATATGCACGTCTACCCGGCCGGCCGGAGTGAACTTGATTGCGTTGCCTGTCAGATTGAGGAGAATCTGCTCGATTCGCAGCGGATCTCCGATCACGCGGTCCGGCACCTCGTCGTCAACGCGAAACTCCAGAGAGAGGCCTTTGGATTCCGCCTTGTTTGCCATCACGCCATCGGCGTGCCGGATCATGTTGCGCAGGCTGAAGGGAATCGCCTCGACTTCCATGCGCCCGGCGACGATCTTGGACAGGTCGAGCAGATCGTTGATGATGCGTGACAGGTGCTTGCCCGCCTTGCCGATCTTCTCGAGGTAATCGCGCTGCGCCGGGTTCTCGCAGCGACCGAGTGCCAGTGCCGACAAGCCGATTACCGCCCCCAGTGGCGTGCGCAGTTCGTGGCTGACATTGGCAACGAAGGCGTCCTTGGCCTTGTCGGCGATTTGTGCGGCTTCCAGCGCTTTGGTCAGCTCGGCGGTGCGTTCCCGCACCAGTTGTTCCAGTCGTATCCGATGCTCCTGAAGCGCTTTTTCAACAAGCTTGCGTTCATCGATGTCGTGCATTGCCGTACCCTGCGCGTCCCGCTTGGCCTGGCGTATGCGAAACCGGCGCAAGGCGTGGGCGCCGAGGCAGGCGGCCAGTTTCGCGGCCCGCAATTGTCCCGCTGGCACCCGTCGTGCAAGACGGTGTACTTTTCGGGTTGCCGGGATTCTGGGAGCCATTGCAGGGTGTCCGGGTATTGTCGGCGGAGCCTTGCGTCGCTGATCGCATACAGCTTTACCACGTATCGGCTCACGCTCGGATATTCGAACCGTGGAAAGAAGTGCGCGACGGTCGGCTAATCCAAGCCTAGGCTAAAGCGGAACAAATTCCTACTGACAGAAATGACAGGTTTTGTGCAAAAAGCATGATTTTTTCTGCGAAAACATGCTCCTTTGCCCCAGGGAGTCGCGCTGCCCAAGGCCATCCGTTATGGAACAGAATGAAACGTGCAGCCCCATTCGTATCGAAACCCTCGCCTGAAAGGACTCCTGATCATGAAAACCAAAGTAACCAGCATTCGCCCAATTTCGCAGTTTCGTGCCCCGGATCTCGCCGAGTTCGCCAGCTTGCGGGTGGAAAAATATTATCGCGAGCGGGTGCAGGACACCTGGTCGGGCGGTCACATCATGCGTGGTCGCCAGCCGGGGCCGGATGCGCTGCAATTGTGCAGCAATGATTACCTGGCGCTGGCCAGGCACCCGCGCATCCTGCGGGCGATGACAGAAAGCATCCAGCGCGACGGCAATGGCTTGCTGATGTCCGGGATATTTGTCCACGGCGCGTGCCCGCACACCGATTTCGAGCAGCGCCTGGCTGAATTCATGCAGGCCGAGGCAGGCGTTCTCTGCCAGTCCGGATACAGCGCCAATACCGGCTTGATCCAGGTGATCGCCAGCGAACAGACGCCGGTTTACGCAGACATGATGGCGCACATGTCCCTATGGGAGGGCATCAGGCTCGCAGGCGCCAAACCGATCACGGTGTTTCACAATGAGGTCGAACACCTTGAACGGCAGATCCTGCGCCACGGCCCGGGTGTCGTCGTGGTCGATTCAATCTACAGCACCACAGGCAGCATCGCCCCGTTAAGCGAGATCGTGGAACTCTGTGAGGCCCAGGGCTGCATCCTGGTCGCCGACGAATCCCATTCCCTGGGCACCCATGGTCCGAATGGCGAAGGTCTGGTGGTGGAACTTGGCCTTGCCGAGCGCGTCCATTTCCGTACCGCCAGCCTGGCCAAGGCTTTTGCCGGGCGCGCAGGATTCGTCACCTGCTCGCGACGCTTCGCCGACTACTTCAAGAGCGAATCCAATCCCGCGATCTTCAGCTCCACGCTGCTGCCGCACGACATTCGCGGCCTCGATGCCACGCTCGCCGTGATTCGCCAGGAGGGGTGGCGCCGCGACCGCCTGCGGGCGAATGCCGCCCGCCTGCGCAGAGAGCTCGACGCACTCGGTTACAACCTCAACGATAGCGAATGCCAGATCGTGTCGCTGGAGTCGGGAAGCGAGCAGAACACCATCGCCCTGCGCGATGCGCTTGAATCGCGCGGCATTTTCGGTGCGATTTTTTGCGCCCCGGCCACCCCAAAGAGCCGCTCGCTGATGCGCTTTTCGGTTCATGCCGCGCTGTCGGACGACGAACTGGAGCGCATCGTTGCGGCTTGTCGCGAAATTCGCGATGAACTCGATGTGGCGTCATGGCCTTCGACGCGCCGCAAGTTGCGTGGAAAGGCAGTCACCGCCGGGGCGCTTCATGAAGGTTCTGCGCTGCAGCACGTCGCCGCGGCATGATCGTGCCGTTGCCGGGGGCTCAGGCCATAGGAGGCGCCAACCCCTGGCGCGCTTCGCGATCGAGGTGGTCGAGGTATTCGCTGTAGGGATAGACATACTTGAGGTTGAAGGCGCCCGGATTCTTGACCAGCGAGTAGAGGTACCAGTCCTCGCCCTTGAACTCGATCGCCGGATGCAGGCAGGGTTGCCAGTCTTCGTAGAGCGGCGAGTAGTTGCCGCCGGTTTTCCAGAAATAGGGCAGCGAACTGCCGCTGCGCAGTTGCTGCAGGAGTTCCTCGGGCGCGTCCTGGTCGCTGGCGATTTCGTAGTGACCCTGGATCATTTCCTCGGTCTGCACGATCAGCAGGTAGGCCGTGCCATGCATGTCGAGCATCAGGATGCCGTCCGGCGAGCATGACAGGTAGTGCTCGACTATTCCAAGACTGCCGCGGATCTCGGCGAAACGCTGGGCGAAGCCCGGGTCGCGCAGGAAGGGATGCGAGCCGACCGCAAGGGCGTCGGAGAGCATGTGCTCGATCTGGTCGAAATGCTCCTGTTGCAGTTCGGCGATCGCCGAATTCAGCAAGGTCATGACATCGTCGTTCTGCTTGCGAATGAAGCGGTCGATTATTTTTTCGTTGAAGGCACGCACGGCGACCTGCTCGTCGGCTTTGCCCGTGAGCAGGATCTTCTTGATTGCCTTGTTGCGCAGGTTGCGGCAGAACTCCAGTCCGTCGATTTCCGGCATGTCGTAGTCGACCACTACCACCGAAACCTGTTCGAAGCGATGCTCGTTGTGTACCTCGCGGTGGATCATGTCGAGGCTGACGTCGATCACGTGGCGTGTCTGGCTTTTGTCGGCACGGTGCCGGTAAAGGGAAAAGAAGCGCTCGGCGAGGGGTTGCGCGGCGGTTGTGCCGTTTAGCGCGACCAGCGCAGCGAAGGGCGAATGGAACAGGCGGAAGGCCAGCCGGGAATCGAGCTGCAGACTGAGGTTGGACAGGAACTGCGGGCTGTCGTCGATGAAGGCGACGGTGGTCGGAAAATGAAAGGGCTGAATGGCGCGGGTTTTCATGTTTGCGGAAAGCTCAGGACGAATTCGGTGAAGTCACCATGAACGGAGGTGCACTCGATGGTACCGCCGAACGAGGTCATCACGTCGCGACAGAAGGCCAGGCCGATGCCGGCGCCGAGCACGCTGTCATCGCGCCCGGTTGAGGTATAGAAGCGCTGGAAGATGTGGGGCAACATGTCCGGCGGGATGCCGCCTCCGGTGTCGCGCACCATGAGGCGGTGCCCGGAAGGCGAGGGTGCGAGTCGAATCGAGACTTCGCCCTTGCCGGCCTTGGTGATGTGGCGCAGGGCGTTTTTGATCAGGTTGAACAGCACGTGCACCATCAGCAGCTCGGATCCGCGAAAAGAAAAATCGCCGCTGCCTTCGCGGAATACTACCGCCCTCTCTTCCTCGGAAAATGGATAGCGTTGCATGGCGACGTCGATGCAGGTGGCCATCGAGCACTGCTGCACGGTCTGTTCGACGGCGCCGGTGACCCGGGCGTTGACCAGCAGCATGTCGATAATGGCATTCGAATGGCGAGCCTCGGAATCGATGCGGGCCAGCACGCCCTTCAATGAATCGACGTGGGTGGCGCGGATCGGGCTTACGGGCAGGTCGTTGCGTTGCGCCAGCTCATGGGCCTCGATCAGCGCGGGCAGGTAATGGGCCAGGCCCGCTGCGCCGGCGCGGATACTGAGCAGCGGCGTGCGCAGTTCGTGGGCGATGCTTCCTGCCGTCGCCAGCATCGCACGCTCCTGCTCAATGCGGATGCGCTCGCTGTCGTAGTTGGCGACAGCGCCGGCGGCCACTGCAAACAGCGCGATCGCCAGGTAGTCCCAGCGCTCGAAGGCGGCCAGCGGGACGTCGCTGGTCAGCATGTAGGCGAGCACCGCGAGGCCGCTGCCCAGCACGAACTGCCCGATCAGCGTGACCCAGTCGAGCAGCAGGATCATGACGAATACGGCCACCAGCGCCGATCCGATCCACACGTCGGCACCCTGGTTCTTCAGCAGCATGTAGGTGAAGAAAAATGGCAGCGAATACAGTAGTGAAAAATACCAGTAGTAGGGCAGCCGGGATTTGAGCCAGCCGGGCCAATGCCTGCTGAACAGCATGGGCACGAACAGTGCCGTTCCGATCAGGCGCAGGGTCAGGCTTTCGTAGCGTTGGGGGAAGATGAACTTCCAGACGCACCAATAAAGGGGGAAGGCGACGATCGCGAGAATGGCGAAAGCGGTCAGGCGCCTCTGGATATAGAGGACGTTGCGCAACGCGGGCTCCAGCAGCCGCACCGCCAGATGCCGCAGGAAAGGCGGGATTGAAATCATCGCGCCAGGCGCATTGGCGCAAACATGCCGCCGCCCGGGGGTTGCGGTGCCGGGTTTGCGCGTCGCTCGGATTGTTTGGGCATGGTCAGTGGAAGGCGAAAGCGCTAAAAATGTCATACAAGTGCCGTGGACGCAAGCTGTCCGCGGCGGCTGGTGTGAATATCGTGCGAATTCGTGATTCGCCTGGTCGCTGATCGGCAAGCTTCCGGCACGACTCTCCGCTCAAAACGCCATTCTCCGCCGATGCCGCGACTTGACAAGGTGATGTCGCGCCGCTACAAAGACCCCTTCGCCAGCCCCGCCAATCCCCCACCATTCCACCCATGAGTGAAACGCCGTCCGCGAGCCCGCATCGGGAATCCGGCCTGCTGCTGTATTCCGGCAATGCGCGGCGGGATTTTTTCGATGGGGCGGTCTGCGGCGCGCGCAACCTTGGCTTTGATTATTGTGGTTACCTGATCGGCATGCCGGTCTCGGCCACCGAGTGGCGCTTCGTGATGACCAGCAATTTTCCACGCGCGTGGCAGCGTCGTTACCTCAGGCGCGGCTACCACGCCATCGACCCCACGGTCGAATATGCCAAGACCGGTATCGAGCCGATGACCTGGTCGCGCGAGCTGTTTGCCACCGAAGCCTTGCACGACCTGTCGCGGGATGCCGGTGCGATCGGCTTCAACCACGGCTGGACCCAGCCGCTGCACGATTCCCGCGGCCGATTCGGGATGCTTACTCTGGCGCGCGGCGATGCGGCGATCGGCGCCGCCGAGTTGCATGCCAAGCTGCCCATGATGCAGTGGCTGGCGCAGGTGGTGCATGACCGACTGTTCGCCGAGTTCATGGCATGGCAGCGCAACGAAACCATCGGTCGCCTGACCGAGCGGGAACTGGCCTGCCTGCGGCTTGCCGCGGATGGTGGCACGGCCGGCGAAATATCGGCAGCGACCGGCATCGCCGAGCGCACGGTGAACTTCCACATGGCCAATGCCATCGACAAGCTCGGCGCGACCAACAAGACGCATGCCGTCGCGCTGGCGTTGAGGCTGGGAGTGCTTGCCTAGGAGTTTTCCGGCGCTGGCACGCGGCAGATGGCCAGGGCCTGCAGCAATTCGAGTTGGCGCGGCAGGCAGCGGCTGTCGAGGTCGTAATGCTCGACCACGGTGCGGCGCGCGGCGGCGCGGATCGACTGCAGCCGCTCGCGCTCTTCGATGGCCTGGGCCAGCGTTTCGGCGAGTCCCCGATGATCGAAGAAATCCACCAGGCGGCCATTCTCGCCGTCGCGGATGAGCTCCTGTACCGGCGCGGTGCGCGATGCCACCACCATGCAGCCGGCCGCCATCGCTTCCAGCAGGGACCAGGAAAGCACGAAGGGATACGTCAGGTAGGCATGCACCGTCGACACCTGCAGCAGGCGCAGAAAGTCGGCGTAGGGCACACGGCCGAGAAAGTGCACGCGGCTGGCGTCGAGCTGCGCGCCGACCTCGGCGAGCATGGCCTGGCGCCAGGTCCCGCCGCTCGCCGGCCTGCTGCCATAGCTGACCTCGTCGCCGCCGACGATCAATATCCGTGCCCGGGGACGCAGCCGCAGCAGCAGGGGCAAGGCGCGCATGAAGGTGTGGAAGCCGCGATAGGGTTCCAGGTTGCGGGCGACATAGGTCACGACCTCGTCGTCCGGGCCCAGCGCGATGCCGGCCTTCTGCAATGAAATCCGCGCGGCCGGGTCGGGCGCCACACGGCGGGTGTCGATCCCGTCATGGACGATGCGGATTCGATCCTGGACGATATCCGGAAAGCGGCTTTGCTGCCAGCGCGTCGGCGCGAGCAGGAGGTCGGCGCTTTCCATGCTCATCCACTGCGTCGTGTTCTTGATCCGCAGCCGCAAGGCGTCGTCGGCGGCCGCGGGAAATTCCGGATCGAAGCCGACGTCGGCGCCCGTCGCATGGTAGTAGTACTCCGCGTACAGCGCGATCGGCACGTCGGCGAAGACGTCGCGCAGGAAAAGCGCCTCGCCCCAGCCCGGGTGCGCTACCACGAGGTCGGGGCGGAAGCCGTCGGCCTTGAGTCGCTGCAGGACGCCGACCACCTGCTGCCCCCGCCGGACGGCGGCTTCGTAGCCCCGCAGGTAGCGATGCCCGCCGGTCGCCGGTGGTGGCGGTGCATAGGGCAGCAACTCGACGCCGCGCAGCGCCGCGCCCGGGCGCCGCAGGTTGCCCTCTTCGCCGACGGCGACGACCCGGTGCGCCGCATCGGCGGCAAAACGAGCCGCGACATGGCGGAACTGCGCAGGAAAGTTCTGGTGGAGGAACAGGATGTTCATCAGGGAGGACCGTCAAGCGCCTGTGCCGGGTTCGATGCGGCCCCCTCGATCACCGACCGGTGACACCGGGTCGCGGGCGGCGGGAGTGGTTCGCGGGCGGGCATGGCGTTGTTTCCTCGGGCGAGGATGTGGTGCTAAAGCGCGTGCACCCGATCGCCGCGGGCAAAGCCCAGCAGCGGGCCGGGCACGCCACGGCCCAGCACGATCACCTTGAACAGTTCGCCCATTTCGTTGGGCGAGATCAGGACGTTCACCGCGCCGCGCGCGCGCAGGTCGACTGCGGACGCCGTGTCGCCGGCGCCGACTTTCTCTTCCTGCAGCAGGTCGCCGATGCCGCAGTTGAGCAGGAAGTTGGACTGGCTGGCATAACCCAGCACCTCCAGCCCGGCGTCGAAGCCGGCCTCGGCCATGGCGGTGAAATCGACGTGCGAGGTGATGTCCGACAGGCCGGGAAACCAGAACGGATCGTCATGCACGCGATGCCGGTAATGACAGCGCAGGGTGCCGCCGTCGCGCTGCGGATGATAGAGCTCGTGGCGAGGCAGGCCATAGTCGATCAGGATCATGGCGCCCTGCTCCAGCCGGCGCGACAGATCGCTGACCCAGGCACGTGCGGCGAGGCTTATCTCGCCGCGATAGGGGGTCCCTTGCGGCAGCGCGCGCGCCGCTTCCAGCAATGCGCCGTGGGCCGGGCGCTGGGTGGCGACCAGGCGCCCGTCGACCACGCTGACGCCGCCTTCCATGGCATCGCCGTTGTCGCCACTCCAGTGCACGACATGGGTCGGCATCGCGTCGAGCACTTCGTTGCCGACCAGGCAGCCGGAAAAGCGCTCGGGCAAGGTGTCGAGCCATTCGACGCGACCGGCATATTCCGGCGCCCGTTCGGCCAGCATCGCTTGCTGGCGCGCCCGCAGTTCTCCCGAAAGTTCCAGGATCCGGTAACGCTCGGGCAGGCAGCCGAGGGCGTCGAGTCCGGCCAGCAGGTCGACCGCCAGGCGCCCGCTGCCGGCGCCGGCCTCGATCACCTGCGGGGCCGACACGGCGAGGACTTGCGCCACCTGGCGCGCCAGGGCGCGGCCGAAGAGCGGGGTCAATTCCGGAGCGGTAAGGAAGTCGCCTCCCGCGTGGTGGTCGCCGAACTTGTGCGAGCCGCCGGCGTAATAGCCGAGTCCGGGCTGGTACAAGGCCAGTTCCATGTAGCGGGCGAACGAAATCCAGCCGCCGCGCGCGGCGATCTCGGCGGCGATGATGGCGCCCAGCGCCGCGCTGGCCGCGCGCGCATCGTCGCCGGGTGGGGGAAGGTCGGCGACGACGAGTGTCATTCGATAGCGTCCACCAGTCCAGCCATCGCCTGACTGTCCGTCGTGCCTTGCTGGCGCAGCCCGGCGACCACGCCCTCGCGGTTGATCGCGGGCTGGTTCTGGCTGATCTTCCATTTGCCGCTGAGCCCGGTAATTTCGATCTCGATGCCGACGATCGCGGCCAGCATTTTCTCGATGTAGTCGGCCGGCGCATCGTCGACCCGCCATGGATGGTCGAACCCCGATTCGTGGTGCTCGACCAGGTCATCGAGTTGCTGTCGCAGCCAGGCGGCATCCTCGACTGCGCGCAGGCGGCCGCGGGCATGTACCACGACGTAATTCCAGGTCGGCACGGCGCGTCCGTGCTCGCGCTTGGTGGCGTACCACGATGGCGTGACATAGGCTTGCGGGCCATGGAAGATGGCCAGCACATCGGTGTCGGCGGCATCGCGCCAGATCGGGTTGGCGCGCGCGACATGGCCTTGCAGGCGGCCGTCGGGCGTCAGGTGCAGCGGCAGGTGGTCGGCGCCGGGTCCGGCCTTGCCCTGCGTCACCAGCGTGGCGAAGGGTCGCTCGCGCATCAGCGCGTAGAGCACCTCGATGCGTTCTTCCGCGAAATGGGTCGGCCGGTACACGATGATGTCAGAGCATTGCGCCGCGATTCTCGCCGCGCTCGTAGACGATGTTGGCGCGGCCGACCAGCAGGGTGTCGAGGGTGCCGATTTGCGCCACGTCCTTGTTGGTGTAGGGCAGCTTGTGCAGGATGTAGCGCAGTGCGTTCAGGCGCGCGCGCTTCTTGCAATCCGACTTGATCACGGTCCACGGCGCATCCGCCGTGTCGGTGTGGAAGAACATGGCTTCCTTGGCCTTGGTGTAGTCGTCCCACTTGTCGAGCGAGGCCAGGTCGATCGGCGACAGCTTCCACTGCTTGAGCGGGTGAGTCTCGCGCTCCTTGAACCGGCGACGCTGCTCGGGACGCGATACCGAGAACCAGAACTTGATCAGGTGCACGCCGCTACGTACCAGGGTGCGTTCGAACTCCGGCGTCTGGCGCATGAACTCCTCGTATTCGGTTTCGCTGCAGAAGCCCATCACGCGCTCGACGCCGGCGCGGTTGTACCAGGAGCGGTCGAACAGCGCGATCTCGCCGGCGGTGGGCAGGTGTTGCACGTAGCGCTGGAAGTACCACTGGCCGCGCTCGGTGTCGGACGGCTTTTCCAGGGCGACGACATGCGCGCCGCGCGGGTTCAGGTGTTCCATGAAGCGCTTGATGGTGCCCCCCTTGCCGGCCGCGTCGCGTCCTTCGAACAGCACCACCACTTTCTGCCCGGTTTCCTTGACCCAGGCCTGCAGCTTGAGCAACTCGACTTGCAAATGGTATTTCTGCTTCTCGTAGTTCTTGCGCGTCATCAGGTGGCGGTAGGGATAGCCGCCATCGCGCCACCCGGGCGCGAGTTCCTCGTCGGGATGTTCGCTGGCCACCACTTCGCGCTGCAGCAGCGCTTCCTTCAGCGCTTCGACATCGTCGGGCGACGCGCCTTCGACCACGGCGGTCAGGGCCTGCGCCAGCTTCGCGCCTTCGCCGGGCTTGGCGTGGGCGACGATGTCGTGGATCGCTTCGATCTTCGAATCGCGCGCCGCCGCGGAACGGTCCTTGACCACGAAGTTCTTGATGCCGGCGGGCTTGCTCGATGGTGCGATGTCGCCGGCGGCCGGGCGCCGAAGTGGCTTGCCGGTGGCCGTGGACTTGGCCGGTTGGTCCGGGGTTTTGGCGGGAACCTTGCGCGCTTTTGTGGCAGGTTTGGTCGGGGGTTTGGCGGCCATTTACTTCTCCTGATCGTCGTCAAGCAGTTCGTGGATTTCAAGCCAGCGGGATTCCGCTGTCGCGATATTCTGCGTCAATTGGCCCTGGCGCAGCGTCAGGTCATCGAGCAGTCGGCTGTCGGCGCCGGAATAGAGGGCGGGGTCGGCAAGCCGGGTTTCCAGCAGCTTGAGCTCGCCTTGCCAGGCGGCGAGCTGCTGTTCGAGCTTTTCGCCTTCCTTGAGCAGGGGCCGCCGTGCCGTCAGCGCCGACTCTTTGGGTTGTGCCTTTGCCGCGGCCCGGCAGGCGAGTTCGGCTTCGTCTTCCCGGCGCCGCTGGGACTTCTCGCGCTCGGCGGCCTTTTCGGCGGCACGCGACTGGTTGAGCCAGTCGGCATAGTCATCGAGGTCGCCGTCGAAGGGCGTCACCTTGCCGTCGGCCACCAGCCAGAGTTCGTCGCAGGTGGCGCGCAGGAGATGCCGGTCATGCGACACCAGCACCATGCCGGCCTCGGTTTCCTGCAGGGCGATGGTCAGGGCCTCGCGCATTTCCAGGTCGAGGTGGTTGGTCGGCTCGTCCAGCAGCAGCAGGTTGGGCGCAGTGCGGATCATCAGCGCCAGCGCCAGTCGCGTCTTCTCCCCGCCGGAGAAGCGGCCGCAGGGCGCGTCCACCATGTCGCCGCGAAAGTCGAAGCCGCCCAGGTAGTTGCGCAGGTCCTGCTCGCGGGTGCGCGGTTCGAGCTTGATCATGTGCCACAGCGGCGACTCGGCCGGGCGCAGCTGTTCCAGCTGGTGCTGGGCGAAGTAGCCGAGCTTGAGGTTGCGTCCCGCCTCTCGTACGCCGTCCAGCGGCTGCAGTTCGCCGGCCAGCAGTTTCATCAGCGTAGATTTTCCGGCGCCGTTGCGGCCGAGCAGGCCGATGCGGCTGTCGGGGCGCAGCGTGAAGCGCAGCTTGTCGAAAATCACCGTATCGCCGCTAGTGCCAGCATTTGATTTTGTGGCATAGCCGACTTTTGCGTCATCGACCAGCAACAGCGGATCGGAGAAGCCGGTCGGCTCCGGAAAGCTGAAGGAGAACGGCGTGTCGATGTGGGCAGCCTGGATGTCGCCCATCTTCGCCAGCATCTTGATCCGGCTCTGCGCCTGGCGCGCCTTCGACGCCTTGGCGCGGAAGCGGTCTATGTAGCTTTGCAGATGCGCGGCTTCGCGCTTCTGCTTGGCGGCGAGCGCCAGGTCGTTGGCCAGGCGCTCGGCGCGCGCGCGTTCGCAGGCCGAGTAGTTGCCGGTAAACAGCTGCATCTTGCCGGCTTCGATGGCGAGGATGTGGCTGGTGACGACGTCGAGGAAATCGCGGTCGTGCGATATCAGGATCAAGGTGCCCGGATAGCTTTTCAGCCAGGCTTCTAGCCAGATGATGGCGTCGAGGTCGAGGTGGTTGGTCGGCTCGTCGAGCAGCAAAAGATCGGAGCGGCACATCAGCGCGCGCGCCAGGTTGAGACGCACGCGCCAGCCACCGGAGAACTCGGCCACCGGCCGCTGGAAATCCTCGTCGGAGAACCCCAGGCCGTGCATCAATGCTGCCGCTCGCGCCGGCGCAGCGTAGCCGTCGATTTCGCCGAGGCGCGAGTGCAGCAAGCCGATCTGCTCGCCCGCATGCTCGTCGTCGTGGTGGGCTTCGGCGGCGACCAGGTCGCGTTCGATCTGGCGCAGCTCGGTGTCGCCGTCGAGCACGAATTCGAGCGCGGCATCTGGCAGCGCCGGCGTGTCTTGCGCGACGTGGGCCAGCACCCAACCCGGCGGTCGTTCGAGGTCGCCGCGGTCGGCATGCAGCTCGCCGCGCAGCAGGCCGAGGAAGGAGGACTTGCCACAGCCGTTGGCGCCGGTGAGGCCGACCTTCCAGCCCGGATGCAGTTGCAGGGTGGCGCCGGTGACCAGCGCATCGCCGTTGCGGGAAAAGCCGAGGTCGCGCAGCAGGATCATAGGAGGCGGATGGGTGAGGCGTTCTCGTGGTGGAAGCCGGTGCGACCCGCATAGCAAGTCGCGATGGCGGCCATGTCGGCAGTTTCGTCGCCGCTGAGGACGATGCTTGCCAGCAGCCCGACCTCGCGTTTGCCGTAATCGACGACGGCCATGATTACCGGGACGTTGGCGGCGACCGCGATCCGGTAGAAGCCGGACTTCCATCCGGCTTGCAGGCTGCGAGTGCCTTCGGTGGCGATGATCAGGTGGAAGTTGTCGCGCCGGCGGAATTCGTCGGCGACGCGTTCGACGAAACCCGTACGCTCGCGCCTATTCACCGCGACCCCGCCCAGTGTTCGCATGATGGGACCCATGAGGCCGCGAAACAGCGTGTCCTTGCCCACCCACTGCGCGCCGAAGGGCAGGGCCACCAGCGCCAGCAGCGTCACCGGAAAGTCCCAGTTCGAGGTGTGCGGATAGGCGATCACCACGGCCTTTTCCGGACGCTGCGGCAGGTCGATCAGTTTCCAGCCCAGCGACTTGAGAATCAGGCGGGCCGGGCCGCGAAGAACGCTCATTTGTTCGTTGCCGCGAGGTGGAAACGTTTGCGCCCAGGCAGGCGATAGGTTTCGAAGTCATTGCGGTCCAGCGTCCAGACCGTGTGGATGCCCGTGGTCATGGCCGCCACCACGAGCGAGGCATCGGCAAGGTCCATCGGACGGTCGGCGTATTTTTCGATCCAGTCGATGGCGCGCACCAGTTCCTCGCGCCCGAGCGGAATCAGTTCCAGACCGCCCTTTTCGATCCATCGGTACAGCGCCAGCGTCGCGGCGATCGAGGGTGCCAGGTGGGAGAACTCGGTCAGCACGGCCCAGGTCGTGACCAATTTGCCGCGATACGCTGCGAGAAAGGCTTTGCAATCCTGATGGGCGTTGTCACGCTTGTCCGCCAGCGCGACCAGCGGACCCGTGTCGACCAGCATCGCACTCACCGAGCGGGCTTCTTGCGGTGCTTTTCGCGAATCGCGGCGACGACCCGCTCCTTGGTGCTGGCGCCCTGCGCCTTGCCTGCCCTAGACACGCAGCCGATGAAGCCGGCTTCCTGTGCCAGTTCGTAGGGCGTCCGTTCGGTCTGCGTGCCCATGAAGCGCTGCTCAAGCAGCTCGACGATCACTTCCGACTTTGTGCGCCGCGCTTCGACGCAGTAGGTCGCCAGCGCCTGTTCGACGCGATGGGGGAGACGAACAGTGGTGGTCATGATGGTGGTTCCTGGAAAGACAATGTATTAACTGTAATACAAGCCGCACCTTGCCGCAAGCGGGCGATTCAATTCATCTTCCGCAGATGACGCAGATTTTCACAGATGACCACAATTGAATCCATCTGCGTAACCTGTGAAATCTGCGGATCAAAGCCGTTCTGGCTTCATCCCAGTCCCTGGCTGGCGAGGTACTCCTCGTAACTGCCGCGGTAATCGACGATGGTCCGGTCCGGCTTGATGTCGATGATGCGCGTCGCCAGGGATGAAACGAACTCCCGGTCGTGCGAGACAAAGATCAGCGTGCCGGTGTATTTCTCCAGCGCCGTGTTGAGCGACTCGATCGACTCCATGTCGAGGTGGTTGGTCGGCTCGTCCATCAACAGCACGTTGTTCCGCAGCAGCATCAGCTTGCCGAATAGCATGCGGCCCTGCTCGCCGCCGGAGATCACGTTGACCGGCTTCTTCGCCTCGTCGCCGGAGAACAGCAGGCGACCGAGGGTGCCGCGCACCAGGGTCTCGACGTCGCCGCCGTCATAGCCACCTTCGCGCACCCATTGCACGATCCATTCGGTGAGCGGCGTCTTCGACGCGAAGTCTGCGGCGTGGTCCTGGTGGAACACGCCGGGCCGGGCCTTTTCCGCCCACTTGATCTTGCCGCCCTGGGGCGTGAGGCCACCCAGATTTTCGCCAGCCAGCAGCCGGAGCAGCGTGGTTTTGCCGACGCCGTTTTCGCCGATGATGGCGACCTTGTCGCCGGCCTCGATGCTGGTGGATAAGGACTTTATGACCGGCACCTTCGGCTCGTAGCCGAAACCGAGGTTCTCAATCTCGCAGGCCAGGCGGTGCAGCTTTTCCTTTTCGTCGAAGTCGAAGCGGATCCACGGATACTGGCGCGAGGAAGGCTTGATGTCCTCGGGGCGGATCTTGTCGATCAGCTTGAGGCGGCTGGTGGCCTGCCTGGCCTTCGACTTGTTGGCCGAGAAACGGCGCACGAAGCCCTGCAGGTCGGCGATGCGCTCCTTGGCCTTGGCGTTGGCCGAGACCTGGCGCTCGCGCGCCACGGTCGAGGCTTCCATGAAATCGTCGTAGTTGCCGCCATAGACCTTGATCGTGCCGTAGTCGAGGTCGGCCATGTGGGTGCACACCTGGTTCAGGAAGTGCCGGTCGTGGCTGATGATGACCATGGTCGATTCGCGCTCGTTGAGGATGTCCTCCAGCCAGCGGATGGTGTCGATGTCGAGGTTGTTGGTCGGTTCGTCGAGCAGCAGGATGTCGGGGTTGGCGAACAGTGCCTGCACCAGCAGCACGCGCAGCTTCCAGCCCGGCGCCACTTCGCTCATCGGCCCGGTGTGCTTTTCGGTGGGGATGCCGGCGCCCAGCAGCAGTTCGCCGGCGCGCGATTCGGCGGTGTAGCCGTCGTACTCGGCGAAATGCGACTCGAGTTCCGCCGCGCGCATGTAGTCATCTTCGGTCGCGTCCGGGTTGGCGTAGATCGCGTCGCGCTCGGACATGCAGGCCCACATCTCGGCGTGGCCCATCATCACCACGTCGAGCACGCGCACCTCTTCGTAGCCGAACTGGTCCTGCTTCAGATAGGCCATGCGCTCGCCGGGATCGAGCGAGACGTTGCCCGCACTGGCCTCGAGCACCCCCGCCAGGATCTTCATGAAGGTGGTCTTGCCCGAGCCGTTGGCGCCGATCAGGCCGTAGCGGTTGCCTTCGCCGAACTTGACCGAGACGTTTTCGAAAAGCGGCTTGGCGCCGAACTGGATGGTGACGTTTGATGCGACGAGCATGGAAGTGCAACCGGTTGATGCGCCGGGGAATTTCGGCAAGGGCCGTATTCTACTTGGAGCGGCCTGGAAACAGCCGCCGGCGCGAGCCGAGCACCAATCATGTCGATTGGCGGGAGTGCCTCCGCCAGTCCTGCGGTGGCTAACCCTGTTTGCTCAATTCCTCCCATTCGGCATCGGTAAAGACCCGGGATCTCGTGTGAAAGGCCTTGCCCTCGGGGCCTTCGAGCGAGAACGTGCCACCGGTGCCTTCGATGACGTCGATGATGAGCTGGGTGTGCTTCCAGTATTCGTATTGCGACGTGCTCATGTAGAACGGACAGCCACCGATGTCGCCGAGGTGAACATCGCCGGCGCCGATGGTCAATTCGCCGGGCAGGTAGCAGTTGGCGGCGCTGTTGTCACAACAGCCGCCGGACTGGTGGAAGAACACGGGACCATGCTTGCCTTTCAGGAACTCGATGAGTTCCAGTGCAGCTTCGGTGGCGATGACTTTGTCGACCATTTTCGTCTCCATGCAAAAAGGGGGCGGTTGCCCGCCCCCGCGATTCGACACGCCGAAGCGCGAGCGAACTATCAGAAGAAACCCAGCTTCTGCTCGGCGTAGCTGACCAGCAGGTTCTTGGTCTGCTGGTAGTGGTCGAGCATGACCTTGTGCGTCTCGCGACCGATACCGGATTCCTTGTAGCCACCGAAGGCGGCATGGGCCGGATAGGCGTGGTAGCAGTTGGTCCATACGCGGCCGGCCTTGATGGCGCGTCCCATGCGATAGGCGACGTTACCGTTGCGACTCCAGACGCCGGCGCCGAGGCCATAGAGCGTGTCATTGGCGATCGCCAGGGCGTCGGCTTCGTCCTTGAAGGTCGTCACGGCAAGCACCGGTCCGAAGATCTCCTCCTGGAAGATGCGCATCTTGTTGTGGCCCTTGAACAGCGTGGGTTGAACGTAGTAACCGCCATCCAGGTCGCCACCGACGCTTGCCTGAGCGCCACCGGTCAGCACCTGGGCGCCTTCCTGTTTGCCGAGGTCGAGGTAGGAAAGGATCTTGGTCAGTTGTTCCTTGGAGGCTTGAGCGCCAACCATGGTGTCGGTATCCAGCGGGTTGCCCTGCTTGATGGCCTTGACGCGGGCCAGACAGCGCTCCATGAATTTGTCGTAGATCGACTCCTGGATCAGTGCGCGCGATGGGCAGGTGCAGACTTCGCCCTGGTTGAAGGCGAACAGCACCAGGCCTTCGATCGCCTTGTCCAGGAAACCGTCGTCCTTCTCCATGACATCGGCAAAGAAAATGTTGGGCGACTTGCCCCCCAGTTCCAGCGTGGCCGGTATCAGGTTGTTGGCGGCTGCCTGGGCGATGACGCGGCCAGTGGAGGTGGAGCCGGTGAAGGCGATCTTGGCGATGCGCTTGCTGGTGGCCAGAGGCATGCCGGCTTCCCTGCCGTAACCATTGACGATGTTCAGCACGCCGGGGGGCAACAGGTCGGCGATCAGCTCGGCGACGATCAGGATGCTGATCGGCGTGGATTCGGCGGGCTTCAGTACCACGCAATTGCCGGCACCCAGTGCCGGGGCGAGCTTCCAGGCGGCCATCAGGATCGGGAAGTTCCAGGGGATGATCTGGCCGACCACGCCCAGCGGCTCGTGGTAGTGGTAGGCGACGGTGTTTTCATCGATGTCGGAAAGCGCGCCTTCCTGGGCGCGCACGCAACCGGCGAAATACCGGAAGTGGTCCACGGTCAGGGGAATATCGGCATTCAGCGTCTCGCGGATGGGCTTGCCATTGTCAACAGTCTCGGCGTACGCGATCAATTCCAGGTTGGCTTCGATGCGGTCGGCGATCCTGAGCAGGATATTGGCACGCTCGGCCGGCGCGGTCTTGCCCCACTTGTCGGCGGCGGCATGGGCGGCGTCCAGCGCCAGTTCGATATCTTCGGCCGTCGAACGGGCTGCTTTGGTATAGGTGCGGCCGTTGATCGGGGTGATGACATCGAAGTATCCCCCCTTGACCGGGGCGAGCCATTTTCCACCGATGAAATTGTCGTAGCGGTCCTTGTAGGCGATCTTGGCGCCGGCGGAACCGGGGGCAGCGTAAAGCATAGTGTCTCCTCGAAATTTGCGATTGATGATTGCGTTTCCCTCGCGGGTGACTGTTCCTATCAAGCGCCATGCCAGCGCCAGGCGGCGCATCCAGTGCATTGATTCGAAGCACTTTCCATGATTGCGCCAGCAGTGACCGCCAAATTGCGTCATGTCCTGTTGCGTGACAGCTGTCACCAAACTTGACAACGGACTTCTGGTTGCCGCCGACCTATTGCGTCCGTCGCTTTCCCTTGGCTATCCTGAGCGGATCGGGCACAGACCCTGCGGAGGAGACACGATGCGAACATCCTTGCCAATCCCGGCATTGCGCCGGGCGCGCAAGTATCTGCTGGAGCATGGCGAATGCCTTGCCGATGCCCTCGACGACAGGATTGCCCGCTCCTGGAGACGCAGCCTGGATGCTGGCCTGGTCGCTGACGGGCGCGTGGCCGAGGCAGTGCAAACCTGCGGCGGAGAACTGGGCCATCTCCTTGCGCGCAATCATGAGTTGCTTTCGCACTCGCGCCCGGTGATGGAACACCTGTTCGAGCAGATCCGCGATACGCAGAGCATGGTCATCCTGGCCGACAACCGCGGCACGTTGATGCATACGCTTGGCGACGCCGAATTCGTGTGCAAGGCCGAACGAGTGACTCTGAGCTGCGGCGCTTCCTGGCATGAACAGCATCGTGGAACCAATGCGATCGGCACTGCGCTGGTTGAGGCCGCCGTCGTCGAGGTACATGGCGCCGAGCACTTCCTCGAACGCAACGGCTTCCTTACCTGCGCGGCCGCACCGATCATGTCGGGCAGTGGCGAGCTGGCCGGCATCCTGGATATTTCCGGCGATTCCCGCCTTCGGCATCCGCATACCCGCGGCCTCATTGGTATCGCGGCGCGCATGATCGAAAACCGCCTGCTCGTCGCCGGTTGCCGAGACGAATTTCGCCTGCACCTGCATCCGCAGGCCGAAGGAATCGGAACGATCGGCGAGGGCATCGTTGTCCTTGCGCCGGACGGCCGGATTGTCGGCGCGAATCGGCGCGCGCTCGAACTGCTTCGCGTCAGCCGTGACAGCCTCGGCGTCATGCCGTTTGGCGGAGCCTTCGACGCCAGCCTCGATGAGTTGCTGGCCAATGGAAGGCGTCGCCACGCGCCGCCCGTGTCGCTGAGGCTGCACGATGGCTCGGCCGTGTTCGCGAAGTTGCATGTCGGAAGCGCCGCGTCCGCGGAATGCACGCGGGCGGGCGCGGGCAGCCGCGATCCCGCCATCGACGATGCGCTGGCGAGGCTAGATACGGGCGACTTGCGTTGGCGCAGCGCTGCCGACAGGGCTCGACGCGTCTCGGGAAAGCCGATTCCGCTGCTCATCCAGGGCGAGTCGGGAGTCGGCAAGGAGCTCTTTGCCCGCGCCATCCATGACAGCGGTCCGCGGCGCGCCGGTCCCTTCATCGCCATCAACTGCGCCGCCGTTCCCGAGAACCTCATCGAAGCGGAATTGTTCGGGTACGCCTCCGGGGCGTACACCGGGGCACGGCGCGATGGCAGTCCCGGCCGCATTCGCGAAGCCAATGGAGGAACGCTGTTTCTCGACGAGATCGGCGACATGCCGCTGGCGATGCAGTCCCGCCTGCTGCGTGTGTTGCAGGAGCGACAAGTCACGCCGCTGGGCGGCGGCCGGCCGGTTGATGTCGATTTCTCGCTGATTTGCGCCAGTCATCGAAACCTGCGCCAGTCCATCGAACAGGGAAGCTTTCGCAGCGACCTTTACTACCGCATCAATGGGCTGAGCCTGAAACTTCCCGCGCTGCGCGAGCGAGGCGATTTCATGGTGCTGACCCGGCGCCTGCTCGATAGCCTCAATCTCGAACGCGATGTCGATCTTGCTCCGGAACTGCAGGCGCGGTTTCGCCAGTATCACTGGCCAGGCAATCTCCGGCAGTATGCCAGTGTGTTGCGCACGGCCAGCGCAATGCTCGATCCGCAGGAGGATTGCATCGATTGGCAGCACATGCCAGATGACATTGTCGAGGAGCTCCTGGCTCCCGCGGAGCAGAGCACAACGGTTCTGCCGCAGCCTGAACCAGAGCGAATGCCGGAAAATCTCCGCGAACTCTCGCGGTCGGCTGTCCGGCAGGCTCTGGAGGGCAGTCGCGGTAACGTTTCGGAAGCGGCCCGGCGCCTTGGCATAAGTCGGCAGACGCTGTACCGGAAGCTCAACGATGGACCGCGGGCCGCGCCCGGCGAACCCGCTTCGGTGGCAAAGGGCCTTCCCGCCGACGGCCGGCGCGACGTCATGCTGTGACGTTGAAAGTCGGCGCTGGCGGTACGGCAAAGTGCCGCCCGCCATTTCGTTGCCTGATCAAAGCCGGCTACTTGTCGTACTGCCGGGCGTAAACCTCGTCGTTGTACAGGCCCTCGCCGAAACGGTCGCGCCCGTAACCGCCGATGATCTTCTGGCCGGCGGGTGAGGCGACGAACGCGACGAACTTCTCCGCCGTGTCGCGCCCCGGAGTTGCGCCCGGCGGGGCGGTGATGGCGTGGTAGGTGTTCACCAGGAACTTGTCGCCCTTGTAGAGGATGACCAGGTCGGGTGCCACGCCCTTTTCCATGATCCAGGTCGAGGAGTCGCTCATGAAGTAGGCGCCCTCGGCGTTGGCGCGCTTGAGGCTGGCTGTCATGAAGTCTTTCGTCAGGATGTACCAGGCGCCGGCAGGCTGTACGCCGGCCTTTTGCCAGATCTGCATTTCCTTCTGGTGGGTGCCGGAGTTGTCGCCGCGCGAGACGAAGCGCGCGCCGGCCTTGGCGATCCGCTGGTAGGCATCGGCGGCGCTGGTCGCCTTGGCGATCCCGGCCGGATCATTCTTCGGCCCGACGATGTAGAACTCGTTGGAGCCGATCAGCGTCTTGCCCGTTGCCCAGCCATCCTTGAGTGCTTTGTCGACCTGTGCCGGCGCATGCACCATGGCCATGTCGACCCTTTTTTCCTGCAGCAGCTTGAGCGAGGCTCCGGTGCCGGCCTTGACCCAGACTATGCGGGCGTCCGCCACTCGCGCGAATTCCTCCGCTAGGAGCTTGAGCAGGCCGAGTTCGCCGGGGCTGCCGGTGGCGAGCGAAAAGGCGTTGGTGCCGGCGCCGTAGGTGGCGCCGGTTTCATCGGCGGCAAGGGCCGGCAAGGCGCCGGCCAGCGTCGCGCCGATGGCAAGCTTGAGGAATGTTCTGCGCATGATGGCGACTTTCTCAGGGCTTGGCGTTGGGGAAGAACAGCTGTTCGCCGCCGATCTTGTAGTCGGCAATGGCCTGCTGACCTTCGGCGGAAACCACCCAGTCGATGAATTTCTGGCCGTCGGCCTGCTTGACGTGGGCATGCTTGACCGGATTGACCAGGATCACGCCGTACTGGTTGAAGAGCTTGTTGTCGCCCTCGACGACGATGCCCATCTCGCCGCGATTCTTGAACGAGAGCCAGGTGCCGCGGTCGGCGAGGATGTAGGCGTTCATCGAGGCGGCGGTGTTGAGCGCCGGGCCCATGCCGGAGCCGGTGTCGCGGTACCAGGGGCCCTTGGCCTTGTCGAGGTCGACGCCGGCGGCCTTCCAGTAGCGCAGTTCGGCGGCGTGGGTGCCGCTCTTGTCGCCGCGCGAGACGAAGGGCGCCTTGGCTGGCCTCGATGCGGCGCAGGCCTTCGAGGATGTCCTTGCCCGCCGCCTTGGCCGGGTCGGCCTTGGGGCCGACCACGATGAAGTCGTTGTACATGACTTCCTGGCGCTTGACGCCGAATCCCTCGCCGATGAATTTCTCCTCGGCGGCCTTGTCGTGCACGAAGACCACGTCGGCATCGCCGCGCCGCGCCAGGTCCAGCGCCTGGCCGGTGCCCAGCGCCACGACGCGCACCTTGATGCCGCTGGCCTTCTCGAACAGCGGCAGCAGGTGGCCGAAGAGGCCGGACTGCTCGGTCGACGTGGTCGATGACACGGTGATGAAGCGTTCCTGGGCCTGGGTCAGGCCGGCGACCAGCAGACCGGCGGCGGCGAGGGCGGAACAGAACAGGCGACGAGAGATCATGGGGTTTCCTCCTGAAGAAAGCGTTGCGCCGCTTCGGTTTGCGGCAGGGTAAAAAACTGGGCGACGGCCGTCTGCTCGACGATGCGGCCGCGGTCGATGAAGATGATTTCCTCGGCGATCCGTTTCGCCTGGCCGAGGTTGTGGGTGGTCATCAGGATGCGCGTGCCGCCGGCCGCGATTTCATTGATGATGCGTTCGACCTCGCGGCTGCTGGCCGGGTCGAGGCTGGCGGTGGGCTCGTCGAGGATCAGCAGTTCGGGTTCCAGCGCCCAGGCGCGGGCCAGGGCCACACGCTGCTGTTCGCCGCCCGACAGAAGTCGTGCCGGACGGTGCGAAATATTCCCAAGCCCCACGCGCGCCAGCGCTTCGGCGGCGCGCCGCCCTCGCTCCGGCGCGGCATGGCCCTTCAGCTTCAAGCCGTATTCGACGTTGGCCAGCGCTGTTGTGCGCAACATGATCGGCCGCTGAAACACCATCGCCTGCGACAGGGGGCGCGGCCAGTCGAGGCGGCCCCCGCTCGGATGCAGCAGGCCGTGGATCAGGCGCAGCAGCGTACTCTTCCCCGCGCCGTTGGGGCCGAGCACGACGCTGCGTTGCGCGCAGAGGTCGAGCGTCGCCGCGTCGATGATGCGCGTGCCGCCTTCGGTGAGCCCGAGGTCGGCGATGGAGAGCCAGGCACTCACCCCCACCGCCTTTCCGCCCAGCCGCGCACCGCGTAGGCCACCGCGTTGATCGAGAGCACCACGGCGATCAGCACGAAACCGAGGGCCAGCGCCAGCGGCAGGTCGCCCTTGCTGGTTTCCAGG
This sequence comes from Sulfuritalea sp., assembly GCA_016716965.1. Taxonomy (GTDB): domain Bacteria; phylum Pseudomonadota; class Gammaproteobacteria; order Burkholderiales; family Rhodocyclaceae; genus Sulfuritalea. The sequence continues at coordinate 63,519 of JADJUP010000002.1, read as the reverse complement.
GCGATGGTGGTGGTCATCACGCGCGTCACGCCGTCGATGTTGCCGCCGACGATCATGACGGCGCCGACTTCGGCGATGGCGCGGCCGAAGCCGGCCAGCGCCGCCGTCGACAGCGAGAAGCGCCCGTCCCAGAGCAAGGTGGCAGCGGCGCGGGCGCGACTGGCGCCGAGCGAACGCAAAGCTTCGCGGTACTCGCTCCATTCGTCGGCGATCACCTGTCGCGTCAGCGCGGCGACGATGGGGGTCACCAGCACGGCCTGTGCGATCACCATCGCGGTGGGCGAGAACAGCAATCCGTAACTGCCCAGCGGGCCGGCGCGTGAGAGCAGCAGGTAAACCAGCAGTCCGACCACCACCGGCGGCAGGCCCATGAGGCCGTTGAACAACACGATCAGGACCCGGCGCCCGGGAAAGCGGCCGACCGCCAGCAGCGAACCGACCGGCATGCCGACCACGCAGGCGATCAGCGTGGCAGCCAGGCTGACGCCCAGGCTCAGCACGACGATGCCAAACAGGCGCGCATCGCTTGAAACGAGCAGTTGCCAGGCAGTCTGAAAGCTTGCGGTGAACTCGGTCATGGTCGGGCAGCGTTTATGCATCGTCGTGCATAAGGGCCGGCAAGGGTAAAGTACGTATTCAAAGGATCAAATATGTCATCTACTGCAACAAATGATCGTAGCGCCTTACCCCGTTTGCGCTGGGAATGGGATCTGGGCCCCCTGCTTGGCGAGATCGATACCTCGCGCCTGCTGCCGCTGCTCACCGCGCTGGCTGAGGGAGGCGCCCTGGGCGTGGCGGCGAAGTCCGCCGGGATGTCTTATCGTTCGGCCTGGGGTTTGCTGCGGCGCTGCGAGGAGGCGCTGGGCGTGGCGCTGGTGGTCATGGAACGCGGGCGCGGGACGCGACTTTCGGAACTCGGGGAGTCGATCGTCCAGCTCGACGGCGCGGCGCGCCTGACTCTGGGTGTCGCCCATGCGCCTTGGGAACGGCGCTTGCGCGACCTGCTGGCGCCCGTGGTGAGGGCCGTTCCCGAGCGCCTGCGGGTGGCCGCCAGCCACGACCTTGCGCTGGCCGACTGGATCGAGCATGGGCGCGGCATCAGCTTCGACCTGTTCTGGCGCGGCAGCGAGGAGGCGCTGGCGACGTTAGGCCGCGACGAGTGCGACATCGTCGGTTTCCACGTCCCGGAGACATGGACGCAAGAGCAACTGGCCGCCTCGCTGAGCCGCTGGCTGAAGCCGGCCGTGCATGTTTGCCTGCCCCTGATGCGTCGCTGCCAGGGCCTGATCGTTGCGCGCGGCAACCCGCATCGCGTACTTACGCTGGCAGATGCATCGCGGCGTGGCCTGCGCATGGTCAATCGCCAGCGCGGGTCGGGCACCCGCGGCCTGATCGACCAGTTGCTGTCCGCCAACGGCCTGCGGCCGGAAGACATCGAGGGATACGCCCACGAGGAATTCACCCACGAGGCAATCGCCGCCACCGTCGCCGCCGGGCAGGCCGATGTCGGTTTCGGCATCGAGGCGGCGGCGGTGCGCTACGACCTGGGCTTCATCCCGCTGGTCTGGGAACGCTACGGCTTTGCGCTGCGCAAAACGACGGCAGCCAGCGTCGAAGGCAAGGCCTTCCTCGCACGCCTGCACGGCAACACCTTTCGTCAGCGCCTGATCGCGATGCCCGGATACGAACCGTTGCCGGTGCGCGTGCCGGGATCGTGGGGCGACTTCCTGTCCTGAGCTTCAGTACTCGACGGCGAACTCGGTCGCCTGCCAGATGGCGCGCTTGGCGTCGAGCTCCGTCGCCACGTCGGCACCGCCGACCAGCGTGTATTCGATGCCGACGGCTTCGAGCCCGGCGACCAGATCGCGGCGCGGCTCCTGTCCGGCGCAGATGACGATGGTATCGACAGCGAGCACCTGCGGCTTGCCGTCGATCGCGATGTGCAGGCCGGCGTCGTCGATCTTCAGGTACTCGACCCCGCCCTGCATGTGCACGCCGCGTTTCTGCAGCAGCAGGCGGCGCGCCCAGCCGGTGGTCTTGGCCAGGCCGTCGCCGAGCTTGGTGGCCTTGCGTTGCAGCAGCCAGACTTCGCGCGGGCTTGGCGCCATCTGCGGCGCGGTGAGGCCGCCGCGCTTGTCGGAATAGTTCGGGTCGATGCCCCACTCCTTGCGATAGGCGCTGATCGGATCGCCATGATCGCCGGCGTGCGTCAGGAACTCGGCGACGTCGAAGCCGATGCCACCGGCGCCGATCACCGCCACCTTCTTGCCAGCCTGCTTGCGGCCTTCGAGCAGGTCGATGTAGCTCGTCACCTTGGCATGTTCGATGCCGGGAATGGCCGGCGTGCGCGGCACGATGCCGGTGGCGACGACGACGTGGTCGTAGCCTGAAAAGTCGGCGCTGGTGACACGGCGATTGAGTTGCACATCGACCCTCAATTCCTTCAATCGCGTGCCGAAGTAGCGCAGCGTCTCGCCGAATTCCTCCTTGCCCGGGATGCGCCGTGCCAGGTTGAACTGGCCACCGATCTCGGATGCGGAATCGAACAGCGTGACCTGGTGGCCGCGCTCGGCGAGCTGCGTGGCCGCGGCAAGCCCGGCCGGGCCGGCGCCGACCACCGCCACTTTCTTCGGTGCGTCGGTCGGCAGTACTTCGACGTCAAGTTCATGGCAGGCGAAGGGATTGACCAGGCAGGAGCAGAGCTGGCGCGAGAAGATGTGGTCGAGGCAGGCCTGGTTGCAGGCGATGCAGGTGTTGATGGCGTCGGCGCGGCCGGCGGCTGCCTTGTTCACGAACTCGGCATCGGCGAGGAAGGGGCGCGCCATCGAGACCATGTCGGCATCGCCGCGCGCGATCACGTCCTCGGCGACCTGCGGATCGTTGATGCGGTTGGTGGTGATCAGCGGGATCGTCACCTCGCCCTTCATGCGCGCCGTGACCCAGGTGTAGGCGGCGCGCGGCACGGCGGTGTAGATGGTCGGTATGCGTGCCTCGTGCCAGCCGACTCCGGTGTTGATGATCGTGGCGCCGGCCTTCTCGACTTCCCTGGCCATGGTCACCACTTCGTCCCAGGTCGAGCCGCCTTCGACCAGGTCGAGCATCGAGAGGCGGAAGATGATGATGAAGTGGGCACCGACGCGGGCGCGCACGGCGCGGATGACTTCGAGGCCGAAACGCATGCGGTTCTCCAGGCTGCCGCCCCAGCGGTCCTCGCGGTGATTGGTCTGCGGCACGAGGAACTCGTTGATCAGGTAGCCCTCGGAGCCCATGATCTCGACGCCGTCGTAGTTGGCGAACTGGCACATGGCGGCGCACTGCGCGTAATCGGCGATGGTCTGCTGGATTTCCTCCTCGGTCAGCGCGTGCGGCGTCGAGGGATTGATCGGCGCCTTGAGCGCCGACGGCGCCACCGGGCGTTTGGTGTAGGCGTAGCGCCCGGTGTGCAGGATCTGCACGCAGATCTTGCCGCCATGCGCGTGCACCGCATCGGTGATGACGCGATGCTTGAGGGCTTCCGTTTCGTTGTCGAGGATCGATGCGCCCTGCATGACGATCGAGTCCTGGTTCGGCGCAAAGCCGCCGGTGACGATGAGCCCGACACCGCCCTTGGCGCGTGCGGCGTAGAAGGCCGCCATGCGGTCGTGGCTGTTGCCGATGTCTTCCAGGCCGGTATGCATCGAGCCCATCAGCACGCGGTTCTTCAGCGTGGTGAAACCGAGGTCCAGCGGGGCCAGCAGGTGCGGGTAGGGATTGCTCATGTCTTCTCTCTCCTTGGTGGGTCTTGTTCATGGCTATGCAGGAGGGTGATCGCCTCCTCGCACCATTCCAGCCAGCCCTGCTCGAAACGGATGCCGCTCTTCAGGACCTGGTATTGCAGGGCGCGCTGACGATCCAGCGTGCCGGAAAAATCCCTCGCCTCGATCACGCGATACGCCGTCAGGCGATTGGCATGCAGGGCGCGATGGTGTTCGAGTTCGGGTATCAGGGCACCGGCATCGCCGAAAGCCGCGCCGCGCAGCTTGACCATCAGGCTGTCGCGTACTCCTTCAGGCTCGGTAGGCGCGGCCAGCCAGCGGGAAACTTCACTGCGACCGGCAGGGCTTACGGAGTACAGCCTGCGGTCGGGCGCCGCTTCGCCGGACTGCACCTCGCCGGAAATCCAGCCTGCTTCCTCCATCCTTGCCAGCACCTTGTAGATTTGCTGGTGTGTCGCGTGCCAGAAGTAGCCGATTGATCGGTCGAAGCGGCGCGCCAGTTCGTAGCCGGAACTGGGCTTTTCGAGCAGGGAGACGAGCAGGGCATGGTCCAGCGACATGCCCGGAAGATACTATGCAACGAATTGCAGTGCAAGCCGTTGCATAGGGGCTTACTTCGGTGCCGCAGGAGTCGGCGCAGGTACCACGGCGGGTGCCGGTGCAGGTTTGGCCGAAGGCGGCAAGTGACGTGACTTGATTTCCGGCGCGTCGGCGGGCGCATTCTGTCGCGAGAGAAAGCTCCAGGCCATGCCGCCCAGTGCCGTGAGGACAATCAGGACGATGACGATCATGATGCGATCGCCGCCGGGTTCGTACTGGGGAGGTGGAGTGGAGGGCGGGTTCATGCCCCGATTCTAGCGCCACCAAACGAAAACGCCGGCACGGGGCCGGCGTTTTGCGGGGGCGCAGGCTGAATTACTTGGCCTTGGCATCCTTTTCACACTTCTTCATGAAAGCGGCTTTGGCGGCGCCAGCGAGGGGCTTGCCGTCCTTGCTCACGGCCTTTCCTTCACAACCCGACTTGCCGGCGGCGGGCTTGTCCGCGGCGGCACCACCTTCACACTTCTTCATGAACGCGGTCTTGGCGGCGCCGGCCAACGGCTTGCCATTCTTGCCCACGGCCTTTGCTTCGCAGTCGCCAGCGGCCGCCTTGGCGGCGGGCGCAGCCGGAGCTGCCGCGGCGGGCTTGGCGGCTTCAGCGGCGGGCTTGGCAGCTGCCGTCGGAGCAGCCTTGGCCGGGGCCGCGGCGGGTGCTTGAGCATAGGCCATGCTGGTGGCGAATAGCGTGGTCAGGGCAAGCGCGATCAGTTTGTTCATCGGTAATCTCCTTGGTTTATGGACGGCAGTTGGCCGTGCCTGCTTAACGCGCGGTTGTCGGTCTAGTTGACCGAATTGCCGCTGCTGTCGGCGCGCAGCGCGGCTTCCTGGCGCTCGACGAACTCCTGCATGCTGTCGATGCCGCGCAGTTTCAACACCGTGGCGCGCACCGCGGCCTCCAGCAGCACCGCCAGGTTGCGGCCGGCCGCAACCGGCAGCGTGACGCGGCGCACAGGCACGCCGAGGATGGTTTCGGTCTGTGCATCGAGCGGCAGGCGGGCAGCTTCCGGAACGCCCGGCGTCGGCCGTTGCAGGTGGACAATGAGCTTCAGGCGCATCTTGCGTCGGCAGGCGGTTTCGCCGAACACGGTACGAATATTGAGCAGTCCCAGTCCGCGAACCTCGAGGAAGTCCTTGAGCAGTTCCGGGCAGCGGCCTTCCAGGGTATCGGAGCCGATGCGCGAGACGTCGACCACATCGTCTGCGACCAGGCCGTGTCCGCGGGATATCAGTTCGAGCCCGAGCTCGCTCTTGCCGACGCCGGAATCGCCGGTGATCAGCACGCCCATGCCCAGCACGTCGAGGAAGACGCCATGCAGCGTGCCGGTTTCGGCGAGCTGGCGGGACACGAAATAACGTAGCGTGTCGATCACGAAAGCCGACGACATCGGCGTTGTCAGCAGCGGCGTACCCGATGCCTCGCAGCCGGCGCGCACGCCTTCGTTGATCGTGCAGCCGTCGGCGATGATGATGGCCGGCGGGCGCGCGGTGTAGATTTCCTGCATGTGGTGGGCGACTTTTTCCGGCGCGTGGCGTGCCGCCCAGGCGACTTCCGGCGCACCGATCACCTGCAAGCGTTCCGGATGCATGAGGTTGAGGTGGCCGATCAGGTCGGCGGGTGAAACGACGTGTTCGCTGGTGCAGATTGCCCGCGTCATGCCGCCGCTCACCCAGGAGAGCTGCAGGCGCTCCCGGTTGCGTTCAAAAAGCTGGGAAACGACTAGTTCGCGTGCCAATTGGCGAAAAGGCCGTGCAGCGCTGCGGCATCCGCGGCGACCGCGAGCTGCTCGCGAAACGCCCGGTCGGAAAACATCTGGGCCAGTTCGGAGAGCAGTTGGAGATGGTGTTCGTTGGCGGCTTCCGGTACCAGCAGCACGAATATCAGTCCGACAGGTTTGCCGTCGGGTGCGTCAAACTGGACTGGCGTGGCCAGGCGGACAAAGCAGCCGAGTGGCGTCTTCAGGCCCTTGATGCGGCCATGGGGAATCGCGATGCCCTGGCCAAGGCCGGTCGAGCCGAGTTTTTCGCGGGCGAACAGGGCGTCATAGACCGTGCTGCGGGCGACGCCCTGATGGTTCTCGAACAATATGCCGACCTGCTCGAATACCCGCTTCTTGCTGCTGGCGTCGAGGTTGGCCACCACGTTGTCAAGTGGCAGCAGGCTGGCGATCTGGTTCATTGTGGAAGCAATCCTGCAATAGGACGGAAGTTGCGGCGGCGGGAGTATAAACCGCGAACCCGGTTGGGTGGGTTTCCGGTCCGCGCCGCCGTGCCTTGCCGGGATTGCGGTAGCCTTACTCGGCCGGTTGGCGCTTGTTATCGTGGGTGTGGTTGGAAACCTTTTCCTTGTGCTTGACCACCTGGCGGTCGAGCTTGTCGGCCACCAGGTCGATCGCGGCATAGAGATCGGCGTCCGTGGCGTCGGCGAATATGTCCTTGCCCTTGACGTGCAACGTGACTTCGGCTTTCTGCTGCAGCTTCTCAACCGACAGGATGACGTGCGAGCTGGTCACCTGATCGAAATGCCGCAACACCCGTTCCAGCTTGCCCTTCACGTATTCGCGAATTGCCGGGGTGACTTCAACGTGATGTCCGGTGATGTTGAGATTCATGATGCCTCCTGGTCAAATGTTTTCTCAGAGAACTTTTCTGAGGTTTACCGGCGGAATGCCGAGCAGTTCGCGGTACTTCGCTACGGTGCGACGTGCCACGACGATGCCCTGCTCGCCGAGGATTTCCGCGAGACGGGCATCCGAGAGCGGCTTCTTGCCGTCCTCGGCGCCGACCAATTGCTTGATCAGCGCCCGAATCGCGGTTGAGGAGGCCGCGCCGCCGGTATCGGTGGCGACGTGGCTGCCAAAAAAGTACTTGAGCTCGAAAATGCCGCGCGGACTCGCCAGGTATTTCTGGGTCGTCACGCGCGAAATCGTCGACTCGTGAAGGCTGACGGTTTCCGCAATCTCCCGCAGGGTCAGCGGCCGCATCGCGACTTCGCCGTGGTCGAAGAAGGCGCGCTGCCGGTCGACGATGGCCTGCGATACCCGCAGGATGGTGTCGAAGCGCTGCTGCACGTTCTTGATCAGCCATTTGGCTTCCTGCAGCTGGCTGGCCAGGCCCGCCGAGGAGCCATTGCCGCCGCGGTGACGCTGCAGGATGTCGGCGTAGAGCCGGTTGATGCGCAGGCGCGGCATGGCATCGCGGTTGAGGCTGACAACCCATTTGTCATTGACCTTGCGCACCGCCACGTCGGGCACGACGTAGCGCGTGTCGGTCGTCGCATACTGCGCGCCCGGGCGCGGATTGAGCGAACGGATCAGGGTCTGCGCGGTGCGCAGTTCGTCATCGTCGCAACCCAGCAGCTTGCGAATGCGCGCGAAATCGCGCGCCGCGAGGAGGTCGAGGTGGCCGTCAACGATGGCCAGCGCCAGCTTGCGCGGCGCGGAATCGGGCAGGCATTTCAGTTGCAGTGTCAGGCATTCCTGCGCATTGCGCGCACCGATCCCCGGCGGATCGAGGTTCTGCAGGTGGCGCAAGGCAATGCCGAGTTCTTCCAGCAGCGTTTCACGCAGTTCGTCGTCCTCGTTGACCAGCAGGTCGACCAGTTCCTCCAGCGACTGCGTCAGGTAGCCGTCGTCGTCGAGCGCTTCGATCAGGAAGCCGACCAGCGCCCGCTCCCGGTCGGGGAGCTGGGTCATGGCCACTTGCGGCCCCAGGTGCTCGCGCAAGGAGGTAGACGCGGTTTGCGTTTCGCCGCTGTCGAGGTCGTCGTCGTTGGGATCGCGCTGGCCGTGGGCGCCGGAAAAATCCATGCCCCAGCCTTCGTCGTCGCCACCTTGTGCTTCGCGGCGGTCGTCGCTGTCAGGTGCCGGAGCGGTTTGCGGTGTTGCCGACGAGTCGCCGGCGGCGCCGAGGCTATATAGCGCGGGCTCGCCCGGATCGTCGCGTTCCAGCAAGGGGTTTTCCTGCAGCGCCTGGTCAATTTCGGCGTTCAACTCCAACGTCGAAAGCTGCAGCAGCCGTATCGACTGCTGCAGCTGCGGCGTCAATGCCAGATGCTGCGAAAGCCTGAGCTGGAGACCTTGCTTCATTATTGTTATTACATTCTGAAGTGCTCACCGAGATACACCCGGCGCACACTTTCATTATCGACTATCTCGGCCGGCTGTCCAGCGGCAAGTACTTCGCCGGCGTTGATGATCGTCGCGCGATCGCAAATTCCCAGTGTTTCCCGCACGTTGTGGTCGGTGATAAGCACGCCGATGCCGCGTTCCCGCAAGTAGCGGATGATCTTCTGGATGTCGATTACAGCGATCGGGTCGACCCCGGCGAAGGGCTCGTCGAGCAGGATGAAGCGCGGGCTGGTGGCCAGCGCCCGGGCGATCTCGACGCGACGGCGCTCGCCGCCGGACAGCGAGGCGGCAATGTTCTTGCGGATTTGGGTGATGTGCAACTCCTGCAGCAAGGTCTCTTCGCGCTCGTCGATTGCGCCATCGTCAAGACCCTGCAGTTCGAGCACCGCGCGCACGTTCTCCGACACGGTCAGTTTACGGAAGACCGAGTTCTCCTGCGGAAGGTAGGAGAGTCCCAGTTTTGCCCGCTGGTGGATCGGCATATGTGTCAGGCGCAACTGCTCGGCGCCGTTATCGATGCGGATCTCGCCACCGTCGGCGGCGACCAGGCCCACGATCATGTAGAAGCAGGTGGTCTTGCCGGCGCCGTTGGGGCCGAGCAGGCCGACCACCTCGCCGGCGGCGACCTCGAAGGAGACATCCGTGACGACGGTCCGCGATTTGTACTTCTTGCGCAGGTTATGGGCCGAAAGCGTGGCGACGGTAGCCGTGGCGACCTTGGGCGGCGCAACGTCGTTTTCGTAACCGAGCGGGAGCTGGCCGGGAGCGGCGGTCTTCATTCGTCGTCCGTTTCCAGCGGCTGCTTGAGCAGGCGGCGCACGATGTCGCCGGCAAAGCCGCGGCTTTGCAGGAAACGCGCCTGGCGCGCCCATTCCTTGGGATTGGCCGGCGCGGCGGAAAACTTGCGGCTCCAGGCGGAGCGTGCGCGCGCCATCTCGTCGGGCAGGTCGGCCTGGGCCAGTTGCTCCTCGATCATCTCGGGCGCCACGCCGCGGGTTTTCAGGGTGTGGCGCAGGCGCGAGGCGCCCAGGCGCGAGGCATTGCTGCGCAGGTAGCTTTCCGTCGTGCGGCTGTCGGACTGCAACTGGGAGGACTCCATGTCGGCCAGCACCGCGTCGATTTCCTCCTGCGTGCCGAGCCCCGCCAGCTTGCGCGCCAGTTCGGCGCGGGTGTGCTCGCGCCGGGCCAGCAGCTTGATCGCCTGCTGGCGCAGTTCATTCGACATGGTATCGACCGCGACACGCGCGGCAACTGCTGTTTGACAAGATGCGTGTCCCCGGCGGGTGAATGCCGCGCCTAGCTGCCTTTCGCCGCGTCGGCGGTGCCCAGGGTGGCGACGCCGACCGCTTCGCGCACCCGATTCTCGATTTCGACCGCCAGATCGCCATGCTCGCGCAGGAATTCGCGCGCGTTGTCCTTGCCCTGGCCGATCTTCTCGCCCTTGTAGGCATACCAGGCGCCGGATTTCTCGACGATCTTGTGCTCGACGCCGAGTTCGACGATCTCGCCCTGGCGCGAAATGCCTTCGCCGTAGAGGATGTCGAAGTGGGCCTCGCGGAAGGGCGGCGCGACCTTGTTCTTGACCACCTTGACCTTGGTCTCGTTGCCGATCACCTCGTCGCCCTTCTTGATGGCGCCGGTACGGCGGATGTCCATGCGCACCGAGGCGTAGAACTTCAGCGCGTTGCCGCCGGTGGTGGTCTCCGGGTTGCCGAACATGACGCCGATCTTCATGCGGATCTGGTTGATGAAGATGACCAGCGTGTTGGTGCGCTTGATGTTGGCGGTGAGCTTGCGCAGCGCCTGACTCATCAGGCGGGCTTGCAGGCCGGGCAACTGGTCGCCCATTTCGCCCTCGATTTCGGCACGCGGCGTCAGCGCGGCGACCGAGTCGATCACGATGCAATCGATGCCGCCGGAGCGCACCAGCATGTCGCAGATTTCGAGGCCTTGCTCGCCGGTGTCAGGTTGCGAGATCAGCAGGTCGGGGACGACCACGCCGAGCTTGGCGGCGTAGCCCGGGTCCAGCGCGTTTTCCGCGTCGATGTAGGCGGCGACACCGCCGGCTTTCTGGATTTCGGCCACGATGTGCAGGCACAGCGTGGTCTTGCCCGGAGGATTCCGGTCCGTAGATCTCCACGACCCGGCCGCGCGGCAGACCGCCTATGCCCAAAGCGATATCGAGCCCGAGCGAGCCGGTGGAAACTGTCTGGATGTCGTCGATCGCCAGGCCTTCGCCCATCTTCATGATGGAGCCCTTGCCGAACTGCTTTTCGATCTGGGCCAGGGCGGCCTGGAGTGCCTTGCTCTTGTTCTCGTCCATTTTTTGCTTCCTTGTGAATGATTCGATTATGTCATGGATGGCACAGTTTTTGCGCCAAGTCGCTTCGGTCAGATGGCGTCGATTCGCCGCAGCAGTCCTTGCAGGGCATGGACCACGGCCTGGCGGCGAATGGCCTCGCGGTCGCCGGCGAACTGCCGGGTTTCCGCGTCGGGCTTTTCCCCGCGCCGACACCAGGCAAAGCATACGGTGCCCACTGGCTTACCAGGTGAGCCACCCGTGGGGCCGGCTATTCCGGTAATTGCCAATGAAAACATGGCATTGGAGTTTTTCAGTGCACCTGTCGCCATGTCCGCGGCGGTTTCCTGGCTCACGGCGCCGAATTCGGCCAGGGTTTCAGCCGGGACTCCGAGCATTTCGATCTTGGCCTCGTTGGAGTAGGTGACGAATCCGCGATCGAACCACGCCGAACTGCCCGCTGTGTGAGTGATTACTTGCGCCACCCAGCCGCCGGTACAAGATTCGGCGGTTGCCAGCAAAAGTCGGCGCTGGCGACACGGCACCGCGACCGATTCCGACAGTGCAATCAGGTCGGCGTCCATCAGAAGGGCAGGAAGGCCTTGAACATCGCGATCGTCAGCACCGTGTAGCCGGCGGCTATGACGTCGTCCATCATCACGCCGAAGCCGTTCTTCACCTGCGTGTCGAAGAACCTGGCCGGCTGCGGCTTGACGATGTCGTAGAAACGGAACCAGAGGAAGGCCGCGAGTTGCCAGAGCAGTTCCTGCGGGGCCAGCATCAGTACGCCCCAGAAGGGCACGATTTCGTCCCAGACGATGGCGCCATGGTCGACCACGCCGAGCGCGCGCCCGGTGATCTGGCAGGCGGCGACGCCGACGGCGAAGCCGAGCAGGAGGAAGATGGCGAAGCCGAGGTCGCTGCCGAGGTACATGCGCAGCAGCGGGTAGGTGGCCCAGGCGAAGGCCGTCCCCGCGGTGCCGGGCGCCCAGCGCGACAAGCCGCTGCCCATGCCGCAGGCGATGAAATGCGCCGGGTGGTGGAGCAGGAACTTGAGCGGAGGCGGGGGGAGTTTGGCCATGCGCAGGGAGTCAGGCGTCGGGGCTCGGAAAATGGTCATAACCACGCTGGCGAATGGCCAGGGAATTGCCTTTCGCATCGCGCAGGTCGATTGCCCCGGCAACGCCCGCTGCAATGGTTCCGATGCGAGTGAGCGCCAACTGGAGCCGGCCGGCAAGGGCGTCGATTGCGCTTCTGCACGATGGCGGCGCCGTAAACACCAGCTCGTAGTCGTCGCCGCCGGAGAGCCAGGCGTCGCGTTCAAGAGTCGGCGCTGACGGTACGGCGACTTGCACGGATGCGGAGACCCGGGACGCTTCCAGGATGTGGCCGAGGTCGGCCAGCAGGCCGTCGGAGACGTCGATCGCCGCCGTCGCCAATCCTTGCAGCGCCAGGCCGAGGGCCACGCGTGGTTGCGGTCGCTGCAGCGCCGCGACGCACTCGGCGCGGCGGGGTTCGGCCAACACCGTGCGCCCTTGCAGGTGGGCCAATCCCAATGCGGCGCGCCCCGGCTGGCCGGACACCCAGATGTCGTCGCCGAGGCCTGCGCCGCTGCGTCGCAGCGCCTTGCCGGCCGCGACTTCGCCGAGGATGGTGACGCAGAAGGCGCGTGGCCCGCGCGTCGTGTCGCCGCCGATCAGGTCGATGCCGAATTCCTCGGCACAGGCGAAAAAGCCGCGGGCAAATGCCTCGATCCATTCGGGAGTCGGTGCTGGCAGCACGGCGGCAAGCGTCGCCCAGCGCGGCCGGGCGCCCATCGCGGCCATGTCCGAAACATTCACCGCCAGCGTTTTCCAGCCCAGGTCTTCGGCGTCGGTATCTGGCAGGAAGTGGGTGCCTTCCACCAGCATGTCGGTGGAAATCACCAGTTCCTGGCCGGGGGCCGGCGCGATCAGTGCGCCGTCATCACCGACGCCGAGCGTCGTGTGGGTCGTGCCGCGCGTGAAATAGCGCGCGATGAGCTCGAATTCCGAGGGCACGCGGAATCAGCGCTTTTGCAGTTCCGCCGCCCTCAGCACGGCGGCGAGCTTGTCCAGCACGCCATTGACGAACTTGTGGCCGTCGGTGCCGCCGTAAGTCTTGGCCAGTTCGATGGCTTCGTTGATGATCACGCGGTAGGGTGTTTCCGGATGCAGCTTGAGTTCGCAGGCGCCCAGCAGCAGCACGCAGCGCTCGATCGGCGAAACTTCGTCCCAGTTGCGGTCGATGTGCGGCGCCAGGTCGAGCTTGAGCGCATCGGCGTTCTGTCGCGCTTCGGCGAGCAGGGTGCCGTAGAGCGCGCCGTCTGCCTTGTCGAAACCCGCCACGCCCTCGGCCTGGACCTGGATAGCCGCTTCGTCCTGGCCGCCGACCTGCCACTGGTAGAGCCCCTGGATGACGAATTCGCGCGCGCGCCGACGCGGGTTCGAGGGCCTGCTGCTTTTGGTGCGTCCCGATGCTGCGGGTGCTGTCCCCACTGGACCGCCGCCGGCCATTACTTGAGCGCCTTGAGCAGGTTCGCCATCTCGATGGCCGCCTGCGCCGCTTCGGTACCCTTTTGCACCATGCGCACCAGTGCCTGGTCGTCGTTCTCGGTGGTCAGCACGGCATTGGCGATCGGGATGCCGCAATTCAGCTGCACGTCGGTGATGCCGCGCGCCGATTCGTTGGACACGATTTCGAAGTGATAGGTCTCGCCGCGGATCACGGCGCCCAGCGCAACCAAAGCATCGAAGCGTTTGCTTTGCGCCATGGCTTGCAGCGTCAGCGGCAGCTCCAGTGCGCCCGGCACCGTGGTGCAGGTGATGTCGGCATCAGCCACGCCCAGGCGCGCGAGTTCGGAGAGGCAACCCGAACGAAGGCCTTCACCAATGTTCTCGTTGAAGCGGGCTTGCACTACGCCGACGCGCAGGCCGGTCCCGGCGAGGTTGGGTTCGAGTTCGCGAATGCTCATGCTGTTTCTTCTCCCGACGGAGTGAAGTAGCCGGTGATCTCAAGGCCGAAGCCGGCCATGCTCGGCATCTTGCGCGGGCTGGACATCAGGCGCATCTTGCCGACGCCGATCTCGCGCAGGATCTGCGCGCCGATGCCGTAGATGCGCGGGTCCCAGGTGTAGGCGGGCTTTTCGTTGCGTTCGCTCTTGAGCGCCGCCAGCAGCGCATTGCCGGTCTCCGCGCGGTGCAGCATCACCAGCACGCCGCGCCCCTGTTCGGCGATCTTGCGCAGCGCGAAGTCGACGCTGTAGGTGTGCCCGCGGCTGCCGTGGTCGATGAAATCCAGCACGCAAACGGCTTCATGTACACGCACCAGGGTTTCATCCGCAGCCGTGATCTCGCCGCGCGACATCGCCAGATGCACGTCGCCGCTGCTGCGGTCGGCGAAGGCGCGCAGGCGGAACTTGCCTTGTGCGCATTCGACCTGCTTGTCGGCGACGCACTCTATGAGCTTTTCGGTCTCCGAACGGTGCTGGATCAGGTCGCGGATGGTGCCGATCTTCAGCCCGTGTTCGCGGGCGAATTCCAGCAGGTCCGGCAGCCGCGCCATGGTGCCGTCCTCCTTGAGGATCTCGCAGATTACCGAGGCAGGCGTGCAGCCGGCCAGTTGCGCGAAGTCGCAGCCGGCTTCCGTATGACCGGCGCGCACCAGCACGCCGCCGTTCTGCGCCATCAGCGGGAAGATGTGGCCCGGCTGGACGATGTCGGCGGCGTTGGCATTCTTCGCCACGGCGGCCAGCACCGTGCGCGATCGATCCTGCGCCGAAATGCCGGTGGTGACGCCCTCGGCGGCTTCGATCGAGACGGTGAAGGCAGTACCGTGCTGCGCCTTGTTGTTGCGCACCATCAGCGGCAGGTCGAGCTGTCGGCAGCGCGCCTCGGTCAGCGTCAGGCAGATCAGCCCGCGGCCCCACTTGGCCATGAAGTTGATCGCTTCGGGTGTGCAGTGCTCGGCGGCAATGACGAGGTCGCCTTCGTTTTCACGATCCTCCTCGTCGACCAGGATCACCATGCGGCCGGCACGCATGTCGGCGACGATATCGAGAACGGGGCTGATGCTCATGGTGAGGGTCTCTGGCGGAGGAAGCCGCGCATTTTACGCTGCGGCGCCGGCCGACAGCATGCGCTCGACGTAGCGTGCGATCAGGTCGATCTCGAGGTTAACCTTGGCGCCCGGATGCAGGCGCTTCAATGTCGTGACTTCGACGGTATGCGGGATCAGGTTGATCGAAAAGCGGCGGCCCTTGACCTTGTTGGTGGTGAGCGATACGCCATCGACCACGATCGATCCCTTGCGCGCGATGTACTTGGCCAAGGCTTTCGGTGCCTTGATCACCAGTTCGTGCGATTCGCCGACCGGCTCGAATTTTTCGACTTCGCCGACGCCATCGACATGGCCGGAAACGAGGTGGCCGCCGATGAAATCCGACAGGCGCATCGCCTTCTCCAGATTTACTTCGCCGCCGGCGGCATCGAGGCCGACCGTGCAATCCAGCGTTTCGCGCGAGACATCGACCTGGTAAGAGCCCTTCTTCTTGGCGATCACGGTGAGGCAGACGCCGCCGTGGGCGATCGAATCGCCGAGCGCGACATCGCCGAGCTTGAGGCCGGGAGCTTCGACGGTGAGGCGCAGGCCCTTTTCCAGCGGCTGGACATGGCTGATTTTTCCGACGGCGGTAATGATGCCTGTGAACATGGGTGCTCCAGAGTGAATGTTCAGCGCAGGACGCGCTCGAGGGTGGGCAGGAAGGTCTCGGCATTCTGGAAGCCGACCACGCGCAGGTTGGCGGCTTCGCTGCCGGCCGCGTTCCAGAAGATGATGCCGGGCGGGCCGAACAGCCCGAAGCGTTTCAGCAAAGCCTTGTCCGCATCGCTGTTGGCGGTAACGTCGGCTTGCAGCAGCACCATCTGCTTCATGCGCGCGGCGACATTGGCGTCGGCGAAGGTGAAGCGTTCCATTTCCTTGCAGCTGACGCACCAGTCGGCATAGAAGTCGAGCATCACCGGCTTGCCGGCGGCCTTCGCCGCCGCAAGGCGCTCGTCGAGGGCTTCGACAGTCGCCACGCGCTCGAAAGCCGGCCCGTGCGCTTCGGCGGCGATGCCGCCGCGCAGGAAACCCAGCGGCTGCAAGGGATCCTTCGCGCCGCCCAGCACGCCCATCAGCATCGCGCCGCCGCCGAGCAAGAGGACCACGCCGAAGCCCTTGCCGAGACGCTGCCAGCCGTGGGCGTTCTGCGGCAGCGGGTCGAGCGCATGCAGGAAGATCGCCGGCACGATCATCAGCAGCGCCCAGCCCAGCATCTGCGTCCACAACGGAATCACCGGCGAGACGAGCCACAGCGCGGTGGCCAGCATGATGACGCCGAAGAATTTCTTGACGCCTTCCATCCACGGTCCGGATTTCGGCAGCAGCGAACGCGAGAAGGCGCCCACCAGCAATAGCGGTGCGCCCATGCCCAGCGCCATGACGAATAGCGCGGCACCACCCAGCGTGGCATTGCCGGTCTGCGCGATGTAGAGCAGGGCGCCGGCCAGCGGCGCGGCAACGCAGGGGCCGACGATCAGCGCCGAGAGCGCGCCCATCAGGGCGATCGCGGGCAGCGAGCCACCCCGGCGGTTGGCGGTGTCGGATACCCGGCTTTGCAATGCCGCCGGCATTTGCAGTTCATAGAAGCCGAACATCGACAGCGAGAGCACGACGAAGACCAGTGCAAAGCCGCCCAGCACCCAGGCGTTCTGCAATGCGGCCGAGAGCAGCGTGCCCGAAAGTCCCGCGGCGACGCCGACCAGGGCGTAGGTGACGGCCATGCCAAGCACATAGGCCAGCGACAGGATGAAGGAGCGCAGGTGGCTCACCGCGTGGCCGTGGTTCACGATGATGCCGGAAAGGATCGGGATCATCGGGAAGACGCAGGGCGTCAGCGACAGCAGCAGGCCGAAGCCGAAGAAGCTCGCCAGTACCAGCGCCAGGTTGTCGCCCTTGAACAGGCCGGCGATGCGCGAGGTTTCGTCGCCGGTAGCGGCTTGCTCGCTCGTACCGGAAGTCGGCGCCGGTGCTACGGTAGCCGCCGCTCCCGCTGGTGTCGTGCCGGCGGCCGGCATGTCGATGCGGGCCTCCTGGTTGATCGGCGGGTAGCAGATCCCGCCATCCCAGCAGCCCTGCGAGACGGCCTTGAGCGTTACCGCGCCGGCCGCGTCGACCGGGATCAGGATCTTCACTTCCTTGCGATAGGTCTCGACCTTGCCGAAGTTTTCATCGTCCTTGATCTTGCCGGGCGGATACTTCGGAGCGCCCAGCGTGCCGCCCTCGGCCGCGAACTTGAACTTGTCGCGATACATGTAGTACTGGTCAGTGATCTGCCAGCGCGCTTCGATGGTTCTGGCGTCGATGGCCTTGGCCGAGAAGCGGAAGGCCTGCTCGGGAGGCAAGGGCTCTTCGGCGTGCAGCGCTGCCGAAAAAGACAGCAAGAGGAGTAACAACAGGCGCATCAGCATGTCACGGAGCTTTCGTCTGGGTTTCGGCCCGGGTTTCGGTGGCGACCCACTCCAGATATTCCGGCAGGCCATGGGCCAGTGGGACCGCGATGATTTCCGGAAGTTCATAGGGATGGTCGGCCCGGATCGCCGCTTCCAGCGCCGAATAACGTTCTAGCGTGGTCTTGATGAGCAACGGAATCTCCTGTGCGCCTTCCAGCCGCCCGTGCCAGCGATAGATCGAGCGGCAGGGTGCGAGGATGCTCACGCAGGCCGCAAGGCGCCCGTCGACCAGTCGTGCCGCGAGCAGTTGGGCACTGGCTTCGTCGGGCAGGTTGGTCATCACGAGCAGGGCTTGAGCAACATTCATCAGCATATTCTACCTGCCGCCTGCTGCGCCCTCGGAGCGCCTGCCCTAGAATCGTGACTCAGGTTGCATGTCCGCACGCGGAGGCATGGATTGAGCAAGTTGTTGACCGGATTGATGGAGGCCGAGCGCCTGCGGCGGCAACGCGAAGGCGCAGGCACGTTGCCGCCGGTTGTCCCCGTCGGGCCTGGACGCAGCGTTCCCGAGCTGGTCGCTACGGTCGACATCGATGCCGAAACGGAATCACGGCTGGCGGCGGAGCGAACTGCCTTGGAGTCGCTGGACCGACGGATCGAGGAGGAAGCCGCGGCGCTCGCGGCAGCGCAGCGCAACGAACGCGGCGCGGCGCAACTGGCCGCCGCCGCCGCCGCGCGCGCCGCCAACGAAGCCAACTTGACCCGCCTGGCGCAGGAGCGGGCGACTGCCGAGCGTCGCGCCGCCGATCGCGCTGCCGCGCAGTTGAAGGCCGAACTAGCCGTCGAAGCCGCGGCGAAGGCCCGTGTAGCGGCCGAACAAGACGCCAACCAGCAGGCCCGGCGCCGTGTCGAGCTTGAAGCCGAAGCCAGTCGAGCGGCGGCGCTGCTCAAGTCGGAGGCAGCTGCCCGCGCCGGGCAGGCGCTGCGCGATGCGGTGGATTCGGCGTCCGGGCAGGGTAATGGCACTACAGCGACCGCGACAGCCGAACCTGTCGTCGTCGTGCCGTCGACAGTGGTGGTACGGGAGGCGGATCACCTTCAGGAAAGGCTGCCCGCGGCGTTCGGCCGCTTGATCGCGGCGGTGGCACTATCGATGGGCATTGGCCTGTCAGCCGGGTTCTGGCTGGGCGGATCGACGCACGCGCCAGCCGCACCGCCGGGTTCAGATCAATATCCGCCAACTGCAATCGACCGTGACACAACCAGGCTGCGCCTCGACCATGAACTGCGGGCGGCGCCGAGCGAGACGCCCCGACGCCTGACTGGCAATCCCTGACTGGCGGTTCGCCCCACCGAGTCGGCCAATAAGTGGCGTACAAACAACATATTGGCGTTGTTTGATGCGCCTTGCTAGTTGCGTAGTTGCTGATACACTTGAAGCTTGTTATTGTTTTCGATGAGAAAATGGTTTAACAACTTATCAGCATGTTGATGTTTGTATTGGGGATTTGCTCATGACGAAAGTATTCGTCGGACTTCTGGCTGCGGCCGTTCTTGTCGCTGGATCGTTGAAGGCTGCAGTTGCGCAGGATGCTGCATTCGATATCGTGCGTTTTCAGGTCGAAGGAAACACCATTCTGGCCGCTGACAGGGTTCAGGTGCTCGTGGAACCCTTTGTCGGCAAACGCAAGGTGTATGGCGACGTGCAAAAGGCGCTCGAAGCCCTGGAAAACGAGTTTCGCCGGCTCGGTTTCGGCACGGTGCAAGTGTATGTACCGGAACAGGAACTCACCACCGGAGTGGTCCGCCTGCAAGTCAGCGAGGGCGTGGTGGGCAAGGTCACCATCACCGGCAACAAGCATTTCGACAATGCCAACGTGCGGGCCAGCCTGCCCCAGCTGAAAGAAGGCGCCGCACCCAACATGCGCCAGCTTTCGGAAAACGTCCAGCTTGCGAACGAAAGTCCCGCCAAACAGCTGGAAGTCACGCTGGGTGTGAGCGAAGACGAAGGCAAGGTCGATGTCAAGGTAGACGTCAAGGAAGAAGATCCCGAGCGGTTCTACGTGACGCTGGACAATTCCGGGACCAAGGCAAGCGGCAAGCATCGGGTCGGCGTGTCCTACCAGAATGCGAACATCGGCAACAGCGACCAGGTATTGACTCTGGCTTACACCACGGCCGTGGATCCGCCGGGCGGCATGAAGATCCTGTCGAGCCGAGTATTTCCGTGGCAGGACGACAGTGGGGTCAAGGTCGATATTTTCAGCGTTGGCTACCGCCTGCCGCTGTATGCGCTGGGTGACAGCATTGACCTTATCTACGGCAATTCGAGCACCAATACGCCGTCCAACTCGCCGACCTTGGGCGCTGGACTCGCGATCAACGGCAAGGGCGAAGTTTTCGGCTTGCGCTACAACCACATTTTTCCCCGCTCCGGTGAGTACACATCGCGGCTGGTCCTTGGCTTCGACTACAAGTACATGAATTCGCGCTGTACCAATCCGGCTACGGGAGCGGCGTTCACAATTGATCCACCGACCGCGACAGCGGGATGTACGCCACACACGTTCAGGCCTGTTTCGGCCACCTACAGCGGGCAATGGCAAAAGCCGGGCGAGGCCATCGACTTCAACATCGGCTTTGTGCACCACCTGTTCCCGATGGGAACTGAATACACCTTTGTTCCAGCGGCACCTGAGGCGGGAGGTACCGACCGGTACTCGGGGCCGTCGGGTTATCGGACCAAGGACGAGTTTTCGGCGTTGCGCTTTGGCGGCAGCTACGCCACCGCCATTGCCGGCGACTGGCTGCTGCGCATAGCCGCAAACGGCCAGCATGCCAACAACGCGCTACCCGCCGGCGAGCGTCTCGGCCTGGCCGGGCTGAATGCCGTGCGTGGATTCCTCGAGCGTGCGGTGGCCGTGGACCGCGGTTTTGTTGCCAACCTCGAGGCCTATTCGCCCGACATCGCGGCCGGACTCGGCGTGCCCGGAAACCTGAAGTGGCTGGTGTTCTTCGATGCGGCGCGGGGCTTCAACCTCAACCCGTCGACCAATCAAAGGGTGAACATCGCGTCGCTCGGTCTAGGTTTGCGTTACAACCTCAAGAAGGACATCAGTGCCCGGGTAGATATCGCCCGCGTCATGGATGGCGTCTGGCCGAATGGCGCCCCCAATGTGGCGCTCGACGGCGACATTCGTGGACATTTCGCACTGGCTTTCGGTTTCTGAGCGATAGTCCGGTTGGCAGGGCGCGTGAATTATTCCCTCGCATCCGGGGGACTTTGGGCATATAAGTAAATAATGAGCGGACGGCTGTTCCGTCCCTGGAGTTTGTACCCATGAGCTACAAAAACCCCCCACAAAAAAATCAGTTCCGCTTGCGCACCTCGGTTCGTCTTGGCGCGGCCGCCGTAGCCGCCTGTTTCCTGACGGCGCCGGTGCAATCGAACCCGGTCAACCCGGTGGTGGTGAACGGCACGGCGAGCTTCAACCAGGCGGGCAAGGTCCTGACGGTGACCAACAGCAACGGCGCCATCATCAACTGGGACAAATTCTCGATCAAGGCCGGGGAGACCACGCACTTCGCCCAGACGGCCGCCTCCAGCACCGTACTCAACCGGGTACTCAACGACCCGACGGCGATCTACGGCACGCTCAGCTCCAACGGCAAGGTCTGGCTGGTGAACCCGGCCGGCATCATGGTCGGCCCCGGCGGACGGATCGACACCGCCGGCTTCGTCGCCAGCACGCTCAACATCAGCAATGAAAACTTCCTCGCCGGCCGCAAGCTGTTCGACAACACTCCCGGTGCCGGCAACGTCATCAACCAGGGCGAAATCCGCACCCCTGCCGGCGGCAGCGTCTATCTCATCGGCAGCAACGTCGCCAACGAAAGCCTCATCAGCACCCCGCAAGGCGAAACCATCCTCGCGGCGGGGGCCACCGTCAGCCTGGTCGACAGCGCCACCCCCGGCGTCAAGGTCGACATCACCGGGGCGGCGGGCAACGCCACCAACCTCGGGCAGATCACGGCGGAGGCGGGGCGCATCGGCATCGCCGGCGTCATCGTCAGGAACAGCGGGACGCTCAACGCCAGCAGCGTCGTCGAAGAAGGCGGGCGCATCTTCCTCAAGGCCAGCCAGGACGCCTGGGTCGATGGCAATGGACGAATCGTCACCACCGGCACCAAGGGCGGCAAGGTCGAAGTGCTGGGCAACCGGGTCGCCGTGACCGACCAGGCGCAGATCGACGCCAGCGGCAAGGAAGGCGGCGGCACGATCCTGGTCGGCGGCGACTACCAGGGCAAGAACCCGGACGTGGCGAACGCGGCCGTCAGCTATCTGGGCAAGGACGCGGTGCTCAAGGCCGACGCCACGGAAGTCGGCGCTGGCGGCACGGTGATCGTCTGGGCCGACGACACGACGCGGGCGCTAGGGACGATCTCGGCGCGCGGCGGTGCCAATGGCGGCGACGGCGGATTCGTCGAGACGTCGGGCAAGGGAAATCTCAGCATCGTTGGTGCGCGGGTCGATACCCGCGCACCAATGGGCAAGACCGGCGACTGGCTGCTAGATCCTGCCGACATCAGTATCGTGTCCGGTGTCTTTGCGACGGCTCTCGGCAGCGTGTTCGAGCCCCTGACCAATTCGATCATTACCGACACCGACATCAATACCGCGCTTTCGAGCAGCAGCCTGACACTCCAGATCGGAACCTACGGCACGGGTGGTACTGGCGGCATTACCATGTCTGGCGCCAGCATTAATCATGGTGGCGCCAACAGCCTGTCCCTGCTGACCTTCGGCAATGCCGCCCCAGGCTACGGCACCATTTCGATTCAAAACAGCCAGATCAATTTGACCGGCGGCGGGAATCTGACCATGATTGCCGGCTGGGACGGCACGGTGGGCCGCACTTCAGCCAACGTGATCGCCAATCGCGGCGACATGCACATCTCGGAATCCTTCATCCAGGCCAACAATGTCCTGCTCGCCGGCGGCGGCGACCTGACATTCGGCGCGGCTTCGGCGACGACGCCGACTCAGATCAACTCGGCGGGGACCATGGAGATCGTCGGCCGCAACATCACGCTGCGCGGCGGCGACGGCACCTTCAGCGGACCTGTCGGGCGCGACGTCTGGTTCAAGAGCGGCGGCAACCAGACCCTTACTGCGACTGGAGCTGGCGGGCAGATTTTGCTGCAGGCAGGGAGCGCCGACAACACGGCCTACGGCGGCACCAACAACTATGGCGGCGGAGCAAATGCCTGGTCGGATGCCGGTCAGACCATTTCCGCGAATCACGTTGTGCTCCTCGGTGGCGCTGGCGGCCACGACAACTCAGCGGGGTTTACTGCCTACGGCAACCAGACCATCAACATTACCGGCACCGGCGGGCATCTTGAGCTTACTGGCGGCGGCAGCGCAGGAAGTTACAACAACCAGGCCCGCCTTCAGCATGGCGTCAATATCTACGGCGGCAACGTGTATTACGGTGCCGGCGTCCAGACCATCAACATCGGTGGCAGTGGGCACGTCGTGATCACCGCCGGTAGCGGAACCGGGAACCTCGGCTACTACGATCAGGACTGTTTCGCGGTGCTGGGCAATGCCTGCCGTGGCAGCAGCAACGGTGCGTCGATCGACAACGGCATCGGCGACCAAATACTCAATTTCACGCCGGGCGGATCCCTCACGGTTACCGGTGGCAGCAACGGCACGCAGAACTGGGCGGGCCTCGAAAACAAGGGCGGCTCGCAGGCTGTCTACGGCAGCCCCAACATCACGCTTACCGGCGGCAGCGGCGGCGGCGATGCGCTGACATACGGCGGGGATGTTTTCGAACGGTCCAACGATGCCGGCATATATACCGAGGGTGGCGGTACGCAATACATAACTGCTGGCACGCTGACAATCCATGCGGGAACGGCGGATTGGGGCGGCGCCGGCATCGGCAACGACAATGGTGTCGGCGGCATCACCATTGTCACTACCGGCAACATGAGCATGTACGGCGGCTCCAGCAATGCCGCCGCGCCCCATGCCACGGCAGCCCATGTACACAATTCAGGGGCGGGCCCTGTCAGCATCGATGTGGGCGGCGACCTTCATATCCAGGCCGGAAGCGGCAGCTCGGGACCGGCCTTGATCGGCTCGGTCGATGGCCCGGCCGACGTGCACATCACCACCGCGATGGGCTATGGCATTACGATGGTGGCGGCCGCCAGCGACGTTGCCATCGGGTCGATGTCGGATGACGGCGGTGCCAACGTGCGGATCGAATCGGGCGGCAATATCACCGCCAGCAGCACAGGCGTTGGCCTGGTGCGGATCGGCAGTCATTCAAATGTTGTCGGCCCCACCAACGTTGCGCTCAATGCGCGCGGCGATATAGGCCTTGGCGCCAGCACCCGCGTCGGGGTCGAAGATCCGGGCCCCAATCCGAACGGCGGCACGGTCAGGATGGTGGCCGGTTGGGATACGGGCACCGGCTTCGCTGCGCAGGCCAATACCTTGGCCGGCTACGGTTCGATCACCATCGACGGCGGCATGGTTCGCACCGGTGGCGGCAGTTTCGGCGCTTATGCCCGTGACAACATCGATCTTGGCCATGTCAATACCGATGCGATGCCGGGTTCCGGTTATCAGGGTGGAGCGATCACCGCCACCGCCAACAATGGCACGCTCTCGGTGAGCAGCATCAGTGCCAGGGGTGCTGATGGCGGTGAAGGCGACCAAGGTGGCAATGTGGACCTCTGGGCCGATGGTAACGTCACCATCGATTCGGGAGGCATCAACGCGTCCGGCGGCAATGGCGGCACTTCGTTCTTTGGTTATGGCAGGCCCGGTGGTGACGGCGGCACGGTGACCATCACCTCGCTGAACGGCCAGGTCAATGTCAATGGCCACATAAACTCCAATGGGGGCCAGGGGGGCATCGGTACGACCCACAACGGGGAAGGTGGCAACGGCGGCCTCGGAGGTACGGGCGGCACCATCAACCTTTATAGCGACAGCGCGGTCGTCCTCGGTGCCGGAAAACATCTGAACGCGAATGGTGGGCAGGGTGGCGCGGGTGGCGGGGATGGTGGTGAAGGTGCCGGCAATGGCGGCGAAGGCGGCATGGGCGGTACCGTGTTCCTCGATAGCGGCGGCAAGATCACGCTGCAGGCAAACAGTCAGGTCAACGCCTTCGGTGGTATCGGCGGCAATGGCGGCACCGGCGGTTATAGCTTCGGCGGATATCTCAGTACCGGCGGCAGCGGCGGCGGCGGCGGCATGGGTGGCCAGGGCGGTTCGATCATCCTCACCGCGGCAGATTCTGCCGCCGACGCGATATCGCTGGGTAACGCCGTCATCAACGCCAGCGGTGGCTTGGGCGGCTTGGGTGGCGGTGGCGGTGTCGGCGTGGCGTACAGCTCGTATGGCGGCGCCGGCGGTTATGGCGGCGCCGGCGGGCAGGGCGGCCAAGGTGGCGTCGGTGGCTCCATCGTTTTGACCGCGAGCGATGTCTCGGGCGGCATCCAGCTTGGCAGTGCCACGCTGCGCGTCAACGGTGGCATGGGCGGGGTGGGCGGCTTCGGCGGCAACGGCCTCGGCTATGGCTACACCCTCGGCGCGGCCTATGGCGTCGGTGGCAACGGAGGACAGGGCGGGCAGGGTGGTAGCGGCGGTACCATCATCCTTAGCGGTAGCGGCAGCATCGAGCTGAACGGCGCCGTCCTGGAGGCGCGCGGCGCCAACGGCAACCTCGGCGGTGCCGCCGGGGCGGGTTTTGGTTTCGACGGCGGCGAAGGCGCCACGCCCAACGGCAATGACTCTGCAGGCCGCGTGGGCTACGGCGGCAACGGCGGCAGCGGAGGCTATATCAGCCTCGGCAGCTCCGGAAGCATGTTCACGCTGGCCGGCGGCGGTACGCTGGATGTTGGCGGTGGTCTCGGAATGGGCGGCTACCGCGGCGGCTTCGGGGGCAATGGCGGCTTGATCATTGCGAACTCATCGGCCGGCAGCATCGATTTTTCCGCCGGCAGTGTCTTCATCAAGGGTGATGGCGGCATCGGCGGCGACGGTTCCGGCAACCACGCCGGTGATGGCGGCGATGGCGCCACGGTGAACTTCACCGCCTACGGCAGCCTTGTCGTTGGCGGCATCAGTGCGGTGGGCGCCGGTGGCGGTAACGGGTTCCTCGATGGCGGTTACGGTGGCGATGGTGGCCATGTCAATCTGATTTCCTTCGGCGGCGTTCCGGGGGCGGGCATCACCGTTACCGGCGCAGGCATCAATGTTAGCGGCGGTCTCGGCGGCAACAACACCGGCGGCGGCAACGACTATGCGGGTTCCGGCGGCGATGGCGGCGGCGTGATGATGACCGCGCATGTCGGTGCGGGCGGCGCCGACAGCGGCCGGATCACCGTCAATGGCCCGATCAGCGCCCGTGGCGGCAATGGTGGCACCGGCTACTACTACGGTTACGCCGGTAGTGGTGGCAGCGTGATACTGACGGCAAACGGCAGCATCGCCAGCGGTGGCCTGACGGTTGGCAGCATCGACGTTTCCGGCGGGCGCGGAGGCGACCATGGTGGCGGTGGCTATGGCGATGGCGCCGGCGGCTGGGGTGGCAGCGCACAATTGAGCTCCTACGGCGGCATTACGGTTACAGCCGGCAGCATGATAAAGGCATCAGGCGGCGACGGTGGTGACGGATTGGGAAGCGCCAACGGCGGCTATGCGGGCGACGGTGGAAGCGTCTTGTTGCAAACCCATAGTGGCGATGTGAATATTGCCGCCGGTGGCGTGGTCATTGCCGCCAATGGTGGCATTGGCGGCGACGCTCCGTTCAACTACGGTGGCAATGGCGGCGATGGCGGCAGCATCACGCTGAATGCTGCGGCCGGCACGCTGCAGCTTGGCAATGCGGAGGTGAGTGCCATAGGCGGCGCTGGCGGGTATTCCGGCGGTTACGGTGTCTCCGGCGGTAGCGGCGGATTCGGCGGCATCGTTGCCCTGACTGGTTTTGGCGGCATCGACATGACCAGTGGATGGATCAGCGTCGATGGCGGCGCGGGCGGTCATGCCGGCTTCGGATATGGCGGGGATGCTGGCAACGGCCACGTGATCACCCTGACGTCGTCCAACGGCCCCATTACGCTGACCGGCGGCCAGTTGTCCGCCAATGGCGGCGCGGGCGGCCACGGTTTTGGCTATGGTCACGGCGCGGATGGCGGGAACGGTGGTTCGATCGACATCAATGCCATGGGTGCAGGCGACATCACGCTCACGGGCACGACGCTGAATATCCAGGGCGGGGTCGGTGGCGACAGCACGAGCTGGGGCAATTACGGCGCGCTGGGCGGAAGCGGCGGATCAATGAATATTACGGCCGCGCTCGGTGACATATTCGTCAATGGCGGTTCGATCCTGAATGTCAATGGCGGCATGGGCGGCAAGGGTGCCAACGATGACGGGTCACACTATGCGTACTCCGCGGGTGGTGGCGACGGCGGCAACGGTGGCTCTATCAACCTGACCGCAACCGTCGGGTCCATAGGCATCGCGGGCGGCCAGCTGCGCGCCAATGGCGGTGCCGGCGGCGCCGGCGGCAACGGTGGTTCCTACTCCGGATATGGCGCGGATGGTGGCGAGGGTGGTGATGGCGGCACGGTGCTATTGGGCGCCAACCAGAACATCATGCAGACGAATTCCTCGATTCAGGTCAGGGGCGGCGCGGGTGGGCTTGGCGGCCTCGGGTTTGGCGGTGCACCGAATGGGTTGGTCGGCCAAGGCGGCGAAGGCGGCTTTGCCCAACTTACTGCCGGAGCAGCGCCGGCCATGAATGTCGGCATCGATGTGATCGATGCCGCGGGTGGTGGCGGCGGCTCGTTCGGTGGGGACATCGTCATCACGGCGGGTGGCGCGATCCTGGACAACAACGGTGGCGTCCTGAACCTCACGGGCGATACGGTCAGCCTGACCAGCACCAACGGCGGGCTGGCTTCGGGCTTGGCGATCAGCGTCGATACCGCGGCCGCATCTAGCCTGATGGCTACGGCCAGCGGGACCTATGGCGGAATTTCGATCATCAACTATGGCTTGCAGCCGATGTTTGTTTCGCTGGTAGACAACGCGACCAATCCCGGCGCAGGGCTCGGTGGTCCGTTCAGCCTGTCCTTCCACAACACCGGCGACCTGACGATCGGCGGTGGCACCACATTCACCAGCGCCAATGCAGGCGACCAGGCGCTCTCGTCCAGCGGCACGCTGAACTATTACGGTGGCCTGGCAGCCACTGCCGGCAGCATGCTGCTCGGCGCGGGCGGCAATTTGAACATGTACGGCGGAATAATCAATGCCGGCGACCTGAAACTCGGCGCGCAAGGCACCCTCAACGTGGATTCGGCGATCGGCGGCGACAACATCGAATTGTTCGGAAGAACCATCAACATCAATGGCAATGTCAGCGCCGACAACAACGTCGCCCTGATCGCGCCGCTGACCGGTGGCACCATCAACCTGATGGGCGGTGTCACCGCCGACGGGCTGTCGGCGACACCGTCGTCGATCACCGCCAGCAATGGCGTTTCCCTGCAGTACACGGGCATAGCCTTCCTGGCCGGCGACCTGTTTGCCGATGCAGGAGGTTATCTGCATGCAACAGATGCGACGCTGGGCAACGTCTCGGGCCTCGTCACCGGCAACATCACGCTCGACAACGGGTCGAACTTCGAGGCCGGCAAGGACATCGATCTTGTCCTCGCGGGTGCCGGGTCGACGCTGTCATTGCTCAACGGCAGCTATTTCCTTGCCAGTCCGACCACGATCACGATCGACTTTTCGAACCGGACCGAAGGCGGCATCGTGGGTGTGGAGCACATGTCGCCGAAACCGCTGATCAAGTACGGCGCGGCGAAAACCATCATCGATCCCTGCGTGCTCAATCCGTTGCTTTGCAAGCCGCCGGAAGGCGGGACGCCAACCGAGGGCGGTCCAACCACTACCGATCCCAATGCCAACGGCGACCAGACCACCGGTGGCGATGAGAACACCTTCGGCGACGAATCGGATGAGGACGACAAGGACAAGAAGGACAAGAAGTCAGACGAAGCCAAGGATGAAAAGAAAGATGAAAAGCCAGCACAGAAAAAAGTCGCCCAGTGCGGCGTGTAAATCCATGGGCGGAATGAGGCTCGCCGCCGCGGCATTCGTCGTGGCCGCGGCAGGCGCAGTCTGCAGTCCGGTGGCGCTGGCAGCCGCTGCCGGCCAGATCACCCACTTGTCCGGTACCTTGTCGGCCAAGCGTGCAGACGGTTCGAGCAAGCTGCTTGCGGTCAAATCGGAAATTGCCGAAGGCGATACGCTCAGCACCGAAGCCGATACCTATGCCCGCGTCAAATTTGCCGATGGCGGCGAAGTGGTGATGCGCCCGGGCACCCGGCTCAAGATAGAAAACTACGCCTACGATGCCGCCAAGCCGGAGAGCGACAACATCGTCCTGAGCATGTTCAAGGGCGGATTGCGTGCTGTCACCGGGTTGATAGGCAAGCGCAACCGGCAAAAGGTCAGCTTCCAGACCGAAACAGCCACCATCGGCATTCGCGGCACCAATTTCGGAGCGCTGCTCTGCCAGAACGATTGTGGCGGCATTCCAACCACGGGAGGTACGCCGCCGCCCAACGGGCTGCATGTCGATGTGACCAATGGTGCGATCACTATGAGCAATGCCGCGGGGACCATACAGCTCAACGCCGGCCAGTTCGGTTTTGCCGCTGGCGCCAACTCGGCGCCGGTGCCGGTGCCGCCGCAACAGGGCATCCAGGTCACCATGCCGAGCTCAATCGCGCAGAACAAGGGCAGCGGCAAGGGTATTGGCAAGGGCGACGACGCCGAATGCAAGATGTGACCCGCACGCGAAGCGCTCAGTGCGTGCCTCGGCTACGCTGGGTGCCGTAGCGCCA
The DNA here is from genome assembly GCA_016716965.1 of Sulfuritalea sp. GTDB lineage: Bacteria > Pseudomonadota > Gammaproteobacteria > Burkholderiales > Rhodocyclaceae > Sulfuritalea. The sequence goes on along the minus strand of JADJUP010000002.1, from coordinate 34,277 downwards.
GCGCCGACTTTACCGGGCAATAATATTGCAGCGTTTTCACTTCATATCGGGCTTGCCTCGTTCCGGCTCGACCCTGCTGTCCGCGATCCTGAGCCAGAATCCGCGCTTCCATGCCGGGGTCAGCAGTCCGCTTGCCGCGTTCTTTTCGTCGCTGGTCGCGCAGGTCAGCGTTGGCAGCGAATGGGCAGCGCAGGTGAACACCACGCAGCGGCGGCGCCTGCTGCACGGTCTCTTCGAATCCTATTACGCCGATCTGCCCGCCGCGAAACAGGTGGTGTTCGATACCAACCGGGTGTGGACCGCGCGCTTGCCGGCGCTGCTCGACCTGTTCCCGCAAGCCCGCGTGATCGCCTGCGTACGCAATGTGGCCTGGGTGATGGACAGCATCGAGCGTCTTTACCGCAAGAATCCCTACGAAAACACGGCGCTGTTTGGCAATGATGCCGAGCGCAGCACAGTGTTCAGTCGCACGGAAACCCTTGCCCAGCGCAACCGCCTGGTCGGCCTGGCCTATTCCGGGTTGAAGGAAGCCTATTACAGTGAGCAGGGCCGCGCCATGCTGGTGGTCGATTACGACCTGCTGGTGCAGCGTCCTGCCCATGTCATTCCGTTGATCTATCAGTTCCTCGGCGAGGAACCCTTCCAGCACGATTTCGACAACCTGCAGTTCGACACACCGGATTACGACGAAGGCCTCGGCCTGGTCGGCCTGCACAAGGTGCGCCGCACGGTCGGTTTCGAACCGCGCGAGACCATACTGCCTCCGGACCTGTTCGAGCAGTACGCCAAGCTGTCCTTCTGGTACAACACCGCGAGCAGTCGCAGCAACGTGCTGATGGTTCGTCCCTGATTCTCCGCGGGGCCGACGCCGTGTCGCCGGCGACCGAAGGAAGTCCCAGTGGGGCGCCGACTCGTTGAATCGCTACTTCTGCTTCGGCACGCGCCCCATCAGGTAGAACTCGTCGTTCGCCCGCATGGCGGTCATGTTGGCCATGCGGTTGCTTAGGCCGAAGAACGCGGCGACGGCGCCGATGTCCCAGATGTCCTCGTCATTGAAGCCGTGGCCGTGGAGGGTGTCGTAGTCGGCATCGCCGATGGCGCCAGAATCCAGTGCGACCTTCATCGCGAAATCGAGCATGGCCTTCTGGCGCGGCGTGATGTCGGCTTTGCACATCAGCGCGTCGTGGTAGGCGAAGAAGGCTCGCCACTCAGCGGGACGATGCGCCAGGGCGAGAAAGACGTTGGGCACGAAACCGGATTTTTCCTGCACTTCCAGGATGCGGGCGCGGATGTCCGCGGGCAGGTCTTCCAGCTTGGGTACCGGGTAACGGCTGATGGGTGGTGTGCTCATGATGTCCTCGTTGAAATAGTTCTGGTGTCAGGGTATTTTAGGACTCCCCAACCCGGACGAGGAGTTCACGATGCAAACGAAGGAAGCACCGATCGCCAGGAAGAGCAACGAGCAGTCCGAGTTCGACAGCCTGCTGCCGGCAACGCAGGTGAACCGGCGCGGCTTCATCGTCACCGCGCTGGGCGCCGGCTTTGCCTTGTCGGTGCAACCGACCGCGGCGCAAAGCCCGATCAAGACCGGCACCGAAGGGCTGGTCGCGGGCGAGGTCAAGGTTCCGGTGGCCGACGGCGAGATGGTCGCCTACCGTGCCATGCCGGCCGGCAAGACCGGCCTTTCCGTCGTGCTGGTGGTGTCGGAGATTTTTGGCGTGCATGAATACATCGCCGACGTCTGCCGCCGCCTGGCCAAGCAAGGCTACCTGGCAATCGCACCGGAACTGTTCGCCCGCTATGGCGATCCACGCAAGCTGACCAACGTCCAGGACATAATTTCGGGCATCGTGGCCAAGGTTCCCGATGCCGGCGTGATGGCCGACCTCGATGCCTGCGTGGCCTGGGCCGGCAAGAACGGCGGCGACGCGACGCGGCTGGCGATCACGGGTTTCTGCTGGGGCGGGCGACACACCTGGCTCTACGCCGCGCACAATCCCGCCGTGAAGGCCGGTGTCGCCTGGTACGGCCGCATCGACGGCGAGGTCAACGATCGCACGCCGACGTATCCGCTCGACATCGCCGCGAAATTGAAGGGAGCGGTGCTCGGCCTCTACGGCAGCGCCGACCAGGGCATTCCGCTGGACGACGTACAGTCGATGAAGGACGCGATCGCCAAGGCCGGCGGCAAGTCGCAGATCCACGTCTACGAAGGCGCGCCACATGCCTTCCATGCGGATTACCGGCCGACCTATCGCAAGGAGCCGGCGGAAGACGGCTGGAAGCGGTTGTTGGCCTGGCTGCAACTGCACGGGGTATGAACGCGCACGGCTCCCCCCCTCCCCCCCCCCCCCCCCCCCCCCCGCCCGCCCAGGAGAGCAATCGCCGGCTGGTGATTTTCGGCGCCAGCAACATCGTTTCCGACCTGTTCGATTGCGCGCTGGCGAACGGTCTGGTGCCTGCCCGTGTGGTGCTGCACCTGCCCGAGTCCGAAGGCGAGCGTGACATTCCGCTGGCGACGCGGATCGCGGCGTTGGCCGAGCTGTGTGAACCACCGCAAATTGAGACCCTCGATGGATTCCGGCCCCAGGCCGGCGAACTGTACCTGCTTGGTCCGACCACGCCGACGCGCGCCAACCTGGCGGCGGAAATCGAGCGGCGCTTCGGCTTGCGCTACCACACGCTGATTCATCCGACGGCCTATGTTTCGCCGCTGGCCAGCATCGGACAGGGCGTGTTCATCGGCGCCAACAGCGTGGTCGGTCCGGGCGCCCGGCTCGATGACCATGTTTTCGTCAACCGTGGCGTCACCATCGGTCATGACACGCGGATCGGATCGTTCTCGCGCCTTCAGCCCGGCGCCAACCTGGGCGGACTCTCGCGCATTGGCGGCAGCGTCACGATCGCGATCGGCGCCACGCTGCTCGAACGGCTGGTGGTTGGCGACCGCGCCTTCGTCGGTGCCGGCGCCGTGGTAACCAGGGACGTGCCGGAGGATGCCCTGGTGTTGGGCATTCCGACCAAGTTCAAGAACCTGCCCTGATTCAGGGACGCAGTCTTTCCCGCGCCAGTCTGGCAGCGAGCCGGCAAGCTTCCAGCAGCGCGGGCCCGGAGGCCGCGATGTCGAGTTGGCTGTCGAAGCGCTGCCTCAAATCGGCGCCCATTTCGCTGCGCAGGCGCGGGTTCTCGATCAGGGCGGCGAGGCGTTCGGTACAGGCGTCGAGGTGCGGCAGCGCCATCTCGCCTAGCTTGTCGCCGCCGTCCGAACCGGCCAGCGCTATGACGGGCAGGCCTTCGGCCATGGCTTCGGCAACGCTGAATCCGCCGCCCATGCGCGGCGGATTCACATAGATGTCGCTGCAGCGCAGGATGGCGGGCAGGTCATCGCGCGTAGCCAGCGCGCGCACGCGGCCCCCGTCCGGCCTGCGCCAGGGCGGGCGGCAGCTTGCCTTCGCCACCCACCAGCAGCCAGACCACCTGGGGATAGCGCGAGACCAGTTCCAGCATCCGGCTCGCCCATTCGTCGCGGATCTCGTGTTCGAGCCGGAAGCCCGCGGTGATCCAGACCACGGCCTTTTCGTCGATGCCCAGCGCGGCGCGCGCAAGCGGTTCGCCTTTGGCAGGACGCTTGACCCGGAAGGGGTGATGCACAGGTCGCGGCGACGGAAAAGTGCCGCCCCAGGGTTCCCCGCGTTCGGCGTTCGGTTCTGCGGTCAGCCAGACATCCAGCGGCGCGATCGGCGCGACCGTATTGACGCTGATGCCGACTACCGGACGCACCGAGTGCAGTGCGCCGGCCAGCGGCGAGTAGAGTCCCACCAGCAGCACGACGTCCGGGTCGAACGCGGTCAGCGCCGGCATCAGGTTTTGCCAGCGTCCGGGCAGGCTGTAGCGGGCATCGCTGATCGTCATGTTGATGCCGGCGGGCAGGATGCCTGCCCAGGACTTTGGTTGCAGCGGGGGCAGTACCAGCCGGCGTCCATCACCGCGATACAGCGCAGCGTCCACCGGCAGCAGCTCCTGCGCGGAAAAGATCTGCACCTTGATATCTTCGCGCGCCAGCACGATGCACTGTTCGACCGCCATCATGCTGGGGGTATGAAAGCGATGTCCGACGTAGGGCACTACCACGGCCACCCGCCGTACGTCGTCCGGCGCACGTGCCGCGAAGCCGGGTGGCAACTGCCGGGTTGCTGCCCCTGCGAGACGTTCGGCCATTTCCGGCAGAAGTCCGGCGGACAGGTCGGCGACGAAGTCCAGGCGCCGTTCGATGGTCTGCAATGCGGTCAGCCAGCGATAGGCCATGAAGGCGGCGAGGCGATCCGGATCGACGGGTTGCGCGGCGAGTACACGGGCCGCCGCAGCGTCTTCGAAGCGCCCGGCGCCGCCCGTTCCGGCGAGGAAGGTCAGGCGCAGGATGTCGGCGCGCGGATCGCCGTCGGATTGCTGCGCCAGAAGGTCGACGATCGACTTTCTGCGCTCCGGATCGCGTGTTTCCTGCCAGGCGATGCGCAAGGCATGCCAACGCTGCGCGCATTGCGGCTCAAGCAGGGTTCGATCGAGGGCGTCGCGCAGCAGTGCCATGTGGCGGTGGTTCGATCCGGAACGGCGGAGCGGGAATGTTACCGCGTAGCACCGCAGCGCGGCAGGTTTGCCGGCGGACCGCTGGTAGCATATGGCGATCCGTCAGCCGCCCCCGAGGTATCGCCGTGAATGCTAGTCCGCCTGGCGTCGAACTGCCTGCCGTTCGCAGCGGCATCGAAGGCGTCGCCTGGCCAGGCATTGCCGCCGACAGCGCCGCGCAATTGCTGGCGATGAACTTTCAACTCGACCGTTCGCAATGGTGGTCCCCGGAGCAATTGCGGGCCCACCAATTGACCCAGTTGCGCGTGTTGCTGCGCCATGCGCTGGATTCGGTGCCTTATTTCAGTCGTGCCTTCGACGGGCTCGACGTTCGACGCATGGACTGGGAGGCGTTCGAGCTCTTGCCCCTGCTCGACCGGCGCACGCTGCAGGCGGAGTTCGAGGCGCTTTCCAGCCATCGCCTGCCGCCCAGCCACGGTGCGGCAAGCGTGGCCGAGAGTTCCGGCTCGACCGGCATCCCGATCAAGTTTCGCACCACGGCACTGAGCCAGTTTTTTTGGGAAGCACTGACCCTGCGCGAGCATTTCTGGCACAGGCGCGACTTCACCGGCAAGCTTGCGGCGATCCGCGTCCAGGTCGACGATGCCAGCCTGCCCGATTGGGGCGCGCCGGCCGGCAGCGTGTTCCGCACCGGGCCGTCGGCCTTGCTCAACGTGCGCGCGGATGTAGAAGCGCAACTGGCATGGCTGCAGCGCGAAAATCCCGATTACCTGATCACCCATGCAAGCAACCTCGGCGCGCTGGCGGAGCAAAGCCTCAGGCAAGGCCTGCGCCTGCCGCGCCTGAGGCAGGCGCGCACGCTCAGTGAAACCCTGCGTCCGGACCTGCGCGAGACGGTGCGCGCGGCGTGGGGAGTCGAGGTCGTCGATACCTACAGTTGCTCCGAGGCGGGGGTCATCGCGCTGCAATGCCCGCTGCACGAGCACTACCACGTTCAATCGGAGAACCTGGTGGTCGAGTTGCTGCGACCGGATGGCAGCGCCTGCCGAGCGGGCGAAACCGGTGAGGTGGTGCTGACCACCCTGCACAACTTCGCCCTGCCACTGATTCGCTACCGCATTGGCGACTATGCGGAGGCGGGCGAGCCCTGTTCCTGCGGACGTGGGCTGCCGGTACTGAAGCGCATTTTGGGTCGCCAGCGCAACATGGCGCGCCTGCCGGACGGGAGGACGCTGTGGCCTAGCTTTCCGGCGGCGGTGTGGCGGTCGGTGGTGCCCGTGGACCAGTTTCAGTTGATCCAGAGTGAGCCCGACCTGATCGTGGCGCGCTACGTCATGGAGCGCGAAATGAGCCCCGACGAAATCGCGCGCCTGACGCTGTTGCTGCAGCAGCGGCTGGGATTTCCGTTTCGCATCGAGCCGACGCGCGTTGCGCGTATCGAGCGCCCGGCAGCCCACAAGTTCGAGGATTTCATCTGTGCGCTGCCTCCTGCGGATGGGCGCAGCATCGGAGGATAGCTGCCCGTGGCGGCCAGGCCGCGAACCTTCGCTATTGAGGTAGACGGATGCTGCGTCGTGCGGCCTCGATCCGGCGCTGACCGCCGGCGCCGATGAAGTCAGCGAGCATGGCGATGTGCTCGCGCGGATTGGCGAGCAGTTCCTCGTAGCGCAGCGTGAAATGCGGCACGCGGAGATTGCCGGCATGCCAGGCGGCGAATTCGGCGTAGCGTTCAAGCGTCGCGCGCGCCGATTCCGGCGTACGTTCGGTCATCTGCCGTGCGAGTTCAGGCATGCCATGCAGGTCGAGTGCCGCAGCGTTCAGGTTGCGTTCCATGCGCACGAGCAGGAGGCGCGACGGATCGAGCGCGCCGGCTGCGATCCAGGCCGCCAGCGTCGCGCTGAAGCGCGGGTCCTTGAGTCCACTCAGTGATGCGCCCGAGATCCACGAGAGGTCAGTGCGACACAGCGGTTTCAGGTCGCCCCGATCGGCCACTATCTGTGGATGCGCGGGCCAGGCGACAGTCGAGCCGACGGACCGGATCAGGCGGTTGTTGGCGATGCGCACCCGTGCATGCTGGAAGTAGCCATCCGGATTGAAGCGGTCGGCCTTGAGCATGGTCTCGGGCGGGCCGAAATCGGCGCCGAGGATGGACAGGATCCGGCTCGCCAGCGAGGTGCCGGAGCGGAAGGGCCCGATGACGACGACCGTCCGCGGACCGCGCTTCATGCTCGTGCCTGTCTGCCGGTCAACCCGTCGTCGCCAGCCGCGCCAGCGCAGCGCGTCCCGACAGGAGATGGTCGTGCATGCGCTGCCCGGCCAGCGCGGAATCCTTTAGCCGCAACGCTTCGAGGATGCCGCGATGTTCCGCCAGTGATTGCTTGAGCCGGCCCTCGAGGCGCAGCGAATCGCGGCGCGTGAGCTTGATCACCTTGCGCGCGTCGTTGATCAGTTGCGCCAGGTAGCGATTGCCGGCGATTTCCTGCAACGCGTCGTGGAAGCGCTGGTTGGCCTCGAAAAAGCGGTCGGCATTGTTGGCCGCCGCGTGCTTTTCGAGTTCGTCGTGTATCGCCGCCAGCCGTGAAAAGTCGGCGCTGGTGGCACGGCGCGCGGCCTCGGCGGCAACGCGACCTTCGAGCAGGGCCATCACCGGAAAGACCTCGTCGATGTCGTTTTCCGACAGTTCGGTGACGTAGCAGCCACGGCGCGGCTTGAGCACCACCAGGCCTTCGGCGGCCAGCACCTTCAGGGCCTCGCGTAGCGGCGTACGGCTGATGCCGTATTCCGCGGCCAGGGCCTGTTCATCAATCCAGCCCCCTTGAGGTATTTCATGCGCGAAAATGCGGTTGCGCAGGCGTTCGGCCACCTGTTCGTAGAGGGCGGGTGCCGCAAGAATCTGGGAGGACGGTCTTGCATTCATAATTATGGATGCAGTATCATGGCTCCCCATCAGGAAGTCAAGTGCATTGAAAACGAAGTTTCAGTGGAGGCTAACGCCGGCAGCATCGGCGTTAAGCGCAGCGGCCGTAACTAAAAAGGACGAACCATGAGCAAGGCACCCGAAGTCAGCATTCCCTCGATCGACGCCTGGACCAAGGCCGCCGCCAAGTCGGCGCCCGGAGGCGATGTTTCAAAGCTGAACTGGGTGACGCCCGAAGGCCTGACGGTCAAGCCGCTATATACCAAGGCCGACGTAGAGGGCCTGCCGTATGCCGACACGTTGCCCGGCTTTGCGCCCTTCCTGCGCGGACCGCAAGCGACGATGTACGCGGTGCGGCCATGGACCATCCGCCAGTACGCCGGCTTCTCCACCGCCGAAGCGTCGAACGCCTTCTATCGGCAGGCACTGGCTGCCGGAGGGCAGGGTGTTTCGGTGGCCTTCGACCTCGCCACCCATCGCGGCTACGACTCCGACCATCCGCGCGTCACGGGCGACGTCGGCAAGGCCGGCGTGGCGATCGATTCGGTGGAGGACATGAAGATCCTGTTCGACGGCATTCCGCTCGACAAGGTCTCGGTGTCGATGACCATGAACGGCGCCGTGCTGCCGATCCTCGCCGGCTACGTGGTGGCGGCCGAAGAGCAGGGCGTATCGCAGGAACAGTTGAGCGGCACCATCCAGAACGACATCCTCAAGGAGTTCATGGTCCGCAATACCTACATCTACCCGCCCGAGCCGTCGATGCGCATCATCGCCGACATCATCGGCTACACGGCGCAGAACATGCCGAAGTTCAACTCGATCTCGATTTCGGGTTACCACATGCAGGAAGCCGGGGCGACGCAGGCGCTGGAACTGGCCTTCACCCTGGCCGACGGCCGCGAGTACGTGAAGACGGCACTGGCTTCGGGCATGGACGTCGATGCCTTCGCCGGACGGCTTTCGTTCTTCTGGGCGATCGGCATGAACTTCTACCTGGAGATCGCCAAGATGCGCGCCGCACGCATGTTGTGGTGGCGCATCATGAAGGAGTTCGCGCCGAAGAATCCGAAGTCGATGATGCTGCGCACCCACTGCCAGACTTCCGGCTGGTCGCTGACCGAGCAGGACCCCTACAACAACGTGGTGCGCACCACAATCGAAGCCATGGCGGCGGTTTTCGGCGGCACGCAATCGCTGCACACCAACTCGCTGGATGAAGCCATCGCATTGCCGACCGAGTTCTCCTCGCGCATCGCGCGTAATACCCAGCTCATTATCCAGGAAGAGACGCACATCACCAGCGTCATCGACCCCTGGGCCGGCAGCTACATGATGGAAAAGCTGACCCAGGACATCGCCGACGAAGCCTGGCGCATCATCGAGGACGTGGACAAGATGGGCGGCATGACGCAGGCCGTGCAAAGCGGCTGGGCCAAGCTGCAGATCGAAACCTGCGCCGCGCAAAAGCAGGCGCGCATCGATTCCGGCCAGGACGTCATCGTCGGCGTGAACAAGTACAAGCTGAAGGAAGAGGCGGCGATCGACACGCTCGACGTCGACAACCACGCCGTGCGCGACGCCCAGATCGCGCGCCTCAAACAGATTCGCTCGACGCGGGACGCGGCGGCGGTGCAGGCAGCGCTCGCGGCGCTGACAGACGCCGCGAAAAGCAGTAGCGGCAACCTGCTCGACCTGGCCATCAAGGCCAGCCGCCTGCGGGCCACGGTCGGCGAAATTTCCGATGCGCTGGAAGCGGTCTACGGCCGCCACCGCGCCACCAACCAGACCGTCTCCGGCGTTTATAGTGCGGCTTTCGGCGAGGATGGAACCATGAAGGAAATCCGCGACCTGATCGACAACTTCGCGGCGGCAGAGGGTCGCCGGCCGCGCATCATGATCGCCAAGCTGGGCCAGGACGGCCACGATCGCGGCGCCAAGGTGGTGGCTACCGCGTTTGCCGACCTCGGCTTCGACGTCGACGTCGGCCCGCTGTTCCAGACACCCGAGGAAGCGGCGCGCCAGGCGATCGAGAACGACGTTCATGCCGTCGGCGTTTCGACGCTGGCCGCAGGCCACAAGACACTGGTGCCAGCGCTTATCAAGGCCTTGCGCGAACAGGGCGCCAACGACATCGTCGTCTTCGTCGGCGGCGTAATTCCGGCGCAGGACTACGACCAGCTCTACAAGGACGGCGCCGCCGGCATCTTTGGCCCGGGCACCCCAATCCCGCAGTGCGCCCACGAAGTGCTGCGCGCCATTCGCGCCGCCCACCTGCCGGCAAGCGCCTGATCCGGTTGATGCGTCCGATGCCCGAACTGGGCCAGTCCGCAGTGGATGCGCAGGACCTCGCGCTGGTCGAGGGTCTGCTCGCCGGCAATCGGCGGGCGTTGGCCAAGGCCATCACCCTGGTCGAATCGACGCGACGCGACCACGGCCTGCGGGCGCAAAAACTGCTCGACGCAGTCCTGCCCCATGCCGGGCGTTCGCTGCGCCTCGGGATATCGGGCGTACCCGGCGTCGGCAAGTCGACCTTCATCGAAGCACTCGGCATGCACCTGATCGAACGCGGGCATCGCATCGCCGTGCTCGCCGTCGATCCGTCGTCGACCCTGCATGGCGGTTCGATACTCGGCGACAAGACGCGCATGGAGCTGCTCTCGCAGCGCACCGAAGCTTTCATCAGGCCCTCGCCATCGTCCGGCAGCCTCGGCGGCGTTGCCGCGCATACCCGCGAAGCGCTGCTGCTGTGCGAAGCGGCCGGCTACGACATCATCATCGTCGAGACGGTCGGCGTCGGCCAGTCGGAAACCGCCGTGGCGGGCATGACCGATTGCTTCGTCCTGCTGCAACTGCCGAATGCCGGCGACGACCTGCAGGCGATCAAGAAGGGCATCATGGAGTTGGCCGACCTGGTCGCATTCAACAAGGCCGACATCGACCCGGCCGCGGCGCAACTGGCTGCCGCGCAGATGCGCTCCGCGCTGTCCATGCTGCATCCGAGTTCGCCCAACTGGAAGCCCCCGGTGCTCACCTTGTCAGCCACGCGCAAGGACGGGCTGGTCGAATTCTGGCAAGCCATCGAAAAGTTCCGGAACACGCTGGGCGCCAGTGGCGAGTTCGCCGCCCGCCGCCGCCACCAGGCCCTGGCCTGGATGTGGCAACTGATCGACGCCGGCCTGCGCGCCCACTTTCACCAGGCGCCGGCCGTGATGTCGGCGCTGAAGGACACGACCGAGGAGGTGGAAGCAGGACGCATGACGCCCGCGGTCGCCGCCCGTCGTCTGCTTGACCTCTCCGCAGGATAAACAGGTTTTCTCAGGAGCCAAACCATGCACGAAATCATCGACCAACTGGAAGAAAAGCGGCGCCGCGCCGCGCTCGGCGGTGGCCAGAAGCGCATCGACGCGCAGCACGTCAAGGGCAAGCTGACGGCGCGCGAGCGCATCGAACTGCTGCTCGACGACGGCACCTTCGAAGAGTGGGACATGTTCAAGGAGCACCGCTGCGTCGATTTCGGCATGGGCGAGCAGGAGAAGATCCCGGGCGACGGCGTGGTCACCGGTTACGGCACCATCAACGGGCGCATGGTCTTCGTCTTTTCGCAGGACTTCACGGTATTCGGCGGCGCGCTGTCGGAAACCCACGCCGAGAAGATCTGCAAGATCATGGACAAGGCGATCCAGGTCGGCTGTCCGGTGATCGGCCTCAACGATTCGGGCGGCGCCCGCATCCAGGAAGGAGTCGCGGCGCTCGGCGGCTATGCCGACGTGTTCCAGCGCAACGTCATGGCCAGCGGCGTGATTCCGCAGATCTCGATGATCATGGGGCCCTGTGCCGGCGGTGCGGTGTACAGCCCGGCGATGACCGACTTCATCTTCATGGTCAAGGACTCGTCCTACATGTTCGTCACCGGCCCGGAAGTGGTGAAGACGGTGACCCACGAGGAAGTCACCGCCGAGGAACTCGGCGGCGCGGTGACCCATACCAGCAAGTCCGGCGTCGCCGACCTCGCCTTCGAGAACGACGTCGAGGCGCTGGTGATGCTGCGCCGCTTCTTCAACTACCTGCCGCTGTCGAACAAGGAAAAGCCGCCAACGCGACCGACCGCCGATCCGGCCGACCGCCTCGACCATTCGCTGGACACCCTGGTGCCCGACAATCCGAACAAGCCCTACGACATCAAGGAACTGATCTTCAAGGTGGTCGATGACATCGACTTCTTCGAGGTGCAGCCCGACCATGCCAAGAACATCGTGATCGGCTTTGCCCGCATGGAAGGCCAGACGGTGGGCATCGTCGCCAACCAGCCGATGGTGATGGCCGGCTGCCTCGACATCAAGAGCTCGATCAAGGCCGGTCGCTTCGTGCGTTTCTGCGACGCCTTCAACATTCCCATCGTCACCTTCGTCGATGTGCCGGGCTTCATGCCGGGCACGTCGCAGGAATACGGCGGCATCATCAAGCACGGCGCCAAGCTGCTGTATGCCTACGCCGAATGCACGGTGCCGAAGATCACCGTGATCACGCGCAAGGCCTACGGCGGCGCCTACGACGTGATGGCCTCCAAGCACCTGCGCGGCGACGTGAACTTCGCCTGGCCCAGCGCCGAGATCGCGGTGATGGGGCCGAAGGGTGCGGTGGAAATCATTTTCCGCGAGGACAAGGGCGATCCGGCCAAGCTGGCGGCGCGCGAGGCGGAGTACAAGGCCAAGTTCGCCAACCCCTTCGTCGCCGGCGCGCGCGGCTTCATCGACGACGTGATCATGCCCCACGAGACCCGCAAACGTGTTTGCCGCTCACTGGCGATGCTGAGAAACAAAGACATCCAGAATCCGTGGCGCAAGCACGGCAACATTCCGCTGTAAGCGTCGGGGAGAAAAGACATGTTCAAGAAGATACTGATTGCCAATCGCGGCGAAATCGCTTGCCGCGTCATCAAGACCGCCCGCAAGATGGGCATCAAGACGGTCGCCGTGTATTCCGAAGCCGACAAGGATGCGATGCACGTGACCATGGCCGACGAGGCGGTCTGCATCGGGCCGCCGCCGTCGAAGGAATCCTACCTGGTGATGGACAAGATCATCGCCGCCTGCAAGCAGACCGGTGCCGAAGCGGTGCATCCGGGCTACGGCTTCCTGTCGGAGAACGCCACCTTCTCGCGCCGGCTGGAGGAGGAGGGGATCATCTTCATCGGTCCCAAGCACTACTCGGTGGAGCAGATGGGCGACAAGATCGCCTCGAAGAAGCTGGCGCTGACCGCCAAGGTCAATGTCATCCCGGGTTACAACGATGCGATCGATACGCCCGAACAGGCGGTCGAGATCGCCAGGGGCATCGGCTATCCGGTGATGATCAAGGCCTCCGCCGGCGGCGGCGGGAAAGGTCTGCGTGTCGCTTTCAACGATCAGGAGGCGCATGAGGGTTTTGCTTCCTGCAAGACCGAGGCCAAGAACGCCTTCGGCGATGATCGCGTCTTCATCGAGAAGTATGTCGAGGAACCGCGCCATATCGAGATCCAGATCCTCGGCGACGCCCACGGCAACACCCTGTACCTGCACGAACGCGAGTGTTCGATCCAGCGCCGGCACCAGAAGGTGATCGAGGAGGCGCCCAGCCCCTTCCTCGACGCGGCGACGCGCAAGGCGATGGGAGAGCAGGCCGTGGCGCTGGCCAAGGCGGTCAACTACCAGTCGGCCGGCACCGTCGAGTTCGTCGTCGGCGGCAAGGACAAGAGCTTCTACTTCCTCGAAATGAACACCCGGCTGCAGGTCGAGCATCCGGTGACGGAACTTATCACCGGCCTCGACCTGGTCGAGCAGATGATCCGCGTCGCCGCCGGCGAGAAGCTGGCCTTCAAGCAGGAAGACCTGAAAATCAACGGCTGGGCGATGGAATGCCGGATCAATGCCGAGGACCCCTTCCGCGGCTTCCTGCCGTCCACCGGGCGCCTGGTGAAGTACGTGCCGCCGCCTGCGGAAAACGGGGTGCGCGTCGACACCGGCGTCTATGAAGGCGGCGAGATCTCGATGTTCTACGACTCGATGATCGCCAAGCTGATCGTGCACGCCGCATCGCGCGACCAGGCCATCGCGCGCATGCGGGACGCCCTGAACGAGTTCGTGATCCGCGGCGTGGCCTGCAACATTTCTTTCCAGGCGGCGCTGATGCAGCATCCGCGCTTCACCTCGGGCAACTTCAATACCGGCCTGATCGCCGACCAGTACCCCAAGGGCTTCAATGCCGCCGATGTGCCGCACGACGATCCCTTGATGCTGGTGGCCACGGCGGCCGCGATCCATCGCCAGTACCTGGCGCGCAATGCGACGATCACGGGGCAGATGCCCGGCCACGAATACAAGCCGGGCGGCGAGTACGTGGTGCTGTTCAACGGCGAGCGGCACCCGGCTACCATCAGCGAAGCCGACGGCGGCTGGGATGTCCAGCTTACCGGCGGCAGCTACGCAATCCGTTCGCACTGGCAGTTCGGCGACATCCTCTATCGCGGCACGCTCAACGGCCAGCAGATCTGCATGCAGGTCGAGCGCCGCGGCTCGACCTACCGCCTGTTCCACTGGGGCGTGCAGGCCGACGTGCAGGTGATGAGCGCGCGCGCCGCCGACCTGCTGGCACTGATGCCGGTCAAGGCGGCGCCCGATACCAGCAAGTTCCTGCTGTCGCCGATGCCGGGGCTTCTGACCCAGGTTGCGGTCAAGGTCGGCCAGGAGGTCAAGGCCGGCGAAGTGCTGGCCAAGATCGAGGCGATGAAGATGGAGAACGTGCTGAAGGCCGAGCGCGACTGCGTGGTCGATAAATTGCTGGCCAATCCGGGTGAAAGCCTGGCGGTGGATCAGGCCATCATCGGTTTCAAATAGGCGCCCGCAAGAGTCGGCGCTGGCGCTACGGCGATCCGGAGGGTCGCTGCACCTGGTCTGCCTTTCGTTTCGCGCGGGGGGGGGGAGCCGCGCCCCTCCTGCCCCGGGAGTGCCCGTGACCCCCTTTCCCATCACCCACACAACCAACCTGCCCCCAACCCCCTGCCTATGCCCCGCCGGCTTCCACCCCACCTCCCCCCCCACCCCCCCCCCCCCCCACCCCCCCCCCCCACCCCCCCCCCCCCACCACACCATCACCCCCCCCCCCCCCGAAGGTGACCCCCGCGCCTGCCCCAGGTAACGTGGGGGCGGTGAGGTCGGAAAGAGTCGACCGGCGGCGGTGGTCTGCCGCCCCAGACAAGCGGAGGCGGGCACCACGGCGCAGCGACCCTGGATGATGGTCCGATCTGATCCGCCCTAGTGCCCTGGCCGGAGGGACCCTGAGCACGGCAGGTAGGCGCCCGACCCCCTCCCAGCGCACCCCCGCCGGCCGCCCCGCCCCTCACCAGCCCCCCCCCGCCCGCCCCGGCGAATTAAGATCGCCGGCACGTCGGCTCGACCCGCCGCCGACGCGACCAGCTGCCCTTGCCCTTCGATGACGAAGGGCTGGGCAAAGCCATCGACCGAGAAAGCAGCGCCGCCGGGCGCCCAGCGGCCGATCCGGACCCCCGCCAAGGCGGCCATGGAACAGCGGCGCGCCCTCGTGACAAAGCGCCGCGCCACCGCCCAGGTGCCGGGATGGGCGCGCGAATCGCGATGCCGCCCACCCCACCCGCGGCGCCGAACTGGCCCCGCGCCAAGGCCGAATGGACCTCCGCCTCCGCCATGCGCTCGCTGGCGCGGGCGTCGAGCAGGCGCTTTTCAGCGACGGCCTCGTCCTTGAACAGCGACTCCATACGTTCTCGTTCGCGCCGCGCCTGTTCAAGCGCGATCTTCGCCTTGCCGGCGCCGGCGTCCAGCGTGGCCTGGTCGGTTTCGCCGCCGAGCCTGGGCGCAAGCCAGGCCAGCACCTGCCCCTTGAGCACCGTCTGGCCGACGTGCGGGAAGTTGCCGGCGGCACGCAGCAGGCCGGCGGCGGGTGCCGCCAGTCGCGCTTCGCCATCGGGATGCGCCTTGATCGTCGCGGTCGCTGCGATCGAGCTGCGGGCAACGCCCTTGACCGCCTCCACGGTGGCGAAGTTGATCTTCCATTGCTGTTCCTTGCTGAAGGAAATGCCGGCCTCGTCATGGCCGTGGCTGTCGTGATCCTCTGCCGCGCTCTTGGCATCGGCGAACACCGTGACCGGGCCGAGTTCGTGCGTGATCGTGCCCAGCGCGGAGTCGACGATCAGGCTCAGCTCGCGCTCGCCGGCTGACTTGGGCGTCACGCCCGGGTTGAAGATGCCGGGCATGGATGGCGCGTCGACGATGAAGCGTTCCTCCGCGGCGTTGCCGCCGGCAAGCACGACGGTGAGCTTGCCCTGGACGAGCGGCTTGAAGTCGGCGAGCTGGGTGACGTAGGCGACGAAGCTCGCCGGTTGTCCGACGACCAGGGCCGGGAACTCGACGAACAATTCGGTCTGGTCGCTGAAGTGGGTCAGCTTTTCACCCACCTCGTCGTGGTGGTCGGCGGCGGCCATGGCGGGAGCGCCGTGGTCATGGTCTTTGGGCGCGGACTTTTCGCCGCAGCCGGCGAGCAGCAGAGCGGTTGCCAGGGTGGCAAGCATGAAGGTTTTCATTGCGGGTGGTTTCCTGTCATTTGGTCGAGTTCGATGCGGACTTCGCGCGCTTTCCATTCGAGGTCGAGCGCCGTGGTTTCAGCGTCGAGCGCCCCCTTGTAGGCATCAAGCAGTTCGAGAATTGTCGATTCCCCCGCGCGGTAGGCGGTTTCGGCGATGCGCACCAGGTCGGCGGAAGGGGCGACGGCATCGCTGCGGTAGCGTTCGGCGGCGGCGAGAAGTTGCGTGAGCTGCCGGTGCAGGCCGACGAGTTCGCCGCGCTGGCGCCCAGGCCAGTCGCCGGCCCCTGGCGCCCCCTGCGGCCCTGGCGCAAGGCAGGCGAACGACAGCTGAGCAGATGCCGGTGCCAGCGCCGCTCCGCCACCGATGCCATGCTCAATTCCGGCAGGTGCGCGGGCCTGGGGGCCGCCCAGCGATCCGGCAGCGGTGCGTGCAGGGCGGTCGGGCAGGCGACGGCTCGCCCCGGGGTGGCCGCGGGCTCGGCGGGCTGTTCGCCGCCCCGCCACCCGCCGGCCCGGCGAGCTTGCCGCGCCGACGCGCCCCCTGCGCGCGCAGTGAAAGCCCGGCCCACCCCCCTGCCGCGGCCGCCGTGGCGGGCCCCCCCCGCCCCGATCGGCGGGCCTGCCAGCTCTGCGTCGCCGGCTGCGCAGTCCAGCTGGGTGGCGCCGCCCGCCGACCGGGCCGAACAGACGGAAATCGGACCCAGCCAGGCGCAGCTGGCCCCCCCCCGGCCCAACGCGCGAAGCGTGAGGGTGCATCGAAACCTCGTGAACGGGTGGATTCGACGGGACGCCCCCCGGGGGGCTAAGGCCCCGCCGTCGGGGGACGATCGCGTCCCACTGGGCCGCCCTGCCCCCCCCGGCCCGGTGTTGCACGCACCCCCGCGGCGCGCGGCAGGCGGCGAGCGGAGGGCGAGGGCGCATGGCGACTATCCGCCCGCCCGCCGCTTTTAATCACAGGGCGATATCGACACGGGCGCCAATCAGTTTTGCCTTCGGCGCGCTGCCGCCGCCGGGGTTGCGCATCTGCTGGTAGTTGGGCTGGATAGCGAGCCAAGGCGTCACGGCAACGCGCCAGGTGATTTCCAGCACGTCTTCACCGGACTTGGTGTCGCCCGGCACGGCCTGCACGTCGCGCCATTTTTGCGACATGCCGGCGCGCGACCAGGCGAAGCCGAGCACGTCGTCCGGGCGCGAGGCGACCGGACCCTTGACGTGCAGGCCTAGGTTCACGCTGTTCTTCACCGGCGTCGAATCGCCGTCGGTCCAGGTGTAGCGCGCGAAGGCGGAGATGAAACGCTCCTGCTCGCCACCGAGGTTCACCAGGCTGCGCTCGCCGAGGATGTAGCCGCCGCGCTGGCTGCGCTGCAGCGGGTTGCCGGCGGCATCGAGGTCGCGCTGGTCATTCACCTTGGTGCTGTAGCCCCACAGGCCGATCGCGGCCTTGGCATGTCCCTTGAATTTCTCGTTCTCGGCTTCCGGCAGCCAGCCCAGCTCGCCGATGCTGAAACTGCCGTCATCCTTGGCGAAGCGGATCGCCGTGCGCTTGGGACGTGCCGGATCGTTGGGGATGCCGTCGAGCACCGCGCCCATGGCGTAGACGGACTTGGTGATGTTCCACTTCGCGCGCAGGCCGAAGGCCGAGTTGTTGAAGATCGACGGTCCGCGCGTCTGCGCAAGGTCGGCAGGCGTGCCATATTGCGGGCCGATGAAGACGCCGGCGGAATCCATGGTGAAGAATTCGGAATCGATCGGGTAGAGGCCGGCCAGCACCGCCAGGCGGTCATCGAGGAAGCTTTGCTGCAGCCAGGCCTGGAACAGGCGCGTGGTGGTCGGCGCGCCGACTTCGACGTTGGTGACGCCCATCTGCGCGCCGACGTGACGCGCGTTGGGTCCCCAGCCGCCGTCGCTGACGACGTTGATCATTGCGCTGCCGCCGCTCCAGCCGGCGGCTTTTTCGAGGTCCATCTTGAGCTTGAAATCGAGGTGGCTGATGTGCCGGCTGCCATTGCTGATGGCGCCCCGATTGCGCAGCGCATCGATGCGCGCCAAACCTTCGAATTCGAAGCCCTTCTTCGCCGCCGCGCTGCGATTTCCACCCCAGTCGCCGGTGAGCGTGTCTTCTGCAAAGTTGGGGGGCGGCTCGTCGCCGGCCAGCACCGGTGCGGCGACAGCCAGGCAGGAAAATGCGGTGATCAGGGTGCGTCGCATCGGATGTCCTTTTTCATGGTCAGGGGCGGTGAAGCAGGATAACGGCCCGAAGGGCATTCTGCTTGAGGCTGGCGTCGTGGTTCGCCCAAACAAAGCCGCAAAACAGCGGCCAATCGGCGACCACGGACGCGAATTCTACCGATAGCAGCGACGCATGGGATGGGTTCTCAGCCGCGCTTATCCACCTCGGATAGAATTTGCCGTTCTTTGCTACCGGATCGAGCCGTGTCGCGCTTGCCCGCATTTTTGTTGGTGTTGCTCCTCTGGGTCAGCCAGGTCGACGTGGCGGTCGCTGCCTTGCGACTGACTTCGGATACGGTGTCCCATTCCCTGGCGGCAGGAGTTGTCGTGTATGAGGACAAGGCCGGGAGCATGTCCCTCGCCGATGTGCAGCAGCGTAGCGCCGAGTTCCGCCGGGCGTCGCGGCATGGCGGCGAGTCGGTCAATTTCGGCTACTCTTCTTCGGCCTGGTGGCTGCGTGTCGACCTTGCGGCAGACGCACATGCGCGCCGCGATTGGCTCCTTGAAGTGGGTTTCCCGACCCTCGACAGCATCGAATTTTTCGGTCCCGGCGGCGAACGCCTGAGCGCCGGCGACCGCCGCCCTTTCACGAACCGGCCGATCCTGCATCGCAACTTCGTGTTTCCGGTTCGGCTGCCCGAATCCGGAACCGGCACCGTCTGGCTGCGCATCGCGTCCGAAGGAACTCTGACGGTACCACTGCGGCTCTGGCAGCCCGATACGTTCTGGCAGGAGTCGATGTTCGGATACACGGTGTTGTCCGTGTATTTCGGCATGCTGCTGGCCCTGGCCCTGTACAACCTGTTGTTGTGGGTTTCGCTGCGTGAGCCGGTCTATCTCAGCTACGTGTTGTTCGCCGTCGGGATGGCTGTTGGCCAGGTCTCCATGAACGGTCTGGGCAACCAGTTCCTCTGGCCGGACTGGCCGGGCTGGGGCAATCATGCGTTTGCCGTCGGCTTTGCCGCGGCGGGTCTTTTCGGTGCGCTGTTTGTCCGCAGCTTTCTTGCCACGCAACGCAACCAGCCGCGCCTGGATGGCGCCATCGTGGGCCTCGCCGGCTTGTTTGCCGTTTGCATGCTGACGCCGCTGGTTGCGCCGTATCGCCTGGCCGCCATCCTCACCTCGCTGACGGGGGTGACGTTTTCCGTGGTTGCCGTGCTGGCCGGCTTGCGCGGGTGGCGCGCCGGTCAGCCCGGGGCGCGGACCTTTCTCCTGGCGTGGACGGTGTTGCTGCTGGGGGCCGCCGTGTTCGGCCTGCGCAACATGGATTTGCTGCCGACGACCTTCCTCAGCTTCTACGCCTTGCAGATGGGATCGGCACTGGAAATGCTGTTGCTGTCGTTTGCCCTGGCCGATCGTATCAATGGCCTGCGGCGCGAAAAGGACGCTGCGCAGGGCGAGGCGCTGGCCGCCAAGCAGGAACTGGTAGCGGCGCTGAAACGCTCGGAGGCGGGCCTCGAACGGCGGGTCGGCGAACGTACCGCCGAGCTGGAGGCGCTGAACGCGCGCCTGCGCGAGAACGAGCGCCAATTGCAGGCGCTGGCGCATACCGACACCCTGACCGGGCTGGCCAACCGGCTCCTGTTGGGCGCACGGCTGGAGCAGTCGATCCAGCTGGCGCGCCGCAGCCAAGGCCAGATCGCCCTGCTGCTGGTGGATGTTGATCGCTTCAAGGCGATCAACGACACCTACGGCCATGCCATTGGCGACGAGGTACTGCGCTTCGCGGCGCAGCGGCTGCGCGCCGCGGTGCGCGCGGTCGATACCGTGGCCAGGCTGGGCGGCGACGAGTTTGCCATCGTGCTGTCGGGACTGAGCGGCGCCGCCGATGCCGAACGCATGGCGGAGAAGATCGTCACTGGCGTGCGCGAGCCGATGCGCGTGCTCGGCATGCCGCTGGAGATCAGCGTGAGCGTCGGCGTTGCGACCTATTCCGGCGGCGAACTGTCGCCGGCGGAACTGATGCGCCGCGCCGACCAGGCGATGTATGCCGCGAAAAGCGCCGGGCGCGACTGCTTCCGGGTGTTTTCGGCCTGAGACCGCAACCCGGGCTGTCGAATCACGCGAGGCGGGCGTAAGCGTCGATCACGTCCTGCGGCGCCTGTACCAGTTCGATCAGCACGCCTTCGCCGGCGATCGGGAACTGCTCGTTGGCCTTCGGGTGAAGGAAGGTGATGTCGAAGCCGGCGGCGCCCTTGCGGATGCCACCCGGTGCGAAGCGCACGCCTTGTGCCGTCAGCCATTCCACGGCGACCGGCAGGTCGTCGATCCAGAGCCCGACGTGGTTGAGCGGCGGTTCGTTCACGGCCGGCTTCTTCGCCGGATCGAGTGGCTGCATCAGGTCGACTTCGACCTTGAAGGGGCCGCTGCCCATGGCGGTGATGTCTTCATCGACGTTTTCGCGCTCGCTGACGTAGTTGCCGGTCACGGCGAGGCCGAACATGTCGATCCAGAGCTTCTTCAGGCGTTCCTTGGAAGGGCCGCCGATGGCAATCTGCTGGATGCCGAGAACCTTGAACGGGCGTGCGGCGGTTTGCTGGGTCATTGAACTGTCCTTGTCATGCGGTGGCGCCCTGCGGTAGCTGCGGGAATCAGTGACCTCGTTCCAGGCAGTCGCGGATGCATGCCAGCAGGTCGTCTTCGTCGTAGGGTTTGCCGAGGTAATGGTCGACGCCGATCTCGGCGGCCATCTGGCGATGCTTGTCCGCCGTGCGCGAGGTGATCATGATCAGCGGAATGTGTTTCAGGCGGCTGTCGCCACGGATGTTGCGCGCCAGGTCGAAACCGTCCATGCGCGGCATCTCGATGTCGAGCAGCATCACGTCGGGCAGCACCGTGGCCAGTTGCTCCAGCGCATCGACGCCGTCCTTGGCGGTCAGCACGTGATAGCCGTGGCGTGCCAGCAGGCGACCGCTGATCTTGCGCACCGTCAGCGAATCATCGACAACCATCACGGCAGCCGCGACGGTGCTGGTGGGCGGGGTTGGCGCCGCCGGTGTTTCGGCCGGGATGGCACCATCAGATTCAACGACCGCGAGATCATGTGCCGGAGCGGCGTGGCGCTCGACGAAACGTGCAGCGAGCGCGATCGGGTTGATGATCAGTGCGACTTCGCCGTTGCCGAGCACCGTGGCGCCGGCAAGTCCGGCTACCCGTGCCAGTTGCGGCCCGACGGACTTGACCACGACTTCGCGCGTTCCCGAGAGGCTGTCGATTTCCAGCGCGACGCGCTCCGTGCCGCCCTTGACCAGCAAAATCCAGTGCCGGCGTTCCTGCGGCGGTGTGACATCGGCATGGCCGAGCAGTTCGCCGAGGTAATGGTAGGGGTAGCGATTGCCCAGCCATTCGGTGCTTCCCGCCTTGCGGATTTTTTCCGCCGCCTCCGGGCGCTGCTCGGTCGCCTGTTCGATCATCGATGACGGGATGGCGTAGTGCCGGCTGCCGACGGTGACCAGCACGGCCTGCGTGACCGCCAGGGTAAGCGGCAGGTAGACGCGGAAGGTCGCGCCCTTGCCGGTGGTCGAACTGACTTCGATGCGCCCGCCGAGGCTGGCGGTTTCGTTGCGCACCACGTCCATGCCGACGCCGCGACCGGCGAGCGTGGTGACTTCCTCGGCGGTGGAGAATCCGGAATGCAGGATCAACTGCGACAGCGCCGCTTCGTCGGGTTCGTCGTCTGCAGCGAGCAGGCCGCGCTCGACGGCGCGGCTGCGGATCCGTGGAAAGTTGAGGCCGGCACCGTCATCGGAGATCGACACCACGATTTCGTTGCCTTCCTGCGCCAGTGACAGGGTGATCTGGCCGATGGCATCCTTGCCGGCGGCGGTGCGCGTGGCGGGGTCTTCGAGTCCGTGGGCAATGCTGTTGCGCAGCATGTGCTCCAGGGGACCTGCCATCTTGTCCAGCACCGAGCGGTCGAGCTCGGTCTGGCCGTGGCGGATGTCGAGGTTGGCGCGCTTGCCGGTGTCCTTGGCGGCCTGCCGCACCACGCGATGCAGGCGCTCGGCGAGGCTCTCGAAGGGCACCATGCGCACGCCCATCAGGCGCTGCGACAGTTCGCGCGAGAGCCGGGCCTGGGCGGCGATGGCGGCATTGGCCTGGTCCAGGTTGCGCATCAGGTTCTGCTGCACGGTGGCGACGTCGTTCACGCTTTCCGCCATCATCCGCGTCACTTCCTGGAAGCGGGTGAAGCGGTCGAATTCGAGCGGGTCGAATTCCTGCGCGCGTTCGCTGGCCAGCGCCTGTTGCGACATCATCTGCGACTCGGCCTGGATTTCGACCTCGCGCAACTGCTTGCGCAGGCGGATGATGTTTTCCGTCAGGTCGAGCATCGAGGTCTTCAGCGCCAGCAGTTCGCCTTCGATGCGGCCGCGCGCGATGGCCACTTCGCCGGCCTCGTTGACCAACTGGTCGACCAGGTCCGCCCGCACCCGCAGATGCACTTGCGGCGCGGGGACGTAAGGCGCCGGTGCGCCTGCTGCCCTGGTCGGGGCTTCCGCCGCGGCGGGCTCCTCGTGTCCGGCTACTGGCGTTTCGGCCACCACCTTTTCGACCGATACCGAGACGTCAGCGATCGACGGTGCGGGTTCTTCCCGTTCCGGTGCCGGTGCGTCCGGATTGCGCAGATGCTCGATCAGCATCGCGGCGCGGTCGTAGGACGTTTCCAGTCCATCGATTGTCGCCGGTTGCACCGAGTTCATGCGTACGGCCTGGTCGATGCGGTCTTCCATGGAATGCAGCAGTTCGCCGCATCCCATTGCGCCGGCCATGCGCGCGCTTCCCTTCAGCGTGTGCAGCGCGCGCTGCAGCGAACGGGCGATTTCCGGACTGGTCGGCGCCGCGCGCCATTGGCGCAGGGTTTCGCCGATGTCGCGCATCAGGTCGACGGCCTCTTCGAGGAACAGCGGCAGGATCTGTTCGTCGATCTCGTCCTCGATCCGGGTCGCGCGCCGATCCCCCGCCGTCACGGCAACTTCCGGGACCGCCGCCTGCTCCGACGCTTCGACCGGCGCCTCGACGACGGGCTCGGCCGACGCTTCGACCGAGCGTTCGATCGCCGGTGTCATCGCGTTGAGTTCGGCCGTGAGGTCTGCTTCCTCGCCGGGCATGCGGCGCTCGGCAACGGCGCCGAGCATGCCTTCGAGGGCACCCGCGCAACGAGCGAAAACGAAGCGCTGGGCTTCCGTCGCCACTGCGCCGATCAGGGCCAGGCGCCCCAGTGCGTCTTCCAGCGCACGGGCCAGGGTGGCTACCGGCATGATGCCCGTCGCTGCGGAAATGCTTGCCGTGGTATGCGCGGCGCGGATCGTGTCGTTGCCGGGCACGGCTTCGATGCCGAGCGTGGCCTGCAGCGTCGCGATGTGTTCGCGGCTCTCGTCGACATACAGGTTGTAGAGCGTCGGTGCGATTTCGACATCGCCGATGCGGACCGGCGGCGGGGCGGGAAATGCGACCACCTCGGCGGAGATCGGCTCGAAAGCGGCCGTTTCCGGCGGCGCTTCGATTGGTGCGACAAACTCGGGTACCGTGACTTCAGGTTCGACTTGTTCGGGTTCACGCGATTCGGGCGCAACCGATTCGGGGCTTCAGGTGCAACGGCTTCAGGTTCAACGGCTTCAGGTTCAACGGCTTCAGGTTCAACGGCTTCGGCTTCGGCGACTTCCGGTTCGACCAACTCGGGTTCGACGGTTTCCGGCGCGGATTCTTCGGCTTGCGGCTCGATCTCGCCGGGTTCCGCAAACTCAGGCGCTGCGAATTCCGGTGCGATGAATTCGGGCGCGATGGCTTCAGGCTCACCGACCTCGGGAACGTCGGTCAGACGTTCTGCGATGGCGACCTCGGGTTCGGCGACCTCGAGCTCTGCGGTTTCCGGCGCGGGCGTTTCAAAAGTCGGCGCTGGCGCTACGGCGACCGCAGCCTCTTCGACGGCCCCGAGGCGCTGGCAGCGGTATTCGAGTTCGGCGTAGTCGAAATGCCGGCTGCCACCGGATTCAAGTTGCGCGACCCAGCTCTTGAATATGTCGGCGGCAAGGTCGAGCATTTCCAGCAGGGCCGGCGTCGCCGGGCGGGTCTCGTGCAACCAGGCGTTGAGTGTCTGTTCCACGGCCCAGCCGGCTTCGCCCAGGTCGGCCAGTCCGACCATGCGGCCGCTGCCCTTCAGCGTATGGTAACTGCGCCGGATCGTGACCAGTGCCTCGTGGTTGCCGGGGTTGGCGTGCAGCAGCGGGAGCTGCTGGCCGATGGTGGCCAGAACTTCGTTGGCTTCCTCGAGGAAAATTCCGAGCAGTTCCGCGTCGAGGTCTTCCTCGCTGGCATCCATGAGTCGCGATGCTTCCGCCGAGGGAGGAGGCGTCTCGACGGCGGGCGGAGATGGCGGTGGGGGAGCTTCGGGCGGCGCGGCGATGCCTTCCACTTCGAATTCCGGCAGGGCGTCCGCCGCAGGGCTTACGGTGTCCGTCATCGACAGCGGCGCCGGTTCCGTGTCCGGTGCGCTGTCCAGCGACAGTTCGGGCAGCGCTTCCGCGGTAGTCGGAGCCACCGGTGCCGGTTTCCGTTTCCATGGCAATGGCCGGTTCCGCGACTTCCGGTTCCGCCGCAGCCGGCTTGGCGACCACGGGCGGCGCAAGTATGGCGTCGATGTCGGCCGCGCCACCCTGCAACTGGGTGACGAAGAAACCCAGTGCCGAGAGCTTCTTCGCGACGTCCTCGAACTCGCCCGGCTGCGCCGCAAAACCGGGTTGCGCGAAGCGCTCGATAGCTGCCGCGCATTCGGCGAGCACGGCATTGGCGCGATCCTGACCGAGCACCAGCAGGGCGCCCTGAATCTGGCGTATCGGTTGTTGCAGAGCGCCCAGGGTGGATTGGCGCGCAGGATCGCGGAAGTAGGCGTCGAGCGTGGTTTCGATGGCGCCGAGGTTGCTGCGGATTTCGCGCGCCACGGATTCCAGCAGCAGCCGTTCCTGTGCCCTGCGCGCCATGGCGTCCAGGTGCGGCAGGTCGAGCATGCCGAGTTCTTCGCCGCGCCCGAGGGCGGCCAGCCGATTGACGACGGCATCGGTGGAATGCGCGAACTCCGCGTCGAGCGACTGGAAGTTTTCGAGCGCGGATTCGGCGAGCAGGATGGCCGTGGCGATTTCCAGCGCCATGAACTCGTCGTGGCGGGCCGGATCGCGGCGCAACTGGTCGGCGGTGTCGAGGATCGCGGCGGTCAGGCGCCGGTAGTCGGCCTGTCCGGTGGCGGCACCCTCTTCGGCGATCTTCGCGGTGTGTTCATGGAAGGGCGGCAAGGCGGCCGCGGTTCCTGCGCACAGGCGGTTCCAGTCATCCTTGGCGGCCGCCAGCAGTTCGCGCAGGCGACGGATATGGGGCAGCAGGCGTTCGGTTTCCGATGGCGTCGCCGTCGGTACCATGCCATCGAGGCGATAGGCGGCGCGCACGATGGCCAACTGTTCGCCGCCGGCGGTGGCGCAGGCGGCTTGGTAAAGCGCCTCGCGCATGGCCTGCGGGTCGGGATCGGGCTGGCCCTCGGTGAGCTTCTTGATGTGCGCACCGAGGCGCATGGCGAAGCGCTTTGCGCCATTCGCGTCGGGCAGGCCATCGGCGGCGAGCGCGTCGAGGACGCCGATGGCTATCCACCAGTAGGCGCGCGAGGCGGGTGAGCCGCGCGTCGCCTCGATCATGACCACCGAGATCTTCATCTCGGCAATGCCTTTGGGATCGTTCTTCAGCCACTTCAGCAAGCCGCGCTCGAAACCCAGGCGCGCCACTTTGAGGCGTGCCGCCAACGCGTCGGCTGCAAGGGGCGGCGGGTCCTTCTCGCGCTTCGGCGGCCGTTGGGTGAGGTCGGGAAAGAACAGTGCGGCGGCACCGGGATCCGGCTGTCCGCGCGCCTCGGCCATTGCGCGATACGGCGAAAAAAGTTTCAGCGGCTGGTCGGGGTGGCCGGCCATCAGGTCGTCGAGGTAACCGCGCAGGGCCGCGAATCCGCCCTGGGCGGCGGCGATGGCGACACCGGTATCCGGTACCGCGGCATCGCTAAGGGCGGCCAGCAGCTGCTTGATGGCATCGGCGAATTCGGTGATGCCGTCGAGCCCGACGATGGCCAGCGCGCCATGCGCCTGGTGCATGCTGGCGCGCGCCTTGGTCAGGCCGTCGCATGCCGGATCGGCGGCGTAGGCGGTGAGACTCTCGCCCGCGCGCTCGAGGGCCAGGTCGATTTCTCCCTTGACCCAGGACAGCGGACCGATGTCGAGTTCGATGCTCATGGATTGAACTGCCGTGCGCAGTGCGTCATGGATCGTCTTTTCAAACCTTGAAGCCGGAAACCGAACCCTTGAGTTCGGTGGCCAATTCGGTCAGTTCGCCAATCGACACGGCGGTCTGTTGCGTGCTGGTCGTGGTCTGGCCCGTGATGCGCAAAATGTCCTGCATCGAGCCGGCAACCTTGGTGGCGATATCGGCTTGTGCCTGGGTGTCGCTGGAGATGGTTTGAATCAACTGCGCGAGATCCTGGGAAACGGAAGAGATTTCGTTCAGCGCCTGGCCCGCGGCGTCGGAAAGTTTCGCTCCCTCGACCACGCCCTGCGTTGAATATTCCATGGCGGCGACGGCGTCATGTGTGTCGGTTTGAATCGTCTTCACGATTGCGGCGATCTGTTTGGTGGCTTCGCCGGAACGCTCGGCGAGTCGTTGTACTTCCTCGGCAACCACCGAGAAGCCGCGCCCGGCTTCGCCGGCCGACGCCGCCTGGATGGCGGCGTTGAGTGCCAGCACGTTGGTCTGCTCGGTAATGTCGGAAATCAGTTCCACGATTTCGCCGATCTCCTGCGAGGATTCGCCCAGTCGCTTGATCCGTTTCGAGGTCTCCTGGATCTGGGTGCGGATTTCGTTCATGCCCGAGATCGAATTCGACACGGCGGCGGCGCCCTTCTGCGCGGCTTCCAGCGACGCATTCGCTACGCGGGCCGATTCGAGAGCCGAGGAGGACACGGCCTTCATCGATTCGGCCATTTCAAGAACCGCGGCGTTGGCGTCCTTGATCTCCTCGGACTGAATCCTGGTGGCGGCGAGCAGTTCATTGGACGTGGTTTGCGCTGCGTTCGATGCGTTGGTCACGCGTTCCGCGGCATCGTTGATGCCTCGTACCAGCACTGCCAGTTCCTCAATCGTGTAATTCACCGAGTCGGCAATGGCGCCGGTGATGTCCTCGGACACCGTGGCGCGCACGGTCAGGTCGCCGTCGGCGAGGTCGCCCATCTCGTTCATCAGGCGCAGGATGGCGCCTTGCGTTGCATCCTTCTCCGCTTCCGCGACGCGGCGCTGGTGCTCGGCTTCGCCGCTGCGGCGGACGCCTTCGTCGTTGAAGGCCTTGACCATCAGCACCAGCATCAGCAGCGCCAGCGAGCCAAAGAGGGTTGCCGCGACCGATGAAATGCCGGTCTCCGCGACGTCCTTCTCGTAGGCGGACAACAGCGCGGCGGCGCTTCCGGCCATGTTGCGGAAACCGACGACCAGTGTGCTGCCGGCCTTGCGCGCCTGCGCCAGGGCCTTGAGGTCGCCCTCGAGGGCGGAGATGCCCGGTTGCATCGCCTTCAGGCCCTGCGCCAGCGGCGTATCGGGGGGGGCAAGTTCCTGCGCGGCAACAATATCCTTGGCCAGTTGCGCGCCCAGCGCGTCGTCAAAACCAGGCGCAAATGCCAGTTGCGTCGCCGCGCGCAGGATGCGCGCGACCATTGGAGACAATTTGCCGCCGGCGGCGTCTGCCGCCTCGAGCATCGCGGGGCCGCGCTGCACGGCTTCCGTGCCGAGGCGGTTGATCGCGATCAGGCGATTTTCCTGCGCCAGCAGTTGGGCAATGATGTCGTTCTGCTTGACCCAGGATTCGCGCAAGGTATCGAGCGCGGGGCGCGCGTCACCGATGGTGGCGGATACCCGGATGCCCTTGATTTCGCCGCCTTCGAGCAGGCTTTCGAGCAGTTTGCCGAAGGTATCACGCGCATCGCGCAGTTCGGCGAAGCCATCTTTCTGGCCCTGCATGGCGGCGAGCGTGGCCTTGGGAATCTGCTCGGTGAGCGGGGCGATGTGGCCCGCCGCGGACAGGAAGGTGGTGCCACGCGCCGTGGCCTGTACTTGCATGAAGATCGCGGCGATCGTGACCAGCAGGCTGATCAGGAACACCGAACCCAGGATGCGGAACTGCGTCTGGACGTCCAGATGGCCGATCAGCGGCAGCCTGCCCTGGCCGCGGCGGTCCACGAAGGGGGCGGCGGTGCCTCCGGAGGCCGGCGGCGCCGCGCGGCTGCGGCGGTCGAAGGTCGGCAACTTGAAGGGAAGCTTGAAGGCCATGGTCTGTCCTTTACTGAACGCTCAGAGAGCGATATCGAGGTAATTCGAGTCGGCCAGCAGCGCGGGAATGCGCAGTTGGGTCCAGATGACGTTCTGGGCGTCGGTGAAGCGGCCGCCGAGCCAGGGTGCAGCCTCGCCGGAACCCTGGGATCCGGCCGGATGTCCGCCATCGCCCGCGGCATGCAACTCCATTTGCGGGCGCAGGCCGAGAGCGCGGCGTACCAGCAATGCCGTGTTAATGCCGTGGCGGGCGCCCACCAGAAGCAGCCTCGATTGCGAGTTGATCGGCGTCGGTGCGCCACCACGCCACGCGGCGAAATCCACCACGCTGTAGAGAACGCCGCGAATGTTGGCGATCCCTGCGAACCAGGGCTTGGTCAGCGGAGCCGGGGTCAGTTCCGGCAGTGGCGCGACTTCGCCCGAGTCGGCCAGATCGATCAGCCAGTGGCTGCCACCCGGAAGTTCGTCGCTGCCGGACTCAATGCCGAGAAGCGCCCGCCCGCCTTCGCCGCGCCTTGCCGAGACCAGCCGTTCTGAAAGGTTCTGCTGAAACTCACGCAGACTGATGCGTTTTGCCATGGTCCTGGATCAGCCCAGCGCGGCGATCTTGGCCAGCAGCGCCGGACCGTCGACCGGCTTGGTGACGTAATCGTGGGCACCCTGGCGCATGCCCCACAGCTTGTCGGTTTCCTGATTCTTGGTGGTACACATGATCACGGGGATGTTCTTTGTGACCTCGTCCTTCGAGAGCGCGCGAGTGGCCTGGAAGCCATTGGTACCGGGCATTACGACATCCATCAGGACCAGGTCAGGCATCAGTTGCTTGACCCGTGCGATGGCCTCGTCGCCGCTTTCCGCCGTTGTCACCTGGTATCCCGCCTTGGTCAGCAATTCGGTCAGGATGTGGCGCTCGGTCGGCGAATCGTCGACAACGAGTATGTTCTTGATGGGCATGATGGCTACCTCACGAATGGGAGAAACACCCGTTAGCCAAGGCCGGCATGGGCGGCAACGGTTTTCAGGAGACTGTCCTTGGTGAACGGCTTGGTCAGGTACTCGTCGGACCCGACCATGCGTCCGCGCGCACGGTCGAAGAGGCCGTCCTTGGACGACAGCATGATCACCGGGGTCGAGGCGAATTTCGGGTTCTTCTTGATCAGCGCGCAGGTCTGGTAGCCGTCCAGGCGCGGCATCAGGATGTCGCAGAAAACCACGTTCGGCAGGTGATCGTTGATCTTGGCCAGGGCGTCGAAGCCGTCCTCCGCCAGCACCACCTGCGCGCCGGCCTGCAACAGGAAAATTTCGGCGGTTTTGCGGATGGTGTTCGAGTCATCGATCACCATAACCTTGATCCCGGAAAGCTTTGGCGTTTCGCTCACGTTACTCCATGCCGGATGAGCATTTCATACATGACGGTATCGGTCCCGCGCCCGAATCCACCAGCGGTGTTGCCGCTTGTGCGAGCCTGGCCCATGTTCCCCCCGTCGCTCCGTTTGTTGATGTTCTAGTGCTTAAGCCCTGTCAGCCGCAATCATACTTAGATTTTAAGCATTTCAAAGCCCTCGTTGCATGCGGCGAATTCCGTTGGTGTTCGGCGTCGCCTGTTGGCAAGCGGTTGCCAGCCGGCGGCGGGAGGGTAGATCCCTTCGGATAGAATCACGGAATATCGAACCAGACCGCCGTCCGCTGTCATGAGTCTTGCCGTTTCCGCAAATCCATCGCCGCCCATCGTACTTAGCTTTGCCGCGTCCGACCCGACCGGCGGCGCCGGCTTGCAGGCCGACATACTGACGCTGGCCAGCCTGGGCTGTCATCCGCTGTCGGTGGTTACGGCAATCACGGTGCAGGACACGGCCGGCGTCGAAGGAGTCCTGCCGATCGATGCCGAGTGGGTCGCCGACCAGGCGCGGGCGCTGCTTGAAGACATGCCGGTGGCCGCCTTCAAGCTGGGCATGATGGGTAGCGTTGAAGTCATCGCGGCGATCGCCGAGGTGATCGCCGATTACCCCGACATTCCGGTGGTGCTGGACCCGGTGCTGGCATCCGGTCGTGGCGACCAGTTTGCCGACGAGGAAATGATCGAGGCGATGATCGGCATGCTGCTGCCGCAGACTACCCTCCTCACGCCCAACAGTCTTGAGGCCAGGCGACTGGCGCAGCAACTCGGCGAGTTCGAGGATGGCGCGCGCCGCGATCCGGGGCTGGTCGATTGCGCCCACGGGCTGATCGAGGCCGGATGCGAGTACGTGCTGGTCACGGGAACCCACGAAGGTACGCCGCAGGTGATCAACACGCTGTATGGCAGTCATGGAGTGGTGCGCACGGATCGCTGGGATCGTCTGCCGGGCAGCTATCACGGATCGGGCTGCACCCTGGCTTCGGCAATTGCCGCCCACCTGGCGAGCGGCGCCAGCATCGCAGATGCGGTGATGGGAGCCCAGGAATACACATGGCGTACGCTGTCCGCCGGATTTCGTCCGGGCATGGGACAATTCATTCCGGATCGCCTGTTCTGGTCGCGCGACATGGATGAGGAAGCCGATGACGCCTGAGATGCAGGAACACGGAATGCAAAGGACGGAAGGCGCTTGGTCCGCCTTTAACGTTGCCATGAAGCCAGAGGGGGACCGGCCTTGGACATGAAACTTCACGGCCTGTGCGCCGTCACCCTGGACGACCTGCTGCTGCCCCGCCTCTCGGCGCTGGTCAAGGCCGCACTCGATGGCGGTGCCCGCTTCGTGCAGTATCGCAACAAGATCGCTCCGCGTCCGCTGCGGCGTGCCCAGGCGGCCGAAATGCTGCGCATCTGCCGCGCCGCCGGGGCCAGGCTCATCATCAATGATGACGTCTGGCTGGCGGTCGAGATCGGCGCCGACGGCGCCCATCTCGGCCGCGGCGACGCTCCCGGCGGTTCCCTGCTGGCCGCGCGCGAGGCACTCGGTCCGAAGCGCATCCTCGGCGTTTCCTGCTACAACGACCTGGCGATGGGCGAGGAAGCCGCCAGGGCCGGCGCCGACTATCTTGCCTTCGGCAGCATGTTCCCGTCGCGCACCAAGCCGGCAGCGGTGCGCGCCCCCCTGCAACTGCTGGGCGAAGCCAAGCGCCGCTTCGGCCTGCCGGTCGCCGCCATCGGCGGCATCACGCTCGACAATGCGCCCCAGGTTATCGATGCCGGCGCCGACATCCTCGCCGTGGTCAGCGACCTGTTCGATGCCATGGACATCAAGACCCGCGCCGATGCCTACCAGCGGCTGTTCGCCACCGAGCAAGCCTGACCCCGGTTTCGGCTGCGCAAAGCGCCGCTACAATCCGACCCCCGATTCCTGATTTCGGATCCCTGAACATGACCCGCAACGAACAACTCTTTTCCCGCGCCCAGAAAACCATTCCGGGCGGCGTCAATTCCCCCGTGCGTGCCTTTCGTTCCGTCGGCGGCGCGCCGCGATTTTTTGCCCGCGGCGCCGGTTCCCGCGTCTGGGATGCGGACGGCAAGGCCTACCTCGACTATGTGGGTTCCTGGGGGCCGCTGATCCTCGGCCATGCCGATCCGGATACCGTGTCGGCCGTGCAGCAGGCGGCGGCGAGAGGACTCAGCTTCGGCGCTCCGACGGAAGGCGAGGTCGAACTGGCGGAACTCCTGGTGCAGCGCGTGCCGAGCATGGACATGGTGCGCCTGGTGTCGTCCGGTACCGAGGCGACCATGAGCGCGATCCGCCTCGCGCGCGGCTTTACCGGGCGCGACATGATCGTCAAGTTCGAGGGCTGCTACCACGGTCACGGCGACAGCCTGCTGGTCAAGGCCGGCTCCGGCCTGCTGACCTTCGGCAATCCGTCGTCGGCGGGCGTGCCCGCCGACCTGGCGCAGCACACGCTGGTGCTCGACTACAACGATGCCCAGGGTTTGCGCGATGCCTTCGCCAAACACGGTGCGAAGATTGCCTGCGTCATCGTCGAGCCGGTGGCCGGCAACATGAACCTGATCGCGCCCAATCCGGAGTTCCTCGCCGCGATGCGCGAATCGTGCTCGCAGCATGGCGCGGTGCTGATCTTCGACGAGGTGATGACCGGCTTCCGCGTCGGCCCGGGTTCGGCGCAAGGGCTGTACGGCATCACGCCGGACCTGTCGACCTTCGGCAAGGTGGTCGGCGGCGGCATGCCGCTGGGCGCCTTCGGCGGCCGCCGCGACATCATGGAAAAGATCGCGCCGCTGGGGCCCGTGTATCAGGCCGGCACGCTGTCTGGCAATCCGCTGTCGGTGGCGGCGGGCCTGGTAACCTTGAAAAAGATCGCCGCGCCGGGTTTCTACGAAGCGCTGTCGGCGCGCACGAAGTCGCTGGTCGAAGGCCTGGCCGCTGCGGCGCAGAGGCGTGGCGTCAAGTTTTCCGCGCAATCGGTGGGCGGCATGTTCGGCGTGTATTTCGCGGCGACGCCGCCGACCTCCTATGCCGAGGTGATGGCCAGCGACAAGGAAGCCTTCAACCGTTTCTTCCACGCCATGCTGGATGCCGGTGTCTATCTGGCACCCTCGGCCTTCGAGGCCGGCTTCGTTTCCGCCGCGCACAGCGAGGCCGACATCGCCACCACCGTGGCGGCGGCCGACGCCATCTTCGCCGCCGGCTGATCCGGCAGTCCCGCCAAGAGTCGGCGCTGGCGACACGGCGATGGGGGCGTAATTCGATGCCGATACTCAGCCCTGGCGCAGCCTGGGGCGTGCTGCTGGTCGCCGGCTTGTGTGAAATCGCCTGGGCGATCGGCCTCAAGTACACCGAGGGCTTCACGCGCCTGGTGCCCAGCGCCTGGACGCTGGCGGCGATGGCCGCTTCTGTCGTGCTTCTGGCCTGGTCGCTGAAGACCCTGCCGGTGGGAACCGCCTATGCGGTATGGACCGGAGTCGGCGCGGTCGGCACGGCTATCCTGGGCATGATCCTGTTCGACGAGTCGCGCGAGGTGGCGCGGCTGGTCTGCATCGGCCTGATCGTGGCCGGGATACTCGGGCTGAAGCTGGTGACGAAGTAGTGTCGGGACCCGGCGGTACTCAGCCCTCGCGCCCGGCGCGACGGGCCGCGAGCAGATTCCTGGCCTTGCGGGTTTCGAGCCAGCGCAGCGTGACGAAGGTGCCCCAGCCGAAGAGGCCCCATGGCGACCGTGAAGGCGCCGTAAGCCACCGGCCACGACACGCCCTGGGTCATCATCGAAAACTCCGACATGCCGCCGATGCCGGCGATGATGTTGAGCGGCACGAACACCACGCTGATGGTGGTCAGCTTGGACACGCGCTTGTTCTGGTTGATGTTGATGAAGCCGACCGTGGCATCCATCAGGAAGTTGATCTTGCCGAACAGGAAGGACGTGTGGCCGTCGAGCGAATCGATGTCGCGCAGGATCTGGCGCGCGTCGTCATACTGGTTGGTGGACAGCAGTCGGCTGCGCATCAGGAAGGACAGCGCGCGCCGGGTATCCAGCACGTTGCGCCGGATGCGGCCGTTCAAGTCCTCTTCCTTGGCGATGTCGGAGAGGATTTCGGCGGCTTCATCGTCGGTGACCTGCGGCGTCAGCACCGTGCGGCTGACCTTCTCCAACTCGGCGTAGATGTCTTCCAGCGCGTCCG
>JADJUP010000001.1 GCA_016716965.1 Sulfuritalea sp. | reverse complement strand
TCCGATAATGGCGGCCAATTCGTTTTTGAACGCCTGCGGTTCCTGGCGGAAATCAAGGTCAACTTTCTCGACAAGCTTCGTCTTGAGGCTAAGTTCGATGACTTCACGGTGGTGGCCGATCAGCCCATCCGCTATCAAGGGCGATGGCTCGGCGCCGGGGCCATTCGATTACTTTCTGGCGTCATCGGCCTTGTGTGCGGCGTACTTTGTGAAGCTGTACCGCGAAACCCGCAACATCCCCACCGATAACATCCGCCTGTCGCAGAACAACATTGTTGATCCGGAAAACCGCTACCGGCAGATTTTCAAGATTCGGTCGAATTGCCGGCGGATATTTCCGCCAAGGACCGCCAGGGCATTCTGCGCTCCATCGAGCGTTGCACGGTAAAGAAGGTGGTGCAAACCGGGCCGGAGTTCGTTATTGAGGAAGTGAAAAATCTGGATGCCGATGCTCGGGCCTTGCTGACGCTGGGTCGGGGCCGAGTCGGATTCGAAGCGGGCACCTGTATCGCCGGGAAGGATCTGCCGCTGAGCAAACCATCGCCAATATGTCGGGAGTTTTGGCGAACCTCGGCATGAAGATCGAAATCGCTTCGTGGCGCAATCTGGTTCCCAATGTGGTCGCTGCATGTCCGCGATGCGCACTCGCCGATGTGTTTCACCAATGGCAAGGGCGCGACCAAGGAAAGTGCGCTGGCGTCGGCCCTGGGCGAATTTATCGAGCGGCTGAACTGCAATCATTTCTACAACGACCAATATTGGGGGGATGACATTGCCAACGCGGCGTTTGTGCATTACCCGAATGAGCGCTGGTTCAAGCCTGGCCCTGAAGATGCGCTGCCGGTTGAAATACTCGATGACTACTGCCTGGCAATTTATAACCCGGATGGCGAGTTGCGCGGCTCGCATCTGGTCGATACCAACTCCGGAAACGCAAAGCGCGGCATTTGTTCGCTGCCGTATGTGCGCCAGTCGGACGGCGAGGTGGTGTATTTCCCGTCCAACCTGATCGACAACCTGTTCCTCAGCAATGGCATGAGTGCCGGTAATACGCTGGCTGAAGCGCAGGTGCAATGCCTGTCGGAAATTTTCGAGCGGGCGGTCAAACGCGAAATCCTGGAAGGGGAACTCGCCCTGCCGGATGTGCCGCCAGACGTGCTGGCAAAGTATCCGGGCATCCTGGCCGGCATCGAGGAACTGGAAAAGCAGGGCTTTCCGGTGCTGGTGAAGGATGCGTCGCTGGGCGGGAAGTTTCCGGTGATGTGCGTCACCTTGATGAACCCGCGCACGGGCGGCGTGTTTGCTTCGTTCGGGGCACACCCAAGCCTGGAGGTGGCGCTGGAACGCAGTCTTACGGAGTTGCTGCAGGGGCGCAGTTTCGAAGGCCTGAACGATTTGCCTCGCCCCACCTTCTCAAGCAACGCCGTGACGGAGCCCAACAACTTCGTCGAACACTTCATTGACTCCAGTGGTGTGGTGTCGTGGCGCTTTTAGCGCCAAGTCCGATTTCGATTTTGTCGAGTGGGACTTTTCCGGTCACGGCCACGACACCAGATGGCTCCAATGCCGACGAAGCCGCGACGCTGTTCGGCATTCTCGAAGACCTGGGCAAGGAAGTTTACATGGCAGTTCATGACCAACTTGGCGGCGGTTGCAATGCGGTGGCCTGCCGCATACTGGTACCGGGTTATTCGGAGATTTATCCGCTAGAGGATTTGATCTGGGATAACACCAACAAGGCACTGTTGTTCCGCGCCGACATTCTGAACCTGCATCGACTGACTGATGCCAGCCTGAAGGCACTGCTTGAGCGCCCTCGAGGACAGTGAGCTGGATGAGTTACACCGACATCATCACCTTGATCGGCATCGAATTTGACGAGAACACGGCCTGGGGCCAGCTGACGATTCTGGAATTGAAGCTGCTGATCAATCTAGCCTTGCAGCGGCATGAGGCGGCGCACGAACTGGTGAGCAGCTTCCTGCAATACAACGAGAACACGGTCGAGCGCGGATTGTTTTATCAGGCCTTGAACGTGGTGCTGGAGGTGCTGCTGGACGACGAGCTGGAGCTGGACGATTACGAAGCCAATTTCCGCCGCATGTTTGGCAACCCGCGGATGGATGCGGTGATGGGCTCGGTGGACGGCAGCGTGCGCTTCTTCGGCCTGACACCGACGAGCATGAAACTGGAAGGGCTCGACCGGCACCAGCGCCTGATCGACAGCTACAGGAAGCTGCACGCGCGCGGACCATTGTCGCGCCTTGGTCCCGGGCCGGTGAAGCGCCGTCCTGCCAGCGGCGACTTTCCAGGA
This sequence comes from Sulfuritalea sp., assembly GCA_016716965.1. Taxonomy (GTDB): domain Bacteria; phylum Pseudomonadota; class Gammaproteobacteria; order Burkholderiales; family Rhodocyclaceae; genus Sulfuritalea. Next base: position 11,310 of record JADJUP010000001.1, on the reverse strand, counting down.
CGACGTGAAAGGCCGCCTTGGGCGCACTCCGGCATTGACGAAAATTCATCCCGCCCCCGTGCGGCAACCATTGTTCGGCACGAAAGCTCAGCCCCCCGCCGTACCGGCGCCAAGAATCTCCTGCGTCATGCCGCGCAACCACGCCTGGTCTTCGCCTCGCGGCTGCGGATCCTCGTGCTGGCGCACGCTCTGCGTGACCAGGCCGTCGCCGCGCACGCGGTACTGCGCATCGATGCGCATCGCCTCCATCGGCTCGACGTCGGTGTAGAGGTGGCAGACGCTCTCCGGCAGCGCCTGCACCGGCATCTTTCCGCGTGAGCGGGCGATGATTTCGTCGGCGGCGATGCGCCCCTGGCGCGCGGCCATGTGCGCGCTCTTGGGATAGGCGCCGAACAAGGGCGAGGCGCGGCCCAGCAGGTCGCCCACGAGGAATATGCGCTCGTCGCCGAGCGCATGCAGGTGCAGCGGATCGAAAGCCGCCCAGGCGCCCGGCGTGCCGGCGGCATCGGTTTCGAGCAGGCCGGCCTGGCGCACGATGTCGGCCGCGCCCTGCGGCGGAATGATGATCGCGTCGTCGAAGCGGATCGCGTCGAATTCCGTGGCGAGGGTCCGCGCGAAGGGATCGAGGGATTTCACCGTGGCATGGGTGAGGTGCTGCACCTGGTCCGGGAAGCGCTCGGCAAAGACGCGGTTGAAGCGCTGCATGCCGCCGCCGGCATCGACCAGCACGAGGCGGCCCGGGATGCGCCGCGTCTTCAGCCACCAGGCGATCATCATGGCGCGCTCATACCTTCGCGCTCGATCAGCGTCACCTCGAGTTCCGGTGCCGTCTGGCGCAGGCGACGCGCGGCGGTGAGGCCGCCCCAGCCGCCGCCGACGACGAGCACGCGCTGTCCGGCAATGGCATTCGATTGGCCGCAGGCATGGCCGGCCGCCAGCGCCAGCCCGCCGGCAAGGAAATCGCGACGGGTGGCCATGGCCGGCGTCAGCGGCCTTCGACCGCCATCACCGCGCGGATGCGCTCGCGATGTCGCGCACCGCCATGCCGTAGCGGGAAGCGCGCCAGGAAGCGGCCGCGGATGTCCAGCAGCACCATGCCGGCGGTGTGATTCATGGTGTAGTTGTCGGGCGCGGCGCCTGGCTCGCGCACGATTTCGTACTGGACGCGGAAGCTGTCGGCAGCACGGCGCACCAGCTCGGCCGAACCGGTGAGGCCGAGGATGCGCGTGTCGAAGGCCGCCGTGTATTCGCGCAACACCTCGCGCGTGTCGCGCGCCGGATCGACCGTGATGAAGACGGGCTGCAGGCGCGACGCCCGGTCGCCGAGGGCTTCGAGGATCTGCTTCACTTCCAGCAGCGTGGTCGGGCAGACATCGGGGCAGGAGATGAAACCGAAGCTGACGAGCTGCAAGCGGCCACGGAAATCTTCCTGCGTCACTGCCCTGCCCTGCACGTCCATCAACAGGTAACGCGGCATCAACGGGCCGCGTCCCGCGGCGCCGGCATCATGCTGCGCCCCTGCCGGCCCGTGCCAGCGCGGGCAGCGCGGCGAGCGACAACGTGGCGACGAACAGCGCAACCGGCCGCCGCGGACTCATGTCACTTCGCCGCGACCGGCAGGGCATCCGCGAGGCGCAGCGCCAGCGCGTTGAGCCGCGCGGTAAGTTCCGTAGCACTGGCGCAGGCCTGGCCGGAGCGGGTCTGCGCGGTGTAGGCCTCCTGCGTCGCCTCTTCGTAGGCGGCGCCGAAACGCTGGGTCTTGGGCGAATGGGCCAGCATCAATTCCCTGGCGCGCGCCGCGACTTTGTTTCGGCGCAGGCGAGGGCCTGGCCATTGACGCCGCCAAGGCTCTTGACGGCGAGCAGGCCGGCTTCGGCATCGGCGGCAAGAGTCGGCGCTGACAGTACGGCGAAGAGAAGCGAGAAGCCAAGTGGGATGTATCTCATCGGATGGTCCTTGTGGGTTGGAGTCGATTGTAGGCTCAGGGCATGCGCGGCGCGGGGTCGCGCAGCACCAGTGCGGCGAGGAAAAGGGGGCGAGGCGCTCGAGGAAATCCAGGGTTTCCAGCACCGGCGAATTGCGGAAGAAGGTGGTCATCGGGGTTTCCATCCAGATGCGGTCGGCGAACAGGAAGATCTCGTGCGGCGTGTCGCCGATGCCGTCGCGGTCGCGGTCGAAGCCCTGGTAGTCGTCCCAGTGATTGCCGCGCCAGACGTTGGTGCTGCCGGCGCCGGCGCGCTGATGCCGACCGTGGTGAGGTTGTTCTCGAAGCGGTTGTCGAAGAAGGCATGGCCGCCCTCCTCGCCGTAAAGAACAGGCCGATGATGTTGTGGGCGAAGCGGTTGTTCCTCACCGTGAGCTTGCCCACCGAATCCGGCGGCGCGTCGACGCGCAGGCCGACCGAGCAATGCAGCACCTCGTTGCCCTCGACCAGGGCGTCGTGGCTTTCCTTGAACACGATGCCGCCACCGCCGCCGGTCAGCGCATGGGCAACGTGGTTGCCGCGCAGGACCAGGTCGGGCGAATACAGCACGATGATGCCGGTGCCGGTATCCGAAAGCCGGTTGTCCTCGATCAGCAGGCGCGGCGAGAAGATCACGTGCATGCCGTAGCGGCCGTCGACAAAATGGTTGCCGGCGATGCGGTTGTCGGCCGAGTTGGCGAAGGTGAGGTCGCGCCCGCGCCGGAAGCGGTTGGCCTCGATGACGTTGTGCTGGCTGTACCAGAGCCGGATCGCGTCGCCGCGCATGCCGAGGTCCAGCGGCTTGCCGGTGACGCGGTTGCGGGCGACGCGCGAGCGATTGACGCGCTTCAGGTGGATGCCGAACAGCACGTCCTCGATCACGTTGTCCTCGACGCGATGGTCATCGCCTTCGAGCAGGATGCCGGCATCGACGCCGTCATGCGATTCGCCGCTGCCGCGCAGGTGCAGGCCGCGCAGGGTGACGCCATTGGCCGCCACCGAAAGCACCGTGCCGCGGCCGGAGCCGACGATCCCGGCGCGGCCGCCACCGTCGAGCGTCATCGGTTTGGCGATGCTCACGGGGCCGACGTGGGAACCCGCTGCGAGCTTGAGCGTGCCGCCGGCTGGCGTGGCGTCGATCAGCGCCTGCAGGGATGCCGCCGATGCCGCCGGAACCACCAGCGCGAACAGCAACACTGGCAGCAGCCTCAGATCGGGTGGCCCCATGGCAGGACCAGGACGATGGCCAGCAGCAGGCCGTGGGCGCTGGCGGAAAGGATGGTCAGCTTCAGCGCCGGCGCCAGTTGTTCCGGACGCGCGGCATTGGCCCACAGCACGCGCGCGGCGGCGATGCTGGCGACGACCGGCAGCAGCGCGACAAGGGCCAGCGCGGGCAGGCGACCGAGGGCAATCATCAGCAGCGGCCAGCCATAGGCCAGCAGCGTGATCAGCGCGTAACCCCAGCGCGCCGGTTCAACGCCGAGGCGCACCACCATGGTGTTCTTGCCGGCGCCGGCATCGCCTTCACGTCGGGGAACTGGTTGATGTAGAGCACGTTGGCCACCAGCAGGGCGAAGCCGAGGCCGGCGGCCACCGGGAAAAAGTCGAAGCCCCGCCGCTGCACGAAATCGCTGCCGACCACCACCAGCAACCAGCCCGCGGTGATGGCGAATTCGCCCAGGCCGCGGCTCTGCAGCTTGAGCGGCGGCGCCGAATAGGCCCAGCCGACGACGAGGCCGGCGAGCCCGATCAGGATCAGGCCAGGATCGCTCACCGCCGTCAGCCACAGCCCGGCCGGCACCACGGCCGCCAGCAGCGCGTAGCCGAACATGCCGGTGGTGCGCAAGGAGAGCACGCCGTTCTGGATGAAGCGGCTGCCGCCGGTGAAAGGGAACTGGCGTTCGGTGTTGGCCGCGTCGCAGCCGGAAAGCGCATCGTAGTAATCGTTGATCACGTTGGCGCCGGCGTGGGCGACCAGGGCGAAGAACAGCGTTGCCGTGGCCAGCGCCGGGCCCAGTGCGATGCCGGAATATGCGGCGGTGGCCAAGCCGAGCAGGCAGCCGACGAAGGTGACCGAAAGGAAAAGCCGGCCGCGTCGCCGCGAAATAGCGCAGTAGCGGGTTGTGCAACGCGGCCAGTGTCGGTTCCATCGGCTTCGGCATTTTTCGTCCTTGTCTATTTCAGAGCCGCCTCGGCGGCGGCGTCAAGTTCGGCGCGGTTCATGGCACCCAGTTTGCTGGCGACGATATTGCCTTTCGGTCCGATGGCCACGGTAAAGGGCAGGCCAGCGCGCGTGTTGCCCAGCGCCTGCATCAGCTCGATGCCGCCGGTCTTGGCCAGCAATACCGTATAGCTCATCTCGTAGGCCTTCATGAAGTCGCGCACCGATTCTGCCTTGTCTTCGAGGCCGATGCCGATCACGGTCAGGCCACGCTTGCCGTACTTTTCCTGGGTCTTGATCAGTTCCGGAATCTCGACGCGGCAGGGCGCGCACCAGCGCGCCCAGAAGTTCACGATCAGCGGCTTGCCGCGCCAGGTCTCGAGCGCGACCACCTTGTCCTCGCTGCTGACGAGCTTCGCGGCGAACAGGGCGTCGCTGCCGGCGGCATGCGCCGTGCCCGCGAAAAGGAGCGCGAGCACGAAGAATCGCCGTATCGCCAGCGCCGACCCGGGGTTCCGCCCCGGCTGCCGGGAGGCCACTCTTGAAAAGGCAAGGTACACCCCGCTTGAACATCTGGTAACCCAGCGTCGCCGCCGCGACGCCGACCACGGTCGGATACACCAGCGCGAAGACTTTGTAGCCGAAGGCGCCGAACAGGTCGAGGATGACGTAGGCCGACGGCCCGAGCACGATCAGTTGCGGGTCGAACAGCGCCAGCGCGGCGGTGCGGAAGACCTGCAGCGGATTGGCCAGCGCCATGGTCACGGCGATCTCAGGTGAAACCTTGCCCTGGATCATGACGCCGAGCAGGATCAGGTCGAGGAACAGGAGCAGCGTCAGCCAGACCACGAAGGCCGCGCCCTGCGCCATGTCGGTGCTGCGCGCCAGCGCCGAGATCAGCATGCCGATGCCGAGGAAGCAGGCCGCCATGACGGCGAGCAGCGCCGTGTAATAGCCGAACATGCCCCAAGGTACTTCGATACCGCGCAGCAGGGCGATGACCACGGCCAGCAGCATGGCGGCAAACACCGGCAGAAAGATCACGATGTAGCGGCCGAGGATCTTGCCCCAGAACCAGGCCGCCAGCGACACCGGCAGCGACAGCAGGTATTCGTAGACGCCGGCCTCGCGGTCGCCCGCCACCGAACGCACGGTGGTGATCAGGACGAAGATCGGCAGGATCGCCATGGTGAGCTGGATGTAGGTCACCAGCAGGCGCGAGAGGCCGATGAAGCCAAGCACGCGCGATTCGGTGAGGCCGAACAGGAAGAGCAGCGCGACGATGCCGCCGAACACCAGGCTGTAGACCTGGAACCAGCGCGCGCGCAGGGATTCGACGATGTCGAGTTTGGCGGTGAGCCAGAGTTGTTTCATGCTGGAAGCCCCGCTTCTATCCGCAGATTTCGCAGATTGCGCAGATGAAAGCAGGGAGTTGCCAGCGCCCACACCACCCCCGACGGAATGTCCGACACTATCGAACTTTGCTCCGATTCATCTGCGTAAATCTGCGCAATCTGCGGACAAATTTTCTTTTGCAGATTCATGTCACTTTCCCTTGGCCAGCACGTGCTGGCGCATTTCATCGAAGCCCTGCGTACCCGCTTCGGCGTAGCTGCGTGCGCTGTAGTTGTAACCCATCGGCGACATGGCGCCGCTGCCATAGTGCGCCTTGCGCGCGTCCAGCCATTTGTCGCCCTTGCCTGATGCGTCGGCGACCCAGAGGCGCGTTGCCGGCTCGGCCATCCAGGGAAATCCTTCGGCCTTGTCGCGCATCCAGAACACGGCGCAGCCGATGTCGTCGAACTTTAACACGATGTTCTTCTCGCCGCCGCGCATTTCGGCGGCGAAGCGGCGTCGGAAATCACCATGCTGCAACGGACGCAGGTGTCGCGGTCCCACTTGATCTCGGTCATGCCTTCGGGCCAGTCGCCCTTGGTGCCGCAGGCGGACAGCGCGGCTGCGAGCGGCGTCAGCGCGAAACCCCGGGTGGCGGCGGCGATGATGAAGCGGCGGCGATCCATCATTGACTATGCCCGTTGCCGCTTTCTTCCAGCGAATAATTGCTGATCAGCGCCACGTAGCGCGAGGTCATGCCCATGAAGCGCAGGCGATCGGGACCGGGCACCTCGCCTTCCCAGGCCAGGCCGTCACCGAGGTCGCGGAAATTCCAGGCCTGCATGGCCTTGGCAAAGGCCGGCTCGCTGCGCTTGATGGCGATGCGGCAGGCGAACTGACCGGAAAGCGAAACGTCATCGGCGACGCGGTCGTCGAGCACCACCTTGCCCATGTCCATCTCGATCACGCGATTCACCAGCGCCGAAACTTCGTTCAGGCGGTGGCTGGAAATCAGCATGGTGGTGTCGTCCTGGCGCTCGGCGAGAAGCTCGAAAAAGATCTTGCGCGCCTCCGGATCGAGGTTGGCGGCGGGTTCGTCCATGATCAGCAGCCGAGCCTCGCGACCGAGCGCGATGGCGATCAGCAGTTTCTGCTTCATGCCGCCGGAGAGCTTGACGAAGGGCCGCGCAAGGATCGGTTCGAGGTCGAGGCCGAGGCGCTTCGCCAGTTCGTGGATCTTCGCCGGATCGGTGCCGCACAAGGCGGCGGAAAAATCGATCAGTTGCGCCACCGGCATCTTCAGCGGCGGCGGCAACTGCGGCACGAAGCCGATGCTGCCGAGCACCGCGGTGCGCTCCTGGCGCGGGTCGCGGCCGTTGATCGTCACCTTGCCGTCGAAGGCGTATTCGCCTAGCAGGCAGCGAATCAGCGTGGTCTTGCCGGCACCGTTGGAGCCGATCAGCGCGACGCGCTCGGCGATGCCGATTTCCAGGTTGATGGCATCGAGCACGCGGGATTTGCGGAAGCTTTTGCTTACGTTCGAAAAACTGATCATGGTTCGGAAGGAAGAGCGAAAGGCGTTTTCCGCAGATTACGCAGATTACGCAGATTGAACACCGAAATGGGGTTCGCCTTAATCCGCGAAATCTGCGTAATCTGCGGATCAATGGTCTTCATAGTAGTTTGGAAAAACCTTTGACATCGAAAGTGAGTGATCTCGTCGGGCAGGTGTCGACGCACAGCCCGCAACGCGTGCAATCGGGTTTGATCGGCACTTCGGTATCGACGGCGCGTCCTTTGATCACTGTGTCGAGCACGTGTGGCACCAGGCAGACCTTGCGGCAATCGCCTTCGTGGAAGCAGCTGTCCAGCGTGTACTTGATGCGCAAGGGGGACAGGATGCCGACCACGCCGTAGGTGAGGCCGATCGGACAGGCATAGCGGCACCAGGCGCGACGCGAGAAGAAGACTTCGAACACCAGCAGCGCCAGCACCCACAGCAACGCCAGGCCGGGACCGTAGATCAGCGCACGCGAGACGATGCCGGTCGGCGAGATGGCCTCGAATACGGTGTAGCCGGTCGCCAGCGCCAGCACGGCGAAGACGATCCAGGACAGGGTGCGCAGGCGCCGGTCGATGGCCTGGTCGGTCACCAGCTTCTTCTTCACCAGCCAGAGGTGGATCTTCTCCGCCCACTCCGCCAGCAGGTGGTAGGGCAGACCCAGGAACAGAAGGTCCGCCCGCCCAGCAACAGCCAGAGCACGAAGACTGTGCCGGTGCCGATCACCAGGTTGTTGATGATGTGCTTGTGCGCCAGCATCACCTGCAGGGCCGAATTCAGGTCGATCAGGTGGAAGCCGACGAAGCGCGAGGCAGTCAGCGCGCCTTCGAGGATCTGGATGTCGAGCCAAAAGGACAGCGTGAAGAACAGGTTGACGACCAGCAGCACCGTCCAGCGCCGGTTGCGCCACTTGTTGGAATGCACGGCATGGGCGCGCGCATGCAGCTTCTCCGCGATAAGGTCGCGGTTGCCGCGCTTGTAGAAATGGATCTTCTGCGCCGGCTCGGAAATCGCCGCCGGCTTCTTCGCCTCGCGGCCGAACATCACGGCAATCTGGTCGACAAAGCGACGCTTCAGAAAGGGATTCATACGTTCCACACTTCCCTGGCTTCGACCACGATGCAGGTCGGCTCGACCGGACAGATCATTTCGCAGACGCCGCAGCCGACGCAGGGCTCATGCACGACGGGCGACTTGCGCTTGCTGCCGTCGGGCGCGAATACGGTCTCGATCGAGATGGCGCCCTTGACCGGACATTCGCGCACGCAGAGATCGCATTCGGCGATGTCGTAGGGATGCTCGGCGACCTTGATCGGCTTCCAGCGATCGACGTCCATGTAGCGCAGGCGACCCTTGAATGCCGCGCCGCGCACCTGGCCCTTGAAGCCCTTGCCCTGGATCGCGAGACAGGCCTCGGGCCGCGTCAGGCGCGCGACACCGATGCGTTCGGAGAGGTTCAGGGTCGGTTCGGCATCCTTTTCCTTGGCCTTGAGGATGGGCGCGGCGGCGAGCTTTGCCCCCTTGCGCACGCCGAGGAAAGCCGGCTTCTTGTACACCAGCGACCCGGTCGGGCAGGCGAGGATGCACTGCACGGCATCGCAGGAAAAATCGCAGGCCTGTTCGCGCGCATCGATGTAGGGCGTGCCGACGCCGAAACCGTCGACCAGGTCGGCGAGCTTGATCGCCGACACAGGGCAGACCTGCACGCACTGGCCGCACTTGATGCAGGACGACAGGAAATCCTTTTCATCCAGCGCGCCGGGCGGCCGCAGGCGCTTCTTCTGCGCATAGACCAGCGGCAGGTAGCCGGAGAGCGCGGCGCCCATGACGCCGCCGGTGAGCAGGATGGTGCGCAGCACACGCCGCCGCGCCTGCTGCAGGCGCTCGCGCGAGGGCGGCGGCTTGGCAGCGGGTGCGACCGGACCGGACGTGGTGTCTCCGCCGGAGGCGGTGGCGGTCTCTGGAAAAGTCGGCGCTGGCGGCACGGCGGCATTCACCCCATCGTCACGCATTTCCTTCTCGCTCATCCGGTCACCCTGCCCTTCCCTGCCTCGGGTTTGCGAAAGCGCGGCTTCTCGTCCTTCAGCGTCAGTTCAGGCGAGGAAAACGGCGCCAGGCGTTCGAGGAAATCCAGCAGTTCCATGACCGGGGAATTCTTGAAGAAGCGCGCCGGCGGCATCTCGATCCAGATCTGGTCGGCGAAGGCATACAGTTCGTACGGTGTGTCGCCGACGCTGTTGCCGTCACGGTCGAAGCCCTGGTAGTCGTCCCAGTAGTTGTCGCTCCATTCGTTGAGGTTGCCCTTGTTGCGCCCGGCCTGGACCACATGGGTCAGGTTGCCCTCGAAGACGTTGCCGGTAACTACATTGCCGCCGAGTTCGGAGGTGAGCTTGATGGCAATGCCATTGTAGGCAAGGCGGTTGTTCTTCACCCAGATCTTGCTGTCAGGCTGGAACGGCGACAAATCCGAACCGATGCCGACCGCGCAGTAGATGATCTCGTTGCCCTCGATCAACGCGTTGCTCGCCTCCTTGAAGCCGATCGCCATGCCGGAAGCGCCGGTGGCGTGCGAGATCAGGTTGTTCCTCATCACACCGCCTTCGGTGTACATGAAATACACGCCTACCGAGTTATCGTAGAACTTGTTGCCTTCGACCACGTTGTTGTTGGCGAACATGAAGTGGATCGAGTAGCGGCTGCGCATGCCGACATTGCCACGATAGACGTTGTCGTGCGAGTACCAGGCCACCATGTCGCGCGAATCGACGACTTCATTGCCTTCGATCAGGTTGCGGTCGCTGTACCAAAGGCGCAGCCCATCGCCGCGCACGCCCAGTTCGCGCGGCTTGGACCGGATCCTGTTGCCGCGCAGGATGCTGTCGCTCGACTGCTTGAGGTCGATGCCGAACAGGCAGTTGTCGATCACGAGCTTCTCGATCACATTGCCATGGCCGCGCACGTCGAGGCAGGAATCGTCGGTATCGTGGGAATCGCCGGAGCCGGTCAGGTGCAATCCGCGCAGCACGGCACCGTCGGTTTGCAGGGAGAACACCGTGCCGCGGTCGCCGGCATCGATCGTGACCTGGCCGCCACCGTCGACGACCAGGGGTTTGGTCATGACCACCGGGCCGGCATAGCGGCCGGGCGGCGGGCGCAGCGTGGACCCGGCCGGCGCAGCGTCGACCAGTTCCTGGAAGGGCCGCAGGCCATGCACCCGCTTGTCGCGTTCGTGCAGCATGTAGGTAGGCTTCGGGCGATCGACGCCGACGCGCGGCGCGGTAGACAGATCGGCCGTCGCTCCCAGCGCAGGTGGCTTGTCGTCGGCCGCGTCGCGATCCGTCGGGCGCGCCACCAGCATTGTCGAAACACCGAGCAGCAGGGCCGGCAGGAAGGCGTGCCAGCGCTTCGGCTTCATGGTCCCCTCAATGCTCCCGCCCTCGCGCATCTGCCGCTGCCGCAGCAGCACGGCCAGCATCAGGCAGCCAAAGGCGATCAGCAGCAGGCCGTAGCCCCAGTAGGGATAGGAATAGGTGGAGAACTGCGCCACCTTGCCCCTCGCCGAATACCGTGGGCATGAAGGGCTTGACGGTGAAGGCGCCCCAGGGGGGTGCATGTTGTGCCGAAGAACCAGACCAGCCGGCGTATTCGAGGACGAAAGATCGGCATCAGCGCCGGCACCAGCTCCAGCAGCAGCGAGAAGCCGCGGATCTTTGCGGCCCCGGCGGCGACGACGGCCATCGCCACGACCAGTCCGGCGATGACACCCGTGGTGATCAGGCGCACGTTGTCGCCCCAGACCTTGATCTTGGTAACCCGCCCTTGAAGAAGGTGCCGGCCTCGCTGACGCAGAGGCGGCGATGTGGCTTTCCATGTGCCCCAGCGCAACTGATGCACCACCATCTCACCGCCTTGGCGGCAGTAAAGCCCGCTGCCAGCACCATCAGCCGCTTTGCGCCCTGCGGGCGATGAAGCCCACAGCATCACGGCGAAGAAGCCGAAGAAGAATTTGCCATCGGCTGACCGGCGCGCCGGTGAAATCGGAACTGCCGACGTAGTGGTTGATGGTGTTCATCTCATGCACGCAATCCAGGCCCTCGGCGTCCTTGTTGACGTTCTTCTGCTTGTCGAGGATTGGGTTGTAGCGTTCCACGGAATGGTCAAGGTCCTTCTGCAGTAATCCCGGCGGCCACGCGCGTGCCCTTGCCCTGCAGGTGCGCGGCAGGTAGCCGTTACAAACGCCATGAAAATGGAAATGGATGCGAATGCCGTCCGGGGAAAGCATCCTTCGGG